>NGFI01000006.1 GCA_002215645.1 Gemmatimonadetes bacterium 2013_60CM_65_52 | reverse complement strand
GGCACCGTAGGCGGCCGTCGCGTCCTCGGCAAACAGCTCACCGGACATGTCGACAACTCGGCGTATCCTGCAATCGCTGTCGACATCTCGATGACGCTCGTGCTGCCGGCGGATGCGACTGCTGCCCCAGTGATGATTCTGTTCGGCGGCCGTCCGCTCGCTCAGGCCGTTGGGCGACCTGCTCCGCCTCAACCTGCCGGCGTGCGGACTTTCTCCTTTCCTCCGCCAAGTCCCGGCAGCGACGCTCCGAATACCGAGCAGCTCATCGTCGACGGATGGGGCTTCGCGTTCGTGAATCCTGCGAGCATTCAGGCCGACAATGGCGCCGGTCTGACGAAAGGAATCATCGGGCTGGTCAACAAGGGTCGACCACGGAAGCCGGATGACTGGGGAGCGTTGCGCGCCTGGGGTTGGGGGGCCGGGCGAGCCCTCGATTATCTCGAGACGGAAAGGACTATTAACGCCAGGCAGGTCGGCATCGAGGGCGTGTCCCGATACGGCAAGGCTGCACTCGTCACCATGGCCTTCGATCAGCGTTTCGCGGCCGTGTTGATTGGCTCCTCCGGCGAGGGCGGCGCGAAGTTGCACCGTCGCAATTGGGGTGAGGCCGTCGAGAGCCTCACGGGCCCCGGCGAGTATCACTGGATGGCCGGCAACTTTCTCAAGTACGGCGCATCCGATGCGAGCTTTGGCAGCAAGAACGCCGGCGACCTTCCCGTGGATGCGCATGAGCTGATCGCTCTCTGCGCGCCTCGCTTGACCTTCGTGAGTTACGGCATTCCGGAAAGGGGCGACGCGAAGTGGCTCGATCACCAGGGCAGCTTCATGGCGGCAATCGCCGCGCAATCCGTATTCCGGTTGCTGGGCGCCAGAGACCTTGGCCGTTCCGACGACTATATGGTAGAGAAGATGCCCGCGGTGAACGTGAGTCTCACCGGCGGTCAGCTCGCGTGGCGGCAGCATGACGGCGGACACACCGATGCGCCAAACTGGAAGTACTTCATTCCGTGGGCTGACAGGTATTTCAAGCGCCCGTATACTCCCGCGCCGCCGGTGCCGTTTCCAGCCGATAAGCCGACGCCGCGCACCGACGCCAATTCGATGCTTGCGCATCAGCAGCTTCTCGAGAAGCGCACGAAGGGAAAGATCGACGTCTACTTCGAGGGCAACTCGATCACGCGTCGGTGGGGTGCGTTGGACTACCCTGATTTTCTCGCCAACTGGAACGCGAACTTCTTCGGTTGGAATGCGGCGGACTTTGGATGGGGCGGCGATGGCATCGAACACATGCTCTGGCGCATCGAGAACGGCGAGCTCGATGGTGTGAACCCGAAGGTGATCGTCATCCTCGCTGGCACCAATAACGTTGGCAATCGGCCCGGCAACCAGGAGAAGGTCGCGGACATCACGCGCGGCCTGAAGGCGTTGCTCGAGCTCTGTCAGAACAAGGCGCCGAACGCGACGATCGTTCTCACCGGCATCTTTCCGCGAAACGACGACATGGCCGTCATGCCGGAGATCACCAGGATCAACGAGAACCTTTCACGCTTTGCCGATGGCAAGAAGGTTCGGTACATCAACGTCAACGACAAACTCGCCGACAAGAACGGAAAGCTCTACGACGGCATGACCGTTGACTTGCTTCATCCAACTGTGAAGGGCTATCAGATCTGGGCTGATGCGCTACGTCCTTTGCTCACCGAGTTGCTGGGCCCACGAGGATCGAGGGATCAGGCGCCGCCACCAACTGGAGATCCGAGCGCGAAGCGGCCCTGAGGGATGGCTACCGGTGCGGACCTCGCACGGATGCGGGCGGCGTGAACGCTCATGTTCTTGAACTGATTTTGCACGTTGGTCGTACAATTGTGTCGAATTAGCAATGTTTTGAGCATATTTGACGGAAATGGCGAGATTTCTTGCTGTTTTTGCAGACTTCTATTGACAGTACGCACCGGCTGGCCTACGTTATCGACGTGATCAGCACTCGTTCCGTTCGATCTGCCAGCGCTCCACGAACGCCAGTCCGCAAGCGAATTCCCCAGTGGATTTGCTGGCGTGCGGGCGTCGGTTGAGGTGCACGGAGCGGAGCGCGACCCCGAGTCGCCAAGGAATGCCCTCGACACGCCCCTGTGAGCCCATCGGACCACGGGGGCTTTTCATGCCTACCTCACACCACCGCCCCGCCGGGAGGAAGACAATGCAAGTCCAACGCACCGTAAGACGCAGGCCCATCGACTGGCTCGCGTGTGCCGCAGTTCTGCTCGTGCTGCCGTCGTTGGCTCTTGCTCAGACCACGACGCCCGAGCCGCCCAAGCTCGACGCCGTCGCGAAGGCCGTCGCCGACGCTGCGACCGCCATCAACTTCGTCTGGGTGCTCGTCGCCGGCTTCCTCGTCATGTTCATGCAGGCCGGGTTCGCGCTCGTGGAAACAGGATTCACGCGCGCGAAGAACGCGGGCCACACCATCACCATGAACTTCATGGTGTACGGGATCGCGATGCTCGCCTACTGGGTCATCGGGTTCGCGCTCCAGGCCGGCGGCGTCGGCGCGCTCAGTACGCTCGGTGGCTACGCTGGCCTCAGCCACGAGTTCACGCTCACACTCTTCGGAAAGGAATTCGGCCTCTTTGGTACCACGGGCTTCTTCCTGACGGGCGTCGCGTACAACGCGAGCGTGTTCGCGTACTTCCTGTTCCAGATGGTGTTCATGGACACGGCCGCGACGATCCCCACCGGCGCGCTCGCCGAGCGGTGGAAGTTTGCGTCGTTCGCCGTGTTCAGCGTGTTCATCGGCGCGCTCATCTATCCGGTGTTCGCCAACTGGGCCTGGGGCGGCGGCTGGCTGTCACAGCTCGGCAAGAACTTCGGCCTCGGGCACGGGTACGTGGACTTCGCGGGCTCGGGCGTCGTTCACCTCACCGGCGGCGTGATGGCGCTTGTCACCGCGATCATGCTCGGTGCACGTCGTGGCAAGTACAACGCCGACGGGTCGTCCAACACGATTCCGGCGCACAACCTCCCGATGGCGCTTCTCGGGACGTTCATCCTCGCGTTCGGCTGGTTCGGCTTCAACGCGGGATCCACGCTGGCCGGCATGGACGTACGCATCGCGGTCATCGCCGTGAACACGATGCTTGCCGGCGCCATGGGAAGTGCCGCGGCGATGATCTATATGTGGATGCGGACGGGCAAGCCGGATCCGGGGATGTGCGCGAACGGTGCGCTGGCCGGTCTCGTCGCGATCACCGCGCCATGCGCGTTCGTCACCGCGCCGTCGGCGGTCATCATCGGCCTCGTCGCAGGCCTGCTGGTGAGCGTTGCAGCGCCCTTCATCGATCAGAAGCTGCACATCGACGATCCCGTCGGCGCCATCGCGGTGCACGGCGTGAACGGTCTGTTCGGCGTGCTTGCTGTGGGCCTCTTCGCCGACGGAACGTACGGCGACGGCACGAACAACGTGACGGGTGGCGTGCGCGGCCTCTTCTACGGCGACGGCACGCAGATCATCGCACAGGGGATCGGCGCTCTCTCGAACCTGATCTGGGTTGGTCTCTCGGCATTCGTCGCATGGAAGATCACGGGTGCGCTCGTACGCGGACATCGGGTGTCGTCGAGCGTGGAAGACGAGGGACTGGATATTCCGGAGATGGGCGTTCTCGCCTATCCGGCGGATCACGCCTCCGCCGCAGTGTTGCCGGAAGCACCGCGCAGAAAGGCGGTCGAAGCAGCCTGACAATCATCGGGGTGCGCGTAGCGCCTTCGGCGCTGCGCGCATGCCAATCATCGAAGTCGTGATGTCCATTCACACACCACCGAGGGGAGCGCTCGCGTGATCCCCCTCATCACGTCACATCCCGCGCCCGTCGCGAGCGTGCTGCTTGCGCTTGCGGTGATTCTCGTGGGGGCGCGCCTCGGTGGCTGTGCCGCCGAGCGCCTCGGGCAGCCCGCGGTGCTCGGTGAGCTGTTGGTGGGTGTGGTCTTGGGGAACCTCGAGTGGGCGAACCTGCAATGGCTGGCGGCGATCAAGACCGACCCAACCATCGATCTGCTGGCGCAGGTGGGTGCCGTCATTCTGCTGTTCGAGGTCGGTCTGGAATCGACGTTGCGTGACATGTTGCAGGTGGGATTGCGCTCTCTGCTCGTGGCCGTATTGGGGGTCGCGGCACCATGGGCGCTCGGATGGTGGGTGGGAGCTCTGCTTCTGCCCGACAAGAGCGTGTACGCGCACGCGTTTCTCGGCGCGACGCTCACGGCGACGAGCGTCGGCATCACGGCGCGTGTGCTCAAGGACATCGGTCGCGCGCGAACGCGAGAGGCGCGCATCATCCTCGGTGCCGCGGTGATCGACGACGTCATCGGGCTGGTGATTCTGGCTGTCGTCGGCAGTGTGATTGCCGCCGCGAGCACCGGCACGAGCGTGTCGTTGGGTGGCGCCGGGTTCGTGATGGCGAAGGCCCTTCTGTTTCTCGTCGCCGCGTTCTCGATTGGTGCGTTTCTCTCGCCGCGTCTCTTCTCGGTCGCATCCAGGCTCCAGGGGCGCGGCGTGTTGCTCACCGTCGCGCTCGCCGTCTGCTTCACGCTGGCGTATGTCGCGTCGGTCATTGGCCTCGCACCAATCGTGGGGGCGTACGCGGGCGGGCTGATTCTCGAGGAAGCGCACTATCGCGATTTTCTCGATCGGGGCGAGCATCGTCTCGAGGAGCTCGTACGTCCCATCTCGATGTTCCTCGTGCCCGTGTTCTTTGTGGTCATGGGAATGCGTGTGCAGCTTTGGACGCTCACACAGCCCGGTGCGTTCGGGCTCGCCGCGCTGCTGATCGTCGCCGCCGTAGTGGGCAAACAGGCCTGTGCGCTCGGTGGTCTCGGCGCGGGGCTCGATCACGTTGCCATTGGAATCGGCATGATTCCGCGCGGAGAGGTTGGTCTCATCTTCGCGAACATCGGACTTGGGCTTACGCTGCACGGCGAGCGGATCCTCGATGAGCGAATGTTCTCTGCGATTGTGGTGGCAGTGATGGCCACGACGCTCGTGACGCCTCCGATCCTCAAGTGGCGGCTCACACGCGCTGAGCGCTACGGCGTGAGGGTGTTGTCCGGAGGTGACGCCATCGCCATGACCGGCGACTGATCGTCCGGGGACGCTGGCGCACACGGGGGCTGTGTGCACACGTTTCTGGCGCGGCAGGTCGTTCGCATCCTTCGTTCCGCAAGCGATGTTCATGATGGCTCGGGACAAGTGGATGGGCGTGACGTGCGCGTGCCTCGCCGTGTTGTTGTACGTGAACACGCTGCACCACGGCTACGCCCTCGACGATTACCCCACCATCTACGGCAACCGCCTCACGATGGCAGGCGTGCGAGCCATCCCGGCGATGCTTCACACCGGTTACTGGTATGGCCTGGACGGCATGAACGACTGGCTGTATCGCCCGCTGTCGCTCGTGATATTCGCCCTCGAGTGGCAGATCGCGCCGGGATCCCCGGCGTTGGGCCACTGGATCAACGTCATCCTGTATGCGTTGACGGCGGTCGTGCTATTCAGGTTTCTCCGTGACCTGTTCGTTGGCTATGACCCGATGGTGCCATTCGCCATCGCCCTCTTGTGGATCGCACATCCGCTTCACACCGAGGTGGTCGCGAATATCAAGAGCCGAGATGAGCTGCTCGCGTTTTTGTTCTCGATGCTCGCGGTGTGGCGGTGTGTGACGTACGTGAGTGCACCGCGAAAGAAGCATCTCGTCCTGTCGGGCGTGTACTTCTTCCTGGCGCTGATGTCGAAGGAAAGCGCCATCACGTTCCTCGTCATCGTGCCGATGACGCTGTTCGTCTTCCGTCGGCCCGATTCGAAGACCATGCTGCGAGCCGTGGTACCCATCGGCATCGCGGCCGGCGTCTATCTGGTGATTCGCAGCTCCGTGCTGACCAGCCAGATCGGGGGCGGCGCCATCTCCCTGATCGACAACTCGCTTACGGCTGCACCGGACTTCGTGCATCGGCAGGCCACGGCGTTCTACATCGGTGGGATGTATCTGCGGTTGTTGTTCTTCCCGCATCCGATGTCATCCGACTATTCGTTTCGTCAGATCCCTATCGTTGGCTTCGACAATCCGATCGCCATGGGGTCGCTTCTGCTATACGTGGGACTTCTGATCTACGGGGCGATCCGTCTGCCGAAGCGTGAGCCCGTGGCGTATGGGATTCTGTTCTATCTCATCAGCATGGCGCTCGTGGCGAACGTGCTGTTCCTCACGCGCTCCACGATGGCCGACCGATTCCTGTATGCGCCCTCGCTCGGCTTCTGCATTATGCTTGTGTTCCTGCTCGCGCGGGCGCTGCGGCTGGATCCGACGGCGCCGCACGTAGGGCGCCCGTGGTCAGCCAATCCGGCGTTCGCCGGCGTGGTGGCGCTGCTGCTCGTTGCATCCGCTCTGCTGACCTGGGCGCGCAATCCCGACTGGAAGAACGACACGACCCTCTTCGCCGCCGACTCGAGACATTCACCGAACAGTGCACGCGTTCACTTCCTCTATGGCAACCACATGTTGCAGGAGTTGAAGCAGAACAAGGTGCCGCCGAGTCGGCAGGATGAAGACTACGAGATCGCGCTGGCCGAATTCCGTCGAGCGATCGCGCTCTATCCGGCGTATGCGGAGCCGCACATGGGAATTGGGGATGCGTTCACCTACAGGCGCGACTTTCCCTCGGCGGTCAGATGGTATACGGACATCGTGGCGCGCAATCCACGATTTGTGGCGGGCTACGTCTCCCTCGGCAACACGTTCGTGAGCATGAAGGACTACGCGAGCGCGATTGCCGCTTTCCAGAAGGCGGTGGCGATCGACCCGAACGATGCTGGTGCCAACTATCTATTGGGCTCTGCGTTCCGCGCGCGGGGCGACAGTGTTCGCGGCAAGGAGTATCTAGGGAAGGCCTATCGGCTTGACCCTCGGATGAGGCAGTAGTTCTCCTCTCACTCCGTTCGAGGCGTTTGCGCTCCCAACACTCGGATTATTTCAGGCCGACCGTAGCCCACTTGACGGCATGTAACCTATAGGTTATTAATAGTCACCTATAGGTTACTATCATACCCAGTCCATTCGAGGTTGGTAATGCCGTCCAAGACGCCCGTGGAGATCGCGGATCGACTGTCGCGCAAGCGCGCGCTTGCATCCGCGATCGCCGCCGCAGTGTTCCTCATGGTGCAGGTGCTGACGCACCCATTTTTCGGGGTGGACGCGCAGCACCCACGAACTGGCATGTGGGCGGTGAACGCCTTCGCCTTGCTCCTCATCCTTGCCACGGGCGGAGGCCTGGTCTACAACCGGCAAATCCGGCAGCTGCTGCACGATGAGCTCTCACGTAGCCATTACCGGACGGCGGTCGTCGCGGGCTACTGGATCGCCATGGTGGTGGCGATGGGGCTCATTGTGTTGCCGGTAAGCCAGGGAATGGGCGCCCGGGAGGCGGTCTACCTGATCGTCACACCGAGCATTCCCGCCGCGCTCCTGACCTTTGCCTACCTCGAGCACCGCGCGCACCGCGATGCATGATGAACTCGGGAACTCGCTCCGTGAGGCCAGAGCTCGATGCGCGCTCACGCAGGCGGAGTTGGCCACGCTCGTCGGGGTGTCTCGGAAGACCATCAACACTGTCGAGAATGGCGTCTTCATCCCGTCGACGGTGCTCGCGCTACGCATCGCCCGCGCCCTCGGCACCACCGTTGAGGTGTTGTTCTACCTTCCCGGCTGATGATCAATGACACGCGAGGTCTCGACCCACTCCAAGCTTGACTACGACTTCGGCCTAAGCCATTTCCTCCATCCAGCCGGCAAGGTCGTGCACTGCCTGGCTTAGAAACGCCGGCCAGTTCTGTATCTTGGTGTGCGCATTCCAGACGACCACGAGATCGCGCTCCAGGGCTGACCGGTATCGCTCCAGGAATTCTCTTCCCTGAGTACCGAGCGCATATGTGCTGGGCGGTCGGGCTGACCTCGTATCCACCCAGTGCAGAAACGCCGTCGTGAAAACGAAGCGGTCCTGCCAGTTCGCCCAACGTGGTAGCCGCTCCTCCAGCCCAAGCAGTGTGCGCCAGGGCTCGTAGGTGATCCGGTAGCTCGCCGGCTGTCCCTCCAGTGACTCGACCAGGCGCGCGGCCGAGAGATCTTCCGCAGCTCTGCGAACCGCGGCGGGAGTATATGCAATCGCCTTGCTGATCTCGCGCACGGTCGCCCACTCGTGCACACGAGCCAGGAGGTACGTGAGCAAGTCCGCTTTGACACCGACGCCGAACCCCAGACGAAGGCGCAGCATGATGGCGGCATCTTCGCTGAGCCGAGCACGCGTCGATCGGACTTTGCCTTTCCTTGTTTGAGGCGAGCCGTCGATCGCGCCCATCTCCGGCGCCGCTCCGACGACGGATCGCCAGCGCAGGTCTTTCCCCTCATCGTGGGCGATCGTGGCGAACCAGCTGAGGTGCTCGCGCAATCGGCCCTGCACCTCGGCTGGATACGCAGCAGCCAGATTCTTGACCCGCTGAACGCTCAGGAGATCGGAGTTCCGTGCTCCCCAGTCATGAAGGAGATCTGTCAACCGACGCTCCTCGGACATGAGCGCCAACGAGACCAGGAGTAAGGCCTCGGGATCGATGAGAGCTGACGAGGCGTGGTCACCTCGGCCGCTCCGCGCGGCCGCTCCCGCGCCCAGCGCCCGCCACTGACGCCAGACCACATCGAGCGTGACGTTCCGGAGCCTGGCTCGAAGAATATCCAGCTTGAGCCCAGCGTCTCCGGTGTCGGAGGCTTTGGGAGACTTAGGTGAGTCCGAGATCCGTGCGCACATGGGCTACCACTCGGTCGAGAACGTTGCTGAACGCCGCTGATGCGTCTTGCTGCCGGACCCAGGAGGCTGCGGCTTGGAGCTCCGCGATCGAGGGGTTCAGCGCGAGGAGATCCTGATAGTGCACGCTCTTCGGGCCGGTCGAATCGGCCGCAGCGAACAGCTTGAAGAACACCAGATCGTATCGATCGACGACGCCCACCCAGAGCGATGCATAGCGGCGCCAGCGCACGCGCATCTCGAGATCCGGCGGCAATCCGACGCGCCATTGAAGCGCTGGTCCCGTATTGAGCCAATCGGGGTCCAGATCCAGGTCGCGCGCCACAGTGTGTGCCGCGTGTGCCAGCGGTTCCGGGATCGGTTCCGGTGGCGCATGAAGGTGCACGTGTGCTGGCGCGTGGTCACCCGACCAAGGAGTTGCAAACGCGAGGATGTCGACATCGGTCGTCGTCCGCTCGACGATGCCGAGGAGATTGAGCGCGGCTCCGCCGAGGATCGTCACAGCGTACTCGTGACCTTCGGCGGCCAGGAGCTCGCCGACCAGCGTGAGAGCTTCGCTCACCTCTCCAGCGCCTGTGAGATCCATTATAGTTCTTGTTAAGATACATTAGGTATCGTTTCTTAACCTATTATAGAACCTCTATTTGGTCAAGAGAGCATATCCAGCTCTTGCCGACGCCTGGTTTACTTGAGAGGTTCGCGAGTGGTGGTCTCGATTGCTTCGTGGACAGTTTGGAAGTTGTGTAGCTGGCGGATCCGGCCGCCGAATTGTCGCTCAACGACACACGTGAGGAGTCATGACGCGTCTTGCCCTGCGAACCATGCTGTTCACGGTCGGTCTCTCATCCCCAGTCGTGCTCGCGGCGCAAACGGTTCATCAACTGCCGGCGACGCCCACGACGGTGGCGTACGGGTACTACTGGTCCGAAGCCAACCCCGCGGTGCGGATCAAGTCGGGAGACATCGTCGAGATCGAGACGATGCTGACGAACACTCCGCGGGGGCTCGAAGCGATGGGCGTGAAGCCAGAGGACATTCCGCAGAACCTGCGCGACATCGTCACCCAGGACACCGGAGCCGTGCTCAAGGGTCCGGGCGGCCATATCCTCACCGGGCCCATCTTCGTCGAGGGCGCGGACTCGGGCGACGTGCTCGAGGTGCGCATCCAGTCGATCACGCTGCCGATCGCGTACGGGTACAATGGGTGTAGCGGCTACATGCGCGAGCTGTGCGAGCCCCGCGCCACCCGACTCATTCAGATGGACCGGCAGAGGATGACGGCGGAGGTCGCACCCGGAATCACCGTTCCGCTGCGGCCGTTCTGGGGCTCGATGGGCGTAGCGCCGGCGCCGGCGCTCGGCCGCGTGAGCAGCAATCCGCCCAGCCGCCACGCGGGAAATCTCGACAACCGCGAGCTCGTGGCCGGCACCACGCTGTACATCCCTGTCTTCGTGAAGGGCGCGCTGCTCGAGATCGGCGACGGTCACGCCGCGCAGGGCGACGGCGAGGTGGATCAGACCGCCATTGAGACCAACCTCAAGGGCCGCGTGCAGCTGATCGTGCGAAAGGATATGAAGCTCGAGTGGCCGCGCGGCGAGACGCCGACGCACTGGATCACGATGGGGACGGACACGTCGCTGGTCGTGGCCACGAAAACGGCGATCGGGCAGATGGTCAAGTTCCTTCAAGAAACCAAGGGGATCACGCGGACGCAGGCGTATCAGGCGGCGTCGATGGCCGCCGACCTGCACATCACGCAGCTCGTGGACGGCAACGTCGGCGTGCACATGATGATCGCCAAGTCGTACCTGCGCTGAGTCGCTAGCCGCCTTGGACAAACGGGACGCTCGCTCCTAGGACCGACATTTTAGCCGCAATGTGGCAGCTCACGGCCTATCATTCGATATGCAACGCGATGCCGTTCTGTTGGCGCGTCATGTCACGCCTCCCGCTGAATTGCAGGACCTGATCGCGCCTGTTACGTCGCGAGCACCGGGTGCAACAGCGAACGCGTCGTGAGGCCGGGTTGGGGACCTTTTGGGGAACCTTCTTGCACGAAAGCGGCCACCTGGTAAGGCGGTCACTTTCTCGTATCGGCGAATTGTACAACGACTTACACTAATGGCCAGGGGCAGAATCGACCTGCCGACACACGGATTATCAGGCGGCTCGCCCCCCACCGCGTATGCAATTCTGCCCGGTGAACGTGCGCAATTCTATTCCGGTGTTAATAGCGTGACCTACCGTGCGGTATGAGGTGCTAACAGGACCTTTCTGGCGTAAGCGAGTCGGCTTGTTTCGCGCTACGGTTGCGGTGGGACGGTGCCCGACGATTTCGCGACTATTTCAATGAACTCGGCGATCTGCAGGGCTATCTCTCCGATGGAGTTCCTGGCCGTTGATGCCACCCGCGCACGGGCCTGTTCGAGATCGGCTGCGAGGTCGGGGAGCCGATTCCTCAGCGTTCCCCCGTCTTCGTCGTGAAGAACGAAGAACAGATTCGACACTCCCTTCAGCCGAAGGCCGAAGTATTCTTGCCTCGTCCACTCACGGACTAGGTACTCGGGGGACACAACCACAATCCCGACGCGCGACAGAGCGATGCCCTCGTGAATGAATCGGTAGAGAATGCCGCCCGGTTTGCCGTCAGGCGGAGTTAGAATCCGTTCATGGTCGATCCAGACCTTGCAGCCGCGCTTGCGAAGTTCCTCTGCCAGCGGCACGGCGAGCGTATACTCGTGCTCGCCAGCATATGACAGGAACGCGTCCCACCGCGGCGGTCGACCACGCGCGTGCTCGATTGCCTCGGCCAACGTCTCTTTCGCGAATTCCGTCATCCAGCCGAACGAAGCGGCGTTCGAACCGAGTCTCGCGGTAAGCTCATCCAGTACCTCTTCGCCTTCCATGCGTTTCTTTTCGAGCCACTCCAAGTATTCTTTGGTGTAACCCATGCCGCTCCTCCAATGGGTGGTCTTTGAACGGATAGGACGATGCCGCTACATCGAATACAAAGGCGGTGCGATTCGTTGGATATAGTTGCGCTCGTGCCGCCCGCCACTTACCCGAGAAAGAGACACCGATCCAGTCGACAAACGGCGTAATCATGGCTCGGCTCGCGAGTTTCCGCTGCATTGCCAGGAAAAACGGCCGCCAACACGCACCGCAAAGGTTACTTATCGCCGGAGATGAACGACAATGGCGCTGACGCTCTGTCGAGGCTGCGCAAAACAGGTGAGTGTCGGCACGGTGAGCTGTCCTCACTGCGGCGCCCCTGATCCTTGGCGGGCGACGTTAACTCCCCAGCAGCGGGCGCAGAACAAGCGCATGTACCGCCGCTTTGACTTTTGCTTCTCGGGTCATGCGCGCGCGTAGTGGTCGCAATCGTTGGGGCGTTGGTTCGCAGTGACTCGGCCTCGCCCTCCGCTGTTGCGGTCGCGCAACTGGATCTATCCGCAGCGGGACCGTTCACCCTCAAAGGTGACTATGTAGTATGTCTGAGCGAGTCAGCGTTGCATCGCGCGAGTGCGATTATTCGAACCAAGACACGCGGGCTCTGACGACGTTTGGCCAATAGGTTGAACGGATGCACGCCTACCAAAGCTGGCGTTCAGGTTTACGTTGAGCCCTCTGATGCGTACGGCATTGAACGCATTTGCAAGGTCGGGTCCGAAGGGAGCGCCTACGTGGTTCGCGAGGCTTTGGCTCGGTAAATGGCTCCGTCAAAGCAAGGATCCGAGCCGCAGCCTTTCCGTCGCATCGGCACCCTAGCGATGTCGAAGTGGCTGTCACAGCTTTCCGCTCCTGCTGGGTAACACGCGTTGCAGCGGACGGCCCGCACCTGACCTTTGGCGTTGGCGGCAATACAGATCATAGATGATGACCCCGACGCGCCTCTTGCTCTCCATCGACCGCACACCGCACGCTGAGGACATCGCACAGATCCGCGCCGTCGTGTTGGCGCACAACGAGACGGCCATTGGCCGCGCTCACCGCTAACCGCCACGCCTTTCCGCCTGCTGTGCCGTGTGCCAGGCGCGTAAGTTCTCGGCAGTCAGTCACTCTGAGCTGATGTTCCCTTTGCCAGATACTCCGTACAACGTCGCCATATCCGGAATGGCCGAGCTGCTGCAGAAGGGGTGAAGATTTGAACCGTGAACGATCAGATGGGACGCACGGCTCGTTGCCGCCAGGGTAGACGGACCGTCAGGATCGCAGAATTCCTCTAACTAAACGGGGGTCGATGCCGGGCACTAGGCCATCCGAGGAGGAGTACGACCTGTGCGTTCTATTCGTTTCCGACGATCTGGGTCTCGCGACTCGGCTTGTCGAGCTCCTTCGTGAGAGTTGGACTGTGTGGTGGGCAGAAGACATTGCGCACGGGGATTGGGAGCAGCACGTGCGATCTTACCTCCCCCGTTGTCGCGCTGTCGTTCCGCTCTTATCGAGCGCTGTTCGCGGACGGCGTAGCGCCATCCTCAGAGATGAGATGAGCCTTGCCCAAGAACTTGGCAAGCCAATATTGCCGTTCGTGATCGGAAAGCCGGAGATTCCAATGGGCTTCGGCGGCGCCAATCGGACTCCTGCTGAGGGCTGGAGGGGCGACACGCAAGACCCAGGGTTTCAAAAGCTCCGTCACAAAGTCACCCAAACGGTTGGCCCAAAGAAAGAGGTCAGGCACCAGCGACCAAAGAGCTTGGCCGTGGGTAGCAAGAAACTGCAGTTGCCGACATTCGCGCTGTCAATCTCGAGTTTTGAGACGCGACTACCACCGGTGGTTGGCTTAACGCTTCTTCGGGGCCTGGGGCCTGGGGCCGTGCTCGTTTCAGCATATGACGCTTGGCACCTGCGAGCTCAAGAGACGCGGTTCGGCCGCGAATTCCGTCGCCTAATGGAGACTGAGACGGTTGTCTTTCTGGACTCAGGAAACTACGAGGCGTCCCGTCGCAACGACTATTGGGGCCGAGCAAATCCTGGTGGGTGGCGGGTTGGTCGCTACCACGAGACTGTAGCGGCTTGTCGGCCAGATCTCGCATTTCAATTTGACGCCGTTGATCCGAAGGGGTCAATCGGAAGGGTCGCTAGGAGCATCATCGCGACTTGCCAAGCCGACCAGCGAAAGATCGGCGCCGCAACCGTCATATGCCCAATCGTCCACGTACCAGTGAATGCGCGCGCGCCAGCGGCCGCGGCGGCGAGTATCGTTGCGGAGGTCGCGGCGGCGATTGATCCACTTCTGATTGCGATTCCGGAACGCGAGCTTGGTAACGGGCTGCGAGAGCGGTTTGCCGCCGTGCTCGCGATGCGTGCGTCCCTTGACCGCCTTCCACGCTACTATCCCCTTCATTTGCTGGGGACAGGCAATCCGCTGTCCATGGCGGCATTTGCGGCTGCGGGAGCGGATTCGTTCGACGGGCTAGAGTGGTGTCGAACAGTCGCGGACTTTCGATCTGCCGCACTCTACCATTTCCAGCAATTCGATATGGTGGGGAAACCATGCTTGGCACGACTAACAAATGTTCGCGCCCGTGCGATCGCCTCGAATGATGGCGCGCCGTATGCCTCACGAGTTTTATCGTACAACCTGGATTTTTTTGAGGATTGGAGCAGAACGATGTGGAAGTTGATTCACGCCGGTCAGGAGGACATTCTCTTGAATTACGTTCCCGACATTGGCCCGCTGCTGTACGCCGACTTTCGCCGCGCTTTCCCGGAGGAGGGACCGTGAGAACGCGCCTCGAACCGGTCGTAGTTTCTCTTTGCCAGGAGGTTGCCAAGGTTCTCGAAGCGCGCCCAATTCGTGCTCTTACCGAACAAGCTGCACGCAATCAACTCGTGGGCTGTGTCCTGTCGAGCCAAGTTCGCCACGCATCAGCTGTTCAATGGACCGGCGCGCTCATTGCGGCTGGGTTTCTTGATGACTCTTGGTGGTATTCGCAGCGGAGTGCCGAATATGGCCGAAGGCTGTCGGCATTTCTTTCCGGGCGCGCGCGCCTGAGCCGCGGCCTTGGTGCGTACCGATTCCCACAGGCACGTGCAACCCAGATTGCTGGTGCGCGTGATTCGATTTCAGCAATGCCTCTTCTTGAGCGGCTCAGCATTCAGGTATCGACTCTTCAATTACGACGCTCGCTTGCCTCAGACATCCCCGGACTCGGACCAAAGCAAACGAGCATGATGTTGCGGAACCTGGGGATCAGCCTCGATCTCGCCGTGATTGATCGATATGTACTCAGGTTCATGCAGAGCGTGAGGCTCGTCGGGGCGGAGACGCGATTGCCGACGTCGTTTCCTGAGTACGAGCGCATCGAAAACCGGCTTGCTGAGTACGCGCGAAGTCTCGGCTATAGTCTTGGATGCATGGATTGGGCGATCTGGGCAACAATGAAGGCGGCGGACGAAGTCGCCGCATGAGCGTAGTAACGCTTGTCTCGGGCGGCTTGGACTCCAGTGTGATGGCCACCTTGGCGCACGAGGCCGGCTTGACCCAGTTTCCTCTGTTTGTCGACTACGGCCAGCTCGGCCGGGATCGCGAGCTGAGATCGTGTCAGGCGAATCTTCGCCGGCTCGGCCTCCCGGAAGCCGCAATCGCCTCGCTGCCAGGCTACGCTGCCCTACTACCGTCCGGTTTAAGCGATCGAACCCTTGACATTGTACGGGACGCTTTTCTGCCATGCCGCAACGCACTTTTCCTGATCGTCGCTGGTGCCTACGCCCATCGCGTTGGGGCAAGCGCGGTGAACATCGGCCTCCTCGATGAGGCGTCCAGCATTTTTCCCGATCAAACCCGGAGCTTCTTGCGTGACATGGAGGCGCTTCTTTGTCGAGCGCTAGGGAAGGAACTACGTGTTATCGCGCCACTAATGTCGTTTTCCAAGGCGGATGTCGCGGCTATTGCACGGGAAAAGGGTGTCGCAGGAACGTACTCGTGCCACGCGGGCGGTCCTGAACCTTGCGGGCAGTGCATATCGTGCCGCGAACTCCAAGGAGTGGAGGTCTGACTATGGGCGGTGGCGGTGGAGGACCCGGTTATATCGGCAATGTCCAATCCCTAATCGACAAGGCCAAGAAGGAACTCATGGCCGGGGAGCAGCAGGGTAAGCGAAATGTCTTCCTCAGTTTCGCGTACGAAGATGTTACGTACGTCAACTTGCTTCGAGGACAAGCGAGGAACGAAAACGTGGCACTTGAGTTCAACGACTGGTCCGTCTCCGATCCGATTGACAGCGCGCGGGCTGCGTACATCAAGCAGAAGATCGAGGACCGGATCTCGCAGTCTTCGGTGACCGTTGTCTTCCTATCTGACTCTACTCCAAGAAGCCCTTGGGTTGATTGGGAGATTCGCCGGAGCATCGAGTTAGGTAAGCACGTTCTTGGAGTGCATCCAAGTGGAAATAATCCGCAAAACCTCCCCAAGGCCTTTGCAGACCATAAGCTCCTAGTGGTTGCCTGGCCGCAACTTGCTGCCGCTATCGAGAAGCTGCGCTGATACGAACTGCGCGGCTTCGCCAAGAAGATGGGGCGCGCAGTCAAATCGCTCGATACTGTCATCCTATTGAAGACGCCGACCGCCGCCTTTCATTCTGGCAGAGGGTCGACCGCGCCACTGGTCCAGGAATCGCGCGAAAGGCCGACGCATGATCCGTAAGTCGAGTTCCAGCCCAGCATCTGGTGCACGAACCAGGTGTCGAGGGCCACACGGGAAGTGAGTACGCTGCCGAGCAGCATATACTCCGGCACTGGATGCGCGTAATGCGGATGGAGCCAGGTTGCTGCTTGCGTCGAGTGCGGTGTAGGTTCCTTGACCCGACCGTATTCGTAGGGCACCCACATTGTTCCATGGGTGTTGTTGGTCATTACTGCGACGACATGCGTGCAGTTTAGGAGCGCCATCTCGATAACTGCAGCTGTCGCCAAGGCCGTGGCCGATTTCGCCCCGAGCCCCTGCAGTGTCGGATCCTCAACGTCGAGCCAGTATTGGAATCCGTGGGACCGGGCGATCCACGCTACGGTCCGCGCTAGCGACGCGTCCGATTGACGATGGGAGACGAAGACGCGAGGACACGCCAAATAGCCTCCACCCCAGGTCGTGTTGTAGCGTAGCGCGGCGATGTCGTCGACCCGCGGAATCGCTGTGCTTGGGCGGTTTGTCCACAAGCCGTAGCCGTGAGCCCAATCGGGATAGCGATCCCGCCATAGTGCGTCCGCTGACACCTGCCAGTCAAAGCTCGGCATTAAGTGGGACGTCCGATCATTTCAGCCTACCGGCCTTGAGCCACCTATTTCTGCCGATCCTCCGATGTATCCAAAGAGGCACGGCAGTCAACGTTCCTACGATCGCGGACGCTACGCGATGCGTCATTGGCTTGCTGCTCTTGAATGGCGTCGACACCCGTCGAACAACCCTCCCAATGCTTGTGAGCGCGGGCGAAAGTGCTGCTACCTTCCACAGCTTGCGCTGACTTGCAGCAAGGACTTTCTTGACTCGCGAGTACTCCGCAGCAGTCTCCGTGTCGGCGGCGACGAGCGTCGCCACTTCGTCAAAAGGCCACGGCGCTCTTTGCGGCGTCGCTCGTGGGAAGTCGCGAGACTGCTGCGTCCACTCGTGGGTCGTCGCCAGGTAAGCGCTCTGCATCAGGGCGTAGGCCTCGAGGTCGTTGAATGCGTCGAGGTCGGTGCGCACGCGCGCCAGTAAGGCCTGCACGTCTTGACGCATGCCGTAGGGCGTCCAGGTCTTATCGGCGGCGAGCCCCTGTGTAAGGTGAACGAACACGACGCGGCGCAGGACTGCGGACCTCCTGAGCGCCGCCACCAACTGGAATTCGAGCTCACGCACCCGCGCCATCAGCACGTCATTCGCCCGGATCGGGACGTCAAGTCGGCCGGTGCCAGGGTCCTCGTTGATGGACAGCTGGCCGCTGCCGTCGCTGATCACCAAGGACGAACAATCCTGATCGAGCAAACTCGCGGTCCCTTGGTTGTCGTGAACGCCGCCGTCTGACAATCGAAGCACTAGCGAAGGGAATAGCCCAACGAGAGTCAGTGGGTCAAAAACGCCTGGAACGGCTGCTGATGCCGCAACGGCCCAGCCGAGGCGCATCTTATCATGCGGCGGGGGTGCATCGGTGTAGCGAGTTGGTCTTAGATCCTGTACATACCCAATAACTTGATCGGCGCGGGTCTCCGGCTCTCCCATCCACGACGTGGTGAACTGCCACAGGTGGCCCGTGTTGAGCGTCGTCGCGTTGATGATGAGGATGGGCACCTTGTTTCGGCGTCCCCAGTTCTCAAGGCGGGGGTTGAATGCCCGTTGCCGATCGTACTTCACGCCCGGATTCCGTGCCGGCTCGATGTAGAGATCGGCCATTCGCCGTTCGAGTAATCCCTCGCCGTCCGGGACTTCGCTGTAGAGAGTCGTCTCCAACAGCTCGCCGAGAAGTGTCGTTTGAGAGATCGACGTCGAGAACGCGTCACGAAGTGCGCCTCGCGCATCGCCCACCAAGCGTGATCGGATGTCGGTGCGGACGCCTGCGAGAAAGTCTCTCTGAATTCGTTGCACGATCGCAATGTAGTGTTCGCACGTGATCTGATCGTCGGGTGTCGTTTCAAGAAGATGACGCACCTCGAGGTAGTACAGGGCCCCAACAATCGATCCGCCTGAAACGCATGAGATGACCTCCACGCTTCGGAGGACATCGAGTTCGGCAAGCCGTGCAAGCAAGCCCAAATGGTAGAATGCGGCCCGGAAGCCACCGCCCGAGAGGGCCAGACCGAATTTGCCCAGAAAGGCCGAGTGAGCGCTATCGACGGCGATGCCGGCCATTCCGTCGCGAACCGCGAGCCAAGCCGGTGACTTCTCGTCAAAGTCGGCCTCGCTGGTGAGCGCGTGTCGGGCTCGAGCCAACGACGCCATCTGCGTCGCGGTCGCCTCATACTCCCAGTCCTCACCTTGCCCGGCACCTCGCGACAGCCATTCTTTCGCCTTGTCATGCTGATCGAGCCCGAGATACGCCTCGGCGACGGTTGCGATGAACCACCACCCTTGCAGCTTGCGGTCCTTAGCCGGGAGCTTCAGGTCGTCCTCGAACCGCGTCGGTAGCCTGTCTACCAGCATCTCCCGTATTCTGCGCGCCTCCGCCTCCCTTGCGTCAGCGGACTGCCTGATCGATTCATCGATAGTCGTCGTTCCATCTTCACGCTTGCCGGCGTCACGAGCGACCACCAGGTCCAGACGTGCCAGCTGATCCAGGCAATAAGCGGCGTTGATCGCCTGATATCCGTTGTCCGTCGCCTCGTCCGCGCCGTACCCGCGCTGGTAATAGCGAAGTGCACGCTCGAGCCGCCAGCGCTGCCCATCATATTCCCACCACCGCTTGTAGATGGCGCCGGCTAATCCAAGAACTTCGGGATCCGTTTCAGTGTCGAGGTTTTCTCTGGCATCCCGCAGTAGCTTGACGGCTCTTGCGAGCCGGGTCTCGGCAGGAAGCGCGAGGTCCTTGTAAGTGCATGTTGCTTCGATACGCAGCAAGGAGAACTGGAGCGCCTTCGGCGTTCCGTCCCTCATGCGAATCATCTGCGCGAGGTCACGCGCCCACGAAAACGCAAGCTCACGTCGAAGTGCCAAGCAGAGGGCGAGCGCCGCGTTGGCGTCGAGGGCCTTCCCCTGAAGTACCGCCTTAGCCTGAGCGACATTCGGCGTGTTCTTGATCGATCGCGAGCTTGTCTGGACGATACGCAGCACGAACTTCTGGTTGACCGCCGCTTTGGCGAAGTCACGGGCAAAGTCCGACTCGGGCATCGGGCGTTCATATTCCCACACGACAAGCGCAATCGGAGTCGTTCCTTGGGCCAGTTCTTTGGCCCGGTGCAGGATCCCTTCGTTTGCGGCGGCATAGGCGACATCGTCCGAGCCGCCAGTCCCTAGGTCCGTCAACGTGCCCGCAGCCCTAGCCTCGCGCACTACTTGGTCGAACAACGGGCCCCAGCGCGCATCCGGTCGATCCGTAACTGACGATTTCTTGAAGCGCTCCACGTCGAATGGCAAGATGACGTGTTGAGGAACCTTTAGTTCGCCCGCGACCAGTAGCAGCAAAAGATCCGCTCCGTTAGCGGCGGATGAGACGACCGCGGCGGGACGCAGCTCGGCGAGAAGCCCTCGCAGACGCTGAGCGACGAGGTTGACGTTGGCCAGCGGGAAGGCCGGTGGCTTTGTACCAGAATCGTCTATGCGCCTGCCACAGTGCGCGACTACTGGACCAGGCATACGAAAGCCCCCAATTCGCCGGCGTTCATTGTTTGTGGCGAGCTCGAAGGTGTGCGCCGAGCGGCCTACACCGCCATTGACGATGTAACCGCGAAACGCCGCCCGCAAGAAAGACCATGAAGGGGAAGGAGCGGACTTCCTTGATTGGGGAGCGTTGAATATCAGGAACCGTTGTCGAACCGTGTGACTCGCATCGCGTCCAATCACACTGAAAACGACCGATACCTAACGACTGACCGACCTGATCAACTTTGCGCTTTTCGTTGCCTCTCTGGGTGACGTCGCGAAGGAGCGACAGGCGGTTCGAAAATGTCGCCCCTGGTCGAGTATGTCTTCGGCGAGGGCAAGCAGCTTGTCGCCTTGCACTTCAGCCATGATTCGAATGAGCTCCGGTTGGCCGTCGGCGCCTTCCGGCAATCGCGGGTTCCGAGAGTCGAGCCAGAGACTGGACACCGCAAGTTCGCGCACTTCGGCCATGCGTTGCCTCGTGTGGTGGCGGGTACAGCGGGAATCGCGTGGAGGTGAGGCCAGCTGGAACACGCGGTTTAGACAAATTGCATGGTGCCGTTGTCGTCATCCTGTTTTCAGCGCTCGTTAAGCAGCCGGCACGCCGAACTCTGTCCGGAGAGCGGCGAGGTCATAGAAGCGAACTTCAATTCGTTTGCCGAGATCCTTTGATGCGCGCCGAAGCCGACCCTCTACGAGAGACCGCGTAGGTATCGGCACATCATCACAAACGATTGCTAGGACAAAGAGCCAATCACCACCGGGCTGAATGGCAAAGAAGCGGTGAACAATCGAAGTGAACTCCATTACCAGGCGCAACGCATTCTTCTCCGCCGTCGCATGGCGTAGCAACTTGATCTCAATAGCGACTCCTCCGTGCTCATTGGGAATCACGCCGTCGAGACTCACGGATCCCGTTGGCGTGGTAATCGTGACTTGGCGGCGCGCCGGGGCAGAAAACTCGCTCTCAAGTTGTCGTAACACCAGCTCCTCTGCGAGGAGTACAGCCGCCCGAGACTCGGCGCGCCGCTGAGCTGACGTTGTGAGCTCGGCTGCTTCAACCGGGCCCGACCCGGCAGGGAGTCTATTTGGCTCCTCCCGTATCGCCGACGGTAGGGAAAAGCCAGCCGGCGGAGAAACACCCTCTTCAACGGACGTATTGTCCTCGGCGCCCTCAAGTCTGGCCACCTCTTCATTGAGGCGGAGTCGTTGCACATCCGGGGCGAGAGTCTGCAAGAAGGAGCGATCACTCTTGTAATCTTGCGGGCCGTAAAGCTTTCTATGATGAGAGCTTACTAGCCAGCCAAAGACGCCCAGCACGATAACCGGAAATCCTACGAGGAACCAGAGCAGCGGCTGTCGCTCGTCATGCGTAAGGCTGGCGACGGAACTGGTGAGCACGAGTCCGGCGATGCCGTACACCAGGACGATAAAGAGCGCGATGATGCCCAAGGGGTTTCGAGCGAGTCCTTGTGCCGTCTTGCCGAAGTCCGCGAGTGGATTCAGCATATCTGACCTCTTTCAAAAGGCAGAATGGCCTGATTAGAGAGCCTATGTGGCTGCCTACGCCTATTCTGTAGCTCACTCATTTACGGGGCCGGAAAGCTGCTGCTTTTGCGCCGGCTTCGTAAGCCGTAGCCCGATCTCCGGTACCACCCTGCGCTCGCGAATCTGGTACGCCGACGGGTGGTCTGCTGCGTGAATGGCGCCGTCTTTCTGCACATCATTCGTCGAGCCCCTCGTTCGCTGCGTCGGCTTCCTTGTGCGCCACTCACAGACAAGATCGCCCAAGTGACGCGGAGTGTTCGCTTCTTCGCGGACCCTCGGCGACACAGCTCGACAGGTGCATGAAGCCGAGCCCAGACACCGTTTCGGCGAGTAAGGGAGTTGGACTTCAGGGCGCAGAGACTCTTCCCTGAAGATTGTCGCAACTTTGGGGACTTTTTGGGGACTTTTCACACGGAAGCGGCCACCTTGCGAGGTGGCCGCCGTCTCGTATCACCTTGTTATAAAAAGAGTTACAGCAATGGCCAGGGGCAGAATCGAACTGCCGACACACGGATTTTCAGTCCGTTGCTCTACCAACTGAGCTACCTGGCCGCCTGCGTCAGACGACCTGATAGTCTAGCCACTCCCGGCGCCTCAGTGTACCCCCTTGTCACCGACGCGGCGTCACCTGGCTTGCACGATCCCGAGCCGCCGCCGCACGTCGTCCAGCAGGTCCATTTCCCCGCGTCCCGTGCTTGTGCACTGTGCCGTCGCCGCGCTCGCCCCCATCGTGATCGGCGACGCAAACGCCGAGAAATGCACCGCCACCGCGATCGTGTCCTCCCGAAGGCGCGTCAACTGCGCCAGGAGCACTGCGCGAAGCCGATCCTCGTCGGCACGCCGCCCCGTCATCGACTGCCCGCAATCGAAATAGTAGGACGCGGTTTGACCACTCCATCGCCGCATGAAGACCATGGCGGTGTCGCCCATCCGGCCCCCCGAACGGTCGAAGACGGTCAGCGTCACATTGCGATCCGCCAGCGCAGCCTTGAGCGCATCCCACACCTTCGGCGCCGGCTCCTGGACCTTCGTGATCAGCACACCGTCGTCGCCGCGCCGGGTGTAGACGTCATTCGACTGCTGGAGGCGCTCGGTAGTTCGCGTCACGGCCTGCACCGGACTCACCGCCGTTTCCGGGTCGTTCGGCGTGCAACCGGTGAGCATCACCGCGGACGCCAGCATTGCTGCAATGTCCTGAATTCCCTTTCGCATGATCGGCATCCGGAGACGGGCCAGGTCCTCGAATCGTATCGCGAAGACCCACGCTCCGTGAGGGCTATCCGGCGGCGGCCAGCGGCGCAGAGGTATGCTGGTCGGCCCAGAGCGTCGCGTACGCTCCACTCCGCGCAAGCAGATCCACATGCCGGCCTTCTTCGGCCACACGACCGTCGGACAGCGCGATGATGTGGTCCGCCCCACGAATCAACGCCAGCCTGTGCGCGATGACGATCACGGTCGTCCCCGTCTGAGCCGCACGCTGCGCGGCCGCCAGAACGAGCTGCTCGTTCGCCGCATCGAGCGCCGACGTCGCCTCGTCGAGGATGAGCACCGCAGGCTGGCGATAAAGCGCGCGCGCCACGGCGAGACGCTGCCGCTCTCCGCCGGATAACGAGATACCCCGCTCCCCGACCTCCGTCAGGAATCCCGCCGGCAACCGCTCGATACGCTCCCGCAGCCCGATGTCGTCGCAGAGCTGCAACACACGGTCGACGTCGGGCCGCGGATCGTCCAGCACGACGTTCTCCAGGACACTGCCCGCAAAGAGATCCACCGTCTGCGGCACCACGCACACGCGGCGTCGCAGATTCGCGAGATCGAGATGCCTGATGTCGTGCGCGCCGATCAGAACCCGTCCCTCATCCACCTCGTACAGACGCTGCACCAGCGCCGCGACCGTGCTCTTTCCCGACCCACTCGGCCCAACGATCGCGGTCACCCGCCCCTCCATGCAGCGCAACGACACATTGGCGAGCGTTGTCGCGCGGCTGCCATAACGAAAGGTGACGTGATCGAAGCGAACGTCTCCCGGATGCGACGCGGGCAACCGAAGCGGCGAGGGCCGCACTTCGGATTCCATCTCCATCACGTCGAACAGCCGCTCACCCGCGATGCGTGCTTCCTCGATGGATCGGCCGAAGCTCACGAGCGAGAGCGCGGGGCCCGTGAGAAACGCCATCAGCGCATAGCACGACATCAGCTGTCCAGCGGTGAGACCATGCTCGAGTGCGCGCGATGCACCAATCCACAGGAGCCCGATCGTACCAGCCCGCCCGATGACGCCGGCGAGCGTATTCACCCAGACGGAGACACGCGCCGCAGACGCCGCATCGCGGAAGAAGCGCACCAGCCGCGCTTCCGTCTCCTGTGTCGTCCGCTCCTCGAGCCCGAATCGCTTGATGGTGCCGACGGCAGTGAGCGACTCCACCACGTGCGCCTCGAGCGCCGCACCGCGCGCCACGAGGGCGCGCTGTTTACCGCGGCTGAACCGGCCGCCGATCAGAAAGAGGCCGAGGTACGCCGGCAGGGTCGACAGCGTCCATGCCGCGAGTCGCCAGTCGTACACGAACATCAATGCCGCGGACGCTCCGACTACAAGGACGTCGGCGAACGCCTCCACGAGCACGTCGCTCACGAACGTGCGGATCTTCACGGCGTCGGTGATGCGCGACGTCAGCTCCCCCACGCGCATGCGCTCGAAGAAGCGCTGCGGCAGACGGATGAGATGAGCGTAATAGCCGAGGATCAGCTCTGCGTCCACGTGTTGTCCCACATGAAGCATCAGCAACGCACGAAGGCTTCCGATGACGCCCTGCGCCACGGTGATGGCCAGCATCGCGAGCGTCATGACACGAAGCGGTCCCGCCCGTCCCGCGGCTATGACCGTGTCCACGATCTGCTGGACGTAGACGGACATGGTCAGCGTGAGCACGGTGTACACGAGCGCACCCATTAGCGCTTGTGCTAATGCCGCGACGTGAGGCCGCATCAGCATGCGCAGACGCGCACCCCGACCCACCTCGGCTCTCCGCGCGCCGTGCGCCGCACTCGGCGCCAACAACAACAGCGCGCCGCTCCACCGGCCGTCGAACTCTCGACGACGTGACGATTGTCGGTCGCCGCTCTCTGGATCCATCAGCCAGACACGCCGGGCGTTTGCCCGCTCGAGGACGACATAGTGCCGCTCGCCTCGGGAGTTCAGCACATGGGCGATAGCTGGCATGGGTGCATGCCGAAGCTGATCGGCGGTTCCTCGCACCGCCTTCGCGGAATAACCCAACTGCGTCGCCGCACGCGAGAGACCGAGGAGCGTCGTCCCCTGCTGGTCGGTCTCGGCGAGTTGGCGCAGCCGCATGATGGAGATTGGCCGCCGGTGGAAGCGCATGATGCTGGCGAGACACGCAACACCGCAGTCCGTTGCATCATGCTGTCGAAGCTTCGGCACTCGCCGCAGCATCAACGCGTCTCCCGATGGCGGACGAGATCCAGCAGACGAGCTCGCGAGACGAGCACACGGGCATGCACTCGCAGCCCCGCGCCAAGCCGCGCGCGTGCGTTCGGGCGACGAAGGGTCTCGTCGTCGAGCACCACGATTGTTTGGAACAGCGGCTTGCCATCAACCAGGGTGTAGTCGGACGCCACCTGACGGACGGTGCCCTCGATGACGCCCCATTCCTGCACGTTGAATCCATCGACGCCGAGCTGAGCTCGTTGACCGTCGTGCAGGTATATCGCGTCGGACGGACGCACGAGAAGGTCAGCCACGAGCGAGCTGTGTTGATCCGTCATCGGTGTGAGCTGGCCAGCGGCGGTCACTATGACATCGACGGGAATGGCTGCCAGGACGGACAGTGCGGTTACGGCAGCGCCGACCGTGCACAGGTAGAGCGCACGCGTCCACGTGTGATGGGCCGACCGCAACGATTCCAGGGAATCGTCGAGTGCGATCGATGGCAGGCTCTCGTGTGTCGCTGACATGGAAGACTACAGCAGCGGCTCCGCATCCCACGTGACCGGGCGGCTCACGTTTCGATAGCCGTTGGAGAATGACTTCCAGGCCGTCGTACGGAGAACGCGTCGAAATTCCCATGCGGCCAGCACGGCGATCGCGGCGCACATCACGACATAGAGGCGGCCCATCGCGTCCGGGAGTCCGGCCTGCACGGCCGCGTCTTCGAGCATCGAGCTGCCGCTGATGAATGCATGCGCGAGGATGGCGAGCCAGAGGCGCGACGTCGCCACGACGATGGTCGCCAGCAAAATGCCCGTGAGGAATTGCCCCAGCAGCCGGCTGGTGTCCATGTGGATGATCGCGAACGTCACCGCGCTCAGCATCACGGCCGTGGGAGCGGAAACCATGGTCAGCAACCTCGAGAGCATGTAGCCGCGAAAGAGGAATTCCTCGAGCATAGGAGCCAACACAAGGCCAACAAGGAGGTTCGAGACGGTTCCCCAGGGCGGGACAGACGCTTCGACGAGCAGCGCGATGGGCTGCGCTTGCATCCAGTGATGCTGCACGGCGTTGAATGCGGTCACGCATAGCGCCGCTGACAGAGAAAGCCCGATGGCTGCGCGACGATGCGTCGACGATCGGCGATAGGCGCCGAACAGATAGGCGCGCGCGACAGACGCCGTACCGGCGACCAGTAAAACGGCGACGACGGTACCGACGGGTGGCGGGACGAACGCATAGATCGTCTCGAGCCCGCCCACGGGAAGGACACCGAGCATCGTCAATAGAGTGACACCAATCATTCGCTGAATCCGGTTGAACATTCGGTTCTCCAAGGCGACGATCGCCGGTGGCAAGGCCCCATGCCTCACCACCGACGACGCTCGCCTCACCTGGTGGTTCCCCAACCCTCGGCCACTCCCTTCGTGAAGTCCGACCAGTGTTGCACGATGTCGGCGACGACTGCGCCGACGATCACCTGGAGAATGGGGACTGCCGCCCCTGCGACGATCGCTTCGCTTTCCGCTTCGCTCAGCTGCTGAAACTCCGTAGTGCTGTTCATGGCTCGCTCCGTGTCGGAGGGTGGGGCCGATCAGTACACGTTGCCGTCGTAGAAGATCGGGGTGATGCCGTGGGCCACCTTGTTGTTGAAGTCCAGCGCCATGAGCGTGCAGCCCGCGGCGTAACCCACGAACCAGCCGACCGTCCTCGCGAATTCCCCGTCGCCTCCGTTGACCTGGAGCTGCTCCTCCTCCGTCATGGCGCTGAGCTCCGCGCCGATGTTCTTGTTGTGCATGGCGTGCCTCGATGGAAGGTGCCGGCGACGTCGCACGGGACAGTCCCGCCGTGCCGCCTGGCCTGTGGTCGAACCCTCTCTCGATTCGCGCGACCCGCTCCGGTCAGCGCTGACGACTCGCGCTACGGCCGGTGTTGCTCCCGACGGGAACGAGTATGCGACGGGGCCGTCATTCGAGCGTCATCGATCGAACGCGGGACGGCCTGATTCATTGCGGGACGCGACAGACGCCCCGCCGATGACTCTCGACGGGGCGTCTGGTGTGCTGTGTTGTGTCTGTCTTGCCGACCTACCGACCTACCTAGTAGAAATTGTATCGCAGACTGAGCTGCAACCGATACACATCCCCGAGTCCGACCGAAGGATCGTACGTGTGATCGACGAGCTGGTTGTTGATGTTCCGTAGGCGATACGCCAGCCGGCCCTGTGCGTCCGCGCCTGGGGTGGTGAGCGGCGACGTCGTCACGATGCGCTGGCCCACGCCCCAGTTGTGATTCAGCAGGTTGCCGAAGTTCAGGACGTCGAACCGCACTTCCAGACCGTTCGTGCGGCCGCCGACCTGACGCGAGATCTCCTGCGAGATGCTCAAATCCGTCCGCATCACGATCGGCATGAACACCGCGTTCTTCTCGGCATACTGCCCGCGATGTGCGCTGAGATAGTCGTCCTGCTGGATGAACTTCTCCCACGCCTGCTTCTGCTGATCCACCGTGAACGTCACCGCGGTCGCACCGGTGCCCTGCGTGTACTGCTGGAAGTACATCTCCGACGTGTCCTTCGGGACGTAGAGCAGGTCGTTCGACGTGTTGCCGTCACCGTTGGCGTCGCCGCTGAAGATGTAGCTGAAGTTGGTCGGCGTCGCCCACTCCGTAAACGCGGTGATGGTGGTGTTGCCGAAGCCGAACCAGTTGCGTCGCAGCGACTCGGTGAGGAAGAGACGGTGGCCCGGCGAGTACTGCGAGTAGCCGACGCCGGGGTTGTTCGGGTCACGTGAAACCGCGTTGCTGCTCCACGACCCCGACGCGATCGAGCCCGGATCCACGGTGTTCCTCGCCACGCCGTAGCTATACGCCGCCTTGGCGGAGAATCCGCTGCTGAACGCGCGCTCGAGCGAGAATGCCGAGTTCCAGGAATAGCCGACGCTCTGGTTCTTCAGCACGATCGCGTTCGTGATGACGTTGCCAGCGGTGTTGTTGAGACGCGTCACGCACGGGCCGGGCGTCGGAGCGTTGCACGAGGTGCCCGTCCAGCGCGGGCGAGCATCCGCACCCACGAACGCCGACTGTGCCGCCGGAAGGTTTGCGTTGATATAATAGACGCCGTTCAGATCGTGATTGTAGATGAACTCGCCGGTCCCGACGAGATCCCAGGGAAGTCGCTTGTCGACCGCAATGTCGCCGCGCCAGATCTGCGGGAATTTGAAGTTCTGATCGGTCACTGCGAGATCGACGCTCGCTGCCGGTGCACCGGTCGGCGTGCCCTTCGGCTTGTACGCGTTCGGATCCGGATTCCACGGACGGGCCGTCGTGTTGTCGAGCTGGTCGAAGCCCGTCAGCACGCCGGTGTTGCCGATCTGGTTCGAGATCCAGACGTACGCCGGCTTGCCGGTGAAGATGCCGACGCCGCCGCGGAACTGCATGGTGCGGTCGCCGTTGGCGTCCCAGTTGAAGCCGAGGCGGGGTGAGAACAACGGGGTCGCCTTGGGCAGCGCGCCCGAGTTGTACTGCACCGCGTTTCCGTTCTCGTCGCGGAACACCAGCTTGTCGACGTTCGGGTTGTCATACGCGGTGTTGTCGAACCGCGGAACGTCGATGCGTGCACCGATGTCGAGCGTCAGGCGTGGCGTCGGCGTCCACTCGTCCTGCGCGTAGATACCCGCGTACGTGACGTCCAGTGGCTGAACCGGCTTTGTCGCGCCCGGAATGTTCATGTACCGGACCTGGAAGCGACGCAGCGTCACCGGTGACGTCGTGCGGTTCGGATTCGCGATATAGCCGTTCGCGTCCGCGTAATAGTCCGCGAGTGAGTTGTAGACGTATGCACTCTGCGAGCCCGGAAAGAACACGTTCTCCGAGTGATACCGCTCTGCGCTCACGCCAACGGACCACGTGTGCTTGTCGCGGAAGATCGACAGGGTGTTCTGGAACTGGGCCGTGTGGTAGCGGAGCTCGTTGTTCGGGGTGAAGGGCTCGCTGCCGAATGACGTGTAGACGCTGCCGCTCTCGAGGATGTCCACGAAGGGGAACAGCGTCTCGAGAGCACCGCGGCTCTCGTCGTTCGTCGTGTAGCCGGCGATGAGCTGGTTCGTCATTCCGTTTCCGAACGACGTATTGAGCTCACCGACCAGCGACTTGATGTTCTCGAGAATGTTGTAGTTCGACGCCTGATAGTTGAGCCCGAACGTACTCGAGCGACGATTGCCGAAGCCCAGCGACGACGAGTTGGAGAGCAGCACGTCCGTCTTGGAGTCGAGCTGGATGTAGCGGAGGCTCAGCTTGTTCTGGTCGTTGACGTTGTAATCGACCTTTCCGAGCAGGCGCTTCGCGGGCGTCGCATTGTTGTAGCCCTGGTAGGCGCCGGGTGCGTACTTGAAGTTGGTCTGGAGGAAGGTAGCCAACCCGTCCAGATCCGACGCCTTCACGCGTGTGACGCTGCCCGTAGCCGTTTCGCTGCCGAGGTTCGCGCGGAACGTGGTGCCCGGCTGCTCGATGGCGTCGTCTTCGTAGTTGAAGAAGAAGAACAGCTTGTTCGGGATGATGGGTCCCGAGGCCCAGCCGCCGATGTTGTGGTACTTGGTCAGGCCGGGATCGAAGGGATTCGCGCCCGCCTTGGTGCCGATGTAGTTCTGATTGCGGGTCTGATAGAGGAACGAGCCCTTGAACTGATTGGTGCCGCTCCGCGTCACCGTGTTGACGTTTGCGCCCACGAAGTTGCCCTGCCGCACGTCGAACGGCGACACGCTGATCTGCACCTGCTCCACGGCATTGAGCGAAATCGGCGCGACGCCGGTGCGATCGCCCGGTGTGTTGCCGAGGCCGAAGGAATTGTTGAAGTAGGATCCGTCCACCGTGATGTTGTTCATCCGGGGATCCTGTCCCACGAAGGAGTACGGATTGCTCGTTCCGCCCGCCTGCGGGGTCAAGCGCACCAGGGCGTCGAGACGACCCGAGATCGTCGGCATTGCGGCGATCGCGTCACGCTGCACCGTGGTCGCTGCTCCCGTGCGATCGGGACTCATGACCGGATCGCGGATGCCCGATACGGTGACTTCCTCGATCTGCACGGCCACCGACTTCAGATCGAAGTTCATCGGCGTCGCCTGACCGAGCGTGATGAACACGCTGTCGCGGCGCTGGCGCTGGAACCCGATGCGGGAAACGGAAACGCGATATGGGCCGCCGACGCGCATGGCGGAAATCGTGTACCGCCCGTCATCCCGCGTGACGGCCGCGTAGCGCGAGCCGGATTCGACGTGCAGCGCGATGACGCTGACACCCGGAGCCGGTGCGCCATTCGACGTGATGACGCCGGACATCGAACCGGTCGTCACGCCCTGGGCCTGTACCGTGGCGGCGGCGAACGCCAACATCGGCGCGACGTTCAGAAGGAAACGTGCTAGTCGCCTCATTAAACAATCCTCAATGACAGTGGGAACTTCGCTCATCCGCATGGGGGAGGGTCGCGGCGGATGGGTCGCCGTATCAACTCCGGCAGAAAAGCGCGCTTCGAGCGAGCGGCGAGGAGCTACTCTGCCGAAGAAAGTAGGACTTGCCCTGCGAGTGGAGCAAGGGACTCGTGAAACGAGAACGTAACCAGCAATCGTGGCGTCTCGTTGCACCAGCCCATGTGACGGTCACCCGTCTTGTCGGGTCACGGGCTATGGTATCCGTGCTCCGACACGCGCCGTGATCACGCTCTTGATGCCGCCGCGGATGTTGAAGTCACCCACGACTTCCATCCAGACGGGACGCACCGCGGCGGCGAGATCGTCCAGGATCCGGTTGACCGCACGCTCGTAGAAGATGCCGTCGTTGCGAAAGCTCCAGAGATAGAGCTTGAGGCTCTTGAGCTCCACGCAGACGTCGCCCGGAACATATGTGATGAAAATCGTCCCGAAGTCCGGCGCACCGCCCTCGAGCTGTTGCAGCTCCGTCGCATCCGACTCGATGCCCCCAAGCGGACAGAGCGAGGTGAACTCGGGGCACTCCATCGCGATCTCATACCCGCGACCGGGGTATGGATTGGGGAAGGTCTCCAGCAGTTCGGCGCGCGGCATGCAAGGAATCTACTCTGGCGCGACGCACCCGGATGATCGTATGTTTTGAAAGTTCCGGTCCACTCTGGGCCGGACATCGCCGCCGGGAGAACGGCCTGGCGGTACCGCCCCCTGGCAAGTCCAGGGGGCTCTTTTTTTGTCTTAGCCCTCGCCGCGCAGGCGCTTCGCCATCTCGTCCAGCACGGCACGCTCATCGGTGGACAGGCTCTCCAATCCCGACGACGAGATCTTGTCGAGCACGCGATCCAGTTCCGCCGCGCGCGCTTCTCGCGAGGTCCGGACCGGCGTGACGATCGCCCGAGAGGATGGCCGCGGCTTCTGCGTCGCCAGCGCCTTGCTCTTGGCCACCACGTCATCCGCATCTTCACGCTGCGCGCGTGAGCGGGTACGCGGAATCGCGCGGGGTGGCGTCTCTTCCGGCTGATCCGGCGCCGACGACATGCGCTGACGCAGCCGGTCCAGGCTGGCCGCTGGGGGCGTGCGGAAATAGAGCCACCCGAACGCCAGCCCGCCGAAATGGCCGAGATACGCGAGCCGGACACCGCCGGCGACCGGCGCGCCGGCGCCGATCGCGCCGACCACACAATTCGCGGCGATCAGGAGCAGGACGAGCGCCCACGCCCGCATCGGCACCACGCCCAGGAACGACACTTCTTCCCGGGGCCAGTGCTGCCAGTAGGCGAACATCACGCCGAACACGGCCGCGGACGCACCGATGAGCAATCCGGAACGGACGAACAGAAGCTGGGCCATGGCGCCGCCCACGCCGCACCAGAGGTAATAGAGAACGAACGCGCGCGTTCCCATGGCCGCCTCGAGCCGCGGACCAAACGTGAGGAGCGCGGACATCGTCACCACGAGATGCCACACGCCGTAATGCACGAACATGTAGGTGATCGTGCTCCACAGCGTCCGCTGAAGGCTCGCATCCTGAAAGCCAAGCACCGCAAAGGCGTCGGCGTCGCTGACGAGCGTCCACTGCAGGAACAGCATGACGACGTTGATGGCGAGCAGCACGCGAACACCGCGCGTCATCAGCGGAGTCTCATGCTCGTCGACCGGGAGGGGGATCGCCATCGGACGGTGCTGCATTACTGCTCGTGAACGGTGTGTTGCGCCCGCGCCGCGCGAACGCCTCTTCCTTCAACGTACTAACCTCAGCGCGCGTTGCGGGTTCCTGCGTCCTCCGGGCGCGCGGCCGGCACCGGCCACCGGGACAACACGCGCACGTCGGCGTGGACTGCCATCGCCTGCTCCAGCCACGACGCCCACCGCCGGTCATGGTCGGGGCTGCGATCGGACACCGGATGGACGACGATCACGGTGTCGGCGCTTGCGCCATGTATCTGTTCGACGATCCGCAAAAGCACCCCGTCACTCACCGACGGCAGCGGAAGGACCACCACGGTGTGCGTCACATGTTTGCGCGCGGAGAGCGCGATGGTCTGGCTGGCCCGTTCGAGCGCCGGCGCGCCTTCCGTTCCCTCGAGCGTGACCTGCACGAGAGACAGCGCATGAAGCAGCCCCTGCAGCTCCGCGGGCCGCTGCCCGTCGTGATCGAGCATCACCGGCAGGGGACTCGCCGCCTCGAAGACGTCCCGGAGGAACTGCTCTTCCGCCAGCGCGTCGCGCCCGGTAATCGCGATCGAGTGATATCGGGAACGCGCTGTGAGACGCGTCAGCTCACCGCGCAGCGCATCGGCCGAATAGATGGTCGCCGTCTCCGCCTCCACCGCGAAACGAATGAAGAGTTGGCGGCGGCCACTCCACGGACCACAGGTCTGCACGCCCGCCGGAATGCCCGCCAGCGCGGCGCTCGAGCTCGGAAGCTTCCCAATGGGTCGGCTCATCCGACGGGAGCCGATGCGCGGTCGAGCGCGAGCCGCGCAATGCGCTCGCACAATTCCGGAAAGCCGATGCCGGCCGCCGCGGCAGCCTGTGGCACAAGACTCGTCCCCGTCATGCCCGGAAGCGTGTTTGCCTCGAGACAGAAGAATTCAGTCGATGCTTTCATGCGGAAGTCGATTCGCGCACACCCCGAGAGTTTGAGCGCGTCGAAGGCGCGCCGCGCTTGCTCCTGCACGTGCGAGCTCTCTGCCATGCTCAGCGCCGCGGGAAAAATCTCTTCGGCCATGCCCGGCGTGTACTTGCACTCGTAGTCGTATATTTCCTTCTTCGCAATGATCTCTCCGACCGGAAGGGCATCGCCCCCAAGGATGGTCACCGTGAGCTCTCGGCCGGGAATGAACCGCTCGATCATCACTTCATCGTCGTGACGGAATGCTTCCGCGATGGCGAACGACAGGTCTGACGCGGCTTTCACGACGGAGAGGCCCACGGTCGATCCCTGCTTCGATGGCTTCACCACCACCGGCCATCCGAGGACGTCGCCCACTGCTTCGGTCGTGGGGATGGCGTCTTCGCGCGCCATCAACCAGTCCGCCGTTTGTACGTCGTGTGCACGCATGAGGTGTTTGGATAGATCCTTATCCATGGCGAGCGCGCTCGCGAGGTGTCCGCTCCCCGTGTAGGGCACGCCGGCCAGATCGAGGAGCGCCTGGATGGTACCATCTTCGCCCCGTCCGCCGTGAAGCGCCAGAAAGGCGACGTCGCACTCGCCCCGCCGCGGCAGCCGTCCGGCCATGTCGGCCACCGACTCCGCATTCATTTGCGCCAGCTCTTCCGGCGTCGGCGGTGCCTGCCCAACGACGGAGCCAGCCAACATCTGCTGCTCGGCCGCGAGGTCGATCGGCCCCTTTGCCGTGTCCATGCTCCGCACGTCATGGCCGCGCTCGCGCAGGGCGCCCGCGATTCGCAGCCCCGACGCGAGCGAGACGTCCCGCTCCGACGACGTCCCGCCCATGAGTACGATGATCCGCACGCCGGTTGTCCTTGGCTATCTGCTCATGAGGTACGCGAGCATGTCGCTTCGCGTGATGATGCCTACGATGTTCGCCCCGTCGCGCACCAGCACCGCGGGCGTAGCCTTCGAGAGCAGCTTCTGGACCGACTCCACGTGCTGTGCGGCATCGACGACGGGAAACGCCTCGTCCATGACCTCGCTCACCACGGCATCCAGGAAGCGCGAGCTCTCCAGTCCGCGTTGCGTGAGCGCGTACTCGGTCACGCTCCCCACGCTCTGACCATCGTCGATGACGGGGAGCTGCGAGACGTCGTGCAGGCGCATGAGGTTGAGCGCCTGCCGCACGAGTTGACCCGGCGCGGCGCTGACCACCGTAGGCGGCGCGCCGTTCCCCTTGCCCTGTATCAGGTCACCGAGTGTCACGCGATCGGGCTCGAGTAACTGATTCTCGCGCATCCACTCGTCGTTGAATTGCTTCGAGAGGTAGCGTTCTCCGGTGTCGCACAGGAAGGCCACGATGCAGGCGTCCGGATCGTCCGCCTCCCGCGCCACCTGTAACGCCACGTGCGCGATCAGGCCTGACGATCCTCCCACGAACAACCCCTCCTCGCGCGTGAGACGCCGTGCCATGCCGAACGCGTCACGGTCACTGACGGTGCGATAGTCGTCGACGATCGAGAGGTCGAGTGTTTCCGGAAGCTTGTCCTGTCCTACACCCTCGACCTTGTACGGCGCACCCTCCATTCTGTGCTTTCCCTTGCTCCGCCAGAGCTCCGCCAGAATCGACCCCTGCGGGTCGCCGGAAATGATCTTGATGGCGGGATTTTTCTCCTTGAGATAGCGGCCGACGCCAGTGATCGTCCCACCGGTTCCCGCCGCAGCAACCACATGGGTGACGCGGCCCTCCGTCTGCTCCCAGATCTCCGGGCCGGTCGTCGCGTAGTGCGCGTCCGGATTCGCCTGGTTGTAGAACTGATTCGCGAGAATCGCGTTTGGCGTTTCTTCCGCAATGCGCTTGGCCACCATGATGTAGTTGTCAGGATGGTCGGGAGCGACCGCCGTGGGCGTGACGATGACGTCGGCGCCAAAAGCCTTCAACAGCCGGACCTTTTCCTGCGACATCTTATCCGGCATCGTGAAAATGCAGCGATAGCCTTTGAGTGCCGCGGCGATTGCCAGCCCGACACCGGTGTTGCCGCTCGTCCCCTCCACGATCGTCCCGCCCGGCTTGAGTTGCCCCGCACGCTCGGCATTCTCGATGATGGGCAGGCCGATGCGATCCTTGACGGATCCGCCGGGATTGAAGAACTCCGCCTTCCCATACACCGGCGTACGGATTCCACGTGTGATCCGGTGCAGTCGGATGAGCGGCGTCCAACCAACCGTCTCGAGAACGTTGTCGTAAGGGCGCAGGTTGCGCATCGGTTTCATTGTCGTGCCTCGGCCGCAAGCTTCGCCAGCAATTGCAGTGCGGCGATCGGCGTGAGGCTGTTTGCGTCGACGCTCTTGAGCTGCTCGACGACGGGATGCGGTGCCGGCGGCGCGAACAGCGCCAGTTGGTCGGGTATCACCGCGCTGCGTGGCTGCCTCCGTCCGCCAACTGGCGCCAGCGCGGGTACCAGATGCTCCGCCTCCCCTTCGAGCAATGCAAGCACGATTCGAGCGCGCGCGATGACGTCCTGCGGCAGCCCCGCGAGCTTTCCCACCTCGATGCCGTACGATCGGTCCGCGCTCCCCGGCATCAGCCGGTGCAGGAAGAGGATCTGATCTCCGACCTCCCGCACGGCCACGTTATAGTTGCATACTGCGTCTAATTCAGCCTCGAGTTGCACCAGCTCGTGGTAGTGCGTCGCGAAGATCGTCTTGCACCCCACCGCGTCGTGCAGATGCTCGGTGACGGCCCAGGCGATCGAGACGCCATCGTACGTGCTCGTCCCGCGGCCGATTTCGTCGAGCAGCACCAGGCTTCGCGCGGTCGCGGTGTGGAGGATGGCGCTCGTTTCGGCCATTTCCACCATGAAGGTCGACTGCCCCCGCACCAGATTGTCGCTCGCGCCGACGCGGGTGAAGATGCGGTCGCAGATGCCGATCGTTGCCGCGCTCGCCGGAACAAAGCTGCCCACCTGCGCCATCAGCACGATCAACCCCACCTGACGCAGGATCGTGCTCTTCCCCGCCATGTTGGGCCCGGTCAGCACCATCACGCGGTTGTCGGACGTCAGGCGCATGTCGTTCGGGATGAACTTGTCGCGCGGCATCATGCGCTCGACGACCGGATGACGACCACCGGCGATCTCGAGCTGGAACTCCTCCGACATCGTGGGCCGCACGTACCCTTCGCGTGCGGCCACGTCGGCCAATGCGGCCAGAACGTCCAGCTCCGCGACGATAGCCGCCGCGCACTGCACACGCGCGACCTGGCGGCCGATGTCACTGCGGAGAGCCTCGAACAACGCCCGCTCGCGGCTTTCGATTCGCTCCGTCGCGGTGAGCACGCGCTCCTCGTATTCCTTGAGCGCCGGCGTGACGTATCGCTCCGCGCCCGTGAGCGTCTGGCGGCGCTGGTAGTCGGCGGGCACGAGGTGCTTGTTCGCGTTCGTCACTTCGATGAAGTAACCGAACACCTTGTTGAAGCCCACCTTGAGCGACGAGATGCCCGTGCGCGTGCGCTCCTCCGCCTGGATGGTCGCGATCGCTTCACGCCCGCCGTTCCGCAGCTGTCGAAGATCGTCCAGCTCCGCATCGACGCCCGGCGCGATCGTCTGCTCGTCGCCGATTTGCAGTGGCGGCCGTTCGACGAGCGTGCTGCTGACCATGGTCGCCAGTGACGCACAATCGTCCCAGCCGGACATCGCTTTCGCGAGCGCGCTCCAGTCGCCAATTCGCTCCACTGCGGCCGCGACGGCGGGCAGCCGTCCAAGAGAGGTTCCCAGCGCGCCCAATTCGCGCGGTGTCGCGCGTCCCGCGGCTGCCTTGCTGCCCAATCGCTCGATGTCGCGCACGCCGTCCAGCGCCGCCCGCAGCGCATCCCGGCTACCGGTCTCGCGCACGAGCAGCTCGACGGCATCGAGTCGCGCGTCGATGGCCGTTCGATTCACGAGGGGCGCGAGCAACCATTGCCGCAGTAATCGCGTGCCCATCGGCGTGATCGTCCTGTCAAGGACGGCGAGCAGTGTGCCCGTGGTGTCCGTGCCGCGGAGCGACTCGACGAGCTCCAGGTTGCGTCGCGTCATCTCGTCCAACGGCATGGCACCGCCGGCGCGCTCCACGCGCGGGCGCGCGAGCTGAGGAATGCCGGCGGGCTGCATCTCCTTCAGGTACCGCAGCAGTGCTCCCGCAGCGGCCACGAGCGGGGCATCCCCTTCCTCGAGACCTAACCCATCAAGGCCGCGCACCGCGAAATGGCGTGCCAGATCGTCGCGCGCCATCCCGGCATCGAACTCCCACGTGTCGCGCTCGGTGACGAGCACGCCGTCGAGCATCGACGACCGCGGCAACACCGACGTTCCGCGCGGCACGACGATCTCTCGCGGGGCAAAGCGTGCAAACAGTGAATCCAGTTCTTCGGTGGCAGACAGCGCAAGTCGGAATTCACCGGTGGAGACATCCGCCGCCGCGACGCCGATGGCGCCCTGTCCCGCCGCTGCCAGGGCGACGACGAAGTTGTTCTGCGCACCGTCCAGCAGATCGTCGGCGAACGCGACACCGGGAGAAATCGTCTCCACGACCTCGCGCCGCACGATCCCCTTGGCAAGCTTCGGATCCTCTACTTGCTCGCAGATGGCGACACGATATCCCTGTTGAACGAGGCGGCGCAGATACTCGGCGCCCGCCTTCACGGGAACGCCTGCGAGTGGGACTTCGGCCGCGCCGCCGTTATTGCGTGACGTCAGCGTCAATCCCAGCACGCGCGAAGCTGTTTCGGCGTCCTCATAAAACATTTCGTAGAAGTCGCCCATGCGGAAGAAAAGGATCGCGCTCGCATGCCGCGCCTTGATCTCCCGGTACTGCTGCATCAATGGTGTCGCGGCGCTCACGGCACCTTCCCCTCTGGCGGCGGAGTCTCCGTGGCGACGAATCCGATGATTCCACGCGCCCGCAACTTATTGACTTCGTCCTGGGCCTCTTGCCTCGACGCGTGGAAGCCCAGACGAACGCGAAACGGCTTCGTCGTTCCACTCACACGCGCATTCACGCCCTGCGTCGCGAGTCGTGTAACCAGCCGTTCCGCCTCGGGCTTTGTGTTGTACGCCGCGAGCTGAATCGTGTAGGAGCCGCGCGGGCGCCGCGCCGTCGAGTCGACAGACACAACCGGCACTGTTGGTTTGGGCACCGCAACCGTTGCCGCTGTGCTCGAGTCTTTCCGTGTGGTTGGCACGGCTGCTTTGGAAACCGCCGGCTGTGCGGCGGGCGGGGCAGGCGCGACGGAGCTCTCCGCGGTGCAACGCCCGCCCAGATAATCGATCTGATTTCTCGCTTCGACGCTGGTCTGCGGCGTGGACTCGCGCGCCGCGGCAATCATGGTGCATCCCACGCGGGTGTCTCGCTGCTCGAACGCGAGTCGCGCCGCGTTCAGGGCCGCAGTCCCACGCGCTGCCGAGGAAACGGAATGCTCGCGCACGAATCGCTGGAGGTGTTGCAGCGCTCCCGCGCGGTCACCGCGCGCACTTTCCAGATCCGCCATCGCCAGAAGCGCATCGTCCACGTATGGGGACAGCGGATACTCCACGATGACGGTGCGGTAGTCACGCTCCGCTTCGGCCGCCGTTTCCGCGAGCGCGCCGCGCCAGTAAACCGCGTTCCCGTACGCCGGCGACCCGTCCTCCGATGCGCGAAGGATCGAATCGACGACCGCACGCCCCGTCTGTCCGTTGCCGTCGCTGACCAGCTTTCTCGCGCGACGGAACGCCGAATCGGTCGCGCTCGACGGTGATTGCGCCGCTGCGTTCACGAGGGCAGGAAGCAGCATGCTCGCCGCGAAGAGCAGGTGATTGCGGAGACGTCTTAGGAGGAAAGCACGCATCGTCATGCGGCGTGTTGCGCCGAGTCGTTGCCGCAGAGCATGAGAACGAGCGATGTCAGCATCTGCTCCTCGGACGATACCTTCGTTTCCTTGAGCGCCTCGTCCGTACTCAGTACCGCCAGCAGTGCGGCGTCGATGTCGGCAGCGTTCCACCGGTCTGCGTAACGAGACCAGGCATTCACTGCCTCGCCCCACGGGCGCCCCGGAAATGCACCCGTCTCCTTCAACACCGACATGAGCTCGTTGTACACCGATCGTGAGGGTGTCCCTTGTGCCCGCGACGCTTCGGCGTAGCCCAGCATCAGCATGTGCGTGGTGAGATGCATGACCAGCAGAACTGCGTTCATCTTGGGCTGTTGTAGAACGCCGGTCAGAGTTCGCAGTGCCGTGGCAATGTCTTTCGCGAGAATCGCATCGAGAAAATCGCCGAGCGAATCCCCGCGACGCACGCCAACCACGGCCGATACTGCCTGCTCGTCGATCGCGTCCGCCGTATAGCTCGCGAGCTTCTCGAGCTCCACGGCGAGCTGTCGCAGATCGTCGCCCACTGCTTCCAGGAGCAGGCTGACTGCCTCAGGCGATATCGATCGCCCCAAATCGTGCTCCGCATGGTACACGACCCATTTCGAAACCCGATCTCCGGTGAGTGGAGCGAACTCCACCGCGGTAGCACGGGCGGCAAGCGTCTGATCGGCTTTGACGCCTTCGGGGGAGACCAGCAGCAACAGCGTGTCGGACGCGGGGTTCGCGAGATACCGGTCGAGCAAGCGCCTTGCATCGCGCTTGAGCTTGTCCACGTCGCGAATGACCGCAACGCGACGCTCGGCGAGCATCGGCGGAGTCGCGAGCAGTGCATCGATGATCTCCGCGTCGCTGTCGGCGCCGCGGCGCTGCTCGAGGTTGAAGTCGCGTGTGGCAGCGTCCACGGCAGCATCGATGAGCTCGCGGACGCGGATCTCCTTCAGGTAGTCGTCATCGCCGTAAAAATAGTAGACGGCGTCGAACTCGCGCTTCCGGAGCGCGGCGTGAAGTGCTTTCTCGCCCGGTGATGCCATGGCGGAAATATACGGCGCTCGCCCGCGAGCGCTGCCGTGACACGGCCGGTGCTACGGGCTGACGCCGTCGCTCGCGAGGTGCCAGGGCGCTTCTTGCGCAAGATAGATGGCGGGCCAGATCGGCATGCCGGCCGACATGGACGCAACCATCGTGGGCGCGGCAATCGAGGGCGGAAGCGCATCCGGACGCGGAGCGACTACAGGCGCGACTCGCGCGACATGCTCCTCGGCAGGAGCCAACATCATGACGCCGGCAAATCCCGCCGCCAGCAGCACACCGACGGCGAGCAGGCCGACCGTCGCACTGGAGAGCACGGCAGGCCGCGGCGACTCATGGCGGGCGAGCGAGAGAAAACGCCGCTCCTGCTCGAGCCGAGCATGCAGGCGCCGCGAGAACCCGGCAGAGGGCTGAATGGAAGGGACGTTGCGCGCTACGAGCAGCGCCCGGCGAATTCGCGTGTCGAGCCTGCCGCAGCGCTCGCACACCCGGCGGTGATTCGCCATCGAATCGAGGTCCTCGCCGCTGAGCGTGTCGTCGATGTAGGCGTCGTGCTTTCGCCTGAACTCCCTGCAATGCATCTGCGGCGGCGTGAGGTGTGGGAAGTGGGGGGTCGCCATCCGTACACTCGGTAGGAAAGCCTGTTCCCGCCTCAGCGAATTGCGGTCTGACGGGCCGAGCCCGCAAGGGCACGGCAAAAGAGCTCAGGCGGCAACTGCCGCCTGAGCTCTTCACCCCGCCGTTCAGAGACTCAGTCCACCCAGGGCTCGATGATCTCCGCGAATGCGTTGCGTGCGCGGTTCAACCGCGACTTCACCGTACCGAGATTGCAGTCGGTGATCTCGGCGATCTCCTCGTAGGACTTCCCTTCGAGCTCACGCAGCACGAAGACCTCGCGATGATGCGCCGGTAGCTTCGCCACCGTTTGCGCTACCAGTTCACGCAGGTGCCGCTTCCGATAGAGGTCGTCAGGGCGCGACGTCGTATCCTCGAACTGCAACGGGCGATCTTCGTCGTCCCAGTTGCTCTTCATGGTTTGAAAGAGTACCAGCGGATTGCGCGAGCGGTTGCGCAGCTCGTTCTTCGCGAGGTTCGAGGCGATCGTGTACGCCCAGGTCGAGAACTTCTTCGACCGATCGAACCGATGCAGGTGGCGGTACACGCGAATGAACACCTCCTGCACGAGGTCTTCGGCCTTCTCGCGGTCACCGATGGTGCGATAGATGAAGCTCAGCAGCCGGCCCTGATAGCGCTCGACGAGCTCTTGAAACGCGCGCTCCTCGCCGCCAAGAAATGCCGTGACGATCTCGGCGTCGTCCATCGCACGAAGCTTTTCCCGAACCGTCTGCGCCGGCTCAGCGTTCCGTTTGATAGCGATGTCTGCCATGGTCTGCTCCTAGGCTTTCTTGGCCAGCAATGCACCGGGACGATTCCCGGCTCGACTTCTCGGCCCATGTAAAAGCAGGTGCCATGCCGACCGATTCCTTGGTCCTGCGCCGAGCTAACTCATTGAGGAGGAATCACTTATGCCGAAGTGGTCGTGAGAAGAGTCGAATGCGGTGTCCACTTTGGAGTACACCCAAAACAGCCAAGCGCCCGCCAGTGTCCACTTTCGACACCGGCGGGCGCGCCAGAGGTTGGCTGGATTATATGGAAGAGCTCGTTAGTCGCCCGTCTTGAAGCCGGCGACAAACATCAGAGCAAGCGCCGTCTTGGAATCCGTGATTTCGCCTGACCTGATCAGCTCGAGCGCCTCCGACAGGCGTATGATGACGATCTCGACGAACTCATCCGCCTCATGGCTCGGCTCGCCGTGCGTGAGCCCGGTCGCCATGAAGAGGTGAATCACCTCGTTCGTGAATCCGGGCGTGGTCAGGATCGACGTGAGCGGCTCGATCTGCGCGGCGGTGCATCCGGTTTCTTCCTTCAGCTCCCGCGCCGCGCACGATTCGGGTGACTCGCCTTCGTCGAGACGGCCGGCCGGGATCTCGTACAGATAGCCGCCGGCCGCGTAGCGATACTGTCGGAGCAGCAGGATCTGCGGCTCGTCACCCGCCGGGTCGTTGAGAAACGGAATCACCGCTGACGCGCCCGGATGTCGCGCAATGTCGAATTCCGCCGTCGAGCCATCGGGAAAGCGAACGGTGTCGCGATAGAGCGTTACGATCTTGCCGGCATAGAGCTCACGCTCGCTCAATTGGGCCGCCGGCCGTTCGTCAGGCGCTCGGTCGCGCAGCTCCCCGGCAGTAATCACGGGCTTGCCGCCTTTCTTCTTGGAGCTCACAGTGGGAGCGCAGCTTCGTCGGGTCGCGTGATGTCCACCGGCAGCCCCGTGACTGTTTCAAGCGGTGACGCGACGACAGCAGGATCGCCTACCACCACGATCTGTAGATGCTCCGGGCGCAGATGTGTTCGCGCCGCGCGCAGCACCCCCTCCGCGGTGACGCCTCTGACGTGCGCGCGATACGTATCGTAGTAGTCGTCCGAGAGGCCGTACACGGTCATGTTGGCAAGCGCCGCGGCGATCGCCGAAGTGGTCTCGTATCGAATCGGGAACACGCCGTCCAGATAGCTCGTCGCCAGCGAGAGCTCCTCGGCACCGATCGCCACGTCGCGAATCCGATCGACCTCCAGCAGGATCTCTCTGATCGCGTCCCCCGTCACCTCGCTTTTCACTGCGGAGTGGATCACGAATGGACCCGCGCCCCGACGCCACTCGAACGCTGACGACGCGCCATACGTGTAACCGTGCACCTCGCGCAGGTTCATGTTGATGCGCGACGAGAAGAGGCCGCCAAGCACCGCGTTCATCACCGTGGCCTCGAAGTAGTCCGAAACGGTTCTTGGCGGCCCGCGATGCCCGACACGGACTTCCGACTGGGGCGCGTCCGCCTTTGCGACAACACGGACGATTCGCCCGGTCCGCGCGGCGTCTGGAGCATTCGCGGGACGGATTGCCGGCGGCGAGCTCCAGTCGGTGAACATGTTAGCCGCGAGCTCGAATGCATCGTGCTCGGAGATGTCGCCGGCAAAGATCAGCGTGGTGCCTGCGGGCGCATACGTCGACGCGTGAAACGCTCGCACGGTGTCGTGCGTGATGGCACGAACGCTGGCCGGATCGCCTTCTTCGGGGCGGGCATATCTCGCATCGCTGCGATATACCGCATCGGTAAAGCGGTCGTCGGCGAGCGTCCGGGGCTCGGCCAGTTGTTGGAGCAGCTCTGCGAGCCGCTCGTGTTTCGCGCGCTCGAGCTCCCGTGTCGGAAACGTGGGCTCTCGCACGAGCGTACGGACGAGCGCCAGTGCCTCGCGCAGGCGTGAGCGCATCACGGTGAGGGAGATCGCGGTCACGTCCCAGTTGGCGTGCGCTTCGATGATCGCCCCGAGCCGTTCGAATCGATCGGCGAGCGCCGCACCGGACAGATCACCTGCTCCTTCCAGAAGGAGCCTCGCCGTCAGGGCAGCAACGCCGTACTGGCCGGCTGTCTCCGTGGTGGCGCTCGCGTCCACGAGGATCATTACGGTCACGAGTGGCAGCTTCGTCACCGGCGCGGCCACCACGCGCACTCCGTTTGAGAGCACATGTCTGGTAAAGTGCGGAAACCGGTATTCCCGCGGCGGCCCCGGACGCGGGCGCGAGCGATCCGTCATCGCGCGCCCTCGAGCACGAGCTCATCGGATGAGCGTATTGCTGCGGCGCTGCGCGGGACATAGAGCAGGCTCGCACGATTCGACGGAATCAGGCGTTCGTCGATAAACGCGTTGACGTCCGCAACCGAGACCTGGCGGTACTTCTCGGTCTGCACGTTGATCAGTTCGGGGCGGGCGAAGTAGGTCGCGAAGAGCGAGAGACGATCGGCACGATCGCCGGCGGATTGTAGTGTCACGACCAGATCCGTTTCGATGAGTGCGATGGCGCGCTCGACCTCGTTCTCGGTCACACCCTCCGAGACCACGAGGTCCAGTTGCTGGTGTACCTGTGTCTCGAGATTCTCCGGGCTCGTCTCCGGCCTCGCCATGACGTCGATGACGAGCAGGTCGCTGCCTTTCGTGAGATCGTACGTGAACGAGGATACCTCGGCGGCCACCTCATGCTCGCGAACGAGCGTACGGAACAACCGGCTGCCTTTCTTGAGGCCGAGAATGGCACCGCACACGCTGGCGGCGTAGTAATCGTCCGAGCCAAAGACGGGTGACCGCGATGCGACGAACAGGCGGGGGAGCATGACGTCGTCCGCCACGACTTCACGACGCGGCCCGCCGAACGTGGGCGACACGGACATGTCGGGCAGAGACGGGCGAGCGGCACCGCGCTGGATCGGGCCAAAGTGGCGATCAACCATCTGTCGCGCCGTTGCCGCGTCGAAGTCCCCGGCAATCGAGAGAACCGCGTTGTCCGGTGTGTAGTACGTGGAGAAGAACTGTGCGATGTCGTCGAGACTCGCCGCGTCGAGGTCGGCCATCGAGCCGATCAAGGAGTGGTGGAATGGATGCCCGGGAGGAAAGCAGAGTGCCGGCAGCCGTTCCCACCATGTGCCGTAGGGCTGGTTGTCCATCGACCAGCGGCGCTCGTTCTGCACGACGTCGCGCTGGGTATCCAGCTTCTGCTGCGTCATGGCCGGTAGCAGGTAGCCCATGCGATCCGCCTCCAGCCAGAGCGCCGTTTCCAGTTGATTGGATGGAACCGTCTCGTAGTAGTTCGTGCGGTCCAGCCAGGTGGATCCGTTGAGCGTCCCACCGGCGCGTTGGATCAGCTCGAAGTGCTCGTTCGATCCGACATTGGCCGATCCCTGAAAGAGCATGTGCTCGAACAGGTGCGCAAAGCCTGTCCGCCCCGGACGCTCGTTGGCCGACCCGACGTGATACCACAGGTTCACGGCCACGATGGGCGCGGTATGGTCCTCCGACAGGACGACGGTGAGGCCGTTGCCGAGGCGAAAGGTCTCGATCGGAATGTGCATCCCCCAAACTTGCACTAGTCCCGCGACGCGTGGTACGGCATCGGGCGTACCGGCCGCGGCCGCTGGGTGTTTCGTACCGTGTTGCTACTAATTCCGCTCGAGCACGAACGCGATCGGAGCCTTGATGGATTCACTCAGCGCGTACTTCCAGCGTTCCAGCGCGCTGGCGGCGATCGGGCTCGAAGGTGTTGGCGATGCGTAGGCCTCGAGACCGTGTCGCCGCGCGATGATGCGGAGCCGCAACATGTGAAAGGGGTCGCTGACCAGAAGGACGTCTCGGCGCGGCAATTCTCGAACGAGCGCGGCCACGCCAGCCATCGACTGGCTGGTCGTGCGGCCGAGGGACTCCATCCTGATCGCGGCGGCCGGCACGCCGCGCTGCATCGCGTACCGCTGACTCACCGCGGCCTCGGTGGTCTTGTCTCCTTCGCCACGCCCGCCCGTAACGATCAGCGTTGGAGCGAGATGACGGCGCCAGAGTTCGATCGCATGATCCAATCGCGCTCGAAGAACCGGTGACGGATGTCCCACATATTGCGCGGCGCCGAGAACGACGATGGCACCAGCTGGCCGCGTTTCGTCACGATGCTCCCAGAGGAGCACCGCCAGAAGGGAGATGATCCACGCCAGCACGAGGGCGCCGAACAGCCGAATGACGAGACGCACTTGTCAGGAGTAGCGTGAGCTCATCGGCTGCAACCTAGTGCGCGGAACCCCTGCGACGAAATGAGATCGTCGGCCGGCATGTGCTCAGTCGCCGAGGGTGAGATTCGCGAGCCAGAAGACGTCGAAGCGTCGTCGCGCCTCCTCGAGGTCGACACGGTTCACGGCAAGACCATCGATGAAGGTCAGGTGCGTAGCGGCAATCAACGCAGTCGCAAGACGTGGACTCAGCGACAGCCGGACGAACAACTCACCAATCGTCCGGTGAGCCGAGGCCAGTCGCTGGGACTGGACGTTCGCGGCCGCACTGCTCAACACCGGTTCGTCGAGAAGGCCGAGCTGGATGAGCGCGCGTAGCTCACCGCGCTCGAGCTCGTCGCTGCACCAGTGCCACAACGCGTCGATCGGTGCGAGGCGTTCGCGATCGAGGGCGCGACGCTCGCGATGTGTCGTTCGTTCGCCGAGCCGAAGGACAACGTGACTCAGAAGGGTCTGACGGTCCGCAAAGTGATAGTGCAGCAGCGCCTTGCTCACCCCTGCGCTCTCCGCGATTGCCGCCATTGTCGCACGGTGCACACCTCCATGCGCCACGATGCGAATGGCGGCCCCGATGATCCGGTCACGTGCGGCAGCCGACCCCTCGTGTCGCGCGCCCCCGCTCACGGTGAAATCACCCCGCTCCAGGCGGGCGATCGCTTGGCCGCTCGAACACGACGGTAATCCGGCGATCGTCCTGCGACATCATGGCCGGATGCCATCCGCCGCGGCTTCGCTCGTTGAGCAGGTCCGTCAACGCGTCCTCGTCATCACGCGCATGGCGAGTGAGTCGCAGCATCACGGCTTGGTATTCTTTCATTCGCGCGAAGTTACTAGCTTCCGCCGCATGGACACCACCCCCGCGTTCGCCACGCTGCGCATCGTCTCGCACCCGCTGGTGCAGCACAAGTTGACGTTGCTGCGCGACCGCTCGACGCCCACGAAAATCTTCAAGGAGCTCGTCGACGAGATCGCCACCCTGATCGCGTACGAGGCCACGAGTGAGTTGACCCTGGAACCGGCGCCCGTCGACACGCCCCTGGAGCGAACCACCGGCAGGCGCGTGAGTGGAAAGAAGCTCACGCTGGTGCCGATTCTGCGCGCGGGTCTCGGCATGGTGGAAGGAGTCGCCCGCCTCGTCCCCGCTGCGAGGGTCGGACACATCGGACTTTACAGAGACCACGATACGCTCGAGCCGGTCGACTACTACTTCAAGGTGCCCGGAGACGCCGCGGAACGTGATTTCTTTCTGCTGGATCCCATGCTCGCAACGGGAGGAAGCGCCGCGGCGGCCGTCGCCTCACTGAAACGGGCCGGCGCCTCTCGCATTCGTTTCCTGTGCCTGGTTGCGGCGCCGGCGGGCGTCCGTCGGCTGGCGGAAGCACATCCCGATGTCGTGGTGTACTGCGCCGCGCTCGACCGTGAGCTCAACGAACAGGGTTACATTCTGCCCGGACTCGGCGACGCCGGCGATCGTCTGTTCGGAACGCGGTAGCGTCAGCCAAACCACTCACGTGGGCAGTCGCGCTGCTGGCGGGCGGCGTCGAGCACCCACTGCTGTGTTCCGCGGTCCGTGATCTCGGAGGAGACACGGTTGAGCCAGTCGGTCGCGAGCCGCGCATCCCCGATTCGGCGCCACAGCTCGCCGACGAGGTATGTGAGCACCGCGCGCTCCTCGTGTGCCACGCCGTCGTAGCTGTCGAGTGCCTCCTCGAACTTCCACGCGGCCTTCCGGCGGAAGTAGCGTTCGGCCTCCGTGTCACTTTCGTCCACGCAGCACCATGCGGCGCGCAGGAGGAGGTCGGCGATGTGCCGGGCATCGACCCCCTGCCACTCTGCCACTTTTGCCGCCGCCTCGTACTTCTCCGAGCCCGGCACCGCGACGGTCGAGATCTGCGGCGCCAGCTCGTTCCAGACGTGCTCGCGCAACCCCGGCGTGACGTCTGTTTCCTCCGTGAAGTCGCGCTCCGCGCCGGAGTAGCCACACCGACTACACATGTGAATGAGGAACGGAAGGGGCTGTGTGCCCGCCGCTCGCTCATGGAAATCCGTGCGCTTCCCGCCGAATGAATTCGTCGAGATGACCTGCTGCGACTTGAATCGCGTCTCGCAGATTGGACAGCGCAGCTCGATCTGCTGAAGCGTCGTCATCGTTCTCTCCCGCGCCTGGCCTGCTCGCGACGAACATCAAGGAAAGAAGCGTGCCAGCCCCGCGGACGGAGCCGGCGGCGGTCAATTGCGTCCTCCGCGCGGGCTCGCTTCAGTCCGTGAGCCTGATCACGCGCGCGGCGTGTGTCGTGTTCGCCGGTTTTGTGTCTCTTGTTCGCTCCAACCATCGCCACTATCATTCCGCGTCCAATGCGCCGCCGAATCGGCGCTCCCGTTCGCGTAACGGGCCCCTTCGCACTTTCGCAGGTAGCTTCCCGGTCGAATGCTGATCAACCTGCTGCCTGATTTTTTTGCAGTACTCAACAGCACCGATCGCGTCGCCGCCTACCAGCGCTACTTCCAAGCCCACCAGAAGCTCCTCGCGCCCTACTGGCACAACTACGTCGTTGATCCGGAGGGGCCGCATTTCCTCGACGTCGTCCGCGCGACAGCGCTCGCGGACCGCACTGACTTGCGCGAGATGTTGGAGCGCACGGATGTGGTGGCGCTCGCCCGATCGACCGAGCAACACACTGCGCACCTCCTCGAGCAGGATGTGGATGTGGACGTCATCCTCATGGTCGGCGTGGGCGCGGCGAACGCAGGTGAGCTCGTGGTGGACGGAAGAGGTGTCGGCTTCGTTTGTCTGGAACACTTCACGTCCGTTGCCAATCCCGATACGCAGGGGCTGGGACTCGATCCTGAGCTGATCCCGCTGTGGCTCGCGCACGAGCACGCCCATGCAATCCGATACACCTCGCCAACGAGCCGAAGCGAAATGCGGCAGCTCGTTGACGCCGCGAACGGTTCCTACTCGTACTGGGACACCGGTCAGCAGGCGCCGCTTCGCGAATTGCTCGTGAACGAAGGTCTCGCGGTGCACGTGTCGCAAATGATCAGCCCAGGCCATGCTCCGTGGGAGTATTTCGGGTTTGCGCGACGACAGTATGCGCGTGTACGTGAGCTCGAATCTGTCATCAACCGCGCCGTGATCGAGGACCTTGATCGCGCAGGACTGGGCCTTCGATTGCGCTACTTGTCCGGTGGTATGAGCGACGAAGCCCGCACCGTCGATCGGTACGTGCTGCCCGAGCGCAGCGGCTATTACCTTGGCGCGCGCATGGTCGAGGCGGCGGTGGCCGAGCGTGGGATTGCCTGGGCGGTTCGGGCGAATGCGCGCGAGCTCGAGGAGCTGGCGCGCGGCGCGGCCGCGACGGCCTGATTCGCTACTTTCCCACGCAGAAGCTTCGAAAGACGACGTCGAGCACGTCATCGACCTGCACCGTGCCGATCAACTCTTCCAGGCTGCCTCGCGCCGCGTGCAGATGAGAGGCGACGACGGGCGCCGGAAGGTCGCTCACTGCCCAGGCGGCCCGGAAGCGGTGCATCTCCTCTACGGCCTGCTCGATCATCACACGGTGTCGCGTTCTCGTCAGCACCGGCGCATCTGGCGCTGACAATCCTGGCCGCTCCCCAAGGCGCGCCTCGATCAGGGCAAGCAACTCCGACAAGCCCGTTCCCGTGAGCGCGCTGACATGGACGTCGGCATCGAACGCGGCTCGCGCCAGATCCGCCTTCGTCCCGACGGTGATGATTGCCGCGTCGGTGCAGTCCCGCAGGGTCGCGGTGACGCATTCGTCCGCCACGCCGGTCAAGCAGGCGAGCACGATGGCGGCTCGCTCCAGGTACCGGGTCGCCGTTTCGATGCCAAGCCGCTCGATGGGATCGGGATCCTGTCTCAACCCGGCGGTGTCGACGAGACGCAACGGAAACGTCGGCCGATCGATCACTGCTTCGATTGCGTCCCGTGTCGTCCCGGGCGTTTCGGTTACGATGGCGCGCGATTCGCCCACGAGGGCGTTGAAGAGAGACGATTTTCCGACATTCGGCGGCCCGGCCAGTACCACGAGTGCACCATCATGCACGAGCTCGCCGATTCGTCCTGTCGAGAGGAGGCGCTGCAGCGTCGTCATCACCTCGTCCGTCGCGGCAGCCACACGCTCGCGCGAAATCGGCCCGTCGTCTTCCTCCGGAAAATCGATGTCATATGCCAGCAGCGCCTCGAGCTGGAGAATTTGACCTCGGAGGTCGGTGAGCTGACGTGAAAGTCCGCCGCCGAGCTGTCTGAGTGCCTGACGATGCGCCGCCGAGCTGCGCGCGTCGATCACATCAGCGACGGCCTCGGCCTGCAGCAGATCCAGCTTGCCGTTCAGGACCGCGCGCCGGGTGAATTCGCCGGGCTCCGCTTGGCGCGCACCGGCCGCCACGAGCGTGTCGAGCACAAGAATCGGCGCGACGGCACCGCCGTGCACCGTGAGCTCGAGCATGTCTTCGCCGGTGTACGAATGCGGTGCCGCATATAGTGTTGCCACGGCGTCGTCCACCGTTGCGCCAGCCGGATCCACCACGCGGCATCGTCGTGCCAGACGAATCTGTGTGAGGGACGGCATCAGAATGCGTCGCGCAATCTGGTGGGATTCCGCTCCACTGACCCGAACCACCGCCAGTGCGCCCCTTCCAGGAGCGCTGGCGATTGCCGCGATCGTCGCGCCGCCTTCCAGCAGCGTTCCGTTCAGCGCGCTCAGAGTTTCGCTCGCCAGATGTCTGCTCCCTCGACGACGAGTGTCTCGCCTGGCTCGACGATGTGCACGTGATCCTTCCGGTGGAAGGTGCTCAGGCTGTTCTGGAGGCGGGTAATTGCGTCAAATGCCGTTGCGGTAACATGCCGGAACGTTCCCCAATGATAAGGGAGCATCGCGCGCGCGCGGAGCACCTCGAAGAGTGAGAGCGCGTCTTCACCGGTCAGATGACCGCGGCGGAATCCCGGTTTCCATGGTGGCGCGTAGCCGATGGGGAGCAGTGCGACGTCGAGCTGGCGGTCCGCACGCCACAGGATGCGTTCGACGAGGTCGTGGGTCGTGGACGTCAGCGCCGTGTCGCCGGCAAAGAACGCGCTCTCGTGCGGCGATTCGAGGAGATACATGTTCGTCGCGCTGAGCCACCGATCGAAGCCATACCGGTTGCCCCGATGCTTTGCCCGTGCCGCGTGAATTCGCAGCGTGCCGTCACGAAGGGAGACGACGCCGCCCGGGTCGAGGCCCGTGGCATTTCGATATCCCTTGCCCAGGAGCCACCTGGCGACGGCCGACGGCGCGAACAACGGTATTTCGCGCGGAAGCTGATCGAGCGACCGAAACGAGAGGTGGTCGGCGTGCGCGTGAGTCAGCAGCATGGCATCGAGCGGCGGCAGCGCATCGATGGCAAGGCCGGGCGCGGTGACTCGCGGCAGGAACCGGCCGAGCGTCGTGTCGAAGTTGGGGTCCGTGAGGATCCGGCAACCTTCGACCTCGAGCAACAGCGTGGCGTGACCGACGTACGTGATTCGCACGAGAGTGTCGCCAGCGCACAGGGCGCGCCATGCTGCGGGGCGGCGGGCCCGCCCTGCGGCACCTCGGCTTATGCGGTGCGGCCCTTCCGTTCTCCTGCGGCGGGGAGGGGTGGCAGCTTGCTTCGCTCTCGCGCGAGCAGCCACTGCTGTGGCAGTGCGGCGATGTTCTGTACCGCGTAGTACAAATTCAATCCCGCGGCAAAATTGAGAAACAGAACGGTGAACATCACCGGCATCATGTAGCTCATCATCTTCGCCTGCGCATTCGGCGGCGAATTGCGCATGCCGATCCAGGACATCACGAACATCGATACGCCCATCAGCAATGGCGTGATGTAGAAGGGATCCCGCAGGGAAATGTCCGGCAGCCAGAGAAACGGAACGCCGCGAAATTCGATGGTGTTCTGAAAGACGAAGTAGAGCGCAAAGAGCACGGGCATGGGGAGGAGCATCGGAAGACACCCCATCACCGGGCTCAGCGGACTCATGTCGTGGTCCTTGTAGACCTTCATGACCGCTTCCTGCTGTTTGCGCGGATCATCGGCGTACTTCTTCTGGAGTGCCTGCAGCTCCGGCTGGAGCCGCTGCATCTTCATGCTCGTGCGCATAGCGCTCTGATTCAACGGCCAGAGAAGCAGCCGGATCGCAACGCCGAAGAGGACGAGCACCCATCCGTAGTTGAGCCGCGTCGTCCGCTTCATCCAGAGAAGCGCCTTCATCACGAGCGCCGCGACGGGTTGTACCACGCCGTGAAACCAGCCGGCGTACGGATTGACCTGGTCGAGGTCTCCACCAAGCCGCTGGAGGCGCTCGAAATCCTGTGGACCGGCGTAGATCTCGAAGCTGGCCGCGCCGTTCTTCAGTGGCAGCGTCGCCTCGGTGAGTACGTGCGACGCCACCTTCCCGGTGCGCGCGAGTCCCTGGATTCGTGCCGTGGTGAACGGCACGGCGTTCGTGCGTGCGACGACGAGGAAGTATTTGTCCCGCACCGCGGCCCAGGTAAACGGGCCCGTCTCCGTGCGCACCTCGCCAGGGTCGAGCTTCGAGAAGTTCGTGCTGGAAACGTCGCCTCGAATCGGCCGAAGGCTGACGCCAAGGTGGTTCATGTCGTCGAGCGTGTCTGGTTCATTCGATTCGATCGTCGTCGGCAAGGCGACGAGAAGACTCGCACCAGCGGGGACGCTATCGACTCTCGCAGCCACTTGAAGGCGATACTCCTCGTCGGCCGATTTGGGCAGGCGATATGAGATACGAACCGTGTGCCCCAACACCGAGGCGGCGTAGTCGATTTCCGACGGGGGGGTATTGAGCCGTGAGAACCGCACGGTGTCGAGAAGGACCGTATCGGCTCCGATCGCCAGTCGATATCCCACGAGGCGCCCCGGCGCGGTGACGAGGTTCGTCGCGAGCCCTTTCCTCCCGGGGCGGCGAGATGGATAGCTATCGAGCTCCGCGGAAACAGGCGCCGCGCCAAGTGCGTTGAAGCGATAGTGCGTCAGACGCGTGCGCACGGTGATGGTGTCCTGGACATCGGAGAGCGCACGTGACGGCTGCGCGCTTGCCGTCGGCGTGGCGCTGCGGGCCGGGGCGTTCGCCGGCTCGGTTCTCGGAGTTGACTCCGTCGGGGTTCGCGCGGCCGCAGCAACAGAGTCGGCGCGCGTGCCCGTGCGCGGGCCCGGCGGGAAGATGAGCGGCGTTCCCACGATGACGAGGGCCGTGAGAATGATCGCAAGGACGAAACGTCGATTCATGATCCTATTCAGTACAGAGAGATCCGCGTCTCAGGGAACGGGATCGTATCCGCCTGCGTGAAACGGATGGCATCGCGCGATGCGATGGATCGTCAGCCATGATCCCCGCAGCGCTCCATGTCGTTGCAACGCCTCGATACCGTACGCAGAGCAGCTTGGATAGTAACGACACGAGGGCGGCATGAGGTGTCCGAGGGACACTTGATAGGCCCTGATCAAGAGGATGAGAACCTGTTTCACCGCGCCAGGGCCTCGCTCACCGTACGGACATCCACGGACAATTCCGCAAATGAGGCGGTATAGGCCGCCGTCTTGGCCCGGAGTCGAACGTCGATGCGTGCGGGAATGGTCGAGAGCTGCGTGCGGGCAAGCTCTCTCAGGCGCCGTTTCAGGCGGTTTCGCTCCACCGCACTGTGGCCAAGCTTGGGTACGATGAACCCGATACGGACGCGCTCGATGACCTCGGCAAGCAAAGGAGGGGAAGGGCTATATCGGACGTCGAGAAACTTCGTCCGAATGCGCTTCCCCTCATCTCCCAGACGTCGTAGCTCGGCACCGCGTGTGATGCGGAGCTCACGCGGAAATGACGCCGGCACTGGATTGGTGAGAGCTAGGCCCCGGCGTACTTGTCCGGGATGCGAACCGTGAGCTGCTTGCGCCCCTTCTTGCGACGCCGCGCCAATGTTGCCCTGCCCCACTTTGTTTCCATTCGCGCACGGAATCCGTGCGTCCTCAACCGGCGGGTATTGCGTGGCCGATACGTTGGCTTTCCCATTGGTACTCTTTTACTCCGAAGACATCGAGCGATTCACGTCCAGCAACAGATCGCGAAGCCTAGTCAGCCGCTGGACATAAGTCAATCAGCATCAACCATCTACGTGCTGTGCGCTCGAGTACCGAGGCTGCTTCGGTCCGGCGGTAGGGCGACCCGCCGTGGAGGGTGGTTTGCTTTTTCCACATGGCGCCGATACCTTCGCCTCCCCGCCTGCCCGGTTTTTCCACATGCTTCAGAGAATGCATGCTCTCGGCAACTGAAGTCTGGACGCGAATCCTGGATCGGGCTCGGCACGAACTGCCGGAACAAACGTTTAAAACATGGCTCGAGCCGACGCAGGCCATCTCGGTGGACGAAGAGACCATTGTTGTCGGATCGCCAGATCAGTTTGCAGCGGACTGGAATGAGTCCAAGCATGCGCCGCTGCTCACTCAGCTCGCGCCGATCGCCGTCGGTCATCCGCTCAACGTCGTTTTCCGAGTTCAGGAGGACCGGAAGTCGCGCACTCAGATGGATTTTTTTGTGGCGCCGCCGGCCGAGATCAGAGCACCAGGGCAGCAGAAAGGCGCCAGCATCAATGCACACCTCAGTGAGCGCTACACCTTCGACCATTTCGTCATCGGGAAGTCAAACGAGCTCGCCGCTGCGGCCGCGCACGCCGTCGCACAGGCGCCGGGCAAAGCATACAATCCTCTCTTCCTGTACGGCGACACTGGCATCGGGAAGACCCACCTCATGCAGGCGATCGCCCATGAGGTATTCGCTCGGCGGCCGGAAATCAGGATCACGTTCATCGGGGCGGAGCAATTCACGAACGACATGATCGGCTCGATCCAGAATCGCGCGATGCACGATTTTCGCCGGCGGTACCGCGAAACCGATCTACTCCTCGTGGATGACGTGCAGTTTCTGAAGGGCAAGGAGGCCACCCAGGAAGAGTTCTTTCACACCTTCAACGCGCTCTACGAAGCGGGACGCCAGATCGTACTCACGAGTGACCGTCCGCCTTCCGAGATCCCCGGCCTCGAAGCACGGTTGGTGAGTCGCTTTCAGTGGGGAATGGTCGCCGACATCGAGTTGCCGGAGCTCGAGCACAGAATTGCGATTCTGCGCAACAAGGCCCTCCTCGATCATCTGGAGCACACCATACCGGAGGACGTCATCCGGTTCATCGCAGAATATGTTCGCTCGAGCGTGCGCGAGCTCGAGGGTTCGATCATCAAGCTGCTGGCGTATGCGTCGCTCAAGCACCGTGAGATCACCATCGACCTCGCGCGAGACGCGCTCCGCGACAAGATTCGTCTCGCTGATCCGGCCGCGCTCACGGGCCTCACCCCGCAGGCGATTCAGATGGGCGTTGCGCGGGAATGGGGTGTAACGCCGGAGGGACTTCGCTCGAAGACGCGCACGAAGGCCCTCACAGCACCCAGGCAGGTTGCGATGCACTTCATGCGCGAGCTCCTCGGCATGCAGCTCGTGGAAATTGGCGCTGCATTTGGAGGGCGGGATCATTCGACGGTTATCCACAGTCTGGACCGGGTCGCTGCCGTGACGAGAGAGGATCCCGCATTTGCACAGCGTGTTGGCAAGCTGCGGGCTGAGCTTGAAGCGCTTGCTCCAGGGCGCGCTGCTGTGCACTGAAAGCTCGATGAAACACGGCTTCAACACCACCGCGAGCCACGCAACAGTATGAGGCGGCATGAGTTATCGATTTCGCTCACACCGTGCACACGCACTACTACGGACTGCTATCGGGCTGTTCCTTACTGATTAGCATAGATAGCGAAGCCTTCCCTTATCGTTTTGCCCATCACTCGGCCCAACAGGAGTTGGAATGCGGTTCACTATTTCGCGCGAGAAGCTCCAGGAAGGACTCGCAGCCGTCGCGGCAAGCATCCCCGCCAAGACGACGCTTCCGGTTCTCGCCAACATTCTGATCGAAACGAGCGACAAGGGCATTCGCCTGTCGGGCACGGATCTGGACATTGCCGTGAGTACCGAGGTCGCCGCAGACGTCGAGACCGTTGGCGCCATTACGGTGCCCGCGAAGAAGCTGTCCGAGATCGCGCGCGAGCTCCCGCCGTCGCCGGTAAAGATCGCGGCGTCCGGAGAGCAGCGCATCACCCTGGATTGCGGCCGGTCCCACTTCAAGATCCTCGGACTGCCGCGCGATGAGTTTCCCGCCTTCCCCTCCATCCGATTCAGCGAGAGTTGGCGTATTCGGTCTGGCGACCTTCAGAAGCTCATCTCCCACACATCGTTTGCCGTGAGCACGGAGGAGAGCCGGCCGATCCTCAACGGTGTGCTCTGGGAGCTCAAGCCCGACGTCATGCGAATGGTGGCCACGAACGGCCACCGTCTGGCCAAGATGGAACTTCCCATCAAGGCCACCGGAGCGCCCTCCGCAGATCTCATCGTCCCCCCCAAGGCACTGGAGCAGATTCGCCGGCTATTCCCCGCGGACGAAGAGCTCGAGATCGCGCGCGGTGAGAACCATCTCGGATTCCGCTCGCCGTTCACCGCGGTCTACACCAGGCTGATCGAGGGTCCGTACCCGCCGTACGATCAGGTGATTCCCAAGGACAACGATCGTGTTGCGATCGCCGACAAGGTGGCGCTCACCAGCGCGCTGAAGCGCATGTCGGTCATTGCGTCGGATCAGACGCACCGCATTCGCCTGTCGTTCAACAGCGGCATGCTGCGATTCAGCGTCCAGACGCCAGACCTCGGCGAGGCCACGGACGAGCTCGCGTTGCGATACACAGGGGATCAGCTCGACATCGGATTCAACGCGAGCTATCTCCTGGAAATTCTCCGCTACATGCCGACGGACGAAGTGCGTTTCACGTTCAAGGCGCCGGAGCGCGCCGCCACGGTACAACCGGAAGGCTGGAACGATTCGGCCACGTATCTCTGTCTGGTGATGCCGCTCCGCCTGGTTGACTGAACCTCGAGCTCCACGGCGCCCCGAGGAAAGCGAGAATTAGATATTCGTCACCATTTATGACTATTTAACGGCGTCGACCATTGATCGAGCCGCGAACGGGGCGAGGGAGAGGAGAAAGGCTACCAGCCTGTAAGCCGGGTTCTGTTGAGCTCGTGAGAGCTCAGGCGATCATTTCTCTTGGGGCATGATTGCTCGTGCCCTCCAGCAGCCTACCCGCAGCGTCTTTGGCGGAGTGAGTACCTCCTCGCTGCCTATTTGGCCTTGCTCCCACTGGGGCTTGCCTCGCCGGACCTGTTACCAGATCCGCGGTGAGCTCTTACCTCACCCTTTCACCCTTACCGCCCCTTTCGAGACGGCGGTTTGCTTTCTGTTGCGCTGTCCGTCGGTGGTCCTGCGACCCCCGCCCAGGCGTTACCTGGCAGTGCACTCGATGGAGCCCGGACTTTCCTCGGGCCGTCAAGCCCGCGATCACCCAGCTGGTAGCCTTCTCTCCCGAGGCAATCTAGCGCGCACGCGGCCTACCGGAACATCGGCCGATGACGGTCAAGTGACGCCTGGTGATTACCTAGTCGGGTGAAAAACGTGCCGCCCGGTCACTCCGGGACAACCCCACCACGTGAGGAGAGGTATGCGTGACAACAGCGCACCACGGCGACTCCTTCCCGTCGCCACATTGCTCGTACCGGACGAACGCCCCGATGTCGATGCTGCCGGCGAGGGATACTACTCCACGCTGCACCGTGACACGGTCGATGATCTCATCACGGATCTGAGGTCGCGCGAGATTCACGCCGTCCTCGTCTCGGTCACCTACGCAATGCGGGAGCCGGCGAGAATCACCCATCTCGTTCGGGAGTTTCCGCGTATTCCCGCCGTCGCCCTCCTTACGGAGTTGCATGCGCGGACACCACACGCCGTGCTTGCGCTCGGCCGCAGCGGAATAAACCGGCTGGTCGACGTACGAATGCCGGCAGGGTGGCGTGAGCTCCGCGGCGCTCTCATGGCCGACAGCGGCCAGAGTGCGCAGCGCGAGGCACTGGGACAGCTCGCCGTCGATCTGGCGGGCACGACGGACGATTGCTGGCGGTTCTTTGAAGTGCTCTTCACGTGTTCTCCGCGCGTGGGCACCATTCGCTCGCTCGCCGGCGATCTCGGCATTCTGCCCAGTACGCTGATGAGCCGCTTTTTTCGCAGCCGTCTGCCTACACCAAAACAGTATCTCGCCATGGCGCGTCTCGTCCGTGCAGCCAGGATGTTCGAGAACGTCGGCTTTTCCATCGCGAACATATCGAATCACCTCGACTACAGCTCTCCGCAGAGCTTTGGCCGTCACGTCCGGATGCTGCTCGACATGACGGCCGGTGAGTTCAGGGCCCAATACGACGGCAGCGCCATGGTCGAGCGATTTCGCAAGGAGCTCGTATTGCCCTATCGAGCAACGCTGATGCTGTTTCACCCGCTGGCCATGCCGGGCGCGTATCAGACGTTTCAGACATAGCGCTTACGACATTCGAGCGAGGATCTCGGCAGCGCGGGCGAGCGCAACGACCGGCACGCCGGCGCCTTCGATCGCCTCTCTTCCGCCTTCCTCGCGATCCACAAGCGCGAGGACGCCCGCGATGTGCGCACCCGTTTCGCGCACGGCAGCAATTGCCTGAAGGGCCGAGCCGCCCGTTGTGATCACGTCCTCGATGATTGCGACGGTACCGGCAGGATCGAACGGCCCTTCAATCCGGCGCTGGGTGCCATGCTGTTTGACCTGCTTGCGCACGGAGAAGGCCTGCACCGGCCGATCCGTGTGCGTGCTCGCGTACGCGATGGCATAACTGATCGGATCCGCGCCGAGTGTCAGACCGCCAACCTCGTCGACATTCCACTGTGTTTGCCGCAACACGGAGAGGGCAAGCGGCCCAATGAGCGCCAGTCCCTCGGCGCTCATTGTGGTGAGGCGGGCGTCGATGTATAACGTGGACGCGCGCCCGGACGAGAGCACGAAATTGCCTCGCCGCGCCGACTTGGTGGCCAACAGGGAAATCAGGATGTCGTGATCGCTCATGGGTATGCCTGCCAAGGATTCGGTGCCAGGTGCCGTGCCAACCGGTGACGTGCACGAGCGAGCCGGGCTGGGATTGTTGTCGCGCTTCGTCGGCGCCGTTTTCCTGATTCTCCTCGCCGGGCTTCTCTTGCTGGACCGGGCGCTGCTGCGAGCAGATCGCAGTGAGGCCAAGCTCGATGCACAGGCGTCCGCACTCCTGACGGAATCGTACATTGCCGACGCGTATCGTGTCGTGGGCGGCTTTGCCGTTGCGCTTCGCGCTCAGCGACTCGCCTCTCTTGACTCGCTTGCCGCCTCGCTTCGGGAAATCGAAGCAATCTGGGTCCGATCGTCTACCGGGGATTCCGTTGTGTACATGCGCGGGCTCGTCGCGCGGAATGACCCGGAGCACGATTTGACCACGGTCCCGGCCCGGACGGCGGCGGTTCGAATCGTGAAATTGCGCAATCGGCCCGCCGGAATTCTGATCCAACGGCCGATCGATGAGCAACGGCAGGTCACCGTCCTGCTCGACAACAGAGGGCTGAGCAGGGCGCTTGGTCGCCTGACGTCGAGTACACGGATCGCCCTCAGCGTCGAGTCGGCCGAGGATACCCTGATCGCCATGCGTCCGGCGATTGCGCCAAGGGGGCAGGAGCAAGCGACGACGCTGACGGCGCGCACCATCCGGCTGCCAACGGGCGGTACCTGGACACTCGCCAGTGCGCATGCGCTCACTTCCAGAAGCCTGCGCTGGGCGTTGTGGAGCCTCGGCGTGTTGGGAACAGTGCTTCTGGCAATCGGCCTGCTTCGCGAACAGAAACGCGCGCTGCACGCCGCTGGCCGCTCCAGTGAGCTCGAACGACTCTACAGCGACGTGAAGCGGGCCAATCAGGCCAAGAGCGAGTTTCTCGCGAACATATCGCACGAGCTTCGCACACCACTGAACGCCATCGTCGGCTTTGTTGAATTGCTGCGCGAAGGTTTCTACGGCGACCTCTCCCCGCGGCAAGTGCCGCCCGTGGATCGCATTGCCGCGTCGGCCACACATCTTCGCCATCTGGTCGATCAGGTCCTCGATATCGCGAAGATCGCCGCAGGGAGACTCGAGGTGCATGCTGAGACGATCGTGCTTCGGCCGTTCGTTCTCAATGTGGCCAGCGAGCTGGAGTCCCTCGTAAGCGAGAAGAATCTGGCATTCTCAATTTCGGTGGGCGCGTCGCTGCCGCGAGTCCGGACGGACCCTTCGCATCTCCGGCAGGTGCTCATCAATCTCATCGGCAACGCCGTCAAGTACACGGATACGGGCACGATCAGCGTGCGTGCGCGGCTGAGAAGCGACGATCCACGTCTGCTTGGCACGCCCACTCTCGAGCAGACACCACAGCCGCCAAAGCCCGGAACCTGGATCGCACTTCAGGTCGCCGACACCGGAATTGGAATCGCCGCGGGAGATCTCGAGCGAATCTTCGACGAATTCGAGCAGGTCAATGCCGGCCCGAGAGGTGAGTCGATGCGACGTGGAACGGGTCTTGGCTTGCCGATTTCCCGCCGGCTCGCACGGTTGCTCGGTGGCGAGATCGGCGTGGAAAGTGAACTGGGCCGAGGCTCGACGTTCACGATCTGGCTTCCCGTCAATGCCGCCGACATCGCGCGGGACCCCGCCCTTCTGAGCGCTAGCGCTTGAAGATGTCCTTCACGCGCGAGAGCAGCCCTCCGCGCGCCGGCTCGTCGGATCCCGCGAATGCCTCGCTCAACTCCTGAGCAAACGTCAGCGCGTCGGCAAAGCGCTGGCGTGGATCCTTACTGAGGCCGCGCATCACGACCTGCTCGACAGCGGCGGAATACCGAAGGTTCGGCCGCGCCGCGTTGAGCGGGATCGGCGGTTGGGAGAGCAATTGTGAGAACATCTCGCGAGGCGTCTTCGCTGTGAATGGCAGCCCCCCGGTGAGGAGCAGATAGGCGATTGTCGCGAGGCTGTACTGATCTGCTGCGGGCGTCACGAGCTCGCCCGAGAGCGCCTCGGGCGCCACGTACATGAGCGTCCCGACGAAGAACCCGGCTCGCGTGAGCCGCTGCTCCGGCGCGATGTCGGTGTCAGTCGCGATGCCGAAGTCGAGCAGCTTCACCAGTCGGCTGCCCGGATCGTACACGACGTTGTCGGGTTTGAGATCGCGATGTACGATGCCCGCGACGTGCGCCGCATGCACGGCCGCCGCGATCTGATTGACGATCGTCGTGACCTCGTCGGGCGGCAGCGGACCATGCTGCTTCGCATAGCGCTCCAGAAGCTCGCCCGTCGCCCACTCGATGGCGAGAAAGTGCATCCCGGGCGTCGCTTCGCCCACCTCGAGCGTACGCACGACATTGGGATGCTGCACGCGCTCGCCGTATCTTGCCTCGCGGACGAAGCGTGCGACCGCCGTCTTGTCCCCACGCAACTTTTCGCGCAGGACCTTCACCGCGACGACACCGTGCGTGGGATGCTCGGCACGAAACACAGCCGACGTTCCGCCTTCCCCAACTTCGGCGCGCAGCGTGTAGCCGGCCAGTGTCCGGCCCACGAGATTCTCTTTTGGCACCTCGCGAACGTAACGCCCCGCAGCGTATGGTAGCAAGCATTGCACGAGCGGCAGACACGTGGCAACCGGGTTTTCTTGACAAAGAATCGGTGCGTTCCTATATAGGCGCCGCACGCTGCAGGGACGCAGAGCCTGCATCGATTCACTCAGCCGGAGACAGCGGCAATGGCCAGAGGGAAAGTCAAATGGTTCAACGATGCCAAGGGGTATGGCTTCATTGAACAGGAGAGCGGTGAGGACGTCTTCGTGCACTTCTCGGCAATCGCCATGGACGGATTCAAGACGCTCGCAGAAGGACAGGAAGTGGAATTTGAGATTGAGACTGGAGCGAAGGGCCTTCACGCCGCCAACGTGCAGCGCGTGAGCTGAACGATCGGCGTCACCGCTCCGTCGCGCGCAACCGCCTGCCCAGTGGCAGGCGGTGCCGTTTTCCGGCTATGGTTCAGGCGTGACTGATCCTACGCTTTCGCCCGCTCCCGGTGCCGTGTTGCCGACGGGACCGCGCCTGTTCCTTGTGGACGGCTACGCACTGATCTACCGGGCGTTCTTCGCACTCATATCGCGCCCACTCACCACGGCCCGTGGCGAGAACACGTCGGCGGCATGGGGCGTGGTGAATTTCGTACAACGCCTGCTGACGACACACCGCCCGGAATATCTCGGCTGGGTGCACGATTCCGGCCTGAGCTTTCGTCATGAGCGGTATCCGCAGTACAAGGCCACCCGCGAGAAATTGACGGAAGAGCTGCAGAACGACTTCAACACCGGGATGGAGCGGATTGGAAACCTGCTCGATGCCTTCCGGATCCCGGTCCTCACCTTGAGTGGCTACGAGGCGGACGACGTCATTGGAACGATCGCGCGGCAAGGCATCGCGCAAGGCGTCAACGTCGTCATCGTTTCCGGTGACAAGGACTTTCAGCAACTCGTCCGGCCACGCGTGTGGTTATTGAACCCCGGACGCGGCGGGCCCGCTGGCGTCGAGGAGCAATGGGTGTCCGAGGAAAACGGTGACGCACGACTCGGCGTTCCGCCCAATCGCGTCACCGATTACCTGGCACTCGTTGGTGACAGCTCCGACAACATTCCCGGCGTGCGAGGAATCGGCGACAAGACGGCGCGCGAGCTCGTCACGGCGTACGGCGATCTGGAGAGCATTCTTCGGGCGGCACCAACGCTGACCAAAAAGCGTCCACGCGAAGCGCTCCTCGAGCACGCCGATCTTGCGCGTCTCTCGAAGGACCTCGTCACCATTCGTGACGATCTCCCGCTTACGCTCGCGCTCGAGGACTTGAAGACACGGGCCGGGGACACCACGCGTCTCCGGCAATTGTTCGTCGAGCTCGAATTTCATACGCTCACGCGAACGCTCGGTGATGCCCTCGCAGCGGACAGCGTCGCTGCCGATGGCAGCGCGGCCACCGCGGTCCCGAGCGAAACGATGCGGCCGTCCACGGTCTATCGGACGATAGAGACGGTCGCCGAGTTGAATGCCCTCGTCCCTCGGATCAAGGCTGCGCCGTACATCGCACTCGGCACCGAGAGCGTCAGCGATCCGGATAGCCCACTACAGCTCGATCCACTGCGTTCGGCGCTGGTCGGGATCTCCATTGCCGTCGGCGCGGGAGAAGCCTTTTATCTGCCATTGGCGCATCGAGCAGCTCAGCCGGCGCAGGGCGATCTGCTGCTCGATGGCATGGACGGGACGGCTCCTCCGGCGGCAAAGATCAAGCGCGCTCCGAAGGCGGTGGAGCCAACGAGCATAGCGGCACGAGCGCTCGCGACAGGGCCAAAGCTCGTGCGCAACCTCCCCTCGTTGCAGGACGAACGGATGAGCGTTTTGCGCTCTCTTCTTGAGGATCCGGTAATCCCCAAGGTGATGCACGACGCCAAACACTCCGTGCTGCTACTGCGTCGAACGGGCATTGCGGTCGCCGGCCTCGTCTCGGATACGATGATCGGCAGCTATGTGCTCGACCCGGGGCGTCGGTCGCACGGGTTGGATTTGCTGGCCATCGAGTTCCTCGATCGGAATTTGGCCAGCTATGCGGATCTATGCGGCAAGGGGAGGCAGGAGCTTCCCTTCGACCTCGTACCTGTCGAGTGTGCCCGCGATTTTTCCTGCGAGGCCGTCGACGTGGTGTGGCAGCTCGAGCAGCGATTCCGTCCGCAGATCGAGGTGCAACAACTGCTGCCCCTCTACAACGATGTCGAAATTCCTCTCATCGGCGTCCTTGCGGACATCGAATGGGAAGGCATCGAGATCGATCGTCCCTGGTTCCGATCGTTGAAGGAGCGCTTTGAGCGCGAACGCATCCGTGTGGAGCGCGAGATCTACGCGGCGGCCGGCGGCGAGTTCAACATCAACTCCAACATACAGCTGCGGGAAATACTGTTTGACCGCCTTCAGTTGCCGTCGACGAAGAAGACCGCCACCGGCCGGTCGACGGACGCCACGGTGCTTCAGGAGCTCGCGGAGGCGGGACATGTGCTGCCGGCCCTGCTCATGGAGTATCGTGAGCTGAGCAAGCTCGAGAGCACCTACATCGACGCGCTGCCGGCGCTCGTGAATCCAGGAACGGGGCGGTTGCACACGTCCTACAATCAGACCGTTGCCGCCACCGGGCGCTTGTCATCCAGCGACCCGAATCTCCAGAACATTCCTATTCGCCGGGAGCTCGGAAGGGACATTCGCAGAGGTTTTGTTCCACGCACGGGGTGGACGCTCATCGCAGCCGACTATTCACAGATCGAGCTGCGCCTGCTTGCGCACCTTTCAAACGATCCGGCGTTCGTGGAGGCGTTCAAGGCGGGAGGAGACATTCACCGACAGACGGCATCGCTGATCTTCGACGTGCCCGTCGACCACGTGACGGCCGAGATGCGTGCTCGTGCGAAGACGATCAACTTCGCGACGATCTACGGACAGGGACCTCACGCTCTATCGCGTCAACTCAAGATCTCGCACGCAGAGGCGAAGGATTTCATCTCCAGGTACTTTGAGCGTTTTCAGCGCGTTCGCGAGTACCTCGACTCGATGGTCGTCTATGCGCGAGAGCACGGATACGTCGAAACGATCTTCAAGCGCCGGCGCTATATTCCCGAGCTTCGGGATCGGAACTTCAACATCAGGGCATTCGGCGAGCGAACGGCGGCGAACTCTCCGATTCAAGGCTCTGCGGCTGACCTCATCAAGGTCGCCATGATTCGCATCGATCAGCGGCTCAGGAACGAGCGACTCGTGGCGAAGATGCTGCTCCAGGTGCACGACGAGCTGGTATTCGAGGCTCCTGCCGATGAGCTCGGACAGGTCACCGAGCTGGTCAAATACGAAATGGAGCACGCAGCAACGCTGTCCGTTCCGCTTCTCGTGGATATCGGGACAGGCGTAAACTGGCTGGAGACCAAGCTATAGGGCCGGTATTGCAGACTGCGCCGTTTCGGGCAGATCGATAGGGCGTCTTTTTGTGAGCCGCGTCGCGATCCACTTGCGTAAGCACTTGATAAACAACAAGATAGGTATGTCAACATTTCAGGGCACCGCCCTTGCCTTGACGAGGTGAACATGCCGATCGCTCGTCAGCTCCCTCCCGCATTGCGCCAAACAGGCGGCCGCCACGGCCGGCGCTCAGCGTTTACGCTGATCGAGCTGCTCATCGTGGTCGTCATCGTGGGCATTCTGGCCGCCATTGCCATTCCGAAGTTTCAGAATACCAAGGGCAAGGCGAACGCGGCGGCACTGCGCAGCGATCTTCGCAACCTGATGGTCGCGGAGGAGGCAATTTTTTATGACTCGACCAGGTACTCCACGGACACCGCATCGCTGAAATTCCGCCCGTCTCCCGGCGTGCAGCTCACCATCACGTTGCCAGCGTCGGGTGGATGGGTGGCGACGGCCACGCATCCGCTGTCGTATCCGCTGCAGTGCGTGATTTTCGGCGGAGCCGTCTCGCCGGTTCCGTTTCCCACTACGACGGAAGGCGTGCCGGCTTGCAATTAGGGGAGTCCGAAGCACCGCCGTATCGTGAATTCAGAAATCGCCGCGATGGAATGATCCACGCGATGGATGGGGGGCTCTGGCTGCACCGCCATGTGTGGAAGGGGCGGCCGATGGCTCATCTCGTTTCGACGGACAAGAGCAAGCTCCTCGAGTATGGCCGGCGTGCCGGAATCCCATCGGACAGGATCCAATACAAGCGTCTCAAGGACCCCCGCACCGGCGCTGGACGTGACGCGTGGCACTGGGATCTCGGTGGACCGTTCCTGCCGCCGCCCGCCCCGCCAGACGCTCAGGTCACGGGTTGAATCGAGACGTCGAGTTGAGCGTCTAGCCTCGGTTCCTGGTACACGCGCCGATCAGGAACATGTCGGATGAGGAAGTACGAGACGACAAACGTGGCCGCCACTGTTGCAACCGCGGCGCGATATGCGAGTGCCGTTCCGCGTACGGGCTCCAGCGAGTCCACGGTAATTCCCCAGATGAGCGGTCCCGCAACGGCGGCTGCGCGAGCCGACAGCAGCATGAGACTGAAGAATCGGGCCGCCTCGCTCTCGGGAACCAACGATAGAAGCAACGGCCGCTCCGCTGTCGAGATTCCGCCGAAGATGAGACCGACGAACCCACCGACGATCCAGAATGCAGCCCGGCTCGGTGCGGCGATCATGGCAACGAGCAACACGATCCAGAACACGATGGTGGCGACGAGCGTACGCTTGGCACCGATTCGGTCCACCACGCGGCCCGCGACATAGCTTCCGAGAATTGCCGGCACCGTGAGCACGAGAAACAACGTCGTCTCGGCACCCTTTGCGAAACCCATCGCTTTGACTGCGTACAGCGCCATGAATGAAATGATGGTGCCCATCGCGTCCTGATACAGGAAAGATCCCAGGATGAAGCGCAGGACGCCCGGGTAACGTCGCGTATCCTTCAGCGTCCGCCCAACTTCGCGGAACGCATTGAATGCTTTCGAGCCAACCCGGCCGTGACGCGGCTCGTGATCCTTGCAGAACAGAAAGAGCGGCAGGGAGAAGAGCAGAAATAACAACGCAGTGGGAACGAAGGTCGACACGCGACCTCCGCGCGACGTGTAGGGGACGATCGCCCGAAGCGCGTTCATGAAGCCGGCGGGCAGCGCGCCAAGCACGGGCACGGCGCCACTGAAAAACGGAAACACCAGGATGAGGCCAACGATGGTGCCGACATACCCCACCGCCGTGCCGATACCGGACAACCGACCCCGTTCCTCGGGTGGCACGAGCTCCGACATCATGGCGTTGTAGAACGGCTGGGCAGCCTGATACGCGTAGTTCGCCATGACGAAGGCCACGAGCACCCACCCGAACGACGAGAACGTGGGATGCCACGGCGCCACCAGGTCTGGCGCACGAACCTCGTCGCCGCGCACGGGAAGTGTCGTCTGACCAAGCACGCCGATTGCCGCACACGCGGCGCACGAGACCAGCGTGAATCCGACGACCCACGGTTTCCGGCGACGCGTGCCGTCCGAGATTGCACCCAGCAATGGGACCGACAGAACCACCAGCAGTGACGCCACGCCGTTGCCGACTGCGTAAACGGTGTTGGATGCTCCCATGTCCGCAATCAGCCACACCGCGAAGTACAGGGTGGCGACGTTCATGGAAAAAATCGTGTTTGCGAAATCGTACAGCGCCCAGCTTGCACGCTCGATCCATGGTGCCCGACGCGCCACGGGCGCGTCCGCAGCGCCGCCCCGCACCGGCTGTGACTGGTCGATCACGCTCGCTCCTTGATTGACGGACCGTTTCAACGCCCCAAATTACGACGCATGTCGCACCGCCGCTCCTGTGCCCGTGGAACGTTTTGGCTACTTCTCGCGGCAGTCTCGCAAGTGACACTGGCATGTGAGAGAACAACGCCGGCGAGTCGTCGAGACTCGGCAAGCGCCGCCGTGAGCGCCGCGGCATCGTCCGGCACGTCTTCGGGACTCGAGGAGAACTGGGTCAAGGATGCAGGACCCGCTCTGCTGGTTCGCGGAGACGGCGTCGATCAGGCGGTGGTGTTGTCGCCTGGAGGGCCGGACAGCGCGGGCGATGTCCTGCAACCCTTTGTGGGCGCTCTCGACAACGTGACGCTGCTGGGGCGTGGAGGGCTCCGCCTCACCGCCACACTGGACGAGCCACTGCCCTCCTTCGACTCGGAATGCGCGGTGTGGACGCTGCGCGATCTCAAGGGTTCGTCGCCTTCCCGCGCATGGTCGGTGGGATTCATCAGCGCGCTCGTCACCACGCTACCGCTCGATTCCGTGGAGAGCCTCAGCGCGCGCGATAGCATGGCACTCGTCGCCGAGGTCGCACGGCTTGCCTCGTCCGTCACAGCGCCGACCGCACCGGAGTTTCAAGGCCTGAGATTCTCCGCTCACGACATCCGAAGGTTCGAGCCTGCTCCCGGTGTTGCGGCGCTCGTCGCGCACCTCATCCGTCGGGTGAATCAGGAGGCGAATCCCCGTGAAGAACAAACATTGCTCATCGCGGAGCGTGATAGCGGAGTGAACGCGGGGTCGTACAAGCTCGCGTACGCGGAGCGCGTGCACGCGCTCGAGGAGAAAATCACGACGCCCGAGGTCTTCGGTGCCGTCCGTATCCACGGCCGGCCGATGCTCATCGTCGCCCGCGATAGTGAAGTCGGCGTGTCATACTCGCTCGTCGAGCGAACGGGTTCGGGGCACTGGCGGCTGCGGTGGACGAGCGCCCCCACACGGTGCGCCTGACCTCAGAGCGCTCGATTCAACGCCGCCGGGCCACGGCTGCGTCCGACGCCTCCAGCTAGCCCAGCGAGCGTCAGCGCGTAGGGGATGGCAAGAAAGAGTTGATACGGCACCTGCCAGCCCATTGCCTGAAACGCGAACTGCAGGGCGCTCGCCGCTCCGAACAGGAGAGCGGCAAGCGCCACACCCGCTGGAGTCCAGCGGCCGAGAATCACGATGGCAATGGCGACGAATCCTCTTCCGGCCGACATACCTTCGGCAAACGTGCCGGCGTGAGCAAGGACAAGCGCGGCGCCCGAGAGTCCGGCGAGTACGCCGCCCGCGAGAATTGCAGATGCGCGGACGCGTACGACACGAATTCCTGCCGCCGCCGCCGCCTCGGGCTCTTCGCCGACGGCGCGCAGCGCAAGTCCTGCATGCGTTCGGTACAGCCACCACGACAGGGCGCACGCGAGGCCGTACGCGATGTACGTCACGAGCGGCTGGTCGAAAAACGCCGGGCCGATCACCGGAATGCGCGAGAGCACGGGAAATGGAATCGAGCCACTCGTCGGCACACGCAGCGCGGCGCCGCCGCTGCCATACAGCGCACGGTACATCGTACCGGTGGCGCCAACACTCAGGAGCGTGAGCGCTGTTCCGGTGATGATCTGGTCGGCGCGTACCCGTAGCACGAAGAAGGCAAAGATCAGAGCCATCACGACTCCGGCGCCCATCGCGGCGAGATAGCCAAGAGCGAGACCGCCGGCCGATGCACCAAGCAATGCCCCGAAGGCACCTGCGAGAATGGCGCCCTCGAGCCCGATGTTGATCAGCCCGGAGCGTTCGACGAGCAGCTCGCCCAGAGCGGCGAGCGCCAGCGGCGTCGCGGTTCGCACGCCGGCAGAAAGGAATGTCGCCAAGTCTCCCGTCGTCATGATTCCGCTCTGGGGGAAACGACTCTGCGAAGCGCGCGCGCACGCGCCCATCGCCCATCGCGCTGAAGCCAGAGCGCGGTGAGGATCAGCACTGCTTCCACGATGGCAACCAGGGTGGAAGGAACGTTGGCGTCTCGCTGCATGGCGCTGCCGCCCGACTCGAGGGCGGCAAAGAGCACGGCCGAAGGAATGACCATCCACGCATCCAGGCCGGCGAGCAGCGCGACGGCGATTGCCGTGTACCCATAGCCCGGCGAGAGATCCTCGTAGAGCGCAAAGGTGACCCCCAACACCTGGAGCGCACCCGCGAGTCCGGCGATTGCGCCGCTCGCGACGAACACGCGCGACGTCACGCGCTCTACGTCGATCAATCCTGCGGATCGTGCGGCAGAGGCATTCTCTCCAACGGCGATGATTCGAAATCCCGCGGCGGAGTATCGAAGCAGCCATCCAGCGCCGATCAGCACGGCGACCGCCACGAGAATACCGACGTGAAGCCGCCCCATGCCCGGAATGCGGGGCAGGTGAAGCGTGTCAGGGAGCGGAGAGCTCTGAGGATACGCGTGCGTGGGCTCCTGGAACGGGCCACGCACGAGATAGGCAACGAGATTCAACGCGATGAAGTTCAGCATGATCGTGCTGATTACCTCGAGCACGCCGAACCGCCGTCGAAGGACTGCCGCTATGCCCGCCCAGAGTGCACCACCGCACGCGCCGGCAATCAGTGCCATGAAAATCGCGATTGGTCCGCCCCGCGGCGCGATGAGGCCGACGCCCGTCGCGAATGTCGCACCGAGCAACAATTGGCCCTCGGCGCCGATGTTGAACACGCCCGCACGAAATGCAATCGCGACGGCACACCCGGACAACATCAACGGAACGGCCCGCACGAGCGTCGAAGACGTCAGGGCGTACCACGAACCGAAGGATCCGCCCCACAACGCGACGAGCGCATGACCGACGGAGAACCCCCCGAGCCAGATGAGCAACGCCGAGAGTCCGAGCAGGCAGACGACTCCCAGAAGGGCTCCGGCAAGTCCACGCCATCCCCTCATGAACGGCAGCGCGGTCCATGCATCCGCTGTATGCTTGTCACGTGATGGCCTCGGACGCCCGTGCAGATCTCGAGAATTCGGTGAAGGTAACCGACGACGCTCGACGATGGAGCATGTTGAGCGTAGTCGCACTCGCTGAGCTGCTTGGTATGTCTCCGTGGTTTGCAGCGAACGCCGTGGCCACGCAACTCACATCGCAGTGGCATCTGTCCGCACAACAAACCGGCTGGCTCAGTACCGCTGTGCAGGTGGGTTTCGTGGGCGGAACGGCGGTCGCCGCGATTCTCAACCTGCCAGACATCATCGAATCCAGGTGGTACTTCTCAGTGGCCGCACTGTGCGCGGCCGCGGCAAACGCCGGGCTGCTCCTCGCCGACAGCTTTCGTGGGGCGCTGGTTTGTCGTCTGCTGACGGGCGTCTTCCTGGCAGGCGTCTATCCGCCGGCCATGAAGATGGCGGCCACGTGGTTCCATGCCAGGCGCGGATTGGCGATAGGTGTAGTCGTCGGCGCGCTGACCATTGGCAAGGCGCTTCCCTACCTCGTTCACGCGCTGCCCGATGCGGACATACGCCGGGTGATTCTCTCCGCGTCGATCGCCGCGCTGATTTCCACAACGTTGATTGCACTGACGTACCGGGACGGGCCGGTGCCGTTTCCGCGCCGGCGCTTTTCGCTATCTCTCGTGCACGTGGTGCTGCGCGATTCGCAATACCGCCAGGTTCTGGGCGGTTACGCCGGTCACATGCTCGAACTGTACGCGTGCTGGGTCTGGATTCCCGCGTTCATCACGGCGAGTCTCACCGCACAGGGCGGAGGCACGGTGACGTCTACATCCCTCGCCAGCGCACTCTCGTTCATGGTGATCGCGGCTGGCTCGATCGGCTGCGTGTTGGGCGGCGAGCTTGCGGACCGAGTGGGATATGTGCGGCTAGTAATAGTTGCCATGGTGGTGAGTGCCTCGTGCGCGCTGCTCACGCCACTCGTCTTCGGTCAGTCGACCTGGATCCTGACGGGCCTGCTCCTGGTCTGGAGCATCGCGGTAATCGCGGACAGCGCCCAGTTCTCGACACTCGTTACGCGTGTTACGCGTCCCGACGCCGTCGGGACTGCTCTCACCCTCCAGACATCCATCGGCTTCCTTCTCACGACAGTCACCATCCAACTGGTCCCCGTCGTCGCGGCCGCGGCCGGTTGGAGGTACGCGTTTCCGATTCTCGCACTTGGCCCCGTACTCGGAATCACCGCGATCCGAAAGCTCCGCGTCTAGTCACGAGAGTCCGAGCAGTGCGCGGCCCGCGTCGTCGCGATCCAGCGCCACTTCGCGCACAACGCCAGCAAACACCACGAACAGACGTGTCGCCAGCGCAAGCACTTCGTCGAGATCGCTGGAGTAAAACACCACGGCCGTACCGTTTGCTGCCGCGTCCAGCAACCGCATGTGGACGAACGCCGTCGCTCGCACATCGAGGCCGCGCGCAGGGTTCTCGACGACCAACCCAGCCGTAGCTCGCGTCTCGCGGGCAACCGCAAGCTCGCGCCCGAGCACGATTCTCTGCTGGTTTCCACCCGACAGGGCACCGAGAGGTGCGCCCGCGTCGGCCGGTCGTATGTCAAACTCGCCGATCATCTGCCGCGTCTCGGAACGCAGTCGACGCCAATCAACGCGGCCACGCCGTGCTCCCGCGCCGCGCAGCGCAATGTTGTCCGTCAGCGAACGGCTCACCATCACCGCGTCCCGATGTCTGTCCTCCGGAACGAAGCCTACGTCCGCCGGTCGCACGAGACGACCGCCGGCAAGCGAGGTGCGACCAGCTAATGCGCGAAGGAGCTCGCGGTGCCCCGACCCTTCGACGGCGGCGACTCCCACGATTTCACCGCCACGAATGCGGAACGAAGCGTCACTCACGCGGACGCGTCCTGCCTCGTCCGCCACACGAAGCAACTCGGCCTCGAATACCACAGATCGGCCCGTGACCTGCGCTGGCCGACGCGAAGTGTCGCCCATATCCGGATCCGCACCAATCATGGCGCGCGCCAACTGCGATACCGAGACGTCCCTCGCCGGCGCCCGGAACACACCCGCTCCGCGTCGCATCACGGTCACCTCATCTGCGATGGCGAGTGCCTCGGAGAGTTTGTGCGTGATGAGCACGACGGAAGCACCCGAGCGGACGTACTGTCGAATCCATTGCAGTAGATCCTCTATCTCGGATGGCGCGAGCGCGGCTGTCGGTTCATCCAGTATGAGGACGGACGGATTTCGGGCGACCGCCTTGGCGATCTCCACTCGCTGCTTGGCACCGACGGGGAGCGATTCAACGCGAGCGTGCGGATCCAGACGGAACCCGGTACGAGAGGCAATCTCGGCGACGAGCGTCATCATCTCCGCGTTCCGAAGCAATCCGCGTCCTCCCAGCACCACATTTTCGGCAACCGTCATGGCGGGGACGAGCGTGAAGTGCTGATGCACCATGCCGATGCCCGCCTCGATCGCGTCCACGGCAGTCGAAAAACGACGCGGTGAACCGTTCACCCGGATTTCACCGGCGTCGGGTGCAAGCATCCCGTATGCGATTCGCATCAGCGTCGTCTTGCCCGCTCCGTTCTCGCCGAGCAAGGCGTGTACGGTCCCCGGCTCCACGGCGAGCGAGGCACCGTCTACTGCCGTGGCGGAGTCGAACCGCTTCCGAATAGCAGATAACTCCAGAACGGGCGTCACAACGGCGCACGCACCGAGCTAGAGACCAGTGGGTGCTGCAATGAACGACCAGGTGAGACCGAAATGCTGCGCGAGCTCCCCACCGAGCGCGCGCACGCCGAATGTCTCGGTGACGTAGTGGCCGGCGTAGACGACGGCGATTCCCATCTCCTGCGCTTCGACTGCCGTATGATGCGGCCCCTCGCCAACGATCAGCGTGTCGATTCCAGCGCTCGCTGCCTCGCTGAGCGTAGCGCTCGAAGCCCCTGCCCCTGTGCACACCGCCCATCGTCTGGTTCGCCTGCCAGGCGCGATTCCCACAGCCGCCACGGTGCCCCCGTCGAGGCGCGCAATGACGGTCGCGCGTCGCACCAGTTCCTCGGTATCCACATCGGATCTCCCCGCGACGCCAATTGCAATGGATTGGAAGCGCGCAAATTCCTCGCGAGGCTCGAGCTCGAGTGCTCGCGCAAAGAGCACGTTGTTGCCAAGGTCGGGGTGACGATCGAGCGGCAGATGCGAGCTGTAGACGGCAATGTCGTTGACGAGCAAACGACGAAATCGTTCGTACGTGGTGCCTCGGAGCGCTCGCGCCTCCGACCAGAACAATCCATGGTGAACTACGAGCAACTCGGCGCCCGCCGCCACGGCTCCGTCGATTGTCGCGAGGGACGCATCCACCGAAACCGCGACGTGATGGACCGGACGCGAGCCGTCCACCTGAAGTCCGTTGACAGCACCGGGATAGTCAGGGGTTCCGGCCGTGTCGAGTATCTTGTCGAGATACGAGACGATCGCCGACAGCGGCACACCTGGTGCCGCCGCGGTCACCGCTCTCCTGCCTGCACGCTGAAGCGTGCCGCGCGCATCTCGGTTCTGAGCGAATCCACGCGGTGCTGAATCGCCGGTGGCACTCGCGCGGCGAAATCCGGGTTGAGCACCAGCGACACGACATCGCTCGACGTCCCGAGTCGAATGACTCGTGGTTTGAATTGTCCGTCCTTCACTTCGCGAGCCACAGAGAGGAATGCATGTGGCAAGTCGATGACGACGCTTCCGACGGTCACTTCCGGGGCGACGCCGTTTTGGTTCGAGTTCGATCCGATGATAAGTGCTCTGCGGGTGTCTCTCGCTGCTTGAAACACGCCGAGTCCCGCGGCGTCGGCATTCTGAAAGATCACGTCGGCACCGCGGCCGATCTGCGCCAGCGCCTGTTCCTTCCCGGCGCTCACATCATCCCAGTTTCCGATGTACGACTTGAGAATGCGCACAGACGGATTGGCTGCTCGCGCTCCTTTCTCGAAAGCCACAAAGCTCTCCTTCACCGGCGGCAACTCTGTTCCGCCGATTACTCCGAGAATTCCGGTCTTTGATAGACTCCCTGCGACAAGACCAGCCAGGAAGGACGCGTCAGCGAAAGCGAACTCCATTCCCGCGACGTTAGCGCCGCTCGTGCTACTCGACGTCGTCACGTAAATCGTGCGCGGAAACTCGGGGCCGACACGCTTGGCGGCGTCCTGAAACTCGAAGCCATGGCCAAAGACGAGATCGTAGCCTTGCGCGCCGTATTGCCGGAACTGCTCCTCGAATTCCGCTGGCGTCTTGGTCTGGATATGGCTGACGGATGCGCCGAGGCTGTCCCGGATGCGTAGCAGACCTTGGTAGGCGCCACCGTTCCATGACTGATCGCTGATGGGGCCTGGCGTGAGGAGCGCGACCTTGAACCGCTTCTCGGTACCGGTGTCCGGTTTCGCCGAGACGGCATGGTCCGAGGGCTCTTTCGTCGAGCACGAGGCGAGGAGAGCGAGGGAAACGAGGCGAATGGTCGAACGCCGCCGTCGCTTCATCGGTAGGAAATCAAGCATAAGTGATGGCACGAGTTGACCTTACGCGCGGTACCAATACCGGCGGATAATCATTCGTTTAGTCGAAATCGGTGCTCTTTCCGACGATCAGCTCCATGAGACGCTCGAGATCGTCAGCGCTGTAGAAGGCGATTCTGAGTGTCCCTTTCCCACCGCTGGACGCTTGCACGGCGACATCTGTTTGCAGCCGCTTCCGGAGCTGCTCCTCGATACGGCGAGTGGCGGCGCTACCCTGTTGAGCGGTCGTTGCTGGGGAGCCTTTGCCGGGCTTGCCAGTTGGGGCCGATGCGTGTCGAGCTCGTGCCTCGACCTCCCGTACGGAGAGTTGCCTGGCAACGGCCTCCTGGGCCAACTCGAGCTGTCGTCGCTCGTCCTTCAATGCGAGTAGCGCCCGCGCGTGACCCGCGCTCAGGTGCCCCTGTTCAACGAGCCGGCGAATTGCCGTCGGAAGGCTGAGCACGCGGAGCAGATTTGTGATACTCGTCCGGTCCTTGCCGACGGCATCAGCAATCTGTTGCTGGGTCAGTTGAAATTCGGAGATGAGGCGTTGGTATCCTTCGGCCTCTTCGAGCACGCTCAGATCCGAGCGCTGAAGATTCTCCACGAGCGCGAGCGTCAGCATCTCACGGTCGTCGAAGTTCCGGACGATGCATGGAATGTCGGACCAGCCGAGTCGAGTGACCGCGCGAAATCGCCGCTCACCCGCGATGAGCTCCCACTTTCCATTTCGAGGGCGCACCGTGATCGGCTGTAGTAGCCCATTGGCCCGGATCGATGCTTCCAGCTCCGACAGCTCGGCCTCGCTGAAGGTTCTCCTGGGCTGAAAATGGTTCGGAACGATGTCGGCGATGCGCAACATCTGCAGATCAGACGGCGGCGATGTGGGGACCGTGTCCGCAGTCTGGCGCTGCTGCTTGGCCGTTGCGATCAATGCTTCCAGACCCCTTCCGAGCCGCTTGGGAATGTCTGCGCTCATGATCTCACCTCTTCGGCAGAGGGCTGTCCGCCGAGGACCGCTGACGTCGAACTTCCCCGAGACTCCTCACGAGCCATGAGCTCCTGTGCCACAGCCATGTAGGCCTGGGCTCCGATACTCTGGACGTCGTACAACATGATCGGCTTTCCAAAACTGGGAGCTTCGGCAAGTCTGACATTTCGGGGAACCACCGCGTCAAACACCTGTGAGCCGAAATACTCACGTGCATCGGCCGCAACTTGGCGGGACAGGTTGAGGCGGGCGTCGTACATCGTCAGCAGCACTCCTGAGATCGCGAGTGTCGGATTCACTCCATGCTGAATGAGATGGACGGTGTTGAGGAGCTGGCTCAGGCCCTCGAGCGCGTAGTATTCACACTGCAGTGGAATGAGCAGCGTATCCGCAGCCGCGAGCATGTTCAGGGTGATAAGACCAAGCGACGGTGGGCAGTCGATGAGGATGTAGTCGTACTCGTCGCGTATGAGCGTGACGGCCTCACGCATCCTGCTCTCTCGGGCGGAGAGGCCGACGAGCTCGACTTCCGCGCCGGCCAAATCGGGGGTCGCAGGAAGCACGTCGAGCTTGCTGAACTGAACGGCGCGCTGTCGCGCCCGGCCAATCGTCGTCGCACCGATGAGAACGTCATACGTCGTCTCTGCGGCGTCTGCACCTAAACCCACGCCGCTCGTTGCGTTCCCCTGCGGATCGCCATCGATCAACAGCGTCCTCCGCTCTGCCACGGCGAGACTGGCAGCAAGGTTCACCGCCGATGTCGTCTTGCCAACGCCGCCCTTCTGGTTTGCAATCGCAATGATGCGCGCCACTCGGCTCCGGGTTGGGATCCCCTCAAGGGGCGCGAATGGACTCCTGCTGCCCCAGCCGCAAGCTAACCCGGGATGAACAATGTGGCACGTGGAACACTAGGCCCCATGTGCCACGTGAAACATCTCCGGTCTCGGCAGGCTGATCCGTAACTCGGCTCGACTGAACCGCCTATCTGGCGGTCCGGGCAGCAGTCAGCGAGGCACGAACCGCCATTTGGCGCTGACGAACGCCGTCACCGTCTGCTGCCCCGGGTTGACCGGTGTTGGGACCGCCCCGCCAGCGGCGGACCGGACCGCCAGATCGAACATCGGACGCGGGGGGACGATGGGACCGCCAGTAGACACTTCCAGCAACTGACCGAGCGTTCCACCAGCAGCCGTCGCCATCGCTTCCGCATCCGCTCGTGCGTTTGACACCGCTGCCGAGATGGCCTGACGACGCGCCTCGTCGAGTGAGGCCATGTAAAAGGACAGCCCGTTGATCACGTTGGCGCCGGCCGCGAGGGAAGCGTCGATGATTGTGCCGACCTGGTCCAGTCGGCGTGCCTCGACGCGGACGGTGTTCGTGGCCACGTATCCTGTCACGCGCGGCGCACCGCCGTCGCGATCGTATCGCATTTCCGGGTAGACGGAGTAGCCTTCCGTCGACAGCGCCTCCTTCGGGAGACCGATCTTCGTCATGGCATCGAGAACAGCCCTGGTCCGTGACGCATTGTCGGCACCGACAGCCGTCGCCGTCGCGCCGCGTGTTTGCACACCGATCATCACCGAGGCGCGATCCGGAGTCACCTTCACCTCACCTTGCCCAGATGTCGTCACCACGGGCGGGCTGATGGAGATGGTCGTTTGGCCAGAGGCTGCCGTCGCGGCGAGCACGTTCACGAGCGCGGAGGCGAACAGGGTCGCAAGGCGCATGGCTTCTCCTATTTATTGCTGATTTGATACTAAATCCACGAGGGGGTCCCTGGCGATTGCATAGCGCACGCCGGAAGGCCTTGGCTCGTACCCCATGTCGCGACCATGCATCAGGCAGCCCGTTGCCGCACCACTGTCAGCGGCGACGGGCCTCGCGACGACTCACGCCCGCGCGACGTCGCTTCTCGATCTCGATCACGAGGTTCTGCAGATCGCTCGGACTCACTCCGGGCGTGCTTGCCGCCTGAGCAAGCGTGTGTGGCCGAAGCACGGCGAGCTTCTGCCTGGCCTCGAACGAAAGGGAGGGCATCTCGTGATAGGGCAATGCCGGGTCGAGGGGAAACTCACCGAGCCGGCGCAGCTTGTCGGCCTGTGTCCGCTCACGCTCGAAGTAGCCGGAGTACTTGAGCTCCAGCTCAGTGCTCACCACGGCATCCGCGGGCAAATGCTGTCCGATGTCGAGCACCCGGAACACATCGCGCAGCGACACATTCTGGCGGCGTGCTAGCTCCGATGCCCGAACGGCGTGAGCAAGCGCGGAGCTGTGTGCTTCCGCAAGGAGCGGCGCCACGACCTCGGGACGTACGGACGTCGCGTCGGCCAACGCGCGCGCCTCATCTTCAGCCGCCAAGCGGCCAGCGACCAACTCCAGTTCGCGGGGCGAGTAGAGCTCGAGCTGCCTCGCAATCCCGCCGAGTCGGCGGAGGGCATTGTCCTGACGCACGGTGAGCCGGAACTCGGAGCGCGACGTGAAAAGGCGGTAGGGCTCATCCACGCCGCGCGTCACGAGATCATTCACGAGGACGCCGATGTACGAGCTCTCTCGCCCCAGAACGAGCGGCGCGCCGTTCAACGCGGCTGCGGCTGCGTTGATGCCCGCGACCACACCCTGCCCCGCCGCCTCCTCGTATCCAGTCGTGCCGTTGATCTGGCCCGCGAAGAACAATCCAGGCACAGCGCGCACCTGGAGCGTCGCATCGAGTTGGGTCGGCGGATAGTAGTCGTACTCGATGGCGTAGCCCGCGCGCGTCATGCGCACGTCTTCCAACCCGCGGACGGATCGCAGCGTCTCGAGTTGCACATGTGCGGGCAGCGACGTGGAAAGACCGTTCACGTACATCTCGCTGGTATCGTGCCCTTCGGGCTCGAGAAAGAGCTGGTGCCGCTCGGCCAAGGGAAACTTCACGATCTTGTCCTCGACAGACGGGCAGTAGCGCGGGCCCCTCGAGGCAATCGCGCCACCATACATCGCCGATTCCCCGATGTGCTCTTTGATGATGTGCTTTCCCTCCGCGTCGAGGAATGCGATGAGACAGGGCATTTGCGCCGGATGACGGGTTGCGCCATCGGCACGCACGCGCGGCTCGTCCCAGAAATGCGACCAGGTGAAGTCGAACGCCTCGATCTCACTCTCCTGTCGATCGAGTGCACTCCAGTTCACGCTTCGACCGTCGATGCGTGGCGGCGTTCCCGTCTTGAACCGCTCCACCTGAAGCCCCGCGTTCTCCAACTGCTCCGCGAGGTGCGTCACCGCGCCCTCGCCGGCACGCCCACCGGCGAGAGATGTCGTGGTCCCGATATGAATGCGGCCCCGCAGAAACGTGCCCGTGGTGACGACGACGGCTCCGGCGGAAAAGCGTCGTCCCTCCAGAGTCTCGACGCCCACGACACGCGCGTCGTCGAGCAACAAGCGCGCGACTGTCCCCTGCACGGTCTCCAGCCGCGGATGTGCTTCGATCAACGAACGCACAGCACGCCGATACAATCCGCGGTCGCACTGTGCCCGCGGCGCCCACACGGCCGGGCCCTTGCTGCGGTTCAACATGCGGAACTGCAACATGGCCAGATCGGTGGCGCGCGCCATGATGCCCCCGAGCGCATCGACTTCGCGAACGACAGTGCCTTTGGCGACGCCGCCAATAGCCGGGTTGCACGACATCTGGCCGATGGTCTCGAGCGCGCTGGTGATCAGCGCCGTCCTAGCGCCTCGCCGGGCGGCGGCCACGGCCGCCTCGGTCCCGGCATGGCCGCCACCGATCACGATCACATCATAGACGGCTTCGACCGCGTGGCCGGGGGCAGACATGCCAGAAAGATAGCTCCGCGGGACTACCTTTCGATGGAGAAAACGTCACCGGACCGCGCGAGGCCTCACGCATGCCACTTCCCGTTACGCAGGGTGTTCCGTCGCTCTTCTTTCGGCGAGCAGCCTATGAGCGAGCGGATCTCAGCCGTGCCGTGCTCGACACTCGCCTGGGACTTACCGATACGGAGTTTCGCGTGGAAGGCGACATCGTCGCGCTGGGACCCATCTACGACACCGAGGCGCTGGGCGTGCTTGTCGAGGAGCTGGAGGCCAGAGGCCTCACGTACTTTGACGACTTCTTCGAGCTGAGCGGAAGCTGGCCGGAGTGGCTTTCGGTGCTGGTCCTCGGCGCGACGCCCCGCTAACGGCTATTGCATCTTCGTCAGCTCGGAGCCTGAGGGCGCGGGCGTCAGAGGGCCGGGCCGCAGCAGTCCGTGCCATCCGCATTCGAGACACCAGCTCGTCCGCACTCGCGGAAAGAAGAAATTCCAGCCACGAGACTGAATGCGAAGCGTGACCGCGTCACAGTTCGGGCAATGGTCGCCGACGGGCAGGATGTAGTAGAAGAAGATCGTCGCAGCGACGCCGCGGAGCACGAACAGTCCGGCGAAGACGAGCGTGAACACCAGTGCGTCGGCCATCGGCCCCTCCTCTCAACGACAGACCTTCCCGACCCCACGTACGCCACACGCCTAACGCGTGCCGCCGAAACGGGCCCTAGAGGCGTCGCTCCACCAGCGTCCACCGTTCGACGAAGGCAACGTCGTTTTCAACGCGCTCGATGCAGACCTCGGCGCCTTCCTCGATCGCCTCCGCATCGATGCTACGTGCGGCAACACGGGACGCGCTGACGTCGCCAGTCATCAGAATGGCACCCTCGCCCAGAGCCGGAATGGGGGTCGACACGGTGGCGATGTGTCCTTGAAGCGCGAATCGGCGGTCACTGGGATCGTGCGCCGGCGCGATACGGGCGGCGGCGATCGCCAAACGTGTTGCCGCGGCAGAGACTATCGCCGCGATCAACGCGGCGATGCCGAGGACGTTGACGGCCGACAGGTGAGACGTGCGACCAAGCAAGTATCCGGCGACACCAAGTGTGATCAGAAGCGCTACCGCCGCCGGCTCGGAGCGGCGGAGTGGCAAGCGACTCACCACCAGCTTCCTTCGCTCCGCGCCAAAGAAGAGCAGCCGGACGCCGAGCAGAACACCGGCCACGAAGAGGGTGAGAAACAGATACGCCATGAGTACGCCTGGGCTAGGCGGCCGCGCTGCGAGCTACCACCTGTGCAGCAAGAAAACTCAGCACTCGCTCCTCCGCGAAATAGCGCGCGGACACCGGCGATTTGCCGGCGACAAAGCCGACATGTCCCCCTCGGTCGTGAAACTCACAGACGAGATGCTGGTTGTCGCTGGCTTCCGACGCAACTCGCTCGAGCACGTCCGGCGGCAGGAAGGGGTCGTCGAAAGAGCTCAGCAGCAGCGTCGGCACGGGGACGCGGCGCAGGTACTGCAGCGAGCTGGATTGGGTGTAGTAGTCGTGCGCATCTCGGAAACCGTGAATGGGGGCAGTCACCGCGTCGTCAAAGTCATACAGCGTGCGCGACCGATCGAGCGCCGCCACATCAAAGAGACCGGGGAAACGATCGAGCTTTCGACGGGCTTTGGCCTTGAGCGTCCGAAGAAAGTGCCAGGTGTAGAGACGGGAGAGGCCGCTTTCGATGTGGCGGGCGCCGCGCTCGAGGTCGAACGGTACGGAGACGGCGGCCGCCGCGACGACCTGTGAAGGCATGACATCCACTCGTTCACCCAGCCACTTGAGGAGGACGTTGCCGCCGAGCGAGAACCCGACGAGCACGAGCGGTCGGGTTGGCTCGTTCTCGATCAGGCGTCGCACGACGAGCTCCAGATCGCCCGTCTCGCCGGAGTGGTACATCCGCCGCACGCGATTCACTTCGCCATTGCAACCGCGGAAGATCAACACATCCGCCGGCCAGCCGCGCATCTCGGCCTGACGAAGGGTTCCGCGCAAGTAGTGCGAGCGGATGGTCCCCTCGAGGCCGTGGAGGATGACCAATCGCGGCGTTACGGGTGTATGTATACCTCGGTCAAGTCGTCGAATCTCGATCTCGTCGTGATCGGGCGTCGGCCAGCGCTCGCTTCGTGTCGACACGACGGGCGGCCGGCGCGCCAGCTTGCCCCACAGCGTCTGAAGGTGCGCGCCCGGTACCCACCAGGCTGGGGTGTAGGTATGTTCGCTTGGCCAGCGCAATCGAACGGAATGGGAACGGGACCGCGGCACATCCGCGATCACTGAATAATAGCAGTCTGGAGAGAATGGACGTTCAGATCTTCGGCACGCGGAAAAGCGCCGACACGCGGAAGGCGCTTCGGTTCTTTGCTGAACGCCGCATGAAGACGCATTTCGTCGATCTACAGGAGCGGGCGGCTTCGCGCGGCGAGTTGCTGCGATTCGCGCAGAAACTGGGTATTGGCGCACTCGTCGACGAGGACTCACGTCGCTACGGCGAGCTTGGCCTGCGCACCGCCCGTTATGGTGACGACCGCTGGCTGGAAGTTCTTACAGCGGAACCGCTGCTGCTCAAAATGCCTCTGGTGCGGTGGGGCACGGCGTTATCGATCGGTGACGCGGCGGGGACGTGGAAAAGCTGGCTCGACGCGTGAATCACTGTTCTGGCGTCGCTTCGTGACACAACTCTCGCTCTCTTCTGTTGCCGTAGAATTCGGCGCGACCACGCTGTTTCGCGACATCACGTTCACGATCGGCGCTGGTGATCGTTGGGGCGTCGTGGGGCGCAACGGGACCGGCAAGACCACGCTGTTCAAGCTGATGGTCGGCGAGCTGGTACCCACTCGCGGCAGCGTGTCACGCGGCAGCGGAATCACGCTCTCGCTGCTGGGACAGCATCGCGATTTTGGCGTGGCGACGACGGTGTGGGAGGCGGCCGCCGGCCCGTTTGCGGAGCTGCTCGCGCTCGAACAGTCGCTCGCGGAACAGGCACATGCACTCGCGACAGCGAGCGATCCGGCGGCGCTGGAACGTTATGGTCGTGACCTGGAGCGGTTCGAGCACGAAGGCGGATACACGATTGCGCCACGGGTAGACGCGGTTCTGCATGGCCTTGGGTTCGATCCCGCAGTGGCGCGGCAGCAGCCACTCGAGCAGCTCAGCGGAGGGGAACGCGGCCGCGTGGGACTCGCACGACAGCTCGTGGCACCGTCCGACATCCTGTTGCTCGACGAGCCGACCAATCACCTGGACCTCGATACGACGCGGTGGTTGGAGCAGTATCTGGCGGAAAGCGATCGCACCATCGTTCTCGTGAGTCATGATCGCGCGTTTCTCTCTGCCGTTGCCGATCATGTGCTGCATTTCGAGGACGGCACCGCGACACCGTACGGCGGCGGATACGAATCGTTCGTTGCGCAACGAGCAGAGCGCCGCCTCACGCAACAGCGTGCATTCGACAAGCAGCAGAAGGTCATATCTGCGGAGCAGGACTACATCGCGCGCAACATTGCCGGCCAGAACAGCAAGCAGGCCAAGGGAAGACGCAAGAAGCTCGAGCGCCTTCCGAGACTCGGCGCGGTCGCAGGCGAGGACGGCACGATGGCGCTTCGGCTCGACATCGCCGATCGAGGCGGAGATCAGGTGGTCGTCGCCGATCGCGCGGTCCTCGCGGTGGGAGAGCGAGTGCTCATCGAAGATCTGACGGGGCGGATCATGCGAGGACAGCGGGTTGGCATCCTCGGACCCAACGGCTCGGGCAAATCGACACTTCTCAAGGCGCTCGTGGGCGAACGAGAAGTCGTGCGCGGAGAGCTGCGTGTCGGCAACTCGATTCGAGTGGCGTATTACGATCAGCAGCTGGCACAGGTGCCGCTGAATCGCACGCTCTTCGACATCATTCTCGATCTTCGCCCGCAGTGGGAACGTCGTCTGATCCAGGGCCATCTTGGCCGCTTCGGCTTCAGCGGCGACGAAGTGCAACGGATTGCTTCGACGCTCTCGGGCGGCGAGCGCGCCCGCGTTGCATTGGCGATGCTCATGCTGGCGCGCGCGAATCTGCTCGTTCTCGACGAGCCGACAAATCACCTGGACGTGGAAACGATCGAGGTGTTGGAAGATGCGATCGAAGCGTACGACGGGACGGTCATCCTGGTCAGCCATGACCGCGCCATGCTTCGCGCGCTTGCCACCAAGGTGTGGGTCCTGCACGAGCGCCATGTGACCGAGTTCGATGGTACGTTCGGGGAATGGGAGGTGGCAAGCGAGGAGCGTGCGCACGCTGCCGCCGTGCGCGCAGCAGAGGAAGTCGCGCGCCGGCGCGTGGACGAGAAGCGGCGGGTCTCGCGTCGTGAAGAGCGCGGTGGCGACGAACAGAAGCGGCTCCTGCGGGATGCGCGCACGCGCGCGGCGCGCGCCGAGCAGGACGTCGTGGATCTCGAGGCGGCAGTGGAACGGCTGACGTCCCTCCTGGATGATCCGGCATTGTACACGGCAGCGCATGGACGGGCGGACGCGCACCGACTTGGCATGGAACTGGACGAGACGCGCGCGTCCCTCGATCGTGCGCTCGCCACGTGGGAGCAGGAAACTGCCGCGGTCGAGCTGCTCGGCCGCGCGGCCACCGCATCGTAGGAGGTTCGCTGTGACGACGTGGGTTCAGCGGCTGCTGATCGCCAATGTCCTGATGTATTTCCTGCAGCAAACCGTGCCCGGTCTGACGGAAATGCTGTGGTTCGTGCCGAGTCTCATCGTTGCGCGACCGTGGACGATCGTCACGTACATGTTTTTGCATGGAAACCTGATGCACATCGGGCTCAACATGCTGTCGCTGTACTTCTTCGGCACGCGCGTCGAATCGCGCATGGGCCCGCAACGGTTCATTGCGCTGTACTTCATCAGCGGAATCAGCGGCGGTCTGCTGTCCTTCGCCTTTTCACCGAACGCCGTCATTCTGGGCGCGTCTGGCGCCGTATTCGGTGTGAGCCTTGCGTACGCACGGTTCTGGCCGCGTGATCAGATTCTCATCTGGGGCGTGTTTCCTGTGGAGGCACGGTGGCTGGTCGCCATCTCGACCGCCATGGCTCTGCTGGGCGTCGGCCGCGGCGTTGCGCATTTCGCACATCTTGGCGGCTTCCTCGGCGGCTTCCTGTATCTGTTGTATCTGGAGCGACGCCACGGTGCAAAGCGCTTCCGCGCTCAGACCACCATTGCGGTGCCACCAGATTCGCTGGCGTCCCGGTGGAACAAGGTGGATCGAGCGCGCGTCCACTCCGTGAATCAGGATGAAGTGAATCGCATTCTCGACAAGATCAGTGCGACCGGCCTGAAGAGCCTGACGCCTCAGGAGCGGCTCTTTCTCTCCAACTTCGTTCCGCCGGATGACCGGCCGAGGGATATCCCGCCGAGCTAGAACTCACCCACGAAACCGATCTCGGGCTCGAGGTCGTATCCAAAGCGCTCCTTCACCGACCGCTGCGCGTGGCGAATGAGCGCGAGCACATCGCTACTCGTGGCGTTTCCCAGGTTCACCATGATGTTGGCGTGAATGTGGGATATCTGCACGTCGCCCACGCGATATCCCTTGAGTCCGCACTGATCCACCAGGCGTCCGGCGCCGATGCCCTCGATCTTCTTGAAGATCGAGCCGACGCTGGGATGATACTCGAGCCACGGGTGCCTGCTCCCCCGCCAGCTCAGGTTCTCCTGCATGATGCGATGCATCTCGTCGGGACTCTTTCGCGCCAACTGGAACGTTGCCTTGAGCGCGATGTCGCTCCGGTGATGAAGAACGCTATCGTCATAGCCGAATCGCATGTAGGCGGCGTCGGCAACCATGCGCCCGTTTTCCTGTGTCAGCAACTCGGCGGACTCGAACACCTCGGCGATGAACATCGTTCGCTCGCGCTCCGGCGCCGGCGACAGGAAATGCAGATTCTGCCAGATCGCGCCGCCAACGGTGCTCGGAATGCCAACGTAGTGCTCGAGTCCGGACCAGCCCCGCCGAACGGCTTCGGGAATCAACCTTGCCATGACGGCGCCTGTTTCGACGTCGAGGCGTCCCTCTGGGGAAAACTCGAAACGGGATGCAGTGTTGCGCACGACCAGGCCTCGGACGCCGAGGTCCCCAACGAGTACATTTGCGCCAAGCCCGAGCACGAAACAGGGCACCCGCGCGGCGCGCGCGGCCATTACAGCATCGGCCAGGACGTCGGCGGAGGTTGCCTCCAGCAACAGGTCGGCGGGACCACCGATCTTGAACGTCGTGTACGGAGCAAGCGCCGCGTTACGCCGAAGGAATTCCTTTGGCAGTGCAGCGGTGACGCGCTCCAGCTGGCTGGGCTCGACGGACCATCGAGACGAAGGAGACGGTAACGTGGACATTGGCTCGGGAAAGAAATCATGAGCAGCAGGCGAATTCCAGCGCGTACCGCACTCCGCATCCTCCTGGTCGCGTCCGTCACCGTGTTGCATGCCCGCCTAGCCACGGCACAACGCGCTGAGTTGGAGAAGCATATCAAGCGTGAGGTCCTCGAGAACGGCCTCGAGATCATCGTGGTCGAGAATCACGGCGTGCCGTTGGCCACGGTCGAAGCCAACGCGAAGAACGGCTCCTTCACTCAACCGGCGAAGTACGAGGGCCTGTCGCACCTGTACGAGCACATGTTCTTCAAGGCGAACGCGCTGTACCCGCAGCCGGATGCCTTCGTCAACCGGGCCTCGGAGCTCGGCGCCGTGTTCAATGGCACAACACAGGAAGAACAGGTGAACTACTACCTCACCGTTCCTTCCGACAGCACCCTTCCGGCCATCGCGCTGCTCGCGTCCGCGCTGCAATCACCGCTCTTTCTCGTGGACGAGCTGGAGCGAGAGCGTGCCGTCGTCATCGGGGAGTACGACCGGGCCGAATCCGATCCGTTTTACGCACTGCGCACCGCGATGGGCAAGACACTCTGGGGCAGCGCGTGGAGTAGAAAAAACCCGCTCGGTGAGCGCCAGATCATTCTCGCGACCAAACCGGACCAGATGCGATTCATTCAGCACAAGTACTACGTGCCGAATAACACAGCGGTCATCGTCGCGGGAGACGTGCAGCCGGACAGCATCTTTGCCGCAGTTCGACGGCTCTTCGGCTCGTGGCCGAGAGGCGCGGATCCGTTTGTGACGGACACCATTCCGCCGGTTCCACCACTCAAGAAGAATGTGGCCGTCATCGTCGAACAACCGGTGAATACCGCGGTTGTGATGGTACAGTGGCAGGGTCCGGGAGCACACATGGACACGCCGGCGACCTATGCGGCGGATGTCTTCTCCGATGTGCTCAATCAGCCGGGCTCACGCTTTCAACGAAACCTCGTGGACAGCGGGCTGTGGCAGTCGGTCGTCGTGAATTACTACACCTTGAATCACGTCGGGCCCATCACGATCAGTGGCGAGGTGGCGCCCGGCAAGATCCGCGAGGCCATCGCGGTGCTCGACCGCGAACTCAATGCGGTCGCGAAGCCCGGATACATCACCACCGAGGCGGTGGAGGGTGTGAAGAAAACGCGCATCGTCGGCACGATGGAGAGCCTGGAACGGTCCTCGGGCTTCGCGCATCAATTGGGATTCTGGTGGGCCGTGACCGGACTTGACTACTTCTTCGGCTATGTGGACACGATGGCGAAACAGACACCGGAGGATCTGCGCCGTTATGCGCTGAAGTACATCGTCGGCCACCCGCGAGTTACCGGCGTATTGCTGTCGCCAGAAGCGAGACGCGCACTCCGTCTGACGGACAGCGAGCTGCTGGGGGCCACTCCATGATTCCCATGCACCGGTTCGCGATTGTTGCGCTCATGGCAACAGGATTCGCCGTCCGGCCGGCCGCAGGTATGCGCTTTCCGCGCCATGTGCCTGGCGACACCGCGGCGACCATTCGCTTCGAGGTGAACGGGCTGTCGGTCATTCTGCGCCGAAATACCGCAAACGACGTCGTGGCGGCGAACCTCTATCTATTGGGCGGCGCGCGACAACTTACCGAATCGACCGCCGGTATCGAAGCCATGCTGCTGGCGGTGAGCGAGCGTGGCACCAAGCATTTTCCTGGCGCCGCGGCGCGGCAGCGCACGGCGCGGTTGGGCAGCACCATCGGGATCGATGTGAACGATGACTGGAGCTCGATCGGGCTACACGCTATCCGCGCAACCTTCGATTCGACGTGGGCGATTCTCGCCGATCGTGTCATGTCTCCAACGCTCGAGGCGGCGGACGTGGCGATCGTGCGCGATCAGTTGGTCAGCCTCGCGCGGGAGCGTCGTACCCAGCCGGACGATGCCGCGACCGAGCTCGCGGACAGCCTTCTCTATCGTGATCACCCGTACCTGATCCCTCCGGCGGGCAGCGAGGCGTCGCTGACGAGCATCACGGTGACGCAGATGAAGCAGTACCATGCGCAGCAGCTCGTGACGTCGCGCATGCTTCTCATCGTCGTCGGTAACGTCGATCGCGCACAGATCGAGAAGCTCGTCCGCCAGTCCATCGGCACACTGCCGCGGGGCAGCTACAAATGGAGTACTCCACCGCCGCCCACAACGTCGGGGACGGCGCTCGCGCTCGACAACCGCGCCCTCCCCACGAACTACCTGCTGGGTTACGCCGCCGGGCCGCCAGCGACCGACTCCGACTACACGGCGTTGCGCGTTGCGACAGCGGTTCTGTCAGGACGACTATTCACGGAGGTTCGCTCTCGGCGTAATCTCAGCTACGCTGTCGAAGCTCCATTTCTCGAGCGAGCGCACGCCGTCGGCGGACTGTATGTCACGACGGTCGCTCCCAACGAAGTACTTCGCCTCATGCGCCAGGAGTTGAACGCGTTGCAGAACGAAACTGTCGATCCGGCCGGCCTGAAGCGGCTGGAGCAACAGTTCATCACCGAGTACTATCTCAAGAACGAAACGAACGCCGATCAGGCGAACGCGCTGGCGAAAGCGGAGCTGTACCAGGGCGACTATCGGGCAGCGGACCGCTTCATGGAATCGTTGCGACGCGTGACGCCGGAAGACGTGCGTCGGGCCGCGCGGCAATACCTGCGAAACTTCCAGTTCGCATACGTCGGTGACTCCAGCAAACTCGATCGAAGCTTGCTACAGCAGTTCTGACGCCCCTGTCAGGGGCGGCCATGTCGGCGATCGAGAATCGCTTCCACGTCGGCGAGCGAGCCACCGGTGGCGTGGACCGCTACCAGCGCGTGATAGAAGAGATCCGCCGCTTCTTCATTCACGCGAGCGGCGTCCCCATCGGCGCACGCGGTTACGAGTTCCGCGGCCTCTTCCCCGAGCTTCTTGAGCCGCAGGTTGCGGTCTCCAAGTAGTTTGCGCGTATAGCTCTCACCTTCCGCGGCGTCTGCCTTTGCCCGCTGCATAATGATCGCATCGAGCATCGCGAGACCTCGCGTCGGAAGATCATCCTGTCGGAAACAGGACCGCGTTCCCGTGTGACACGCAGGTCCCGCGGGCACCACGCGCGCGAGGACGGCATCGCCGTCACAATCCGCATGCAGCGAAACGATCTTCTGCGTATTACCGCTCGACTGTCCCTTGTGCCAGAGACCGCGCGTGCGCGAGTGATAGTGCATCTCGCCGGTCTCGAGAGACCGGATAATCGCCGCGCGATCGGCGTGGGCCACCATCAGCACCAGGCCCGTATTGGCATCCTGTGCCACGACGGTCACCAGTCCGCCTCCCTTCTCGAAGTTCAACGATTCCACATCGATCACGGTCAGCCTCTGTCGGGTGTCGAGAGCAGCGATCGCACGGCGGACGCGAGAGCACGGTTGGTTGCAATGGCACTCCCTCCGAACGCCGTATCTTCACCATCCCAGTCGGTGAATACTCCGCCGGCCTCTCGGATGATGGGATACAGCGCAGCAGCATCCCACGGAGCGAGGACCGGATCCAGCATGACATCCGCGCGCCCAGTGGCGACCAGCAGATACCCATAGCAATCGCCCCACGTGCGGCTCAACTGCGCGCGCGACGCGAGCGCCTCCCAGCCGTGCTGTCGAACGCGATCACCCGCGAATCCACAATCGGTCGTGAGAACCGTCGCCTCATCGATCCCGCGCGTTCGTGAGACCGACGCCTTCACGCCGTTCCACCAACATCCTTGCCCGGGAGCAGCGGCGATGATTTCGTCGATGGCTGGAAAAAAGGCCGAGCCGGCAAGCACATGCGAACCTTCACACAGGGCCACGAGCGAGCCCCAAAGTGGAACGTCCCGAACGAACGCCTTCGTGCCATCGATGGGATCAACGATCCACCGTCGCGCGGCGCCTGGCCGCAGCTCTCCGTACTCCTCGCCGAGAACGCCATCATCGGGGAAACGAATGTCCACCCACTCCCGTGCCGCACGCTCCGCAGCGCGATCCGCGTCGGACACGGGTGATCCGTCGCTCTTTGTCTCCACGCGGACACGCGTGCGGAAATGTCGCATGGCGACTTCTCCCGTAACACGGGCCAGGTCCATCACCGATTCCAGCGTGAGGCTATCCACTCCTCCATTCATGAACGGACCTCCAGTCCCGCAGCGCGCATGACGCGCTTGACATCGGCGACGGTTGTTTCACGGTCATGCAGAATGCCGGCGAGCAACGCGGCGTCCGCGCCGTGTTGCAGCACATCGCAGACGTGCTCTGCCGAGCCTGCACCGCCCGACGCGACGACCGGAACGTTCACTGCTGCGGACACGGCCTCGGTCAACTCCACATCGTAGCCGGTGCGCGCGCCGTCCCGATCGATGCTCGTCAGCAAGATCTCACCAGCGCCATGACCCACACACGCCTGGGCCCACTGCACCGCATCGAGTGACGTCGGCTCCCGTCCTCCTTTGATGTAAACGCGCCAGGCACTCCAGCCCGCATCCCACTTCGCGTCGATGCTGGCCACCACGCACTGGGATCCGAACCGGTCCGCCGACTCGGAGAGCACGGCCGGCCGCGCGACGGCAGCGGAGTTGATGCTCACCTTGTCCGCTCCGGCGCGAAGGGCATGCCCCATGTCATTGGCAGACCGGATTCCGCCGCCGATCGTCAGCGGAATGAACAACTCCTCCGCGGTTCGACGCGCTACGTCGAGCAGCGTCGCGCGCCCCTCGGCGCTGGCGGAGATGTCCAGAAATACAATCTCGTCCGCACCCTCACGTTCGTATCGCGTCGCAAGCTCCACGGGATCTCCCACATCGCGCAGCTCCACGAACTGCGTGCCCTTCACGACTCGGCCTTCGCTGACGTCGAGACACACCACGACCCTGCGCGTCAACACTATCCGACATCCTCCACGCGCATGCCAACCGCACCCTTGGTGCTGAAAACAGCACCCGAGTCGACAAAGGCATCGCGGACCGCGAGACCGAGAGCCTTGAAGGCCGCCTCCACGACGTGATGTCGATCGGTACCACGCAGCACGCGAAGATGCAGCGTCGCACGCGCGCTGTCGCTGAACGAGCGCATCCAGTGATCGTACAGCGAGCTCGGAAGTGGACCGCGATAGAATGGACGCCCGCCGAGATCGACCGCGCAGTGCACGAGGGCATCGTCCATTGGAATGGTGCGGTCGCCATATCGTGCCGCCGTCGCCGGCAGGGCGCCCGCCACGGCCGCGCCGATGCAGATGGCGACATCCTCCACGAGGTGATGCTGTAGATCCCCCTTTGCCTCGATATCGAGATCGAGCCCCGAATAGCGCGCGAACACGACAAGCATGTGGTCGAGAAACGATTGGTCGGTGCACGCATGCGCGATGCCCGTGCCAGGACGTAGCTCGCATCGAATGGAGGTCTCCGCGGTTTCGCGGGTGACGAGCGTCATGCCGTTGGCCTCATGGAGCGTGAAGTGAATGGACGACTCATTCGGGGAACTCCCGCAGAACGACCTCGGGATCGAGTGCGCCAGTGTAAAGTGCCATTCCCGTCACGGCGCCCGAAACGCCGCGGTGCTCGAGTGCCCGCAGATCCTGGAGGGAGCCGACTCCGCCGGATGCGTAAACGGGAAAGCGCGAGAGTTCCGCCACGTCCTCCATCAGCGCGAGATCCGTCCCACCCATCTGTCCCTCCAGATGAACGGCGGTCACGAGCAGGCCACCAAGTGCGAGCGCATTCAACTCTTCCACCGTATCGAGAACGTCGAGAGGGAGCGTGCGGGACCATCCCTGTGTCGTGATTCGTCGCTCACGAACGTCGCACGCCACGATCAACGCGCCGGGATGCTCGCCGGCCATCTCCGCGAGCCAGTCACGGTCTTCAATGGCGCGCGTCCCCACGACCACGTTGGCCGCCCCCGCTTCCAGCAGCTCTTCGATGAGATCATCCGACCGGATGCCACCTCCGACTTGAACCGGAATGGACGACTGCGCAATGATCTCGCACACGAGCGGAAAGTTCGATCCGCGGCCAGTGGCCGCATCGAGATCGACGACGTGCAAGCGATGGAAGCCGAGTCGCTCCCAGCCGAGCGCAACCTCAATCGGCCGTGAGAGTCGTACGCGTTCCTCGTCGTACGAGCCGCCCACGAGCTGCACGCACGCACCGTCGCGTAGATCCACCGCGGGAACGACGATCATTGGCCCACGCTCGATCGAAGCACCTCGTCGAGGCAGGCATGCAGAAACCGAACGCCGGCAGCTGAGCTCTTTTCCGGATGAAACTGCACGCCGATGGTGTTGTTCACGCGTACCGCCGCGGGGAATCGATCTCCTTCGTGCGTCGACCAGGCGGTGACCACGGACACGTCGGTGGGCTGGCAGACGTAGCTGTTGGCATAGTACGCCATTGCCAGCTTCGAATCGGCGAACGGAGAATCCTTCGGTGTGTCCTCGACCAAATTCCATCCGATTTGCGGCACGCGCACGGCGTTGAGTCGACGAACGCGCCCTGCGACGAGACCGAGCCCCGCTCCGCCGCCTTCGTCGCTGGCATCGAACAGCAACTGCATCCCGAGGCAGATCCCCACCGCAGGGAGTCCGGCGCGCAATGCCTCTCGGACGGCCTCGCGGCCCGGCGACAGACGTTCGGCTGCGGCCGCGAACGCGCCGACCCCCGGCAACACGAGCACGTCCGTCTCGAGCGCCGCTACGGGATCGTCCTGTACCACGACCTCCGCGGAGGGGGTGTGCAATGCCTTTGCGAGCGAGTGCAGATTGCCTGCGCCGTAATCGAAGATGGTTATGCGCATGCAACGACCTCATCGAGCGCATTCAGAAAGGTTTGCATCGCCGGCCAGGGCCCAACGCCAACGCGCAACCCCACGCCTTCACAATCAGCAAGCTCGCGCGGCTCCGCCGGCATTCCCGTTATCACGCGAACGCGGACGCCACGCGTTGCGAGTCCCGACGCGAGCTGCCTTGCGCGGCGAGTTGGGATGAGGATGAAATTCGCTGCGGACGGCAACGCTGTCAGCCCGCGTCGATTCACCGCATCGACGAGGCGTAGTCGATTTTCGACGGCTTCCGCAGCGCGTTCAAGCACCCAATCTCGTCCCTCGGTGCCGGCGGTCAATGCCGCGCGGGCTGCGCGCTCCGCGAGCGCATTCACCTTGTAGGGACCCCGAGCGCGCGTGACGAGGCGGACCAGATTCCGATCGCCGATGCCGTAGCCGAGCCGCAAGCCAGCCATGCCGAACGCCTTGGAGAACGTGCGCGTCACGAGTACGCGATCCGAGGCCGTACAGAGGTCGACGAACACCTCCGGCGCAAACTCCGCATACGCCTCGTCGATGACGATCACTCCCGCCGCGTTCTGCACGATATAATCGATCGCGGAACGAGCCACGTGTGTTCCCGTCGGATTGTTGGGCGCGCAGACGTAAGTGAGCTTGGCGCGTACGTCCACGAGACGCTCTGCATCCAGCTCGAAGCCTGGTGCAAAGGGCACAGGCGTGGGCGTGAGTCCGTTCAGCTGCGCAAACGTGGGAATCATCGAAAACGTGGGCGACGAGAACGCGATGCACTCGCCGGGCTGGGCAAAGGCCCGCATTGCCGAATCCAGTACGTCGTCGGAACCACAACCTGTCACGACATCGATGCCGTCGGCACCTGAAAGACCGACATGCTCGAGAAGCGCGTCCCGCAGTGACCCGGCATATGTCGCCGGGTAGCGAGCCACCACGGACACATCCGCGGAACGAAGGGCGCGCAAGACAGCGGGTGGCGCTCCCCAGAGGTTCGTGTTGTCACTCAGGTCCACTGCGCAGGGCGTGGCGTCCCCGATATACACGGGAATCGATTCCATCCCGCGCCGCGCGAGTGCGGATAGTTCGACGCGCGTGGTCACGGTACCTTCTCCACTGCCCATGCGCGCGCAGCCATAGCGTGACCGCCAAGGCCTTCCGCCTCTGCGAAGGCCGCGACGTCGAGCGACATCCTCGCTGCTGCCCGCCGCGTCACTCGTTGATAGGTTGTCCAGCGAACGAAATCCAGCGTCGAAAGCCCGGAATACGCGCGCGCCAATCCGCCCGTCGGGAGCACGTGATTGGCGCCGGTCATGTAGTCGCCAAAGGCCACCGATGCGAATTCGCCCACGAACACCGTGCCTGCATTGCGAAGCCGCGCGAGTACGACGTCCGTCGTCTCCCCCAGCAGTAGGAGATGTTCCGGAGCGTACATGTTCGCGAACTCGATGCGAGCATCCAGCGACTCTGACCACAACACCGCTCCCCGGCCCTCGAGCGCGGCACCGCTGATGTCCCGTCGAGGCTGCAGCGGTAAAAGTCGCTCTATTTCCTGCTGAATTTCGAGCGCATGAGCGCGAGTGGACGTGACGGCGACCCCTGCAGCGAGTGGGTCGTGCTCCGCCTGCGCCAACAGCTCGCGAGCAATGACGTCTGCGTTGGACGAGTCATCGGCGAGCACGAGCAGCTCGCTGGGGCCAGCGGGCGAATCGATGCCCACCATGCTCGAGACCTGAATCTTTGCTTCAGCCACATACGCATTGCCAGGTCCGACGATCCGATCGACACGCGGAATCGTCGTGGTGCCATGTGCCATCGCCCCGATGGCGCCCGCCCCGCCGACCGAAAACACACGATCCACTTCCGCCAGCGCCGCCGCCGCGAGCACGACATCGGCCGGCCGGCCGGATTCCCGTTGTGGTGGCGAGCACAGGATCACCTGCGCGACACCGGCCACGCGTGCGGGAATAGCGCCCATGAGCACACTGCTCGGATAGGACGCACGGCCTCCGGGCGCGTAGACCCCCACGCGCCCTAACGGGTCAGGCCGCCGACCCACGAGGATCCCGGGCTCCGTCTCAACCTCCTGGAGATCGGGCCGAAACGCCTCATGAACCCGTCGAATGTTGGCGGCACTGCGCTCCATTACCCGCCGCAGTCCGGTGTCGAGTCCCTCGAGAGCGGCATCGCACTCGCTGCGCGGCACCTCGAGCGACGACAACGTCACGCCGTCGTACGCAAGCGCCATCGTGCGCAGCGCGTCGTCTCCACCGCTCCGAACCTTTCCGAGGATCTGCCGCGTTCGCTCCCGAATGACGGCGTCGTTCGAGGTGCCTCGCTCGAACAACGTACGACGCTGCATCGACGACAATTCCTCGCAGGCACCGAACGTACGGAGTACGGACGTCTTCGCGCGCGCGGTCATGCCATCAGCCTCTCGATTCGGGTGACGAGAATTCCCTGTGCCCCCAGCGCCTTGAGATCGGCGATCGTCCGGTAAATCGTGGCCGCGGACACAACCGCGTGCACGGCGACATGATCGCCGCCGTTCATGATGTCGATGACCGTTGGTCCATTGAGACCAGGAACGACGCGGCGCACAGCCTCGAGCGTGTTGCGCGGGACGTTGGCCATCACATAGCGCTTGCCGCGGGCAGCCAGGACACTTCCCAGCGCGCCGACGAGCTCTTCGAGCGCCTTCGCCTTCCGTGAATCGGCACGCACCGCTGCTGTCGTCACGAGCCGGCTGCTCGATTCGAGCACGGTCGTCAGCTCCAGCAGACCGTTCACACGCAACGTGGATCCGGTCGAGACGAGATCCACGATGACGTCTGCGATCCCGATGTGTGGCGCGATCTCCGCTGCCCCCGATACCGGAACCACCTCGACCCGCAGCCCGCAGCGATCGAAGAACTGCCTGGTGATGCGTGGAAACACCGTAGCGATCCGGGTTCCGGGTGGCATGTCTGCCAACGTCCGCATGCCGCTCTCCTCGCGTGCGGCCACGGCGAGACGACATCGCCCGAACTCGAGGTCCGCCAACTCCTCCAGCTCGCGACCAGACTCGCGGATCAAATCGAATCCGGTCACACCGGCATCCGCCGCTCCGTCGGCCACAAACTCCGGAATGTCCTGCGCGCGGACGAAGAGCGCCTGAAATTCGCTGCCGAGCGACGCCGTCAACGCGCGAGGGCCCGCGGCGCGAATCTCCAGCCCGGCGTCCGTGAAGAGCTCGCGGGCGTCCTCGGAGAGTCGACCCTTGTTGGGAAGTGCGATACGAAGCATGTGGCGGTGAACGCGACCGTGAAAGAGAGCGTGGAAAACAAAACGGCCCGTCAGGACGACGGGCCGAAGGTGCGGCAGGTGTCTGAGGAAAGCTTTTCGCCTACTCGTCCACGCGTGCGTCGCCCCGACCCGACGGGCCGTAGTGATGGTGCAGGTGGCGGTGGCGCAATCCAGACATGGAGTGAACCTAACGGGAACCCGGCGGCCGGGTCAACAGCGGCGCAGGCCATGCAACGGCCGGCGGCCATCCGGCTTGGCCAGCCTGTATTTGCGCCGGGCAACGCTTGTGAATAAAATCACAATGCGCCGCGGAGCCCCGTTTGGCGCGTCACTCACGTTCACGGTTCTGGAGGCACGAGAAAATGCGGTTCCACGGTATTGCGCTCCTGGCGAGCGCGGCGGTCCTCGGCGCATGTGGCGGCGAGAAAAAGGCCGCCACGGACAGCGCCGCGGCCAACGCGGCCGCTCCGAGTGCGACCACCCCGGCAGCGACACCGGCACCTGCGGCCACCACGCCTGCGGCCAGCGCGGCGGCAGCGGCTCCGGCCACGGGTGCCACGCACGAAGTCAAAATGATCGGCGACGCGTCCGGCTATAAGTTCGACCCGGCCTCGCTCACCATAAAGTCAGGCGATGCAGTCAAGTTCATCAACGTGTCGGGCGGCCCACACAACGTCACGTTCCAGAACGTCACCGATGCGGCGGCGAAGGCACAGCTCGATGCCAACATGCCTGGCGCCAAGATGGGCGAGCTTGCCAGCCCGATGCTGATGCAGCCGAACGAACCCTACGTCGTCTCGTTCGCAAAGGTGCCGGCAGGCACGTACAACTTCATCTGCACGCCACACGCGGCAATGAACATGAAAGGGTCCATCACGGTGCAGTAACACCGCGAGCGTCGAACAAATCCGAACGGGGCGGATGCACTGTGCATCCGCCCCGTTCGTGCATGGGTGCTTCCGAAGCGATCGGCGCTGGTGTACGACGTGCATCGTGTCTGAGGCGAACATTCCAGGTTGATGGCGTCATTTCGGATCCAAGTGCTGTGAGACGATCGCCCAGAACCTCACCGTCGTCGCTGATGGTAGCCGGCGCATGACGCCGCACCGTCGCGTCCGCCGGCGAGCTCAACAGTCTGGTCAAGGTCCAGTTGTGTGGATCTCGGCGCGCGCACGAAATGCTCTGCGACGGCCCGCGTTCATTACCGCGGTCAGCATCGTCACGTTCATGACGTCACTGCTGGCACTCATCATCGTGCCACAACAGGCGCGCAAGGCGGCGGCCGCCCTTCGGCCGCCGTCTGCGTCTCGCCCCGACACCGAGTCGACAGTAGCCGCGATGACGGAAGCGGAGCGGCAGGTTGCGGCGGCGGAATCGACGCTCGCCAGGACTCGGGTCGATCTCGTACGGCTCGTCTCGGCAACCGCAGCCGCAACGGCCGCCGATACGGGGCCCGGTGGTGCACAGCTCTCCTCGACGGTTCGCACACAACGCGACGCCCTTGCCGGCCAGATCGACCTGCTCGGCAAGCTCATCGAACGCGCCGACAATGCCCCCCTGCTCGGCTCCTACCGCGCACTGGCGCAGTCCGCACCGATGCAGGCAGATCCACGTGTCAAGCAGATGCTCGATTCGCTGGTGGAGATCGAGCGAGAGCGCGACAGCTACAGCGCCGTGGGCGGCGTCGATCCCGTGTTCGTGGCGTTGACGGCGCGCGCGAATGAGCTGGGTCGCAACATTGCCGCGTTCGCAGAGGCGCACCGTGCGGCGCTGAGAAAGGAGATGGCGGCGATCGCTCCTGCACCGTCCGCGATATCCGCGACCGTCGCCGCCAAGCCTCCGCCGGATACGTTGGCCACGCTCAAACTGCGCGACGACGCGATCGTTGCCGCCGCAGGAGTTGCGTCGCGATTGAGCCGCGAGCGTGCCGAGCTTCAACAGCTCGATGCACGAGAGGAGCGGGCGCGCGAGCTGAGCGCCGTCGGTGCTTCACCCACGGCCATTCTCGCCGCGGCGCTCGTCTTCGGTGCAGTTCTTGGATTCGGCTCCGCGCTCTTTGCAGAGATGCGTCGGCCGCGCGTCGCGGATGCGGCCGAAGTGGAGCACGTCACCGGAGCGCGCGTGCTGGGCATCGTGCGCCCAATGGCGGCAACGGCAGAGCGCCGCCGGCGCGCGGCCGATCGTGCGGCACCGCCGTACATGGACTCAGGCGGCGACGGGCATCAACTGATCTATCTGAACGTGGCAACAGCAGGATCGAGCTCGGTGATGCTCACCGTCACCGGCGACCATCCTTCCGTGAGCGCAATCGTGGCCGTCAACTTCGCCGCCATCGCCGCGGACGAAGCACGCGCGACCCTCGTTGTCGACACGGACTCTTCTGCATCCGCCGTAGCGGCAGTCCTCCACTTGCGGCCCAGCGAGGGGATCTCCGCCGCCGCTCGCGGTTCGGCCGAGTGGCCGGACATAACGCAGTCTGCCCGTGTCGGGCGCGACCGCACGATCGACGTCGTTCCGAGCGGATCGCGGCCGGCATCATTTGAGGACCTCGCGGGCCTGCTGCAACGCGATGGTGCGCGTCTGTCGCGACGGTACGACGCCGTTGTCCTCGTCAGCTCGGTGGACCAGGTGCGTCAGGCGCTCCCGCTTTCGCTCCCCGTTCCCGATGTGATTGTGTGTGCCCGCGCAGGCCAGACCCATCTGTCCGACCTCTACGAGCTCGTGGTCGCCATTCGCGATACCGGAGCGAACCCGAAAGGGATCGTAATCTGGAACGCCGTCGATCCATCAGTTGCTCCATCTCGACCGGCGGCCGCTCCCGTGCGCGACATGGCAGAAGCAGAGATATAGGGACATCTTCGGGTCAGTTTAGCATCAGTTTAGAGCCAGAAGACGCTATTTCTGCGTCCTTGGTGATTTACTGGCGCTCTGCGTCTGCGGCAACCGTTCTTGCTTCGCGGAATGCGCGATCAGTGTAGCAAGGCGACGAGCCCGCGTCTCGGGTTTTGCGGCGCTCATGACAAAGTGCGTCGCGACACGCCGATAGTAGGGCGGCTGCGCAGAGAAGTACGCCCACGCGCGTCGGTTGCGGCGAAAGGCCTTCTCCGACTCGGCGTCGAACACTACCGTCCCACGCTCGAACGAATATTTCTGTGTTCGCGCAGGATCGTGTGCCTCGTAGGCGGCGATGCCGGAAGGCTCCATTCTCCCTTGCTCCGTGAGGACACGAATCTTCTCGAGATTGACGCGGCTCCAGATGCTTCTGGCTCGCCGCGGCGTGAATCGAATCTTGTAGCTCTCCGCGTCGTGCGACTTCCGGATTCCGTCGATCCAGCCGACGCATAGCGCCTCATCCACCGACTCAGGCCACGTGATGGAAGGCCGGCCGGAGTCACGCCGATAGAATCCGACCCAGAGCTCATCCGCGCGCGCGTGATTGGCCGCCAGCCAGCGGCGGAACTCGTCCGGCGTGGAAAAAAACAGCGGATTGCGCTCGGTTGGGGGGGCCATGGGGCTCAACGCTACGTCCCGCGTGTCAGCCGTGACAGAGGGAACACAGAGCGTCTCACTGTGACTCGTCCGCGAGCCATGCTAGCGTTGGCACATGCACTACATGTGGGCAGATACTCTGGAAGACGCCGAGCGCATCTTTCTGCTGCGGCTCATCCTGTGGGCCCTGGGGGGCATGCTCGCAGGGACTGCACTCCTTGCATGGCTGAGAGTCACCGGGCGGGCATCCCGCCTGTTGACGCACTTTGGAGCGCAGTGCTTCGCGTGGGGTCTTCTCGAGTTGATCCTCGCCCTGACGCTCCTCGCCAGGCTTGCTCCGCGCGACCTGGCAAGTGCGACACGCCTGGACCGTCTGTTATGGCTCACGATCGGTCTCGATGGAGGATACGTGGTCGCGGGTGCCTGTTTGGCCGTCATGGGATGGAGGTTAGATCGCCGGCTGGGATTGGTTGGAGCGGGTCTCGCCGTCATCATGCAGGGGCTCGGTCTGGCGTTACTCGATCTGCTGCTCGCTGCACAGATCTCGCGCTGACTTCTCCTTCGGCCTCGTGCGGCACGCAGCCAGTCACAGTATCTTTCCGCCCCCCGCACGCTCGTGCGCTCCGTCTCATCTGACGCGATGACTCGAGGCTACTCAGACCGAATCAATCATGCTCTCGCGTTCGCCGCGAAGCATCACGACCGCCAGGTCAGAAAGGGGACTCGGCTTCCATATCTGACGCATCCGGCAAACGTCGCCATCATCCTGACGCGCTACGATCAGGACGAGGACACCGTGATCGCGGGAATTCTGCACGATGTCGTCGAGGACTGCGTGCGAGATGGCTTTACTCGCGACATGCTCGAGCAGCGGATCGCGGACAAGTTCAGCAGCGAGGTCCTCGACACGGTTCTCGCCGTCACGCATCGCCAGCTGGACGAGGAGGGCATCGAGCTTTCCGCCGAAGAGCGCAAGGACGACTACCTGGCGCGCCTCGCGGCCGCGTCCGAGCCTGCGCGCTGGGTGTGCGCGGCAGACAAGATCCATAGCGGCTCATCCATCATCGCGGATCTCACTCGAACGCTGGACCCGGATACGGTGTGGTCGCGCTTTGCGGTGGGGCGCCTCGGGACGGTTCGCTGGTATCGGCGCGTTCACGACCGTCTACGCGAGGTGGGATTCAAGGCGCCCATCATGGACGAATTTCGCGACGTGGCCGAACAGTTGGAGCGGTTCGGGCGCTAGACCGCCGTGAGCTCGCGCGCCGGATACGTGCGCGCCACGTAATCCTCGAGAATCACGAGAAACTCCTCGACGATGCGGTTGCCCTTCAGCGTCGTCAGCAGCTTCCCATCCATGTACACTGGAGCCTTCGGCTCCTCGAACGTACCTGGCAGTGAGATCCCCAGGCTCGCGTGCTTCGATTCGCCGGGACCATTCACCACGCAACCCATGACCGCCACGGTCATGTGCTCGACGCCTGGGCGCGCGGTGCGCCACACCGGCATCTGCTCCCGCAGATACGTCTGAATGTCTTCAGCCATCTGCTGGAAGAACGTCGAGGTGGTGCGGCCGCATCCGGGGCATGCCGTCACCTGCGGCGCGAAGCTGCGAAGGCCAAGGGATTGCAGGATCTGCTGCGCGACGAGCACCTCGTCTGCGCGATCGCCGCCCGGCTTCGGCGTAAGCGAGACGCGGATGGTATCGCCGATGCCGCGCGCGAGAAGAATGGAAAGCGCGGCAGCGCTGCCCACCTGCCCTTTCATTCCCAAACCCGCCTCGGTGAGGCCGAGGTGCAGCGGATAGTCGCATCGCCCCGCGAGGCGGCCGTAGACCTCAACGAGGTCCGGCACATGCGACACCTTTGCCGAAATGAGAATCCGGTCGTGCCCGAGCCCCACATCCTCCGCGAGCTCAGCGGAGCGGAGTGCGGACGCGAGCATGGCTTCGATGTAGACGTCCTTTGCGTCACGCGGTGCCGCGGCGCGCGCGTTCTCGTCCATCATCTCGGTCAGCAAATCCTGATCGAGCGAGCCCCAATTCACGCCGATGCGCACGGGTTTGCCGTACTCGATGGCGTGCCGGACGATGGTGCGAAAATTCTCATCGCGGCGCTTGCTGCCCACATTACCGGGATTGATACGGTACTTGTCGAGCGCGCTTGCGGACTCCGGATATTTCGCCAGCAACAGGTGCCCGTTATAGTGGAAATCGCCGACAAGTGGCACCTGCGTGCCGAGATCGGCGAGCCGCTGGGCGATCTCCGGCACGGCCGCGGCCGCCTCCTCGTTGTTCACCGTAATGCGGACGAGCTGCGACCCGGCCGCGGCCAGCGCGGTCACCTGCTCCGCAGTCGCGCGCGCATCGGCCGTGTCCGTGTTGGTCATCGACTGCACGACGACTGGATGCTCCGAACCGATGGGTACGGATCCGACGACGGCGGTGACGGTCTTGCGGCGCGGAGCGAAGGACACGGGATCTCGGCGAGGGTCCTGCAATCTACCCAGGAAAAGGCATCCTGCGCGGACAGACAGCGGCCGATAACTTTGATTCCTCAGACGCTGCACGAACGGAGGGCGAACGGATGGATAACGACGGCATCGAACAAGAGCGGGCGCACGACACATCGGTACCGCACTCGACGCAGACGCCAAGGCGTCGTCGCAAGTGGCCCTACGTGGTGTTCGCCATCGTCTTCGTGTTTCCCTTGCTGGCCTTCGCGACCTGGAGTGCCGCGGCGCTGCACTGGTCCTATTCCAAGGGCAACCGGGCAGGGTTCATTCAGAAGTTTTCGCAGAAGGGCTGGCTCTGTAAGACGTGGGAAGGCGAGCTGGCCCAGGTCAACATGCCAGGCGCGGCGCAGGAGAAATTTCTCTTTAGCGTCCGTGACGACAGCGTGGCCGTGGTGCTCAACCGGCTCATGGGCTCCCGTGTCTCGATCACGTATGAGCAGCATCCCGGCCTTCCGTCCAGGTGCTTTGGGGAGACCGAGTACTTCGTCACCGGGGTGAGGGCGCTGCCCTGACGCATCGGCTCCGGGCGCGGGGTAATGATACCGTGCGCCCGAGCACGGTACGACCTCAACTATTGACCGAACTTTCCTGCGACACTACGTTAGCCGCTGCCATCGGCCCGTCGAGGGTGGGTGGCGGTTCAGGGCGGGACATCGGTGAGCCCGCGACCACAGTGTTCTGCCGCGGCGACGTCATGCCGTCCGGCGATCAGTTTCCTCAGGAGTGGGACATGCGTACGACAGGCAAAGTGAAGTGGTTCAACGACGCGAAGGGCTTTGGCTTCATCACCCCCGACAACGGGGAAAAGGACTGTTTCGTGCACTACAGTGCGATCCAGGGCAACGGCTTCAAGTCGTTGGCCGAGGGTGATGCAGTGGAGTTCGACATCGTGCAGGGAGCCAAGGGACCCGCGGCCGAGAACGTTTCGAAGGCCTGAGACGTCGGTCTCGCTGGGGAAACGGGGGCGGGGTGTCCATCGAGGACACTCCGCCCCGTTCACTTTTCTCGCCGTGGGCGTCCCCGCCGCGGGACGGGTGCCGATTCGAGGGCGTCGGCGGCGCGTCGACCGATGTCGCGCTGAAGCGCCTCGACATCGACGGAAACGCTCAGGTGGCCGAGTTGGAGCTTGTTCTCATAGGCCTCGAGCAGGCTCGCGGCCTTGGCGAGAGCGTCGGCGACGCCGAGTCCGAGCTCTACGTGAAGCTCCCGAGCGAGTGCCAGGAGGAGGAGGCCAGCTCGGCTCACCCTGCGGGGCACGCCTCGCTTGACGGACATGACGCCGTCGGCCGTATTCTGGGACACAGCATTGTCGATCCACTTTGCTGGGGCGTTGATGGCAAGTGCCGTCATGGCAATGCTATAGGATGGCATAACTAACTTCCTCAGAAACTAGGAAATCATAGTTGAACGGGCGCAATAATTATTCCTAAGTATTGAGGAAATACAGCTGCCTCGCCAGCCCCTTGCTGGACCAAGGCTGAGTCCCGTCTGGCACAGATATCGAAGCCAACTCCGGGCACATCACCTTTCCAACGGAGACGACATGAATCGCCAGCTCGTGATGGCAGGCCTCCTTGTAGCATCGTTCGTCGCGCCGCAGCACCTTCGCGCCCAGTCGTCCTTTCTCGTCGCCGGAGGTATCAACGCCCCCGTCGGCACGCTTGGTGACATCGCCGATCTCGGGTACAACGTCGCGGTTGGTCTCGCCATCGGCGGTCCAATCGTTCCCGTCGGCCTTCGCTTCGAAGGCGGCTACAACGGCCTTGGTCTGAAGGGCGGCGGCGGTGATGTCCGCATCATCACCGGTACAGCGAACGCTGTCTTCAACGTCGGACCGCAAAGCGACGCGCCGTATCTCATCGGTGGACTGGGTGTCTACAATCGCAGCGTAAGCACCAACGCAACCGGGTATGGATCGAGCCGAACGGCCATCGGGATCAATGGAGGCGGCGGGCTGCGTTTTCCGCTCACCGGACTGGCCACGTTCTTCGAGGCGCGCTATCACATCATGCTCGGCAACAGCAGCGACGGCACGAATTATCAGTTCATTCCCATTACCTTCGGCATCGTCTTCTGAGTCGCTCGCGAACGAATGGCGGATGGGCTCGCGGAGCGACCATATCTTCACCGCCGAATGGCGAAGTTCGAGTTCTTTCGTAGCTCGCAGATCAGTACGGACTGCGACCAGTGCGGCGGACGCGTTGACCTGCTGAAGGGAGGCGTCTGTTCGCTGTGCCGCAGAATTCTCTGCTACCGCGATCTTCACGGTTCGTGGCTGCGCCGGTTGCTGACCGATCTCGGAACGCCCGTTGTCTGCGTGCAATGCCGCACGCGTCCGGCGTCCACACCGCACGACAGGCTCATCGACGGATGAGGCCGCGATGCTTACCTTCCGTCATGGGGCGGGACACGAGTCACCGTGCCCGCCCCTCACTCCTCCATGCCCCCTCTCGCCGCTGATGGACCGCTGGACACTGCTGGCGCTGGTTGTCCTCAACGCACCGTCCGTCCGCACGCCGCGCGTTGCGGCTCAAGACGTCTCTGTTCGTCCGGTCCGATCCGTTGCCGACGCCATTGCGCGGCGGGCCACTGACATAGAGGTAACGGTCGGCGGGCGCGCCATCGTGAGCTCGGGAAAGCTGCAGACAGGTGTCTTCGACATCGCGATTCAGGACGGGACAGGGGGCCTCCGACTTTTTTCGCGCTCTCCGCAGGCCGATGTGCGCGAAGGCGACAGCGTCATCGCGACCGGAGCCATCAAGACCTACCGTGGCAATGTGGAGCTTGCCGCCACAACCGTGTCCGTCATCAATGCGCCGAGACGCACCGTCTCGGCCGTTGAGATCCCGGTGGACCCGGCGGTCATCGCGCAGCATTCCGGCGAGCTGGTTCGCGTGCACGGGCGTGTTACCGCGGCCGGAGTCAGCGAGGGGGGGCAGTGGCTTCGGCTGCGGGAAGCGGCACCACTCAGCCACGGCACGATCACGGTGTGGGTGCCGGCAAATCATGGTGCGCACGTCGATCTCGCACACGCCGCGAAGTCCGAGAGCCTGACGGTCACCGGCGTGGTGACGGCATACCAGGACAACACCGACGACCCGATGGTGTGGCAGATCGTTCCACGCGACGGTCGCGATCTGCGTGTGGACGAGGAGGCAACCGGCATTGCCCGGTGGATCATCTGGAGCGCATCCGCACTCGCGCTGCTGTTGGCGACGATCCTCCTGATGGCGCGAATCAGCGCCAGGCGGCAGCTCCGCGTGCTGCGTGAAACGGAAACGCGCTACCGGCAACTGCTCGCACTCCTTCCGGACGCCGTCATCGTCTATGCGAAAGGGAAGATCCTGTTCACCAATCCCGCCGCATCGCAGTTGCTCGGCCTGCCCTCGGAGGGCCAGCTCGTGGGCAGGTCTCTCTCGGACTTCACCCACCCGGACTCTGTGGGTGTGTTCGCGGATCACAGCACAGAGCAGCCCACTGTCGAGCCGATGCCCAGAGCGCGCGCCCGAATGGTGAATGCGACCGGCGCGGTCATCGACGTGGAAATCACGTCGAGCGCATGCGTATACCACGATCAGCCGGCCATGCTGCTGCTGGCTCGCGACATCACGTCGCAGCTGCGCTACGAGCGCGATCTCCATGCGCTCGCCCTGGTCGACGATCTCACCGGGCTGCAGAATCGCCGCGCATTTACACTTTTTGCCGAGCAGGAGCTGGCGCGCGCACGGCGCCACGGCCGGACGCCGGTGCTGGTCTTCGCCGATCTCGATGGGCTGAAACAGATCAATGATCGGCACGGCCACGCAGCAGGGGACGTGGCACTGAAGCTCGTCGCTGCCGCGCTCAAGAGCATTTTCCGGGAGACGGACATCGTGGCGCGCTGGAGCGGCGACGAGTTCGTCGCCATGATGGTCGAGGGCAGTCAGGAAGCGGCGCAGACGATCGGTGCGCGCCTCGACGCGGCAATCTCGCAATATGCTCCGGCGGGATTGCCCTATGCCGTGACCGCCAGTGTCGGGGCGAGTCCGCTCGATCCGGCCCTTCCGCTGCGAGACGCCATGGAGCGCGCCGATGCGGAGCTGTATGCGCAAAAGAAGCGGATACGCCGCAGCAAGATCAGGGCAACGCCAATTGGAATTCCTGTTGTGCGCCTGGATGGCTGAGGCCTGGTGACGAAGAGCCGCCGATGGAACCTGTGATGCTCGACGACCGGCCGATTCCGCGGCGAACGATGCTCGGCATCCTCGTGGCCCTCGGCGCCGGCGTGTCGATGACGGGTGGATGGCGTCGTGCGGCGCCCATCCCGATCACGGTGTACAAGGACCCGGCGTGCCAATGCTGCACGAAATGGGTTGCTCACCTTGCGTCGAACGGATTCGCACCGGTGACACACGACCGCTCCGACATGGACGACGTGAAGAACACGATGGGCATTCCGGTCGCGTTACGGTCGTGCCATACGGCGATCGTCGGTTCAATGCTCCTCGAGGGGCACGTCCCCGCATCTGACATCAAGCGCGCGCTCACGACATCGCGCCGGCAGGTGTTTGGGCTCGCCGTCCCTGGAATGCCAGCGGGTTCACCGGGAATGGAAGGCGCCGGTCGACGCGACCGTTACAACGTGATTGCGTTCACCACCGCAGGCGTCACGTCCGTGTTCGCAGCGCATTCGTAGCCGGCACGTCGCGAACGGAGCCGCGCCATCCGGACATTGCGTGCGTTTCTTGCAACGCACATGATTGCACGGCGATCACGGTCGTGGTACGTGACACCGTGCAGGAGATTCGCGACACGGTCGCGGTGCCGTCCGGGCGGTGCCCGATCGTCGTCGTGAGTGCGGCCCGCCAGGCGTGCGTGCCGAAAAGGGGCAGCGCAGACTCCTCTAAGAGTCCGCGCTGCTCTTTCTCACACGACCGCGTTTGTCGAGCGGAGAGTCGGTGGTGGAAGAAGGGCGCCACGCGCGGCGTCGAGCTGAGCGTGTACCGCGTCCGGTCCGGTGCCGCCCTCCACCTCTCGATGACGCACGGATTGTGCGGCACTCAGCGCATCGATGACGTCATCGGCGAATCGGGCGTTGGCCGCGCGGAACGACACCATGGGTAGTGCTTGAAGGTCGACGCCGGTGATTTCGCTCTCCCGGATCAGCATTCCCACCGCGCCGTGGGCTTCGCGAAACGTCGATCCGCGTCGTACCAGATAGTCGGCGAGATCCGTCGCCATCATTGCGCTCGACAACGCCTCGCGCATGCGAGCAGGGCGGAAGACGCATTCTGCCAGTGCGCCCGCCACGGCAGGAAGGACGAGCAGCAGCAGATCGACGGCATCAAAAAGACTGCGCTTGTCGTCCTGCAGATCCTTGTTGTAGCTGGTGGGAAGGCCCTTGAGCGTGACGAGCAGGGCCGTGAGATCGCCCAGGGTGCGTGCGGCCGATCCACGCGCCAGCTCGAGCGCATCCGGATTCCGTTTCTGCGGCATCATGCTGGAGCCGCTCGTGTACTGCTCGCCGAACTGGACGAATCCGAACTCACTCGATCCATAGATGATGAGATCTTCGGCCAGGCGCGACAGATGCGTGGCGATCATGGTCGACGCAAACAGCGTCTCCGCGAGGAAATCGCGATCGGAGACGGCATCCACGGAATTCGGAGAAAGCGCATCGAATCCCAGCGTGCCCTGAAGAAGGACGCGTGAGATCGGGTACGCGCAGCCAGCGACCGCTCCCGATCCGAGGGGAAGCACCGCGGCCGAGTGCTGCGCGGCGCGGAGACGCGTGCGGTCGCGCTCGAGTGGCCAGAAATGCGAAAGCATCCAGTGTGCGGCCGATATCGGAATGGCTCGCTGCATATGGGTGTAGGACGGCATCAACACCGATTCGAGTGCCGTTGCCTGATCGACCATCGCTTGCTGTAGTCCTCGCACCGCGGCATCGAGTCGCTGACACGCTTCCATGGTCCAGAGCCGCGTCGCCGTCGCAACCTGATCGTTGCGGCTGCGTCCTGTGTGCAGCTTCGAGGCAACGTCACCGACCTCCGTATGAAGAAGGCGGTCGATGAGCGTGTGCACATCCTCGTCCGAGGGAAGTGGCTGCTCACCACCAGCGAGACGCTCGCCAACGGCATCGAGGCCGCGCTCAATTGCCTTGCTCTCGTCGAGCGTGAGTACGTTGGCGCCCCAGAGCGCCAGGGCCCAGGCCTTCGAGAGTCGGATGTCGTAGGGCCAGAGGCGGAAGTCGACACCGATGGAATTGTTGAGCGCGTCGAACGCGGCCGCAGGGCCCGCGCCGAAGCGCCCACCCCAGAGCTTGTGTGACTTCGCAGCGGGGGTGTCTTCGGCAACCGTCATGGATGTCTCCGCGGACTGCGGTGTCAGACCGTCGCGAGCTCGGGAGCCGGCTCGACGCGCTCCTTGGCGGCTGCGAGCTCCCGATCCTTGATGGCGCGCACCCTGGCCGGCAGTGCGAACAACCGGATGAAGCCCGCCGCGTCGCTCTGCTGGTACACGTCATCCTCGCCGAACGTCACGAACCGCTCGTCGTAGAGCGCGTGAATGCTCTCGCGACCGACCACCGTCATGCCGCCCTTGTACAGTCGCAGCGTCACCGTGCCGGTAATGCGCTGCTGCGTGACGGTGACGAACGCATCGTACGCTTCGCGCTCGGTCGTCCACCAGCGCCCCTCGTAGACGAGGTCCGCGTAGCGCGGCGCGATGAGGTCCTTGGCGGCGAGCGTCTTCCGATCGAGGATGAGCTGTTCCAGCTCGGAATGCGCAGCGTACAGCAACGTGCCGCCCGGTGTCTCGTAGACACCGCGCGACTTCATGCCCACCATGCGGTCTTCGACGAGATCGATGCGTCCAACGCCATGTTTGCCGGCGATGGCATTGAGCGTGGCAACCAGTGTCACGGGCGGGAGCTCCTTGCCGTTCACCGAAACCGGCGTTCCCGCCTCGAAGCCGATGACCACGTCTTCGGGCGTGTCGGGCGCCTGCGTCGGGTCGGTAGTGAGCATGAACATGTCACCCTTCGGCGCCGAGTTCGGATCCTCGAGGTTGCCTCCCTCGTGCGAGAGGTGCCAGAGGTTCGCATCGCGCGAGTAGATCTTTTCCTTGGTGGCGGCAACCGGAACGCCCTTGGCCTTGGCGTAGTCGATGGCGTCTTCGCGGCTGCGAATGTTCCACTCCCGCCACGGGGCGATGACCGGCAGATCGGGCGCGAGCGTGGCGAACGTCACCTCGAAGCGGACCTGATCGTTGCCCTTGCCCGTACACCCATGGGCCAGCGCGTCGGCACCCACGGCGCGCGCGATCTCGACCTGGCGCTTGGCGATGAGCGGCCGCGCGGTCGACGTGCCGAGGAGGTACTTCCGGTTGTAGACGGCACCGGCGCGCAGGGTAGGGAAGATGAAATCGCGCACGAACTCTTCGCGCAGATCCTCCACATAGCATTCCTCCGCACCGGAGGCGAGGGCCTTTTCGCGGACGCCACGGAGCTCGTCTCCACCCTGGCCGATGTCGGCAGCGACGCAGATGACGCGAGCGTCGTAGTTCTCGCGGAGCCACGGCACGATGATGGAGGTGTCGAGACCGCCGGAATAGGCGAGGACGATTAAGCGGGGCATGCGTACTCCGTGGGAAATATTATGCAGAACTCATGCATATTTACACAGTCGAGGCGCCGGCGTCAACCCTTCCGCGAGCTCTCGGCTCAGTGCACGCCGACCAGGGCCAACAGCCGGGATGTGAGCGTGGCGCGTGCCTCAGCGGATCGCGTGACAATGAGAATCGTGTCGTCGCCCGCAATCGTTCCGAGCACTTCGGGAAACTCTTCCTGATCGATTGCTTCGGCGATCGGCTGTGCGCCGCTGCGCACCGTATGCAGCACGATGAGCTCCCCAACGCCGTCAATCTTCGAAAAGAGCTGGGGTAAGAGATTGCCAAGGAACGGCTTGTCCTCATCATTGGCAAGCGCCTCAGGCACCACATATCGGCCGCCCTGATCGGTGGACACTCTGGCCAGCCCCAGGTCGCGAAGATCCCGAGACAGCGTGGCCTGCGTGACGGCAATGCCGCGCGCCGAGAGGAGCTGTCTGAGGTCCTCCTGGCTGCCAACGACGTTTGATTCGACGAGATCCCGAACCGCTGCCTGCCGCACCTGTTTCCTGGTCATCACCCCTCCCGGGAGTCCGACGGCGAGACGCCGCAGGGGACAGCGACGGCCAAAAAGGGTTGACGCGCGCCGTCTGCATTATTATGCATTCGAGTGTGAACCGAATTCAAGTGGGCGTGCTCGGCGCCAGCGGCTACGCTGGGCGCGAGCTTTGTGGCCTCCTCCTGCGCCATCCGTCGTTCTCGCTCTCGTTCGCTACCGCGAACGAGCAGCGCGGGCAGACCGTGCGCTTTGGTTCCGCCGCCGTGACGTACGTGGCTACGGAGGACGCACCGCTCGACTCCGTGCGTCTCGTCTTCTGCGCGCTTCCACACGGTGCCGCACAGCCTTGGGTGCAACTGGCCCGTGAGGCGGGTGCCCGCGTCGTCGATCTCTCCAATGATCTGCGGCCTGGCAGCGGAGTGTCCGAACACATTCCATATGGTATGCCGGAGCTCGGCGCGGAGACGCGGAACGCCGTGCGCTCAGCCCAGGTCGTGGCCAATCCGGGCTGCTACCCGACGTCGATTTTGCTTCCCCTCGTGCCGCTCTTTCGCCAGAACCTCATTCCTCCTGGCGCAACGATCATCGCGAACGCCGCCAGTGGAGTGAGCGGAGCGGGGAATTCGCCCAAGCGCGAGCTGCTCTTTGCCGAAGTCGCGGACGACTATCGCGCCTACGGCGTGGGCAACACGCATCGGCACATGAAGGAAATGGTGGCGACGCTACATGGTCTGGGTGACGCCGACCTCGTGTTCACGCCGCACCTGCTGCCCATGGCGCGGGGCATCCTCGCGAGCATCACGGTTCCGATCGTGAAGGAGCTTTCAGACCCGATCGCGCCGCTGCGTGCGGCCTACGAACACGAGCCGTTCGTCGAAGTGATCAGCGAGCAACCGGCGCTGAAGGACGTGCACCGGCGAAATGTCGTTCGCATGACGGCAACCACCCTGCAGGGAACACGCTCGCCGATGCTGCTCATCACCTCGGCGCTCGACAATCTCGTGAAAGGCGCTGCGGGGCAGGCCATCCAGAATGCCAACATCATGTTCGGCCTGGACGAGTGCGAGGGCCTGCCGACATGACCCGCGTCATCAAGGTGGGAGGACGGCCACAGGCGGATCCGGATCTCGCACCGGCGCTCGCCGCGGCGCACCGTTCGGCAGCGGGCTCGCTCGTGGTCGTGCATGGCGGTGGCGACGAGGTGTCGAGCCTGCAACAACTCTTTGGCTCGGCCGCGGTATTTCGGGAAGGGCGTCGGGTCACCACGGTGCAGGACCTCGAGATCATTCGCATGGCGCTCTCGGGATCGGCGAACAAGCGGCTGGTGAGTGCGCTCGTTGGCGTCGGTGTGCCGGCGATCGGCCTTTCCGGTGAAGACGCCGCTCTGTTGTCGGCGACGCCGCTCGAGCGCGACGTCTACGGCTTCGTCGGCGTGCCGGCAGACGTGAACGTGGCGGTCATCGAGCACCTGCTCGCAGGCGGATTGGTGCCGGTGTTGTCGCCCGTCAGCCGGTCAACGGAAGGTGGCGATGCCGCCACGCTCAACGTGAATGGGGACGATGCCGCGGCCGCCATCGCCGTTGCGCTGCAAGCCGAAGAGTTGTTGCTGGTCTCCGATGTCGAAGGCGTGCTCATAGACGGCGTCCCCGCCGCTGCGCTCTCGCCGGACGATGCGCTGCGCCTCGTCGACGACGGCATTGCACAGGGCGGCATGCGCGCCAAGCTGCGCGCGGCGCGCGTCGCCCTCGAGGGAGGTGTCGAACGCGTTCGCATTTCGGATATCGCGGCCATCGAGCAGCTCGACCGCGGCACCATACTGACACGAGCCGGGAGTGTTTGCGCATGACTGCATCAGCATTGAAGTCCACCGGAGCATCCTCTCCCCGGAACGAGGCGTCGTCCGCAGGCGCGGTCGATGCCGCGCTCGAGAGTCCCATTCTTGGCACATACAAGCGAGCTCCGGTCGAATTCGTGCGTGGCAGCGGCGTTCGCCTGTTCGATCCCGAGGGCAAGGCGTATCTCGACTTCGTGAGCGGTATCGCGGTGAATGCGCTCGGATACGATGACCCGGGTCTCAAGGCCGCGCTGCACGCGGCATCGGACGGGCTGGTGCATACATCGAATCTCTTCAACACGTCTCCGGGCGAGCGGCTTGCGGCCGCACTGGTGTCGCGCTCGTTCGCGGACAAGGTGTTCTTCTGCAACTCGGGCGCGGAAGCAAATGAAGGCGCGTTCAAGTTTGCGCGGCGCTGGGCGCGCACGCGCGGCGAAGCAAAGCACGAGATTCTGGCGCTGCGCGGGGCGTTCCACGGGCGGCTGTTCGCCACACTCGCGGCGACCGATCGACCGGCGTATCGGTTGCCATTCCGCCCGCTCGCCGCGGGCGTGTCGATCTTCGAGCGCGATCTCACCGAGCTCGATGCCGCGCTGAGCGAGGATACCGCCGCCGCGCTCATCGTCGAGCCGGTGCAGGGGGAGGGCGGCGTACGCGTGATGGATTCCGGCCTGTTACGGGAGCTGCGCGCCATCACGCTCGAGCGCAGCATCGCGCTCATCTTTGACGAAATTCAGTGCGGCCTGGGACGCACGGGAACGCTCTTCGCCTACGAGCAGACCGGCGTCGTTCCGGACATGCTGACGTTGGCGAAGCCAATAGCGGGTGGTCTGCCAATGGGAGCCATTCTCCTGACCGACGAGATCGCATCCACGATCAAGTCTGGCGATCACGGGACGACATTTGGCGGTGGACCGTTCGTGGCGTCCGTCGCTCTCCATGTGCTGGATCGTCTCTCGGATCCCGCGCTGCTGGCACACGTGCGTGACACGGGCGCGTGGTTCGGCGCGCAGCTGAATGCGCTCGCGGAGCGGACCGGTCGCATCCGGCAGGTGCGCGGCATGGGGTTCATCTGGGGTGTGGACGTCATCAATACTGCGTCCCAGATCGTGGCTGATGCGCTGGGACACGGCCTGCTGGTCTGCTCGGCCGGCGAGCACACGGTGCGCATACTGCCCCCGCTCATCGCCACGCGGGAGGATCTGACGCAGGGACTCCACATACTGGAAACGATTCTGTAGAGTCGCTGACGCACGCAGCCGGAGCGCCGACGTCGATGTAGATTTTCGGCTCTCCGCTTCCGATGAACACGAGCGATGCATCTCCCGATCAGATACCGTTTCCTGCGTAGTTCCACGTTCGCAGCCGCCCTCGCGGTCATTGGCGGCACGGCTGGCGCACAGGCCGTCCATCCACCAACGCGTCCGACGCTGATCGTCTTTCTCACGGTCGATCAGATGCGCGCCGAGTACGTGGATCAATGGAGCACGCAGCTGAGCGGAGGGTTGGCCCGGCTTGCGCAGCATGGCGCGGTGTTCACGAATGCATATCACGACCACGCCGTGACCGAGACGGCACCGGGTCACTCCGTCGTCATGTCCGGGCGCTTTCCGCGGTCGACAGGAATTCTTCGCAATACGGCGGGAGTGGAGGATCCCCAGGCGCCGCTGCTGACGTCGCGCGACCTGCCCGCATCTCCGTACCGCTTCCGTGGCTCGGTGCTGATGGACTGGCTGCGCACGCGCGACCAGCGCTCGCGCGGACTGTCCATTTCGCGTAAGGATCGTGGAGCCATTCTCCCGATGGGCCGTGCAAAACAGAGTGTGTTCTGGTACGCCACGTCGAACGGCGAATTCACGACCAGCCGATATTACGGGGACACGCTGCCGGAATGGATCCGCCGAGTGAACTCGCGGCGTTTTGCGCAGCGACACGCCGGCGGAGAGTGGAATCTGCTGCTACCAGCGAATCAATACGCCGAGCCGGATTCGGAGCCAATGGAGCACGAGGGCGCGGACTTCGTCTTTCCGCACGTACTGTCCTCCGACACGGTCCGCGCCGCTCTCGATCTCCCATTCACGCCGTGGATGGATGAACTCACGCTCGACGCGGCACTCGAGGGGGTCAACGCACTCCGGCTCGGTGCCGGCTCCGCAACGGACGTCCTTGCCATCTCTCTGTCTGCAACGGATTACATCGGCCATCGCTACGGCCCGGAGTCACGCGAGATCCACGACCACATTCTCCGTCTGGATCGGTCGCTTGGCGCGTTCATCGATTCGCTGTACAAGCTGCGCGATTCGAGCGCCATCGTCTTTGCGCTCACGGCAGATCACGGCGTGACGAGCTTTCCCGAGCTTGCCGCGCGGCGCGCACACAGAAACGCGCCAATCCGCTACGACGTCCGGCCAGCTGTCCACGCACTGCAGTCCCAAATGCGCGCGGCCGGCCTCGATACGACCGCTATTGTGCTCGATGGACCACTCGTTTACGTCGATCGCCGACGCTTTGCCGAGGCAGGGGTGAGTCCGGATCCCATCCTTGCGCGCTTCATCGCCGCGCTTCGTCGTGCACCGGGGATCGACCGTGTGGATCGTGTTCGCGATCTGGCCGCCAGGGATACCATTCACGACGCGATCACGCGTCGGTGGGTGCACATGATTCCACCGGATTCACCGGTTGAAGTGGTCTTCACTCCCGTCGAGGGTGGATATCCGGCGGACGCCAAGATCGCGGAGCACGGCACACCGTATGATGCCGACGCGCGTGTGCCAGTGATCTTCTATGGCCCGTGGTTCATCGCGGGCCGCTACGCGGAGCGTGCTCTGGTCGTGGACATGGCACCGACGCTGGCGCGCGTCGCCGGCGTCACGGCAACCGAGCACCTCGACGGCCACGTCCTCGAGCGGGCACTCCGTCCGGAAAACCGACAATAGACGGATGGGCGAGCGTCCGGAGCGAGGGCTCAAGGGTCTGCATCAGGCGTTCGACGAGGTGCGCTTCGGTCCCTCCCGCACGCTGAATATCCGGAGCGCTCTGCCCACGGCGGCCGACGCATCTCATCGTGTGCGCAACTGGCTCCGACAGCAACAAGTAGCGGATGCCAAGGAAGTCCTCGTCGTCACCGGACGAGGAAACAACAGCGACGACGGCGTACCCGTGGTCAAGGACGCGTGTGTTCGCGTATTTCACGAGCTGCGCCGAAAGAACGTCATCGTTTCATTTTCCGAACACACGCCCGGCTCCTTCGTGATCGCACTCGCGCCGATGTCCGCGCTGCTCGAGGCCGGGCGCCGACGGCGCGATCGGCCACCAATGGAAGCAGCTCCGAGCCGCGGGCAGCTCCGCGCCTTCGATCAAGAAACCCTCGCCCGTTTGCGCTCGCTTGCCGAGCGCTCTCTCGACGCACTGGGCGTGCGTGAGCGCGAGCAATTCATCGAAGATGAAATGCTCCGTCTACTCGATGTCCTCGCGAGCAGCGTGCGCGAAGGTCCGGATCGGGAGCGCCGCCTGCGGACGGCCATTGCCGCGGCCATGCGCGACTTCGACTGAATGTCTCACGTCATCAACCCATTCATGCGTACCATGACAACGACAGCTCGCGTTCTGTTTCGAGTGCCGGCGATACTTGCCCTCGCGTGGAGTCCAATCACCGCCATGGCGCAGCAGCCCCTTCCTGGCTACTCGCCGGCAGGGTCTGCGGCCGAGCGTGTTCTCGAAGCAGAGGCCATCGCGAGACCCGATGCCGCACGGGCGCGCGCTCACTCGCGTGAGCTGTCGAAGGAAACGCACGTCGCTGGAACACCGGCGCAGCAACGCACGCGTGACTACGTCATTGCGCAGATGAAGGCGATGGGGTTGGAGACGGACGTTCGGCAGTACGACGTGTTCATTCCGCATGCGACGTCAGTGGCGGTATGGCGCGTGGTGCCGACGCCGAAGAAGCTGGCGCTCGCGGAGCCGCCGGTCACAGGCGATCCGACCTCGAGTGGACCGCAATACCTCACCGTCAATGGCCATAGCGGTGTCGGCGACGTCAGCGGCGACGTCGTATACGTCAACTATGGACTCATCGAAGACTATGTGCAGCTCGACTCGCTCGGAGTATCGCTAAAGGGAAGGGTCGCGGTCGCCCGCTACGGACGATCGTTTCGAGGTATCAAGGCCCGCGAGGCAGAGAAGCACGGCGCCATCGCGCTGCTCATCTACAGCGATCCGCAGGACGACGGATACGTACGTGGCGACGTGTACCCCGACGGGCCAATGCGGAATCGCGACGGTGTGCAACGTGGAAGTGTGTACAACGGCGCGGGCGATCCGGCGACGCCCGGGTATCCGAGCAAATCGGGCGCGCCTCGGATACCAATTGCCCAGATGCAGATTCCGCACATTCCCGTCGTGCCCATCTCCTACGGCAATGCGAGTGAACTGCTTGGGCCGTTGCGTGGAAAGGAGGTGCCTCAGTCATGGCAGGGCGGGCTGCCGTTCCGATATCACATCGGTCCCGGTGTCGTTCGTGCACGTGTTGCCGTCACCGACGATCGCGCGACGCACGGTGTCAAGCCGATCTACGACACGTTCGGCGTCGTGCGTGGCAGCGAGTATCCGGACGAAATCGTGATGATCGGCGGCCACCGCGACGGTTGGGGTCCCGGTACAGCCGACAATGTGAGTGGGAGCGTCAGTGTGCTTGAGGCGGCGCGTGCAGTGGCCGACGCCGTGAAGGCCGGACATCGACCGAAGCGGACGATCGTATTCGCCACATGGGATGCCGAGGAGTGGGGGCTCATGGGCTCCACGGAATTCGTGGAGGACGATTCACTTCGCCTGTCGCGGGGTGGCGTGGCGTACCTCAATCAGGACGTGGCCGCGCAAGGCATTCGCTTCAACGCAGGAGGATCGCCGTCGCTACGGCCCGTGCTCCGGGACGTCGCGAAAGCCGTTCCGGATCCTAGCGGAAAGGGAAGCGTGTATGCGGAGTGGCAACGTGCGTCGTCCGTGGCCGACACGGCGAGCCCGGCGATGGGAGATCCGGGAGGCGGATCGGACTTCGCAGGATTCTACAACCACCTCGGCATTCCCATTGCCGAATGGGGTTTCGGCGGCGCCGGTGGTGTGTATCACTCGCAGTACGACGACTTTACGTGGATGTCCAGGTTTGGCGATTCCACCTTCGCGTATCATGCCGCAGCGGCGCGCATTGGTGCGGCCATGGTGCTTCGCATCGCGAACTCCGACATTCTGCCATACGACTATGCGGAGTTCGCGCGCACGATGCAGGGATATGTTCCAGCGCTCGATCGCGCATTGGGCGCGAAGTCATGGAGCGCGGTGACCACGACGGCACTCCGCAGCGCCATCTCCGGTATGGAACAGGAAGCGCGCGCGTTCAATGCGGCGCGCGATGCGGCGCTGGCAGCGGGCAGCCCATCACGTCAACGTCGTCAAGCCACGAATGCGGCGCTACTTCAGGTCGAACGAGCGCTGATTCGACCGGCGGGACTTCGCACCCGTCCCTGGTATCGCAACCTCATTTACGTCGCCGATCAGGACAATGGATACGCAAACATGGTGTTTCCGTCCGTGAATGAAGCGGTGCGCGCGGCGGACGAGCGACTTGCAAGCAGCGAGCTTGCCGATTTGGCACAGCGATTCGACGCAGCTACTCGTGCGATAGCTGCGGCACGGCGCGCGCTCGACATCCCTTAGCGCTCAGGGACTGGCGATACCGCTGAGCCCGCGCGCTGCCCGGGGCCCATGTATTGCGTGGCCCGTAGGGAGCACATGAGGAGTGAGCCTTGCGGCAGCACAGGCATGAACGCGGTGAGTTTGCGGGCCAGCGCCTGACGGAGGAGGATCTGCTCGAGATTGCGGAGTACGCCGCGCGCGCGTCCTGGCCCGCGGGCTTCCAGATCTACGAGCGGGGAACTTCGGCCGACGGTGTTTTTGTCGTCCTCCGCGGCTGCGTCGTCCTGCGCAGCCGCGTGCGTGCGGGCCGAGGATTCGTCCCGTGGGTCGCCACGCCCGGTGAAACGTTTGGGGCAGAAGGATTGTCTCCAAACGCGCTGTATGCGACCGATGCGCGTGCAGACGAAGTAACGGAGACAATCTTTGTCAGCACGTCCAACCTGCGTGCCTTCGTGCGAGAACGCCCACAACAGGCACTCGCCCTCATCGGGCAGGTCATGGCAGAGCGCACGTCTCTGCTCGACAGGCTTCGCGAGCTGACGACACTGTCTGTGGAGCAGCGGCTTGTGTCCGCGCTCCAGCGTATGGCTTCGCACGCGAGCTTCCTGCATCCGGACGGCCGCATCGAGCTCTCCAGCGCACAATACCGATTGCTGTGCGAGCTCGTCGGAGCCACACGCGAATCCGTTTCACTCGTGCTCGGCCGGCTCACCGGTGAGGGGCTGGTGGAGCGCGTCGGCAGCACGCTCTATGTGGCGCCGACGGCGCGGCTCTTCGAACGTCTCACCGGGGTGGTAGAAGTCGCACCGCTCGTCCTCGGCGACACAACAACGGTCACGGCGGCAATTCAGTAGACTTCCAGCGCGATCGCGTTCGGATCTCGGTGTGCAGGCGGTCGGTGACTCGCCGTCGCGATGACGTCGAAGCATGTATTCTTCGTTTCCGCCACCTCACATCATGGTGTTCGAGAACGAACCGGATCTGACCGCCGACGAGCTCCAGCGCTATCACCGTCATCTGATCCTGCCGGGCATCGGCGAGCCAGGGCAGCGGCGGCTGAAAGCGGCGCGCGTCCTTCTCATCGGCGCAGGAGGGCTTGGCTCCCCCGCGGCACTCTATCTCGCCGCCGCCGGCGTTGGTCGTCTGGGCATCGTCGACGCGGACGCAGTCGACATCAGCAACCTTCAGCGCCAGGTCCTCCACGGGACGCGCGACGTCGGGCTGCCGAAGACACAATCAGCGTATGACCGCCTACGTGATCTCAATCCACTGATCGACGTCGAGCCGATTCAGGTACGCCTCTCGAGCGCGAATGCCCTGGAGATCATCCGTCGATTCGATCTGGTCCTCGATGGGTCGGACAACTTTCCGACACGCTATCTGGTGAACGACGCATGCGTGCTCCTCGGAAAGACGAACGTGCAGGGAAGCGTCTCACGATTCGACGGGCAGCTTTCCGTGCTCAGTGCCCCGGATGGTCCCTGTTACCGCTGCCTCTTTCCGGAGCCGCCGCCCCCCGAGCTCGCGCCCAACTGCGCCGAGGCGGGCGTATTCGGCGTGCTACCGGGAATGATCGGAGCAATGCAGGCCACCGAGGCCATCAAGCTGATCGTCGGTATCGGTGAACCGTTGATCGGCAAGCTCTTGTTGGTGGACGCTCTTCACATGCGCTTCCGGACAATCGAGGTTGCACGGGATGCGGGCTGCCCCGCGTGTGGCACGCGCGAGATTGCGACGCTACAGGACTACGAGGCATTCTGCGGTGAGGATACCAAGACCCAGCGACCGAACGAGACGGACGCGGACGAAGCGCTCAGTGATGACGAGATCACGCCGAATCGGCTTGCGGCGCGACTCCGTCAGGGCGAGCCCATCACCGTCCTCGACGTCCGCGAGCCATACGAGTGGGCGATCGCCCGGCTCCCACAGGCGCGGCTCGTTCCACTGAGCGCGCTGCCGCAGGCAGTACACTCGCTTGCTCGCGATACCGAGATCGTGGCCTACTGCCATCACGGCATGCGGAGCGCGGCGGCGACAGCGTGGCTGCGCGATCAGGGCTTCAATCGCGTGCGCAATCTCGTGGGCGGCATCGATCGTTGGTCGGTCGAGATCGACCCGACGCTACGCCGATACTGACCGGCCCAGATACACGGTGACCATTCCATGGATAGTCGGCTTGGCGACAGCAGGACTCATCGCCAATCGGGCACGCATCGCGCGCGAGACGGACGCAGAATATTCGGCCCGATATGAATTTGGCGCTGATGGGGTGGCGCTCGGTGCAGAATCGTTCACGCTCCCGGGAACGAACGGCATCGGCGTTCTCCTGCTCCACGGCTCGGGCGATTCGCCGCAATCATTTCGGGAGCTTGCACGACGACTCGCCGACGAGGGCTATACGGTTCATGCGCCGCTTCTTCCCGGGCATGGAAGGTCTCCGAGAGCCTTCGCCCAAACGACGTCGGCGGAGTATTACGACTCGGCGGAATCGGCGCTGACGCTGCTTCAGTCACAGTCGCGAGGCGCCGCAATCGTGGGTCTTTCCATGGGCGGCGCGATCGCGGTCCGTCTCGCCAGGGAACATGCCGAAGTGAGTGCGCTCGTGCTCCTTGCACCGTATCTCGTCCCGCCGACCAGCATTCGGCTGGCGGCCCGATTTCGTTGGCTGTGGGGTGCAGTCACTCCCTATCTGGGCGGCAGGGGTGAGTCGTCGGTACACGACAGCGCCGCATCGTTGGAGAGTCGCGCCTACGGCACGTTCTCGCCCGGGGCCGTCCAGGCGCTCGTGGAGACCGCAGATGCGGGATACGCGGCTTTGCCTTTCATTACGCAGCCGACGCTGGTGATCAACTCCAGGCAGGACAACCGCATTCCCGCCGACCGTGCTCTCAAGGCACTTGCCGGGTTTCGGCGGCCGGTCGAGAGCCACTGGGTGTCCGGCTGCGGCCACGTCATCACAGTGGACTACTGCAAGGATCAGGTCGCGACGCTCGTGGTGCAGTTCCTCCGCCGCCACGCCAGCTGAGCGCCGGCGCAGCGACGAAGGACATGGGTCAAGTCGTCACGCGCTCAACGATGTTCTCGCCGAGCTCCCGGGCGGCGTCAACGCCGTGGGTTACGGCGGACTGGGCTTGCTCGACGACTCCCGAAGCCACTCGCTTCACGCGGTCGACGATGGACATCGATCGCTGACGCGCTGCGCGGGTCGCAGTCTTTTTCGGCGCGCGCTTCGCTGATTTCTTCGCCCCCGTCCGTTTGGCACCGCGTTTCGCTGTCGCCTTCGACGACGAGCGCCTCGCGCCGGCTCCTTTCCTCCCTGCGCCCCTTGCCCCTGCGGCCGCCTTTCGCCGGGCGGCTGAGCCCACCTTTCCTCCGGAGCGCTTGGCTGCTGCCTTTCGCCCGCTGCTCCTGGTGGAGCGAGCCTTCTTCTTCATGGCCATCGCTGCATCTCCTCTGTGGCTGGGTATGCTCCGGGGAACATGCCCAGCACGCTGGCAAGTATCGCGCTTGCGAGACCTGCGACGATGTGTCGCAGCCCGGGCCAACGGGCAAACAGGCCGCACGACGGAAATTGCGCGAGTTAACCGCTCCGAACGGCCTTTTGGGAACCCGGCGACTTCATGGCGGTATAACGCTTGTGGACTCGCGTCCCAGGCGTCCGCGGATGGTTGGCGGTCGAGCACGGGAGGGCTCGAGACGGTGCAGGTGGCACAGCGGCACGGGCCACGGACGTCCGCAGAATGGCGTCAAGTGGGCAGATGGTCGATTTTGGGCCGCAAGACAATGCCCCACTGTGCTTTAGGGCATTTGAAGGTTACTATTCTTCAAGGGCTACCCGGAGCCCGAATTCACCCGGGTGTGTGCGAAATCATTTTGGAGGGCCAATGCGCAAGCCGCGACCGGCTACGTATAACCCAGTGCAAGCGCTCCACCTCATCGCGAACGATCGGAACGGCTCCCCGCTGAGCTGTCCATCCTGCTCGGGACAGATCGAGCGGACGCCCGACGACTTTCCGCCGCCGCCGCGCTCGCAGGTCACGCTGCAGTGTCGTGAGTGCGGACGTCTCGCGCGGTATATCGCGGGCGCCGCGTAGTCTCACTGGCGAAGGGAACGTTCACTGTGGGCGCGGGGCCGAGAAATCGGCCCCGCGTCGCGTTTGGGGGGCATTGTGCGGTCTCCCAAGGCTGACGCCGGTAGCAACGGACCGAAGCGCGTCAGCTGCCGCGTGCACAAAACTTGCCCGATCCACGCATACGTCCCGCCCCGAGAGCCGATTGGTCGGCGCGACGGGGCATAACAGCGGTCACGCGCATGGACTTCGCCATCGCCAAGCGGCGACGTCCAAGCGCGGGATCAGGCTCCAAGGCTCTGGTTCGAGGTACGGTTCATGGCTCGCATCAACGGCACGGTGAAGTGGTTCAACGACGCGAAAGGATTTGGCTTCATTTCGCGAGAAGGCGGCCCGGACGTCTTCGTGCACTTCAGCGCCATCCAGGGAAACGGGTTCAAGTCGCTTGCCGAGGGTGACAAGGTGGAATTCGAGATCGTGCAGGGACAGAAGGGGCCGCAAGCGGCCGACGTCACCAAGCTGGGCTAGCTGCGATAACGTCGTTCATGCCGCGGCGTACGTCGTCCGCCGGCGGGAAACAGCAACGCCCCAGTCGAGCGCTGGGGCGTTCGCGCGATGTGAAGTCTCAGCTGTATGCAATCGAGGCTGACGGCGGCGAGGGCGATCTGGACTTCGGCGCGGCTGGCTCGCTTCACGTGTCGAGTCTGGGGAAGGTCTTCTTCCCGGACGCCGGTATCACGAAGGGCGGGCTGATGCGCTACTACACCCACGTGTGGCCGGTGCTGGAGGCGCACGTGCGAGACCGGCCGCTGATATTGAAGCGCTTTCCAAATGGGGTCGGGGGACCGCTCTTCTTTCAACAGAATGCCGGCGAGCATGTACCGGCCGGAGTCAGGGCGGAGTCGGTGGGCGCCAAGTCTCGACTCATCGGCGGAGATCTCCCGACGCTGCTGTACACCGTGCAGCTGGGCGCCATTGAAGTGCATCCTTGGCTGTCGCGGGTCACGGACGTCGATCACGCCGATCGCTGCGTCATCGATCTCGATCCGGGTGATGATGTCGACTTCGCGGAGGTCGTGCGCCTGACGAAAGCCGTCGTACAGCTGGCCGACAACTGCAGGCTTCCGGTGGCGATCAAGACGTCGGGCGCCAGGGGGATGCATGTGGTCATACCGCTGCCGGCACGAACCTCGTACGACATATCGGCCACGTTGGCCACGCTGATGGCGCGGGTGATCGCGGGACGCCATCGCGAGAGCGCCACGGTGGAACGCTCGATCCGGGCGCGTCCGAACGGGACGATCTATGTGGACGCGATGCAGAACGCACGTGGGAAGAGTGCGGCGAGCGTCTACAGCGTGCGTCCGCGCCCCCTCGCATCCGTCTCGACGCCGGTTCTGCCGCGCGAGCTGACCGCGCGGCTCCGAATCGAGGCGTACACGGTGGGCACCGTGCCGGCGCGAGTCGTGCAGATGGGAGACGTGTGGGGTGAGGCCCTTGCGCATCGCCCCTCGATGAGCGCTGTTGAAAGAGCAATCAAAGCGCTCGAGCATGTGCTGGACGGCGCGCCGGCCGTCGCGAAAGCACCGCGCGCGTCGAGACGGATTACGGCCGGAGGAGCAGCTGGTGTCGGAGCGAGTCGTCAACGCCGCTCCAGGCGGCGAAGCTAACGTGTCACGAGAGTCGCTGTATTCGCGGCGGATGCCCGGCGGCGGATCGGTTCGCGTCGAATTGCTGGTGAGCAATCCGACCGACGTCACGACCGAGCGACTGAGTGGCCGCGTGGTGATCGAGCGGCGGGCGCGTGCGCGAAGCGACGCGGATCGTCCGATCGTGCTCGAGGAGCTCGAGGGCGACGCCAATCATGTGACGTCGGAGCTCTTCCGGATTGCGCGAGACAACGCCGCCATCGCGAGGCTGCTGCTCGAGCAGCGTGCGACGAGCACCGGAGACGCGTCTCAGCCGCCGGCAGCGCGCAGCGGAATCTCGAGCTGACCGTTTTCGGGCATCGCACGGTCGGTGGCCGGCGCCGCCTCGGTGCGTGCCGCGGGACGTGCGCCGAGGAGATGCAAGGTCTGATGGTAGAAGTGCAGGGTCTGGACGGGAGCGCGCAGACTTTCCGGGCCGGCACGTGCGATGGCGTATCCCTCCTCGCGCACGCGACGCGGAAGCGCCCGCGCGAGCGGATGCCGCAACAGGCGCCGGATCTCGGTTCCGTTCCGCGCCAGCAACGCCGCGCACAGCCCGTCCAGATAATCGAGCATCGACGTCCCGAGTTTGTACCTAAAGAACATATTGCGACTAATATGCCAACAGCAAGAGGCAACTCCTGAGGTTCGGGAGACATTCGGGATGGCACGACAACGTCTGTATGTTTTCGGACGACGTCGTTCAGTCCATGAAAAGATCGAAGCGCACACCACGCCGGACGCCGCGCCGCTTGCGCGGCGCATAGCGAAAGAGCTGCGCCGGACGGCCGCGCCCTTCACCGCGCCACTCGTCGGTGGGCTCCACTAGATAACTCGCCTGCAGCGCGCGACGGAAACTGGCCTTGTGCAACCGCCGGCCGAGCAGCAACTCGTACACAGACTGGAGGTGGCTGAGCGTGAACGTGGAGGGCAGCAGTCGAAACGCGAGTGGGGATTGATCCACGCGCTGCCGTACGACCGACGCCGCGCGATCGACCACCGTGCGATGTCGAGGCGGGAGCGCGGGCAGATCGTCGAGCGGAAACCACTCCGCATCACGCGTCCCGCCGTGTACGTCCGAGGGAACGAGTGCGGCGATGCCGATCGACACGTCGGCGTCACCGGGGTGCCGCCGCGCGTCGGCGAGCGCGCCGATCTGCTCGAAGAACACCGGAGTGACTCCAAGCACGGTCGTCGCAACACGCGCGGCCGCGTCCTCGAGTCCTTCGCCGGGTCGCGGCGTGTCCCACGGGAGCGACCACCGTTCTCTGGCAGCGCCCCCGGCGCGCGACAACAGCACGGCGAGCGTGTCGCTCCTTGGTGAGAGGACCACCACGTCCACCGCGAGGGCGGTGCGGCGGGCGGCTGGCTTCGTCAGGGCGAGTGGTCGGTCACGCATGTGGCGCGAATTAGTAACAATTCGTCACCAAAGTCAAGAGCGTGTTGGCGCGAGGGCGTCGTCATATGGTAACGAGATGTTTCTAATTCACCGCGACTCGCCGCGCCTGCGTGATATACGCGAATCGGCGCGTGACGTCAACCGAAAGAAACGTGACGGCACACGCGTCGCTGCGTCACGGTGTCCGCTGCGACGACGGCGCGGTAAGCACGTCCCGGCGCAGTCCGGCGCCAAAGGCCGCGACTGACGGGATGCTGATGGGAAGCTGGCCCGTAATCGGGGCAATGCCGAGCAGCGCGCGCGCGGCCGCACGCTGTGAGAGCGGAGAACCGCTCCACGCCTCCAGGAATACCGCAGCGGGCGGCAGATCCTGCGCGAGATACGGATTCGCGAAAGAAACGAGGACTACGTGCCGGTTGCGTTGCCGTAAACCGTCCATCAGCTCGGGAAGGCCGCCGGTCGCAGCCATGGTTGCGGTGCTGGAGCTCGCGCCGAAGTACGATGAGACGATGACGACGTCGGCACCCTCCGCGGCGCGCAGCGCGTTGTCCACCGCGGCTGGGAGAATCCGCGGCGTCGGGCTTGCTACGTAGGCGCCGGTACCGCCGGACGCGGCGCCCGCCGTCGTCTCCACGAGGATCTCCGGGGTCAGCACCTGCGTCCACAACTGCGGAAACGTCCGCTGCAACTCGGCATTGAAGGCCGTGCCGGCACTGAGGTCCGAACGCGGCGCCACGGTGAGACTGACGACGCGGCTTGCGCGAGCCATTCGCCCCAATGGCACGAGATTCAACGAATCCCGCACCAGCGTGATCGCACGCTCGGCGGCGAGGCGGGCCGGCGCGAGGTTGGCCGAATCCGCGACCACGTCCCGGACGGCTTCGACCGACACGAGGCGCTGGCGGTCGAGTCCCATCTGATGCTTCGCTACCAGAAGCTTCCGCACCGACGCATCGATACGCGATTCAGGGAACCTGCCAGTGCGCACGCCGGCGGCGACGGCGTCGATTGCCGTCGGGATGTCCGAGGGCATGAGCAGCACATCATTGCCCGCAAGCACGGCACGCTGCGTGACCTCGGCCATCGTCGACGTGCCAAGCACTCCGTTCATGTCGAGGGCATCGGTGACCAGAATTCCGCGGAATCCCATCTGGTCCCGCAGAAGGTCGGTCATGACCTTGGAGCTCAGCGTGGCGGCAGTGTGCGTGGTGTCGAGCGCGGGCAGGTAACCATGAAAGGTCATTACGGCCCGTACGCCAGCCCGAACTGCCTCCCGAAACGGATACAACTCCACGCTGTCGAGCCGGGCGCGCGACGCGTCGACGCTTGCAAGCTCCAGGTGCGAGTTCTGCTCGGTGTCCCCGTGTCCGGGAAAATGTTTGGCGGTTGCAAGCATCCCATTCTCCTGGAGGCCGCGAATGAATGCCCGCCCGAGCCGTGCCACGAGGTGCGGATCCTCCCCGAACGACCGCGCGCTGATGACGGGATTGCGCGGATTGTTGTTGACGTCGAGCACGGGCGCGAACGCCATGTGAATGCCGAGCGCGCGTCCTTCGAGCGCCGTGACCCGTCCCATCTCGTAGGCGATGGCGGTGTCGCGCGTGGCTCCGATTCCCATCGCTGACGGAAACGCGGTTGCGCCGCCGAGGTCGATGGCGTTCGGTATGAAGTAACCACCGCGAGCACGGAATGCCGCGCCCGTTTCGAGATCGGCGCCGATGAGCAGCGGCACGGCCGCGGCACGCTGCAGCGCATTGATCTTGACGGCGATGTCGATTGGCCCGCCCACCGACAGAATGGCGCCACCGAGCTTCTGTTCGCGGACCAGGCGCTCGATGCGTGTCCACGCCGGGTTGTCCACCGCGGTGTAGTCGCCGAGGACCCACGGCCACACCATCTGGGCCGCCTTGTCGCGAAGCGAGAGCGTGCCGAGTACCGAGTCGGCCCACACCGCATCGTCTTCCGGGCCGGAGCGTGTCGCCGCGCCGCCGGTCGCACACGCCGTGAGGAACACGCCGGCCACCGCAAGCCGCAGCGAATGCGCCCGGGCCCTCACCACGCGATCGTGCCCTGCTTCGTCGTGTCGACCTCTTCCTCGTTCCCTTTCTTGAAGAGAAAGGCCTCCATGTTCTTCGTGAGGAAGCTGCGGGCCTGCGGATCCATCACGTTGAGACCGTAATGGTTGATGAGCATGGTCTGCTGTTTGAGCCAGAGTGCCCAACACTCCGTACAGATCTCGCTCACGATGCGCGCGCCGATGGCGCCGGGAAATGGCGGTCGCTCGAAACCGGTGCGGGTCTGGCCGCAGCGGGAGCAGGTGACGGTGGCGGGCATGATTCCTCGGTCCTCGCAGTGGAGCGTCACCAAGGAATCTATATGCAAGCGGCAGGACCGTCCCACCGGGCCGGCGGCCTGTTCGACCGCCGGATTGAGCGCACGCTCTGGGTGCCTCAGGCCGCCGCGTCGACGGCGAGATCGTCGTGATGGCGCGGCGGGCCGTAGTTGCGCGCGTACTCAATGCGTGCCAGCCCGACCAGCTTCAGCGCGCGGATGTAGATCCACCCGATGTCGATCTCGAACCAGCGCGCCTTGAACTTCGCGCTGCGCGGATCGGCATGGTGGTTGTTGTGCAATTCCTCTCCGCCGAGCCAGATGGCGATGGGCGAGATGTTTCTGCTCTCGTCCTTTACCTCGAAGTTGCGATAGCCGAGCGCATGGCCGATGCCATTGATGACGCCAGCGGCCCAGAGCGGGATCCAGATCATCTGCGCGGCCCAGACGGCGGGGCCCACGAACAGTCCGAACAGATAGATGTCGATGCCGAGCATCACGAGCACGCCAATCCAGTTCAGCGGCGTCAACAGATGACGTTCGAGCCAGTCGTTCGGGGTACCCTTGCCGTACTTCTCGAGAATCCCGGGCTGCCGAACGGCCTGCCGATAATAGAAGGCACCCTTGAGGATGATCTCGCGTAGCCCCTCGAGTACCGGACTGTGTGGATCTCCCTCGCGATCGGCAAACGCATGGTGCTTCCGGTGGCAGGCAACCCATTCCTTGGTCACGATGGCCGTGGTCAGCCACAGCCACAGACGCATCGGCGTCGCTGCGAACGCATGCAGCCGAACGCCGCGATGCGTCTGCGCGCGGTGCAGGAAGAGGGTGACGCACACGTTCGTGAGATGGCCGGCGATCGCAACGAAAAGGACCGGCATCCACCAACGTTCACCCCAGGCGCCAAAACCTGGCATTTGCAACGCTCCCGTTTCTCAAATGACTGAAACCGCCCTCACGGCAGCATGAGCTGACGCAACTCCGAGGCGCCGCGCAATCTAGCGGGCCGCGTCGGACGGGCTCAAGCGGAGGACGCCAAAGGGGCGCGTCCGCCAGCTGCCCTTGCTGATGACGGGCACGCCGGGTAGCGTGACGATGCAATGCCAACTGGTACCACCCACTCCTCTCCGGCGGGCGACGGCGAGAAGCTCACTCCGCCACGAACGTCGGGAGCGCTGAAGTTCCCTCGTGGAACTACGGATGGAACGCTACGACTTGCCACACGAAACGTGCGGCACCCGGCGGATTTCTACCGTACTGTGCCGCGCGCGCTCACCGCGAGTGCGCTGGGCCTGGGGACGTACCTCGGCGAATGCACCGACGCCGAAGACGATCGCTACCGGAAGAGCATTCGGGAGGCACTCGGTTCGGGCATCAACGTCATCGACACAGCGATCAACTATCGCTGTCAGCGCTCGGAGCGTGCGGTGGGAAGCGCTCTCAACGAGGCGTTCAGTGCCGGCGAGATTCGACGTGACGAAGTGCTTGTCTGCTCCAAAGGCGGATATGTCGCTCTCGATGGCGAGCCGCCGACGAGCCGAGAAGCGTACGAAACGTTTCTGGAAGAGACGCTCTTCGTGCCGGGCGTCATTACGTCGAACGATCTGGCCCGCGGCGGCCACTCGATTCATCCCCGCTTCCTGATGATGCAGCTCGAGCGCAGCATGGAGAACCTGGGGCTCGACTGCATCGATCTCTACTATCTCCACAATCCGGAAGAACAGCTTCTTGCGGTCGATCAAGCCACGTTTCGCGCCAGGTTGCGCACGGCCTTCGAGTTGCTCGAGGAACGCGCGACGTCGGGATCGATTGGAGGCTACGGCTGCGCGACCTGGCTCGGGCTTCGCGTCCCGCCGGACAACAGGCAACACCTCAGCCTGTCCGATCTGGTTGCGCTCGCGCGCGACATCGGAGGGCCGGGGAACCACTTCCGCGTCGTCCAACTCCCGTTTGGTCTCGGGATGCCCGAGGCCGCGCGCAACCCGACACAGCGGCTCGGGGGAAAGCTGGTTCCCCTCTTCGAGGCGGCCGAAGCGCTCGGACTCGGGGTGGTCGTCAGCGCTCCGTTGATGCAAGGTCGGTTGGTAGCAGACCTGCCGGACGAGGTGCGGGAACTGTTTCCGACCTGCACGACCGACGCGCAGCGGTCACTTCGGTTTGCGGCCTCGCTGCCGGCGGTTTCGACGGTGCTCACAGGAATGCGTCGTACCGAGCACGTGCGCGAGAACGTCGCCGCGTGGCGCCAGGTGATGGCGTAGCATTCATAAATGAGCGCGAGCAAGCCTCACCACGCTGCAGACGGCACGTTCAGAAACCCCTGGCCCGACAGCGCACCGCACGATTGGCGCGACGTGCTGCGGTGGGCGCGCGACCGACGGCGAGAGGAACGCGATCCCACGCCACCGCGCGGATCGTTTCCGAGGGCGATTCCCGACGTCGTCCAGCCGAGGGTCGGCACGGGCGTACACACCGCGACGTGGATTGGTCACTCGACGATCCTGCTTCAGATGGATGGCCTGAACATCATCACGGATCCGGTATTCAGTGAACGCGCGTTTCCTGTTCAATGGATGGGGCCGAGGCGCGTGATGGATCCAGCGATATCGCTCGACGCGTTGCCGCCGCTGGACATGATCCTGCTGTCGCACAACCACTACGATCATCTCGACAAGCCGGCCGTAAAACGAATCGCTCGCGCGCATCCCGACGCGACCTGGGTAACACCACTTCGCCTGGGCGCATACCTTCGCGGCTGGGGCGCTCGCAACGTCGTGGAGTTGGATTGGTGGGATTCGGTGGACGTGAAGGGAACTCGCATCACCGGCACCCCCGCGCGACACTTCAGCGCGCGGCGGATGGGTGACCGGAACAAGACGCTCTGGGGGGGTTACGCGCTCGAGCGTGGCGCGCGCCGCGTCTATTTTGCGGGGGACTCCGCGTATCATCCGGAGTTTGCCGACGTCGGCGCGCAGTGCGGCCCATTCGACTTCGTGATGATGCCGATCGGAGCCTACGAACCACGCTGGTTCATGCACGTGGTGCACGTGGATCCCAATGAGGCCGTTCAGGCTTTCGAGGACGTCGTGTCGCCACATCCGGACGTTCCGATACCGCTCATGCTCGGGATTCATTGGGGAACATTCCGTCTGACCGACGAGCCGATGGACGAACCGCCGCGGCGTGCGAGGTTGCGATGGAAGGAGCGCGGGCTGGATCCTGCGCGGCTCTGGATCGCAAAATTCGGCGAAACCCACGCATGGTGACGGGAATCCCCAATCTCCTCGACAGCGATGCCGCCGGCGAAACGTGACATCGTCGTACACAAGTTCGGCGGTGCGGCACTCGCGGACGCGCGCGCCATTGCCGCCGTGGCGCGCTTGCTGCATACGGAGCGCGCAACGCACGCGCGCGTCATTGTGTGCTCGGCGCTTCAGGGAGTAACAGACGCACTTCTCGATGCCATCGGCCTTGCGGCCGATGGCGACGTGAATGGGGCGCTCGACGTTGCCACAGAGTTGCGGGAGCGGCACCTCACGGTCGCGGCCGAGGTGATCGGCGCCGCCGCGCCGAGTAGTCGCTCCTCACCGGGCGACGCAATCGAGACGATCGCGGCCGAGCTGCACGCGACGCTGACGATGCTCGCGAATGAGAGCACGCAGGGCGATGCGCTGCGTGATTCAGCGCTTGCGTCCGGCGAGCGGATGGCGTCGCACATCGTGTCCGCGGCACTCGAAGCGCACGGGTTGAGCGCATTGGTCGTCGATGGAGCGGCGGTTGTGATCACCGATGATCGGCATGGGGACGCCAGTCCTGATCTCCGGCGGTCAACGGACGCCGTATGTGCACTGCTCGCTCCACTCCTGCAGCAACAGCACATGACGGTGGTGCCCGGGTTCATCGGGCGGGCGGACGACGGTTCCACGACGACGATGGGGCGAGGCGGATCGGACCTTACTGCGACAGTGCTCGCGCATGCGCTCGACGCGAAGGAAGTGATCCTGTGGAAGGATGTTCCCGGCTGCATGACAGCCGATCCGCGGATCGTTGCGGACGCGCGCGTGGTTCCGGTGCTCGATGCCCGCGAGGCCTCGGAGTTGGCGTACTACGGCGCGAAGGTACTCCATCCGCGCACCCTTCTACCGCTCACGCCAGGAACGGTGCTCAGGATTCGTCCATTCGCGAATCCCGCTGCGGCGGGAACCCGAATCGTGGTCGGCCGGCCGGCACGTGGCGCGCCGGTACGAGCCATCTCCGGTATTGCGCGTCAGGCGATGCTCTCCGTCAACGGCACGGGGATGCTCGGCGTCCCGGGCATCGCGGCGCGAATCTTCGGCGCTCTGGCGGCGGAACGCGTGTCGGTCTCACTGATCTCGCAGGCGTCCTCGGAGCAGTCCATCTGCTTCACGGTCCCCGCGGATCGTGCTGCCCAGGTGTCCGACATGCTGCGAGCGGAATTCGCGTCAGAGCTCGCGCGCGGCGAAGTGGAGGAGATCATCGCACAAACGTCGATGACGACGATCGCAGTCGTCGGCTCCGGCATGGCACGCACACCGGGTGTCGCGGCACGCATATTCGAAGCGGTCGCGCACGCTGACGTGAGCGTCGCGGCCATCGCGCAGGGCAGCTCCGAGCGGAACATCTCGTTCGTGGTGAACGAACACGACGCTGCCGCGGCGATGGTTGCCGTCCACACCGCATTTCACCTCGGCAAGATCGGCGGCGGCCGGTCTGCCCGCCGCGTTCAGCACGTCGATCTCATTCTACTGGGTGCGGGTCGCGTGGCGCGCGGGATGATCTCGCAACTGCTAGCGCTCCGCCAGCACGAGCGTACCACGGCGCGCATCGTCGGCGTAATCGATCACACCGGCTACATCTTCAGCCCGCGTGGCATCACGCCGCGGAGCCTCGCGGGACTCATCGTCCACAAGAATCATGGTGGCCAGTTGAGCGGGCTTCCCGGTGGCCGGAAGGGAACCGCCGAGGATGCGATGGCGCTTATGATGTCTCATGCACTCGCGAAGCCAATCGTCGTGGATGTCGCAAGCGGGAACACTGGCGCGGCACTGGAGCTCGCCCTCAAACACGGAGCCGATCTGGTTCTTGCGAACAAGGTACCGCTCACCGCGCCTCACCCCGACGTGAAGCGGATCATGCACGAGGCACGGACGCGCGGTCGCCGCATTCTGCACGAGGCCACGGTCGGCGCCGGATTGCCGGTGATCGACACGCTTCAGCAGCTTCATGCGTCGGGTGACAGAATCGACAGCGTGGAGTGCTCACCATCCGGCACGATGGGGTTTCTTTTCAGCGAGATGGGGCGCGGACGTCGCTTCTCGGATGCGGTGCGCGAGGCGCGACGCAGGGGATATACGGAGCCAGATCCGCGCGACGATCTCAGCGGACTCGATGTCGCGCGTAAAGGGCTCATCCTTGCTCGGTTGATCGGATATAGTGGTGAGTTGGCGGACGTCGAGCTCGAGTCCCTGGTGCCCGAGTCACTTCAGACGGGGAGTGCCGACGAGTTCATGGCGTCGCTCGCGCAGATGGACGACGTGTGGGAGGCGCGGACGAGTGCCGCGCGCGCGCGCGGAGAAGTCCTTCGGTATCGCGCTCGAGCAACGCGGGGCGGCGTCCGCGTCGGGCTCGCAAGCGTGCCGAGCGGCCATCCGCTCGCGGCGCTCGATGGGACGGACAACCTCTTCATCTTTTCGACTGCACGGTATCGCGACAGGCCCCTCGTCGTCTCCGGACCGGGCGCGGGCGTCGAGGTGACGGCAGCGGGCGTGCTTGGCGACGTCCTTCGGCTGACGACACAGTGACTCGCGTCGATTCCACTGCGTCGTCGGCGCGCGCAACCGCACCAGGCAGCATCGGCAACCTCGGCCCCGGACTCGATGTGTTGGGCTGCGCACTGAGCGGCGCGCGCGACGAAGTCGTGGCGGAGTGGAGCGACGCAAAGGGCGTCACAGTCCGCGATCCTGGGCACACAGAGCTGCCGGTGAACGCCGAACGGCACACGTCCGCAATCGCGGCGAATGCAGTTCTCGATGCGGCAACACGGATGGGAGTGCACATGGTAGCGGCCGGCGTCGCGCTGAGCGTGCGCAAGGGGTTGCCACTGTCTGGCGGACAAGGTGGAAGCGCCGCCTCGGCGGTCGCCGGCGCCTCGGCGGTCAACGCGCTGCTCGGCAGCGTACTCGACGCCGCACGGCTTCTGGAATGCTGTCTCGTTGCGGAGGCAAAGGTGGCCGGCCGACACCTCGACAACATCGCTCCTCAGTTGCTGGGTGGTATCGTGCTCGTGAAGTCGGTGACGCCAATCGACGTCGTTCGATTGCCCGTTCCCGACAAGCTCATCTTCGTCCTCGCGCATCCGTCGCAGCGGCTTTCGACATCGGTGGCCCGCCGTGCACTTCCGCGCTCGGTCGACCTTTCAATCGTCACGCACCAACTTGCGCAGGTGGCCGCCGTCGTTGCGGCATGCTACACGAACGACGTCGAGCTCTTCGGCCGGGCGATCGACGATCGCATCGCGGAACCAGCCCGGCTCCATCTCCTGCCGGGATTCGCCGAAGCGAAGCGCGCCGCGTTGGAGGCGGGCGCGCTCGGCGCTTCCATTTCGGGAGCAGGTCCCACTTCCTTCGCGGTGACGGACGACCACGTACGGGCGGAAGCGATTGCCGCGGCGATGAAGGAGGCGTACGCGCGAGTGCCGCTGCCATGCGTCACGACCATTACGACCATCGATCGCCACGGAACAATCGTCGAGACGTCATGAGCATCGCATCATCCACCACACTGGTCCACTGCGACGCATGCGGGCGCACGGAAGACGATCGCACGGCCGCATCCATCTGTGCGAGCTGTGGAGGCCTGCTGAGCGTCGAGCACACAGCGCTCCCGAGTGCCGATGAACTCCGCGCGCGCTTCGAGGCGAGACGACAAGCGCCTACTGGAGCGCCAACGTCGATGCGATCCGGAGTGTGGCGGTTTCGCGAGCTCGTGCTTCAGGCAACCGACGAAGAGATCGTAACCCATCCGGAGGGCAACACGCCGCTGCTCTCACGCAGCGCCGTGGCGAACTACGCTGGCGTCGAAGAGTTGCTCCTCAAGCACGAGGGGCACAATCCGACCGGGTCGTTCAAGGATCGCGGGATGACCGTCGCCATCACCCAGGCACTTCGCGTCGGTGCGCGTGCCGTCGCCTGCGCTTCGACGGGAAACACGTCGTCTTCGCTGAGCGCCTACGCAGCGCAGGCCGGAATTCCCGCGTATGTGTTCGTGCCGGAGGGGCAGGTGTCGCGTGGCAAGCTCGCCCAGACCCTGGCATATGGCGCGCGGATGATCCGAGTGAAGGGGGACTTCGACGAATGCCTGCGAGTTGCCCGCGACGTGAGCGCGCGACTCGGCGTCTATCTCGTCAACTCGCTCAATCCGTTTCGCATCGAGGGACAGAAGACCATCGTGTTCGAGCTGCTACAGCAGCTCGACTGGAACACCCCCGACGTGATCGCCCTGCCGGCTGGCAACCTGGGGAACACGTCCGCATTCGGAAAGGCGCTTGTCGAGGCGCACGCACTCGGGCTCATCGATCGCATTCCCCGCCTTCTCGCCGTGCAGGCGCAGGGCGCATCGCCCTTCGCGCAGGGCTTCGCGGAGCACTTCTCACGACGCGTGCACGTGCAAGCGGAAACGCGCGCAACGGCAATTCGGATCGGGAACCCGGCGTCATGGGATCGTGCCGTCCGAGCCATTCGCGATACGAACGGCACTGTCGTCGCGGTCAGCGATGAAGAGATTCTCGAGGCGAAGCGGGTGATCGACCGCTGCGGCGTCGGCTGCGAGCCCGCGAGCGCCGCGAGTGTGGCTGGAGTGCGAAAGCTGATGCGTTCCGGCGAAGTGGATGGAAGCGAACGTTTCGTCGCCGTGCTCACGGGACACGTGCTCAAGGACCCAGACGCTGGCGACACACCGGACGACGCGACTCCCGCTCTTTCAGCGGAAGCCGCGCTCCACCTCGTCGCCCGAGACCTTGAGCGCTGATCTCACGAGCGCATCCTGTGCGACATCAGCGCGTGCTCACCGCATAGAGAAAACGCGCGTAGCCGATTTCCGCGGCATTTTTCGTGAGCTCGACATTGACCCAGGCGACGACATCGCCGAACGGACGATCCTTGAAGGGCCATCGCGTTCGGTCTGTCGATCGTAAGTCGTCGTCGGCTATACCATCGAGTGCGGCTTGCCACGCGGTCTTGAGCCGATCGATCTCTTTGCGTACGTCGCTGGCGTTACCGGGCCACGGTACGTCTTCGCGCGCGCGCGTTCCACTCCCGAAGGAGTGGTCGAGCGCCATCGACCACCAGAAACAGATATGCCACGTGAGCCACGCGATGCTCGGCGGGCCTATGTCGTAGCCCTCGTGCGTTGGCCAGTCGGCGTGCCACGTTGCGTCAGACCGTTGCTGTACGTGAAGTCCGGCGCGCGCCGGGCGCCATAGACACTCTTCAGTCGCAAGTCCGTCGAGATGGTAGCTGGTGAGCTTCCATGCCGTTTCGAACTGTCGGATCAGATAGCTTGGTGGTGCGTCAGCCATCAATTATTTCGACGTCACGTCGCCGGAACACGTGCAGCACGGGCAATGAGCTGCTGATACGTAATCAGCCTGACCTTTCCGGACCGCACTCGCTCGGCGAACTCCGGCGAGAGAAGCATCTCCAGCTCGCTCTGCCGGTGGCGCGCTACCAGGGGAACTCCTTCGGCGCTGTTCTGCGCCGCGTTGTTACGGTCGAAGAGCACATCCATTTCCGGGGTGCGCATAGCGGCGTGCACCACGATGAGGTTGGCTCGCGTGGTGTCGGCGCTTCCCAGTAATGCCAGAAATGCCGGTTTCTTCTCGTCGATCGCGGTGTCGAACATGGTGTGGTACGATTCACCGAGGTAGCGCGAGATTCCGACGCGATACTTTTTCGCCAGCCGTTCAACGACCGCGCGGAGCTCGGGCGTCGCGACAGCCGTACCCATATGGTAGTCGACGTACGAGATAGGCAGCCCCGACGCCATTGCCCGATCCATCTGGGCACTCAACTCGCGCTCGACGTCGCCGATGTCGTATTTCCGCGCGAGGAACTCGGTTGTCGAGGGGAGGAAATATCCCACGCTGTCAACGAGCGTTGGCACTCCCGCCTTTCCGAGCACGGGTCCCCACCGATAGTTGCGCCACTCGGAGTTCAAGGTGAGGTGCACTCCAACGGCGACCTGTGGATGCTTCCGAAGAATCTCCACGGCCTCCTGGTACCACGGACACGCGAACATCACCGAAGCGGAGAACGGAATCCCCGACTCCGCCACGCGCGCGATGGCTGAGTTGACCGAGTGATTCATGCCCACGTCGTCGAGGCGAAGGAGGATCTCAGGTGCGGCCGGCCGCTGCGCAAGGAGTGGCGCGGGCGCGCTCGAAACGGCGAGGAGGAAAAGCGCCGCGGTAACGCGAGAGCGAGTGAGCATGTCAGAGCCCAAGAAAGAACACAGGCGCCATGGCGGCGAGGATCCCTGCAATTTGCAGAGCGAGTATCGGTAGCGCCTCCCGTGGAGCCTGCGGAATCCACTTGATGGCAAAGAAGATGATGACGGGCATCTGCGCCACCATGAGCAACTGCCAGATGTGAGCAGCGGCGCCTTCATCGGGCTCGGGTGCGGACCCGAACCGCGCGACGTGAAGCGCGACCGTGGCGAGCGCGACGAGCGACATGGCCAGCGGAAGGAATCCGCTCGGGTGCTTGAGCAGTCTGGGCAGCGACATTCGGGTCTCCCTGTGAATCGAGCCTACTGCCAGAATGGTAAAGCACTTTGCGGCAGAAAGCAACCCGACTAGGGTGCCCAGTCGGCGAGAAACAGATTCGTTTCGCCCGGCTTCGCGTCATGCCGATTCGACGCCCAGATGAGTGTCGTACCATCGGGGCTGAACATCGGAAAACCGTCGAATCCCGCGCTCGTCGTCACTTGCTCGAGTCCGGTACCGTCGGAGTTGATCAGAAAGAGATTGAAATTGCCGGTGCGGGGATGCCGATAGTTCGACGAGAAGATGATGCGGCGCCCGTCGTGCGTCCACGAAGGCCCGAAGTTGGCTCCGCCCAGGTGCGTGATCTGATGCTGGTCGCTTCCGTCAGCGTTCATCATCCACAGCTCCATGCGATTGGGACGCACGAGCCGCTGCGACAGAAGCTCTCGATAGCTGACGAGTGCGGTGTCCACGGGATGCCACGCGCGATAGACGATTTTCGTTCCATCCGGCGACCACCACGGACCACCATCGTACCCGGGAGTCGACGTCAGCCGATGCACGTTGCCGCCGTCCACATTCATCGCGTAGATGTCGAGATCCCCGTCCTTGAGTGACGTGAAGACGATCGTCTTTCCATCCGGCGAGACCACACCTTCGGCGGTATACACGCCGTAGTTCGTGAGCCGCCGAAGATCTGATCCATCCGGGCGGGCAGTGTAGATGTCGTAGGGATCGAGACGCCACACATAGCCCTTCGACGCGTCCGGCTTCTCCGGGCAGGCGGTCTGCTCCGCGTGCGAGGAGCCGAAGAACACGCGTTCGTCGTTCGCGTAGAAGAAGCCGCACGTGGTCTTTCCGGTACCGGTGGAGATACGATGGATGTCGGTGCCGTCCACGTTCATCACGTATTGCTGATCGCATGCGCGGCCGTCACGCGCACTCTGAAACACGATGCGGCGCCCATCTGCGCTGAAGTACGCCTCGGCGTTCGCGCCACTGTTGGTCAGTTGCCGCACGTTGCGGAGATGCTGCTCTCCAGGGCCCGGATCGCGCACGATGGTTCCGGCGGATCCCGTGTGCAGACACGCAGCGGCGGTGACCCACGCCAGCAGAACGGGAGAGACTTTCGGGCGCATGGCCGGAATGTACGAACGGGCGCCCCGCTCGGGGACGCCCGCCGCACAATACGATCAGTCCGTGTCGCTCAGGGAACGCGCTTCTCCGCGGTCTGGTTCTTCGGCAAGGCCTTCGCGTCGCCGGGTCTCGTCTCGGCCGCCGCGAGCGTGAAGAGATCCTTCTGGGTGTTGCCCTTCTGCATCAGCTCCAGCGCTTTCCGAAGCTGTGCGTCGAAGGCCAGATCACGACGCTTGGCTGTCGAATCGCCACCCGCCAGACGCGCCACTCGCTGCTCGAGCAGCCGGTCCACATAGCGCGACGCGGCGTCGTACTGCGCCCGGTCCACGGTCACACCCTTGGCCGTCAGTCGGCGATACAATTCGTCGCGCCATTGCGGCTGCGGATGGAAGTCCCGCGGCACCGACCGGGAGAGCTCGAGCGCATAGTCCGCGAGGACCACGTACACGTCCTGCGACTTCGGCGCGATCGCCTTCGCGAAGGTCTGCTCCGCCGTCGTCAGCGTGTCGTCACGAACCAGAACGTCCGGCGCAATGCCGCCACCGCCGTACACGATGCGACCGGCGTCAGATCGATAGGCAGGCCGTGCCTTCTTCTTCGCCTCGGTCTCCAACGAATCCGGCGTCTCCTCCACGAAGCGCCCATTCACGAACTTGCGCTCGCGCTGAATGCTCCGGCCACTCGGCGTGAACCACTTGGCCGTCGTGATCTTGAGCGCGTAGCCGCCATCGAGCGGAAAGAGCGTTTGGACGAGACCCTTGCCGAACGTCGTCATTCCCACCACAAGCGCGCGATCGTGATCCTGAAGTGCGCCCGCCACGATCTCGCTGGCGGACGCGGTGTACTCGTCGGTCAGGACCGATACGGGGAGTGATGGAAACGCCGGGTTGCCGCGCGTCCCGAAGCTCTGCGCATCGGCCGACCGCGAGCGGACACTCACGATCTCCTGACCGGAACGCAGAAACAGATTCGACATGGTGATGCTCTGATCGAGAATGCCCCCGGGATTCCCGCGCATGTCGAGAATCACCCCGTGCACACCCTCCTTCGCGAGACGCGCAATGGCGGCCTGCACTTCCTCCGACGCCGTCTCGTTGAACCGCTGGACCGGTACGTAGCCGACATGGTTGTCGAGCACGATGGCGTAGGGAACGGCCGGAATATGAATGATCTGCCGCGTGAAGTTGATCGCGATGGGCTCCGCTACACCCGGCCGTCCGAACTTCACGGTAACCTTGGTTCCTTCCTTCCCGATCAGATAGTCGGAGACCTGCTGCGTCTTCCATCCGCGCGTAGACAGCGAGTCCACATAGAGAATCCGGTCACCCTCACGGACGCCGGCTGCTTCCGCCGGCGTATGCGGAAAGACCTTGCTGATCGTGATCGATCCCTGCTGGTCCTCGATCTGCATCCCGATGCCGGCGTATTTGCCGTTGGTCTGCTGCGAGAAGGACGCGAGCTCCTTGGGAGAGAAGAGCTCGCTGTACGGATCATTGAGCTCTTTCACCAAACCACGCGCGGCCTTCTCGTAAAGCGCCGCAGCGCTCACGGTATCCACGAACCGCTGGGATACCAGGCTCAGCACCTGCTCGAGCACGCGCGGGCCGTCGGCGGACACGCTGCTCTGGAGAACGAATCCACCGGCCGCGATGGGCAGCAGCGCGAGGGCGACAAGGGCAATCCGAGGACGACGCATGATGAGTCTGCTAAAGAAGAGAGATTCTACTCAATGAATACGCCGTGCCAGGACCGCGGGTTCCGGACTGCAGCTAGGCGTTCTTGACGTCGTTTCCCAGCGTGGCCCTCTCACTGAGCTCCCGAAGCGAGCGCCAACTCAGTGTGCGGCCCTGTCGAAACCGCTTCCGCGTGAGACGAATCCCGGTCTGTGTGAGCAAGACCGTGAATGCATCACCGTCAATCTCGATCTCCCGGCGAATGGGCCGTACGAGCTTCGTGGTCATGATGCCATCCCTCCCATCGCGTCACGATGGTCGCGAGCCGAGCACATAGTCCACGAGCCACCGGCGCTGCTGCTGGCGGAAAGCCGCATTCCGCAATATACCCGACTGGATCAGCATCTCATGTGCAGGACCGAGGACGCGCTGAAGATGAGAGGGATAGCGTTGGGCCAGCGGGAGCTGCTCCGCCAGCCGCTCGAGCATGACGCGCCAAGTGAGCCGCTCCTCCGCGCGCGCCACCTCGACCAACCGGTACAAACGCCGAGCGACCGGGGACGCCAGCGACCAATAGGTACCGGCCGAGATGGTCACCACGTGATTCGCGGCCAGGTTGTCCCGCACGACGGCGGAGAGCACGACGCGCGCGACGCCGGGCTCGCCGAGCTTGATGGTGTCGAACAACTGGAGCTGCTCGCGACTGATCAGTCGCCGCCGCTCGACTGCCACCGAGGACAGCACCGAGAAGCGAACATCCGCACGTCCGCTCTTGCGCGAGTCATACATCCCCTGCGACTCGAGCGTGGTGTGCTCGAGTCGATTGAGCGCTCCGCGAAGCTGCTCGTAGGACCGTCCGTCCACGCGTCGTCCGATGGCCCGAAGAAACGCATGCAGCGTGAACGTGATGGCGCCGTCGTCGGGCTCGCCTGACTCGGTGAACCGGCGCATCAACTCCACATAGACATCCTGATCGAACGTTCCGGGAACCCGGTCGTCCGGCGACGGAATCACACGCCAGCGATGCCCCTCGTCGTCGCCAAAATCGATGACGTCCTCCTCGGCCGAATCGCTCAGCCGAAAGAACGGCAGCGCCTCGAGTGACCTGTCGAGTCGAATGGCACGCTGCACGGACCTTCGCCGCGCCGGAGCAGGCGCCACCATCGCGATTCAGCGCGCGCGGATGAGCTGGCCGTTCACTGCGCGCGCATCGTCGGAGCACAGCCACATCACGAGGCTCGCCACGTCCTCGCGCGACACGTAGGCCACGTCCGAGCCCATGGATTCAAGGTTCGCCGCGGTTCTGATGCTCGTGGGTGCTATGGCATTCGAGCGCACGCCGCGAGGGCCTTCCTCCTGCGCAATCGACTGCATGAGTGATACGACCGCGCTCTTCGCCGCCGCGTAGGCGGAGACGCCGGACACACGCCCACCTGGCAGCACTGCCTCGGACGCAAAGAACACGATCGCGCCCTTCGTGGCGCGGACGAGCGGGAGAAACGCGCGCGCGGAGAGGTACGCCGTCGTCGCATTGATGGAGAATTGCGTGCTCCAGATGGATGCGTCGCTCTCCGCAACCGCGCCGCTGGAGGCGAATCCACCCGCAAGATGAACGAGGGCGTGGACGCGGCCGCCAGTCGCGTCGCGCACGCGTTCGGCCAGCGTAGCAACCGCGCGCTCATCCGCGAGATCAGCAACGAGCGCCGCGGCACGCCTTCCGGCGGCGAGGAGTTGCTCGGTGCGAGCATTCACCTCCCGCTCATCGCGTCCGACGAGAAAGACGCGAGCGCCACGCTCGGCGAACGATGTGGCGACTGCCTCGCCCACTTGCCCCGCACGGCCCACGCCGGTCACCACCACGCTTCGTCCGGAGAAATCCACGTCCCCTCGCACACTCGGCCCCTGCGTCGAAACCGGACACCGTTGAACCAGTCTCGCCTGCTGGCATGAAGTATGTGACGGCGGGGTTTCAAATGCGAAAAATGCTGCGAGTAAAGCGCGTCAGCGCCCTGTTCGGCCTTCTCGTCGTCATCGCCTTGGCGCTCGTCGGAATCCAGACGTTGACTCGCGGCACACCGTTCCGCGCCGTCCGCACTGTGGGCCATCACGAGGCACCGCCCGCCGTTTCGGATTCCCAATTCGTCCGCACGCTCGAGCTGTACACCGGCCTGCACGTCTCCGCCGGCAACGCCGTCGAAATGCTCAACAACGGGACGGTCTACGCAACGCTGTGGTCGGACCTGCGAGCGGCCAGGAGCACCATTACGGTGCAGATGTACTATTCGCAGCCCGGCGCGGTCGCCGACACCATGGCGAGCATCCTCGCCGAGCGGGCGCGAGCTGGTGTGCGCGTTCTGCTCGTACTCGACTCATTCGGCTCTCAGAATCTGACGGCGCGGTGGGCCGACAGCTTGCGGGCAGCCGGCGTCGAGGTCGGTCTTCTGCGACAACTGCATTGGTACTCGCTGCACAATGCCAGCGATCGTTCGCACGTGCGTGTCGTCGTCGTGGACGGTGCCGTCGGCTACACCGGCGGATTCGGCCTCGCCGACTACTGGCTCGGCGACGGCCGCCACAAGGATCAATGGCGAGACAGCAACGTGCGCTTTGAGGGGCCGGCCGTCATGGAGCTGCAGGCGGCCTTCGGCGCGGCGTGGGCGGAATGCGTGGGCGAGCTGCTCGCGGGCAAGACCTTCTTTCCGCCGGCCGCCTTCACGTCGCGACCAGGCAACGTGAGCGCGGGAGTCTTCTTTCCGTCGCCGACGACGGGTAGCACGCCGGCCGAACGATTCAACGCGCTTTCCATCGCGAGCGCCCGCAAGAGCCTCTACGTCACCAACTCCTACTTCGTCCCGGATGACGACTTCCGGCGACTGCTGCTCGATGCGCGCCGGCGCGGCGTGGACGTGCGGCTGCTCACGGTGAACAGGGGGACCGATGTGAAGACCGCGTGGTGGGCGGGGCGCTCCCGCTACGAGCAGCTACTTGAAGGCGGCATCCGCGTCTTCGAGTACCAGCCCGCCATGATGCACGCGAAGACGTTCATCGTGGACGGCGTGTGGGGGACGATCGGATCGATGAATTTCGACAACCGCTCACTCGCATTCAACAACGAATCCAACCTGGTCTTCCTCGACTCGACGCTCGGCGCGCAGATGAACGGAATCTTCATGGACGACCTGTCCCGCTCCACCGAGATCCTCCTGCACGAGTTTCGGAAGCGTCCATGGACGGACCGTCTGATGGAACGAGGCGCGTCGCTGCTATCGCGACTGCTGTGACGATTCGTTGTGTCAGCGAATGTCGGCGCGGCCCAACGCGGCACGAACCGCCTCGCGCATTGCGATGAGCGCTTCCTCGCGCGCAGCCGGCGCACCGTCGCGAACGTGCAGCTCGATGCCGTCTGCCACGGGGAATCGCCGCCAGCTCGCGGGGCGATCGTCATCGGAATTCTGCACGGCAAGGTCGGCGTGGGCGCCCAGGGCGGGCGCCAGTGACGATGCGACGCGCCGTTCGAGGGCGTCTCCCGTCACGTCCTTCATCTCGGTCTTGATCGTATCCAGCGTCGCTCCCTCACGCTGGCGGAGCTTGATCGCGAGCAGTTGAAGGAGGTGCCGATAGTTGTACGTCGCGGCGGTTCCCGCGCCCTCGGGGCGGTCGAGCAGTCCGCTGGCGACATAAAATCGAACGGACCGCGCACTGGGCGCCGACCGCGCGGAGGCATTGGTCGGCCGGATGCCGGCGGCGTCCACGAGCGCGGTGACGTGCGCCGCGAGGCCGCGCGCGTTCCACGGCGCGTGGCGCGAATGCGCGCGAAGCAGCGCAACGGGGGACGGGTTCAGTTCCGGCATAGCGGCGGAAGATAACAGGAGCCTGGGAAACGCGGGGAAACGGTGAACGGTGAGCAGCGAGTGGAAAGAGGCCAATACGCGAACAGTGGACGACAATCGGTCATGCCCTACCCACAGCCACTGTCCGAAAACCGGCCATCGTGCAGCTGTAATACTATACTGGACAAGGTTTTGCGACATCGGAGCCACGACCATTCACCGTTCATCGTTCGCCGGCGGCTCTATTCTCCTCAGCTTCTCCTGCAGGGTCGACCGCGCGATACCAAGCAGCTCGGCGGCCTGCACCTTGTTTCCCCGTGTGGTCCGCATCGCTCGGGTAATTGCGCGACGCTCCGCATCGGCCAAGCTCAACGCATCACGCCACTTCCGGTCGCCCATGGCGCGCGGAAGCAGCAGGTGCTGCACGGAAATCGGCCGGCCGCCGGCGAGCAGTGCGGCCCGCCAGAGAACGTCCCGCAGTTCCCTCACGTTCCCTGGCCACGAGTACTCGTCGATTGCCCTGGCAGCTTCATGATCCAGCCTTGCCGAACGGGGCAAAAGACCTTGCACGAGGCCAGGAAGATCTGAACGACGCTCCCGCAGCGGCGGGATGGAGAGCGTCAACAGCTGCAAGGGAAGATGTAAATCGGAGCGAAAGCCGGCGGGGTCGCTCGAGCGCCTTCGCGATGCGGCAATGACGCGGGCCCCGCTCTGTAGCGTCGCCGACCCTCCCACGCGCATGAAGCGGCCATTCTCGAGCACGTCGAGGAGCTTCGCCTGGACAGCCGCGGGCAGTCGATCCACGTCGGCGATGAACACCGTCCCGCGAGCCGCGACCTCCAGGAGTCCTCGCTGCGATCTCGTCGCCGAGGTCGCAGTCCCCCGTTCGCGTCCGAATAACCCCTGCTCGGGCAGATCAGACCCGCGAAAGTCGCCGTACAACGGGACGAACAGTTCGGCGCGGCGGGACGAGGCATCATGAATGTGCCTCGCGAGCAGCGTCTTGCCGGTTCCGGCCTCGCCGACGATCAGCACGGGTACGTCGTCGTTGCGCGCCGCCACCTCGACGAGCTTCTCGAGCGAGGGAGACAGGGTGCCGTCGCCGTCATCTGTGTGATAATGCTCGCGAAGAACGACGACCTCCCGCCGGAGCCTCACCACCTCGGCGACGCGCATCACGCTCGCCTGCAGCGCATCGAGCTCCAGAGGTTTCTCGATGACGTCGAGCGCTCCGCGTTGCAACGCCTGTGCGGTCGAGACCGCGTCCGCGCGTCCGCTCATCATGATGACGCCGACCTGTGGATCATCTTCCCGGAGTGCCTCGAGAAGAGTGACGCCGCCGCCAGGCAGACGCAGGTCGAGAAGGACGAGGTCTGGTGCGTCGTGCGCAGTAATTTCACGCGCCTCATCCGCCGAGGCGGCGCACCGCACCAACATGCCCAAAGTCGCAAAGAAAGCCACGAGGCCGTTGCGCACGATCTCGTCGTCATCCACGACGAGCACCGCAAGCGCTGGCCCGGCGTGCGACGCGGAGGTCACGCGGGTGGAAGTACGATCGTCGCCGCGGTGCCCTGCGCCGGCGTGCTCTCCAGCGAGAGCGTGCCGCCGTGCCCCTCCACGATTCTTCTGGAGAGTGAAAGGCCGATGCCCGTCGCCCCCTTTGTGGAGAAGAACAGCTCGAAGACCCGCGGAAGGACGTCGGTGGGAATGGCTGGACCATCGTTGTGCAGCCGACAGTGCCATGTCCCGTCGGGAGCGAGCGACGATTTCAGCGAGAGCTTGCCGCCCTCGGGCGCGGCATCGACCGCGTTACCCAGGACGTTCAGGAACACTTCGGCCAGTTGCTGCGCGTCGATGCTGCAGGAGACCGGAGGCTCGGCGCGGGCGCGATCGAGGTGCAAGACGCGGCTCTCCATGCTTCCGCGCTGCTTCTCGAGCACGCCGTCCCACACGACGTCCGGATCGCCAGGTTGCAGTTGCAGCGGTGTCGGCCGCCCATACTCCAACAGTGCCGCGACGACGCTGTTCAATCGCTCGACTTCCCGAAGAATCCGCCCGACGTTCTTTTCCACGATTGGATCATCCTTCACGCGGAAGCGCAGAAGCTGTGCGGCGGACGAGATGCCGAAGAGCGGACTTCTCAGCTCTTGTGCGACGCCGGCGGATACGTCACCGATGGCCTCCGAGCGCCGCTTGTGCCCGTGGCGCGCCGGCATGTCGGACTCCTTGTGCCGAGTGGTCGTGTCCGAGACCACGAAGACATATCCGACAAGGGCCCGAGAGTCCTCGAGGACCGAGGCCTGCACCAGTAACGTCCGTCCCGCGCCCGCGGAACCGACATCGAATTCCCAGCTCGCAGTTGGCGCACGCCCTTCGCTCAACGTGGCCAGCGCCTGCCGCACCTGGTCCTTCACACCGGCGTCGCCGATGGTCTCCCAGATGGAAGCCCCGATGGCAGCGCCCCCGCCGGGAAGCGGTGGCGCTCCGTCTTGCTGACCAAATCGCGAAGGAGATCTGTTCAGCAGAGTGATTCGCCCATCCAGATCCACCGCGAAGACAGTGGCCGGAAGGGCATCGAGCACGCGGCGCTCGAGCGGCTTCATCCCGTGATATTACGCCCGTCTGCCGGGAGACGGAAGAAAAGACGGGGTGCGGTCCTGAGACCGCACCCCGTCATCACCGCCCGTGCCACCGCTAGCGGCGGCGTTTCGCGGCCTTCTTCGCACTCCCCTTCCGGCCCGGAGCCTTTCGAGGGGTGCTCTTTTTGGCCGATCCCTTCTTTGCCGCACCCTTTTTTGGCGTCCCTTTTTTCGCAGACGCCTTCTTTGCGGCCTTCTTTGGCGGCGGTGCCTTTTTCACCGGTTTCTTCTTTCCCGCCGCCCTTTTCTCCGGCGCCTGCTTCACGGACAGCTTCTTTGAAGGAGGCTTCTTTGCCGCGGGTGCCTTTTTCGCAGGGGCTTTCTTTGCTGCCGCCTTCGCTGCCGGCACCGGCTTGGTCGCGGGTGCACCAGCGAGCACCGAACCGCGCTTCGCCGGCGTGTGCTTCCCGGGCTCCTTCGCAGCTGGGTGCTTCGAGGCCGTAACCGGCTTGCTGGGTGTGCCCTCGGCGCCGGCCGTGACTACGGTCGAAATAGGCCGGCCCGCGCCGCCGGACTTCGGTGCGCGCGCGACGACGAGCGGACTCTCCTCCTCTTCTTCGTCGCCCTCGATCAGCGGCGTGCTGACCCCTTCCTCCTCCTCGTCATCCGAGTCGTCGGTGCTGTCCCAAAGGTCGTCGCTGTCATCCTTGTGGGTTGCCCAGCCGCCGTCCTCCTCATCTTCATCGTCGTAGGACGAGGATCCACCACCACCACCGCCGTAACCGAGATCATCGACGTCGTCGTCGCGATCTGAAAAGCGGAGCTCCTCGTTCACCTCGTCACCGCGCGGCATTACGGCCTCCTCTGGAGATAGGACAGTCGGACCAGGTACTCGCACCCGACGCCGCGGCCCGGCTGCACGTCGTGTGCCTCCTCGGGCGCGTCGTCGCTCCGACAACAATCACCCTAGTACGGCGGCGCGCGGAATCCGTCAAGCGGACTCCGTGCGCAAATCGTTCGCGACGGATCAATCCCCCGCCGCTGGCTGGGGCAGGATGGTGTCCGAGTCGTGCGCGGCCGCCGACACGAGCCTGGAGCTGACCCACCGTCCGAGGTCATCCAGGAACGTGTACATCACCGGAACCACGAACAACGTGAGCAGTGTGGAGGTGATGAGGCCACCGATGACCGCCCGCGCCATCGGCGCCCGCACCTCGGCGCCCGCACCGAGTGCGAGGGCCAGTGGGATCATGCCGAAGATCATGGAGAACGTAGTCATCACGATGGGGCGTAAACGGATGCGTCCGGCGCCCAGCAGCGCCTCGGAACGCGAATGGCCCTCGATGCGCAACTGATTGGTGAAGTCCACCAGCAGGATGCCGTTCTTCGTGACGAGCCCCATCAGCATGATGATGCCGATCATCGTCATCACGTTGATGTTGCCCCGTGTGATCAGCAGTGCGAGGACCACTCCGATGAAGCTCAGGGGAAGCGCCAGCATGATGGCGAGAGGCTGCAAGAACGATCCGAACAGCGACGCAAGGATGAGATAGATGAAGATGACCGCGAGACCGAGGGCGCTCAGAACGTAGCCCTTGGTTTCCTCGAGGTTCTGGACGTCGCCCGTGAACACGAAGTGGTAGCCTGGCGGCAGACCCACGTTGTCGATGGCCTGCTGGACCCCATTGGCCACGTTACCCATCGCAAATCCGGGCAGGACACCGGCCCGAATCTGCACCTGCTGCTCGAGCTGGCGCCGCTCGATCTGCTGCGGGCCGACGCCCGCACGGACTTCCGCTACCTGCGATAGCGAAACCATGGAGGGAAGGCCGTTGGACGGATCGCTCACGGAGCTGGCGACGGGCAACTGTGCCACGTCCTCGGCGGAATTGCGCAGCGAGTCCGGGAACACCACCACGACGTCGTGCGCGAATCCTTGCGGATCCTCCCAGGTCGTGGCTCGTTGCCCCGAGAACAGAGGCTGGAGGGTTGCCGCGACGCTGCCGACCCCAAGTCCGGCGCGCCAGGCCTGCTGCCGATCGACGCGCACGTCGAGCTGCGGAATGTCACCGTCCTCGCTCGAGTTTGGCTCGGCCACGCCGTCGACCGATTTCATTGCCTGAAGCACGCGCTCAGCCGCGATTTTGAGGCGTGATGCCTCCGGCCCCTGCACGTTGACGACGATGGGCGGAAATCCGCGGCTGAAGATGGACGCGGGGCCTGTGATGGACGGCTTCACGCCGGGAATCTCTCGCAGCTTGCCGCGAAGGTCGTTCTGAATTGCGGCCAGCGTCCTCGTGCGGCCATGTCTGAGCGCCACATAGACGCTCCCCTGATTCGGGGTGCCGCGAAATCCGCCGCCGACCGAGAGGTAGGTGAAGTCGGTCTCCGGCTGACGCTTCAGGAATGCGGCAATCTCGCGGCCGCGGGCGAGCGTGTACTCGAGGCGCGAGCCCGGCGGAACGCGGAACGACACGGTGAACTCATCACCGTTGACGTCCGGCATCCACGTGAACCCGAGCGTGGGAAGAATGAGGAAGCTGGTCACGATCGTCACCGCGGCGATCGACAACACGACGACCCGGTGCCCGAGTGCCCACCGCAGCCACGACGGATAGCGATTGGCGATGCGCTCGAAGAGGTCGTTGAACGCGAAGGCCGCCCGCCGAATGGGATTTGCGTGCGCGCGCTGCTCACGCTGGTGCGCCCCACCGTCATTGACGCTGTGCTCGACCTCCGGATCTGCCCACACACTGGACAGCATGGGGTCGAGCGTGAAGCTGACGAAGAGCGATACGAGCACGGCGAACGCCACAGTCACGCCGAACTGGAAGAAAATCTTCCCGATGATGCCGCCCATGAACGCCACCGGGATGAAGACCGCGATGACCGCGAAGCTCGTGGACATGACGGCGAGCCCGATCTCACTCGTGCCCTCACGCGCGGCGGCCGAGTGCGACTTTCCCATTTCCAGATGCCGGACGATGTTCTCCCGGACGACGATGGCGTCGTCGATGAGCAGGCCGATGGCGAGAGAGAGCGCCAGCAGCGTCATGGTGTTCACGGTGAAATTGAACACCCACATGATGAAGAACGCGCTGATGATCGAGACCGGGAGCGTGAGGCCCGTGATGACCGTGGAGCGCCACGAGTTGAGGAAGAGGTAGATGATCGCGACGGTGAGCAGGGCACCGAGGAGGATCGTGAGCTCCACGTCGGCGAGCGACTCGCGGATGCGCCGCGAGTCGTCTCTGATGATGCGCATCTCGATGTCGCGCGGAAGCTGGCGCACGAGCTCCTGCACGGCCCCTTTCACGTTGTCGGCTACGAGCACGGTGTTCGATCCGGAAACCTTGAGCACCTCGAGCGAGACCGACTCCGCCGAGCCCGTCGAATCCGTGATTTCTGCCGCCGTGCGCCGGTTCTCAGCGCCATCCACGACGGTCGCGACGTCGCCAATGCGAACGGGCGTCGTGCCGCGAACCGCAACCGGGATTTCGGCGAACGCGCGAGGATCGACGATGCGGCCGGTGACGCGAACGAGACGCTCCGTCGCACCACGTTCGATACGGCCTGCGGGAACCTCTTGATTCTCACGCCCGAGGGCCGCCGTCAACTGGGCCGGCGATAGTCCATAGGCGCGCAACGCCGCCGGATCCACCTGCACGCGTATCTGACGCTTGTTGCCGCCGACGATGTTGAGACCGCCGACGCCCTCGATGGCCTCGATGCGCGGCTGTACGACCTCGATGGCGAGATCCGTGATCTCGCGGATGGAGCGCTCCCGCGACTTCAGCGCGATGGCCATGATCGGCGCGTCGTTGGGATCGAAGTGCTGGACGACCGGCTCCTCGATGTCCTGTGGCAACGTACGTCGAATGCGAGCGACCTTCGCCTGCACGTCCTGCTGCGCGACGCTGACCTCCACGCCGAGATTGAACATCAGCCGAACGATCGTGATGCCCTCGAGCGACGTCGATCCGATCTCCTTGATGCCCTGAACGGTGTTGAGCGCCTCCTCGATCGGCTTCGAGACGTCGCGCATCATCACTTCGGGCGACGCGCCAGGATACGAGACCTGAACGATGACGATCGGATACGTGATGTCCGGATATTCGTCGATCGCCAGACGCTTGTAGCTCACGACGCCGAGTACCACGAGCGCCACCATCATCATGGTGGCGAACACGGGTCGTTTGATGGAGATGTCCGAAAGGAACATGGCCTACCGTCCGTTCAATGCGCTGGCCGGAGCTCGCGCCGTCAGTGCTTGCGGCTGCCGGCGCTCCGTTCCTCGCCGGCAATGATGACCTGCATCCCACGACCGAGCGTGCCGACGTTGCCGACGATGACCCGGTCTCCGGCCTGCAGCCCATCCGTCACCTGCGCCACACCCTGCCGCTCGTCCACTGCGCCGAGCTGCACGGGAGCGACGCTCACCGACTTGCCATCGATGCGATAGACGAACGGCCTGCCGTTGTCCACGGCTTGCCGCAGTGCCGCGGTGGGCACAGCGAGAACGTCCGTGAGCGTCCTGCTGATCACACGGCCCGTGGCGAACGTGCCTCCGCGAATGGTGCCACCAGGATTCGGCACGTCCACGTACACGGTCACGGAGCGCGTGGCCGGATCGACCGTCGGGCTCACGCGGGCCACCGTTCCGTCGAAGCGCTGTGCGTCGGCGGAAAAATGCACGATCTGCCCACCGCGCAAGGCACTTGCCTGCCGTGCGGGAATTGCTGCCGCCAGCTCGAGCGTGCCGTTGCGTACGATCGAGAAGAGCGGGGCGCCTTTCGCCACGTGCTCGCCATTTTCCACGAGACGTTTGTTGATGACGCCCGAGGCAGGCGCAATCACACGGGTGTCCCTCGACTGATTCGACGTGGCGCGCAACCGTGCGTCGGCGGCAGCGAGGCGTGCACGCGCGGCAGCGACCGCCTGCTCGGCGTTCTTGAAATCGCGCTGTGCGATGGCGCCCGCCTTGTAGAGCGACGCATCCTGCTCGTACGTCCACTGAGCGTTCGCGAGATCCGCGCTGGCGGCCGTGCGATCGGCCTCAGCGCTCTTCTGCGCACTTTCCTGCTCGCTCGCCTCGAAGCGCGCGAGCACCTGACCCGCAGACACCTGCTGCCCCTCGCGAAAGAGTACCGCGGTGAGGTCACCCTCGATCCGTGCACGCACGTCGATGGTTTCGATGGGACGCAGGTCGCCGGTGAGGGCCACGCCGTCTTCGATGGTGGTCGGCGCGATCACGGCGATATCGGACGACGCCAGCGTGATCGACGGCGTTGCACGCACACCGGCTGTGGCGGAGCGCGTCGCTCCGCTCGGCGACACGCTCTGTCCGTCTGACCGAGTGCCCGCGTCAGTCTTGCCTGCGGGTGGAGATCCGTTTGCGTCTCTACTGCACGCGGTGACGACCGCCGCGGCGGCGAACGTCATCAGGACACGAGTTGCGCCAGACACCGAACAGTGGGACATGTGCTATCTCGAGGGCGACGGCGCCGCCGCGGCGGAAGGGATCGGGATGGGTCTGCCCAGCGCGCGCGCGAGATCGGCCACGGCGAGAAAGAGATCGTACGTCGCACGCGCCTCGGTGCTCTGCGCGGTGAGCAGCGCGAGCTGCGCGTCGGTCACCTCGAGCTGCGTGCTCAGGCCGCGCGCAAAGCGCAGGTCGGCGAGTCGAAAGGCCTCCTCGGCCTCCTGCGAATTCTGATGTCTCGCGGCCGAAACAGCCATCGCGCGCCGAAGCTCCGCCCGCGCTCGTGCAACGTCGATGGACACGGCCTCGCGCGTTTGACGCAGTTGCAGGTCAGCAAGGCGCGCCTGCGCTTCGGCGAGGTCGACGCTCGACTTCACGCGCAGGCCGTCGAAAACGGGCATGCTGATGGTGACGCCGGCCTGCCGATCCGAGAACCAGCCGCCGTTCTGACAGAGTCGGCCCGCGGCGCTTCCCGACGGGCACGCTTCTGCCGTTTGAAGACCCAGGGAGCTGGGAAAACCGAAACCCGCCGGAGGATATGCCTGATAGCCGGACTGGAGAAATACCGAGAGCGTGGGATAGTAGTCCGCCTTCGCCACAGCGATGCCGAGGCGACGGAAATCCGCGTTCAACTCGGCGGAGCGAAGAAGCGCGCGCTGGCCCCTCGTGACAGTGTCCGACATGGCCGCGACGACGGCCGCGACCGTGGCAGAATCGATCCGGGTGAGCAGCGCGAACGGCTGTTCGACCGGGATGTTGAGGATGCGCCGGAGATCGAGCACCGCGAGCTCGTGGTCGCTGCGCGACTGAATCGCCAGCGGCTCCAGGTTCGCGTGCTGGACGCGAGCGCGGAGCACGTCGTACCGCGCCGCGCGCCCGGCGCGCTCGAACTGCTCGACCTGCGTCACACGACTCGCGGACAGCGCGACGTTTCTCTCCTGGAGATCCGCGATGCGCTGCGTATACAGCGCCTGGAGATACGCGCGCTGCACTTGCACGGTGATCTGTGCACGCAGCTCGACTTCGTCGGACCGCGTGGCCTCACGAACGTCCGCGGCGGCCCGCATGCCGGAAACGAGGCGACCGCCCTGAAAGAGCGTCTGCGAGAGGTTCAGGCTGGCCGCGTACGTATTCGGCTGGTTGAAGACGGAGCCGACGGCCTGGCCGCGGGCGCTCTCGTACACGTGCGTGTACGACGTATTGAGGCGCAGTTGAGGCAGGACGCTCGCGCGCGCGACGCCATACGAGGCGTCCGCGATTTCCGTCTGTGCCGCGGCAATGCCGATTTCGTCGCTCTGGCGAAGGGCGATCGACACGGCATCGCCGAGCGACAGGCGCAGCGTATCAGGTGCCGCGGAAGCCCCGCCGGACTGGGCGAGCGCGGGACAAGTTGCAATCGCGACCATGGCAATGGGCCGCCACAGCCGCGAACAATTGTGAGAACGGAGCATCGCGAAATATACGCTTCCGAGGGGGGAAGCGTTGCCACGCGCTAGGCGAAACGCTCGTCGATGAACGTGAGGGTCTTACGGCGGAGCACCACGCGCTTGAGCGCCGCGAACACATCGGGATCAAGCAGGGCGCCGACGCTATCCTCGAGCCGCAGGATCGTCTCGCGCGCGTCGAGCGCGTCACGAAACGCTCGCCGCGACGTGAGCGCGTCATACGCGTCGCAGGCCGCGAGGATGCGGCCGCCAATCGTGATCTGCTCGCCCTCGAGGCCGCGAGGATAGCCACTGCCGTCGTAGTGCTCGTGGTGATCGCGAACGTACTCGAGCACGGCGGGAATGTGCTTCAGCGGCGCGAGGATTTCCATTCCGACGTTCACGTGCTCCTTGACATGGTCGAACTCATCGACCGTGAGCGAGCCGGGCTTGTTCAGGACTTCCTCGCGAATGCCGATCTTGCCGACGTCGTGCAACCGGCCGGCGAGGCGCACGTCTTCCACGACGTCGGCGTCCAGGCCGAGCTCCTCGGCGACGGAGGCTGCCAGCTCCGCGACGCGCTGGGCGTGACCGAGGAGATAGACATCCTTCGCCTCCATGGCGTTGATGAGCGCCTCGGCGACTCCGATCATCAGCTCATGGAGCGCACGCTTCTCGCGCTCCAGCTCCTCCGTGCGCTGGGCGACCTCCTCGCGGATCATTCGCTCGACGTTGCGCCGCTCGATCTCCAACTGGCGTCGGTGCGCCGCGCGATCCACGGCACGCTCCAGGACCGCCAGTTCGACCGGCTTCACGAGGTAATCCATCGCGCCGAGCGACAGGGCCTCCGTGGCCGTAGCCGCCTCGTTGACGGCCGTAAGCATCAGCACGGCGAGCTCGCTGTCGAGCCGCAGCGCGTGCGACAACACGTCGAGCCCGGAAAGCGACGGCATCCGGATGTCGCAGAGCATGATGTCGAAATGCTCGTGGCTCAGTCGGGCAAGCGCGGCTGCTCCCGAGTCTTCCGTGACCGCTTCGTATCCGCGGGACTTCAGAAAGCGCGCGATGGACACACGGACGGAGTCCTCGTCGTCGACGACCAGGACCCGGTAGGGTTTGACCTCACCGCTGGAGCGGTTGCTGGCGCGTGCCACGATGGATTGGTGAACGGGAGAAACGGGATCCGACACTAACATGCATCCGACCGTGATTGGGTTGCCACTTCCCAGTATCGACTCACGGCGGCAAAAGGCTGAAGGTCAGTCGTCCGCGAACTCGACCGACACGGGTTTGGTGATGAGACCTCCGGAGACGCCGCGGCCGAGAAACAGGCGAACCGCTTCACGCCCGCGCGGACCATAGGCCAGCGTCCAGTCGTTCACGTACATGCCGACGAATGCATCGGCCTTCGAGCGATCGAGGCCTCTCGCGTATTGCATAGCGTGGTCGAGCGCTCCTTCGCGATGTTGCAATCCATACGCTATACTGGCGCGTAAATGGCGCGAAATCTTCCGCCTAATATCTATGTCCAGGTCCTTTCTGACGACGTTCCCACCCAGCGGCAGCGGAAGGCCCGTCTCCTGAAACCACCACTCGCCCATGTCCGCCACCAGGTGCAGACCACGATCCGCGAACGTCAACTGGCCCTCATGAATGAGGAGTCCCATGTCGACATCGCCGTTCACGACGGCATCCTCGATCTGATCGAACGGCGTGAACACGGGCTGAAAATCCGGCTCGTACAGGCGAAGGGCGAGGTATGCACTGGTGAGCGGCCCCGGAATGGCAATTCGCTTGCCCCTCACCGCGTTGCGACCGGTTGCCTCACGCGCGACGAGCCGCGGTCCATAGCGATCGCCCATGGACGCGCCGTGTGGGAGCAATGCGTAGCGATCGCTGAGATACGCGAAGGCGTGAATCGAGACCGCCGTAACCTCGAGCTCTCCACGCATGGCGCACTGATTGAGCGTCTCGATGTCCTGTAGCTCGTGGACGTAGGTGAGTCCTTCCGTATCGATCTTCCCTGCGGCGAGCGCATAGAACATGAACGCGTCGTCGGAATCGGGGCTGTGGGCGACGTGAATGGTGGTCATCACTTCGGCTTCGAGGGGGAACGGGCAGCGGAAATCGCAGCGTCAATGTCGGGCTTGTGCAGGAGATATTCGCCGAGTCCCGCGGCGCGCTCGGTCGTTTCGGCGGCGATGAGCCGCGCGTCGAACGCCCGAGCGCGGGCTGCATCGCCCTCGAGGCGGGCAACCTTGGCGGCCAGTATGAGCCCGAGCAGATGCGTGGGACGCTCCCGCAGAATCGTGTCGGCTTGCGCGCGGGCCAGTGTGGTGTCACCGCCCACCTCTCCGATGCGGCCGAGGTCATATCGCTGGTCGAGGTCGAGTGGCGCGAGCATCTCGTACGCGGCGATGGCCATTGGCATAAACGTTCGTACGTTCTCCACGTTGCCCGCCTGGCTCTCAGCCATGATGCGATCGAACAGTCGCTCGGCACGTTGCGCCGGCGTCATCTGGCTGATGTCCGGCGCCCGCGGCATGCCACCCACGGAGGGCGACACGCCCGGCGCTTGCGCGGTCTCGCTGGCGGGATTGACTCGAGAGCCGAACCGCTGGCCGACGACGAGTGAGATGAGGGCTACGAGGGCGATTCCGGCGACGGCCCACGGGAGCGCAACGGCAAGACCGCGATCCGGAGCGGCGCGGGCGCCTGCCGGTGCTCCGCAGCGATGGCAGAAGCGCGCCCCCGCTGTGAGCGGCGCTGCGCAGGCGGGGCAGGAGGCACCCTCGAGCGCCGCGCCGCACGCGGCGCAGAAGCGTCCGGAGGCCGCGGCACCGCAGCGGGGACAGGTCGCTGGAGCTGGTGGGGACGACATCGCGCGAAAGGTAATCGAGGAACAAATGGCGAACCGCAAAACGGTGAATCGCAACCTCGCGAGCGGTACAGCTGTCCGGGCCTCCGATTACGCTGTTATCATTGCACCGTGACTGAAACCCGCGCACTGCTACCGGAGCTCAAGGACGCCACCGCCAAGGACGTGCTGGCGCTCACGCGCTCGTTCAACGTCCGTTTCCTGCGGCTACAGTTCACGGACATCGTCGGCGTGAACAAGAACGTGGAGATTCCGTCGTCGCAGTTCGAGAAGGCGCTGGCCGGCGACATCATGTTCGACGGATCGAGCATCGAGGGATTCGTCCGCATCGAGGAGAGCGACATGCTCCTCGCTCCTGACCTCACGACGTTCCGGATCTTTCCCTGGGGCGATCCGGAGCAGCGTGTCGCCCGGATGATCTGCGACATCAATCTCCCGAACGGCGAACCCTTTCCGGGCGATCCGCGTGGCGCCCTGAAGCGCGTCATCGCGGACGCGGCGCGGATGGGCTACACGATGAACGCGGGGATGGAAGCCGAGTTCTTCATGTTCAAGCGCGGCCTGAACGGCGAGAACACGACGCAAACCCATGACATCGGCGGCTACTTCGATCTCGCGCCCGTGGATCTTGGCGAGGAAGCGCGCCGCGCCATCGTGCAGGATCTCGAGCTCATGGGCTTCGAGGTGGAGGCCGCGCACCACGAGGTCGCGCACGGACAGCACGAGATCGACTTTCGGTATGCGGATGCGCTGACGACCGCCGACAACATCGCGACTTTCCGCTTCGTGGTGAAAGTCGTGGCGCAGCGGTTCGGCCTGACCGCTTCGTTCATGCCCAAGCCCATCTTCGGGCAGAACGGCAGTGGCATGCACACGCACCAGTCGCTGTTCAAGGGAAAGCACAACGCATTCTGGGACAAGAATGCGCAGTGGGAGCTCAGCAGCGCCGCGCTGCACTACATCGGCGGTTTGTTGCGGCACGCGCGCGGCTCATGCGCGATCACCAATCCCTTGGTCAATTCATACAAGCGGCTCGTGCCCGGCTACGAGGCGCCGGTGAACGTCGCGTGGAGCATGCGCAACCGCTCGCCCATGCTGCGCATTCCGGAGCGTCGGGGGCTCGGCACTCGTGTCGAGCATCGCGTGCCTGATCCGGCGGCGAATCCATATCTCGCACTCGCGGTGATGCTGGCTGCCGGGCTGGATGGCATCCGCACGGAGGCGGACTTCCGCGAGCCGGTGAACGAGAACATCTGGGAGATGAGCCACCGCGAAAAGCGCCGTCTGCGTATCGACGACTTGCCGCACGATCTCAACGAGGCGTGCGACGAACTGGAAAAGAGCGACGTC
>NGFI01000005.1 GCA_002215645.1 Gemmatimonadetes bacterium 2013_60CM_65_52 | reverse complement strand
TCCGGATGTGGGACGGAAGCGGTGGTGACGCAAATGCGTTTCTCACATTCAACGGCGGCCTGGTCTTCGCGCACGGCACGATGAACCGCCGTTTGGTCTGGGTGGAGCGCAACGGCACTGCGAGGCCCGCCCTCCCGGATTTGCGCGAGTATCGCTATGTACGCCTTTCACCGAGCGGGCGGCACGCGGCACTCTCCATCGGTACAGGCGCAAAGAGCGATCTCTGGATCCTCGACATGGCGTCTGGCACGCTCACGCCACTCACGACGGCGGGGCGAAGCAGAAATCCGACATGGTCGTCCGACGGGCGCCGCATTCTCTACGTGTCGACTCAGGGCGGCCGCGCCGGATTCTGGTGGCAGCCTGCCGATGGTAGTGGCCCGCCCATGGCGGCGGGCCTGGCGAAACACAATCCGTGGAATATCGATCTCTCCGCCGACGGGCGTACGGCCGTGTTCAACTCGCTGTATGACGGCACGTTCAACCTCGAGGCGATCGAACTCGACTCAATGCGGGCGGAACGAGAGCTCGCCGCGTCGCCCACGGCGAACGAGGCGAATGGCCGGTTTTCCCCTGATGGCCGCTCCGTCGCCTATCAGTCGGACGAGTCAGGACGACACGAGGTCTACGCCCGGCCATTTCCGGAGTCGGGCAGCCGAGTGCAGGTCTCCACCAACGGAGGCCGCCGTCCAATCTGGGCGCCGGACGGCAAAACGATCTATTTCTGGGAAGGGAGCCGCTTGATGGCCGCGACGGTCTCGCGCACTCCGGAGCTCCGCGTGACATCACGCGTGGCCCTGTTCGACGGGCAATACGAGCAGGACTTCGACGTCTCGAAGGATGGGAAGCGCTTTCTCATGATCGAGTCCGAATCCTCCGGCCTGGGGCTCGTGGTCGTACCCGATTGGCTCACTGAGCTTCGGCAGCTCACGGCGGCGAGGAAGCCGTAGATGAGGACGGCGAGACCATGACCGACGAGGCCATGACGACCAACGAGCTGGGCACCGTAACTCGCGCGCTCGCAGGTGTATATGACGTGACGCGCGCGCTGGGTGCAGGAGGCATGGCCACGGTGTATCTCGCCCACGATCACAAGCATGGCCGCGACGTCGCCGTCAAGGTGCTGCGGCCCGAGCTCGCGCAAACGCTCGGCGCGGATCGGTTCCTGCGCGAGATCCAGCTCGCGGCGAAACTTGCGCACCCGCACATTCTGCCGCTTTTCGATTCGGGACAAGCCGCGGGCGTATTGTACTTCGTCATGCCGCGCGTGGACGGACGCTCGGTGCGCGATCGTCTCGACGAGGTGCAGGTGCTTCCCGTGGCCGAGGCGGTGCGCATCGCGACGGAAGTCGCCGGGGCGCTCGATTACGCGCACCGTCACGGCATCGTCCACCGCGACATCAAGCCCGAAAACATCATGTTGCAGGACGGGCATGCGCTGGTGGCCGACTTCGGGATCGGAAAGGCGGCAAGCGATCTCGCCGGCGACACCCTCACACAGGCGGGAATGAGTGTTGGCACGCCAGCGTACATGAGCCCGGAGCAGGCGGTCGGCGAAACAGTGGACGGACGCAGCGACATCTACTCGCTCGGCTGCGTGTTGTACGAGATGCTCGTCGGCGAGGCACCGTTCACGGGCCCGAGCGTGCAAGCCGTGATCGCGAAGCGCTTCGTTCAGACGCCGGCCGATGTATCGGCGCTGCGCGAGGGAATCCCGCGCGCGATCGCTCGCACCGTGCGAACGGCACTCGCGCGAGCGCCAATCGATCGCTATCACACCGGGGCGGAAATGGTCGCCGCGTTGCTCGAGTCGGATGCGCAGGCCGAGTCGGGGAAGGCCAAGCCGCAGGCTCCCGCGCAGTCGATCGCTGTTCTTCCCTTCGCGAACCTGAGCCCTGACCACGATAACGAGTACTTCGGTGACGGCATCGCCGAGGACATCATCAATGCGCTCTCACGCGTGGAAGGGTTGCACGTCGCGGCGTGCATGTCTGCATTCTCGTTCAAGGGCAAGAACACCGACCTGCACACGGTGGGAGAGCAGCTCAACGTCGCAACGGTACTCCAGGGGAGCGTCCGGAGGGCAGGAACGCGCATTCGCATCACTGCGCAGCTCATGGCAGTGAACGACGGATACCAGCTGTGGTCGGAGCGCTACGATCGGGAGCTCGTTGACGTCTTCGCTGTCCAGGACGAGATCGCGAGTGCCATCGCGGACCGGCTCCAGCTCACGTTCGCACCGGCGTCCATTGCGCGCGTCACCACGGCGGACGTGGAGGCGTACGAGCTTGTGACTCGAGGACGTGCGCTCGCCGCGCAGCGGGGTCGGGCGGTTGTCGAGGCCGTGACCTGCTTCGAGCGTGCCATCGCGCTCGCCCCCAGGTCGGCATCCGCGCATGCCGGATTGGGTAATGCATTGCGCGTGAAGGCCCAGTACGGGTTTGCGGCGGCGGCGGAGTGCCTTCCACTCGCGCGGGCGTCACTCGAGCGCGCATTGGAGATCGAGCCGGAGAACGCGGAGGCGACGGGGCACCTCGCCGCCGTGCTCATCAACGGCGGCGAGACGGGACAGCAGGTATACGATCTATGGGAGCGTGCACTCGCGCTCGATCCGAGACTCTCGGAAGTGCGCGCGCTCTATGCTGCGTGGGGCCTGGCGCTCATGCGGCAAGGTCGCGATGACGCGCGTGCCGACGCTGAACTGCGCCGCGCCCTTGCCGACGACCCGCGCAATGCGATCTGCTGGACGATTGCGGCGCTCGCATCCGCGGTCATGGAGCATTGCGACGAGGGTGTTGCCCTCGCGAGGCGCGGCTGTGAGATCGACCCCGCGGCATTCGCCCCGCGCTACGCGCTTGCCTGGACGCAAACGTGGGCGCGCGACACGGAGAACGGTCTCGCGACGGTCGACGGCGCCATGGAGCAATTCGGCCGCCATCCCTTTCTGCTCCAAACGCTCACGGGTCTCTACATGCAGCACGGAGACAAGATGCGCGCCGAGGCCGTGCACGCCGAGCTGGAGGCGCGGGCGCTGACGTCGCGGGTCTCGTTCTACTCGCGGGCGATCTCGGCGATGTACCTCGGCCGCATCGATGAGGCGATCGTCCACGCGATCCGCTCGGCGGAATTGCGCGACGCCATTGGTCCGATCTGGATGCGATGGCCCGACCTCGAGCCGCTTCAGGCGCACGCTCGGTACCCGGAAGTGGTGTCGAGCTGGCACACATGAGCGCCGTGGACCTGAGCCGTCGCGGCGCCTTGATGGTGTCGTTTCACTATCGGGCGCGCATGCGGTTGGGACGTGTGGACGAGGCGCGGGCCATCGTAGACGAGGTTCGTGAGCGTTCACCCACAGAGTACATCGCCGACAGCTTCTGGCTGGGTCCTGCGCTCCTCGATGGAGATGAGGATGCGGTGGAGGCAGCGCTTCGTCTGGGACCGTTGGTGCGGCAGCTTTCGTTGTACTCGCAGCGATGATCGTCCTCACATCACGCGGCCGCCGCGACCGAGTCGGCCACGTTTACGCGGATCGGCGAGACGGTTGGAACGACGGCATTTCGTCAGCAGAGCGACCCTCACGGGGTTCCGATGACAGCGACCTCGTGCTCACGAATGACGGGCATGTCGAACGAAAGCCATCCGTCCTTCACTCCCGCCTTCGGAGAGCTGCCTGCAACGAGCTGACGAACGGACCTGCCCTGGAGCCATGGGGGCATGCGAAGCGCGATGTGCAACGGCCCGATCGGGATCACCTCGTCCACCGGAGCGCGCCAGGTTCCAGCGTTCGTGAGATTGACGAGGTGGAGCACGAACCGGCTCTCCTGCCGGTAGAGATGGCAATCGACGAATCCCGCGCCTGCGATCGTCATCGGCATGGTGTCGCCAGCGGCCCAGCGGACGAGATTGGCCAATAGATCGCCGTGGTCGGGGAGGTTCTCGCGACCGTACCGCCGATCGAGATCGGCGGGAAGGAACGCAACGCGGCCGCGACCCTTACTCTCATTGATGATGAGCGCGGGCACATCCGTCCGTGGATCGCGCATCCAGCTGTCTTCCGGTGGAAAGATTGGAAAGGGCGGAATGAAGGTCGCGAGCACCTTCGCTCCTGCATCGACGCGCAATGCCGACAGCTCGCCGCCGTACGGGAGGATGTCGGTCTCGTCGAAGCCGCGCAGCACGGCATGGCGCTCACCACTCGCGACTGGTTCACTCGACGACTTCGGTCCGTCGATGCGACCGCGGAGCTCGGGAGCAAGCCGCAGATAGCTGTGTGCCGTTGCGGTCGTCACTCGGCGAGCGACGGCAGCGGCCTCGCCCCGGTGAGCGCCAAAGAGATCCGCGAGGGCAAAGTCATCGCGCGTGCCGCCCCATTCGTCGAAACGGCTGCTGTTTCCCGTCGCCACGAGATTGCCGCCGCCAGCGACGAACCGCCGAATCGCGTCGGCCTGCGTGTCGGACATGGCGCCGACGTCGGGGAGAATTAGGACCGAGAGCTGCGATGCATCGCGCACGATGTGGTCGATGTGCACGGGCACGTACTGGATTCGTGCACGAACGAGGGCGTTCACCCAGCCGCGCCATGGCTGGTCGACCACATCATCTGCTGCATCGCGGCCGTAGAAGTCGGTGTTCTGCTGCGACCACACGAGTCCGACATTCGCGACCGGGCGGCGATTTACGAGGTACCTCTGATTGGCGGCGTGCCATCGCATGACCGGCTCCGCGGTCCGCAGCATCCGGCGGTCCTCGTGATAGGCACCGATATGATGCCACCAGGGCTGAATGCCACCAGCGAAGCCATCGAGCATCCAGAGTTGCGCTTCGAGCCTCGGCTTGCTCGATAAGCGGAATTGATTGCGGGCGTTCTGGTACATGGACATGCTCTCGGGAATGAGCTTGTCCCAGCCAAGCAGCCCATGAACGAGCTTTCCTGCCTCGGCATTGCTCTGGAAGCCCGACGCATCGGAGCGCGCTTGATGATCGAGCAGCACGAGCTCCGAGCGCTCACAGATGCGCTTCATATCGCGGAATGCCCGTGCCTGTCCGCTGATCGAACCACTGTTCATCCCGATCCACAGGCAGTCTGCACCGCCGGCGTCGCGCGTCGTGCGGTTGAAGAGATCCCAGATTTCCAGGCGGCGCGCATAGTTCCATTGGATCCACTCGCGAAACACGGGGTCGTCCCAGTTCCTTGCCGTGGGAATGGCGTGGCCCGTTCTCTCGCGAAAACGGCGCGCGCAGTTGTCGCAATAGCAGACGCTGTCGCGACCCAAACCGTTCCAGTTGTTGTCGGCGAACCCTTCGGGGCGCGAACGCTCCACGATCTCACGCAACACCGATGGGATGTACTCATCGTAGTACGGGCTGTTGACGCAGGCGACGTAGAGCCCCGTGTTCACGTAGGGAGAGCCCTCGGCGTTGACGGCGAACCAGTCGGGATGGGCGCGATGGAAGTCCTCATGCGCACGGTTGGAGTCCATGCGCGCGATGACGACGAGCCCGTCTGCATGTGCGGCGGTGGTGAGCTCTCCATAGAGGTCGCGAGCGCCGAGTCCGATCGCACGGTGATGCAGTGGAAAGCGGCTCGGATAGTAGGCCACGATTCCGCCAGCGTTGATGATCACCGCCTGCGTCTGGGTGCGCTTCCACTGCTGCCGCCACCAGGCGATGTCGTACTCAGGCGGATCGGTCTCGCGGATGTTGGTCTGTCCCCATCGGAGCGACCGCCGGTACCATGGATCTGCCCGCGACGCCCCGGGCGACGGTTCCAGACGAAGGGGCGTTCCCGAGAACAGAGAGGTGACGTCCGAGACGCCCAGCAGCGTCGTGGCGATAGCGGACTTGCGGAGAAACTCGCGGCGTGAACTGGTCATGTGGTGCGCATGGCGCCTGGGACCGTTGGTGCGACAATTGTCATTGCACTCGCAGCGTTGATGGTCCTCACATCACGATCTTGGGCTTGGTCGTCTGAATGATCACTCCACTCACGTTGCCATCCTGCAACAGTTTGTTGAACGCGGGCACGTCGACCAGTTCCAGTTTGTCCACCTCTGATCGAAGCGCAGACCACAACTTCTCCAGCTCCGCAAACCGCTCGCGCGATGGCTGCGACACCAGATCGTTGCCCTCGACATTGCCCAGCAGGAACGCATACTGCGCGTTGATCCCGTTGCGATAGTTGATGACGTCCTGGCCATTCGCCGCTTTCGTCGAAAGCTTCGGCTCCAGCGTATCCACTTTGGCCACGATGTCCTTGCCCTTGCCCGCGATGGCCGCGGCCACGGGCGTCGCCTTCGTGCGATCGATGAACTTCGAGACCTGCTCCTTCACATCCCGCATGCGAATGAGCGCGTCGTGGATCTCGCCGATCCGGCCGCTGATCGCGCGTGTGAGCGAGTCTCGCGCTGCAATCTCGGAGGGCGATGTCGTGAGCCGCGGATCGTTTCTCACGTCGAAGCGCTGCGTTTGTACCGACGTGCCGGCGGTCAGCCGCACCTGATACTTCCCGGGAGCGACCAGGTAGCCGCCGGTGGATCCGCCCCAGATGGTAATGTTGCCCGGCAGGGCCGTGGGTGGATCGGCGCGCAGATCCCACTGAAATGCATTCAGGCCGGCTTTCGGCACCGGCATCGTGCGCGGCGCACCCGGCGGAGCAGGTGTCGGCACTGGTGCGGCCTTCGTGTACGTGCGCAGTACTCTCCCTGCGGCATCGAGGAACTCGAGCGTCACGGTCTGCGTGGAGTCCGGCGCCTTGGCAAAGGAGAAGAATACGTTCGCGCCGGGCGGCGGATTGCGGCCCGCGGTGGTCGTCGGCGCGGCTGGCCCGCCGCCGAGGTATGCGGTGCGGGGCGCATACAGGTGCACGGCCTCACCGGCAATGTCCGGCGTCAGCTGACGAACAGCCGAAAGGTCGTCGAGCGCCCAGAATGCACGTCCTTCAGTCGACGCATACAGATTGTCGTGCCGAATGTCGAGGTCGGTGACGGGCACGTTCGGAAGGTTGCGCGAGAACGGCTGCCAGTGCGCGCCGTCGTCGTACGAGAGGTAGACGCCGGTCTCCGTGCCCGCGAACAGCATGCCCTTTCGCCCGGGATCCTCGCGAAGGACGCGCACCGGCTCGCCCTCGCGGAGCCCCGCGGTGATTCGCGTCCACGACTTGCCGTAGTCGACGGACTTGAACGCGTACGGCGTGTAGTCGCCCCTCCGGTCCATGCGATAGGCGAGATACACCGTGCCTGCGTCGAACTGGCCGACCTCGATTTTGTTCGCCAGGCCAACGCCGAAATCCTTCGGCGTCACGTTGGTCCACGATTTTCCGCCGTCGCGCGTGACCTGCACGAGCCCATCGTCGGTGCCCACATAGATGGTGTTGGGATCGTGGCGCGACTCGGCGATGTTGATGATCGCGCCATACACCTCGCCGCCGGCTCCCTCGTTGGTGATGGGAATGCCGCCGAAGCCCTGCGTCGCCTTGTCGTTGCGCGTGAGGTCCGGTGAGATCGGCGTCCACGTCTTGCCCCGGTCGGGCGTGCGAAACAACACGTTGCCGCCGTGATAGACGACGTTGGCGTTGTGCATCGACACCACAGCAGGCGCCGTCCAGTTGAAGCGGTAACGCACCTTGTCCGTCGGCTCGGTGAGCGTGAGCTCGGGCCACGGCATCACCGAGCGCGTCAGATCCGTCTGCACGTCGAGCTCCTCGAGAATGCCCTGGTAGCAGCCGCCGTACACATAGCGCGGCCTGGTACGATCGACGCCAACGTTCGCGCTCTCGCACCCCGGACCATCGCTCCAGTCGCGCGGGCCAATGAAGGGACCATCGCTCCGGCTCTTGATGATCACCGACGAGTTGTCCTGCTGGCCGCTGTACAGCCGATAGGGATAGACGTCGTCCACGATCACGTGGTAGAACTGCGCCGTCGGCTGGTTGTCCTGCGTGCTCCAGCTCTTGCCCGCATCCATCGAGATCGCCACGCCGCCGTCGTTCGCGTTGATCAGCAGGCGACTGTCCTTCGGGTTGATCCAGAGCTGGTGATTGTCACCGTGAAGGGCGGGCAACACGCTGAAGCGGGCCCCGCCGTCGATGGATTTCAGGACGGGAGCGTTCATGACGTAGACGACGTCGGCGTTCTGCGGATCGGCGGTGACGTTCATGTAATACCACGAACGCGTCTGGATCAGCCGGTCCTCGCTGAGCAGGCGCCAGTTCTTGCCGGCGTCATCGCTGCGGAAGAGCCCTCCCTTTTCCGCCTCGATGATCGCATATACGCGCTCGGGGTTCGCGGGCGAGACCGCCACGCCGATCTTTCCCATCAACTTTGGCAGCCCTTCCGTGAGCTTCGTCCACGAATCCCCACCGTCGGTGGACTTCCAGATCCCGCTACCCGCTCCCCCGCTGCGCACTTGCCACGGCAGCCGCTGGTGATCCCAGAACGCCGCATAGAGAATGCGCGGATTGGACGGATCCATCGACAGGTCACTGGCGCCGCTCGTCGCGTTGAGACCCTTGAGAATCAGCGTCCACGTCCGTCCGCCATCGATGGAGCGATAGATGCCGCGGTCGCTCGTGCCCTTCCACCGGTCGCCTTGCGCGGCGACGTAGACGACGTCGGGATTCGACGGATGCACGCGCACCTGCGCGATCTGCTTCGTCGCCTCGAGCCCGAGCGACTTCCATGTCTTTCCCGCATCGGTGCTCTTGAACACGCCGTTGCCATACGACGACGACTGGCCGCGCACCGCGTGCTCGCCGGTCCCCACGTACACGACGTTCGGGTCCGACTCGGCGACTGCGATGGCACCGATCGAGCCATTCATGCCCGCGCCATCGGGTCCGTCCGAGATGTTGCGCCAGGAATGGCCGGCGTTCTCGGTCTTCCAGACACCACCACCGGTATAGCCGGCATAGTAGACGTTCGGCTGGGAGGTCACTCCCGCCGCGGTGACGGCGCGTCCGCCGCGAAAGGGCCCGATGTTCCGCCATTGCATCGCACGGAACTGCGTCGTGTCGTACGCCGTCGGCGACGGTTGGCGTTGTTGCGCCGAGAGTGCGCAGGGAACCGAAGCGACGATGGCGAGAACGACGGGCCGTAGAGAACGCACTCTGGCTCCATGGAGGACGATGGTTTGTCGAACCTAGAGGAGGCGACCGCGAGGTGCCAGTCTCGCTGCCGTCGCACACATGCCGTATCGAGAAGCGGGTGGCGCCCTTGACGCGTTCGTACAGTTTGTCTAGATTGTACGGGTAGGTCGATTCGTACAAAACGCCTCCCGCATCGCGAGGCATCCGGGTACGCGTGGCGCGCATTCGATGCTGCTCGATGATGCAGAGCACGTAACGTTCACCGGAGTTCATTCGATGTCATCCAAGCTGCCGGCCAGTCAGGCGCGGGAGCGATTCTCGGAGATCTTGAATCAAGTGGCCTACGGACATGAGCGCATCGTACTGCAACGTCACGGCAAGGACGTCGCAGCCATCATTTCGGCGGACGATCTCGCGCGGTTCGAGGAGCTCGAGGATCGCGCCGACCTGCGCGAAATGAATCGTGTGCTCGCCAAGGGCGAGACGCCGATTCCCTGGGAGAAGGCAAAGCGCTCTCTGGGTCGGAAGTAGCGCCGTGATTCGGCACTCTGCGGGATCGATGCCTCCGTCAGGAGCGTTCCGTGACGTATTCGGTTGCAATCGATCCCTCCGCGCTGCGTGAGCTGGAGAAGCTGGCGCCCGACGTGCGCGAGCGCATCTCGGACGCGATCGGCGAGCTCTCCGCCGATCCGCGTCCAGCGGGCGTGCGAAAGCTGAAGGGAAGCACGAACGCGTATCGGCTTCGCGTCCGTGACTACCGTGTGCTTTACACGATCACCGACCGATTGCTCTGCATCGTGGTCGTGAGAGTCGGCCACCGGCGCGCCGTCTATCGCGGATAGGACCATGACCGAGTCTCGACAACTGCTCCAGCACTTCCTCGCGGCGATTGCCTATCGCACGCAGAAGGCGCTCCGGGGAGCTCCAGAGCATTTCGCCGAGTTCCGCGCCGGCACGCATGTCCGCACGCCGTGGGAGCTGATCTGGCACATGACCGGAGTGATCGGCTATGCGCGCACCATGCTCCATGGCGGCGAGTTCGCTCCGCCACGGCTCGGAACGTTCGACGGGGAAGTGGAACGGTTCCACGGAACCCTTGCCGCGCTACGCGACGACTTTGCCGACGAGGCGCTTCACGCGCACATTAGCGACGCGCAGTTCTTACAGGGGCCGTTAGCAGACGCGATGACACACTCGGGCCAGATCGCGCTGCTTAGACGTCTGGCGGGAAGCCCCGTTGCGTCCGAAAACTTCATTTTCGCCGAGGTGGACTCGACGAATGTCAGTTCGCACCAGGCTGAGCCGAATGCACCGGATCGGTGGTGGCGTCCTGGCCGACCGCCACCACCGCCCGGCCCGGGAGATCCCTTCCCAGCCGATGGTCCCAATTGACCGTCTGGCCGCTTCCGCGCCGGCCAGCAGCTGCCCATTCTTTGTGCACTCTTAGCGTGCCATCCCGAAGCGCACGGCTAGAATGATGGTGTCGGCTCGTTCAGTCGAGGGGGGTGGGGCCCTCTGGCGGACTGAGTTGGTCGAGTCGACGCTGGACTGTGCCGTGAGACTTGTCCATCTGTAGGAGGACTGGCCGAGTCACCGGAATGCACTGCGCCCGTCGTGCGAGCAATCGTGCGGCGGGCGTTGCGTTTCAGTCCACCGGCGCGGTGACGTGCTCGCCGCGACTCTCGCTTGGAATCTCCCCGGCCGCGTCGTCGCGACGCCGCTTCTGCGCCTTGAAGATGAACTCGGGCGCGAGCGCGATGCCCAGCGCGGTCACGGGGAGGATCTGCTGTGCCTGAATCAGGAACGCCACGGCGATCGCTTCATTCCGGTCGAGGCCGAACGCCACCGCGGCCGCGGCGTATGCCGCCTGAAACACACCGACGTTGCCCGGCGTCGCGCGAAGGCCAAAGCCGATGTTCACCGCCAGAAGCGCCGCGATGGTGGAGACCAGCGTCATCGGAAAGTGGGCGGCCACGGCGGTCATCTGATACGTCGCCACCTGGAGGACCCACGCCAGGACGCTCAGGAGCAACGCGGCGATGAAACGCGGTCCGCTCGAGACCTGCGCAATCGTTCCGACGAACCGCGAGCCGTACTGCTTGAGCCGGCCGTGCCAGGTGGCCGGCTTCGGGCCTGCCACCGTTTCCACGAAGTCAGGCCGGCGCAGCAGCCACACGAGCAACGCGAGCATCGCGGCGAGCAGGGCGATCGCCACCGGACGCGCCCGCTGGAGCGTCGGCGGCAGTTGGAGGAAGGTCGCCGCCAGGGCCAGCATGACGAAATAGCCGACGAGCTCGAACAGCCGCTCGAGCGCCAGCGTTGCGAGCACACGTGCGCTCGTGATGTGCGCCGAGCGCGACACGAAGACGACCCGCGCCGCCTCGCCGCCATTGGCCACGAGCACATTGTTCAGCCCCGCGCCGGCAAACGTCGCGCGAAGGGCGAGCCACGGTGACGTCGCGCCAATGGGCCTGAGAAACACCCACCACCGCACCGCCTTGACCAGAATGGACGCGATGTTCACCAGTGCGGCCGCAAGAAGCATGGGCCGCGACGCGTCACGGATGCCGCGGCCGATCTGATGCCAGTTCACCTTCGTCGCGAAGATCACGAGGAAGACGAGAATCAGGAGGCTGATTCCCAGTCGGAGGGCGCGGGAGACGGTTGGCTTCATCTGGCTCGAGTCAGTGGGGCAGTGTGGCGAACAGAAATCCCCGTGCCCGGAGCCCGCTCACGATACGGGGAACGGCCTCCGCCGTCTGCATCCGGTCGCCCTTCTCGTCGTAGCCGTCGCCGTCGTGCAACAACAGGATGGAGCCGGCACGCATTCCGTCGACGGCGCGCCTGACGATCTCGTCCGTTCCCGGCCGCGCCGAATCCCAGACGCCGAGACTCCAGCCCACCGTCCGCTGGCCAAGCGCATGAGCGATCGGTGTCACAAAAGGATTCCTGAATCCGTGCGGCGCGCGGAACAGCGTGGGGCGTACGCCGCTCGCGCGCTCGATGGCTGCGGTTCCACGCGTGAGGTCGTCGCGAATGTAGGCCGGCGTCCGCCTATGGAGCTTGCGATGCCAGTATCCATGATTGCCGAGCTGGTGTCCTTCCTCGGTCATTCGACGGACGAGCTCCGGCCAGCGATCCGCATGCCGGCCCAGCACGAAGAAGGTGGCGGACACGCCGTCGCGCCCGAGGGCATCGAGGATGACTGGAGTAGCGTGCGGATTCGGCCCGTCGTCGAACGTCAGGCTGACGGCGTTCTCGTTGCCGGGAAGGTGGCTGATGACCGGACCGAAGACGCTGCTGTTGCGATGCCACGTCCCATGAGCGGCGAGTCCCGCCGCAGCGAGACCCGCAACTGCCACTCCGATCATACGGAGATGGCGACCCGCCCCATGACGGTGTGGTAGACGTCGAGCACCTGCGAGGTGACGCGAGGCCAACTGTACTTCATGCTCTCGTAGCGTCCCGTGGTGCCGAGCTGGATGCGCAATCCCTCGTCGTCGAGCAGCTGGACGAGCGAGTCCGCGAGGGCGTCCCGATCGCCACAGGGCGTCATCAGCGCCTCGCGTCCATTGACCACGACGTCCTGGAAGCCAAGGATGTCGGAGCACACGATGGGCGTCTCGCACGCCATGGACTCGAGCAGCGTGATGCCGAACGAGGCCTTCGTCGTGGGACACGCGTAGATGGAGCTGTGCGCGTAGAAGTTCGGACGTCCCTCGAGCACGGCGCCGACGAAGGTGATGTCCTTGTCGCCGTTCGCCTGCTTGTAGTAGTGCTCGCGGAGCGGACCGTCGCCCACGACGACGAGCTGTGCCCGTCTCCGGCGGCCCTTCACCTTGCGGAAGGACTCGATCAGCGTGGTGAGGCCGTTGCGCGGGTCGAATCGCCCGAGGAAGAGGATGGACGGAACGTCTTTCCGGATCTGCGGCGGCGCGGCGACGCTCGGGTGAAAGACGTCGGTGTCGATGCCGTTCGGGATGATCTGCCAGGGGGCGCTGAAGTACCGCTCCAGCGCCACGGTGGTGCTGTGCGAGACGCAGATTGCCGCACTCAACATGTCCAGGCGCTTCTGAAACGGTCCGTTGAACAGCTTGTAGCCCACGGAGCGATCGAAGTACGTGTGGAACGTGCCGACGACCGGGCAGTCGGATTCCTCGATGGCGAGGATGGGCAGAACCGGTGTCAGGGGCGAATGTACGTGGACGATGTCGTACCGCCCCTGTCGCAGCACCCGCCGCATCTCGCGCCGCAGCCCGAGGCCCACGGTGATGCGCGCCTGGGAGCCATTGGCGTAGACCGACTGGCTCCGTCCAATCCGAATCACGTGCGACTGCTGTTCGGCGCCCGGAATATTGGACGTGATGATGTCCACGTGGTGTCCGCGGCGCCGTGCCTCGCGAGCGAAGAAGTGGACGTGCTCGCACACCCCGCCCAGGTGCGGGTAGTAGTACTCCGTCACCAGCGCGATGCGCAGCGTGCGCTCATCGCGGGTGAGGGGAAGCGGCGGCAGATTCGGCAGCGCCGGACGACGCTTCACTGCTGCGCTACTGGACGGTGGGTTCAAGAGCGGCATGGGCGGCGGCCAAACGAGCGATCGGAACCCGATACGGGGAGCATGAGACGTAATCGAGCCCGATTGCGTGACAGAACTTCACGCTCCTGGGCTCACCGCCGTGCTCCCCGCAAATCCCGACCTTGAGCTGCGGCCGCACGCCACGACCGGCGCCAACCGCCAGCTTAATAAGACGTCCAACCCCCGCTTGGTCAAGGACTTGGAAGGGGTCGTCGGAAAAGATGCCCCGCTCGAGATACCCCGGCAGGAAGCGGCCGGCGTCGTCCCGGCTGAGGCCGAAGGTGGTCTGCGTGAGGTCATTTGTTCCGAAGGAAAAGAACTCGGCCCGCTGCGCGATCTCGTCCGCAGTCAGGGCCGCGCGCGGCAGCTCGATCATGGTACCAACCGTGTAGTCGATCTCCTCTCCCATGGCGCCCAGCACCTGGTGTGCAGCCTCGGCCAGAACCCCTCGCTGATGGTCGAGCTCGCGGACGTCGGCAACGAGCGGAATCATGATCTCAGGACGGACGTCCAGCCCCCGGCGTTTCGCCCTCAGGGCCGCCTCGAAGATGGCGCGGCCCTGCATGTCGGTGATCTCCGGATAGGTGATCCCCAGGCGGCAGCCGCGATGGCCGAGCATGGGATTGGTCTCCCGAAGGGCCTCGACGACGTGCGCCAGCTCGGCGCGGCTGACGCCAAGCGTGCGCGCGAGGAGCTTGGATTCCTCGCCGCCGTGCGGGAGGAACTCGTGCAACGGCGGGTCGAGCAGCCTGATGGTGACGGGAAGCCCGTCCATCGCCTCGAAGATGCCCTCGAAGTCCGAGCGCTGCATCGGAAGCAGGCGAGCCAGCGCACGGCGACGTCCGCGCTCGTCCTTCGCGACGATCATCTCGCGCATGGCGGTGATGCGATCGCCCTCGAAGAACATGTGCTCCGTGCGGCAGAGACCGATGCCCTCCGCGCCGAACGCTCTGGCGACGCGCGCATCGTGCGGCGTGTCGGCATTGGCGCGGACGCGGAGCGTTCTCACTTCGTCCGCCCAGCTCATGAGGCGGTGGTACGACTGATACGCCGGTGCGGTGGCCGCCGGACGCATGCCGCGCGTCACCTGCACGACCTCGCTCGGAGTGGTAGGAAGGTCGCCGGCGAACACGGCCCCGGTGGCACCGTCAAGCGTGAGCCAGTCGCCCTCGCTGATGGTGAGCTCATGTACGCGAGCCGAGCGACGCTCGAGATCCACGTGCATGTCGCGGCACCCGACCACGGCGCACTTTCCCATGCCACGTGCGACCACGGCGGCGTGGCTCGTCATGCCGCCGCGTGACGTGAGGACCGCGCACGCCGCGACGATACCGTGGAAGTCCTCCGGCGTCGTCTCGTCCCGCACGAGGATGACGGCCACGCCGCCCGCCGCGCGCCGCTCGGCTTCATCGGGGTCGAACACCGCAATGCCGCTCGCCGCACCAGGGCTTGCCGGCAGGCCCGTCGTGATTGGCGTCGCACGCACGCTGGGATCGATGACCGGGTGCAGAAGCTGGTCGAGTTGGCCGGCGGGGACGCGCAGCACCGCCTCGCGGCGGTCGATCAGCTTTTCGTCCACCATCTCCGTCGCGATGCGGACGGCCGCGGCGGCGGTGCGCTTGCCGCTGCGGGTCTGGAGCAGAAACAGCCGGCCGCGCTCGACGGTGAATTCGATGTCCTGCATGTCGCGGTAGTGCTGCTCGAGACGTTGCTGCGTGTCGATCAGCTCCTTGTACGCACCAGGCAGACGGTCGGCCATCGCGTCGATGGTGAGCGGGGTTCGGGTCCCGGCAACGACGTCTTCGCCTTGCGCGTTGGCGAGAAATTCTCCGTAGATCCGGCGCTCACCCGTGCTGGGGTTTCGCGTGAAGGCCACACCGGTTCCCGAGTCGTCGCCATGATTGCCGAACACCATGCTGACGACGCTCACCGCCGTGCCCAGGGATTCGCTGATGCCGGCATGCCGCCGGTAGTCCACGGCCTTCTTCAGCGTCCACGACTTCCACACCGCCTCGATGGCGCCCCACAGCTGATCGACGGGTTGCGAGGGGAAATCCCGGCCGGTCGCAGCACGCACGACCGCCTTGTATTCCTCGACGAGATTGCGGAGGACATCCTCGCCGAGCTCTGCGTCGCTTTCCACACCCGCCGTCATGCGTCGCGCGGCGAGCAGTTGCTCAAATCGGGAGCGGGGCACGCCGAGGACGACGTCGCCGTACATCTGGATGAAGCGCCGGTACGAGTCGTACGCGAAGCGCGCGTCACCGCTCGCTCGCGCGAGGCCGTCTACCGTGCGATCGTTGAGCCCGAGATTGAGGATGGTCTCCATCATTCCCGGCATGGATACGGGCGCTCCGCTTCGCACCGACACGAGCAGAGGGCGGCCGATGTCGCCGAAGCGTTTGCCGCTTGTCTCCTCGAGGCGGGCAAGATGCTGGTGCACCTCGTCGCGCAGTCCATCGGGGCTGCTGCCGTCCTCGAGATAGCGAATGCAGACGTCGCACGCGATGGTGAAGCCCGGCGGCACCGGAACGCCGAGGTTCGTCATCTCGGCGAGGTTGGCGCCCTTGCCGCCGAGGATCTCCTTCATGTCCCTCGTCCCTTCGGCGGCGCCGTTGCCGAAAGAGTAGACGGATTTGCTCACGCGGCGGGGCGCGTTCAGGTCAGCAGCCGCAGCCGAAGCGGAGCTTGTTGGGATCCGTTGGCGGCGCTGTGGGATAGTCACCCGAGAAGCAGGCATGACAGAATCCGTCCGGCCCGGACGGTACGGATTCGAGCATGCCGTCGAGCGTGAGATAGCCGAGGGAATCGACACCCAGCGAGTCGCGGATCTCTTCCTGGTTGTGCGTGGCCGCGATCAGCTCGTCGCGGCTTGGCGTGTCGATGCCGTAGTAGCAGGGGCCGGTGACGGGAGCGGAGCTCACCCGCATGTGCACCTCGCTGGCGCCCGCACCACGGACGAGCGACACGAGTGCGCGCGTCGTCGTGCCGCGTACGATGGAATCGTCCACCATCACGACACGCTTGCCGTCGAGCACTTCGCGCACAGCGCTGAACTTGAGGCGTACCTTCGCGATGCGGCTCGCCTGCGACGGCTGGATGAACGTGCGCCCGACGTAATGGTTGCGGATGAGCGCGAGCTCGTAGGGGACGCCGCTCTCCTCCGCGAAGCCGATCGCGGCGGAATTCGACGAGTCCGGAACGCTGAACACGAGATCGGCACCCGGTACAGGGCACTCCCGCGCGAGTTGTCGCCCGAGCGCGCGTCTTGCCCGGTCCACCGAGCCGCCGAAGATCCGGCTGTCGGGCCGCGCGAAGTACACGTGCTCGAACACGCACCGCTTCAGCTCGCGGCGCTCGAACGGGAAGAGGGAGCGCTCACCGTTCGCATCCACCGCGATGATCTCGCCCGGCTCGACTTCGCGCTCGAACGTGGCGCCGACGATGTCGAGCGCGCACGTCTCCGATGCGAACACGGGGGCGCCATTCAGGCGGCCAAGCACGAGTGGCCGCCAGCCGCGCGGATCGCGCGCTGCCAGCAGCGTGTCGGCCATGGAGATCAACAGGCTGTAGGCGCCCTCCACGTCGCGCAACGCGTCCACGAGCTTTTCCTCCGGCAATGGCGCGTTGGACCGGGCCATTCGATGGACGATGACCTCGGAATCCATGGAGGACGCGAAGATGGATCCGCTCTCCTCGAGGTCGGCGCGGAGCTCACCTGCGTTCGTGAGGTTGCCGTTGTGTGCAAGTGCGATGTGCCCGCCGCGCGAGCTCACGAGCACCGGCTGTGCGTTCTCGATGGACGACGATCCGGCCGTGGAATACCGCGTGTGGCCGATGGCGAGGGTGCCCCGCAGGGCCTCGAGCTGAAGCAACGGCATGTCCGAGACGAGGCCCATGCTGCGCACGCCACGCGCCGCCCCGTTCTCTACGGCAACGATGCCGGCGGATTCCTGTCCGCGATGCTGAAGCGAGAACAGGCCCAGCTTGGTGAGTCCGACTGCGTCGTCATGTCCGCGAACGCCGAAGATGCCGCACATTTGTCAGACCACCGCGTCGGAAGTGAGCGCTACGTCTTGTGCCGATGCGCTTCGCTGCATGATTCTGGGAATGGCCTCGTGGTAAGCCTCGGCCAGAGACGGAACCGACGCTTTGAGGCGATGACCGCCGATCCGGATGTCGAGCGAGCCCGAGTGTTTCACCGTACCAATGGTCGATGCGGGGACGCCGTGCCTCGCCGCCGTGGCGAGCACCGCCTGCGGATCAGGAGTGCTCACGACGACGCGTCCCTGCGCCTCACCGAACAGTAGTGCACGCAGCGGCAGCGACGACCACTTGCCCAGATCGACCTCGGCTCCGGTCGCGCACGCCCGATCCATCATCACACACTCCGCGAGCGCCACCGCGAGGCCGCCGTCGGCCGTGTCGTGTGCCGAGCGTACCGCGCCTTCGCGAATGGCCTCGAGCAACGCGTCGATGAGCTTCCGTTCCGCGGTGAGATCGCAACGCGGTGGATGGCCCGCAACAGTGTCATGGATGCGCTGGAGATACTCGCTGCCGCCAATTTCCGCGGTGTTGTCGCCGAGCAAAACGATCGTGTCGCCGGCGGTCGAGAACGCTGAGCGTGTGACGTGCGCGAGCGATTCGACGAGGCCTACCATGCCGATGACCGGAGTAGGATACACCGCGCCTGATGGATTTTCGTTGTACAGGGAGACGTTACCCCCCGTGACCGGCGTACCGAGTGCGGTGCACGCCTCTGCCATTCCGGCGACGGCCTCGCGCAACTGGTAGTACACCTCGGGGCGCTTCGGATTGCCGAAGTTGAGATTGTTCGTGATGGCCATCGGCCGCGCGCCGGTGCAGGCGACGTTGCGCGCGGCTTCGGCGACGGCAATGCGTGCACCCTCACGAGGGTCCAGATATGTATAGCGGCCGTTGCAGTCCGTCTTGAGCGCGATGGCGCGGTCGGTGCCGCGGATGCGGACAACGGCCGCATCTCCTCCGGGGCCGATGACGGTGCTCGTGCGAATGGTGTGATCGTACTGCTGAAAGACCCACCGCTTGCTTGCGATCGTCGGTGACCGCAGCAGCTCCTCCAACGTCCACACCGGGTCGACCTCCTTCGGCCGCTCGGCGATGGCGTCCACGTTGCGCTCACGGCGGCGGCGAATGTCGTCGCTCTCGCGCGCTTCGGGCTCGTACGTCGGACAGTCGGTGACGAGTCGAATGCCCGGAAACTCCGCCACCACGCGGTCACCCTCGACGACGCGGTACACCGGCTCCGCAATCACTTCTCCGATGACCGCCGCGGTGAGATCCCACTTCTCGAGGATCGCACGCACCTGTTCTTCGCGCCCCTTCTTCGCGACGACGAGCATTCGCTCCTGCGACTCGCTGAGCAGCAGCTCGTACGGCGTCATGCCCTCTTCGCGCGCGGGAACCTTGAGCGTGTCGATGACGACGCCGACGTCGCCTCGTGCTGCCATCTCTGCCGACGACGACGTGAGCCCAGCCGCACCCATGTCCTGAATGGCCACGATGTGCCCGCTGTGGATGAGCTCGAGGCTCGCCTCGAGGAGCAGCTTCTCCGTAAACGGATCGCCTACCTGCACGCGTGGCCGCTTGGCATCGCTCCCCTCCGAGAGATCCTCGCTGGCGAACGACGCGCCATGAATTCCGTCCCGCCCGGTTCGCGCGCCCACGGCGATGATCGGATTGCCGACGCCCTGAGCGACCGCGCGCATGAGCTCGGACTCCTTCAGCAGACCGACGCACATTGCGTTGACGAGCGGATTCCCCTCATACGCGGGGTCGAACACGACTTCTCCGGCAACCGTGGGAATACCGACGCAATTGCCGTAGTCGCCGATGCCCTTCACGCAGCCCGCGAACAGGTAGCGCACGCGTGCCGAGTCCAGCGATCCAAAGCGCAGGGAGTTCAGCAGCGCGACAGGGCGCGCGCCCATTGTAAAGACGTCGCGCAGAATGCCACCTACGCCGGTCGCTGCGCCCTGGTATGGCTCGACGGCGGACGGATGATTGTGGGACTCGATCTTGAACGCCACCGCCATGCCGTCGCCGATGGCGATGACGCCGGCGTTTTCACCGGGGCCCTGAAGGACATGAGGGGCGCTGGTCGGCAGCGTACGCAGGAGAGGACGCGAGTGCTTGTAGGAGCAATGCTCGCTCCAGAGCGCACTGACGATGCCCAGCTCTGTAAAGGTCGGCGTGCGCCCAAGCATGGCAACCAGCCGATCATACTCATCCGTGGTGAGCCCGTGCTCGGCGACGAGCGCGGGGGTAATGATGGGGTCGCCGGGGCGGGCGGTTACTGTCACGGTCGAACCTTGGGCGGATTCAGCGGAATGGACGGGCGCGTATCGCTTGCCGGCGCGGGCTTCATGCGCGGACGCACCGTAGTGTCAGCACGCGTCTCGGCGGCAGCGACTGCGGCAGGACCGCGCCGGGCCACCTTGGCCGGAACCGCCGCTGGCGAGCTGCTCGTGCCGGTGTAGCGGCGGCTCGGCGAGCGGAATATCGCGTCCACCACACTGTCGGCGCGCAGCACGACGATGTCGTTCGTGCCGCAGCGCCGCTCGCAGCCATTGTGATAGAAGATGTACGTGAAGCCCGCGGCTTCGCGCAGCGTGATGGGCTCGCCGAGCGCGGCGAGCACCTGCGCCTTCGACATACCGGGCGATACGACGTGAACAGGCTGCTGCGCGAGCACCGGTGACGTCACCAGCATGAGTGCGACGGCGTGTTTCAGGCGCATGAGTACGCTCCTCGTCAGACGGCGACGTGATTGAGAATGGACTCGAACAGCGCGACTCCGTCGGCCGGCCCCAGTAACGGGTCGACGGCGCGCTCCGGGTGCGGCATCATGCCGAGCACGTTACCCTGTGCATTGACGATACCCGCGATGTCCCGCATGGAGCCGTTCGGATTGTAGGCTTCCGCGGCCTGAAGCGGATCTGGTGCATAGCGGAATACGATCTGGCCGTCTCCCTCCAGGCGCTCGAGCGTCGCGTCGTCGGCGCTGTAGCGTCCGTCGCCGTGCGCGATGGGCAGCGTGATGATCTGACCCTGCTCGTACCCCGAGGTGAACAAGGTGTCCGTGCGCTCGACTCTGAGCGAGATGGGCGCGCACACGAACTTGAGTGACGCATTGCGGAGCAGGGCGCCGGGCAGAAGACCTGCTTCGCACGCGATCTGAAAGCCGTTACAGAATGCGACGACCGGCCCTCCTCGCTCGGCGTGCGCCACGACTTCACGCATGATCGGACTGAAGCGAGCGATCGCGCCGGCCCTGAGATAGTCGCCGTAGCTGAAGCCGCCGGGCAGAATCACGACGTCCACATTTTGCAGGTCGTGATCCTTGTGCCAGAGATAGATGGCGTGCTCTCCGAGTGCTTCGATGGGCGCGCGGAGGGCATCGTAGTCGCCGTTGGAGCCCGGGAACGTGACGATGCCGAATGTCATGGCCGCGACACCGAAGCGATCTCGAAGTCCTCCGTCACCGGATTCGCCAGGAGCTGCGCGCACATCCGACCCGTCTCGGCGCGCGCCTCGGTCTCGTCGCGCGCGTCGACGTCGAGAACGAGATAGCGGCCCACGTGCACGTCGGCGACGCCGCCAAAGCCAAGAGAATGCAATGCGTCGGCGACGGCTTTCCCTTGAGGATCGAGGAGTCCGCGGCGTGGTGCAACGTGAACGGCGACGCGATATCTGCTCATTCGGAAGAATCGGTTGAAGTCGGCGCGGGCGCGGCGGCCGGGATCGGCGGCATGGTTGCGGGCCATTCCGCGTAAGGCGACGAGCTCGGCTCCTCGGATTCCGTGGAGGCGTCGCCGCTCGCGGCCGGGCGTCGCTCGCCACGACGGCGACGACGCTTCTTCTTCCGCGCCCGCGCGGGGGCGGCGGCATCGCCAACAGGAACCTCGGCCCCGCCCGGAATCGAGCCGACGATGCCTTCGGGCTCGGGCGCGTCAGTGAGCGTCTCACCGAGCGTGATTCCCGGCACGCCAGGCGCCGGCGCGGCGCTGTCCGCTACGCGCGGTGTGCCCGAGCCGGATTTGCGCTCGCGTCGCTCTCTCCGCTCGCGCTTTTCGCGGCGGGCGGCTTTCTCTGCCTCGGTGCGCTGCGGGCGATCGCGAGTCGCGCGCTCTTCACGTGGCTTGTCTTCATCGTCGCGGACCCGCGTGGCGGTGCGCTCATGTAGCGCCGCACGGCGATCACGTGCCGACGGACGAACTGTATGCGCGACGATGGTCTCGCCGTCGACGATGTCGATTTCCGTCTCCTCCTCATCCTCGCCCTCCGACAGATCGTAGGGCACCGTAGGCTGCCGGCGCTCGAACAGGCGCATGATGAGACTGCGCGCCAGGCCGAAGGCCACGTACCCGACGCAGAGCGGGAAGAAGAACTCGAGCCGCTTGGCAGCCAGAAGTCCCAGCGATCCAAACACCAGCACCGACGACCCGATGCCGCGAAGGCTGCGGACGCCAACGCGGGGTAGGACGGGGTACGGAATGTTGCTGATCATCAGGAACGCCAGCGCCGCCATGAGGAAGCGCAGCAGCTCCTGCCACGGCAGATTGCCGATGGCGCCGTAGCTGTAGAGCGACGACTGGCTGAACCAGTAGTAGGACGCCAGCGTGACGCCAGCGGCCGGGCTGGGCAGTCCCTGGAAGTATGTCTTGGCAGTGCCGGCTTGCTCGATGTTGAACCGGGCGAGCCGCATCACGGCGCACGCCGCGAAGAGAAAGACGAAGATCCAGTCCCATCCTTCGCGGTTGAGCACCGCGAAGTACATGATCATCGCGGGGGCGAGGCCGAACGAGACCGCGTCCACGAGCGAGTCCAGCTCCTCGCCGAATTGCGTGCCCGCATTGGCAACGCGCGCGACACGACCATCGAGCGCGTCGAAAATGCCGCCCCAGAGCACGTAGATGCCCGCGAGGCGGAAATCGCCGCGAGCCGCCGTGATGATGGCGAAGATGCCGAAAAACAGGTTGGCGAGCGTCAACCCGCTGGGAAACAGAATGACGGCACGGCGTACGTCTGGCCGAGGACGGCGAATCCGGCCGACGTTCATTTCGGAACCAGCTCGGCGATGACGGTCGTGCCGGCGATCGTGAGGTCTCCAATCTTGACGCGCACCTGCGCGTTGACGGGCAGGAACACGTCAACCCGCGAGCCGAAGCGAATCATCCCCATTCGATCTCCCTGATTCACGCTCTCTCCGATCTTGCTGTAGGTGACGATGCGGCGCGCGATGAGACCGGCGATCTGCCGCACGAGCACGCGGCCCAGCGACGATTCGATGCCCACTGACATCTGCTCGTTCTCGAGGCTCGATTTCTCCGCCGCCGCATTGAGAAATTTACCCGCATTGTAGTGAACGTAGCGGACGACTCCGCTGACCGGGTAACGATTGACGTGGACGTTGAAGACGTTCATGAAGATCGAGACGCGCCGCGTGGGACCACCCATGAACGCCGGCTCTTCGACGTCGCTGATGAGCACGATCTTGCCGTCGGCCGGTGCGATGACGAGCTGCGCGCTTCGCTCGCCCGTGCGCTCGGGGTCGCGGAAGAAATACGCGACCCACAGCGCGACCACCGTCAGCAGCACGGCCAGCAGCCACAGCGGCCACGAGCGGCGATTCAGCGCGAGCGCGTACGTGCCCGCCGCGATCAGGGCGGCGATGGCAATGAAGACGAGTCCTTCCCGGGCAAAGCTCACGGCATCATGGTCAGAGGTCCGAAAGATCGAGCGGAGCACCGGTAATGCGCCGGTACGCGTCGAGATACCTGGCGCTGGTCTCCGCCACGACGCCATCCGGCAAGGTCGGCGGTGGCGCCTCGCCGTTCCAGCGACCCGCGCGCCGCTCGGCGTCGAGGTAGTCGCGCAGGGGCTGCTTGTCGAAGCTGGGCTGCGGTCCGCCCGGCGCATGGCGGTCGGCCGGCCAGAAGCGCGAACTGTCGGGCGTCAGCACTTCGTCGATGAGACGAATGGTTCCCTCCGCATCTCGCCCGAACTCGAACTTCGAATCGGCGATGATGATTCCACGCGCCGCCGCGATGTCGCGGCCTCGCTCGTAGATGCGGCGGCTCAGTGACTCCAGCATCGTCGCGACGTCCGTGCCGACGACACTCTGCATCGCCGAGACGGAGATGTTTTCGTCATGCCCCGTTTCGGCCTTGGTCGCGGGCGAAAAGCGAGGCGGGTCGAACCGGTCGCTCTCGCGCAACCCTGGCGGCAACGGCTCGCCGGCCAGGGTGCCCGTCTGCTTGTACTCCTTCCACGCCGACCCGCTGAGATAGCCGCGTACGACACACTCGACCGGAAAGACCGTCGTGCGACGACAGAGCATTGCGCGCCCCGCAAGCGCAGACCGATGCGCACCGAGGGAAGGCACGGCGGCGACGATGTCGTCGGCCGTCGACGCCAGCATGTGGTGCGGCACCTCGGACTCGAGCTGCTGCAGCCACCACGCGGTGATCTGTGTGAGCACCGCCCCTTTGTACGGGACGCGCTCGCGCATGATGACGTCGAACGCGCTCACGCGATCGCTGGCCACGAGCAGCAGGCGCCCGGCGTCAACCTCGTAGACCTCGCGCACCTTTCCGCTTCGCAGCAGCGGCAGCGGAAGGTGGTCGACGGCGGCGGTGGTCATACGCGCAGATCCTCGTGCACCGGTGCGTCCGATTCCGGAGCACCGATCAAGGGCGCGACAACCTCGGAAAGAAATTCGTCTACCTGCTCGGGCGCGCGGCCGATGAAACGCCGTGGATCCATGGCGCGCTCGAGCTCATCGCGTGTCATTCCGAATGCGTCGTCGCCCGCGATGCGGTCGAGCAGGTCGTTGTGCGCAGCACCGTCCTTGAGCGCGCGCGCCGCAGCGATGCTGTACTGCCGGATCCGCTCGTGCGCATCCTGCCGGTTGCCACCCGCTCTGACCGCGCGGACGATGAGCTCTTCGGTCGCCATGAAGGGCAGCTCGTCCATCAAACGGCGGCGGATCCGGCTCGGATGCACCTCGAGCCCAGCGGCAATGTTCTCCATCAAGCCGAGCACGGCGTCCGTCGCCAGGAACGATTCCGGAATGGATAGCCGCCGGTTGGCGCTGTCGTCGAGCGTCCGCTCGAAGTACTGCACGGCGTGGGTCTGGTTCGCGTTCGTCTCGAGCGAGCCGACGAAGCGGGCGAGCGACGCAATCCGCTCCGCGCGCATGGGATTCCGCTTGTAGGCCATGGCGGACGAGCCGATCTGCTCCGATTCGAATGGCTCCTCGATCTCACCGAATGCCTGAAGAACGCGGATGTCCGAGCTGAACTTCGCCGCACTCGCGGCGATGCCGGCAACGACCGCAAGCACCTGGGCGTCGATCTTCCGTGAATACGTCTGGCCACTCACGGGAATCGAATGCGAGAAGCCCATCGTGGCCGTCACCAGGCGATCGAGCTCGCGAACACGTGCGTGATCGCCCTCGAAGAGCTCGAGAAAACTTGCCTGCGTTCCGGTCGTGCCCTTTACGCCGCGGAAGGGCATCGTGGCAACGCGATGGTCCACGTCGGCGAGATCCAGCACGAGATCCTGCATCCAGAGCGTCGCGCGTTTGCCGACCGTGGTCGGCTGGGCTGGCTGCAAATGCGTGTAGCCAAGCGTGGGCTCCGCGCGCCACTCGCGCGCGAACGCGCCGAGCACGCGCAGAACGCGGAGAATGCGGCCGCGCAGGAGCTGCAGGCCGCGGCGCATCATGATGAGATCCGCGTTGTCGGTGACGAACGCGCTCGTGGCTCCCAGATGGATGTAACGGTGCGCGGCGGGAGCGGCGTCCCCGAACGCGTGCACGTGCGCCATCACGTCGTGTCGGAAGCGGCGCTCGTACGCGGCCACGCTGTCGAAGTCGATGTCGTCCAGGCGCGCCCGCATCTGTACGAGCGCCTCGTCCGGAATCGGCACGCCGAGCCGCTGTTCGGACTCTGCAAGCGCCAACCAGAGGCGACGCCACAGCCCGTGACGCATCTGCGGCGACCACAGCTCGAGCATGGCCCGCGAGGCGTAGCGCTCGGACAGCGGCGAGGTGTAGCGGTCGTGTGCCGTCATTGAATGAGGAACTCGGTCGAGAAATACTGCCCGTTGCGCTCACAGACCATCTGAATGGCGCCGCGGCCCGCGTAGTAGTCGAGCGCGCGCGATGCCTCCTCCGCCGAGCCGATGACTGTGCGGTTGATGCGGAGAACGACGTCGCCGGGCTGGAGCCCGAGCTCCTGCGTGATGCGATCGCTGGCGCGATACACCAGGGCTCCGCGTTCCGCGCGTAAACCGCGGTCCGCGCGAATGGCGGGCGTCAGCGTCACCAGCTCCAGCTCCCGGAGCACCTGGACCTTTTGCGCCGAGACCTCCGGTAGGTCGGCGATGACGACGTTGACGGGCACCTCGCCACCTCCGCGGCGCACGACCAGCGGAACCTGTTCGCCGACACGGAGGTCGAGAAGTGCCGCGTCCCAATCGAAGCGGTTTCGGATGGCACGTGTACGCGACCGCACGATCACATCTCCGGCACGGATGCCGGCGCGTTGGGCCGGCGAGCCCGGCGTCACCAGGGCAACGAGCGCACCGCGCGCGATGTAGTCGCGCGGGTTCTCGCTTCGCGGCTGCTCGAGCCGCACGCCGATCCACGGGCGCCGTACTCGGCCGTGCACCACGAGATCCTCTGCCACGCGCCGAGCGCGGTTGATCGGAATGGCGAAGCCCACGCCGATGGAGCCGCCGTTCGTGGAGTAGATGGACGAGTTGACGCCGATGACGTCGCCGTCTGCGCTGATGAGCGGGCCGCCGGAGTTGCCCGGATTGATGGACGCGTCGGTCTGAATCATGTCCAGGTAGGCGGACGCGCCCTCGCCGCGTGCCACGAGATTCCGGCCCACGCCGCTGATGACACCCGCCGTGACGCTCGGCTCCGAGTTGCCGAGCATGAACCCGTACGGATTGCCGATCGCCACTGCCCATTCACCGACGAGCAGATTGTCCGAATCGCCGAGTGGGGCGACGGGAAGATTCTTCGCGTCCACCTTGATGACGGCGAGATCATTGGTCTCGTCCGTTCCGACGAGCTTCGCCGGATAGGTGGTGCCATCGCGGAGCATCACCGAGATCGACGACGCGCCGGCAATGACGTGCGCGTTCGTCACGATGAGACCCTCGGGACGCATGATGAAGCCGGTGCCGAGCCCCGACGACGTCTGCGTGCCCGATCGGCCGCCGCCGAAGAATGCCTCGAACGGATCCACGGGGACGCGCTGCACCACCTCCGTCTGCACCGTGACCACGGCGGGCGCGACCTTCGACACCGCCTCCGTGATGGCGGTGCGACGCGATGCGGCGACACTCACCGGCCGCACGGCGTCCGCGGCACGGGTGACCTGCGCATCCGACTTCGACGCGGAGCTGCTACAGGCGAGCAACTCGGCCAGCACGAGGACAGAGGCGGCCGCTCGCACTAGGAACCCGACCATGACCGCCGAAGCCGCGACGCATCGCTCAGAAACTGGTCGACGCCGCGATCCGTGAGAGGGTGAACGAGCAGTCCGCGACACACCTCCGCGGTGAGTGCCGCGGCGTCTGCGCCCGCGATGGCGCACGCGCCGAACTGCGTCGAGGAGGACGGGTTCACCGCGATGACATCGCATTCGGCGTTCGAGGCGTCGAAGGCGGCGCGCAGATCGTGTACCACCCCGACTCCGTTGTGGCCGGCTGCGTCGAGCTGATCCACGGGCGCGAGTACGCTGGAGGCGCCGGCCCGCGCGGCCAGCAACGCCTGGGCGGTGTTGAAGATGTGCGTCGCCGCGACGCGGACGCCGTCGGCGAACAGGCGCCGCACCGCGCCCAGCGTGTCTTCCACGAGCGGAACCTGAACGACGATCTGGTCCGAGAGCTTTGCGAGCTCGCGTCCGTCGCGATACACGCCCGCCGCGTCGATGGCCTGCACGGAGGCGAAGATGGGGCCGTGTACGAGCCGGCAGAGATCCACCAGGTGCGCGCGCGTGTCGTCGGCGTTTTCGTCGGCAAGCAAGCGCGGCGTCGTCAGGACACCGTCGAGCATGCCGTGCGTGGCGCCCCAGGCGATGTCATCGCTGTTGGCGCTCGCGAGATAGATCTTCATCCGGCGGTTGGGCAGTAGAGATCTTCCGGATAGCGCACTTCCTCGAGAAACAGCGCGTGTGCAGGCGCGGGGCTCGACACCTCGTCGTTGGACGTCGCGACGAGAAGAGCATCCAGATCGGAGGCGGGACGTCTGCCGCCGGCGATTGCCGTCATCGTGCCCACGAGAAAGCGGACCATGTGATGCAGAAACCGGTTGGCTTCGATCTCGAAGTCCACGCCGCCCGCGCGCTCGTGCCAGCTCGCGCGGAGCACGCGGCACGCGTGGTTGTCGCTGTCCGGCGCCGTGCCGCGCACCGCAAACGCGCGGAAGCAGTGCTCGCCGACGAGGCGCATGGCCGCCCGTTGCAGCGCATCCGTATCCAGTGGATGCGGGAATGCCCATTCGGTGCCACGACGGAAGGGCGAGGCGGCCGCCTCGTCCGTCCCGACGTGATATGTGTACCGCCTCGATGTCGCGCTGTAGCGCGCATGGAAGTCGTCTCGCATGGAGTGAACCGCCGCGACCCAGAGGTCGTGCGGCAGCGTCGCATTGAGCGCGCGGCGGAGCGTAAACGGCGTCCATCGCTCCGGCACCCGCACGCCAACCGCCTGCCCGCGCGCGTGTACTCCGGCATCCGTCCGTCCCGATCCGAGTGCTGCCACTGGCCCGGCGCAGAGCCGGCCCAGCGCATCCTCGAGCACCCCTTGCACGGTGCGCCTGTCGGGCTGCCGCTGCCATCCGCTGAAACCCGTGCCGTCATAGTGCAACACGAGCTGCAGCGTGCGAGTCGGCATCGCATTCAAAGCTACCAACGCCCCGGACAGAGTCAAGCAATTGCGCCTGCGGTGCGCGACGTTTCCTGCACGCTCCGCCAATGCACGTTCGCGATTGACTTTGCCGACGCGCAACGAGCAATTTTGCATCTCCGCCGCGTCCCGCGGACGGTGCCCACTTCCCGCGGATGCCACCTCGCACGCTCGCTACACTCGCTCATGCGCTCAGTGTCGCACCGGATCTCGACGCGTCGCTACTTGCGCTCGCCGAGGCGCTGACCGAGTTCGACCGCATCGCGCAGGTGGTGCTGCTCCGCTACGATGCGCGGCGCGACATGATCGTCGATCGGCTCGCGCCGCAGGGCGACGTCGTCACCTGCCAGCGTCTCGATACCACGTTCGACCACCTTCCGGCGCGCGAGCGCACCGCGATCAGCGCGGGCGGCTCCTTCGTCGAGTTCGGAGACCACTCCGACGAGGTCGCGCCGCTGTTCGCATTGAAGAAGCTGGAGGACGTCGGCTGGCTCTCCCTCCGCGGCATCCGCTTTGAGGGACAATTGATGGGCATTCTCGTGCTCTACGAGCCGAGAAAGTTCTTCGGCACGCGATCGTCGGAGCGGCTTGCGCCGTCGGCGGGGCTGTTCGAGCTCGCCTTTGCGCGCTTCGCCGAACGCGAGGCGCGTGAGGAAGCAGTCAGAACGCTCGAGGACATGACACAGCGGGTGCACGGCGAGTACACGCGTAAGCTCGCCACGCTCGAGGAGAAGCTGTTTCAGGCCGGCGCACAGGAGCCCGCAGCGCCCGAACGGCTCATGGCGCTCGAGCGCGACATCGCCAGGGCCATGGAGGACTGCCGGCGTGCCAACAAGCGCGCGCAGATGGTCGAGGCACAGGTGGGCGCGGCGGTGGAACAGCTCGAGAAAGCGCACATCGAGCTGCATCGGCGCGGAGAAGCCCTGCGTCAGCGCACGCGCACCATCTACCTGATCGACCGCGTTCTCACCATGGACGCCACCGCGGATGATCCGCGCGAGCTGGTGAACGGTCTGCTCACCCTCGTGGGCGACGACATGGGAGCGCAGCGCTGCTCACTCCTGCTGCACGTCCCCGACGAGCATGAGCTCTATCTCGCGGCCTCGCGCGGCGTGACGCCGAACGTCTCACCCGGATATCGCGTCAAGTTCGGCGAGGGCGTGGCCGGCAAGGTTGCCGCCACACGCCAGCCGCTGCTGGTGCAGGACGTGGCGGAGGCGAAGCACCATCCGCTCATTCGCGACGAGCTCTTTACCACCGGATCCTTCATCAGCTTTCCGCTCGTGTATCACGGCCAGCTCGTCGGCGTCGTGAACCTCGCCAACCGGGCGATGCACGGCATCTTCGTCGAGGAAGACATCGAGCGCGTGCGCTTGCTCGGCCTCGTCATTTCGCTCGTCGCCACGCAGGCGCGCCTGCCGGACCGGATGCTGGAGACGCTGAGTGTCGGCTGACCCGGCGCCGGCGCTGCAACACGCCATCAGGCAGCTCGCGATGGGTCAGTCGCTCAGCGAATTGGAGGCGCGCGCCGCATTCGGAGCGGTCATGGCCGGCGACGCGACACCGGCGCAGATGGCGGCGCTGCTCGTGGGGCTTCGGGTCAAGGGCGAGACGGCCGACGAGGTTGCCGGAGCGGCCGATGCCATGCGCGGTGCCATGGTGCGCCTGTCGGCCGAACGTCCCGACGAGCTCGTGGACACCTGTGGCACCGGTGGCGGTGCCGTGGGCACGTTCAACATCTCGACGGCGGCAGCGCTCCTCGCGGCCGGCTGCGGCGTGCGAATCGCGAAGCATGGCAACCGCTCGTTCACCTCGCAATGCGGCAGCGCCGACGTCCTCGAGGCGCTCGGCGTCTCCATCGATGTAAGCCCCGAGGTCATGGAGCATGCGCTCCGCGACGCCGGTATCGTGTTCATGTTCGCGCCGCTGATGCACCCTGCCATGAAGCACGTGGGACCTGTACGGCGCGAGCTATCGATCCCGACGGTGATGAACATCGTTGGCCCACTCGCAAACCCCGCGGGAGCAGGCCGGCAGGTGGTCGGAGTAGCCGATGCGCGCCGAGTTCCACTCATCGCTGGCGCGCTCCGCACACTCGGCACGGTGCACGCGCTGGTCGTTCACGGCGAGCCCGGAATGGACGAGGTGTCGCCGCTCGGCACCACGCACGTGGTGGAGATCGAGGACGGGTCGGTACGGGAGTGGACGATCGATCCGGCCAAATTCGGGCTCGGCGGCGGCAATGCGGACGACCTGAACGGTGGCCCGCCCGCGGCCAATGCGGCGGCGGTGCGCGCAGTGCTGGATGGATCCGCGCCACCCACCGCGACGGCGGCCGTGTTGCTCAACGCCGCGGCGGCGATTCTGGTAGCGCCGAACGGTCCGGGGGACTATGGCGACGCGATTGCGACGGCGAGACGAGGGCTCGAGGAGGGGGCGGGGCTGCGTGCCTTGGCGCGACTCAAAGGGGCGATGAAGCCCGTTCAGTAGCGCCGCATCACCCCGACCACGATTCCCTGAATTGTGATGTCGTTCTCGTGGACGTACATCGGCGCCATGGTCTCGTTGGCGGGCTGAAGCCGGATGCGCCCGTCTTTCTCGCGATAGAACTTCTTTACCGTGGCGGAGTTGCCGTGCAGCATGGCGATGACCATCTCGCCGTTGTCGGCTCGCTGCCGCTCGTTGACCACCACGAAGTCGCCGTCGCGGATCTGCTCTTCGATCATCGAGTTGCCGCGCACGCGCAGCACGTAGTGGTTTCCGCTGCGGCCGAGGAGCGAGTCCGGAACCGCGATGGACTCCTGGTGCATCATGGCTTCGATGGGCATACCCGCGGCGACCGCGCCGAGCAGCGGGAGCTCGATGGCCTTTGGCAGCAGGTCGCTGGGCAGAATCTCGATGGCCCGGCTCTCGTTGTACGAGCGCTTGATAAAGCCCTTGCGCTCCAGGTTGCTCAAGTGCTCGTGCACCGTGGCAAGCGAGCTGTAGCTGAAATTCTCCGCGATCTCCTCGAAGCTCGGCGCGTAGCCGTTTTGCTCGGCGTAGATCGTCAGGTAGTTTAGAATCTCCCGCTGGCGCTTCGTGAGCGGCATTGCGGCCCCTTTCATTTTATGAGTTCGTCGAGCCCTCCGCGCGCGCGGAGGCGGTTCTGCCCCGAACATCCCCCGAATAGCTTAGCCGAATAAGTCCCGAAGTGCAAGCATATTCGCAGTGGACCAGCCCAGAGGGAACACTCGGCACCATCGTGCGCGAGGCCCACGCGCGCGCCGCCGAGCTCGAAGGACGTCACGCCGAGCTCGAGCAAATCGCCGCGAATGCGACCGTTGGCCCATCCTTCGCCGACGCGTTGCGCCGAGAAGCGGTCGGGCTGATCGCAGAGGTCAAACGCCGATCCCCCTCGCGCGGCGACATCGCTCCGCGCCTCGACGCACTCGCCCAGGCGACCGAGTACCTCCGGGGCGGCGCCGTTGCACTGAGTGTGCTGACAGAGCCGGCGCACTTTGGCGGAAGTCCCCAGGACGTGCTCGACGTCCGCCGCTCGGTGCCGCTGCCGATCCTGAAGAAGGACTTCCATGTGGCACCGATTCAGCTGCTCGAGGCCCGTGCACTGGGGGCTTCCGCGGCGCTGCTCATCGTCCGCGCGCTGTCTCCCGAAGTCCTGCCTGCGATGATGCAGGCGGGCGGAGAGCTGGGCCTCGACCTGCTGGTCGAAGTACGCGACGAGGCAGAGCTTGCGCGGGCGCTCGACGCCGGCGCGACCATCATAGGCGTCAACAACCGCAACCTCGAGTCGCTCGTGATCGATCCGTCCACGGCGGAGCGGTTGATTCCGCAAATACCGTCTGGCGTGATTGCGGTTGCGGAGAGTGGCATCGTCTCGCGGCCGGACGTCGAGCGGTATGCTGCGGTTGGCGCGGATGCGGTGCTGGTCGGCTCATCACTGTCGGGGGCGGTGGATGTCGCGCAGGCAACGCGCGCCCTGACGGGTGTCACACGGAGGGAGCGTGGCCGCTGAGGTGAAGATCTGCGGGCTCACACGGTCCGTGGACGCGGAGCTCGCGGACGCGGCAGGCGCGTCGTACCTGGGGGTCATCTTCGCCGGCGGTCCGCGAGAGCGTTCACCCCTCGACGCGCGCGCCACCCTCTCGGGGCGGCGGGCACGGAAGGTCGGCGTCTTCGCTGGACGAGATGACGCGCAGATCGCCTCCGTTGCGGAGCTGGTCGGCCTCGACGTGTTGCAACTGCACGACGGCGGGAGCCCCGAGCGAATTGCCGGACTGCGAGCGATGACCGGCCTGGAGATCTGGGCCGTGGTGCGAACGGCTTCGGGCGCATTGCCGGACGGCATCGATGAGCTTTCCGATGCGGCGGACGCGCTGCTCGTGGATGCGCACGTTGCGGGACGACTGGGCGGCACCGGCACGGTCATTCCATGGAAGCAGCTCGCGGAGTCCCTTGCCGCAATGAAGGCGCGGCATCGTATTGTCCTGGCTGGCGGATTGACGCCGGACAATGTGGCCGAGGCCATCGGCTACGTTTCGCCGATGGTGGTGGATGTATCGTCCGGCGTCGAGTCGGCGCCGGGAATCAAGGACTCACGAATGGTGCGCGCGTTCATCTCTGCGGTGCGCGCGACGGGGACGGACGCATGAGCGCCACGGTGCAGATGACGGATCGGTTCGGTGCGTTCGGCGGACGGTACGTGCCGGAGACGCTCATTCCCGCCCTCGATGAGTTGGAGGCGGCGTATGCCGCAGCCCAGGCAGACCCCTCGTTCCGGAACGATCTCTCGTCGATGCTGTCGACGTATGTCGGCCGGCCGTCGCCCCTGAGCGAAGCGCCCCGGTTTTCCGAGCTCGTCGGGGCTCGCGTACTGCTGAAACGCGAGGACCTCAACCACACGGGCGCGCACAAGATCAACAACACGGTCGGCCAGGTGCTGTTGGCGCGGCGAATGGGCAAGCGGCGCATCATCGCCGAGACGGGCGCGGGCCAGCACGGCGTGGCCACGGCAACGGTCTGCGCGCGCTACGGTCTCGACTGTGTCGTGTACATGGGCGAGGAGGACATGCGGCGGCAGTCCCTCAACGTCTTCCGGATGCGTCTCATGGGTGCAACGGTCGTCCCCGTGACCGGCGGGACTCGGACGCTCAAGGATGCGACGAGCGAAGCGATCCGGGACTGGGTGACGAACGTCACCGACACGCATTACATCATTGGATCCGTCGTCGGACCGGCGCCGTATCCGAGAATGGTGCGAGACTTTCAGGCCGTCATCGGCGTCGAGGCGCGCCAGCAGGTGGTGGAGCGGACGGATGGCCTGCCACGGACCGTGGTGGCGTGCGTGGGCGGAGGCTCGAATGCCATGGGCATCTTTCACGCGTTCGTCGAAGATGCGGACGTGGAGCTGGTCGGCGTCGAGGCCGCGGGCGAAGGGCTCGATTCGGAGCGCCACTCGGCGTCCCTTATGCGGGGAACGCCCGGTGTCCTGCACGGCGCGCTGAGCTATCTCCTTCAGGACGCCGCCGGTCAGGTGCATCCCGCGCATTCCATCTCCGCCGGTCTCGACTATCCCGGCGTGGGGCCCGAGCATTCGTTTCTTAAGGAGAGCGGGCGCGCGACGTATGTCGCCGTTACCGACGCGGAGGCACTCGAGGGCTTTCGCACGTTAAGCCGGTTGGAGGGGATCATTCCCGCGCTCGAGAGCGCCCACGCGGTGGCCTGGATGACGCGGGAACGTGGCCGGTGGAGCGCCACCGACGTGGTGTTGCTGTGCGTTAGTGGGCGCGGCGACAAGGATGTGGCGCAAGTGATGGAAATGGGTATCTTGGACGCGTGACGAATACGCCGCCCCAACTCGCGACGAGAGAGATGGAGCGCGCAGCGGCGCCGCTCGAGCGCGAGCGCGTCGAAGAGATGCTGCGGTTGTTCGGCAAGGCGGCGCGCGCGCATCAGCTCTATCTCCCGAACAACCCCATCTACAAGAGCGCGCACGACGCATTGCGCGCGGCATTCGTGCCGATCTGGGAGACGTATGACGAGCTGCCCCTCGCGTTCACCGAGCATCAGGTGAAGTGGGAGGGCGACACCGTCCTCGAGGAGAACACGCGAAGCAGCGACAGCCTGCCGTGGCTCTTCTACAAGGACGGGGTGCGCGAGATCCGCATGGTGCGCGGCTTCGAGACGGAGGAGCTCGACCGCCTGCTCGGCATTCTTCAGCGCGTGCGCAAGGCGAGTCCGGACGAAGACGATCTGCTCACGTTGCTCTGGCAGGGGGACTTCGCGTTTCTCCGCTATCGGTACGTGGACGTCACCGTCGACGCCGTGGTGCCGCTGGCGGAAGGCGGCGAGGCGGTTGCCGAATCGCACCCGGAGCCGCGGGAGGAGATGGAGGAGGAGTCGCAATCGTCGCGCGGCGTCGTGAACATGGCCGACTTCGACGGGACGCTGTATTTCCTCGACGAGCGCGAGATCGAGTACCTCCAGAACGAGATCAAGCGCGAGTACCAGATCGACCTGCGCCAGAATGTCATCAGCATTCTGCTGGACATCTTCGAGCAGCAGACGTCCGCCGAGGTGCGCACGGAGATCGGCGAGGTCCTCGACAACCTGATGATCCACATGCTGTCGGCAGGGCAGTTCCACAACGTCGCCCACCTCGTGCGCGAATCGCTCGTGGCCGCGCAGCGCGCCACGGAGCTGCATGTGGAGCATCGCGATACACTCTCGCAGATTCCGGCGCGCTTGAGCGCCCCGGAGCCACTGGGGCAGTTGCTGCAATCGCTCGACGAGGCGGAGCAGATGCCCGCACAGGAGGAGGTGCTCGAGCTGTTCGAGCAGCTTCGCGGCGCGGCACTCGGGACGGTGCTCGACTGGCTCGGCCGGCTGCAGAACCCCCGGCTGCGGCCAATGCTGGAGCAGGCGGCGTCGCGGCTTGCCTCGCAGAACACGGCGGAGCTGGTGAAGCTGGTGGCCTCGTCGACGCCGCACGTGGTCCTCGAGGCCATTCGTCGGGCCGGCGCGCTCCAGACACCAGCGGCCGTGACGCCGATTGCGAAGGTGCTCGCCGATGGCACGTCGGAGCTGCGCCTGGCAGCCGTACAGGCGCTCAACGAGATCGGTTCGCCGGGCGCACTCCAGGCGCTGGAGCGCTCCGTCGATGATCCGGAGCGCGATGTGCGCGTCGCCACCATTCGCGTTCTCATGAATCGCGCCTACCGCCCCGTCCTGTCGCGGCTCGAGGGGATCGTGAAGGGCAAGGCCATTCGCGACGCCGACCTGACGGAGAAGATGGCGGTGTTCGAGGCGTACGGCACGCTGTGTGGAGACGCGGGCGTGCCCGCGCTCGACAACATGCTGAATGGCAAGTCGATGTTCGGACGCCGCGAGGATGCGGAGCTTCGCGCCTGCGCGGCGGTGGCGTTGGGACGCATCAAGAGCGCCAATGCGCAGGACTCGCTACGCAAATCCGCGAACGAGAAGGACGTCGTCGTGCGCAACGCGGTGGCCAAGGCGCTCCGGCAGACGACCATATGACGACGCCGCGCCACAATGTCACGACACCACCCGCGGGCGTACGGCAGACGCCGGGTACCGGCACATCCGTAGAAGTCGGCGGAGACGCGTACATCCGGCGCTCCGGCAAGACGCTCATTCTGGCCGTCTACGCGGCGTTGCGCGCGATTCGCCTGTATCCGCTCGAGAACGCGGCGGTGCAGAACGCGGTCGCGGAGCTGACACAGCTCGCGGACGATCTCATCGGCCACGAGCACGAGGTCGAGATGCGTGTCTCGGGCGAGTTCGTGTTCATCAACACCGTACGGCTGCGCCTCGATCTCGACAACTATGCAAGCTTCAGCCACCTGCTTTCGGTCTTCCGCGCCGTGGGCATCGGCTCCCTACAGCTGCACCACGCGCCCAGCGCAAAGGAATGGCAGCGCTTTCTCGCGTTGCTGAGCTCACCGTCGACCGAGCCGCCTGCTGCCCGGTTCGAGCAGCTGTCCGGCAAGCTCACGCAGCAGGAGCTCACCGTGTTCGAGATCGGCGAGCCGATGGCCCAGCCGGCCGACGAGCACGAGCGGGAGAAGAGCAAGGAGGTCGCGAAAAAGACGTACGCGCAGTCGGTGGCCGTGACCCGCGACCTCATGACGTCCGTCCGCATGGGGCGCAGCCCGAACATCAAGAAGATCAAGCGCGTGGTACAGGGGATCGTGGACCAGATCCTCAATGAGGAGACGTCGCTGATCGGCCTCACCACGATCCGTGATTACGACGAGTACACGTTCACCCACAGCGTCAATGTCTGCATCTTCGCCGTGGCGCTCGGAAAGCGCCTCGGACTCGGCAAGGTGCAGTTGTACGACCTCGGCATGGCGGCGCTGTTCCATGACATTGGCAAGTCGCGCGTTCCCTCGGACATCCTGAACAAGTCGTCGGGGCTGAGCGACGACGAGTGGCGTCTCATCGCCGCGCATCCGTGGATGGGCGCGCTGTCGCTCTTCCAGCTCAAGGGTCAGCAGGACCTACCCTACCGCGCGATGATCGTGGCGCACGAGCATCACATGAAGATCGATCTCTCGGGCTATCCGCGCCCCATTCGCGACCGCTCGCTGAGCATGTTCAGCAAGGTCGTCGCGGTGGCGGACGGATTCGATGCCGCGACATCGCGGCGCGCGTACCAGACGGTGCCGCTCACGCCTGCACAGGTGATGCAGGAGATGCGCGACAACCCGCGCCGCGGCATGGACCCCGTGGTGGTGAAAGCGTTCATCAACCTTACCGGCATCTATCCGGTCGGCACGCTCGTCATCCTCGACACGTTCGAGCTGGGCATCGTCCACGCGGTGAATCCGGTGCCCGAAATGCTCTCGCGTCCGGTGGTCCGCATCATCAGCGACGAGCAGGGCAACCTCGTACATCCGGGTACCCTATTCGACCTGGCGGAGCAGAACCGCGACGGCGTCTATCTGCGCACCATCATCAAGACCGAGAATCCAGAGCGGTATGGCATCCGGACTGGCGACTATTTCGTCTGACCCCATCGCGGCCCGCTTCGCCTCGTTACGCGAGGTGTCGCGCAAGGCCTTCGTTCCGTACGTCACCGCGGGACATCCGGATCCCAACCGCAGCGTCGAGCTCCTACAGGGGCTCGAGGACGCGGGAGCCGACGTCATCGAGGTCGGCGTGCCATTCTCGGACCCCCTGGCCGACGGCGCGGTGATTCAGGCCAGCTCCCAGCGCGCCCTGGAGCATGGGGTTCGGCTGGACGACGTCCTGGAAATCATCTCCCGCGCCGCGCTCACGGTGCCGGTCGTGTTGTTCAGCTATCTGAATCCACTGCTTCGCGGCGGCGACGACGTCCTCGAGCGCGCCGCGGCCGCAGGCGCTCACGGAGTGCTCGTCACCGACCTGCCGCTCGGCGCCGACCCCGAGCGCGAACGGTGGTTTGCCGAGAGCCCGCTGGCGTTCATTCGTCTGGTCGCGCCCACGACACCTGCCGAGCGGATGGCGCAGATCGCGCGCACTGGCCGCGGATTCGTCTATCTCATCAGCCGCCTCGGTGTCACCGGCGAGCAGGCCACTCTGTCGCCGGAGCTGCCGAGAACCGCTGCGCGGCTGAGGGCGGCGACGACGTTGCCCGTGTGCGTCGGCTTCGGCATCTCCCGCCCGGAGCATGCCCGCGCGGCGGCGCAGTTGGCGGACGGGGTCGTCGTCGGCAGCGCCATCGTTCGCGCGGCGGACCGAAGCGTTGCGGACGCGATCGCGCTCGCGAAGTCTTTGCGCCTCGGCATCGACGGCTCCTGACATGCGCACGTTCCTCACGGCGTACGCTCGTGCCGTCGGGGCGACCGGCCTTGCGATCCTCATCGCGGCCCTCCTGCTCGATCCGCACTGGCGCGCCCAACCGCTGACGATTCTCGTCATCGCCGTCGCGGCGTTTTTCGTGCGGATTCACCAGATCCCGCTCACGAAGTACGGTGCGCTCAACCTCATGCTCATTCCGGCCGTTTCCGGCGCCCTTCTGGCCGGAGGGTCCGCGAGCGCGCTGGGCGTGTGGATCGGTGTGTTCGTCGCGGACGCGGTGCCGCTGCGCAAGGGCGCGGAGATCGCCTGGATCAACGCTGGCCGCGACGTAATCGCGCTGTTGTCGGCGTACGGTGTGTTCGCCTGGGCCTCTGTCTCCGTTGGCGCCGACGTGACGCGATTCAGCGCGGAGTCGCTTCCCGCGCTCGCGCTGCTGCTCTTCGCGTATTTCCTGGTCAGTCGCCTCCTGCTGTACTTCACGCTGCTGCTGCGCGACAAGCTGCTGGACGAAGAGAAGTCGCTCATTCTCCGCTACGAGGTCATCGGCTTCGGTGCGTCGACGATCGCCGTGTCGATCATCATTCTGGCGGTGGCCAACCTCAATCCCGTCGGCTGGGTCATCGTCGGCGTGGTGCTCGGCGGCATCGGGCTGCTCGTCAAGCGGATTCTCGAGGAGTCCATTTCCGCCGAGGAGTCGAACAAGATTCTCGCCATGGAGCAGATCGTCTCCTCGACGGGAGACATCTCCGACGCCTTCCGCCGCATCGAGGCCCTGGCACACCGGCTCGTGGATTGGAGCGATTTCCGGATCGGCCGCATGGACGATGGGCAGCTGATGCACGTGTTCCGCGGCAACGAGGGATATTTCGCGTCGCCGCGCGAGCCCGACGCCACGCTCGCCGAGCTCCGTAGAGAAAGCCTCCGGACGGGAGACGTCGTTCGCGTCAACGACGTGCTCCGCGATGACCGCATCCTTCCTGGCCGATCGGACACGCGGAGCATCCTCGTGCTCCCCCTCCGCTTCGGTGACCGACTCGTCGGCATGCTCGAGCTCGAGCATCACAAGCCCGATGCGTACAGCGACAAGGAAGTGTCGCTCATGCGTCGTTTCGCGAGTCAGCTGGCGACGACGATGCACATTTACGATCTGCGGCGGCCGCTGCTCGAGGCGATGACCCGAGTGAGCAGCCAGCTCGAGACGCTCACGGCATCCGCCAGAGCCCTCCGCGGCGGTGGCGAGTCCGTGGCGCGCACCATCGCCGAAATCAGTCGCGGCATCGCGGAGGAGGGAGAGCAGGTGGGGCGCTCCATCGAGGTGACGACCAGCCTCCATGCCGCCACGCTGGACGTGGTGCGTGACGGCGGCGCGGCGGCGGAAGCCAGTCAGCGCGCCACCGAGATCGCCACCGAGCACCGCCACACCATCGCCACGGCCATCGAGCGCTTGATCGGCGCCAAGACGTTCGTTGGCGAGAGTGGCGCGCAGATCGAGGCCCTCGCGTCGAGCGTGCGACGCATCACCGAGTTCATTGCCGTCATTCGCGAGCTCGCGGATCAGACGAACCTGCTGGCTCTCAACGCGGCCATCGAAGCGGCGCGCGCGGGTGTGCAGGGACAGGGCTTTGCCGTCGTGGCCGAAGAGGTGCGCAAGCTGGCCGAGCAGAGCGGCCGCGCGTCCGACCAGGCCGGCGACATCGTCGTCGCCTTCGAGGAGCAGATGCGCCGCGTCGCGTTTCAGATGTCCCGCGGCGAAGCCATCGTGCAGGACGTGGGCACGCTCTCGGAGCAGGCGCGCCACGCCCTCGATCTCATCGTCGAGGCAACGGAGAGCGCCGCGACGGGAGCGCAGCGCATCGCCCTCACGTCGCGCGAGCAGGAGCTTGCCTTCGCGCGGCTCAGCGAGCGGGTGCGACGTATCGCGAGCATTTCGGGGCGCAACCGCGACGGCGCGGAGCAGGTCACCGCCACCGCGCGGGAGCAGGCGGACGCACTCCGCGAGCTCGAGGGTGCCACACAGGAGCTCCGCAACGTGGCCACCTACCTCGGTGAGCTGACGCGACGTATCACGAACGCCGCCTGATTGACCCCGCGAAGGCGCCCGGATAGCATGCGCGACGTGCCGTCACCGCTAGCGGATTTGACCGAGATCGCCCTCATGGGAATGCGCTTTCACGTGCGCGTCGGCGTTCTGCCGCACGAACGCGAGCTTCCCCAGCCGCTGGAGATCGATCTCGTCGTGCGACACGCGTCGCGAGAGCCGGTCGTCGACTACCGATCGCTCTACAGCGCGGTGAGTGAGACACTGGACGCGGGCGAGCGAACGTATCTCGAGCCGCTCGCGGAGGCGCTCGCGCGGCGCGCATTGGACATCGAGGGGGTGTGCTGGTGCCGGATCGTGATCCGGAAGCCCAACGTCGCGCTTGCCGGGCCGCTCGCGTATGCGCACGTTGCTGTCGAGCGCTCTCGTGGGTGAACGCGTTCTCGTCGCGCTCGGCTCGAATGTCGGTGACCGCGAGGGCTTCCTCGCGAGCGCCCGAGCCCTCCTTGGTGCGTGCTCCAACGTCAGGATCGTGGGCGCGACACGCGTCGAGGAGACCGCGCCGCTCGGCGGAGCACCGCAGGCGCCGTACCTGAATCAGATGGTTCTTCTGGCGACGCGCGAAGCGCCGGTCGTGCTGTTGGCGCGTCTGCACCGGATCGAGCTGGCACTCGGCCGTGTGCGTGGCGTTCGATGGAGTCCGCGAACAATCGATCTCGACATCGTGCGGTTTGGCGACGTTCGAATGAAGACTCCGCGGCTGACCCTTCCACATCCTGGATTGAAGGACCGCGGTTTCTGGCAGCGGCAGGTCCGCGCACTCGAGCGCCACGGAGGCGCTGCAGCATGAACCTCGAGCTCCCGGCCTGGGCGCTCGTGAGCGAGAAGCGGCTGGCGCACATCACCCGCGTCACCGCGTTGCTCGACGAATGGGCGGTGCGCATGGCGCTCGACCACGACGAGTCGCGCGCATGGCACGATGCGGGACGGTTGCACGATGCGCTGCGCGACGCGCCGGACCGCATGCTGCGTGAACTGGCCGGCAACATACCCGGCTTCACGCTCGAGATGCTTCACGGTCCCGCTGCCGCCGTTCGCCTCGAGCGGGACGGAGAGTCGCGCCGCGATCTGCTCGAGGCGGTTCGGTATCACACGGTCGGATCTCCCGAGTGGGGCCGCGTAGGTCGCGCGCTCTATATGGCGGACTATCTCGATCCCGGACGCAAGTTCTCGCGCGCCGATCGCGCATATCTCGCTGCGCGCGTCCCCGACGATTTCGATGCCGCCTTTCGACAGGTCGTGCGAGCTCGGCTCGAGTGGTCCCTCCGCGAAGGAATGCAGCTCTATCCCGAGACCACACAGCTCTGGAATGCGGTGCGATGACGCGCGGCCTCAGGCTCGTGCTCGCGCTGCTGGTGTTTCTCGTGCTTCTCGGCGCGGCGTGGGCCATTCATGCGCGCCGCGGCGCCGCGTCTCCCGCTGCCGCGGCGACCTTGCCCGAAGGACTTCGTCCGCCCGCCGGCGTGCGCGTGCGGGTGGCGGTCGTGAACACCACGAAGGTGCGTGGACTTGCTCGCCGTGCTGCCCGAGTGCTGCGGAACCACGGGTTCGACGTGGTGGAGACCGGCGCGAGTGGACCATTGCGGGATTCCACTTTGGTACTCGATCGCTCGAGTCATCCGGCCTGGGCTGCCAGCGTGGCCGCCGTTCTCGGACAGGGGACGCATGTCGAATCGCGCCCCGACAGCTCACGCTACCTGGATATCACCGTGTTGCTTGGCCGCGCGTGGCGGCCGCCGGCCGAGCCGCTCGACCCGTAGCTGACCGCACGCCGCGGCGATGTCCATGCCGCGGCTCTTTCGGATGGCCACCTCCACGCCTCGATCACGCACGGCGCGGGCAAACCGCGCAATGCCTTCGGGCGGCGTCGCGGCGAACCCCTGTGATCCGCCGGGATGCAGCGGGATGAGGTTCACGAACGCACGGCATTCACGCGCCAGCTCCGCCAGTTGTCGCGCATGCTCGGCGCCGTCGTTCACGCCGCCCAGCATGACGTACTCGAACGTGACGCGACGATCGAACACCTGCGCCGCCTCGATCACATCGGCGAGCGGATACTTGACGTTGATCGGCATGAGCGACCGTCGCAGCTCATCAGTCGGCGCATGAATCGAGATGGCAAGGCGGAACTGCTCCGGCCGTTGTCCCAATGCAACGATGCCGGGCAGCACGCCGACGGTGGAAATCGTGATGTGTCGGGCACCGATGCCGAGCGCGCGAGGATCGTTGAGCAGCGTGAGCACGGGGTCCACCGCCTTCCAGTTCATGAGCGGCTCGCCCATCCCCATGAAGACGATGTTGGTGACGTCCACAGGCTCGTCGATCAGGCGCATCTCGCGAACCTGACCGGCAATCTCGTGCACCTCGAGATTGCGCGAGAATCCCATCGCCCCGGTCGCACAGAAGGCGCACCGCAGCGCGCAGCCCGCTTGTGACGAGATGCAGAGCGTCACGCGGTTGCCTTCCGGAATCGCGACGGTTTCGATCGCCTCTCCGTCGCTCAGGCGAAAGAGGAACTTTTGCGTTCCGTCGACGGACTTCTGGCGGACCACCAACTCCAGTCGCGGCAACGCGAACGCGGAGTCGAGCTCCCTGCGGAGCGCCGCCGGCAACTCGGTCATTGCGTCAAATGACGCCGCGGGATTCTGCCAGAGGCGACGCAAGACCTGGCGAACGCGATACTCCGGCTCGCCGACCTCCGACATGAACGTCGACAGGCGGGTCTCCGCCTCGTCGGGCGTGAGATCGAGCAGATTCTCGCGCTGTGTCATGGCGCTACCCGCACAGGAAGGGCGGTCGAGAAAAGGAACTGGTAGCTCGCGCTGAGCCCTCCGGTGCCGTCCTCGCGCGCGATGCCGACGCGGTAGCGCGAGTACCGCAGATCCACTCCCAACCGCATGCGGTTGGTGGTGTAGCCGAACTCCTGATGACGTGCCAGTCCGCCGCGCATCTCTATCAGCCCTGTCTTCCCCGATGCATACACGAACGTCTCGTCCCCGCCGCCTTCGTCGAGTTGATACGAGACGCCGGCGCGGACGTCGTTCTCCTGAAAGGGAAGATACCCTTCCAGCGCGCTCACGGCGCTCGCCCGCTCGATGCGGCGGGACGGCGACAGCAGGAAGGTGGCAAGGCCGGCGCGAAAGGGGAGTCCTCTCGGACGGTCGACGGTGGCCCCTACGTCGATGGACGTCGCACGACCGTTCTGTTGGTCCACGCTCCCGCTCCGCCGGCGTACGGCGAGTCCAAGAACCGCCGGGCCGCGCTCGGTTGCGACGACCGCGGAGACGATCGTCGACCGATATGGGATCTCGTCGCCGATCGATTGGGGGTCGGTGTCCGTTCTCAGGAGGTCCGTGACCGTCGCCAGAGCGAGGGACACTCCGGCGGTGACGCCGGGCCGCACCCGGTAAGCGACCGTGCCAAGCTGCGCCGTCACACCTTGCTCGATCGGCGAGTCCAGCCCGGTGGCCGCAAAGAGCCATGCGTCGCCTTTCGGGAGGGCGAGGGTCGCCGGGTTCCAGAAGCCCCCGCCGGCGGCCGTGGCCAGTGCCGGAGCCTCCGCCAACAGTCCGATGGGGAAGTGAAACAGGTCGCGTCCAGGTACCTGTTGAGCCCCCAGCGGTCTGAGCGCTGCGGCGGCCGCAATGGCGGCGAACGTCATGCGGCACATGAAGTTGAGCTTATCGGCGCGTCGTGCGGCACGCAACGGCGCCGCTAGCCCGCGGGCACCGACCCCGCTAGATTTCACGCGGAATGCGCACCTTGCACACGCGTTGATGATCGACGACCATCGACTGCCCCTGAACGCACGGGGCGGCGTCTCACGCGTCGTGCCTTTGCGAGCGTCCGAGCCCATCCTCGGCCGGTGCGCGGTTCGCGACTGACGCGGAGCTCCAATCACAAACGAACACGGAATGACGGATATCTCGTTCGCGACGAGCCTTCGCACGCATCAGTGCGGCGCCCTTCGCGTGGAACACGTGGGACGTACGGTGCGGCTCGGAGGCTGGGTACATCGCGCGCGCGATCTTGGCGGCTTGGTGTTTCTGGACCTCCGCGATCGGGCCGGGCTGGTACAGGTCTCCTTTGATCCGGCCACGGCCGGCGCTGACGCCTGCGCGCTCGCGGCATCTGTCGGAGCCGAGAGTGTCGTGGATGTCGAGGGCGTGGTGGCCGAGCGTCCTGCTGCGATGCGCAACAAGGAGATGAGCACGGGCGACGTCGAAATCCGCGCCACGTCCATTCGCGTCGTCGGGCCGGCGGACACGCCTGCCATTCCCGTCGCTCGCGGACGCAGCGAGCAGCTCGCGGCTGAGGAGCTGCGACTGAAGCATCGCCATCTCGATCTCAGACGCGACGAGCTTCAACGCAACCTGATGCTCCGGCATCGCCTGCTCCAGCGGACGCGCCGCTTTCTGTCGGACGCCGGATTCCTCGAGATCGAGACGCCGGTGCTGACCAAACCGACGCCCGAAGGTGCACGCGACTACCTGGTGCCGAGCCGCGTGCATCCCGGCGAGTTCTACGCGCTGCCACAGTCGCCGCAGATCTACAAGCAGTTGCTCATGGTCTCCGGCTTCGACCGCTACTTCCAGCTCGCACGGTGTTTTCGCGACGAGGATCTTCGCGCCGACCGCCAACCCGAGTTCACGCAGATCGACGTCGAAGCCTCGTTCGTCACGCAGGACGACGTGATCGACGTCGCCGAGGAGATGATGCGCACCCTCTGGCAGGAGGGCGGATCGCCTTTTCCCGCCGGCCGCGTGCGACGCATGACGTATGCGGACGCGATGGAGCGCTACGGCGTGGACCGTCCCGACCTGCGATATGGCCTCGAGATCGCCGACGTCACCGAGGCCTTTCGCGCGGTGGAGTTTCCGTTCACCGCGACGGCGATCGCGGCCGGTGGCCGCGTGCGCGGCATCCGGATTCCCGGGGGCGCATCCCTGTCGCGCAAGCAGCTCGATGAGATCGACGCGGTGGGGAAGAGCGCCGGAGTCCGCGGCGTGCTGCGTGTGAAGAGCGTCAATGGCGTCGTCGAAGGAGCGGTCGGGAAGGCGCTGGGTGATGACGCGGCGTCGCGGCTCGGTCTTCAGGATGGCGAGCTGGGCTTGTTCGTCGCCGGCGAGGATCGCATCACGAATCCGGCGCTGGACCGGATCAGGCAGGACGTCGCGCTGCGCTTGCAGCTCGCGCCCGAGGGCGTGAACGAGTTCGTCTGGGTCGTGGACTTCCCGATGTTCGAGCGCGATCTCGAGAGCGGCACGCTGTCGGCGATGCACCACCCGTTCACGTCGCCGCATCCTGACGACGTCGGGCGCTTGAAGAACGAGCCATGGACGGCGCGCGCGCTCGCGTATGACCTGGTGCTGAACGGCACGGAGTTGGGCGGCGGCAGCATTCGCATCAGCGATCCCACGGTGCAGCGCTCCATCTTTGCGCTCCTCGGCATCGACGAGGAGACGGCTCAGTCGCGGTTCGGCTTTCTGCTCGAGGGTCTGCGGGCAGGTGCGCCGCCGCACGGTGGCATTGCATTCGGGTTCGACCGGATTGCCATGGTGCTGGCCGGCGCGACGTCGCTGAGAGATGTAATCGCGTTCCCGAAGACGACGGCGGCGCGCGCGCTCTTCGAGGGTGCGCCGTCGCCCGTGGCCGATGGAGACCTCGAGGACCTGCACATCACGCTGGAGTCGGTGGCGGAGTGAGCGACAGTTCGATCACGCAGCGCGTCTCTACGGAGGGCGCCGACATGCTCACCCTCGCGGGTGTGAATGACGGCAACCTCGTCGAGCTGTCGCGGTTGTTGGGCGTCAAGGTCACGCTGCGTGGCGACACCATGACGATCAGCGGCCCGCCCGAGCTGGTGGAGCGTGGTGTCGAACTGGCGAAGCGCATGGTGGATCGTGCGCGGCAGCGTCTCGAGCTCACGCCGGACGACGTACTTCGGCTGAGCGAGGACGACGGAGCAGGAGGAGAGGCGGGCGGGAACGGCGTCGGAGACGGCCGCATCGCGCTGCCCGGCGTGCGGAAGCTCATTCAGGCGAAGACGAGTGGTCAGGCGGAGTACCTGAAGAAGATTGGCGAGAACGACATCGTCGTGGGCATCGGGCCGGCTGGCACTGGCAAGACGTTCCTGGCCGTGGCGGCCGCCGTCGATGCGCTCACGAAGAAGAAGGTGCGTCGCATCGTGCTCGCGCGCCCCGCCGTCGAAGCCGGCGAGAGCCTCGGCTTTCTTCCGGGCGACATGCAGGCCAAGGTGGATCCGTATCTGCGGCCGCTCTACGACGCGCTCGACGACATGATGCCGCAGGAGCGTGTGCAGAAGGCGCTGGAGACGCGCATCATCGAGATCGCGCCGCTGGCGTTCATGCGCGGCCGCACGCTGAGCGACGCGTTCGTCATTCTCGACGAGGCGCAGAACGCCACGGCGATGCAGATGAAAATGTTTCTCACGCGCCTCGGCGTGAATTCGCAGATCGTCATCACGGGCGACAAGACGCAGATCGATCTGCCGAAGCGCGAGGAATCGGGGCTGATGCAGGTCGAGCGCATTCTGCCAGGGATCGACGGGATCGCGTTCCACTACTTCACCGATGTCGACGTCGTGCGACATCGTCTCGTGCGGGACATCATCAAGGCATACGCGGGCGACGGAGACTAGGCCGTGGCACGCGTGGTGGACGTTGCGGCGGAGAACGTGCGGCTCCCGGTGTCTCGCGAGCGCGTGCGGCGCGCAGCGGACGCTGTGTTGCGCGCGGAACGCGTGCGAGACGCTGTCGTGTCCATCACCTTCGTGTCCGCGCGTCGAATTGCTGCCATGAATCGCCGGCATCTGCGGCATCGTGGCGCCACCGACGTCCTCTCCTTCGGCTGGCCAGCCGCCGGGACCAAGGCTTCACTCGGCGGAGACATCTACATCGCGCCCGAAGTGGCGCGGGTCAATGCCGCAGCGCATGGGGCGTCCTCGCGGGAGGAGCTGCTGCGCCTCGTCGTGCACGGCGTGCTGCACGTGCTTGGACACGAGCATCCCAATGGCGAGGAGAGATACGCGTCGCCCATGTGGAAGCGGCAGGAGGCTCTCCTGCGACGGGAGCTGGTGCGCGCATGAACATGATCGCGCTCGTCGTGACATTGATCGCCGTCGCCGTGGCGACAGCCGCCGCCGCAGCGGATGGTGCGCTGCTCGGCGAGGATCCCGATCCCGAGCCATCCCAGTCCCTCGCGGTGCGGAGGCGAGAGCACGCACACCGCGCGCTTGCGTTGGCTCGCACTTTGGCTCTGTTGGTGGGGGGCGCCGGTGCAGCGCTGGCCCTCGAGATCGAGCGGAGTGATGGCGCGCGCGGAGCAGTGCTGGCGTTGGCGGCCGCGCTCACCGTCGCGCTCGTGGTGGAAGGCATCGCGCGCGCGATCGGCTTCGCGTGCTCCAAATCCATATCGAGAGCGTTGCGCGGATTCACGCGGGTCACCGCCACCGTGCTCGCTCCCGTGTTGCGCGCGGGCGAGATGCTGGATTCGGGCTTCGAGCTCGTCGTGCCGGCTCCGTCGATCGAGGAACGTCAGGAACAGCGCGAAGAGGCCGAAGAGCAATTCCGGCAGGTCGTCGCCGCCGAAGCGGATGTGTCGCGCGATGAAAGGGTGCTTCTGCATCGCGTGTTCTCTCTTGGCGACACGGCCGTGCGCAGCATCATGGTGCCACGCGTCGACATCGTGGCCATCGATCGGGCAACGCCGTGGAGTGAGGTGGTGGACCGGGTTCTGAGCAGCGAGCATGCGCGCTTTCCCGTCTACGACGACACCCTCGATAACGTCATCGGCATCCTGTACGCCAAGGATCTGCTTCCGTTCGTGATCGACGAGGACGAGCCGATGCTGGGCTGGCAGGCGTTGATTCGCGGGGCGAGCTTCATTCCGACCTCGAAGCTCATCGACGAACAGTTGCGGGAGTTCAAGGCCACGCACACGCACATCGCCATTGTGAGCGACGAATTCGGCGGCACGGCCGGCCTGGTGACCATCGAGGACGTGCTGGAGGAGATCGTCGGCGAGATTCACGATGAGTACGACGTCGAGGAGCCCGATGTCGTCAGAGAGGGTGGCACGCGATTCTGGGTCAGCGGAGGGCTCGCTCTCGATGAGCTGAGCGAGCTGCTCGCCCAGGACTTCGCACAGGATGACGTCACTACCGTGGGTGGGCTCGTCTACGAGGCGTTCGGGCACGTGCCAAGGGCAGGCGAATCGATCATCATCGGTGCCTACAAGCTGGTCGTCGAGCGCGTGCGTGGTCGTCGAATCTCACGCGTCTACTTCGAGCGCATTGCGCCGCACAATGCCGAGGTGACGGACTGATGTCCGAGGCCCTACTCCTTTTCCTCGCGCTTCTCACGGTCAGCGCGTTGACCGCCGGGGGTATGGCCATGCGGTCGGTGAGCCGCATCTGGCTGCGCCACTGGGTCGAACAGCGGCTCCGCGGCGCGCGTGCGGCGCTCGCGTATCTCGAGCGTCCGCACCGCCTCATCATCGCCGCAAATGCAACGACGGCCGTCATCGTCGTCCTCAGCGGCGAGCTGTTGGCGAGCGAGCACGGAACGGACATGCGGTCCCTGGCGATCGCCATGGCGTGGTTCGTCATCGCCATGATCACCGTCGGCCAGCTGTTGCCGCGCGCGCTCGGGCGGCGCTTCGCGACGTCGCTCGCGGCGATCCTCTCGCCGGTGCTCGAGGCGGCGGCGGTGGTCGGTTCACCCATCGTGGCCGTCGGACGCTTCGCGAGCCGTCCGTTCGAGAAGTCGCACACCGCGGAGCACGACCCGGGACGCGACACGATCCAGGAGCTGCTCCGGGAAGGTGAGCTCGAGGGCGTCGGCGCACGGGACGAGATGGAGATCATCACGGGCGTCATGGAGTTCGGCGAAAAGACCGTCGGAGACATCATGATTCCGCGCGACGAGATGTTCGCCATCAGCCGCTCGGCCAGCCCGCGCGAGATCGCGGAGGAGTTCGCAAGCTCGGTGTTCAGCCGCGTGCCCATCTACGACGGCACGCCCGACCGGATGGTCGGCATGATTCACGCATTCGACGTGCTCAAGGTGCGCGGCGAGCGGACGCCCTCGCTGCGCCCCGTGGCAATGACGGCGCCGTCGACGCTGTGCAGCGAGCTCCTGTTCCGCATGCTGCGCGAGCGCACGCATCTCGCCGTCGTGCAGGATCCGGATGGTCGCACGCTTGGCCTCGTGACGCTCGAAGACCTTCTCGAGGAGCTGGTGGGGGACATTCGAGACGAGCACGACGAGCCCGCTCCACCCACCGCCGCCTGACGCGACATGCACGAACGTCTGCTTGCCGATTTCGCCGCCGGAAAGAAGGCTGCGCTGGCTCGCGCCATCAGCGTGGTCGAGAATCATCGCGCGGGATTCGAGGCGCTGCTCGGGATGGCGCACGCGCGCACGGGACGCGCGCAACGCATCGGTCTTACCGGCCCACCGGGCGCGGGCAAGAGCACGCTCACCGCTGGTCTCTGTCGGGCCTATCGTGCGGAGGGGCTGACCGTCGGCATCATTGCCGTCGATCCCACATCGCCGTTCACGGGTGGCGCACTGCTCGGCGATCGCATCCGGATGGAGGACGTCGCCCTCGATCCGGGCGTGTACATCCGCTCGCTCGCGACGCGCGGCTCGCTCGGGGGGCTTTCGTCGGCAACACGTGAAATCTGCGACGTGCTGGATGCGTTCGGCGTCGATCGCATTCTGATCGAGACGGTCGGCGTGGGTCAGACCGAGCTGGACATCGCACGAACGGCCGACTCCAGTGTGGTCGTACTCGTTCCCGAGTCGGGCGACTCCATCCAGACGCTCAAGGCGGGCCTGATGGAGATCGCGGACATCTTCATTGTGAACAAGTCCGACCGGCCCGGTGCGGATCGGCTTCGCAACGAAATCGAAGTGATGCTGGGCATGCGCAGCGGGGCGACCCTTCGCGACGTGCCCGCACACCACGGAGTAGACCTGTCACGCAACGTCGCGCGTCAGGCGCGCGAAGCGGCGTCGAAGGACGGCGACGCCTGGATACCTCCCGTGCTCCGCACCGTCGCCTCGAAGGACGAGGGGGTTGCCGGTCTCGTCGAGGCGCTCGACCGCCATTTTCGTTATCTTGAGGCGAGCGGGACGCTGCGTGACCGGAGACGCACGCGGCTTCGGGAGCGTGTCGTCGAAGTGGTCGAGGACAAGGCGCGGCGACGTCTCTGGAATGATGCCGGCACACGTCAATGGCTCGAGGAGCGTCTGCCGGAGCTCGAGGCCGGGCACGCGACGCCATTCACGGTCGCGGATGACCTGCTCGCGCGCAGTGCGGACCTTTTGACGCGGACGTCGTGATGACAACGATGCGGGATCTGTCCGATACGATCAGCGCCCAACAGGCCGAGCTGGAGCGACTGCGCGAGGAAGTGGCGCGTTGGCGGCGCGCCTACGAGAGAGGCAGCAAGCGCGACATCGCCTTCTCCAACTCGGAAAAGGAAGTCGAACCGCTTTACACCGCGCTCGACCAGACCGAATCCGAGGCCGCGCGGACCGAGGTGCCCGGCACATATCCCTACACGCGCGGCATTCATCCCACGGGTTATCGCGGGAAGCTATGGACGATGCGCCAGTTCGCGGGGTTCGGCAGCGCAACCGATACGAATGCCCGCTTCAAGTTCCTGCTGGCGCACGGACAGACCGGACTGTCCACCGCATTCGACTTTCCCACGCTGATGGGCTACGACTCCGACCATCCGCGGTCGGAAGGCGAGGTCGGCAAGACGGGTGTTGCCATCTCGAGCCTGGCCGACATGGAGGTGTTGTTCGGCGGCATCCCGATGGGCGACGTCTCGACGTCCATGACGATCAACGGTCCGGCGATCATCATCTGGGCGTTCTACGTCGCCGCTGCGGAAAAGCAGGGCGTCGCGAGCGAGCAGCTCCGCGGCACGATTCAGAACGACATCCTGAAAGAGTACATGGCGCAGCACGCGTGGTGTTTTCCCATCGAGCCCGCGCTGCGTCTCATCGTCGATTGCTTCGAGTGGGGCGCAACACACGCGCCACTGTGGAATACCATCTCCATCTCCGGCTACCACATCCGTGAAGCCGGCGCGACGGCGGCGCAGGAGCTGGCCTTCACGCTCGCCGACGGTTTCGAGTACGTGGAGCACGGCGTCGCGCGCGGACTGAGTGTCGACGACTTCGCGCCGAGACTGTCGTTCTTCTGGGACATCCACAACGATTTCTTCGAGGAGATCGCAAAGCTTCGCGCGGCGCGGCGCATCTGGGCGCGCCATATGAAGGAGCGCTACGGAGCGAAGAGCGCCAAATCGCTGCTCATGCGGTTTCACTCGCAGACCGCCGGTGTGACCCTCACGGCGCAGCAGCCGATGAACAACATCGTGCGAGTGGCGTACCAGGCCATGGCCGCGGTGCTCGGCGGCACGCAGTCGCTGCACACCAACTCCATGGACGAGACGCTGGCGCTGCCGACCGAAGAAGCCGTTCAGGTGGCGCTCCGCACGCAGCAGCTCCTCGCATTCGAGACTGGCGTTCCCAACGTGATGGACCCGTTGGGGGGATCGTACTACGTCGAAGCGCTCACCGACCAGCTCGAGGCCGAAGCGGAAGCGATCTTCGCCGAGATCGAAGCGGTGGGGGGCGTCGTGGCCGGGCTGGAGCAGGGCTGGTTCCAGCGAAAGATCCACGAGTCGGCGGCGCGGCAGCAGTGGGAGATCGAACAGCGCCGGCGCATCGTCGTCGGCGTCAACGAGTTCGAGACGCAGGAGCGCGCACTCGAGATCCCGACGCTACGTATCGGCGACGTGGCGCGCGAACAGGCGGAGCGTCTCGCTGCCGTGCGCGCGCAGCGCGACAACGCGGCGTGCGAAGCGCTGCTCGCGCGGTTGAAGGAGGCCGCCCGCGGAACGGAGAACGTGTTTCCGCACATCCTCGAGTGCGCACGCACGTATTGCACGCTCTATGAGATCCGGCGCGCGCTGGAGGACGTGTTCGGCGCGTACCGCGAGCCCGTGTTCTTCTGACCAAGCGGACGTCGAAGGGCGAGTGGTGGGAGTCGTACTTCGACGCCCATTATCTCCTCGAGTACCAGCCCATCTTCACTGAGGAGCGCGACCGTCGTGAAGTCGCGCGACTCGTCGACGTCCTGGCGCTGCCCGCGGGATCTCGCATCCTCGACTGCCCGTGCGGGCAAGGGCGACATGCGCATCCACTTGCCGAGGCGGGCTTTGCGGTGGATGGACTGGACTATTCGGAGCATTTGATCGCGAAGGCGCGGGCGCGCGGTACCGGACCGCTCTTGAAGTACACGCGCGGCGACATGCGTCGGTTGCCGGCGCGCTGGACCGGTCGATTCGATGCGGTGCTCAACCTGTTCACGTCCTTTGGCTTTTTCACCGATCCGGGCGACGACGCGCGGGTAATGCGCGAGTTCTCACGCGTCCTGAAGCCCGGAGGCGTTCTCGTCTGGCACGGCGGCAGCCGCGACGGCGTGATGGCGAAGTTCCTGTCGCGCGACTGGTGGAAGGCGGAGGACGGCACGATGATCGGGCACGAGCGGTCCTTCGATCCGCTCTCCGGAATCCTCACGATCGATACGGCGTGGGAAGGCCGATCGGGACGGGGCACTCGTCAGCACCGCATTCGACTCTATACGGCGACGCGACTTGCCGAGCTGTGTCTCGAGGCCGGGCTCGTTGTGGAGCAGGCATACGAGGGCTTTCAGGAGCGTGCGTTGCGCCGGCAGTCGAGTGAGATGCTTCTGGTGGCGCGCAGACCGTATTAGTTGCCGCCGCCTCCGCGCGCCCAGTAGCTTCATGGCATGCGTCCGATACGAGTTCTCGTCGCAAAGCCCGGCCTCGACGGCCACGATCGGGGCGCCAAAGTGGTCGCCGCCTCGCTCCGCGACGCGGGGATGGAGGTCATCTACACCGGCCTCCACCAGACCCCCGAAATGATCGCGACGGCCGCCGTCCAGGAGGACGTCGACGTCGTCGGACTCTCGATATTGAGCGGCGCGCACATGACCCTCTTCCCGCGCGTCCTCGACCTGCTACGCGAGCAGGGCCGCGAGGACATCCTCATCACCGGCGGCGGCATCATTCCGAGAGAGGACATGGACGCTCTCAAGGCCCTGGGCACCGGCAAACTGTTTGGACCGGGTACGCCCACGTCCGAGCTGGTCGAGTACATCCGGGAATGGTTCGCTGAGCGGTCGCGCCAGGAAGCCTGAGCCGCACGTGACCACCCGGCTTCGCGAACTGAGCGCCGAGCTTCGCGCCCTGGAGGCGCGCCTGCGCCTCGGCGGCGGCACCGACAAGATCGATAAGCAGCACTCGCAAGGAAAGCTCACGGCGCGCGAACGCGTCGCGAAGTTGTGCGACGCCGGCGCCCGCTTTCTCGAGATCGGCCTCCTCGTCGCCTACGATCAATACGACGGTCAGGCGCCTGGCGCCGGCGTCATCACGGGCGTCGGTCTGGTTCACGGCCGTCCCGTCGTCGTCGTGGCAAATGATGCCACTGTAAAGGCGGGCTCGTGGTGGCCCGAGACGATCCGCAAGATCCTTCGTGCGCAGGAAGTCGCGATGCGGTGCCGCATCCCCATCGTGTATCTCGTGGACTCGGCAGGCGTGAACCTGCCGTACCAGGGCGGCGTATTTCCCGGGCAATACGGCGCGAGTCGGATCTTCTATTACAACTCCATCATGCGGCGCTACCTGCGCGTTCCGCAGCTTGCCGCGGTGATGGGCCCATGCATCGCAGGCGGAGCGTATCTCCCCGCGCTCTCCGATCTCATCGTCATGGTGAAGGGCTCGTCGTTCATGGGCCTCGGTGGGCCGAATCTCGTGAAGGGCGCCACGGGACAGAACGTCGACGGCGAGACACTCGGCGGCGCGGTCACGCATACGCAGATCAGCGGCGTGGCGCACTACGCCGTGGACGACGACGACGCATGCCTGGTCAAGCTGCGCGAGCTGGTTGCGCAATTGCCTCCCGCGCACGGTCCCGACGTCGACGCGAGCGTCGAGCCCGGCGCGCCATCCCATACGTTGTACGGCCTGCTTCCCACCGATCATCGCATGTCGTACGACATGCACGAGATCCTTCGCGTCATCGTGGACGGTGGCAGTCTCGCCGAATTCCAGGGCGAGCTCGCGCGAGAGATGATCTGCGCGGATGCGCGCATCGAGGGAGTGTCCGTGGGCATCATTGCGAACCAGCGGGGACTCATCAAGGGACGTCAGGGTGAGAAGCCGCGATTCGGCGGTATTCTCTACGCGGAGAGCGCCGAGAAGGTGGCGTTCTTCATCGATCGCTGCGATCGGCAGCGGATTCCGCTGCTCTTCGTGCAGGATGTCTCCGGATTCATGGTCGGCCCGGAGTCCGAGCATGAGGGCGTAATTCGCTCCGGTGCGCGCTTCGTCGAAGCCATGGCGACGGCTCGCGTGCCCAAGATCGTCCTCACGGTGAATCACGCCTCGGGCGCGGGCTATTACGCCATGGCGGGTCAGGGCTTCGATCCCGACTTCATCTTCTCGTGGCCCACTGGGCGCATGGCTGTCATGGAGGGCGAGGCGGCCGTTCAGGCCGTGCACGGCCCAGCGCTCACGAAAGCGGCCGAAGAGAAGCGTCCGCTCGATGGAAAGACACAGCGTGCCGTCGACGACATGCGCGAGGACTACGAGCATCAGCTCGACGCGCGCTACGCAGCGGCACGTGGCTACGTGGACGCCGTGATCTATCCGGAGGACACGCGCGACGTGATCGCCCTTGCGTTGCGCGCCTCGCTCCACAACAGCGGGCCGCACCTCGGCCCATTCGTCCTCCCGCCACTGGAATGAGAAAGATTCTGTGACCGCTGATCGAATCGTTCGCGTCGCCTCCGGGCAGGGCTTCTGGGGCGACTGGCTCGACGCACCGCGCCGTCAGGTGGAAGGCGGTCCAGTCGACTATCTCATGCTGGACTATCTCGCCGAGGTCACGATGTCCATTCTGCAGAAGCAGAAGGAACGCGACCCGGCGATGGGCTACGCGCGCGACTTCATCGGCGCCATGGAGAGCGTGCTGCCCGCGGTCGCCGAGCGCGGCGTACGCGTGATTGCCAACGCCGGTGGCGTGAATCCGGAAGCGTGCGCGAAGGCGGTGCTCGAGGTCGCTCGTGCGAAGGGAGCCGCTGGCAAGGTTCGGGTGGGCGTCGTCACGGGAGACGACTTGCTCCCTCGCCTGGACGAGCTGCTCGCGGCGGGTCATCCGTTGACGCACATGGACACAGGCGAGCCACTCAGCACCGTGCGTGATCGCGTGCTCTCCGCCAACGCGTACATCGGCTCGACGCCCATCGTCGAAGCGCTGCGCCGCGGAGCGAACGTGGTCGTCACCGGACGCTCCACGGACACGGCGCTCACGATGGCGCCGCTGCGACACGAATTCGGTTGGGACGCGAACGACTGGGACCGCCTCGCCGCGGGCATCATCGCGGGCCACATCATCGAGTGCGGGGCACAGTGCTCCGGCGGCAACTGCCTGTACGACTGGCGGACCATCCCGGATCTCGCGAACGTCGGCTACCCGATCGTCGAGGCGCGCGCGGATGGCACGTTCACCGTCACGAAGCACCCTGGCACGGGCGGGCGAATCAACGTGCCCTCGGTGACGGAGCAGTGTGTCTACGAGATGGGCGATCCGCGCACCTACATCACGCCGGACGTCGTCGCGGACTTCACGACGATCAACCTGGCGGACGATGGGCCGAACCGCGTGCGAGTATTCGGCATCAAGGGACGTCCGGCGACCGACAAGCTGAAGGTGTCCATCGCGTATCGCGCCGGCTGCAAGGCAGTCGGCACGCTCGTCTACGCATGGCCGGACGCGCTCGAGAAGGCCCGCCTCGCCGACAGGGTGTTGCGCGAGAGACTGGCGGCGATGGGTCTCACGTTTGAGCACACGCTCACCGAGTTCGTCGGCGTGAGCGCCGCACACGGTCCGCTTGCCGAGACATCGTGCGAGGCCCCGGAAGTGCAGCTCCGCATCGGCGTCCGATCTCCCGACCGTCGCGCCGTCGAGCGATTCACTCGCGAGATCGCGCCGCTGGTGCTCAATGGACCTCCGAGCGTCACGGGATTCGCGGGCGGACGTCCGAAGGTCGAGGAGATCGTGGCCTATTGGCCCGCGCTCGTGGACAAGCGTGTCGTCGAAACACGCGTGGAGGTGCTCTCGTGAGAGTACGGCTGGTGGACATCGCCCACGCCCGCTCCGGCGACAAGGGCGATACGGCCAACGTCGGCGTCATCGCGTTGAGACCAGAATGGTATCCCGTCATCGCGGCGCAGCTCACGCGCGAGCGGGTGAAACGGCATTTCCAGGGCGTGATCACGGGGGACGTGGAGCGATACGAGCTTCCCAACCTCCGCGCGCTCAATTTTCTCCTGCACGGCGCGCTGGACGGGGGCGGCACACTGTCGCTGAAGACCGACGCGCAGGGGAAGGTCTTCTCCACCGCGATGCTCCGTATGATCCTCGAGGTCGACACCGCCGAGGCCGCCACGCTCGGCCTTCCGGAGATGCGCGCATGACTCGCGTCCGCCTTCTCCGCGATGGGGCAGTCGGCCGCATCATTCTGGCGCGCCCCGAAAAGCGGAACGCGCTCGATCGCCGGATGGCGGACGACCTGTTTGCCGCGCTCGCCCAATTCGAGTCCGACGCCGCGTGCCGCGTCATCCACCTTGGCGCCGAAGGCGAGGACTTCTGCGCGGGCGTGGATCTCGAGGCGCTCGAACGGATGCTCGAGGCCGGCAGCGACGCGCAGCGCGCCGACGCCGAGGCGCTGGGGCGGGTATTCCTTGCTATCCGGGCGCTGATGAAGCCCGTCGTGTGCACCGTACGGGGACGCGCCCTGGCCGGCGGCGCTGGACTGGCCACGGCATGCGACATCGTGCTGGCGCACGAGGGCGCTGAGTTCGGCTACCCGGAGGTCCGTGTCGGCTTCGTGCCCGCGATGGTGATGACCATGCTACGCCGCGCCGTGGGCGAAAAGCATGCGGCGGATCTCGTCCTCACGGGGCGGATCATCAGCGCCGAAGAAGCCGAGCGGATAGGGCTCGTGAGCCGTGTGGTGCCGGCGGCTACGTTCGACGACGACATCAACGCTACGCTCGAACAGATCAGCCTCGCGCCGCCGACGTCGCTCGCGCTCACGAAATGGCTGTTCCACAAGCTCGACGCCCTCTCGTTCGAGGATGGCATCGCGGCGGGGGTCGTCACCAATGTGGAGTCGCGTGCCACCGACGCCTTCAAGGCCGGCGTGCGGCGCTTCACGCAGCGCAAGAACCGCGAATGAGGCGCCTTCTGACCGCGCGCCTGGCGCTTGCCCTCATCGGGGTCGCGGTTTGGGCGTACGGCAAGGTGAGCGACGTTTCCGCCACCCGAGTTGCGGGCATGGCCATCCTCGTGGTGGCCCTCCTGCTGCGATTCGTGCCCGCACGCTGGCTCGGGGGCGACTAGATTCCAAGGTTCATGTCGCGCCTTGCTGTTCCCGAGTTGCTCTCGCCTGCCGGCTCCCTCGATGCCGTGCGTGCCGCCATCGCCAACGGAGCCGACGCCGTCTACCTCGGCGCCGAGCGCTTCAATGCCCGCGACGAGGGCGCGCAGCTCACGCTCGACGAGCTCGAGGAGGCATGCCGTCTCGCGCACGAGCGGGGACGCCGGATCTATCTCACGCTCAACATCCTGCTCAAGCCGGCCGAGCTCGCCGATGCGCTGATGTTTCTCGGCGAGGCCATCGATCGCGGCGTGGACGCGGCCATCGTGCAGGACCTCGGGCTCGTGCGCCTCATCCAGCAGGTGTACCCCGGCTTCGAGCTGCATGGGTCCACGCAGATGACCGTGCACGATGAGAGTGGCGCGCGCGTCATGCGAGAGCTCGGCGTGGACCGCGTGGTGCTCGCGCGCGAGAACACGCTCGACGACATCCGCGCCATTCGCGCCGCCGCGCCGGAGCTGGGCCTCGAGACGTTCATTCATGGCGCGCTCTGCATCGCCTACAGCGGACAGTGTTTCATGTCCGGCATGATCTCCGAGCGCAGCGCGAATCGCGGGTCGTGCGCGCAGTCCTGCCGAAAGGATTACGTGCTCACCGATGTCGGGACGGGGGAGGAGCTCGACCGCGGTTTTCTCATTTCGGCGAAGGACCTGGCCGCGGCGGAGCATCTGGCTGACATCGCCGATGCCGGCGTCGGCTGTCTCAAGGTCGAGGGCCGCAAGAAGCGGCCGGAGTACGTCGCTACCGTGACGCATGGCTATCGCACATTTCTCGATCGCCTCGCGGAGGGCGATCGCTCTGCTCCTCTGCCGGCCGACGTCGAGCCCCTCGCGCAGATCTTCAGCCGGGGCTTCACGGGCGGTATGTACGGTGGTCGGCAGGGTCGTGAGTATGTCACGCGTTCGCACCCCGACAATCGCGGGCTGATGCTCGGGCGGGTCGTCGGACGCGAAGGGCGGGATGTGGTGGTCGAAGTGTCCACGCCCCTGGAGGCCGGCGACGGCATTGGCTTCGAGGCTCCGGAATCGCACGGCGGCGCATCGGTCGGATTCACGATTGCCGCGGTGCGCACGCTTTCGGGACATGCGCCGCTTCGTCAGGTCATCACGGTGCCGTCGCGGATGTCGGTTGCCGACGACTCGGTCGTCGTGCGCAGCTCTCATGCATCGCTGCTCGAACGCGCTCGTGCGAGCTATGCCGCAGTTCCCGGAGAGATTCGCTCGCGCAAAGCGCGTCTCGATGCGCGCGTGTTCGGCTCCGCGGGCTCGCCACTTTCGGCGATGTTCACGGTGGACGGCGCGTCCGTCGCGATTCGCAGTGAAATCACGCTCGCGCCTGCGTCAAAGCGCGCGCTCGACCGTTCAGTGCTGCGAGAACAGCTCGGCCGCCTCGGCGATACACCGTTCGTCCTCGGTGCGCTCGACGACGCAGCACTGGCTTCAGACCTCTTCTTGCCGATCAGCGAGCTGAATCACGTCCGGCAGCGGGCCGTTGACGAGCTGCTTCAGCAGCGCGACTGGGCGCATCACGCGCGAGTCGCCGAGCGGCGCGCGGTCGTCACCGGCGTTCTCGCTGTCGCTGATCGACTCGCCGTGCAGCGCATCGAGCCGGCGCATCCGGACTTCGACCTCGTGGCGTCCGTGTTCACGCTCGATGACGCCAGAGCGGCGGCGGATGCCGGCGCCACCACGGTCGTCCTCGACCCATTTCTACGTCATCCGTCTCCGCCGGTGAGTCGGGTGCGCACCCTCGACCGCGAGCTCGCGGCGCGCGGCGTCACGCTTCGCCTGCGCACGCCAACCATCGTGCGTCCCGAGGAGCGCGGCGACATGGCCAAGTGGCTCGACCTGGGGCTGCCATTGCTGACGGGGCATCTTGGTCTTCTGGCGGAGCTCGGCCGCGAAGGGCGCGACGTCATCGCCGACTATGCCGTCAACTGCTTCAATCAGCACACCGCCGCGGAGCTCTTCCGACTGGGCGCACGGCGGATAACGCTGTCCATCGAGCTCACGGTGGATGAGTTGCTTGCCACGTGCGAGCCGTGGGGCGGCGCAGGCTTCGATGTCCTCCTGTACGGACGCCCTGAGGGCATGACCATCGAACACTGTGTCCTCTCTGCCGCCTTCGATCGCGTGCCGACCACGTGTCGCGACCTCTGTGTGCAGAAGCACGTGAACGTGCAGCTCACGGATCCCGCTGGCTACAGCTTTGCCGTCGCCACGGATTCTGCATGCCGCAATCGGCTGCTGCATTCTCGTCCGCTGGAGGGCGGCGAGTATCTCCCACGACTCTGGCGCGGCGGCGTGAGAAACTTCCAGGTCATCTTCAACGTGGCGGGCGACCCGGTCGCGCAGGTGGTGTCCGGATACCGTGCCATGCTGGAGCAGCTCGTCGCAGGCACCAACGCACCATCCAACGGCGTTCGAACGATACTCGGCGGCGAATTCACACGGGGCCACTTCGCCCGCGCGGTGTGATGGTGCGCCGCGAATCCGCGTGATGACGGCGCGTCGCGCGATCAGCGACATCTTTCACGCATGACCGATCGGCGACCGACCCTCGCTGAGGCCAGGGCTGTGCTGAGCTCGCGATTCGGCTATCCCGCATTCCGGGCTGGCCAGGAGAGCGCCGTCGCATCGGTCCTGTCCGGACGAGATACGCTCGTGGTGCTTCCCACCGGCGGCGGAAAATCGCTGTGCTACCAGGTGCCGGCGTTGGTTCTCCCAGGGTTGACGGTCGTCGTCAGCCCGCTGATCTCGCTCATGAAGGATCAGGTCGACGCGCTGGCAACGCGCGGCATTCCCGCCACGTTCGTGAACAGCACCCTCACTTCCGCGGAAATTGCCGTTCGGCTGGCGCGTGTGGCGCGCGGTGAAGTCCGGCTGCTGTACGTGGCGCCCGAACGATTCGATGCGGGAGCCACGGCCGAGCGTTTGCGCGCCATCGGGGTGTCGCTGTTGGCGGTGGACGAGGCGCACTGCATCAGTGAATGGGGACATGACTTTCGGCCGAGCTACCTGCGCATCGCGGACGTGCGCGAAAAACTTGGGTGGCCGCCGGTCGTCGCCCTGACGGCTACGGCGACCCAGCATGTTCGCACCGACATCACGCGGCAGCTCCGCCTGGAGAACCCGGAGACGATCATCACGGGCTTCGATCGCCGCAATCTGCACTATCACGTCGTGCCCACGAAGAACGACGAGGCCAAGGACGCGGCGCTCATCGACATCCTGAAGAGCAGGGCGGGCGTGGCGATCGTCTATGCGTCCACGCGGCGCAACGTGGAGCGCGTCACGCAGACGCTGGAGCGCTCGCGCATCACGGTCGCCGCGTACCACGCCGGTCTCGATGACGGGCGACGTCACGAGGTCCAGAACGCGTTCATGAACGAACAGGTGCGTGTCATCGTGGCGACGAACGCGTTCGGTATGGGTATCGACAAGCCGAACGTCAGAATCGTCGTTCACCACGCCATGCCGGGGACGCTTGAGAGCTACTATCAGGAGGCCGGGCGCGCGGGACGCGACGGAGAGCCCTCGGACGTCTTTCTTCTTCATGCGTTCCAGGACCGGTTCACGCACGAGTTCTTCATCAAGGGCGCGTATCCCACGCGCACGCTGGTCGAGCGCGTCTTCAAACGCGCTCTCGAGGTCGATGCGAACGGAGATCTCGATGCCGCAGCCATCGCCGAAAGTCTCCCGGGCAAGGTCAACGATCGGGAAGTCGAGTCGGCGCTGCGAATTCTGACGGTCGCGGGCGCCTTGCAGCCGGACCAGCGGTCCGAGAGTCACATCGAGATCCGTCTGCTTGCTACACCCGAGCGAATCAAACGCGAGCTGAGCGGCGACCGTTCGACCGAACGCGAGCTCCTGCGAGCGTTGTGGCGAATCGTCGGCGGCGACCGACTGAACGACGGCGTCACGCTCGATCTTGCCGCGATTCCGGCCGCGTTCGGCGGCGCGCGCGCAGCGGGATCGCTGCTCGACGCTCTGCAGCGTGACCAATTCGTGGCATGGCGCCGACTTGGCGCGGGCGATCGGGTTCGCGATCGTCGCCGCCCACTCTCTGCATTTCCGATCGACTGGGATGTACTCGATCGCCGGCGTCGCGCGGACCTGGCGAAGCTCGATTCGGTGCAGTCGTACGCGTACACGCGCAGTTGTCGGCGTGGTTTCGTTCTTCGATATTTCGGCGACCCCGCCGCGAGAAAGGCGTGCGGCGGATGCGACAACTGTGTCGCGACGCCAGGCAAATCCCCCCGAGAGCTCGCGCATGGACGACGCACTCTACTTCGCTGAACAGCACCTCGCAGTTCGCGAGATGGTCCGCGAGTTCGCTCGCGATGCCGTCGCGCCCGTCGCTGCCCGCTTCGACGCCGACTCGATCTTCCCGTGGGAGAACGTGAAGCGCATGGGTGAGCTCGGCCTCCTTGGCGTTCCGTGGCCCGAAGAAATGGGCGGAGCCGGTTTCGACCTTCTCAGCTACATGATCACCATCGAGGAGCTCGCGAAAGTCGACGCCTCCACGGGGCTCACGGTCTCCGCGCACACCACGCTGGGGACGTCTCCGATCGTGCGCTTCGGCACGCAGGCACAGCGCGAGCGATACGTGCCGCTGCTCGCCAGCGGCAAGGTGCTCGGCGGCTTCGGTCTCACCGAGCCGGATGCCGGATCGGATGCCGCCGGCATGCGCACGAGAGCTGTGAAGAAAGACGGCCGCTACGTGCTGAACGGGACCAAGCGGTTCATCACGCATGGCAGCGTCGGCGAGATCTTCGTCGTCACCGCGGTCACCGACGCCACGCAAGGGACGAAGGGGATCAGCTCCTTCATCATGACAAAGCCGACGTCCGATCTCGAGAAGGTGCGCGAGCTGGGCATCGGACACGAGCCCTCACTTCCGGCCATGAAGGGATTCCGCGCCGGTAAGAAGGAGGACAAGCTCGGCTGGCGCGCTTCCGACACCGCGGAACTCATCCTCGAGGACGTCGAGGTCCCGGAAGAGAACCTGCTCGGCAAGGAAGGGCACGGGTTCTCGAACTTCATGCGCGCCCTGGATTCCGGCCGAATCGGGATTGCCGCGTTGTCCCTCGGCATTGCCGAAGGCGCCTTCGAGCAGGCGGCCAACTACGCCGCCACCCGCCGCCAGTTCGGCAAGCCCATCGCCGAGTTTCAGGGGATCTCCTTCCAGCTCTCCGACATGGCCACGGAGATCGAAGCGGGCAAGCACCTCATGTTTCACGCGGCGTGGCTGGCGCAGCACGGAAAGCCGTTCAGCAAGGAGGCCGCAATGGCAAAGCTGTTCTGCTCCGAGTTGGCCATGCGGGCCACTACCAAGGCGGTGCAGGTCTTCGGGGGGTATGGATACACGAAGGACTACCCCGTGGAGCGAATGATGCGCGATGCCAAGATCTGTGAGATCGGGGAGGGCACGTCCGAGATTCAACGGCTCGTCATCGCCCGGCACATCCTAAAGGAAATCGGCAAGTAAATCGCCTAACGTATTTCATTACAGTGGCTTGCGTGTTGCCTTTCCCGCTGGCGGGCGTTAGGTATCCAGTGGTGACTCTTTCTTTTGTTCTTCCGCATCCGGTGCGGCGCGGCGACTCGCGCTGGAACCGGATCGAACTGCGCGCAGGCGGGGCCGAGGCAGTCGTCGGCCGCGCAGGCGCGCTTGTCGCTTCTGTTGCGCGGTCCCGGCTCGAACCGGGAGATCGCACGCGACTCCGGTCTTTGGCGTCATTCCTTGCCACCATGTTTGCGGCCGCGCGTCACGCGTGGAGCAGGCTGGCCGGCCTGGAGCGCCCGGAGCCTGCGTGGACGATCACGCGACAGCTCGCGACAGCCCATCGCTATCCGGCAGGCTCGCTGCTCATGCGGGTGTCAGCCGACCATCCTCTACCACACCGCGCCGCGGCCGCCGAGTCGCCGGCGGCATTCGCGCGCGCGGCCATCGATGAAACGAGAGATTCTGATCAATGCGACCCAGCGCGAAACGCGGGTCGCCATCCTCGAGGACGACGAGCTCGTTGAGCTGCTGGTCGACCGGCCAGACGCGCGGCGTATGGTCGGCGACATCTACCTCGGACGTGTGGACGCGGTACTTCCCGGCCTTCAGGCCGCGTTCGTGGACATCGGCACCGACAAGAGCGCGTTCCTCCACGCCTCCGATCTCGTGTACCCGGATGCCGCGCAGGACGACGACGACGATGACGCGGAAGAGACCTTTCGCGAGCTGGATCGCGACGAGCGCGATGCGCCGCCCATAGAGGACGTCCTGAAGAAGGGACAGGAGCTCCTCGTGCAGGTGAGCAAGGAGCCGATCTCGACGAAAGGGCCGCGGGTCACGGCGCAGGTGTCCATGGCCGGCCGCTTCCTCGTCTACATGCCCTTTGCCTCGCGCGTCGGCGTCAGCCGCAAGATCGGCGACCGCGAAGAGCGGAAGCGGCTTCGTGCGCTGGTCGAGGGCATGCTGCCGGAGGATTCCGGCGGCGTCATCGTTCGGACGGTCGGCGAAGACGTCACGCCGGACACGATCGAGCGCGAGTTACAGACGCTGATGAACGCCTGGAAGCGCGTCAAGAAAAAGACGCACTTCGTGCGGCCGCCCTCACTCGTGCATCGCGAGACCTCGCTCACGCGCGGTCTCATCCGCGACATCTTCAGCGACAAGGTGGAGCGCGTCACCGTCGACGCGAAGCAGGTCTACAACGAGATCGTCGAGTACCTCAAGGGCATCGCCCCTGAGCTGCTCGAGCGCATCGTGCTCTACGAGGACACGACGCCGATCTTCGACAAGGCGGAGATCGAGCCGGAAATCCGCGACCTCTTCAAGCGCCGCTGCGATCTGCCGTCGGGCGGCTACCTCATCGTCGAGCCGACCGAAGCGCTCATCTCCATCGACGTCAACTCCGGACGGTTCGTGGGCAAGAAGGACCCGGAGAAGACGAGCCTGCGCACGAATCTCGAGGCGGCGCGGGAAATCGCGCGTCAATTGCGTCTCCGTGACGTCGGCGGCATCATCGTCGCCGACTTCATCGACATGGACACGCGGGCCAATCGCGACCGTGTGCTCCAGGAGCTGCGTCAGCACCTCAGCCGCGACCGCGCCCGCACCAAGGCGTTCGCGGTATCCGACCTCGGCCTCATCGAGATGACGCGCCAGCGCGTCCGCCAGAGTCATCTTCAAAGCATGACCGAGGCATGCCCCACGTGCCACGGCACGGGGCGCGTGTTCACGGCGGAGGCGATCCTCCGACGCATGGAGCGGTCGGTGAAGCGCATCGGCATCGAGGGCCGCCGCGATCCGCTGCTCGTGAAGCTGCATCCCGACGTGGCAATGCACGCGATGGAGAACGAGTCGGATCTCATGCGGAAGCTGGAGAAAGCCGTTGGCTTCTCACTGGAGTTTCGCGATGATCCGTTGCTGCGTCCCGACGAGTTCAAGCTCGTGGTGAAGAGCGCGGGCAGGGACGTCACGCAGCAGTACGCGGTCGCCTGACAGGGATCTCGTCAGGCGGCCGTCAGGGCACGACCAGCAAGCCCGTCTTGCCGCCGAAATCGTCATCGACGAGCGGCGTGTTTGCTGCCGCCCGCCAGGCGCCGCCGTCGATGCGCAGCAGGACGCGATGTGATCCGCTCGCGAGGCGGATGGCGCGCTCGAAGACGTCGCCGTTACGGACGAGTGGCTGAACCTCCCAGCCCGTGAAGTCGCCCATGACATCAACCGTTCGTGCACCGGCCGCGCGAACGCGCAGCCCAGCGCCCGCCGCCGAATCAGTCAGCTGCACGATCGGCAGCATTCTCGCGGCGCGCTCCCGGATGGGCGCCCACTGGCGGATCCTCACGCCGACACTCACCACGTCGGCAGCGTCCGCCCCGCGGATCCAGTCCGGAAGTTGATGCGCCGCGCTGAGCACGAGCGCGACTCGATCGCTCGTCCAGAATGCGGCCGTTGCAGAGTACGCGGCGTCGATTTCACGCGGCGCGTCGCGATCTCGTCTCACCGTCGACGTCGCATCCAGGCTTGCGAGATCGTCCGTCAAATGAAGCGAGAGGTTCGCCTCACTGTATTTCACGGGCACAGTGCCGACGAATCCCGTTCTGAACCGCCCCGTGTAGAGTTCGGCTCGCGTCCATTCTTGCGTGGCGCTCGCTGTGATCGTTCCGCTCTCCCACGCGTACCAGGCCCCGGCGTCCGTTCCGGCTCCGTTCAGCGACGTATTCTCCCGTGAGGACGTGTGCGTCACGCCCCGCAGCCACGCGCCGGACGTCGCGCCGTTCCACATGGCCCGCAGTCCAGCGAGCCCGGTGCTGGCGGCGCCGGAGTGGCTCGATCCCGCGACGGTGGAGAACTCCGCGTCCACCGACGACGACCACCCCATGACACCGCCAGCGCGCACTGCGCCGCGCAAGCTCGCAAAGCCACTCGTTGCTCCCAACGCCGCAATGGCGCCGCCGTCAGCCGCCGCACTGAAACGGTTTGTCACCGCAATGGCCGACAAGCGAACCGACGGCCCGACTGCCGTTGCATTGTCATCGGGGAAATGCGCTGCGGTGACGGCGGCATCAACCACAACGCGCTGTTGTGCGGCGAGCGGCCTGCCCATCGCGAGGATGAGCAGGCCGCTCCGCACGTGGCCGGCGAGTTTTCCCGCCGTCATGGTCGCCGCTTGGGCGGCTGCGACTGTGTGGCTGGCGGCTGCGTCACGGGTGCTGGCGCGGCTACCTCCACCTTGTCACCGGACAGAATGGACATGCCCTCGATGGCGCGCAGTCGGAACGCCGCGGCTTCGTCCGGCCGGATGCCCGCCACGACATCGGACTCGACGAGATTGCCGAGTGCCAGCAGTTGTGCCGGCGTCGCGTTTCGGTGCAGCAGATTGACGACCATCGTCAACGCGCGTGCTCTTTCCACGCCGCTCGCCAACAGTTGCGCGAACGTGCCGACCGGCGCCGCCACAGAGCGTGTGGTGGCCGCGCGCAACGTGCGCAGCGACGAGACGTCACCGCCCACCGCAATCGCATCCGCCCCGGCGGCCAGCTCCTCCGGGGTGGAGTTGGGGCCAAGTCCGGCTCGAGCACTGTCGAGTCGCCGCGCGAGCGCTACCACCGCCACATGGATTCGCAGGCCATTCGCGCGCTTGAGCCGTCCCTCGCGCACCTTGGCCACGAGCGCCTCCACCGGAAGTCCGCGATCGCGCGCGAGCGTGATCTCGCGCGTGATGGACGCACGCGACACACTGTCCATCTCGGCGCCGAGGTCGGCGGCGTAGGCGATCTGTTGCGCTTCCGTGCGGCGTGCGACGACGAGCAACGTCGCGAGCGCCAACAATCTTGATACCCGAACGATGTTCACGGCTTGCCGACGAGGAGCACGGAACCAGGGCGCCCGAAGTCGGCATCCGGTGCACGCTCGGCGCGCGGGTCGCGCATCCACAGCGTGTCGTCCACCACGAACGCGTAGACGTGTCGGCCAGGCCGCAGCATCAGCGTCGCGCTCCAGAGGCCGCTCGCCGAGTCGCGCGCCATGGGCACCTGATTCTTGTCCCACCCGTTGAAATCACCAACCACGCGAACCTGCGAGGCGGACGGAGCGCGAAACACGAGCTGTATGGGCCGAGGTGCCATGTCCGCAGTGGAGGCGTCATACGCTGCGACTGTCGCGGCTGGGCGTCGAGCCTCCGCCACCGGAGCACGCTCCACCGGGGACGAGGCCGGCGGTGCCGTGCGAAGATACACGGCCAGCACAGCGGCGGCGGCCAGGCCGACGACGGCAATTCGCGGAGTGAACCAGCGCCAACCTCGTTCACGTAGCGTGCGGGTGCGCTCGCGTTCGGCTGCCACCGCGACAAGCAAACGGGCTTTCGCTTCGCCGTCCACGTGCGGAAATACGCGCAGCTCGTCCGCGATTCGGTCCATCAACACGTCATCCTCGCTCATCTCACTCCGTCTCCTCGAGTCGAACGCGCAGAAAGTCGCACGCCCGCTTCACCCGCATTTTCAGCGCGGACACGCCGGCTCCGGTGGCGACGGACATGTCCTCGTAGCTGAGATCCTCCACGTGCCGCATCAGGAAGGCCTCACGTTGTTCCACCGGCAGCGCGGCGAGCGCGCGACCGATCTCTTCGCGCCAGACGATCGCCTCGTCCAGTCCTGGGTGCACTCCGCGCTCGGGCACGTCGCCATATTCGACGAACTGCGACCGCCGCTTTTCACGAGCGCCCGCGCTTCGGCACCGATTGGCGAGAATGCGAAAGAGCCATGGCTCGAACGCTTCGCGCTCCTCGTACTTGGGCAGGGCACGGTACACTCGGATGAACGTATCCTGAACGGCTTCCTCGGCGTCGGAGCGGTTGGCCAGCATGTGGAGGGCAAACCGGAGGCAGCGGGCGTAGTATCCGTCCACCAGGGCGGCGAACGCGCGGACGTCCCCGTTGCGCGCTTCGCGGACGAGGAGGTTACGGGCGGACGCGGCCGATTCTCCGCGAATAGGCGGACCGTCGTGGTCAGTCAGGAGGCGGAGGGATCGCGTCATTGGATCTCAAGGCTCAACCCGGGGCGACAGATGGACGTCACACTAACGGACGGTGTTCCCACGCTGAGACTCGATCGCTCGTTCCGGCCCATGCGGCGATGGGACGTCGGACGGGGATAGATCAGTAGTGAAGACCAGTACCCGGTATCCGGCACTTGGTAAAACGTATCCGGTAGGGGAAACGACGTTTCAGAGTCCGCCGTCAGCCGTCCGCAATCTGCTTCAGACGTCCCATCGCCATGGAGTCGTCGGCTGCGGAGAGTCCCTGAGTGGGAACATCTGACCTCCGAGGCACGGCGTTGACAGCTAACCTCGCGTGGCTTAACTTCTTAGGCTCTACGTCACACGCCCACGAGCATTTCCATGTCCTACGCCATCATTCGCACCGGCGGCAAGCAGTTCCGTGTCGAGCCGGGCAAGAAATATAGGATCCCGACCATCGTCGGTGACGCCGGCGGGTCCATCGAGTTCAACGATGTCCTCCTCGGCAGCGACGGCCAGAACGTCCGAACCGGCATCCCCTCGTTGTCGGGCGCCAAAGTCACCGGTGAAATCGTCAAGCACGGGCTCGGCGACAAGATCATCGTCTTCAAGATGAAGCGCCGGAAGAACTACGCGAAAAAGCAGGGGCATCGCCAGGGCTTCACGGAAGTGAAGATCAACGACATCACACTCGGCTGACGCGAGGATACCATGGCTCACAAGAAAGGCGTCGGCTCGTCGCGCAACGGCCGCGACAGCAACCCCAAGTACCGCGGCGTGAAGAAGTTCGGCGGTGAAAAGGTCGTCGCCGGCAACATCATCGTCCGCCAGTGCGGCACCAAGTGGCACCCCGGCCGCAACGTCGGCCTCGGCACCGACTTCACCATTTACGCCCTCATCGATGGCGTGGTGAAGTTCGAGCACAAGAGCAAGACCCGCCAGAAGATCAGCGTGTACCCGCAGGAGACGACGGCGGCCTGACTGCTGCACGCCTTCCGCTGATCAAGGTGCCCTCCTCACGGAGGGCACTTTTGCGTTGCGCCAACCGCCGGTAACCTTCTTGCGGCTGACGACGTAGTGGATCCAGGACCTCACGAGCAGGATCGTCTCAATGGCAATCTGGAATACACTCAAACGCGAGCTGGATCGCGCGGGGCAGGCGGCGCAGGGCGCGCTCGACGAAGGCCGCCTGCGGCTCGAATCGCACCGCGCCAAGCAGCGCGCCGAATCCGCGGCTGCGTCACTTGGCTATGCGGTGTATCGCGCCCGCGCGGCCGGCGGCGACCTCGAGGCGGACAGGTACGCTGCGCTGGCCGCCTACCTCGCGAGCGCGGAGGCTGAAGTCGGACGCCTCGAGCGAGAGATCGCCGCGCTCGCCACAAAAGGGCCGACCACCTGAGTCCCATGCCGCGCGCCGTCAGGGCGCGCGGTACGATGGAGGAAGCGTCTTGTAACGCTGCTCCAGTAGGTCCTGTCGCGACGGCGTCGAAATCTGCGTCCCACGCACGAAGACGCGCTCGGGCTGCGACGCAAACTCGAACGGATCGCCACTCCAGATCACGACGTCGGCGATCTTGCCCGGCTGCAGGGATCCCACTCGATCCGCCACGCCGAAGATCTCGGCCGGAGCAAGCGTGATGGCCCGCAACGCAGCGTTCCAGTCCATCCCATAGGCGACGGCATTGCCGGCCTCGAATCGGATGTTGCGGACGTTGAAGGCCTCCTCGTCACCGCCGCCTGCGTTGCCGGTCAGCGCCACCGTCACGCCGGCCTTCGCGAGAAGACCTGCGTTCTCCTGGCGCTGTCCGAGCTGAGCGAAGCTCTGGGGAATGTTGTTCATCGCACCCGTCAGAACGGGCACCTTGGCAGCCGCCAAACGATCGGCGACCTCCCATGCCTCGGAACCTCCGCTGATGATCAGCCGGAAACCGAACTCCCTGGACAGCGCAACTGCCGACTCGATGTCGCTCGCCTGGTCAGCATCGAGGATCATCGGGATCCGGCCGTCGAGCACGGGCAGCAACGCCTCGAGATCGAGCCGGCTCGCCGCAAGCGCACGGCTCTGCGCGCGCTCGTAGTCCGCGCGCCGCGCCTTGTATACGCGGGCGTCGCTCAACACCTCCCGCAGCCGCATGATGGTCTCGGCGCGAGACGCACCGTTCACGGAACCCGCCGGCCCGAGCGCGGCGAACATGGCCACCGGCGCCCTGAGCACCATGTCGCTTGCCGTGCCGGGCACGAGATGAATGACGCCCACCTGACCGGCGATGAGTCCTCCCTGCGGGACGATCACCGCGCTGGTGATTCCCGCATCGCGCGCGGGACCGATGAGCGCCGACGCCGGATTCAGGCCTTCCCACGGCCTGAATGCAGCCGCAATTCCCTCATGGCCGCGCGCGGATGCATCACGTGTGCTCCGGACGGCGCCGATTTCAACGAGGCCAAGTACCGTTGCGGCGTTGACGAGTCCCGGAGTGAGCACTTTGCCGGCCGCGTCGATGCGCTGGGCGCCGGTGGGGACGGCGACATCTGCGCCTACGGCGACGATCTTCCCATCGCGCATGACGAGCGTGCCGTGCTCGATCGGTGGCCCGCTCACGGGATAGATCTTCGCGCCCGTGATCGCGATAGTCTGCGCCGAGGCAGCGGACGCGGTGGTCGCGAACAGCGCAACTGTGAGTGTGAGTGCGCGGCGCATCAGCGGACGCCTCCACGGTTGGCCGGCACGAAACCCAGCTCGAAGTCGGTGCGCCATTGCGACGCGGGGTCGAGCCGGTCGAACAGCATGGCACCATCCACCCACACCTTCTCGGCGCGGCTGTAGACGCTGAACGGATTGCCCGACCAGAGGACGACGTCCGCATTCTTGCCGACCTCGATCGAACCGATCTTGTCATCGAGACCGAGCGCCCATGCGGCGTGGATGGTCATCCACTTGATGGCCTCGTCCTCGGTGACGGGAACGCCGATGCGATTGCCTTCCGCCATGGCCTTGGCCGCTTCCTGGTTGAGACGCTGCTCTCCCGACGCATCGTCTGAATGCATGACGGCCCGAACACCCGCTCGATTCAGCAGCGCCATGTTGCCGCGAACGCCGTCCGCTGCCTCGAGCTTGAATGCGCCCCAATCGGCCCACACCGACGCGCTGATCGAATCACGCGCCAGCAGATCCGCGATCTTGTACGCCTCTACACCATGGTGAAAGGAGCGGATCCGATAACCGAACTCGCGAGCCACGTCCATCATCTGCACCATCTCGTCGGCACGATAACAGTGATTGTGCACGAGAATGTTGCCCCGCAGCACCTCGGCCAGAGTCTCGAGTCCAAGGTCCCGCGTCGGTGGGTCGCCCTGGTGATTGGCGTTCCACTTGTCCCACCGCCGCCGATAGGCCTCGGCCTGGATCCACGCCGCACGATAGCCTGCGATGTTTCCCATTCGGGTCGAGGGGCCTCGCTGGGCGTACACGCGCTTTGGATTTTCGCCGCACGCCATCTTCAAGCCGTATTTCGCCCCGGGAAACTTCATCCCCTGCGCGGTTCGCGACGGCACAACCTTGAGCACCACGCTGCGGCCTCCGATGAGGTTGGCCGAGCCGGGAAGAACCTGGATGGTGGTGACCCCGCCCGCGAGCGTGCGGGGGAACTGTGGATCCTGCGGCCACACCGAGTGCTCCACCCAGACATGCGCGGTGACCGGACTCGTCGCCTCGTTGATGTCATTCAACTGGGCGCCCTGATCCCCTGGCACTCCGCCTCCGCCAATGTGCGAATGCGTGTCGATGATGCCGGGCGTGACGTATTTGCCGGTACCGTCGATCACGACCGCATCGGGCGGCGCCGTCACGTCACGTCCGGCCGCCTCGATCTTGCCGTCGCGAAGGACGACACTGCCGTTTCTGATGGTGGGTCCCGCTGCGGTCAGGATCGTCACGTTGCGGATGACGGTTGGGCGCGAGCCGTAGGGACGGTACGTGCTCGGGAATGGATCCGCGTTGGGAACCGACGTGCCGCCCGGCATCGGTAGTTGCTTCGCAGTGTCGCGGGCTGCCGGCGCCTGCGCGGCGCCTTGCACGAGCGGGACGAGAGCCAATCCGACTGTCAGCGAGACGATATGGTGACGCATTTGGGGTGCAATTCTGTAAGGAGGGACCACATGGGAACGCCGAACCTAGGCCTCGCGCAGCGCGGCGGCCAGAGCCGCCACGTCATCCGTGCAGATGCCATCGACGCCGAGTGAGGCCAGACGTCTCGCGTCCGAGGCGTCGTTCACGGTCCAGGGGATGACGCGCGCGCCGATCGCCTGTGCTTCGCGCACCATGCGCTCGGTGACGACGGAGTGCCGTGGCCATAGATCTCGTGCGCCGTGAAAGCGGAGCAGGGCTGCCGCGTCGGGAACGTCCGTCTCGACGAGAAGTCCGAGTCGCTGCTTGCACCCACTCGCCGCCAGTCGGCCGATCATCGCATGGTCGAAGCTGTGAATCGCCGCCGCCCCCGCGTAGCCCTCCAGCAATCGTGCAACGAGCTGCTCGATGCCCGCGCCCTTGATCTCCACGAACAGCTCGGCCTTCCCATCCACCGCATCCAGCACCTCTGCCAGCGTTGGGAGGTCGTGCGCGGCCGGAGGGTTCGGACGAAGGTCCGCCAGGGCGGCGCGTCGAATGGAGCGTCCGTCGGCGAGATCCTCGTCGTGGTGCACCACGATGACGTCGTCGCGCGTAGCGTGGACGTCGAGCTCGATGCCCTGCGCTCCCGAAGCGAGCGCGAGCGCAAAGCCGGGAATCGTGTTTTCGGGCTCTCGGCGCGGCATGCCCCTGTGGGCAATTCGCATCGGAGCGGACTGGTCGGTCGTCATGGGGGATAGCTGTGCAGGCGCGTCTGTATGTTATTCGCCATTCGCCCTGTGAACACCCTTAACAGTGGCCCTTCCATCACGTCCAACTCTGCGGACCGGATGACCGATCCGGCTCTCGATGCTGATGAACGTACCGACCTCGACCTCATCGCCCGGTGGAAAGGGGGTGATCAGCGGTCGGCAACGCTGCTCGTGGACCGACACGCGCCTGCGGTTGCGCGGTTCGCGGCCAGTCTGGGCGCGAAAGGCGACGTGCAGGAGTTGGTGCAGGATACGTTCGTGCGGGCCTTCGCGTCGCTCGACACGTACCGGGGTGACAGTTCGCTCAGGACGTGGCTGTTCACCATCGCGAAGCGGTTGTTGCTCGACCGCAGGCGGTCCGAGCGCCGGCGCGGAGAGCAGGTGGAAGTGCAGGAGCACGATGCTTCGACGGAGTATGACGCGTTGGACTCGCTGGTGGCCAATGAGACTCGGCGGCGGATGAACCAGGCGCTCGAACGGCTCTCGAAGACACAGCGCGAGGTGTTCATGCTTCGGGTGGGTGAAGGGTTGTCGTACAAGGAAATTGCCGACGCGGCCGGCACGACGGAGGGCGCCGCGCGCGTTCATTATCACAACGCGATGAGGGCCATCAAGGAGTTTCTCGATGAATGACTGTCCGAACGGCGACGTTCGTGATCTGCTTCCCGACCTGCTGCACGGGCGGCTCGATGCCGTGACGCGCGCGCGGGTGGAAGCGCACCTGCTGCACTGCGATGAGTGCCGCGTGGAGCTCGACCTGTTGCGCGATCTTCGTGCGACCATGCAGGTGACCCCGCACATCGATCTTCATGCCGTGAGCGCGGCCATTCCGCGGTACCAGCCGGCAACGCGACGGAGCTGGGTGGGTTGGCGCACGGCGGCCGCGGTGACGCTGATCGTCGCGGGCAGCAGCTCGCTCATCGTCGCGCGCCGCGGCGCGTCGTCGCTGGAAGATTCCGCCGAAGTGGCGCAGCAGGTGGTCGTCCCATCTTCTACGCCGACGCGCGAGCTGGCCGTGGGAGGCGGATCGCTGAATGAGCTCAGCGACCGGGATCTCGCGAAACTGCTCGAGGACATTCAGTCAATGGACGTTCTGCCCGCCGCCGACCTGGAGCCCTCGTCGATGTCGCCGATGTCGCCGCGGAGCGTCCGATGACGCGGGCATTGCTTGTCGCCGGACTCTCAGCGGCGCTTGCCATGTCGGGGGTCTCCTCGCTCCGCGCGCAGGACGAGGCGCGTCCACGTGCTGCGCGGCCGGGCTTTCCACGCCAGCCGTTACCTCGCCAACCAGCCGGATTGGGCGGGGGTGCGCAGCGTCAGATGGTGGAACAGCGCATCAGGCAGCAGCTCTGGCAGGTCGCGAAGACCCGCATCGGTTTCACCGACGAGCAGATGACGCGCCTCGAGCAGGTGAGCCAGCGATACGACGTTCGTCGTCGGGCGCTGAATCAGCAGGAGCGGGCGCAGCGCGAGACGTTGCGCGGTGAAATTGTCGCGGATTCGGCGGCCAATCAGGCGACCATCGCGGCCGCGCTCGATCAGATTCACCAGATCCAGCGGCAGCGCGTGGAGATGCTGGCAGAGGAGCAGAGGGAGTGGGGGGCGTTCATGACGCCGCTCCAGCGCGCCAAGTACATGGCGCTTCAGGAACAGTTGCGGCGTCGTCTCCAGGAGCTCCTCAAGGCGCGAGCCGACTCATTGGCAGTTCAGCCGCCGCTATAGCAGGTTGGTCTGCTCCCGTGCGCGGTGTTATGTTGATCGTCCACGCGCCCGGGTGGCGGAACCGGTAGACGCAGGGGACTCAAAATCCCCCGGCCCTTGGCCTTACGAGTTCGAGTCTCGTCCCGGGTATTGGCGGTATCGTTGCGCGAAAAGGGAATCGCGACCCCATGAATGATGTCCCCGCATTCTGCCTGCGCCAAGTAGAGCAGAGTCGCGGGGACGTTCGCACGTTGCGCGCGATCAATCTGGACATCCCTATGGGCGAAGTCGTCGCCATCGTGGGTCCGTCTGGCGCTGGCAAGACCTCACTCATTCGGCTGCTCAACCGACTCGACGATCCGTCCCAAGGCACGGTGATGTACCTCGGGTCGCCCATCGAGTCCATTCACGTTCGGCAGCTTCGCCGCCGAGTCGCGTTCGTGTTTCAGACGCCTGTGATGTTCGCGGGCACGGTGGCGGACAATCTCGCACTCGCGCGAGATCTCGCGCCGCCGGCGGAAGATGCGCGGGCGACCGCGATGCCGGATGCCGGGGAAATGTTACGCCTCGCCGGCGTGGACCCCGAGTTCGCCTCGCGCGACGCGCAATCACTCTCTGGTGGTGAACGTCAGCGCGTGAGCATTGCGCGCGCGTTGATGACGAGTCCCGACGCCCTCTTGCTCGACGAGCCGACCTCCGCGCTGGACCCCGACGTGGCCGATCACATCATGGCGACCATTCGAACACTCGCCGAGCGGATGCATCTCACGGTGGTCATGGTCACGCATCGCCTCGAGGAGGCGCGAGCAGTGAGCAGCCATACCGTCTTCATGGAAGCCGGGAGCGTGATCGAATCGGGTCCGACCGAGGCGATGTTCACCGCGCCGAACGCAGCACGGACGCGCGACTACCTGGTGCGGGGGAAATGAGCGCGGCGATCACCTCGGCGGCGGTCTCCAACGCCGTGCTCACGCTGAGATGGTACGATCTCGCGCTTGCCTCCGCCCTCGTGCTCGTCGCAATGGCGATCTCCGTGTGGCAGCGTCTCGGTCTCGCGCGAGGGTTCGCCGTGGGTGCCATCCGCGCCGTCGTGCAGCTCGTCGCTGTGGGCTACGTGCTTGCGTTTCTCATCTCGATCCAGCGGTGGTATCTCGTGCTGTTGGCGCTGCTCGTGATGTTGATCGCGGCAACCCTCACGGCAACGGACCGGCAGAAGGGTCGACGTGCCACGCTGTTCGTCATCAGCGGAACGGCGATGCTCGTCGGCGCCGGTCTCACGCTCGCATACGTCGATGCAGTCGTCATGCGGCTGCATCCATGGTACGACCCGCAGTACCTGATTCCGCTATTCGGCATGATCATCGGCAATGCAATGAATGGGGCGGCACTGGCCGCCGAGCGGCTGAGCAGCGAGATGGAGCTCCGCCGGGCCGAGGTGGAGTCCTATCTGGCGCTCGGCGCATCTCCAAAGCGCGCGTCGGCCGAAGCGGTGCGCCGCGCGCTCGTGGCGGCCATGATCCCGACCGTCAACATGCTCATGGTCGTGGGGCTCGTCTCACTTCCAGGCATGATGACCGGCCAGGTCATCGCCGGGCAGTCGCCGATCACGGCGGTGCGCTACCAGATCGTCGTGGTGTTCATGCTCGCGGGCGCGGTTGCGGTGACGTCGGTCGTCGTTGCCCTGTGGTATCAGCGCTCGTTCTTCACGTCGGCGGAACAGCTTGTCGTGCGATCGATTCCCTCTCCGCGAAGCACGATCGCTGCGAGGTAGCGCGCAGGAGGACACTCATCTCTCGCTCGTGTCCGTATCGATCCGGGTTGCCACGGTGCCTAGGGTGCGGGCGGTTTGGGCTGCACAGGCTTCGGACCAAACGCTCGCGCCGAGTCTCGCTGTGGACGCGATGTCCGCGAGAGCTGGCGCTGACGTGCCAATTCCCTGATGCCCAGCGCCTTGTACGCGGGACTCGTCAGCGACGCCATCATCGCGACGAGGTCGTCGATCTCCGTTTCGCCGAGCGCCAGCGGCTGAATGTCGGCATCGAGAAACGGGTTCTGTGTTCCAGCACCCTTGTTGTAATGATCCATGACGTCCCAGAGCGTCGCATGGGAGCCGTCGTGGAAGTAGGGAGCGGTCACCAGGACGTTGCGCAGATCCGGCGTCTTGAACGACGCCATGTCGGAATCCTTCCTCGTAACCAGGTAGCGCCCGAGGGCGGACATGGGCGACAGGATCGCGGCCCGGTCCACTGCAATGGTGTCGCCCCGCTTGACGAGTCGCTCGGCCTGACGGGCGAGTGCGACGACCCTATGGCGCACGATACCGACGCCAATGTTGTGAAACGTGTCGTCCGTGAAGGTCGTGGGCCATTTGGTCGTGTCGCTTACCGCGTGGCACAGGTTGCAGCGGCCTCGCGTGTTGAACAGCACCCAGCCGCGCTTGGCTGATGCGTCGATCGCGCTCGAGTCTCCTGCCATGTAGCGATCGAACGGCGAATCGAAGCTGAGCTGCGACCGCTCGTACGACGCGAGGGCGCGCAACAGGTCGGGACCGTTGGGCGGGCGATCGAAGACGCGACGAAACATTGCGCGATATTCCGTGATCGCCGCGACGTGCGCCACGGCGGCATCCAGCGTCGGTTGCCCCATCTCGACGGGATTGACGATCGGCAGTCCGGCCTGTTGCTCGAGCGTGGGCGCGCGGCCGTCCCAGAACTGCGTCTTGTTGTAAAGCGCGTTCAGCACCGTCGGCGCGTTTCGCTGCCCGATGCGGTTGGCGAAACCGACCGACACCGGCCGGCCATCGGTGAACGCGAGTCGCGGATCGTGGCAGCTGGCGCACGCCACGGTGCCGTTCGCCGAGAGCCGGCCGTCGAAGAAGAGCCTCTCACCCAGCGCGACCTTCTCCGGCGACTGCGGATTGTCTTTCGGCAGTAGCGAGCGAGTGAGCGCCGTCGGCACGCCGACCTGATTCATCGCCTTCGGGCGCGCGAGTGAGTCGTCCGGTGGAATCGGCCCCAGCGGATGGGAACTCACGGCGAACGCACCCGTTGTCGTCGAGTCCGAGTGCGACGCGTCCCCTTCTTGACCGCACGCGACGACGTATATGGCGGTTCCCGCCACGAACAGAAGCTTGATCGTTGCCTGCTTCGCGAGTCGCATGTCAGGTCCTCTCGTCTGCGCGGTGCATGAAATACACCGCGGCGAGCCTTGCATCGGGCTTTCGCCGCCGCGGACTGATCGAGCGGCTGCTGGAATTGCGCGTCATTGGCGCCCATATTTGCTCGGGTCGGGACGCCCGGTTCGCCCTCAAAATCCGCAGCGGCCATTGGCCTTACGAGTTCGAGTCCCGTCCCGCGTGTTGCACAGCGACTTGCGGAGGACGCGACGGTGTCTTGCGCCCGCGCTGTCCCTCCTCCTCGCGGCCTGCGCATCGCTCGCGCGGAACGATGCGCCTGTCGACGCGGTGGCAGGCGAGTGGGTAGACGTCAGCAAGTCCACCCAGATCGACACCATAGGTGCAGGCGGGGGAAGCGTTCAGCCGCGGACCGTCCAGCCTGAGCGGCCGAGCGTCGCGACGCACGCCGGGACGGTCGCACCGGGCTATGTCGAGGTGGAATCCGGCTTCGAGCGCGACCGAAGCTCCGATGGCACCACGCTTGGAAGCGTGCCGACATTGCTCAAGCTCGGGCTCGCGCGTCGCCTCCAGCTCTCGGTCCAGCTTCCAGTCCTCGGTGGCACGGATACGCCTGCGGGGCTCGGCGACGTTGCCGTCGGACTGAAATGGCGGCTTGCGGAGGGCGATCCGCTCTTTCAGAACATCGCCGTGTTGCCACAGATCAAATTCGCCTCGGGGGGAGTGCGGGGCACGGGAACCACCGACGTCAGTCTGCTCCTGATCAATAGCCGGACGATGGGACCAGTCAGCGTCGATCTCAATGCGGGCGTGACCCGTCGTAGCGGCGATGGCTCGCAAGCCCCGCGGACAGCCACACTGTGGACAGTCGCCGCAGGCATTCCCTTGGGCGGTGGGCTCGGCTGGCAGCTCGAAACCTATGGGTTTCCGGGCACGGGAGGTCCGGCGGGCGCTCCGCCAATCGTCGCTGTCCTGACCGGACCGACCTTCGTGATGCGTCCGGAGCTCGAGCTCGACCTTGGCGTCATCATTCCGGTGATCGGCTCGCCGCCGCGAGGCCTGTACGCCGGATTCGTGACGAATCTCGGGAGATTCCGCCCGGTTCCGTAAACCGGAGAGGGTGCTCAAAGCTGGCGGTGCTTTACGCGCGTACAAGGCCACGGTTGCTGTGACTCCCGGTGCCGCGTACCTTTCTCCGGCTACGGACTAACCTTCAGGAGAGCACGGTTCAGGCATGGCGAGCTATCGTTTCGCGACCCGTCCATCCGACGGCGACGCGATCGCGTTCGAGAACGGCGTTCTGCGCGTCCCCGACCATCCGGTCATCCCCTTTGTCGAGGGTGACGGAACGGGCCCCGACATCTGGCGGGCATCAGTGCGCGTGTTCGACGCCGCGATCAAAAAGGCTTACGGCGACGCGCGTAAAGTCAGTTGGATGAAGGTCTATGCCGGCGAAGAATCCCACGCGAAGCACGGCGAGTGGCTTCCCGACGAGACGCTCGACGCCTTCAAGGAGTTTCGCGTCTCCATCAAGGGACCGCTCTCCACGCCGGTGGGCGGCGGCATCCGGTCGCTGAACGTGACGCTGCGGCAGGTGCTCGATCTGTACGCGTGCATTCGTCCGGTGCGCTACTTCGAGGGTGTGGGTAATCCCATGAAGGAGCCCGAAAAGCTGAACGTCGTCATCTTTCGTGAGAACACGGAAGACGTCTACGCTGGCATCGAGTGGAAGGCGGGCTCGCCGGAAGCGGAGGAGATCGCGCAGTTTCTGCGCTCCAGGTTCGGCAAGGACATCCGCGAGCATTCCGCCATCGGCATCAAGCCCATGTCGGAGTTCGGATCGCGGCGGCTCGTGAGGATGGCCATTCAGTACGCGCTCGAGAACGACCGTCGGTCCCTGACGCTCGTGCACAAGGGCAACATCATGAAGTACACCGAGGGCGCGTTCCGCGACTGGGGTTATGCGGAAGCGTCGTCAGGCTTCGGCGCGCAGACGGTGACGGAGGCGGATCTCGCGCGCGGCGGGACGGCCGCGCGCGCGGATGCGCTGATCGTGAAGGACCGCATCGCAGACGCAATGTTTCAGCAGCTCCTGCTTCGGCCGGACGAGTACGACGTCATCGCGACGCCGAACCTCAACGGTGACTATCTCTCGGATGCGGCGGCGGCGCAGGTTGGCGGGCTCGGGCTCGCGCCAGGCGGCAACGTCGGGGACGGTGTGGCTGTATTCGAGGCGACGCACGGAACGGCGCCAAAGTACGCGAACCTGGACAAGATCAATCCCGGGAGCGTCGTTCTCTCGGGCGTCATGATGTTCGAGTACATGGGGTGGAAGGAAGTCGGGGCGCTGATCGTCCGCGGTCTCGAGCGTGCGATCAAGGGCAAGCGCGTGACGTATGATCTGGCGCGCCAGATGCCGGGCGCGACGGAGGTGAGCACGTCGTCCTTTGGGGACGAGATCATCAAGGGAATGAGCGCTTAGCACGCGCTCGACCTCATTCTTAGGGACTCATGACCCTCTCGCTTTCCGCCGGGCCCGCTGACCTTGGCGCGCTCGACACACCGCTTCTCGTCATCGCGCTGCCGAGTGGCGGTGGCGTCGACGAGTCGGTCTCGCTCGTGGATGCAGGGCTCGGCGGCGCCATCGCACGGAGCGTCGGTCGCCGCGACTTCCGCGGCGGGCGCGACGAAACCCTGCACATTGTGGGCGGCACGAGCGGTCCCGCGCGTGTGCTGTTGCTTGGCATCGGCACTCCGTCGGACCGTGTCGCCGCACTCAGACGAGCCGGCGCCATAGCGGCGCGACAGGCTGCGCGAATGGGCACGGGCTCGCTGGCGATGTACGCGGGGGCTGTGACGGCGGGCGAAGTCGAAGCTTTGGCGGTCGGGCTCGCGGCGGGCGCATGGGAGTTCACGGAGACGAAGTCGCCGCCGCCGGAAGAGGAGCGTCGCGCTCCGCTCACCAGCGCGCGGATTCTCGCCGCGGACGCCGCGGCGCTCGAGCGCGGCGTTGGATCAGGAAGTGCGATTGCCGAGGGTCATGCGCTTGCGCGGCGTCTTTCGATGATGCCGGGAAATCTCTGCACGCCGGAATACCTCGCCGACACGGCGCGCGACATCGGGAAGCGTCATGGACTCGGCGTCACGGTGCTGGGACGCAACGAGATGGAAAAGCTGGGCATGGGCAGCTTGCTCTGCGTCGCGCAGGGCACGCCGCAGGATCCGAAGCTCATCGTCCTCGAGTACAACGGCGGCAAGAAGGGCGACGCACCCGTCGCGCTCGTGGGGAAGGGCCTCTGCTTCGATTCCGGCGGGATTTCCATCAAGCCGGCGCAGGGCATGGAGTGGATGAAGTTCGACATGTGCGGCGCCGCCGGCGTGCTCGGTGCGGTCGAAGCGATCGCGCGCCTGAAGATCCCCGTCAACGTCGTGGGACTCATCGGCTCCACCACGAACATGCCCTCCGGCACGGCGGTGAAACCGGGCGACGTGGTCCGCAGCATGTCGGGCAAATACATCGAGATCATCAATACCGACGCCGAAGGGCGATTGGTGCTCGCCGACGTGCTCTCCTATGCGGCGCGCTACAAGCCGGCGGCCGTAGTGGACGCGGCGACACTTACCGGCGCGTGCGTCATCGCGCTCGGCCACACAGCGACCGGTGTCCTCGGAAACAATGCCGATCTCGTAAAGGAAGTGCTCAGCGCGGGAACAAGATCGGGGGAACCGGGGTGGGAGCTTCCCATGTGGGATGACTACAAGGAGCTCATCAAGTCCGACGTCGCGGACATCCGCAACTCGGGAGGACGCCCGGCCGGCACGATCAGCGCGGCACTCTTTCTCGCGGAATTCGCGGGCGACTACCCGTGGGCGCACCTCGACATTGCAGGCACCGCATACACCGAGTCGGACATCGGTACGGTCGGACGTGGACCCACCGGGGTACCGGTCGGAACGTTCGTCGAGTTCGTTCGAGGACGAGCGGGGTGACCCTGCGCCGCGCACGCCTGCTTCTTGTCCTCGGCCTCGGCGCGATTGCCGGGGCCGTTTTGCCTGACGCGGCGCGGGCGCAGGTTCCGGTGAAGCGCGACACGCTGGCGCGGCGCGACACGGCCAAGACGCGCGTTGACACGGCCGGCGGAAAACGGATCTCGATTCCCGCCGGCCCGGATACCATCAAGGTTCCGACGCCGCCGCGCGCAGACTCGATGATCCGCAATGACTCGATCATCAAGGGCATCGTTCCGCTGCCGGTCGTGAAGGCGGACACGATCAAAGCGCCATGGTCGAGAGCGGAGCTACCGGTGATCATCGACATCGGTCCGCAGCGCATCTATGACCGTGCGTCGTTGTTTGCGACGGGAGCTCTCACGTTGAGCGACATGCTGGCTCGCGTGCCCGGACTCACCGAATACACGACGGGCTTTCTCGCCGCGCCCGCGCTGATCGCGTCAGCGGGAGACTTTCGCCGCGTGCGGATCTTCCTCGACGGTGTGGAGCTCGACCCGATGGATCGCCGCGCGCGCGGAGTGGCGCCCATCAACGATCTGCCGCTCCAGACGCTCGAGGAAGTCCGCATCGAGCGGGGTTCCGACGAAGTCCGCGTTCACGCGCGAAGCTGGCGTGTGGACCGTACGGTGCCCTTTACGCGAGCCGACATCTTCACGGGCGATCAGAGCTCCAATCTCTATCGCGCGTTCTTCGGCCGCCGATATGAGCACGGCGAAACGATGCAGTTTTCGGCAGAACAGTTCAACACGCAGCCGGATTCGCGCCTTGCGTCGTCGGATGGCCTCAGCTTGATGGGACGCCTTGGACTCACTCGCGGGCCGTGGAATGCGGACGCGACCGCGTTTCGGACCAGCACCAATCGCGCGCCCTGGGTCGGCACGGGCGATTCGTTCGAAACGCGCGACACGGTGCCTCAGCTGGCGGCGGACCGCACCACTGCGTACTTGCGCCTCGCAAACGGCGACCCGGAGCTGGGCAAATGGTTTCAAGCCATCGCGTCGTCGCATTCGTATCACGGACGTCTGCGAAAGTCCACGAGCGTCTTGCTGACGCCAGCGGCATCGTCGGATTCTCTGGTGGCGTTGTCCGACTCCTCGGAATACGAGAGTCAGTACGTGTTCACCGGAGGCGTTGCGACTCGCACAGCGCAGGTCTCCGCGACCGAGCGGATTCGCGCTGGTGGCCACCGGACCTCGCACGCCATGTCTGCGCGAGCCGCCGCACAGATGGGGCGACTTTCCGGCGCGCTCTTCGCGGAGGGGTCGACGTACCTGAGCCCTGGGCGGGCGGAGGCGACGGTTCGAGCAGCACCGCTGGATCGAGTCGCTGTTGTGGCTTCGGCGTCCCGTACGTCCGCGGGAGACTTCGATCGACTCTTCACGGAGCCGCGATCCGGTGTGGTGCTCGATGAGAGTGGACAGTTCGTTCCGACGGGGCAGAACGCCATTCTCGCACGGGACACGGCCGAGGTGACGCGGTACAGCTTGCCGGCGAGGAGCAATCTGCGCGTGGAGGTTGGTGTCCGGCTGCGGGACCTGTGGTTGGCCGGCGGCGTTCTGAAGCGCGGTCCAACCACGTTGCTTCCACCGGCGGAAATCGACTCACGGTATGCGGCGCGCAAGGCGGTCGTCACCGAGGGCGAGGCCACGGCGCGCACGCTCGCCGCGCGCGGGCGTCTCTGGAAGGCGGTGAACGTCGACGCGTGGGCTTTGGCGTGGAACGACTCGCTCGGCTTCTATCGCCCACGGTATCAAACGCGGGGCGAGCTGTATATCCAGACGAACCTGCTCGACCGCTTTCCCCGAGGGAACTTCGGGCTGCTCGCTTCGCTGGCCCACGAGTACCGGTCGGCGTCGCGGTTTCCGATCTCCTCCGATACCGTTCGCACCGCGCCCGGATATCGGCTCATCACGCTCAAGCTGGAAATCCGCGTGCAGACGGCGGTCGTCTCCTACCAGTTCCGGAACCTGCTTCAGGAGCGATACGCGCAGATTCCCGGTTACAACCTTCCGCGCCAGACGCAGTTCTACGGCGTGAGATGGGATTTCTGGAATTGACAATATCGTTGCAGCGTCATAACTTACGCGGCTTGATATGATACGGAGCATGACTGGTTTTGGCGCCGCGGAAGGCGAGGTCGGCAGTGGTCGCGTGAGCGTCGAGGTTCGCTCCGTCAACCACCGGTTTTTCAGTCCGTCCATCAAGCTCCCGGGCGTGCTTGCGCGGTGGGAGGGCGACGTGCGCGAGGCCATGCGGCGAGGTGTTTCCCGCGGCCACGTCACGCTGTTTGCCCGGTTCGAGCGCGACGTCGAATCAAACGGCGCCCTGCCGCTCGACGAGGCGCGCTTCGCGGCGTATGTGACCCAGTTACGGGCGCTCGAAGCCAAGTACGAGCTCGGCCAGTCCCTCGATCTGGCGACGATGCTCCGTCTGCCCGACCTCATGGTGTCCAACGCGCGCGAAGAGCTTACGGCGGAGGCTCTTCCTCAGGTCATTGCGGTGGTGGACAAGGCGGTGGAAGCACTGCTCCAGATGCGGGCAGCCGAGGGCACGCGTCTCGTGGCGTTTCTCGTCGAGCGCCTCGCGATCATCGAGGTCGCCCTGGACCGCATTGCCGAACGCGCACCATCCCGTGTCATCGAGCAGCGCGACCGCCTGCGGACCGCGGTGCGCGAGCTGTCGGAGGGCGTATCCGTCGACGAGTCCCGTCTCGCCCAGGAAATCGCGCTCCTCGCCGACCGGCTGGACGTGAAGGAAGAGCTCTCCCGATTTCACGCGCACATCGATGCTTTCCGGGGCGCGCTCGCGTCGCCGCAGCCGGACGGTGTCGGCAAGCGGCTTGGCTTCCTGCTCCAGGAGATGCTTCGCGAGGCCAACACGACGGGCAGCAAGGGCAACGACGCGGCAATCGTGCGCGAGGTGCTGCTCGTCAAGGAAGAGCTCGAGCGCATGCGCGAACAAGTCGAGAACCTCGAGTGAACGCGTTTCCCGTCATCCTCAGCGCGCCGAGCGGTGGTGGCAAGACGACCATTGCCAAGACCTTGCTCGCGCGCCGGTCGGACATCGGGTACTCGGTTTCGTGCACCACACGGCCCCCTCGCGAAGGCGAGGTGGAAGGGCGCGACTACTACTTCATGACGCGGCCGGCGTTCATCGCGCAGCGGGAACGGGGAGCATTCGCCGAGTCGGCGATGGTGCATGGGAACCTCTACGGCACCCTCCGCAGCGAGGTGGAGCGCGTCCTGGCGTCGGGGCGCCACGTCGTGATGGACATCGACGTCCAGGGCGCCTCGCAATTCATGCGCGCCTTTCCCGAATCGGTGACTATCTTCATTCTTCCCCCCTCGGCGGACGTTCTGCTCGAGCGACTTCGGTCACGCAAGACCGAAACGCCGTCGCAGCTCGCCGCGCGGCTCCAGTCGGCGCTCCAGGAGCTGCAACAGGTGGGGGAATACGAATACGTCGTCGTCAATGACGATCTCGAGCGGGCGGTGGCGAGCGTGAATGCCATCATCGACGCGGAGATCGTCAGTCGCGAACGAGTCAAGAACCTGCGTCAGCAGGTGGCGGAGCTGATCGCGCAGTTGGAACGTGAGATCGAAAACCACACACCCTGAATCATAGACATGCGAGTCTTCACACCCGGCGAAATCGCCAATCACGCCGCCAACAAGTATCTCGGCGTCCTCGTCGCGGCCAAGTATGCCCGTGCACTCAACGAGTTCCCCGGCGGGTCCGCCGGACGCGACAAGAAGCTGACCACGCGCGCGCTCGAGGAGCTGTCGCGCGGCGACATCGACTATCGCGTCATTCCGCGTCGCCGTACCTCCGAGTAACGCCAGAAGGCCGGGCGCGCCACGCCCGGCTCATCCATCACCCAGTGAGCAACAGCGCCGTTCGCCCCTATGCTGGCCGCCGGGTGCTGCTGGGCATCTCGGGCGGCATCGCGAGCTACAAGTCCGCGTGGCTTGCACGCCTGCTCACGAAGGCCGGCGCGGACGTCGACGTCGTGATGACGCGGTCGGCGCTCGAGTTCGTCGGTGCCGTGACCTTCGAGGCGCTGACGGGCCGTGAGGTGCATACCGGCCTGTTCGACGCCGGACGCGCGCTCGATCATGTGAAGCTCGCGCGCGCAGCAGATGCGATTGTCATCGCTCCTGCGACCGCCGACTTGATGGCGCGCGCGGCCACTGGCCAGGCGAATGACCTTCTCACGGCCTGTCTGCTCGCCGCCGAGGCGCCGGTGTTGATGGTGCCTGCGATGAATGACCGCATGTGGTCCCACGCGCAAACGCAGCACAATGTGACGCATCTTCGCTCGCTGGGTTACACGGTGCTGCAACCCGATGCCGGCATGCTCGCGGCCGGCGAGGGAGCGGGTCCGGGACGCATGCCCGAGCCCGAGACGATCTTTGCCTACGTCGGCCGCCTGCTCGAGACCGATCGCCGGCTCGCGGGACGCCGCGTACTCGTCACGGCCGGTCCAACGCGCGAATCGATCGATCCCGTTCGTTTCCTCTCGAATCGCAGTACGGGCAAGATGGGTGTCGCACTTGCGGCATCCGCCTGGCGTCGCGGAGCGGACGTCACGCTCGTCGCGGGTCCGCTCGCCGTCGCGGTGCCCGTCGGTGTCGATCAAGAGCATGTCGAAACCACGCAGGAAATGCGCGACGCGGTGGAGAGGCACATCGCGGCCGCGGACGTGCTGGTGATGTGCGCTGCTCCCTCTGACTACCGCGCTGCCGAGCCGGCGGAAAGAAAGATGAAGAAGACCGGCGCGAGTCGTAACGTGCAGCTGGTGGAGACGCCGGACATTTTACTGTCCACGAAGAGCGCGCGGCGGGCCGGTAGCGTCATCGTCGGCTTTGCGCTCGAGACCGACGACGAGCTGGCCAACGCACGGCGGAAGCTGGAGACCAAGGACGTCGACATGGTGGTGCTGAACTCGGCCCGCGAGCCGGACGCCGGATTCGGCGCCGAGACGAACCGCGTGACGATTCTGCGGAGGGGCTCCGCGTCACCCGACGAGTTGCCCTTGCTCTCCAAGAGGGCCGTGGCAGATCTCATCCTCGATCGCGTGGCGGAGCTGCTCGATGGACGGTAGGGAAGCCCTGCGACGATATCTCGAGCAGCGAAAAGAGCTCGGTGAAACCGAGCTCGTGCTCGACACACTGTCGGTCGAGGAGGCCATGCGGATTCTCGGAGCGGCCATGACGTCGTCCTCGCGAGAAGCCGAACCGTCAGCGGACTGGCGCTCGGCAATACGCGCCGCCGGCGGAGCCCCGCCGGCTCGGCCATCGCTGGGCACGCCGGCTGTTTCGGAGAATGTTGCAAATGTCACGAGCCCGCCGGAGACCGTAGTGCCCATCGCCGCGCCTCAGGGACTGGTGGTCGGTGCATCGGCACGCGTGCCATTCGATGACTCCGTCGCGAAGCTCGACACGCTCGAGGTGATCGCGCGCGCCGTGGCGACGTGCACGAAATGTCAGCTGTATGCGACTGCGACGAATCCGGTGCCGGGCACCGGGAATCCGAATGCGGATTTCATGTGCGTGGGCGAGGCGCCTGGTGCCAGCGAGGACGCGCAGGGTGTCCCGTTCGTGGGTCAGGCGGGACAGCTCCTCACAAAGATTCTCGAGGCCATTCACCTGAAGCGGGAGGACGTCTTCATCGCGAACGTGCTGAAGCACCGTCCGCCGGGAAACCGGAACCCGCTTCCGGACGAAGTGACCGCTTGCTCGCCATACCTGGTGCGTCAGATCGAGCTGGTGAAGCCGAAGGTCATTCTGGCCCTTGGCACGTTCGCCGCTCAAACGCTGCTCGAGACGAAGCTTACAATTGGCCGGTTGCGCGGGCAGGTACATCGCTATTACGGTGTTCCGCTCGTCGTGACCTATCATCCCGCGGCGCTGCTGCGGAACCCCTCCTGGAAACGTCCCGCGTGGGAAGATGTCCAGCTCGCCCGCCGAATACTCGATAGCGCCGTCGCCCCCGGGGCGTGATCCCTACCGCGACCGGCGTCCTCCCTACTCGGAGGACGCCGAGCAAGCCGTGCTCGCCGCCATGCTGATGGATCAGGATGCGGTGATGCGCGCCGTGGAGGTCGTTGACGACTCGATGTTCTATGCCGAGCGTCACCGGCGCCTGTTCCGCGCCATGGTGGGGATCACCGAGCGCGGCAGCGTCATCGACCCGTTGACGCTCTCGGACGAGCTGCAGCGGCGCGGCGATCTCGAGGGAGCGGGCGGCAAGGACTACATCGGCTTCCTCGTGGACGCCGTGCCCACCGCCGCCAACGTCGAGTACCACGCAAAGATCGTGAAGGAAAAGGCGCTGCTCCGGCGCCTCATCGAAGTTTCCACCGAGATCGTCGGTGAGGCGTTCGGCGGCGGCACCACGGCGGATGAGCTGCTCGACATCGCCGAGCAGAAGATCTTCCAGGTGTCGCAGCAGCGCACGAACGAGGGGTTCTCGCGCATCAAGGAGCTGCTGTGGCCGACGATGGAGCGCATCGAGGCCATTCATGCGGGTGGAGAGGCCATCACGGGCATCGCCAGCGGCTTCAGTGACCTCGATGAGCTGACCTCCGGCTTTCAGCCGTCGGATCTCATCATCGTGGCGGCGCGCCCGTCGATGGGCAAGACGGCGTTCACGCTCAACGTCGCGCAGCACGCCGCCATCGAGAAGGACAAGAAGGTGGCGTTCTTCTCGCTCGAGATGAGCAAGGAGTCGCTCGTCCAGCGCATGCTGACGGCCGAGGCGCGCATCGACGCGCAGAAGCTTCGCAAGGGCATGCTGCGCGACGACGACTTTCCCCGTCTTGCACGCGCGGCCGGCATTCTCACGCATGCGCCCATCTGGATCGACGACACCGCGGGCATCTCGCTGCTCGAGATGCGGTCCAAGGCCCGCCGCTTGAAGGCGGAGCAGGGCCTCGACATGGTGATCGTGGACTACCTCCAGCTCATGCAGGGGCCGAGCAATTCCGAGAGCCGTCAGCAGGAGGTGTCGCAGATCTCGCGCGGGCTCAAGGCGCTCGCGAAGGAGCTCGCCGTCCCGGTTGTCGCGCTGTCACAGCTCTCGCGTGCGCCGGAGCAGCGTGCTGGAGACAGCAAGCGTCCGCAGCTCTCGGATCTTCGCGAATCGGGCGCCATCGAGCAGGACGCGGACCTGATCATGTTCATCTATCGTCCCGAGGTATACGAGGGGCCGGTGGACAAGGACGGCAACTCGCTCGAGGGCCGCGCAGAGATCATCGTCGGCAAGCAGCGCAACGGGCCGATCGGCTTTGTGAACCTGCTGTTCCAGAAGAATTACACTCGCTTCGAGAATTTCTCGCAGCGGAATCCGTCGCCGGGCGGCGGTACCGAGGCTGGCAGAATCGGACCGGGTGGCGCGGAGCGGCGCGTCGGCTAGCGCAGTTTGGTACCCGTGCGGCGGCGTTTGATGTGCCGCAACGGCCCGACGAGCAGGGCCATCGAATACCTTTCGTGCGGAATGATCTACTCCGCCGCATGAGCGCCAAAGCAAAGACCGCGTACCGCTGCACCGAGTGCGGCGCCGACCATCCCAAATGGGCCGGCCGTTGCGACACGTGCGGCGCATGGAACTCGCTCGTCGAGGAGACCGTCGCGCGCACGGCTCCTGCCACGGGATCGAGCCGGCGGGCGGGCGGTGCACGTACACTGGGTGAGGGCGGGAGCGTCGTTGCCACGCCGCGGCTTCGCTCGGTGAGCGGGTCCGAGGCCGCGCGATGGACCACCGATCTCGCGGAATTCGACTTCGTCCTCGGCGGCGGAGTCGTCCCGGGTTCCATGATCCTGCTCGGCGGTGAGCCCGGCATCGGCAAGTCCACGCTGTTGCTTCAGGTGGCGGCGCGATTCCAGTTGGCGGGGCGCCCTGCGCTTTACGCTTCGGGCGAGGAGAGCGCGCTCCAGATCAAACTCCGGGCGGATCGTCTCACCGACGATGCCGGTGACGTGAGTCTCCTCAGCGAGACAAACCTCGAGACGATCATTGCGACGGCGTCCGCGACGGCGCCTTCGGTGCTCATCGTCGACTCCATCCAGACTGTTCACACCGGTGATCTCGAGGGCGCGCCCGGCAACGTCGGGCAGGTGCGCGAGTGCGCCGCGCGCCTGATGCGCTTCGCGAAGGAGAGCGGCACCGCCGTCTTCGTCGTGGGCCACGTCACGAAGGGCGGCAGCATCGCGGGTCCGCGGACGCTCGAGCACATCGTCGATACGGTTCTGTACTTCGAGGGCGAGAGCTCGCTCGATCACCGCGTGCTGCGTGCGACGAAGAACCGATTCGGCAGCGTGGACGAGATCGGCGTCTTTCGCATGGGACAGGATGGTCTCGCGCCCGTCTCGAATCCCTCCGAGCTCTTTCTTGGTGATCGGACCAATCATGCATCGGGCAGCGCGGTGACGGCGCTATTGGAAGGAACGCGGCCCGTGCTCATCGAGGTGCAGGGCCTGGCGGCAAAGGCGGGCTTCGGCACGCCGCAGCGCGTCGCAACCGGATATGACGCGCGACGTCTCGCCCTGCTGCTCGCCGTGCTGGACAAGCGCGCGGGACTCTCTTTCGCTCAGCTCGACGTCTTTCTCAACGTGGTGGGGGGCGTGCAGCTCCACGAGCCCGCCGGCGATCTGGCTGTCGCCGTTGCCCTGGCGTCGAGCGTGTATGACCGCGCGCTTCCGCACGATGCCGTGTTCGTTGGCGAGGTCGGACTGGGCGGCGAGATTCGGCCGGTGTCCCAGGTCGAGCGCCGGCTCGCCGAAGCGGCCAGCCTCGGAATGCACACGGTCTATCTCGCGGAGCGTGCAGTGCCGAAGAAGCTGCCCGCCGGTATCCGTGTGTGTGGCACGCGAACCGTCTCGCAACTCTTCGAGCAGGTGTTTCAGTGACGGGCCCCTCTCGGGACGTCGGCGTCATCATTGTCGCGGCGGGTGCGAGCTCGCGCGTGGCTGGCGACGAGCTGAAGCAGTTCAGCTGGGTCGCAGGAAAGCCCATGCTGCTTCACAGCCTCCAGACGTTCATGGCGCAACCCGACGTGGGCACGGTCGTGTGCGTTCTGCCGCAGCGGTACGCTGGCGATCCGCCGCCGTGGATATTTCAGTGCGATGTCGATCGGCTGCTCATCTCGGTGGGCGGGCGCACGCGCAGCGAGAGCGTGGCCAACGGACTGGACGACCTTCCCGATGAAGCGCAGATCGTCGTCGTCCACGATGCGGCGCGGCCGCTCGTCGATGCCGCCACGATCGGCCGCGTGGTGGATGCGGTGCGCGCCGGCACGAGCGCCGTGGCCGGACTTCGAGTCGTTGATACGCTGAAGCGCGTGAATGACAATGGCGACGTCGAATCAACTGTGCCCCGCCTTCACCTCTGGCGTGCGCAGACGCCGCAGGGGTTCACGCGGCAAGTTCTGGTAGACGCGCACCGCCGTGCGCGAGCGGAGCACATCTCCGCAACCGATGATGCCGCGCTCGTCGAGCGCCTGGGACTGCCGGTGCGCATGGTGCGCGGCAGCGAGCGCGCCCTCAAGGTGACCGAGTCGGCCGACTTCGCACGAGCCGAAGCAATGCTTGGGCTGACCGAATGACCGCTGGTCCGCTCGCGATTCCATTCTGGTCGGAGGCCGAAGTCTCGGCGGCAATCCGTCCGGCGCTCGAGCAGATGGAGCTGCGGCGTGTGCTGGCCTATCCCACCGAAACCGTCTACGGATTCGGGGGCGGTATCGATCGCGACTCGGTGGACACGCTCGTGCGCATGAAGGGGCGACCAAAGGGGAAGCCGTTTCTGCTGCTCATCGCCGGCAGTGAAATGCTTGCAAAGCTGGACCTCCGGTTGCCGAGCTTCGCGACGAATCTCGCCGCGCGCCATTGGCCGGGCCCGCTCACCCTCGTCCTGCCTGGCGGGGAGAAGCGCGTGCCGGAGGCGTTGCGCGGTCCGGAGGGAGGAATTGCCGTGCGATGGACGTCGCACCCTGCGCTTCAGCGGCTCATACGCGCGCACGCGGAGGCCGTCACCTCGACGAGCGCGAATCGTCCCGGGGTTCCGCCGGCCATGTCCACGCGCGAGATTCTCGAGCAGTGGAGCCACGTGATCGCGAAGGGAACGCTGCGCGTGCTCGACGGCGGAACCTTGAAGCCGTCCGCGCCGTCCACGGTCGTGGACTGTACGGGACGCGCACCGCGCGTCATCCGTCCAGGATCCATTCCCGCGGCCGTACTTCGCGAAACGGCGCCGCGTCTCATCGGAGATGCGTGAGATCATGAAGCTGCTCTTCGTCTGTACCGGCAATACGTGTCGGAGCCCGCTCGCCGAGGCGATCGCGCGCAAGTTCGCGATCGAGCGCGGGCTCGTGGACATGGACATCGGCAGCGCTGGCACGAGCGCATGGGACGGCGCGCCCGCGTCGGATGGCGCGCTCCTCGTCGGCATCGAGCGTCGCCTCGATCTCAGTGGACATCGTTCGCGGCAGATCACGCGCGCGCTCATCGGCGACATGGATCTGATCTTCACGATGGGCCCGCACCACCTCGAGCGTGTCGAGGCGTTGGGGGGTGAGGGCAAGAGCTACATGCTGACAGCGTATCCAGCGCACGAAGGGGGACGCGCAATCAACGATCCCATGGGCGGTGACCTCGAGGTATATCGCGCCACGGCGGACGAGCTGGAAGCCGAGATTCGCCGCGTGTTCGATCGGCTGGCCGCGGAGCGCGTACCCGGCGCCTCGTGATCGATCGTCCAGGCCGGCTCGTGCTTCTCGGGCATCCGGTCGCACATTCCATCTCTCCACTCTTCCAAAATGCCGCGCTCCATGCCGCGGGCATTCCGCTCGCCTATGAGTTGATCGATGTCGCTCCCGGCGAGCTGGACGCGATGCTTCTCACACTCGCGCGCGATCATGCCGCGGGCAACGTCACCATACCGCATAAGGCCGCCGTCGCGCGCCGCTGTACGCGGCTGTCCGCCATCGCTGAACGCGTGGGTGCGGCCAACGTCTTCTGGCACGAGAACGGGTTCCTCGTGGGTGACAACTCCGACGTCGGCGGCGCCGAAATCGTGATTCGCGCACTCACCAAGGGCGAAGCGCGGAGCGGGCGACTCGCGCTCATCGGGGCAGGGGGGAGCGCGGCATCGGTACTGCTCGCCGCGGAACGATGCGGCTTTTCGGAGGCGCGCATTTACAATCGCAACATGGACCGAGCCGAACAGCTTGCCGATCGTTTCGCGCCGTTCGCCAGGGCGGTACCGACGCCCGAGAGCGCGTTGCGCGATGCAACACTTGTCGTCAACGCCACGCCCATCGGGCTCCAGGACCGCGCCCACCCGGTGCCCATTCATCAGCTTCCGAACGGATGTGCCGTCTTCGACCTCGTGTACACGCGCGGTGAAACGGCATGGGTCACTGCAGCGCGGGAAGCCGGCCACCGTGCGGCCGACGGCGAGGGCATGCTCATCGAACAGGGCGCCATCGCCTTCGAGCGGTGGTTCGGCGTCGCTCCCGACCGTCGTGCAATGTGGCAGGCCATTCACTGACCGTCCTGCGCGGCGGCGGTGCCGCCCTGCTCGACCTGCTCCTTCCACCCGCCTGCGCCGTTTGCGGCGAAGCGCGCACTCCGCAGGAGCGCGAGCTCATCTGCGGCACCTGCTGGGCGCGGGCGCTCGCGCTGCCGCATCCGAGGTGCGACCGCTGCGGCCATCCTCGCGATCCGCAGCGCCACGGCGCGATCTGCGACTGGTGCACGCTGCTGCCGCCCTACGTGCGCGCCGTGCGCTCGGCCCATGCGATTCCAGGCGGCACCACAGAGCGAATTGTGTACGCCCTCAAGTATCAGGGATGGCATGCGGCGGCGCGCCCGATGGCGCGGCGCATGGCGCAGCTCTCGTTTCCCCGGGACGTCGAGGAGGAACGAGCCGCACTCGTGCCGGTGCCGCTCGCGCGAGATCGCGAGCGCGCGCGCGGATTCAACCAGAGCGCGCTGCTGGCGCGAGCACTCGCCGCCGAGTGGAAAGTGCCGGTGCGTACGGACGTGCTCGCGAGAACTCGTGCAACTTCGACGCAAACACGGTTGACACCGGGCGAGCGTCAGCGCAACGTTTCGGGCGCGTTCCGTGCAATCGCCGGACGCACCGAGCTGCACGGCCGGCATTTCGTCCTCGTCGACGACGTCGTGACCACGGCAGCCACCCTCAACGCGTGCGCCACCGCGCTCTACGACGGAGGAGCACGCATTCTCAGTTATGTGACATTCGGCCGGGCGCCCGCCCTCGGCGACCGGTGGTGAACCAAAGGAGACCACGAGATGGCAATTCGCGTCGGGATCAACGGCTTCGGCCGGATCGGACGTCAGGTGTTGCGCGCGGCCCGACAGGCCGGCGTCAAGGAGCTGCACTTCGTAGCGGTGAACGATCTCACCGACACGAAGACGCTGGCGCACCTCTTCAAGTACGACTCGGTGCACCGCACGTATGCGGGTGATGTATCCGCCGGCGATGGCACCATCAGCGTCGACGGTGAGGTCATCAAGGTCCTCGCTGAAAAGGATCCAGCCAAGCTCCCGTGGAAGGAGCTGGGCGTGGACGTCGTCCTCGAGGCCACCGGCCGCTTCACGGACGCGCCCAAGGCCCAGGCGCACATCGATGGTGGCGCAAAGAAGGTGATCATCTCGGCCCCGGCAAAGGGCGAGGATATCACCATCGTCATGGGCGTCAACGATGAGAAGTACGACGCCGCCAAGCACCACATCATCTCGAACGCGTCTTGCACCACCAACTGTCTCGTGCCGATGGTGAAAGTGGTGCGGGACAACTTCGGCTTCGTGCGCGGATCGATGGTGACGATTCACAGCTACACCAACGACCAGAACATTCTCGATCTTCCGCACAAGGACCTGCGTCGCGCCCGCGCCGCCGCCCTCTCGATGATTCCGACGACCACCGGCGCCGCGAAGGCCACGTCGCTCGTCATTCCCGAGCTCAAGGGCAAGATCGACGGCATCGCCATTCGCGTTCCCACGCCGGACGTGTCGCTCACCGATCTCGCCGTCGTCGTGGACAAGGCCGTCACCACGGAGCAGGTCAACGCCGCGATGAAAAAGGCGTCCGAGTCGGAGCTGCGAGGCATCCTCCAGTACACCGAGGAGGAGCTCGTCTCGTCCGACTACATCGGCAACTCGAGCTCGTGCATCTTCGACGCGAAGAGCACCAACGTCATCGACGGACTGCTCGTGAAGGTGTCGGGTTGGTACGACAACGAATGGGGCTATGCCTCCCGCTGCGTGGACCTGCTCCAGTACGTCGGCGCCAGGTTGTAGTCGCAATGGCGAAGAAGACCATTCATGACCTTCCCGCGGAATCGATCCGCGGGAAGCGGGCGTTGGTGCGCGTCGACTTCAACGTTCCGCTCGACGAGCACGGACACGTCAGCGACGACACGCGCATCCGCGCCGCTCTGCCATCCATCGAATCCCTCCTCGACGCGGGCGCGTGCGTCGTATTGCTCTCGCACCTGGGACGTCCGAAGGGCAAGCCTGAGCCGAAGTATTCGCTGCAACCCGTCGCCCGGCGTCTCGGCGAACTGCTGCCAAAGCGTTCCATCTCCTTCGTGGAGACGACGGACACCGACGAGGCGCTGAAAGCCACGTATGATCTCAAGCCGGGGCAGGTCCTGCTCCTCGAGAACACGCGGTTCCTCGGCGGCGAGGAGAAGAACGACGAGCGGCTCGCGCGTGCCCTCGCGCAGCTCGGGGACTTCTTCGTAAACGATGCGTTCGGCGCAGCACACCGCGCGCACGCGTCCACGGAGGGCATCGCACGTCATCTGAAGCCGGCCGTCGCCGGATTTCTGATGGAGAAGGAGCTGAACTACCTTCACGGCGCACTCGAGCATCCGGAGCGCCCCTTCGTCGCGATTCTCGGCGGCTCGAAGATCTCGGGCAAGATCGACGTCATCGAGGCGCTGCTGCCGAAGGTGGACGGACTCCTCATCGGCGGCGCCATGGCATGCACGTTCTACAAGGCCATGGACCTCGAGACAGGCAAGTCGCTCGTCGAGCCGGACCGCATCGACATGGCGCGGTCGCTGCTCGAGCGTGGTGGTCCACGCATCACGCTTCCGCACGACGCCACCGTTGCACCGTCCATCGCGGAGGGAGCGGCGGCCAAGGTCGTGGGCCGCGAGCACATTCCCGCCGAGATGGCGATGCTCGACATCGGTCCACGTACGTCGGAGTCCTACGCGCGCGCCATCGCGAGCGCGAAGACGATCCTGTGGAATGGGCCCATGGGCGTGTTCGAGACGCCACCCTTCGACAAGGGCACGCGCGCCATCGCGGACGCCATGGCCGCCGCAACCGGCAAGGGTGCGACGACCATCGTGGGTGGCGGCGATTCTGCGGCGGCGGTGGAACAGGCCGGACTCGCACCGAAAATGAGCCACGTTTCCACCGGCGGCGGTGCGTCGCTCGAGTTCCTCGAGGGCAAGACGCTGCCGGGCGTCGCCATTCTCGACGACAAGTAGCGCCGTGCCAGTGAGCCCTGTGTTCGCCGCGAACTGGAAGATGAACCAAGGACCGAGTGCGGCGGCAGCGTTCGTGCAGACCTTCGTCGCCGCGTTCGCGCCGCGCGGCGACCGCACGGTCGTCCTGTTTCCGCCCGCACTCTCGCTGAGTGAAGTGCGCTTCCGCCTCACCGAGCGGCCCGACATCCATGTGGGCGTCCAGAACGTGCACGCGGAAGAGAAGGGCGCGTTCACGGGCGAGAATTCCGCGGCAATCGCGCGCGACGCCGGCGCCGAATACGTGCTGGTCGGACATTCCGAGCGACGTCACGTTTTCGGCGAAACCGACGCCGAGTCGGCGCGGAAGGTTGCGAAGGTTCACGAGCATGGCATGGTACCGGTGCTCTGCGTCGGAGAAACGATCGAGCAGCGCGAGCGCGGAACGACCGAACACGTCGTGCTGCATCAGCTTCGCACCGGGCTGTCCGCGCTGGCACATGCGGACATGTTGGGTTGTATCGTGGCCTATGAACCGGTGTGGGCCATCGGCACCGGACGCACCGCGACGCCCGACGATGCGGCAGCCGTCCATCGCGTCCTACGTGGCGCGCTGCTGGACGAGGCGGGCGCGGGCGCGTCGACAATTCCTATTCTGTACGGCGGCAGTGTGACGCCGGCCAACGCCGCCACACTTCTCTCGGCCGACGAGGTGGGTGGGCTGCTGGTGGGCGGTGCGAGTCTCGACCCGACGAGCTGGGCGACGATCTGCTCCGCTTGACCGACTCGCTAAGCCGTGTGATATTCAAAGGTTACCCGCGCCACGATCCGCCGTCTCACAGCCGCCGCAATGTACACGTTCCTGCTGGTCCTTCTGGTCATTGACAGCATCGTCCTCGTCGCCGCCATCCTGCTCCAGGCAGGCAAGGGCGGCGGACTCGCGGCCAGCTTTGGCGGCGTGAGCAGCTCGTCGGATTCGCTGCTCGGCACGCGTCAGGCCGGCAACCTCCTGACCAAGGCCAGTTGGTGGGGCGGCGGCATCTTCCTGTTCATCTCGTTCGTGCTGTCGCTGGCCTCCACCCGGCAGCGTGCCCCGAAGTCGGTACTGGACCAGCTCGCGCAGCCGGTGGCTCCCGCCCCCCCAGCCACGTCGCCACCGTCGCCCTCCGGCGGAACGAAGAGCGCGGTACCCGGCGTGAATCTCACACCCGCGCCGACCAACGCGCCCTCCGGCGCGACACCCGTCACAACGACTCCGCCTTCCGGCACCACGCCGGCAGCGCCGGCCCCGCGCAAGCCATAGCCGGTGGCTGATCGCGCAGACACGCCAGGGTTCCTCCTCCTCGAGGACGGAACCCTGTTTCGTGGCACGCTTCGCGGCGCTGCGAGCACGACGGTCGCGGAAGTTGTGTTCACCACGAACATGAGCGGCTATCAGGAGGTCTTCACGGATCCCTCCTACAGCGGCCAGATCGTGGTGATGACGGCGCCGATGATCGGCAACTACGGCGTCAATCCGTCGGATCCGGAATCCGGTGCGCCGCAGGTGGCGGGCGTGGTGGTGCGCGAGCTGTCGCGGCACTACTCGAACTGGCGCGCCGAGGGCGATCTCGTGTCGTATCTCGAAGCGGCGCAAGTGCCGATACTTGAAGGCATTGACACACGTCGCCTCACGCGTCACCTGAGGACAGTCGGCGTCATGCGCGGCGTGTGCGCGGCGGGCGAGGAGCCCAGCGCCGAGGTGCTCGCGGCGCTCGGCGCGTGTCCGTCCATGGAGGGGCTGGACCTGGCCTCGCGTGTGACGACCTCAGCCTCGTATCAGTGGGGCAATCCGCAGGCCGACCGTCACATCGTCGCCTACGACTTCGGGATCAAGCGCAACATCCTGCGGCTGTTCGATGATGCAGGCTGCAGAGTCACGGTGGTGCCGGCGCAGACGTCGGCTGAGGAAGCGTTGGACCTGGCGCCCGACGGCGTATTTCTGTCGAACGGACCTGGTGATCCCGACGCGATCGCGTATGCCCCCGACACCATCCGGGGCATTGCGGAGCGGGAAGTGCCAATCTTCGGTATCTGCCTGGGGCACCAGCTCCTGGGCCTCACCTACGGCGCCGCCACGACGAAGATGCCCTATGGCCATCGCGGGGGAAATCATCCCGTCCGTGAGCTCGAAACGGGGCGAATTCTCATCACGTCCCAGAATCACGGATTTGCCGTGGAGGGTTCTGCGGAATCGATTCCCGGCGCGCCGGCGCTGGAGGTTACCCACGTGAACCTGAATGACGGCACGGTCGAGGGGCTTCGCCACCGGGAGCTGCCGATCTTTGCCGTTCAGTACCATCCGGAGGCAGCGCCGGGCCCCCATGACGCCCGCCCGCTGTTCCAGCAGTTCATGGAGAGTGTCCGCAAGTCGCGTGGCTGAGGGGCTTTAAGCTCTTGACACACAAGAGTTAACGCGGATAAGTTCGATCAGCTTGCACCCCCTCCGCTGCCCGTTGCGAGGCACTGCTCATGACGAAAGCTGATCTGGTCGAGCGAGTCACCGCCCAGATTTCACGCACCGCCGGCCCGATGATTTCCAAGAAGGACTGCGCTCGCGTGGTCGATTCCTTCCTGGATGCCATCAAGGAAGCGCTGCAGGAGCAGAAGAACATCGAGGTGCGGGGATTCGGGACGTTCAAGATTCGTCACCGGAAGACGCGCATGGCGCGGAATCCGCGTACGGGCTCCCCTGTCGAAGTGTCAGCGCGCCCCGTGCCGGTGTTCAAGCCCAGCAAGGAGTTGCGCGCGATGGTGGCCAACATTTCCATCGAAGAGCTGGACCACGAAAGCGAATACGAGGAGACGGACGCGTAAGCAGTTCAGCAGTCGGCAGTTGGCAGCGCTCGAGTCGGTATGACAGTCACCGTCCTTCTCTTCGCCTCCTACGCCGACGCGCTTGGAGAGGCGAGCCTGGAGCTCGATCTCGCCGAGGATGCCACGGTCGCCGATGTGCTCGCCGAGGTGTCGCGGCGGCCCGGCGCTGCGTCCCTTCCGCCGGCGCCGCTGATCGCGGTCAACCAGCGCTACGCCGCGAGGACTGCGCGGCTTCGATCTGGCGATGAAGTCGCGTTGATTCCGCCTGTGGCCGGCGGATGAGCGGCGCGGTGCAGCTCGTTCGCGATCCCATCGATCCAGCGGCATTGATGGCCCGTGTCGCTCGACCGGCGCACGGAGCGCTCATTCTCTTTCTCGGCGTGGTTCGCGACGTCAACGATGGCCGCGGCGTAACTGGCATCGAGTACAGCGCTTACGAGGGAATGGCGGCTCGCGAGCTGGAGTCCATTGCAGACGAGGCGGTCGTACGGTTCGTGGGTGCGGACGTCGCCATCGAGCATCGCCTGGGGTACCTGACGCTCGAGGACGTGAGCGTCGGAATCGCCGTCGCGCATGCCCATCGTGACGAGGCGTACGCCGCTTCACGATGGATCATCGAGGAGATCAAGCGCAGGGTGCCCATCTGGAAGCGCGAGCACTATGTGGATGGATCGCGCGAGTGGGTGGATCCCTCGGGCGCGGTGTCGGCGGAGTTGGCTCAATGAGCCTCATCGACCAGTTCGGGCGTACGATCGAGTACCTGCGCATCTCGATCACCGACCGCTGCAACTTCCGCTGCAGCTATTGCATGCCCGTAGAAGGGCTGCCGTGGCTTCCGAAGGCCGACATCCTGAGCTACGAGGAAATTCGTGACATCGTCGCCGAGCTCGCGCCGCTCGGGCTTCGGCGCGTGCGCATCACCGGAGGCGAGCCAACGATCCGCCCGCAGCTCGAAACACTGGTGCGCATGCTCCGGGACGTTCCCGCCATAGAGGACATCGCGCTTTCGACGAATGGCGTGAAGCTTCCTGAGCTGGCGGCCCGCCTTGCCGGTGCCGGCCTGGATCGCGTGAACATGTCCGCGGATAGTCTGCGGCCGGAGCGCATCGCACACATCGCGCGGCGGGATCTCTCGTTCGAGCCTGTTCGCGCCGCACAAGCCGCGCAGGCGGCGGGACTTTTGCCGATCAAGCTCAACGTGGTCGTCATGCGCGGCATCAATGACGATGAGTTGGTGGATTTTGCGCGTCTGACGCTCGAGAATCCGTGGCACGTGCGCTTCATCGAGCTGATGCCCGTCGGGTCCCTCGAGGCGTCGACGGACCAGCACGTGGTGCCGAGCGACGAGGTGCTCGAGCGGGTGTCCGATGTGCTCGGTCCGTTGTCGGCATCGACGGGGCCGTCGCGGGGAAACGGACCGGCTGCGTACTACGCAGTTGATGGCGCCGCCGGGACGATTGGCGTGATCACGCCGATGACGCACACGTATTGCGGGCAGTGCAATCGTGTTCGCCTCACCGCCGACGGACGGCTGCGCACGTGTCTCTTCGGCGATCACGAGGTGGATCTGCGCGGACCGCTGCGCGCCGGCCACCTGCTCGAGCCGCATGTGCGTCGCGCGCTCGCGGACAAGCCGGAGCAGCACGCGCTGCTCTCGCGTCGCAACGGCGGATTGCGCGCGCTCTCGCAGGTCGGGGGATAGCATCGGCACGCGACCTCGATAGTTTTGTTCGAGGCATCCGTTTCACCTTCAGATAGTCACTCATGGTCAAGAAGATCACCGTCGTCGGCGCCGGCAATGTCGGTGCGACGACGGCTCAGCGCGTCGCGGAAAAGGAGCTGGCGCGAACCGTCGTTCTGGTCGACGTCGTCGAGGGCATTCCACAGGGCAAGGGGCTGGACCAGTGGCAGAGCGCGCCCATCGAGGGGTACGACTCGCGCATCATCGGCACCAACGGCTACGACGAGACGGCCGGCTCGGAGATCGTCATCATCACGGCCGGCATTGCGCGCAAGCCGGGCATGTCGCGCGACGATCTGCTGAACACCAATGCCGGCATCGTGAAGTCCGTGTCGGAGCAGATCGCAAAGACGTCGCCCGACGCCATCGTCATCGTCGTCAGCAATCCGCTCGACGTCATGTGCTACGTGGCCAAGGAAGCGACGCACTTTCCGCGCGAGCGCGTCATCGGCATGGCGGGCGTGCTGGACACCGCGCGGTATCGTGCGTTTCTCGCCGAGGCGCTCGACGTCTCCGTGCGTGACATTCAGGCCATGGTGCTGGGCGGCCATGGCGACACGATGGTCCCATTGATCTCGTACACGAGCGTGAGCGGTATTCCCGTCACGCAGCTCATGGATGCGGCCACGCTGAACGCGATCGTGGACCGCACGCGGAACGGGGGCGCGGAAATCGTGAAGTACCTCAAGACCGGATCCGCGTACTACGCGCCATCGGCAGGCGCAGTGCAGATGGCCGAGGCCATCGTGAACGATCAGAAGCGCATTCTTCCCTGTGCGGCCTGGCTTCAGGGCGAATACGGGTTGCGCGACCTGTTCCTCGGCGTACCGTGCAAGCTCGGGCGGAAGGGCCTCGAGCAGGTGATCGAAGTGCAGCTCACCGCCGACGAGCGCACGGCACTCGAGAAGAGCGCGCAAGCGGTTCGCGAGCCAATGTCGGCCGTGAAACTGTAGCGCTCATGTGGCTGGTCACGCTGTACCGCTCTACGATAGGCAAAAAGAGCATCATGGCGGTCACAGGCCTCGTGCTCGTGGCCTTCGTGATCGTTCACATGGCGGGCAACCTCCAGGTCTTCCTTGGTCCCGCCAAGATGAACGGCTATTCCGCCTTCCTGAAGAGCACCGGCGAGCTGCTCTGGCTGGTGCGCCTCGGTTTGCTCACCGCGCTGGTGCTGCATGTCCTGATGGCATGGCAGCTCACGCGCGTTGCGGCGGCCGCACGTCCGCACGACTACGCGCGGCGTGATGCGCGCGCGAGCACGGTTGCGTCGCGCACGATGCGGTGGGGCGGTGTGCTGCTGCTCGCCTTCATCGTGTTCCATCTGCTGCATTTCACCACCGGCACGCTGTTTCCCACCGCGAGCCGGCCGGACGCCGTGTATCCGGCGTTCAGCGAGCACGACGTCTACGGCAACGTCGTGAGCGCGTTCCACAATCCGTGGGTCGTCGCGGTCTATGTGGTGGCGATGCTCTTTCTGCTGCTGCACCTCTTCCATGGCGCGTGGAGCTCGGTTCGTACGCTCGGGCTCAGCAAGCCCTCTCCACAGCCGTTGCACCGTCGGATTGCCACGGTCGTCGCGATCGTGGTGTGGCTCGGATTCACGGCGGTGCCTGTCGCCGTTCTGCTGGGAGTCGTCCGTTAGATGTCGCTCACGCTCAATGCACGCGTTCCCGGCGGTGCCCTCGCTGACAAGTGGGACAAGCATCGGTTCGACGTCAAACTCGTCAATCCGGCGAACAAGCGGAAATACAACATCATCGTCGTCGGCTCCGGGCTCGCCGGTGCGTCGGCCGCGGCGACGTTCAGCGAGCTGGGATACAACGTCAGCTGCTACTGCTACCAGGATTCGCCGCGTCGCGCGCACTCCATTGCGGCGCAGGGTGGAATCAACGCCGCGAAGAACTACCAGAACGACGGCGACAGCATCCAGCGCCTGTTCTACGACACCATCAAGGGCGGTGACTTTCGCGCTCGCGAGGCCAACGTGTACCGGCTCGCGCAGATCAGTGTGAACATCATCGACCAGTGTGTGGCGCAAGGCGTGCCGTTCGCGCGCGAGTACGGCGGCCTCCTGGCAAACCGCTCATTCGGCGGGGCGCAGGTGTCGCGAACGTTCTATGCCCGCGGACAGACGGGGCAGCAACTACTGCTGGGCGCTTATCAGGCGCTCGAGAAGGAGATCGCGAAGGGTGGCGTCTCCATGTTCCCACGGTCGGAGATGCTGGACCTCATCGTGGTGAATGGCCGAGCGCGCGGTATCGTGGTGCGCGACGAGGTGAGCGGCACCATCGAACCGCATCTCGCCGATGCCGTGGTATTGGCCACGGGCGGGTATGGAAACGTGTTCTATCTCTCGACGAACGCGAAGGGATGCAACGCGACGGCGATCTGGCGCGCGCACAAGCGCGGCGCCGCGTTCGCAAATCCATGCTACACGCAGATTCACCCGACGTGCATTCCCGTCGCCGGAGAGTATCAATCCAAGCTGACGCTCATGTCGGAGTCGTTGCGGAATGATGGCCGAGTATGGGTGCCGAAGCGTCGCGAGGACGTGGGCAAGAAGCCGGGCGACATTCCCGAGAGCGACCGCGACTACTACCTGGAGCGGAAGTATCCGAGCTATGGAAACCTGTCGCCGCGCGACATCGCGTCGCGGGCGGCGAAGGAGGCGTGCGACGACGGCCGCGGCGTCGGGCCCGGGGGACGCGGAGTATATCTCGATTTCGCCGACGCCATCAAGCGGCTCGGTGAAGACAAGATCCGCGAGCGATACGGAAATCTGTTCGAGATGTATCAGCGCATCACGGACGAGAATCCGTACGCGGTCCCGATGCGCATCTATCCCGCCGTGCACTATACCATGGGCGGGCTCTGGGTGGACTACAATCTCATGAGCACGATTCCCGGATTGCACGTGGCCGGCGAGGCAAACTTCTCGGATCACGGTGCGAACCGACTGGGCGCGAGTGCGCTCATGCAGGGCCTCGCGGACGGGTACTTCGTGCTTCCCTATACCATTGGCGACTACCTCGCGACGGCGCGTCCGGAATCTCTCGCAGCCGATGCATCCGAGGTGAAGGCGGCCGTCGCTGACGTCGCAGCGCGGACGACGCGGCTCCTTGGCGTCAAAGGAAAGCGTTCCGTCACGTCGTTCCACCGTGAGCTCGGACGCATCATGTGGGAGCACTGCGGCATGGCGCGCGACGCAGCAGGACTGACGAAGGCGCTCGAGCTCATTCCGTCCCTCCGCGAGGAGTTCTGGCAGGACGTGAGCATTCCCGGCTCGGGCGAGGAGCTGAATCAGACCCTCGAGCACGCGGGGCGCGTGGCGGACTTTCTCGAGCTCGGCGAGCTGATGTGTCGCGACGCGTTGCATCGGGAGGAGTCGTGCGGCGGCCATTTCCGGACCGAGCACCAGACACCCGACGGCGAGGCGCTCCGCAATGACGCGGAGTTCACCTACGTCGCCGCATGGGAGTATGCGGGAGAAGGGCAGCCCCCGATTCTCAACAAGGAGCCGCTCGTCTTCGAGAACGTGAGGCTCGCGCAGCGGAGTTACAAGTGAGCGGAATGATGAATCTCACGCTGCGTGTCTGGCGGCAGGCGCAGTCCGATGTCGCCGGCGCGCTCGTGGAGTATCAGGCCATCGACGTCAATCCCGACATGTCGTTTCTGGAGATGCTCGACGTCGTCAACGAGCGTCTCATCTCCGCCGGAGACGTGCCCATTGCCTTCGATCATGACTGCCGCGAGGGCATCTGCGGTTCGTGCGGCATGATGATCAATGGAGTGGCGCACGGGCCGATGAAGGGAACGGCCACGTGTCAGCTGCACATGCGGAGCTTCCGCGACGGGGACATCGTCGTGATCGAGCCGTGGCGTGCCAGGGCGTTTCCGGTCATCAAGGATCTGGTGGTGAATCGGAGTGCACTCGACCGCATCATCCAGGCGGGCGGTTTCATCAGCACGCCGACGGGAGGCGCACCCGACGGGAACACGATGCCGATTGCTCGACAGGCGTCAGACTCCGCCATGGACGCGGCGGCATGCATCGGGTGTGGCGCGTGCGTGGCCGCGTGTCCGAACGCGTCAGCGTCCCTGTTCACTGGTGCAAAGATCTCTCACCTGGGGCTGTTGCCGCAGGGACAGCCGGAGCGGTACCGGCGTGCGCTCAAGATGGTGGCACAGATGGATCTCGAGAGCTTCGGAGGGTGCTCACTCTTCGGCGAGTGTCAGGAAGCGTGTCCGAAGGAGATCAGCATCGATGTGATCGCGCGGATGAATCGGGATTTCCTGGTGGCCGCGGTTGCAGCGAGCGAAGAGCGTTCCGGGGGCGACGAGGGATAAGCGGGACGTGGGGAGTGTTTGATCGGGACGGTTTAGACCGCGGCATAAAATCGATCCACACTGCGTCATCACGGTGACGGCAGACGAGTTGCTCTCGGCGAAACTCGGCAATGCCTACTTGCTTTCGCTTTGCCGAGGTGACTAACGTATGTCCATGGCTGCCACGTATCTCGATTGGACTGTCGACATGGTCGATGCTCTGCCGGACGACGGGCAGCGCTACGAGATCATCGACGGCGAACTGTTCGTGACACCCGGGCCCGGCGAATTCCATCAGGATATCGCTGGCGCATTGTTCTGGCGTCTCCACCAATATCTCGTTGGTCATGGCATCGGCAAAGCGATGATCTCGCCGGCGGACGTTCGTCGCGGCGATCGGACGCGGAATCGCGTGCAGCCAGATGTCTTCGTCGTTCGGGTGGTCGATGGCAAGCGACCGGCCTACCCGTATGAGTTGCATGATCTGCTCCTGGCCGTCGAAGTTGCGTCGCCTAGCAACGCAATCCTCGACTATCAGATCAAGCGCGACCTCTATCTTCGGGAAGGCGTCGGCGAGTACTGGGTCATCAATCCGGACGCGCGCAACGTTTCGCGCTGGCGACACCGCGATGATCCGGGTGAGGTGCTCAACAAGGAGATCGACTTTCCGCTCGACGGGATGCCGGCGCCGCTCATTCTTGATCTTGCGGAGTTCTTCGCAGACGCATTGACCTGAGCTCGGCCGCGCCGCTGCGGACAGCACCGCGAACCGCCACGACATGAACGAGCACGAGTTGCGTAATTCGCCGGACGGTCTGACGCGCCGCGAGTTGCTGCGCTCCGTGGTCGGCGCCACGACGCTGAGCGTGCCGTTGATGTGGCCCGGTTGGTTGTCGGCGCCTGGCGGGCCGCCTGCTCCCGATGCGCCGCTGGCAAACGCGTCGAACCTCTACGGCAGTGTCCTGAAACGCTGGTGCGACGGATTGGTGTCGCTCCAGGTCACCGGGATCCGTAATCCCGCGCTGCACGGCGGCATCGTCTGTCCTGCGTGTGCATTGGTTCACGGTCGCTGTGGTGACGCCATCTACCCGCTGCTGCACATGGCGCGCGCCACCGGTGACGCGAAGTATTTGCGCGCCGCACTCCTAGTGCACGACTGGTCCGAGCGGCAGGTCTCCCGGCCGGACGGGAGCTGGGTCAATGACGTGACGCTGAGCTCGTGGAAGGGGATTACCGTCTTTCACAGCATCGCGTTGGCAGAAGCGCTCCACCACCATGGCGACCTGTTGGATGCGTCAACGCGCCGACAGTGGACCGAGCGTCTGGTCCGGGCCACAAAGTTCCTCGATGGCTTCCTCACCATCGAATCGGGCAACATCAACTATCCGGTGACCGGCGCTTACTGTTTTGCCATCTGCGGCCAGGTGCTCGACAATTCACGCTACCTCGCACGCGCTCGTGAGCTGGCGCATGCGACGCTCGAGTACTTCACGCAGAACGGGTTGCTCTTCGGCGAAGGTCATCCGCAGACGGCGGTCACGAAGAAGAAGTGCCGGCCCGTCGACCTCGGCTACAACGTGGAGGAGTCGCTGCCGTCTCTCGCACTCTACGCATTGGCCACCAACGATGAAGTGGTGCTCGAGCGTGTCGTCACCTCGCTGCGAACGCACATGGAATTCATGATGCCCGACGGGGGGTGGGACAACAGTTGGGGCAGCCGCAACTACAAGTGGACCTGGTGGGGCAGCCGCACGAGTGACGGGTGTCAGCCGGCATTTGCATTATTGGCGCAACACGATCCGAGATTCCGTGAGGTGGCCTTTCGCAATCTGGAGCAGATGGCGGCCTGCACGCATGACGGTCTTCTCCACGGCGGGCCACACTACCACTCGCACGGAGAGCTACCGTGCGTGCATCACACCTTCACTCACGCGAAGGCGTTGGCCACGGTGCTCGATCGGGGCGGTGCGGAGCGGGCAAAGCAACCGCGAGTGGCTCTTCCGCGAGACGCCGCGTACGGCGTGAAGAGCTATCCGGAGATCGGGACGCATCTGGCGGCGATCGGCGATTGGCGCGCGACCGTGACCGAGTACGACTTCGAGTACCTGGAGACGGTGCAAACCGGCGGAGGCGCGTCGGGTGGCGGTCATGCGAGTGGCGGTACGCTGTCGATGCTGTTCCACCAGCGACTCGGCCCCATACTCGTAGCCAGCATGACGAGATATCAGCGGATCGAAATCTCGAATCAGCAGGAGCACGGTGACTATCCGCACATGACGCTCACACCGCGGATCGAGAGCATCGTGAATGGACAGAGCTATACGAGCCTGAGCGACTTCGACGCAATGCTGACCGTGAATGCGACACCGGAGCACATCGCCTTCGAGGCAGGCGGCCGTCTGTTGACGTCGGGACACCAGCCGCTGGCCGCCAGCGATGCGCGGTATCGTTTGGCATATCGGTTGACACCGACCGACATCGAGATCGTGGCCGGCATCAATGTGAGCGGTGCTTCTGGCGGCCAGGAGGGGTGCAAGTTCATACTGCCGGTGATCTCCGCGCATACCGAGACGGTTGAACGGCTGGAGCCGGGAGCGATCCGCATCTCGAAGGGGAAGGGAAGACTGCTGGTTCGCACCGATGCCCTCGGCGGGTTTGCCTCCTTGGACAAGGACCGAACGTTCAACCTGGTGCCCGGCTTCGAGTGCCTTCCGTTGGCGGTGACGCTGACGCCTGGTGGAGAGACGCGCATTACGCTGACCGCCGACTGATGCGATTCCTTCTGGTCGAAGACGACGTGGCACTCGCTACGTCGCTCTCGCGCGGACTTCGCGAACAGGCGTACGCCGTGGACGTCGCGGCGGACGGAGAGGCGGCGCTGTATCAGGCGAGCATCAGTCCGTATGACGCAATCATTCTCGACGTCAGCCTGCCGAAGGTGGACGGCCTCACGGTATGTCGAACGCTGCGAAAGAATGGCTCCGCTGTGCGAATCCTCATGCTCACGGCGCGAGGAAACACGGTAGACCTCATTCAAGGGCTCGACAGCGGCGCCGACGATTATCTCGCGAAGCCCTTCGAATTCGACGAGCTGCTCGCTCGATTGCGTGCGTTGCTGCGCCGTCGCGGCGAGCAGGTCGATCAGGCCCGGTACCAGCTCGAGGACCTCGAGATCGATTTTCCGGCGCAGCGCGTTCGTCGCGTCGGTGCGACTGTGGAGCTCACCACCAAGGAGTACACACTCCTGGCATACCTCGCGCGCAACGCGGGAAGAATCGTCGGCCGTTCGGAGCTCACGGAGCACGTCTGGGACGAGAACCACGATCCGGCAACAAACGCGGTCGAGGTCTACATCAATCGGCTGCGCAAGAAGATCGATCGCGCAGGCCTCACTCCTCTCATACAGACGCGCCGCGGATCCGGATACTACCTCGGCGTGACCTCCACGACATCGGGAGACGGATAGGGTGCGCCGAGGCACGCGGTTGCTCCGCTCGGTTCGCACGAGGCTCGCGTTCTGGCATACCGGCGTCCTCGCGCTGGTTCTCGTGGCGTTCACCGCGTTCACATGGGCGTATCTTCAGCGACTCACGCAGGACCGCGTGGACCGGTCGCTCGCCGAAGCGGTGCGCTCCTTTCATCAGGCGGTGATCACGGAGGCGCGCGCAAACCGCAACCCCGATGAGGCGGCGAAGGACGCCGCTCGCGAGTTTCGCTTCAGCGGCCGCCGCGTGCTGGTGTACGGCGCGTACCACAGTCTGGTCGCGGTGTCCGACTCGTCGAGCGACGATCTCACGCAGGCCATCTCCGCGATCGATCGGGCGGACGACTCACCGATCCATCCGCTCTTTGCCGCGCTTGCACCGGGGCGCTCGGCGTATGCCACCATTCGTAACGGCCACGATCTGATTCGTTCGTACGCCACCAGCGTGCGGGTCGCGGACCAGGAGTTCACCATCGTCGCACTTCAGGTTGGCCAGGTCGAACGGACGGTCCTCGGTAATTTCATGCAAGCCGTCCTCGTGGCCATCCCCCTGGCGCTCGTGCTCGCGGGTGTGGGCGGCTATTTCCTGGCGCGCCGCAGCTTTGCGGCAGTGGTCGACATGGGCCGGCGCGCATCGTCGATCGACTCCGAGAGCCTCGACGCACGACTCGCCGTGCGCCATACCGGCGATGAGATGGACGAGCTGGCGTCGGTGTTCAATGACATGTTGTCGCGGCTGGAGCGATCGTTCGTTCAACAGCGGCAATTCATGGCCGACGCCTCGCACGAGCTGCGAACACCCATTGCAAGCCTTCGGGCGGAGGCCAGCGTCGCCCTGTCGCAGTCGCGCACAACCGCCGAGTATGAGCGCTCGCTCGTGCACATGCGTGACGAGGCTCGACGGCTGAGTGCCATCGTTGACGATCTCTTCACGCTCGCGCGCCTCGACGCGGCAGACGGCGCTCTCGAGCGACACGAGTTCTTTCTCGAGGAACTCCTCCTGGAGAGCGTATCGCGCATTCGGCCGCTCGCGACGGACCGCGGCATCGCGCTGACGTTTCATCCGACGGTCGAGGCGCGATGCTGCGGCGACCCGCTCCTCATCGATCGCATCGTCACCAATCTCCTCGACAACGCCATCAAGTACGGGTCACCAGGCAACGCGGTGCTGGTCGAGCTCGAGACGTCCAGAGGCTGTCACGTCGTGCGCGTGTCCGATGACGGCACCGGCATTCCCGCCGATGCGCAGGCACGTGTATTTGACCGCTTCTTTCGCGCCGACGCGGCCCGGACGAGAACTGCTGCAACGGGCGGCGCAGGACTCGGATTGTCCATCGCGTGGCGCATCGCCCGCGCCCATGGCGGCGACCTGACGCTGACGTCGTCGGGAGAGAAGGGAACGGTGTTTACGCTCACGCTTCCTGCAATTCCCGCTGCGAGCGCGTCAGTCGCGTGACGGTGCTGCGGACGTAGGCAGTCGAATGGCGGAGGCGGCGCCGCCGTCGCAGTCAATCCCCGTTAATCGTGCGTCTAGGTTGCCCGACGCTACGTTGCCGCCTGCATCTGTGCCCGCGTGTCGGGACTTCGGCATTTGTCGGATGAACGGACAAACGCGTCGGGCACAGATGAGAGCAGTCGACGCAGCTCCGTCGCGGGGCGTTTAACCGCCCTGCACCACATCACAACTCCCCATCGGGAGACTATCCCATGTCGAATCGTTTCACGCTGGTCGCACTGATGGCCGCGGCGGGCCTCGCCACTGTGGCGGGCGTGCCCCCCTCGGTGCAGGCGGCCACGGTGCATCGGAGTCGCTCACCGATACTGCCCACGCGTGGGGCGGCTGGGACGATCAGCGGCACGATCGTCGATGCCGCATCGCGGGTACCGGTCGCCGCCGCTCAAGTGACGATCATTGGCACCACGCTTGGCGCGATGTCAGACGCACAGGGCCGTTATCGGCTCATCGGCGTTCCCGTGGGCACCGCTGTCGTACGCGTACGGCGAATTGGTTACGGGAGCGGCGATCGATCCGTGACGCTCACCGATGGTGAGGCGGCGACCCTGGACTTCGCACTTACCCCCGCAGTGACAGCGCTCGATGCGTTGGTTGTGACCGGGACAGCCGGCGGCACGCAGATGCGCGCGATCGGCAACACCGTGGACAAGCTGGACATCGCGAAGGAGGCACAGAGCTCTCCGGCGGTGAACGTCCAGCAGCTGCTCGGGCAGAAGAGTCCGGGCGTGCTGATCCTTCCGACGCCAGGGTTGGTCGGCTCGGGCAGCGCCGTGCGCATTCGCGGCGCGGCGAGCCTCTCGCTGGCGAACCAGCCGATTGTATACGTGGACGGAGTGCGTGTGGATAATAATCCCTCCGGCGGTCCGGCCATCCGCAACGGCCGCTACGCCTCGCGACTCAACGACTTCAATCCGGAAGACATCGAGTCCATGGAGATCATCAAGGGACCAGCGGCGGCGACGCTGTACGGCACCGAAGCCTCCAATGGCGTCATCCAGATCATTACCAAGCGTGGACGAAACGGAAAAGCCAGCTTCGAGGTGACGGCAAAGGAGGGCGGCAACTTCCTGCCGAACGCCGAGAGCCGCATCAACCTCAGTTACGGGAAGAATCCCGCGACGGGCCTCCTGGACAGCGTGAACATGATCACGCGTTGGAGAGAGCTCACGGGGCGGAACATCTTCAGCACCGGCCGCCTGCACGAGCTGAACGGCAGCCTGAGCGGCGGCAACGAGCTGGCACGCTATTTCGTCTCCGCCGGCCAGATCAGCAACACCGGCATCGTGGACTACAACTGGCTGAAGGGAACCGCCAGTCGAGCGAACCTGTCGTTGCTGCCGACGTCGAAGTGGCAGGTCGACGCGCACCTGGACTTCATCCAGAACGAGACGCGCTTCGCCCAGGCCGCCGAGGGCTTCGGCATCTGGGACATGATCATCTACAGCAAGCCGACGTTGTTCAGCACCCCCACGCAAGGGTTTCGATACGCGAATCCCGACGTGGCCGGCCTGATCGATTCGCGGTCGAAGGTAAATCGCTTTACCGGTGGCATCGACATCAAGAACACTCCCCTGGCCTGGCTCACGCAGCAGCTCAAGGCGGGAGTGGACGCGGGCAATACGACGAATCAGATCCTCTTTCCGCGCGTGCCGGATGGTCAGACGAACTTCTTCGGCAGCAGGGGCACGGGTGAGAAGACGCTCGAGAACGTCACGACGAACTACTCCACGGTCGATTACTCGATCACGGCCAAGACGGACAACTCGTTGTGGTCAACCGCCACGTCCTTCGGCGCTCAGTACTATCGCAAGCAGTTTACCCTCGCCAGCGAGTACGGGCAGAACTTCCCCACGCCCGACGTAACGACCATCGGCGGCGCCGCGGTGACGTCGTCGGGCGAGGACTTCATCGAAAACAAGACGTTCGGCATGTACGTGCAGGAGGCGTTCGGCTGGAAGAACCGCCGATTCCTTACTGTCGCCGTTCGTGGCGACGCGAACTCCGCGTTCGGTAAGGATTACAAGGCGGCGTACTACCCGAAGGTCAGCGGCGCCTGGGTGTTGAGCGAGGAGTCATTCTGGCATGCGCCGCGGGTCAACTCGTTGCGGCTTCGCGCCGCGTGGGGCCAGGCTGGACAGCAACCCGACGCGTTCGACGCCGTCACGCTCTACTCACCAACGACCGGGCCTGGAGGCGTGCCAGTTCTCACGCCCGGATCGCTCGGGAACACGGCGTTGAAGCCGGAGCGCGGCGAGGAGCTCGAGGCCGGCGTCGACGTCGGATTTCTCGACGACCGGATTACGGCCACTTTCACGCATTACAACCGCACGACAAAGGACGCCATCGTGCGCGCACCGAACCAACCGTCCATAGGCTTTCCTGGCGCAACCGTCGTGAACCTGGGGCGCGTGGCGGCGTGGGGGAACGAGATCGGTGTGAATGCGCGAATGGTGGATCGCCCGAAGCTCGCGTGGGATCTCATCGTCAACTTCGCCACCGCGCACAATCGCATCGAGAGCCTCGGCGGTCTGCCGCCGGTAGGCGTCCCGAACAGCGGCAATGCCATCGACCAGTACAATCGCGAGGGATATTCCGTCGGCTCCTTCTTCTGGAAGAGAGTCGTGAGTGCCAGTTACTCCGCGGCAGGCACGCTCCAGAACGTCATGTGCGATGACGACAAGGGCGGTACAGTGCCGTGCGCGTCCGCGCCGCTGGTGTACTACGGCCAGCCAACGCCCACGAAGCTGGGCAGCGTGACCAACACGCTCACACTGCTCAGAAATTGGCGGTTGTCCGCACTCATCGATTACCAGACCGGCATGTTGTACGAAGAGGGCTCGATCGAGGCGGATCACCAGAACTTCCAGAACACGGCGATGGCAAACCCGCTCAGCGGTCCCGTAGATCCGGTGTTCGCGGCGTACCAGGGATCCGTGGGCCGCCCGCCGCTCGGATTCTTCGACGCAAGCTTTGCGAAGCTGCGCGAGCTGTCGGCGAGCTACAACCTTCCCGATCGCTTCGCGGCCCGGTTGGGCGGAGCGTCCAACGCGTCCATCACGGCGGCGTGGCGCAACGTGGCGCTGCTGTATCAGGCGCAGAAGACCATCTATGGCGCGAAGATCTTCGATCCGGAGCAGCGTCCACCAGGTGCCGAAACAGCGGCGCGATTCCAGACGACGCTGCCGCCCACCTCGCAAATCGTGCTCACGGCACGCCTCGGCTTCTAGGCGCCCGGCTCCTCCATACCTAAGGATCAACTCATGCTCAACGGATCTCACAGGCATCGCCGGCTGCGCGCGTGGACCGCCGTGCTCGCGCTTGGCAGCCTTCAACTGCTGCAGGCATGCAAGGGCATTCTCGACGTCTCGCTTCCGGGCAAAGTGCCCGCATCGGCACTCACCAGCCCGGGACTCTCCACCACGATGGTGAACGGCGTCCAGGCAGATTTCGAGTGCGCGTTCAGCGAATACGTTCACGACACCGGATTGTGGTCGAACGAGCTGTTGAACAGCTCCGCCAACGGGGAAGTCGTCGGCTGGGGAGCCCGCCTCTCGACCAACGACAACGGCATCCTCCCGTGCCAAAACGCGGCCGCCACGCTGGGCAACTATGCCCTTTACGTCCCGTTGCAAACGGCACGCGTCCAGGCCGAGACCGCCATTACCGTGCTCGATGGGTTCACGGATGCCGACGTTCCCACACGCGCATTGCTTACCACGACGGCCCTCGTGTATGCAGGGTTCAGCTACGCACTACTCGGCGAAGCGTACTGCCAGGTGGCCACGGGCCCGGAGCCCCTCATCACGCCGGCTGCGGCGCTCGCCCTTGCAGAGGCGCGGTTCACTCGCGCCATCACGATGGCGGCCACGTTGAACAACGCGACGCTGCTCAATGCGGCGCGAGTGGGCCGAGCGCGGGTGCGGCTCGATCTCGCGAACAATGCCGGTGCGGCTGCGGACGCTAAGCTCGTGGCGCCCTCCACATTCGCCTTCAATGCGACGTACTCGACGCAGCCGGTTCGGCGCTTCAACACGACGGTTGCCGCCGGCACGATCAACGCGCACGAGTCGATCGCGCCGGAGTACCGCGGGCTTACCGTTGGCACCGCTGCCGACACCCGCGTGCCAGTCGTCAAGGACTCACGCACCAACGGACAGGACGGCATCACGCCGTTGTGGATTCAGAAGAAGTACGTCGCGCTCGATTCCCCCTTGCCTCTTGCGACGTGGGACGAAGCGCAGCTCATCCTCGCGGAAGCGGAGCCGGCGAGCGCCGTGGCCGCGATCAGCGCGGTGCGAGCGAAATACAGTCTTCCTGCGTACATGGGCACAGGAGCCTCGACCGACATTCAGGAGGAGCGCCGCCGCACGCTGTTTCTCGATGGGCACCGGATCGGTGACATGCTGCGATATGGCATTCCCTTCGCTACCGGCAAGAACCAGAAGGGCGTATCATACGGAAACCTGACATGTCTGCCTTTGCCGCCGTCTGAGACGAACGGGCGAACGTGAGGAGTGGTTGGTGAAGTGCCGGTCATCGCCCGTATCCCCAGCCAAACGCATGAGACGGCATCGCACCGCTTCGGCAGCAGCTCGCTTCTTTCTTTTACTCACATCGGCGCCAGGCGTTGTCGCGTGCCTGGTGCTGGCGGCATGTGTGTCCGAGGCGAGGATGCCATCAGGCTGCATCGCGCCCGCGAATCCTGGCGGCGGATGGGATTTTAGTTGCCGCGCCGTGTCACAGGTACTGGGTGCTCGGGCGCCCGGCGGCCAGCCGTTGCATGTGACGCACATGCCGGGCGAAGGTGGCGCAGTGGCCTTCAAGAGCATCCTCAGGCCGGGTCATGCGCACGACCCGGTGATCATTGCCGCAAGTCCATCCACGCTCCTTGGTCTGGCGCAGCATCATTACGGTGATCACACCGAGCGAGACGTGCGTTGGATCGCGGCGGTGGACGCCGAACCGAGCATCATCGCGGTGAGCGCGAAGGCGCCGTGGCATGACCTGCGCGAGTTCGTCGCGGCATGGCGCGCGCATCCTGACTCGGTCGTCATCGGAGGTACGAGCGCGGTCGGCGGCCAGGATCACATGAAGATGCTGCTGCTCGCGCGAGCCGCGGGCCTCGATGTTCGAAAGGTTCGCTACGAACCGGTGGCAACGCCGGCCGAAGCAATTGCCAGAGTGAAGGATGGCTCGCTCCAGGTATTTCCGGCGGAGCTCTCGAAGATGTTGCCGGCCGTACAGCGGAAGGAGCTGCGGGTGCTCGCGGTACTCGGCGAGCGTCGTGCCCCTTCGCTCTTGGCGGATGTGCCCACGGCCCGCGAGCAGGGATTGGATGTGGTATTCGTCGTCTGGCGCGGATTCTACGCACCGCCGGGTCTCAGCGAGAGCGAGTATCGGGAGTGGGTGGAGACACTCCGCACCATGAGCGCCTCGCCCGAATGGAAGGGGGTGCTGGAGAAGAATGGGCTCGCGCCGTTCTTCCTTGGCGGCAAGGATTTCGAGACGTTCGTGGCGCAGCAGACCGCAGCGTACCGCACGGTGTCGAAGGAGATCGCCATCGTTCCATGAGCATGCCCGAGATGGTCGACGCGTTGCCCTCTCGTAACGAGCCACGAGACTCGGGCGGCCCCGTGACGAAGAAGCCCAGGTTCGGGGCAGTGCTCCGCGTGGCGAGCGGCAACTTCCTCGAGATGTACGACTTCATCGTGTACGGCTACTACGCCGTGTACATCGGAAAGACCTTCTTTCCGGCGGGCAGCGAGTTCGCCTCGCTGATGTTGTCTCTGATGACGTTCGGTGTGGGATATCTCATGCGTCCCGTCGGCGCCATCGTGCTCGGCGCGTACATCGACAGAAGGGGGCGCCGGCAGGGCCTCATCGTCACACTCGGGTTGATGGCGATCGGGACGCTCACCATTGCCGTGACGCCGAGTTACGCGGCGATCGGTCTTGCGGCGCCGATCGCTGTCGTCATTGGCCGGCTGTTGCAGGGATTGTCCGCCGGCGTCGAGCTCGGAGGCGTATCAGTCTATCTGGCGGAGATCGCGACGCCTCGCACGCGTGGCTTCTACTGCTCCTGGCAGTCGGCAAGCCAGCAGTTGGCGGTTGTCTTTACGGCGTTGATCGCACTCGTACTGACGGGACTTGTCACCACGGAACAGCTGAGTGCGTGGGGCTGGCGGATTCCGCTGCTGATCGGGTGCTTCATCATCCCCGTCATCCTCTTCCTGCGACGCTCGCTCGAGGAGACGGAAGCCTTCGTGAAGATGAAGCACCACGCCCGTCGCGCCTCGGATGTCTTTCGCATCGTGGCGTCTCATTGGCGCATCGTGCTGAGCGGCATGATGCTCGTCGTTTTCACGACGACGTCGTTCTACCTCATTACCGCGTACACGCCGACGTTCGGCAAACAGGCCTTGCACCTCGATGCGCGAAGCGCGTTTCTCGTGACCCTGTGCGTCGGCCTGTCGAACTTTGTCTGGCTGCCGATCGCGGGGAGCCTGTCCGATCGCATCGGCCGGCGCCCGCTGGTAACGATCGTGCCGGTGCTGGCGCTGGTGACGGCCTATCCGGCGATGGCGTGGCTCGTTGCGGCGCCGAGCTTCTCACATCTTCTTGCGGTCGAGCTCTGGTTCTCGGCGCTCTTCGGCTTTTACAACGGCGCCATGGTTCCGCTGCTCGTGGAGGTCATGCCTCCGGCGGTGCGCACGGCGGGCTTTTCGCTGGCATATAGTCTGGCCACCGCCGTCTTTGGTGGCTTCACGCCGGCGATCTGCACCTATCTCATCGAGCGCACGGGCAACAAGGCGTCGCCGGCGCTGTGGCTGATGACCGCGGCGGCGGTGAGCCTGGTCGGCGTGTTTCTGTCACGTCGGGCGAGGAGTCAGCTTCAAGTGCCAGTCGAGGCGTAGGGCAAGGGGGACGCTTCAGGGGCGAGCGGCAACTGCACGCGGAAGGTCGTTCCTTTCCCCTGTTCGGTGTCGAGTGAGACTGATCCGCCGGCCTCTTTGACGATCGTGTAAACCGTTGCCAGCCCAAGACCGGTCCCTTTGCCCTTCTCCTTTGTTGTGAAGAAGGGCTCGAAGATGCGGTCCCGCGTGGCGGCATCCATTCCGACTCCGGTGTCGCGCACGGTGAGGATGGCTCGTCCCGGTTCACCCGCTTCGTGGGAACTTCTTGCGGTCATCAGCGTGAGAACTCCGCCCTCCGGCATCGCGTCGCGGGCGTTGAGGCTGAGGTTCATGATCACCTGTTCGATCTGCGCAGGATCGGCGTGAATGAGCAGCGGATCAGCGGATGGCGCAGTGATGAACTCGAGTCGTGAGCCGAGCGTGCGGCGAAGCATGCGCTCCGCGCTCGCGAGCGTGTGGTTGAGGTCAACCAGCTTGTGCTCCGGTGCGTCCTTGCGTGCAAACAGCAGAAGGTGTCGCGTGAGGTCGGACGCGCGCTTCGCCACATCACGAATCGCCACGGCGTCGTCGCGCCGTTCATCATCAACACCGAGATCGCCGATCAGGAATTCCGAGTGGGCCGTTATGATGGTCAGGATGTTGTTGAAGTCATGAACGATGCCGCCGGCGAGCTGCCCCACGACTTCCATCTTCTGCGCCTGCCGCAGCTCATTCTCGAGCCGCCTTCGCTCGGACACATCGGCAAGGATGCTGATGAAGCCGCGGAGCCGACCCTCCTGCGAGCGCAGCGGTGCGATGGAGGCGTGCACGTTCACGGGTGAGCCGTCGCTGCGCACGTGCGTCGCCGGTACGTCGGCGATGCCCGCGTCGGACTCGAGTGCGCGACGGAGCAGCTCCCGGAACGATGGCTCGTCGTCGGCACGCAAGACCGGCAGCCGCTTTCCCACGACGTCGGCGGGCGTCCACCCGAACATGCGCGACGCGGCCTCGTTCCAAACACGGACAGTCCAGTCGGGATCGAAGGTGATGATCGGCAGTGGCGACCCCTCGAGAAATGCATGGAGCGTGGTCGCCATGTCATCCTGAGCGCGCTGATCACGGCGCGCCCCTTCGCAGAGCTCGATGCGTCGCGTCGTGGTCCCGTGCTCGTCTGTCTCGGTCAAGAAGTGGTAGCCGAGTAGCCGGCAGAGCGAGCGCGCTACGGTGAGTCCGAGCTCGAGCGCGATGGAGGGATCGGTGAGGGTGGCGCCAACGGCGTCCTCGACGCTCCGAGAAGGCTCATCGCATACCTCGATCGCTCGTGCGGAGCCCGATTCGGCATCCGCAACCAGAGTCACGGACACAGCGCTTCCAGCACCTCGCTTGATGGCGTCCTCGAGGAGGTAACGAACGACACGCCGCAGCGTCGCCGCATCCGTTGCCAGCATGGCGGACAGGGGCGCCTGCACGCCGATGGAAGGGTGCCGGGCGCCATCGGTCTGATGATCGACGACTTCGCGCACCAGCGCGGCGACGTCCACCGTCGTGAGGTCGAGCTCGAAACTCCGCGCCTCGATCTCCGCGTACGCAAGCACGTCCTCGATGAGCGTCAGCAAGTGGCGTCCCTGGGCCGCAATGCGATTCGCAAACGTCAGCTCCCGGGAAGTCAGATGGCCGCCGACATTCTGAAGCAGGATATCGGCAAAGCCGATGACCGACGCGAGCGGCGTGCGAAGCTCGTGGCTCACGCGATCGAGGAATGCCGTCTTGGCGCGCATCGCTGACGCCTCGATGCGCTGCGCCTTCCGGAGGCGCTCGGCCGCCTCGAGCTCGGCCGTCACGTCACGGTAGATGCCTCGCGTGCCGACTGCCACACCGTCCACGAAGCGGCAATTCGCGTGGCCGCGCACGATGATACGTCGGCCATCCTTGGCGATCACGGCGACCTCGATTGGGACGGGCGATTCGCCGGAGAGCAGCCTCTGCAGCGCCGCGCGGGCGGTGTCGTGCGAATCGGCCGCTACGATGTCGAGCATCGAGAGCTGAGTGATCTCCTCGTCGGTGTACCCGAGCGTCTCGCGCCACGCGCGATTTGCGTAGAGCACGCGACCGTCCGGCGCGAGCATGTGAATGAGATCCGTGGCCGATTCCACGAAGTCGCGCAGCTGCGCTTCACTCTCGAGCACTTGCTCCGCGATGCGATGCTCGCTCGCAATGTCGCGAAAGAAGATCGCCAGGCCGCTGTCCCATGGTCGCGCCTGAACGTTGACCCACCGTTCCAGGCCATGATAGAAGCCCTCGACGGTGACATCGGTCCGCTCCTCCATCGCCTTGTGAAGGGCGCCATCGAAGCTGCCTCCCGCCACATCAGGAAACGCATCCCAGAGGTTTCGGCCGAGGAGATCCGTCTTGGCGCGCTCGAGCACCCCTTCAGCCGCGGGATTCAGGTAGCCGATCGTCCAATCGGCTGCGAGCACCAGGCAGGCATCAGGAATGCGGTCGAGCGTCGCCGCAGCTTGCGCCGCGCTGTCGTTGATTGCGCTCGTCGTCGAAACGCGATTCGGGTTCTGCATCCCGTCCTTCATCCTTCGGGGTTTTGGGGCGAGCAATGAGGTGGCACCAAGCGACCTCATGCGCGGTCAACCTGCGCGTCTCTAGTGTGTTGATCGATTGCCGAGCTGAAGGGGCGGCGGGCGGCCCCTCGTGCTCTCAAATGCCGCCGCATCGGCTGGACTTTGCGCTCGAAGGCGCACACATCATCCTAGAAATTCCGACGTTTCCGCGCATTCCCTGATGGCGTACTCTTCGCCTACCTCTCGGGGAGTACACGAACTCGAGCGTTCATCCGCTATGACGCCAGAACTGAGCTGGAGCGGGATCAGTATCGTGGGCGACATGCCGTGGGGATTGCATTTCTCCCTCTTCTACCAGACGCGCGCCGACCTGCTCGACGTGATCGTTCCCTATCTGACGGCCGGCCTCGAGGGCGATGAGCTCTGCGTCTGGATGCCCACCGATCCCTCTGCGGAAAGTGAGGCCATCGAAGGCATGCGTCGGCGAGTTCCGGACTTCGACCACCGGATGGAGAGAGGTGACATCCAATTCTCACGGTATGATGGCTTTCTTGACGCCGAGGGCAGCGTCGACATCGATCTGGCGATCGCGCAATGGGACAAATGGGAGGTCGAAGCGCGCGAAAGGGGCTATGCAGGCCTGCGTGGTAGCGGAAACCCGATCTATCTCGATCAGCTAGGCTGGAAGAACTTCAATGAGTACGAGGGTGCGCTGCACAAGTTCATGGCCGGGCGCCGTATGCGGGTGCTCTGCAGCTACGCTGCAGAGGCGCTGACGGCAGCAGACCTTCTCGACTCGGCGCAGACGCATCACTACGTCATCGCACGCCGGCGGGGCCAATGGGAGGTGCTGGAATCGCCAGCGCTCAAGCAGACCAAGGACGAGCTCCAGCGGCTCAACGACGAGCTGGAGCAGCGAGTAACGCAGCGCACGAGTGAGCTCGGCCGAGCCAACGACGAGCTTCACGGAGAGATCGAGGAGCGCCTACGCGTCGAAGCTGAGCTCCGTCGCAGCGAAACGTATCTCGAGCAGGGACAGCGGCTGAGCCACACTGGCAGTTACGCGGTGAACCCGACCATTCGCGAATTCACGTTCTGGTCGCCAGAGATATTCCGGATCCTGGGTTTGGAACCACGGGCGCGTCCGCTCACGCGTGAAGAGACGTACGAGCACGTCCATCCGGCGGATCGCGATCGCGTCAGAAGGCTGACAACGGCTGTGATTGCTGAGAGGCGTCACGCAGACACGGAGTTCCGCATCGTTCGCCCGGACGGAAAGGTTAGATATGTCCATGTGTACTCGGATCCAGTGATGGACGAGTCCGGTCGCGTCGTAGAGGTCGTGGGGAGCATGATCGACATCACGGATCGCAAGCGTGCCGCGGGGCGGCTCGCCAAGGCGAAGCGCACGGCTCGGGAGCGCACGCTCGAGCATCGATTCGCGGCCACGCTCGAGGAGAGAACCCGCCTTGCTCGAGAGATCCATGACTCGCTGTTGCAGGGCGTGACCGGCATCGCTCTCCAACTCCGAGCGACGCTGCCACATCTCGGCGACGCGCCGCGAGAGACCGTGGCGTCCATCCGTGCCATCGTCGAACTCGCCGACTCCACGGTTCGCGACGCGCGGCATGCCGTGTGGGACATCCGTGCACCGGCACTCACTCAAAAGGGATTGTTGGTCGCTCTCGAGGAGGAGCTACGCCGTGCGGCGACTGGCGCCGCCATCACGTTCACGATCAAAGGGACTCCGCGGGCGCTGTCGGCGCCGCTCGAAGACACGATGTTCCGCATTGGGCAGGAAGCCGTCGTCAATGCGGCAAAGCACTCCGGCGCTGACACCATCGCCGTGCTTCTGGCATTTCGGCCGCGATCCGTTCGGATGACTGTCGTCGATGATGGTCGTGGCTTTCGTGCCGACCCCGCGGGGGGAACGCAGGGTGGACGGTGGGGCCTTCTGGGCATGCGCGAGCGCGCAAAGCGAATCGGCGCGACGCTCGTCATTCGCAGCGCCGAGGGCAAGGGAACCACGGTCGAGTTGCGCGCGCGCAGCGAGCAAGGGCAATCGAATCGAGGGAAGCTCTCGACTCGCCGCCTGCATCGGGCATCGTGATTTCGCCAACTGACGATCACGGGGCATCGTCGCCCGCAACGATCCGTGTGCTCACGGCGGACGACCATCCCGTGGTTCGTGCTGGCGTGCGCGCGATGATCGCGAACGAACCCGATATCGATCTGGTCGCGGAGGCGACCGACGGCGCTGAAGCGATCCGCCTCTACGCCGAGCACGTTCCCGATGTGGTCCTCATGGATCTGCGCATGCCCCGCATGACGGGTGTCGAGGCTGTGCGCGCCATCGTGGCCGCCCATCCCGAGGCGCGGATCATCGCGCTCACGAGTTACGAGGGCGATGCCGACATCTATCGCGCGCTCGAGGCCGGCGCGCAGGGCTACCTGCTGAAGGACATGCTAGGCACCGAGGTCATTCGAGCAATACGGAGCGTGGCTGCTGGCAAGCGCGTGATTCCACCTGAGGTGGCCGCGCGTCTCGCCGAATTCACTCCGCGAAGCGATCTGACGGCCAGAGAGGAAGAGGTCCTGTTCCTCGCCGCGAAGGGGCTACGGAATCGGGACATTGCGCGTGTGATCGGCCGGACGGAAGCCACGGTGAAGGTCCACCTCAAGCACGTCATGGCCAAGCTCGGGGCGGACGATCGCACGCAGGCGGTGACGCTGGCGCTCCAGCGAGGCATCGTTCACCTCGATTGACAGCGGGGACCGACTACAACCTCGGCAGGGTCACTCCGTGCTGTCCCTGGTACTTCCCCTTCTTGTCGCGATACGAGACGTCGGGCTCCTCATTCCCTTCGAAGAAGAGCACCTGCGCGATTCCTTCGTTGGCGTAGATCTTCGCCGGCAACGGCGTGGTGTTCGAGATCTCGAGGGTCACATAGCCTTCCCACTCCGGCTCGAACGGCGTGACGTTCGTGATGATGCCGCACCGCGCATACGTCGACTTGCCTACGGTGACCGTGAGGATGTTGCGCGGAATCCGGAAGTATTCGACCGACCGCGCCAGCGCGAAGCTGTTCGGTGGCACGATGCAGACGTCGGTCTCGACCTCCACGAAGCAGTTCGTGTCGAACGCTTTCGGGTCCACGATGGAGGTCATGACGTTCGTGAAGATCCGGAACTCGCGCGCCACCCGCATGTCATAGCCGTAGGAGCTCACCCCGTACGAGACCACGCCTTCGCGGACCTGGCGGTCCTCGAACGGCTCGATCATGGCGTGTTCGCGCGCCATGCGGGTGATCCAGCGGTCGGACATGATGCTCATGGCGGGGCCGCGCGGGGTAAGGGGGAGTGGGCGCGAAAGCTAGTCGGGCGGCACACACGCCGCCACGAAATACCGGCCATTTTGCATGAGCGCGCATCATCCGTGCGACGCGCTGCATTTTCGCGCATCAGCGCCGTTGACACTGCTTTGCGGCACCGGGTAACTTCATGCGCTGCGACTTAGTGAAAGATTTCACGAAGTGCGGAGACCATGGAACGGACGTATCTCCCCATCCTGCTTCTCGTCGGATTTGTCGTCACCAACGCGGTGGCGATCATCCTCATCTCCCATCTGACCCTCCGCCCGCGGCCGACCGCGGAAAAGCAGACACCGTACGAATCGGGCATGCCCGTCCTCGGGGACGCGCGGGAGCGCTTCTCGGTGAAGTTCTATATGGTGGCGGTGCTCTTCATCATCTTCGACATCGAGACCGTGTTCATGATTCCGTGGGGCGCGCACTTCCGGCAGCTCTCCTGCGGCACGGATCTCGTAGCGGGCGTCTGTCCCACCGGTCAGTTGTCGCTGTTCGGCCTCTGGGAGATGCTCGTATTCATCGCGATTCTGCTGGTGGGCTTCATTTACGTCTGGAAGAAGGGGGCGCTGCAATGGGACTAGAGGCGCGCGCCGGCACGACCGGCGTCTCGTTCAATCCCGCCTCGCAGGAGAGCTGGGTCACGACGAAGCTCGACTTCCTGGTCAATTGGGGACGCGCGAACTCCTTGTGGCCCATGCCCTTCGGGACCGCCTGCTGCGCCATCGAGTTCATGGCAACAGCCGCGAGCAAGTTCGATCTCGCACGCTTTGGCATGGAACGCATGAGCTTCTCGCCGCGTCAGGCGGACGTCCTCATCTGCGCCGGCCGCGTACCGTTCAAGCTCGCTCCCGTCATTCGGCGGATCTGGCAGCAGATGCCGCAGCCCAAATGGTGCATCTCGATGGGCGCCTGCGCCTCGTCGGGCGGTATGTTCGACAACTACGCGGTGGTGCAGGGCATCGATACCATCATTCCGGTGGACGTCTACGTTCCCGGTTGCCCCCCACGCCCGGAGGGGCTGCTGTACGGCATCATGATGCTCCAGGAAAAAGTCATGCGAGAGCGCATGTCGGACCGGTGGCTGCGCAACGAGATGGAGCCTGATCCGGCGAGCCAACTGTACATCCCGCCACCGCTCATCGACGAGCTCTCGGAGCCGTTCGGCAATTCCGTCCATCAGACCCGGTCGGGGCTGTGAGCACGCCGTTCGTGCCGGTCCTGGCCGGAGAGGCAGCGCCAGAGGCGCCATCGCCCGTCACGCCAACCAAGGTTCCATATCGCGGCGGACAGGCGAATCCGACTGCGGGCGACCTGCGTGCGACGTTCGGGAATGCCGTCACGCACGTGGACGTGGTGTGGGGAGAAACGACAGTGGTGGTGGACCGGGCGCGCGTGCACGACATCGTGCAGTGGCTGCACGACGACGCGACGCAGCGTTACGACTATTGCTCGGACATCACCGCAGTGGAGTTTCGTGACGCGGAGCGCGCCATCGAAGTGGTGTGGCACCTTCGGTCCATCCCGTTCAGGCGCTTCCTCCGGCTCAAGGCCGTGCTGCCCAAGGGGCAGCCGCTCGAGATCGCGAGCGTCTGGGACATCTATCGCGGCGCTGATTGGCTCGAGCGCGAATGCTACGACATGTTCGGCATCCGCTTTATCGGCCATCCGGATCTGCGGCGCATCCTGATGTGGGAGCAGTATCGCGAGGGATTTCCACTGCGAAAGGACTTTCCGCTGCGCGGCCGCTTCAGCCGGTCCGAGCAGCTCCGCCAGGCGCTCGCGCAGAATCCCGAGGCCAAATACAGCATGGAAGAGCTCTCGATCGCCGAGGCGTTCGAGGATCTGCCTGCGGACATGAAGGACCGGCTCGGCACCGGCGAAAAGGTGGGAGAGTAGCCATGGCCACCAAGACGCGGACGGTCGACGTCAAGCTGTCCACCACCGGACTGGATTCGCGCGGCCGTGCTCAGCGCGTGCCACTCGCAACGGACGAGGCGGGAAACATCGTTCCGTTGACCGCGCCGCCATCGCTCGAGCCGGAGCTCGAGGGTGAGCACATGCTCCTCAACCTCGGTCCGCAGCATCCGGCGACGCACGGTGTGCTCCGCCTCGTGCTCGAGCTCGACGGTGAGACGGTCGTCCGGTGCATTCCGCACATCGGATATCTGCACTGCGGCTTCGAGAAGATGGGCGAATATCGGCAGTACAATCAGATCATCCCCTGGACCGACCGCGAGGACTACCTCAACTCGCCGGGTAACAACGTCGCCTTCTCGCTCGGCGCCGAACGCCTGTTCGGCATCGAGATCACCGAGCGGTGCAAGGTGCTGCGCGTCATCGCGATGGAGCTGTCGCGTATCATCTCCCACTGCGTGTGGCTCGGCACCTTCTGCATCGACATCGGCGCGTTCACGCCGTTCCTGTGGATCTTCCAGCAGCGCGAGCGTGTCTACACGATGCTCGAGAGCTGGATTGGCGCGCGTCTCACGACGTCGCTCACGCGCGTCGGCGGTATGGGAGCGGACATTCCCGAAGGCTGGACGGAAGACCTCGCGAACTTCGTGCGGACTTTCCCGAAAGTTGTCGCCGAATGTGACGCGATGCTCACGAAGAACGGCATCTGGGTGGGCCGCACGATCGGCCTTGGCGCCATGTCCGCCGAAGAGGCCGTGAACTATGGACTCTCGGGCCCGATGCTGCGCGCCTCGGGCGTGGCGTTCGACGTCCGCAAGGATTTTCCGTACCTCGACTACGAGACGTACGACTTCGACGTGCCCGTGGGCCAGGCAGGCGACGTGTACGACCGCTACCTCGTGCGCATGGAGGAGCTGCGCCAGTCCACGCGCATTCTCGAGCAGGCGCTGAAGCGGCTACCGGACGGTCCGGTCAACGTGGACGACCATCGCGTCATCCTCCCGCCCAAGTCGAAGGCGACGAGCGACATGGAAAGCATGATCCACCACTTCAAGCAGGTGATGGAGGGTCCGCGTCCGCCGGTGGGAGAATCCTACGTGGCCGTGGAGAGCCCCAAGGGAGAGAAGGGCTACTACATGGTATCGGACGGCACCTCGAAGCCCGTGCGCTGGCGCATTCGTCCCCCCTCGTTCGTGAACCTGTCGGCCATTCCGCGCATGGTCGAAGGCCACCTGTTGTCCGACGTCATCGCGATCAACGCGTCCATCGACATCGTCATGGGGGAAATCGATCGATGAGTGTAGACGCCGCGGACGCGTCGTACGCGCCGGTGTTCACGGGTGCGCGAAAGACGGAGTTGAATGAGCTGCTGACGCGCTATCCCACGAAGATGGCTGCTCTGCTTCCGGCCCTCTGGATGGTGCAGGAGGATCGCGGCTGGGTGTCGCAGGAAGGCATCGCCGAGGTGGCCGAGGTGCTCGATCTGACGCCGGCGTACGTGAAGGGCGTGGTGACGTTCTATACCATGTATCACCAGCACCCGGTCGCGACGCATTTCATCCAGGTCTGCACGACGTCGCCGTGCAACGTGTGTGGGGCGGAAGACGTGGTAACCGCGCTGCTCAAGCACACCGGCTGTGAGGAGCTCGGCGTACAGTCGCCCGACGGAAAGTATCAGGTGATCGAGGTGGAGTGTCTCGGTGCCTGCGGGTTCAACACGCCGCTGATGGTCAACGAGCGGTTCATCGAATCGGTCACCGTCGACTCGGTGCCCGCGCTTCTCGCCTCACTCGACTGACATGGGTTTTCCGCACAAGCCGCACGAGCGAGAGTCGCTCGTTCTCTCGAAGCACTTCGGCGAGCGCGAGGCCATCGGCCTCGATGGCTGGCGCGCGCGCGGCGGCTACACTGCGCTCCAGAAGGCGCTCGCGATGCAGCCCGCTGAAATCGTGCAGCTCGTCAAAGACTCGGGGTTGCGCGGCCGCGGTGGTGCAGGGTTCCCCACCGGCGTGAAGTGGAGCTTCATGAAGCCCGGCGACGGGAAGCCGCACTATCTCGTCTGCAACGCGGACGAGTCGGAGCCCGGCACGTTCAAGGATCGTGAGATCATGCGGTGGACACCGCATGCCCTGGTCGAGGGCTGCGCGATCGGAGCGCATGCCATCGGCGCCGAGGTCGCGTACGTGTACATCCGCGGCGAGTACACCGAGGCGCTCGAGAAGATGAACGCCGCATGCAAGGACGCGTACGCCGCAGGAATCCTCGGCAAGAACGCCATGGGTACCGGAAAGACGGTGCACGTGTACGTGCACAAGGGCGCTGGCGCGTACATCTGCGGCGAAGAGACCGCGATGATGAACTCGCTGGAAGGAAAGCGCGGCAATCCGCGCATCAAGCCGCCGTTTCCTGCGGTGTCCGGCGTGTTCGGTCAGCCGACCACGATCAACAACGTCGAGACCCTCGCCGCGGTCCCGCACATCATCAACAACGGCGCGGCGTGGTACCAGGCGTTCAAGCGCGCGGACAATCCGAAGAGCACCGGCACCAAGCTCTACTCGGTGTGCGGCAACATCCAGCGCCCGGGCAATTACGAAGTGCCGATGGGATTTCCGTTCAAGGACTTCCTGTATGACCTGTGCGGAGGCCCGCTCTCCGGCCGTCAGTTCAAGGCCATCATTCCCGGCGGCATCTCGGTTCCCATCCAGACGCGCGACGAGGCGGAAGCCACGCTGATGGACTACGAGGGCTTCGTGGCGAACGGCACGATGCTCGGCTCCGGAGGCGTCATCGTCATCGACGACGCGCAGAATCTCGTGAAGCAGATCGCACGTGCCGCACGCTTCTTCGCGCACGAGAGCTGCGCGCAGTGCACGCAGTGCCGCGAGGGCACCGCGTGGACGACCAAGATTCTCGAGCGCATCGTCGCCGGCGAAGGCACGCATGAGGACTTCGACACCCTGCTGGAAATCGCCGAGAACATGACGGGCAAGACGATTTGCGTGCTGAGCGATTCATGCGCGACGCCGGTCATCTCGGGGCTCACGAAGTTCCGGGCCGACTTCGAGGCGCTCATCAAGAAGAAGAAGGTCCACATGGTGCCGGCGCAGGTGGCCTGATGGCGGACGCAAAGATGGTGAACCTCACGATCGAGGGACGCGCGGTGAGCGCGCCCGAGGGAACGATGATTCTCGAGGCGGCAAAGCTCGCGGGCGTCCTCGTTCCACACTACTGCTACCATCCGGGTCTTCCGGTGGCGGGCGTGTGCCGGATGTGCCTCGTCGAAGTGGAGAAGTCTCACAAGCTCGCGCCGTCGTGTGCGACCGCCGTGGCAGAGGGGCAAGTCGTCCACGTGCACTCCGAGAAGGCCATCGAGGCGCGCAAGGGCGTGCTCGAGATGCTGCTGATCAATCATCCGCTCGACTGTCCCATCTGCGATCAGGCAGGCGAGTGCGAGTTGCAGGACTACACGTACCAGGAAGGTCGCGGCGAGGGTCGATATCGCGATCCCAAGCGGTTCAACCCGGTGGAGGATTTTGGCGGTGACGTCATGTACGTCGCCAACCGCTGCATTCTCTGTACGCGCTGCGTCCGCTTCATGGAGGACGTGGCAAAGGAGCCGGTGCTCGCCGTCATCGAGCGCGGCGACCGTGCGCTCATCGGCAAGTTCGAGGGCGAAGACCTGACGCACCCGTGGGCCGGCAACGTGATCGACCTGTGCCCGGTTGGTGCGTTGCTCTCCAAGGACTCGTTGAACAAGGCGCGGGCGTGGGAGCTGGATCGCTCGGCATCGGTGTGCCCGGGCTGCTCGCAAGGCTGCAACATGATCGTCGAGACGCGCGACAACCAGGTCATGCGCCTGCGTCCGCGGCCTAACGACGCGGTGAATCAGTACTTCATGTGCGATCACGGCCGGCTCGACTATCGGTGGATGAATCGAAGGGATCGCGTCGAGCAGCCGATGGTGATGAGCGGCGGTTCGCTGGCGGCGACGGACTGGGACATCGCGCTCCGCGCGGCGGCGACGCTGCTGAGGGGAAAGCGCGCGCACGTGCTCGCGTCGCCCAACCTGTCGAACGAAGCGCTCTTCCTGCTCGCGACGCTTGTGGAGAAGACCGGCGGCCGCGGCACGTTCCGCGTCAATCAGGGCGAGGAAGCGCCGCTGGCCGGCGTCGACGATCTCGCGTTGCGCGCGGATCGCGCGGCAAACGTGCGCGGAGCGGAGATGGCGGGCTTTACCCGGTCTGACACGCCGCTGTCCGGCCTCCAGGCCGGTGACGTACTCATTGTCGCCGACGAGGAGCTTGCGGGAGTGGACGCATCCGATGTCGCGCATGCCGGCGCGGTGATCGTGATCGGGACGACACTTCCTTCCTGGGCGCGTCACGCGGCAGCGGTTGTGCTGCCCATCGCCAATTGCGTGGAGGAAGAGGGAACGTTCACGAACCTTCGCGGGCGCGTGCAGCGGTTCATGCAGGCGAAGGCGGCGCCCGGTCTCGCGCGTCCGAGCTTCTTCGCGGTCGGTGATCTGCTCGCTGCCATGGGAGAAGGGAAAGGCTACTGGACCGCGGCCGAGGCGTTCGCGGCGCTCGCGGCGTCACATGAGGAGTTTGCGGGCATGTCCTACGACACTCTCGCCCTCAAGGGGACGATGACGGCTGGCGCGACCGCGGGAGCTCGATGATGCGTGCCTTCTTTGCGCCGTGGATGGTCGGTCCCAACGCGGAGCCGACGTTCCTCGTCTGGATCGTCGCAACGCTCGTGAAGATGATTGCCGTCTTCACGGTGTACATGGTTGGGGTCGCGTTGCTCACACTTGCCGAGCGAAAGATCTCGGCGTGGATGCAGGACCGTCACGGGCCCAATCGCGTCGGCAAGGGCTGGCTCCAGCCAGTGGCCGATGGCGTGAAGAACTTCGTGAAGGAAGAGACCTATCCGGACGCGGCGAATCTGCCGCTGTTCATTCTCGCGCCGATTCTTTCGTTCGTTCCGGCGCTGATCACCTGGAGCGTCATTCCCTTTGCAGCTCCGTGGGGCTCCGTGTTCGGCAACATCGAGATGGTGCTCGCGCCCCTGCCGGTCGGCTTCCTTTTCATCCTCGCCATTTCGTCACTCGGCGTTTACGGCATCGTGCTGGCGGGCTGGTCGTCGAACAACAAGTATGCGCTGCTCGGCGGGCTTCGCTCGAGCGCGCAGATGATCTCGTATGAGATCGCGATGGGCATGAGTACGATTCCGGTGCTGCTGCTGGCCGGCAACGTGTCGCTCAGCCAGATCGTGAATCAACAGGCGTTCGAGACGTGGAACGTCCTCAACCTGACGGTGGCGTTCCTCATCTTCCTCGTCGCCGCCTTTGCCGAGACGAATCGGCTGCCGTTCGATCTGCCTGAAGCGGAGTCGGAGCTGATCACCGGGTATCACACGGAGTACAGCTCGATGAAGTTCTCCATGTTCTTCATCGCCGAATACGCGAACATGGTGACGGCAAGCGCGCTCATGGCGACGCTCTTCTTCGGCGGCTGGGACATTCCCTTCACGCTGTGGGACAACGTTGCACCCCACACCGCCCTGAAAACGCTGCTGACGCTCGGCTGCTTCGCCACGAAGACGCTCTTCTTCGTGTTCCTGTACATGTGGATCCGCTGGACGCTGCCGCGCTTCCGCTACGACCAGCTCATGTCGCTCGGCTGGAAGCTCATGCTGCCGTTGGCGCTCGCGTACATCGTGGCGGTGGCGGCAACCATCGTGACGCTCGACGCCCTCGGTTTCGAGCACGGGTCGGTGCCGTTCCACGTCGGTCTCGTTCTGTTGAACACCGCCGCGGTGGTCATTCTGTTCATGATCGTCGACCGCGGCCGTCTCGTGAGTCCGGCATACTCGCGTCTCGACCGGCGCGATCTCGAGAAGCTTCGCGCGGTCAGCTCGCCTCATCGCGCTCAACCCGTATCCCAGGCAGGAGACTGATGCCGATCGGCGTGAAGGTGGTGGAGCGGCCTGTCGAGCAGACCAGCTACATGCGTGCCACGCTCGGCGGCATGAAGCGCACGATCAAGCACATGTTCGAGCAGAAGGTGACCACCCAGTACCCCGAGGAGAAGGAGTCCATCTCCAAGCGCTGGCGCGGGACGCACCGCATGCTCACGACGGAAGACGGCAAGGCCAAGTGCGTTGCGTGCGGCCTGTGCCCGTCCGTGTGTCCGGCAAACTGCATCAAGCTGGTGCCGGGCGAGGACGAACAGGGCAACCGCTATCCGCTCGTGTTCGAGATCGATGAATTCCGCTGCATCTTCTGCGGCTACTGCCAGGAAGTGTGTCCCGAAGAGGCCATCCACGTCGGTCGGCACTACGAGAACGCGGAGTACAGTCGCGAGGGCTTCGTCTATGATCTCGAGCGGTTGATGGCGCAGACGCACCCCGTGTGCGAGCTCTGGGATCCGGCGGACCCGAAGGGGGAGTAATGACGCACAACGAGCTGCCCCTCTTCTACGTCTTTCACGTCTATTTCTTCGGCCTCGTCGCCATGATCTCCGCGGTCTGTTTCGTGACCCGGCGGAGTCCCGTGGCCGCAGCACTGTGGCTGGTGAACACGATGTTCTGCCTGGCGGCGCTCTACGTGCTGCTCGACGCGCAGTTCATCGGCGTCATGCAGGTGCTCGTGTACGCCGGCGCCATCATGGTCGTGTTTCTCTTCGTCATCATGTTGCTCAACCTGGGACATCCCTCAGAGCTGGATGATGCGCGCGGCATCTGGTGGAAGCTCGCGGCGGGAGGGATCGGTCTGGCAATGCTGTCGCAGGTCCTCGTGCTGACGAAGGCTCGCCTGCCCGAATCTCTGGTGCTGCCGGAAGGGGCCATCGCGGAGCAGATCGCGAAGTCAGGTGCCATCGCGCCGTTGGCGGGCCCTCTGTTCAGAGACTATCTGCTTGCCTTCGAGGTGACGAGCGTCCTGCTGCTGGCGGCCATCGTCGGCGCGGTCGTGCTCGGCAAGCGCAAGGAGCGTGGCCATGCTGCCTGAAGCCCTCTTCTTCAGCGCGGTGCTGTTCGTCATCGGCGTCGTCGGCGTGCTCACGCGCCGTAACGCGATCATCGTGTTCATGTGCGTGGAGCTCATGCTCAACGCCGTGAATCTCACCTTCGTGGCGTTCGCGCAGGTGTACGGCGTCGCGGGTCAGATCTTCGTGTTCTTCGTCATGACGGTTGCGGCTGCGGAAGCCGCCGTTGGCCTCGCGATCATCATCGCGCTGTACCGTCATCGGCAGACGGTCAATCTGTCGAACATCAATCTTCTCAAGGGCTGATGCTCCTCCAGCACGCAGCAGCGACGGGCGCACACCCCCTCAGCGATACCGTGGCGCGGTTCGTCTGGCTGCTTCCTCTCCTGCCGTTCGTTGGATTCGTCATCAACGGGCTGCTGTCACTGACGTCCGCCTACAAGGCGGGTCCGTCGGATCCGAGCGCGGCGCATGATGAGGCACACGCCGCAGTCAGTCATGAATCGGAAGAGCATGGCGCGCCCGGTGACGACCACCATTCGATTGCGCGGCACCGCTCCGCCGGGCTCGTGAGCCTCGTGGGTCCTGGCGTGCTGGTGCTCGCCTTCGGCCTGGCGCTCGCCATTTTCGCCGCCATGCGCGGTGTGGGCGAGATGCACGCGCCCTTCGTGCAGCAGTACTTCAGCTGGATGCCGGTCGGCGATCTCCAGATCAACGCGGCGTTCCAGCTCGATCAGCTCTCGATGGTGATGGTGCTCGTGATCACGGGCGTCGGCATGCTGATCCACGTCTTCAGCGTCGGCTACATGCAGGACGACCCGGGGTATCCGCGCTACTTCGCGTACCTCAATCTGTTCGTCTTCTTCATGCTGGTGCTCGTGCTGGGCGCCAACTATCCGATCCTGTTCATCGGGTGGGAGGGGGTCGGGCTCTGCTCGTATCTCCTCATCGGCTACTGGTTCAGCGACAAGGCCAATGCCGACGCGGGCAAGAAGGCGTTCATCGTCAATCGGATTGGCGACTTCGGGTTCCTCGTGGCGATGTTCATGCTGTTCGCCAATCTCGGGACGCTCGATTTCGTCAGCGTGAACGCGGCGGCGTCCAGCCTCGGAGCGGGCTCCGTGCTCGTCACCGTGATCTGCCTCTTCCTCTTTCTCGGCTGCGCGGGCAAGAGCGCGCAGATTCCGCTGTACGTCTGGCTGCCGGACGCGATGGCGGGCCCGACGCCCGTCTCCGCGCTCATCCATGCGGCGACGATGGTGACGGCGGGTGTCTATCTCATCGCGCGCAGCAACGCGCTGTTCTCGCTCGCGCCCTCCGCGAGCCTGACCGTGGTGGTCGTCGGCTCGGTCACGGCCATTTTTGCCGCGTCGATCGGGCTCAAGCAGTGGGACATCAAGAAGGTGCTCGCGTACTCCACCGTGTCGCAGTTGGGGTACATGTTCGTGGCCGTGGGCTCGGGAGCGTACGTCGCGGGAATGTTTCACCTGATGACGCACGCGTTCTTCAAGGCCCTGCTATTCCTCGGTTCGGGCTCGGTGATCTACGCGATGCACCGCGCGTATCACCACACCGGAAAGCACGATGATGCGCAGGACATGCGTAACATGGGTGGGCTACGCACGTACCTGCCCATCACATGGGCGCTGATGTGGGCCGCGACGCTCGCGATCGCGGGCGTGCCTCCGTTCGCTGGGTTCTTCTCCAAGGATGAGATTCTGGGCTCGCTGTTCGCGCGGCATGAAGGATCGGCGCTCGCGCAGGCGCACTTTCTCGGAATCCCTGGAAACATCGTCATTCTGAGCTGCTACGTGCTTGGCTTGGCGACGGCGTTCATGACCGCCGTATACATGACCCGCATGATGCTCTACACGTTCCACGGCCCGAACCGCACCGGTGATCGCGAGCGCGAGCATCTGGCCGAGGCGCCGTGGGTGATGACGGGGCCGCTCGTTGCGCTCGGCATTCTGAGCGTCGTCGGCGGATGGTTCAATCTTCCGGGGATCATTCCGGCGGGACCGGTCGGAGTGCTGGAGCATTGGCTCGAGCCGATCGTGGGTGAGAGCACACTGCGTCTCACCAACGGGGCGCCAGCGGAGATCGCACACTCCACGGAGCTCATGCTCATCGGCGTGGCGGTCCTGATTGCGCTGGCGGGCATCGCACTCGCCTTTGTGCGCCTCAAGCCCGAGCGTCTTGTCCCTGCAAGCGCCTCGCCGCCCGAGCACGGCGTCGAGGAAGTATTGCTCAACAAGTACTATGTGGACGAATTGTACGATGCGGCCATCGTGCAGCCCATCGTCGCCACGTCACGTTCGCTGCTATGGCGCGGCATCGACGTCGGTCTCATCGACGGCCTCACACGTCTGTTTCTCCAGAGCAAGGACGACGACAGCGCTCCCGGCGCCGTGCGCATGGGTGGGCTGTTGCCGAGATCCTTGGGATGGTTCGGTTCTCAGCTCCAATCGGGGCAGGTTGGCACCTATGCCTGGGTGCTCGTGATCGGCATGCTGTTCGTTCTTGGCGCTTTCTCCTTCCGGTAACGCATGCGCGAGTTTCTGCTCTCCGTTGGATATGACCGGTGGATTCTTCCGGTCCTCCTCGCGTTGCCATTGATCGGTGCGGCCGCGGTGCTGGTGAGCGGCCGCGGTGCGTCGGGCGGAGACGAGGTCGCCACCGGTGCGGCGGCGCGGCCACGCAGCCTGGCGACGTGGTGCTTTGGTCTCGAATTCCTGCTGTCCGTTGGCCTCTGGTGGGCGTTCGATCCTGGGACGAGCGGCTGGCAGCAGCGCTTCGACGTCGCGTGGATTCCATCGTGGGGCGCGCGCTTCACGCTCGGCCTCGACGGCATTTCGCTCATGATGGTGCTGCTCACCACCTTCATGATGTTCCTCGCCTCTCTGGGGAGCTGGACGTCGGTACGGCAGAAGACCGCCGCGTACTATGCGCTGCTGCTCGTGCTGACGGCTGGCATGCTCGGCGTATTCATGGCGCTCGACCTCTTCCTCTTCTATGTGATGTGGGAGGTCATGCTGGTACCGATGTACTTCATCGTCGGTATCTGGGGAGGGCAGCGGCGCATCTACGCCAGCTTGAAGTTCTTCATCTATACGATGATCGGCTCGCTCCTCATGCTGGTGGGCATCATCTATCTCGGCCTCGCCGCCCGCGATCCTCTTGCGGCCGGCGTGCCCAACTTCTCCTACGACGCCATCCTCTCCACGGTGCATCTGGAGCCGACGGTTGCGGCATGGTTGTTCGGCGCCTTCTTCCTCGCGTTTGCGGTGAAGGTGCCCATGTTTCCGTTCCACACATGGCTTCCTGACGCGCACGTCGAGGCACCCACTGCCGGCTCCGTCGTGCTTGCTGCGATCATGCTCAAGCTCGGGACGTTCGGCTTCCTGCGCCTCGCCGTACCGCTCTTCCCGACCGCGGCCATGAGCCCCGGTATTCGCGGCGCCATTCTGACGCTCGCGGTCATCGGCATCGTCTACGGCGCGCTCGTCTCGCTGGTGCAACCCGACTTCAAGAAGCTGGTGGCGTATAGCTCGGTCAGCCATCTGGGCTTCGTGATGCTGGGCATCTTCGCGCTGACTGTCCAGAGCGTGCAAGGCGCGCTCATGGTCATGATCAATCACGGCCTCTCCACGGGCGCGCTCTTCTTCCTGATCGGCATGATCTACGAGCGGCGCCACACGCGAATGATCGCGGCGTATGGCGGCATTGCGAAGGTGGTCCCGATGTTCTCCGCCATCCTGGTCTTTGTCTCCCTGAGCTCCATCGGCGTGCCCGGGACCAACGGGTTCGTGGGCGAGTTCCTCGTTCTGCTCGGTTCGTACCGGACGTACCCGATTCTCGCCGTCATCTCCGCAACCAGCGTCATCATTGCGGCCGCATACCTTCTGTGGGCAGTGCAGCGCATTCTCTTCAATCCGCTCGACAAGCCGGAAAACGAACACGTGCCCGATCTGAACCGGCGTGAGCTCGCGCTGCTGGCGCCCATTCTGGCCTGCATCGTGTGGCTCGGCGTGTACCCGGCGCCCGTGCTGCGGAGGATGCAGCCCGCCGCGGAGCAGTTCGTGAGGCTCGTGGAGACGCGCTTGGCGCCGCCGGCGACGCTCTCGGCGCGGGGTCGCTGATGCCGATCTTCGATCTGTCGCATCCGGCCGACCTCACGGCGGCCTTGTTTCCGGACCTGCTCTTGATGGGCGGCGCCATGGTGCTGCTGCTGTGGGCGGTGTGGCGCCGTGAATCCGCCGCGCATCAGCGCACTATCGGCCTGGCGTCCATCTGGCTCTGCGTCGCGACGCTCGGAGCGGTGCTGTACATGCTCTTCCATCAGGGGCATGTGACGGACGGCCCCATCGCGGCCGACAGCTTCCGCTTCATGGTGGACGTCATCGTCCTGCTCGGCACCATCGCAGCGCTTGCGCTGGGCATCGACGACAACGACCGGATGGGCACGACCACGGCGGAGACGCACGTCCTCATGCTGCTGGCCTCCAGCGGCATGATGCTGATGGCCGCTGCGCGCGACCTGATGATCGTCTTCCTCGGCATCGAGTTGATGTCGGTGTCGATCTACGCGCTTGCGGGACTGAATCGCCGCAGCGTCCGTGGAGCCGAGGGGGCGCTCAAATATTTTCTCCTTGGCGCGTTCTCGACGGCGATTCTCCTGTACGGCATTGCGCTCGTCTACGGCGCCACGGGGACGACCGGCCTCTACGAGATTCATCAGCGAGTCGTGGAGCTCCAGCTGGGCAGCAGTCCCCTCCTGCTGATCGGCATGGCTCTTCTGCTCGTCGGATTCGGATTCAAGGTCTCGTCGGTGCCGTTTCACATGTGGGCGCCAGACGTGTACGACGGGTCGCCGAATCCCGTGACGGCGTACATGGCGGCGACGGTGAAGACTGCTGCCTTCGCTGCATTTCTGCGCGTGTGGCTGGAGGCATTCAACGCCGAGATCGGAACCTGGCACCGCGCCGTGGCGATGCTGGCCATCGCCACGATGGTGGTGGGAAACACCATCGGGTTGCTCCAACGCAACGTGAAGCGCATGCTGGCCTATTCATCCATCGCGCATGCGGGCTTCCTGCTTGTCGCGGTGGCCGCCGGCAGCATGCAGGGCGCGTCCGCAATGCTCTTCTATCTCCTGGCCTACACGCTCGCGACGTTCGGCGCATTTGCCGTCATCGTCGTGTTGTCGCGCGGCGACGCACCGGTCACGACCGAGGATCTGAGCGGACTGTGGACCGAGCGCCCGTGGCTCGCCGTCGCCATGGCAGTGTACATGCTCGCGCTTCTGGGATTCCCGGTGTTCGGCGGCATCGGCTTTTTCGCAAAGTGGTACGTATTGAAGGCCGCCCTGCAAGCCGAGGAGCCGCAGATTGCTCTGGCCGTCACGCTCGTGCTCACGACGGTCGTCTCGGCGGGTTACTATCTCTACGTCATCATGGTGATGTTCATGCGCCCTCGCCCCGCGAACAGCGAGGCCGTCACGCCGACGCCCGGCTGGACGCGATTCGTCATGGTGGCGACGGCGGCCGCGATCCTCATTCTCGGCATCTTCCCGGATCAAACGGTTCGATACGTCGTCAGAGGCACGCCGCGCCTGGGCGCTTACGTCCCTCCTGTAAAGACCGCTCCCGCCCGACAGGCAGCCCTGACACACTAGACTTGGCGGGGCCGCCCTCCGCGGCCCCTCTGTCTTTCCCGCCATGACGATCGCAGCAGGCATTTTCCGGCAGAACGACGTCCGCGGCATCGTGGACAAGGATCTCACCGAGGAGGCGGCACACGCCATCGGGGGAGCCTACGCCGCGCTCATGAAAGAGCGCGGTGTTACGGGTGCCGTCGCCGTGGGTCGGGACAACCGCCCCTCGGGCGAGAAGCTGCGCAACGCTCTCGTGGAGGGGTTCACGAGCGCCGGTGTGGACGTGGTGGACATCGGCATCGTGCCGACGCCGGTGATGTACTGGTCACTGCATCACCTGCCCGTCATCGGCGGGATCCAGATTACCGGATCCCACAATCCGGCGGAGTACAACGGCTTCAAGCTGTGCTTTGGTACCGAGTCTCTTCACGGCCACGACCTTCAGCATCTGCTCGCGCTAATCACGTCGGAGGCGGCGCCGAAGGGACGGGGATCTGTCCGCGAGGAAGCGGTCATCGACCGATATGTCACGGACCTCGTGCAGCGCGCCGGCCCACTCGGCAGGCCGATGCGCATTGCCTATGACTGCGGCAATGCCGTTGGGGCGCTCGTGGCGCCGCGCCTCCTGCGCGCGCTGGGCGTCGACGCAATTGGGCTCTTTACCGAGAGCGACGGTACGTTTCCGAATCACCATCCTGATCCGACGGTGCCCGCCAACCTCGAGGATCTCATTACCGTCGTCCGAAAAGAGGGCGCCGAGCTGGGCCTCGCCTTCGACGGTGACGCCGATCGCATCGGCCTGGTGGACGAGACCGGACGCATCATCTGGGGAGACCACATTCTCATTCTCTACGCCCGCGACGTGCTGGCGAGAACGGGCACCGGCCAACCGATCATCTTCGACGTGAAATGCAGCCAGGCGCTCTCTGACGAGATCGCGCGCGCCGGCGGAACGCCCGTCATGTGGAAGACCGGCCACTCCCTCATCAAGGACAAGATGAAGGAGGAGGGCGCTCCGCTGGCGGGAGAGATGTCGGGGCACATGTTCTTCAGCGAGGGCTTCTACGGGCACGATGATGCGCTGTACGCCGCCGCCCGGCTGCTGCGCATCGTGTCGTCGTCCCGCAAGACCGTGCGTGAGTTGCTGAGCGACGTGCCCGAGTACTACTCGACTCCCGAGATTCGCGTCGAATGCGGTGACGAGCGCAAGTTCGAGCTCGTGGACCGCGCCGTGAAGTACTTCCGAGCCCGCTATGACGTGATCGACGTGGACGGAGTCCGCGTCCTGTTCGGCGATGGATGGGGGCTGATCCGCGCGTCGAACACGCAGCCGATTCTCGTGACCCGCTACGAGGCGCGCACGCCCGAAAGGCTCGCGCAGATCCGGGACGAGATGGAGAGCTGGATTCGGGCGCAGGGCGTGAGCGTCTGACGTGAGCGCGCGTCGCATCACCGGCGGGACGGTGATTGCAGCCGCTCTCTTTCTGCTGATCGGCCGCTGGTGCGCGACGCTCTACGCCGACTATCACTGGTACGTCGCGCTCGGCGCCGGCGAGGTGTGGCGCGCCCGGGTGCTCGCGACCGTCCTGCTGGTCGGCGGGTCGTTCGCCATTGCCGCGGTATTTGCGTTCGCAAATCTCTACGCCGTCAGACAATCGGTGGTCTCGCTCGTCCTTCCACGGCGAATCGGGAACATCGAGATCGGCGAGGAGGTGCCCGGACGCTATCTCCTTGCCGTTGTCGCAGCCCTCTCCGTGGTGCTGGGCATCGTGCTCGCGCTTCCGGCGGAGCATTGGCACGAAGCGCTCCTCGCTAAGACCGGAAAGCCGTTTGGCGAGCTGGATCCGTACTTCAACGCCGATCTCGGCTTCTTCGTGTACTGGCTGCCATTCGAAGCGGCGCTCCATGCGTGGGCCGTCATCGTGCTCGCCGTCGTGTGCGCGCTCGTGGTGACGCTCTATGCGCTCACGCCGAGTCTGCGCTGGGACCGCGGCTCGCTCTACGTGTCGGCGTATGTGCGGCGCCACTTCACAATGCTCGGAGCAGTGCTCCTGCTCATGCTGGCGTGGAGCTACCGCCTGGGGATGTATCGCCTGCTGTCAAGCGGCAGCGGAACCGGTGGACTGTTCACGAACGTGGATCATCGGATCAGCGTCCCAGCCACGTTGTTGCTGTCCGTGGTGACGATGTGCGCGGCGCTCGTGGTCGCCTGGTCAGGGTGGACCGGACAGATGCGGATCGCATTCTCGGCCGTTACCGCGGTGCTCCTCCTGTCGTTTCTCGCGCGAACGGTCGCCCCACTCGTGGTGAGGCGATCGGTGGACCCACGGGACCGGCGCAAGCAGGAGCTGCCGTACATCGGAACGCGCCTTACCTATACGCGCCGAGCCTTCGCTGTCGATCGGATCCATCCGGACTCCGTCGGCGCGGGGTTCGCGACGCGAGCCGACGTGGCAACGCGGCTGGCAATCTGGGACGGAGGTGCGCTCACACGTGCGGCAGAGCGCACAAGACGGGTTCGCGTATTCGGCGACGGTCCCGCCTGGACCGAAGGGCCGGGTGGAGTCACCGCGGCCATCGTGGAACGGGGCGCTGAAAGCGAACGCGATCCGCGCGACGTCTGGGCGGTGAGCCGTTACGATGTGGCGGCCGTCGATGATCGAGGTCACCCGGTGCACGTCGGCGCAACAGGCAACGCGGACGAGTTTCTCGCGGGGGAGCCGATCGTGTACGACTCCGCGCCGACCTACAGCGTCCTCTCCGATTCCCTTCAGCAGATCGCCGGCGTCGAAATGGTCTCGACGCGCTCGCGGCTGATGCACGCGTGGAGCCTCCAGAATTTCAGGCTGTTGTTCGGCGAGGTTCCCGCGAACCGGCCGATCATGGTGCGACATCGCGACGTTCGAGCGCGCGTCCAGGCGCTCGCGCCATTCTTCGTGCAGGGCGGCGAAGTCGTGCCGCTCATTGCCGACGACTCGCTTTACTGGGTCATCGAGCTCTACGCCTCGTCCGCAACGTATCCGCTATCGCAGCGCTTCACGATTCTCGGCGAGGATCGCGGGTACCTTCAGCACGCCGCGACAGCGCTCGTGCACGCTGCATCGGGACGCGTGCGATTCGTTCCCGACGCCGTACCCGATCCCGTCACGCTGAGCTGGATGTCGCAGTTTCCAGGCATGTTTCGGTCGCAGGGCGCCACACGATCCGTGATCGCCGCGCTGCCGCCGATGACCGATCTTGCCCGGAGCCAGGCGCTCGCGTTCGCCGCGGCCGGCTTCCTGTTCGACAGTGTGGAGACGCGGCACCTCGCCTCGTCGGACGGGGCGGACTCGTCCAGTCGCGAGCCCACGCGGGCAGTCATTCCGTCGCTCACTGGCGTGAGTGCACTGTGGACGCTCCTCGATTCGACCGAGCGCGTCCGTGGAGTCATCGCGGCGTCGGGAGGCTCGTTGCGCGGTACATCCTGGATTCCGGTGACGAGTGATGGCCAACGGTGGGGCGCCGTCGTCGATCGGCTGCATGCGGCCGACACGCTGCTTCACGAGACCGGCGCCGCGCGAGCACCGCTGCGCGTGGTGCCTGTGAGCGGACGGCCGATGTACGTGCAGCCGTCATTCGTGAACCGTTTGGGTGCGGTGCCGACGCTGTCGCACGTGAGCACGCTCATGTCGGACACGGTGCGGGTCGGCGTCACCCTGGCCACGGCAGTGGGCGCCTCGCCGCCGGTGCGCGGAAACGAGAACGCCGTGGCACCGACAGCCCGTGGGCGAGCCGACAGCCTGTATCGGGCGATGCGGGATGCGTTGTCGCGCGGCGACTGGAGCGCGTTTGGCCGGGCGTTTGACGCACTCGGCGCCGTACTGCGCAGTCTGCCGCGGTGAGCTTGCCCGGCATTGCAGGGCGGTCTAGCTTGCGGGTTCGAATCCGATGAGCACGGCGGCCATTCCCACGGCGGTCATCGCGCTGGGCGGCAATGCCCTCGCTCCGGCCGGCGAACGAAGCACCATTCACGATCAGTTCCGTCACACGCGTGAGAGCCTTGGTCCCATCGTGGATCTCGCGCACGACGGCTGGAACGTGTGTGTGGTGCACGGCAACGGACCGCAGGTCGGGGACGAGCTGGTTCGCAACGAGATCGCGCGTCGCGAGGCCACTCCACTTCCGCTCGGCGTGCTCGTGGCCGCTACGGCCGGCTGGATCGGATACATGATTCAGCAGTCGTTGGAGAATGCGCTGCGCCGCGTGAGCTCGCCGCGCGACGTCGCCACGATCATCACGCAGGTGCAAGTACGCGCGGATGATCCCGCGCTGTTCAATCCGACGAAGTTCATCGGGCAGGCGCTGAGCGCGTCTCGGGCTGAGGAGCTCCGCGGGGAAGGACATGTTGTGAAGACGGATGGAAACGGCAATCTGCGACGCGTCGTTGGAAGTCCGGCGCCGCAGAAGATCCACGAGCTGCGCATCATCCAGCAGTTGATCGAACGCGGTACGCTGGTCATTGCGTGCGGTGGAGGTGGGGCACCGATCTACGACGATCCCGTGAAAGGGTGGGAGGGAATCGACGCGGTGGTGGACAAGGACCTGGCGGCGGCGGTGCTGGCCCGCGACCTGAATGCGCAACTGCTGCTGATCATCACCGACGTGGACGCGGTCTACGCGGATTGGGGGACGAGTCACCAGCGCGCGCTGCGCCGGCTGTCGGTGGACGAAGCAGAGGCGATGGATCGCGCCGGAGCGTTCGGCGAGGGCAGCATGGCGCCGAAGGTGCGGGCGGCCGTGGACTTTGCGCGCCGCACTGGTGGGCGCGCAATCATCTCGAAGTTGAGTCACGGACGCGACGCTGTCCGTGGCGAGGCAGGAACGACAATCACAGTGGAACGGTCGACGACGTGAACATTCACGAATATCAGGCGAAGGACCTTCTGCGCGCCGAAGGCGTGCCCATTCCCGCGGGTGACGTGGCCACCACGCCCGAGCAGGCAGAGGCCATCGCGCAGCGACTTGGCGGCATGGTGGTGGTCAAGGCGCAGGTGCATGCCGGCGGACGCGGCAAGGCCGGCGGCGTGAAGCTCGCGAAGACGCCGGCCGAAGCGCGATTGCTCGCGGCAAAGATCCTGGGGATGCAGATCAAGGGACTCACCGTGCACAAGGTGCTCGTCACGGCGGCGTCCGACATCGCGAGCGAGGCGTACGTCGGAATCATCCTCGACCGCGCAACCAGGAAGCCCGTCTTCATGGTCAGCCGCGCGGGAGGCATCGACATCGAGGAAGTGGCGGCGACCACACCCGAGAAGATCCTTAAGCTCCCCATCGACACGCGCTTCGGCTTGCAGGCATACCAGGCCAACGAGCTCGGATTCTTCCTGTTCGACGACATCAAGAAGGTGCGGGCCGCGGCGAAGATCATGACGCAGCTCTATGCCGCATTCATGCGCAACGGCGCGTCGCTGGCGGAGATCAATCCACTCGTCGTGACGCCGGCCGGCGACGTCGTGGCGCTGGACGCGAAGATCTCGATCGACGACAACGAGCTGGACCGCCACCCGGAGCTCGAGGCGCTGCGCGATGAAACCGCCGAAGAGCCGAGTGAGGTGGAGGCGCGCAACGCGCACCTGACCTTCATCAAGCTCGAGGGCGACGTCGGCTGCGTCGTGAATGGCGCGGGCCTCGCGATGGCCACGATGGACCTCGTGAAGTATTACGGCGGCGAGCCGGCCAACTTCCTCGACATCGGCGGCTCGTCGAACCCCGAGAAGGTGGTCAGCGCCCTTCGCATCATCACCGAAGATCCCAGCGTGAAGGCCATTCTCTTCAACATCTTCGGCGGCATCACGCGCACGGACGACGTGGCCAACGGCATCGTGACCGCGACGAAAGCCAATCCGCTGCGCATCCCGCTCGTCATCCGCCTCACCGGAACGAACGAAGAGCTCGCCATGAAGATCCTGCACGACAACGGATTCACTGCATCGTCCGACATGGACGAAGCCGTGAAGCAGGCGGTGGCGCTCGCGCACGGAGGAAAGGCGGCGTGAGCATCTTCATCGACAAGTCCACGACGGTCATCGTGCAGGGCATCACGGGCCGCGATGGCAGCTTTCACACGCAACAGATGATCGAGTACGGCACGAAGATCGTCGGCGGCGTGACGCCCGGGAAAGGCGGTCAGACCTTTGGCGGGTCGGTGCCGATCTTCAACTCGGTGCATGACGCGGTGCGCGCCACCAACGCGAATACCTCCGTCATTTACGTGCCTCCGATGTTCGCGGCGGACGCGATGATGGAAGCCGCCGACGCCGGCATCCGGTTCATCGTCTGCATCACCGAGGGCGTGCCCGTGCTGGACATGACGCGAGTGCATCCCTTCGTGCGGGAGAAAGGCGCCCGCCTCCTGGGCCCGAACTGTCCCGGTCTCATCACGCCGGGAGAGAGCAAGGTCGGCATCATTCCCGGCCGTATCTGCGCGCCCGGCAACATTGGTGTGGTGAGCCGCTCCGGGACGCTGACGTACGAGGTCGTCTACCAGCTCACGCGCGCGGGCATGGGGCAGAGCACGTGCGTCGGCATCGGCGGCGACCCGATCAACGGCACCAGTTTCATCGACTGCCTCGCCGCGTTCGAGAAAGATCCCGACACGCACGCAGTTGCGATGATGGGTGAGATCGGCGGCAGTGATGAACAGGAGGCGGCAGAATTCGTCGCGAAGCACATGACGAAGCCCGTCGTCGGTTTCATAGCAGGGCAGACCGCGCCGCCAGGCCGGCGCATGGGACACGCGGGAGCCATCATCTCCGGATCCGCGGGGACGGCGGCGGAAAAGATCGAAGCGTTCGAGAAGGCCGGAATCGGCGTCGCACGACGTCCGATGGACTTCGTCGAGCTGCTGAAGGCCCGGATGTAGGGATCGCCCCGATGAAGCTGCGCGACGTGCTCGCAACGGAGCGGACCATCGTACCGCTGCCGGCGACGACGCTCGAGGGTGCCGCGGCCGCCCTGCTCGAGCGTCTCGCGGTTGCGCGTGGCGTCCTCGACGAGGCGAAGCTCCGACGGCGCGTCAGCGAAGTGCGGCGCGAGGACGTCGCCGCCATGGGAGATCGCGCCTTTCTGCTGCACTACCGCACGGATGCGGTGGGCCAGCTCCTGGTCGCGATAGGGGTTGCCGCCGAGCCGATCCGGCAACAGGTGAATGACGACGAGCGCGCGGCCCGCGTGGTGCTGATGGTGGTGACGCCGCCCCGCTTTGCCGCGCGATACCTCCAGGTCGTTGGGGCGTTCGCGAGAATGCTGCGAAAGCCCGAGGCGCTGGCCGCGGTGTACGCGGCTCCGGACGCGGCCTCCATGCTGGAGCTCGACAGCATTCAGGACATCGCGTTGCCGGAGCAGCTCGCAGTGCGCGACGTCATGAGCTATCAACCGCGGACCATTCGCGCCGACGCATCGCTGCGCGACGCCGCCCGCCTGCTCGCGCGCACGGGACTGGGCGCCCTTCCCGTGGTGGACGACGATGAGCGAGTGCTCGGGATGCTCACCGAGCGGGAAGTCATTCGGCATCTCGTCACGACGCAGGCCTTCACGGGTCCGGATGTCCGGGCGTCGTTCGCGCCGGGCATGGCCCCGAAGACGGTGCGGGAGGCGATGACACGTCAGGTATTGTGTGTGGCTTCGGACCAGCCGCTGGCCGAAGTAGCTTCTCTCATGAGCAACAAGGACGTCGACAAGGTCCCCGTGGTGCGCGAGGGCCGGTTGATCGGCTTCCTGACCCGCGGAGACATCGTTCGCAAACTGATTGGATCCTGAATACTCACGGAGCGCAAAACCATGGCAGGGAACTACACGCTGACGATCATCAAGCCGGACGCCTTCACCGGCGGCAAGACCGGCAAGATCCTCGCGTTGCTGGAGGCGAAGGGCTTCGTCGTGCGCGCCGCGCGGGCGATGCAACTGACGAAGGAGCAGGCGGGTGCCTTTTATGAGGTGCACAGCGCCAGGCCATTCTACGGGGAGCTCGTCGAGTTCATGACCTCCGGCCCATGCATGCCGATGCTGCTCCAGAAGGAGAATGCGGTTGCGGCGCTGCGCGATGCGATCGGCGCCACGGACCCGGCGGAAGCCGCCGCTGGGACAGTGCGACAGCTGTACGCCGAGTCGAAGGGGCGGAACGCGATTCACGCGTCGGACTCCGACGAGAACGCCGCGCGCGAAGCTCGATTCTTCTTCGCCGAGAGCGATTGGGTTCGGTAGCCAGTCGCATGGCGGACGGGGAGGGATGCGGCACGGGCTAACTCTTCAGCCCACGCGGACTTGTGAAGAGGCGCCAGGGTGGGTATTTTTCTTGGCTATGCTGTCCTTTGACATCCGGTCGCTCACCGAGCATGCCGTGGTCGTGGACGACGTGTTGTCGCCCAATGATCCGGTGTGGGAGGAGAGCGATTCGCGGCCGTCGGCCCCAGTGCGTGTTCGGGGCAGGCTTTCGCCGGCGGGGCCGGGCCGGTTCTACTGGCACGGTTCCATCGAAGGCGACGTTGCGCTGGAGTGCAGCCGCTGTCTGGGCGACGCCAGCGCGCACGTCACGGACGACACGCTGCTCATCTTCGCTGAGCCGGGAAGCGACGTCGTCGTGGATGATCCTGATGTCTTTCTGCTCGATGAGGGGTCGGACGATCTCGATCTGCGTCCGGCCTTGCGCGAGCAGTGGTTGTTGAACGTTCCAGGCTACGCGTTGTGCCGGGAAGATTGTAAGGGCCTCTGTCCGACCTGCGGCGCCGAATTGAACCTCGGCCCGTGCGATTGCGCCTCCACCGCGGCGGATTCCCGCTGGGACGCGCTTCGCAAGCTGCAGCGGGAACAGGGCTGAGCAGTGCCCGGTTTATCCTTTTCCGTCCGAGACAATGGCCGTCCCGAAGCGCAGAACCAGCAAGCGTAAGAAGCGAGCCCGCAATACCCACAAGGCTGCGGCCGTCGTCGCGATTCAGAAGTGTCCGCGGTGTCAGGCCATGAAGCGTCCGCATCACGTGTGCGCGGAGTGCGGATACTATGCCGGTGAGCAGCGAGTAGCAGCCAGGGAAGCCTGACCTTGGCGAGGATCGCGTTGGACGCCATGGGGGGCGACTTTGCTCCCAAGGCGACCGTAGCCGGCGCGCTCATGGCGCTCGCCGATCTCGATCCCGCACACAGCATTCAGCTCGTTGGACGGACCGCCGCGATCCAGCAGCAGCTCGACGCGCTGCTCGCCGGCGAACTGTCCGCGATGGCACCGCATCGGCCGCGCTGCTCCATCGTCGAAGCCCCCGACGTCGTGGAGATGACGGACAAGCCCAGCGCCGTGGTGCGAAGCCGGCCGAACAGTTCCATGGCGGTCGGTCTGCGGCTCCAGGCCGACGGGGAATCCGACGCGTTCGTCTCCGCCGGCAGCACCGGTGCACAGATGGCCGCGTCGATGGTACTCCTGCGCCTGCACGCCGGCCTCAAGCGGCCGGCCATCGTCACGCTGTTTCCATCCGCCCGGCGGCCCGTCGCCGTACTGGATTCGGGGGCGAACGTGGACTGCTCGCCCGACGAGCTCGTGCAATTTGCGCGGCTGGGCTCCGTGTATGCGGAGTGCGTACTCGGACGCGACGAGCCGGCCATCGGACTGCTCAGCATCGGCGAAGAGGCGGAAAAGGGCAATGCCGTCACGAAGGAGACGCATGTGCTCCTCGCGAAGTCGGGACTGAACTTCATTGGCAACGTAGAAGGCCGCGATCTTCCGGCCGGCGGCACCGACCAGCAGGCGGTGGACGTCGTCGTGTGCGACGGCTTCGTCGGCAACGTGCTCCTCAAGTTCTACGAGGCCATCGCGCCCTTCATGATCGACACGCTGCGCAACGCGGGCGTGCCGGATCAGATGCTGGGGCAGGGACTCAAGCATCTCGATTACTCGGAGCATGGCGGCGCTCCGCTCCTTGGCGTCAGAGGCGTGAGCATCATCGCGCACGGCAAGTCATCGCCGCGCGCCATCAAGAACGCGCTCAAGGTGGCGGCGCAGGCCGTGGACAGCGGCATGAACGACGTCATCGGGCAGCGGCTCAGCGCCACGGAGCCCGTGGCGTGAAGCGTCCGATTGCGTACGTCGCCGGTACGGGTCGCGGCGTGCCAAAACGCGTGATGACCAACCACGATTTCGCGGCGCTCGGCCTCGAGACGTCACACGAATGGATCGTGGAGCGCACCGGCATCGTCGAGCGGCACATCGCGAGCGACACCGAAACCACATGTTACATGGCGGCTGATGCAGCCCGTCACGCCATGGCGCGCGCCAACGTGGCACCCGGCGAGATCGACGCGATCATCCTCAGCACGGCCACCGCGGACCGCCTCCTTCCCGCGACCGCCGTGGATCTCCAGGCGGAGCTCGGCGCGAGGCGCGCCGCGGCGTTCGACATCTCGGCCGCATGCACCGGATGGATTTACGGCATGACCGTCGCAGAAGGACTCATGCACACCGGCGTCGCCGAGACGGTCCTCGTGGTGGGCTCGGAGAAGATGAGTGCCATCGTGGACTGGAAGGATCGTTCCACGTGCGTCCTTTTTGGCGACGGCGCTGGCGCGGCCGTTCTGAAGCGGAGCAAGCCACACGCGCGCGAAGGCATTCTCAGCGCGTACATGCGGAGCGACGGCACGCTCGCCGAGCTGCTGTGGCGCCCGAGTGGCGGCGCGAAGATTCCCTTCAGCGAGACGGTGTTGGGCGATCGGTCGAGCTACGTGAGAATGGCGGGGCGGGAGGTCTTCAAGCACGCCGTGCGCTCGATGAGCGACGCGTGCGACCGTGCGCTCGACGGCGCCAAGCTCCGCGGCGACGACATCGACATCCTCATCCCGCACCAGGCGAACGTCCGCATCATCGAGGCGACCGCAAAGCACGCGAACATTCCCATGAACAAGGTCTACGTGAACGTGGACCGGTACGGCAACACGTCGTCCGCCTCCATTCCGATCGCGCTGGACGAGGCGGTCGAGACGGGACGCGTGAAGGAGGGAACCACGGCGCTCATGGTTGCCTTCGGCGCGGGCTTCACCTGGGGCTCCATGATCGTTCGCTTTTGATCGTGCGGAACGTCATCCTGCTGTTCCCCGGACAGGGGTCGCAAGTGCCGGGCATGGGCAAGGATCTCGCGGGAACGTTTTCCGTCGCACGGGAGGTTTTTGAGGCGGCCGACGCCGCGGTGGGCGCGCCGCTCAGCGCGCTCTGCTTCGACGGACCGGCGGAGGAGCTCACCAGGACACACAACGCACAGCCGGCGCTGCTCGCGCACGGTGCCGCCGTGTGGGCGGTGGTGCGCGATGCGATGGGACCGCGCGTCGTTGCGGCTGCCGGCCACTCGCTCGGCGAGTTTACGGCGTACCACGCCGGCGATGCGCTGTCGCTGTCCGATGCCGTGCGTCTCGTGCGCCGTCGCGGGGAGTTGATGTACCAGGCGGGCGAGCGCCGCCCCGGAGCCATGGCGGCCATTCTCGGCGAGCTCACCTCGCCGATCGAGGAGATCTGCACCGCGGCGGCGGACGCGGGCGTGGTCGTCCCCGCGAACTTCAACAGTCCGGGCCAGGTCGTCATCAGCGGCGAGGCGGCGGGAGTGGAGCGTGCGATGGCGCTGGCGAAGGAGGCGGGCGCAAAACGCGCCATGCGTCTCAACGTCAGCGGGGCATTTCACTCGCCGCTCATGGCGGAGGCGGCACGTGGTCTCGAGGAAGCGCTGGACCTTGCCCCTTTCGCCGACCCGAAGTTCCCAGTATACTCGAACGTAAGCGCGCAACCTATTGGTGATGCTGCACTTGCGCGTCGAGCGCTCGTGGAGCAATTGACTGCGCCGGTCCAGTGGATGCGGGAAATCCAGGCCATCACCGCACTGCATCCCGAGGCACTCTGCGTCGAGATGGGACCCGGATCCGTCCTCAAGGGACTGGTCAAGAAGATCGCGCCTGCTGCAAGCGTGGTCACGTGCGGAACCGCCGCCGACGTGGACGCTCTCCTTTCGACTCTCGCCGAATGAACATCGATCTCTCGGAGCGCACGGCGCTCGTCACCGGCAGCACGCGCGGCATCGGACTCGGCATCGCCCAGATGCTCGCGAAAGCTGGCGCTCGCGTGGCGGTCGTGGGACGCGATCAGGTGCGCGCCGCGGAGGTCGCGGAGTCGCTTGGCGCGTCAGCGGCGGGATTTGCGGCCGACGTGGGTGACCCGGCTTCCGTCACAGCGCTCGTCGAGCAGGTGGAGCGGGCCTTCGGAAAGGTCGACATCCTGGTCAACAACGCCGGGCTCACGCGCGACAACATCCTGTTCCGCATCCGGGACGAGGACTGGGACACGGTGTTGGACGCGAACCTTCGAGGCGCGTTCATCGCCATGCGGGCGGCGTCGCGCGGTATGATGAAGCGGCGGTGGGGGCGGATCATCAACATCGCCAGCATCGTGGGTCTCATCGGCAACAAGGGGCAGGCCAACTACGCCGCCAGCAAGGCCGGATTGATCGGATTGACCAAGTCCGTCGCACGGGAGCTCGCGTCGCGTAACATCCTCGTCAACGCCGTCGCGCCCGGTTTCATCGAGACGGACATGACCGCGGCCTTACCGGCCGAAGCCCGCACCGTGCTGGCGGGACAGATCCCGCTCGAGCGACTCGGTGCGCCGCATGACATCGCTTCGATGGTGACGTTTCTTGCCTCGGAGCATGCGTCGTACATCACGGGGCAGGTGCTCGTGGTCGACGGCGGCATGGCCATGTAATCGTGGTCATCGCCGAGTGACAATCCCGCTGAACTTTCGCTAACTTTCCCGCGTTCTTCACCCTACAGGAGCCAGGTCCATGGCCGACAATGCCAAGAAGGTCCGCGACATCATCGAGAAGGAGCTCGGCGTCGAGCGGGACAAGATGACCGACGAAGCGAGCTTCATCGAAGATCTCGGAGCTGACAGCCTCGACATCGTCGAGCTCGTGATGGAATTCGAGAAGGAGTTCAACATCGACATCCCCGACGAGGACGCCGAGAAGCTGCGTACGGTCGGTGATGCGGTGGCCTATCTGAACACGAAGGTCGGCGCGTAATGCGACGTCGGGTCGTCGTCACCGGGCTTGGTGCGGTGACGCCAGTCGGCAACGACGTGGCGACGACTTGGCGTGCCCTCCAGGAGGGTGTGTCCGGAGCGGCGTTGATCACGAAATTCGACGCGACGTCGTTCCCGGTGCGGTTCGCCTGCGAGGTGAAGGGATTCGATCCATTGAAGTTCATGGAGCGAAAGGAGGCGAAGCGCGCGGACGTCTACACGCAGTACGCGGTCACGGCCGCGGTAGAAGCCATGGCCGACGCGGGGCTGTCGCAGGGCGGGTACGACGTGGACCGTACCGGCGTCATCGTCGGCAGTGGCATTGGCGGCCTCAAGACGTTCGAGGAGCAGCACGACATCTACCGGGAACGGGGCGCAAGCAAGATCAGCCCCTTCTTCGTTCCGATGCATATCGTCGACATCGCGGCCGGCGTGGTGTCCATGCGCTTCAACGCCCGCGGGCCGAATTATGCCACGGTGTCGGCGTGCTCGACGAGCGCGCATGCCATCGGTGAGGGGTTCCGCACCATTGCATATGGCGACGCCGACATCATCATCGCGGGCGGCGCGGAGGCGTCGGTGACGCCCATGGCCATCGCCGGCTTCGCAAACATGACGGCGCTCTCCGAGCGAAACGACAGTCCGGCAACGGCCTCGCGTCCCTTCGAGAAGAATCGCGACGGGTTCGTGATGGGTGAGGGGGCGGGCATCGTGATCCTCGAAGCACTCGAGCATGCGCTCGAGCGCGGCGCAAGGATCTACGGGGAGATCGTGGGATATCGTGCCACGGGCGACGCATATCATCTCACCGGGCAGTTGCCCGAGCACGAGGGCTTGCAGCGCGCCATGCGCGGCGCAATGGCCGACGCCGGATTGACGCCAGCGGACGTGGACTACGTGAATGCGCACGGGACGTCCACGCCCCTCAACGATTCGAACGAGGCGAAGGCAATCGCGACCGTGTTCGGTGACGACGCGTCGCGCATCAGCATCTCCTCCACCAAGTCGATGACGGGGCACATGCTCGGCGCCGCCGGCGGCGTGGAGTTCATCGCCGCTACGTTGGCGCTGCGCGACCAGGTCATACCGCCGACGATCAACTACTGCGTGCCGGATCCGGAGTGCGGTGATCTGGATTTCACGCCGAATACGCTGAAGCGTCGCGAATTGCGCGCGGCGCTCAGCAACAGCGCGGGGTTCGGCGGGCACAATGTCTCCCTCGTCGTCCAGCGGTACACGGAGTAGCGCATGACCTCCGGCGTGTCCTTCGACAGGTCGCGCGTCAGCGATCCCGCACTCGGACCTGTCGCCGAGAAGGTGATCGCGGGCGAGCGCCTTTCGCTGGCCGATGGAGTCACGCTCTTCGACACGTGGGATCTCCTGGGTCTGGGCGCAATGGCCGACGCGGCCAATCGCGCGCGCAACGGCGACCGCGTGACGTTCGCCGCCAACCAGCATATCAATCCCACCAACATCTGCATCCTGCGGAAGACCTGCGTCTTCTGCTCGTACGCGCGCCTTCCCAAGGAGGAGGGTGCGTACCACTACACCATGGATCAGGTGTGGGAAGAGGCCGCGCGCGTGGACGGGGACATCACGCGGGAGTTCCATATCGTCGGCGGTCTCGACATGCATGCGGGGCTGGCCTACTACACCGAGATGTTCGCCGGGCTCAAGGCGCGACATCCACAGGTGCACGTCAAGGCGCTGACGGCGGTCGAGATCGCGCACATCGCACGCATCGAAAAGATGTCCATCCGCGACGTCCTCATCGCGCTGCGCGAGGCCGGGCTCGACACGATGCCCGGTGGGGGCGCGGAGGTGTTCAGTCCCGCCGTGCGCGCCACCATCGCCGACCGCAAGCTGTCCGGTGAGGAATACATCGACGTCCATCGCACCGCGCACGCGCTCGGTATTCGATCCAACTGTACCATGCTGTATGGTCACGTCGAGACGCACGAGGATCGGGTGCAACATCTCACGATGCTCCGTGATCTTCAGGACGAGACGGGCGGCTACCTCGCGTACATTCCGCTCGCCTACCATCCGGACAACAACGAGCTCGGCGTGGAACTTGGGCGGACTGGTACTGCGACCTCTGGCGTGGACGACCTGAAGAACCTCGCCGTGGGACGCCTGTTCCTGGACAACTTCCAGCACGTGAAGTCGCACTGGATCATGGTGACGCCTGCGGTGTCGCAGATGTCGCTGCACTTCGGCGTGAACGATCTCGAGGGTACGGTCGTGCGTGAGAAGATCTACCACGAGGCCGGCGCGCACACCGCGCAGGCGATGTCGCTCGAGGAGATCGTGCGTCTGATTCGCGGCGCGGGGAAAGTGCCTGCTGAGCGCGACTCGTTCTACAACGTACTCCGCACGTTCGATGACGCCGACGGCCCGCCGCCGTCGCACGCCGAGGCGGCGTAGTCGTGCGCGTCGGCCGCATTCCCTACATCAATTGCTACCCGGTGTACGGGGCCGTGGATCGCGGCATCGTTCCCCTTGCCGCGGAGCTGGTGGACGGCGTGCCGACCGAGCTGAATCATCTGATGGCGTCCGGCCTGCTGGACGTCAGCGTGATCTCCGCCGTGGAATACGCGCGCGACGCCGGCCGATATCTGCTGCTCCCCGATCTCGCCATCTCGTGTGATGGTCCCGTGCGCAGCGTGCTGCTGTTCTCGCGCCGCCCGGTGGAAACGCTGACCAACCGGCGCGTGCTCGTGAGCCGCAGCTCGATGACCAGCGTGGCGCTGCTGCGACTGCTGTTCGAGAAGGTGTGGAATGCGGATCCGACCTTCGTGCCAGCCGATGCTGAGGTCTCCGATCTCGCGAATGCGGGACACGAGGCGCATGAGGCGCGGCTCATCATTGGCGACGCGGCGCTGGTGCTCAGCTCCGGCGCGAGCGAGCTGGCGCGCGAATACCCGCACGTCTACGACCTCGGCGCCGTCTGGAAGGAATGGACGGGCTTGCCCTTCGTGTTCGCGGTCTGGGTCGCGCAGCGCTCGACGCCGGTCGCCGATTCGCTCGGGGTGCATGCACAGCTCATCGCGTCACGTGACTGGGGACTGGCGCATCTCGATCAACTGGCGGCGCAGGCTTCCGCCGCCCGGAGCGTGCGCTACGCCGCGGCCCTCGAGTATCTCTCCGGTCTCGACTATGGCCTGCGATACGAGCACCTTGCTGGTCTCACGACCTTCTTCGGCAAGCTCGCGGCGGGCGGGCGCGTGCCCAACGGTTCGCTGACGTTCCTTCCGGCCGCCTGACGATCATGGGCGATCTTCTCGACTTCTACACGAACGCGCCCCTGCTGGAGCTGGGGGGGGAGGCCGATCGCGTCCGTCGGGCTCTGCATCCCGGCAACACGGTGACCTACATCGTGGACCGGAACATCAACTACACCAACGTCTGCGTGGCGGACTGCGGGTTCTGCGCCTTTTACCGCCGGCCCAAGGACGCCGAGGGGTGGACGCTGTCGTACGAGCAGATCGGCACAAAGATCGATGAGGTCAAGGCACTGGGCGGCGTGCAGATCCTCATGCAGGGCGGACACAATCCCTACATCCCGTTCGAGTGGTACCTCGATCTGCTCCGCTACATCAAGCGGCATCATCCCATTCACGTGCACGGCTTCAGTCCCAGTGAAGTCGACTTCTGGGCGAAGCTGTATCGGATGGATGCGCGCGACGTCATTCGCGAGCTCCAGAAGGCCGGCCTCGATTCCATTCCGGGCGGCGGCGGAGAGATTCTCGTCCAGCGCGTTCGTGACCAGGTCGCAAAGAAGAAGGCCGGGGCGGACCGGTGGCTCGAGATCATGGAGATTGCGCACCAGGAAGGGATGAAGACATCCGTCACGATGATGTACGGCATCGGCGAAACGCTCGCCGAGCGGCTCGAGCATCTGGCCCGCGTGAAGGAAGTGCAGGCGCGCACCGGCGGATTCACGGCGTTCATCTGCTGGCCGCTGCAGCCGGAGAATACGCCGACGATGTCGCACATGCAGAAGACCGACGCGGTGGATTATCTGCGAACCGTTGCCTTCGCGCGCATCGTGCTCGACAACGTGCCCAACCTGCAGTCGAGCTGGGTCACGATGGGCATGAAGGTTGGGCAGACCGCGCTTCACTTCGGCTGCAATGACTTCGGCTCGCTGATGATCGAGGAAAACGTCGTTTCGGCGGCGAATACCACGCATCGTACCTCCATCGAGGAGATGGAGCGGCTCATTCGCGATGCCGGGTTCGCGCCGGCGCGTCGCCGGCAGGACTATTCGATCATCGCGCCGGCCGCTGCCGTCGCGGCGGCGTGACGCGCTCGGGGCTCGGCTACGACTCCCACCGTTTCGAGCCCGGTGGCCCGCTCATTCTCGGTGGAGTACGTATCGAGTCGGACGTCCACCTGCACGGCCATTCGGACGGTGACGCGATCGCTCATGCGCTTACCGACGCCATACTCGGTGCCGCGGCGCTCGGTGACATCGGCGCGATGTTTCCCGACACCGACCCGCTGAATCGCGGCCGCGACTCCATGACGATGCTGGCGGCGGCCGTGGCCCGCGTGCACGACGCGGGGTTCGACGTGCAGCAGGTCGACGTGGTGGTCATTGCCGAAACGCCAAAGATCGCAAAGCACCGCGAGGAAATGCGCCGCCACATTGCCGACGTGCTCCGCGTTCGCGCGGAGGACGTGAGCATCAAGGGAAAGACGAACGAGGGAATGGGCTTCGTCGGCCGCGGCGAAGGGATCGCCTGCATCGCGACGGCCACCATCGCTCCACGCTAGCCATCACCGTGAGCGACGACGATCGTCGCAGCCGGTCCTTTCTGCTGGCGCGATTCGGCGAATATCTCTCCCTCGAAAAGGGCCTTTCCGCTCGGACGCTCGACGCTTATCGGCGCGATCTCGCGCGCTTTACAGCCTTCGCGTCGGCGCGCGGAGCGGCGGCTCCGCCCGACATTACGACTCCCCTGCTGCGTCAGTATGTGTACGAGCTCAAGGATCTCGGATTATCACCGGCGTCCATCCGCCGCAACGTCTCGGCGCTGCGGACCTATTTTCGCTTTCTCGCGGCGGACGGTGTCGTGGTACGCGATCCGAGCGAGCGCCTCGAGACACCGAAGAAGTGGCGCACGCTCCCGGAGGTGCTCACCGTCGAGGAAGTCCGAGCGCTGCTCGCCGCACCCACGCTGGATGACAAACTCGTATTCCGGGATCGCGCTCTGCTCGAGCTGGCATACGGCGCCGGCCTGCGCGTCACCGAATGGGTGACGCTCGGCCTGCGCGATCTGATGCTCGAAGAGGGGCTGGTGCGGGTGTTCGGGAAGGGCAGCAAGGAGCGCATCGTGCCCATTGGCCGGTCGGCAATCGGTGCGGTCGCGCTGTACATACGCGAGCTCCGGCCCCGGCTGGAGAAGGGTGAGGGGAAGGGCATTCTCTTTCTCAACGCGCGCGGGCGGCCCCTGACGCGCATGGGCGCGTGGAAGATCCTGGACGGCTACGTAAAGCGCGCGGGAATCAGCAAGCACGTTTCGCCGCATACGCTGCGGCATTCATTCGCGACGCATTTGCTCGAGCGCGGCGCGGATCTGCGGGCGGTGCAGGAGATGCTGGGGCATGCTGACATTGCCACCACGCAGATCTACACGCACGTGGATCGGGAGTATCTGCGCAGCGTGCACCGGAGTTATCATCCAAGAGGGTGAACCGGTGCAATGATCCTCGTCATCGATAACTACGATTCGTTCACGTACAATCTCGTCCAGTATCTCGGCGAGCTTGGCGCGGACGTGCAGGTTCGGCGCAACGATGCCGTCACGATCGACGACATCGCCGCCCTTGCGCCGGCGGCGCTGGTGTTCTCTCCCGGACCCTGCGCGCCGGCGCAAGCGGGCATCACGGTGGAAGCCATCCGGGCCTTCGGCGCCACGACGCCCACCCTGGGCGTATGCCTCGGGCATCAGGCCATTGGAGAGGCTTATGGGGGGCGTGTCGTCCGCGCGGCCCGGGCCGTGCATGGGAAGACCTCGCGCATCACCCATGACGGGAGCGATCTGTTCGCCGGACTGCCAACGCCGCTCGAGGTCGGACGTTATCACTCGCTCATCGTGGAGCGGGATACGCTGCCTTCATCGCTGCGCGTGGTCGCGACGGCGACGGACGATCCGTCCGAGATCCACGCGCTGCGTCACGTCGACCATCCGGTATGGGGAGTCCAGTTTCACCCCGAGTCCGTTCTGACACCGAACGGCAAGCAGCTCCTGCGGAATTTTCTGCGGCACGTGCACGCGTGAACCGCGCGGTGCTGACGCTGGCGCTGCTCGCTGGAGCGCCGCTCGGCGCCCAGGAGCTCGTCGTACAGGGCGGTCCGGCGCACGAATCCGCGGCCATCATCATCGACGCCGCCGCACGGCCTCATCTCGTCCTGTCCGGGACCGCACGTCTGGATCTTCCTCGCGACTCCACCGTCTCGTCGTCGCTCATCGTGCTCGGCCGCCCCGTGACCGTGGCCAGCCACGTCCAGGGCGACGTGATCGTCGTTGGCGCCGATCTCTACCTGCATCCGGGTGTGGACATCAGTGGCCGGGCGGTCGCCGTCGGCGGATCCGTCGTGCGCACCACGCTTGGCCACGTTGGTGGCGAGGTGCGAAGCTTTCGATATGAGACGTACGATGTCGCGAATGACGCCGGGCGCTACGCACTCTCCTATCGATCGCTCGAATCGTCGCCGCAGGTGCCGTTGGTGGATGCCGCGGGGCTGCAAGGCGTGCTCCCACCGGCCTATGATCGCGTGGACGGACTGTCGCTCCCCGTGGGTCTCGTCATCGCGCCTGCCGACGGCTTCGTGGAGATTCAGCCGACGGTCACGTACCGCAGCCGTCTCGGCGTTCTGGACCCGGCGGTCGAGATCTCGCTGGGGCAGAGCTCCGCGCTGCACGTCGAGGCTCGGGCCGGTCTGACGACACGCACCAACGATGGCTGGAATCGCTCGGATCTCGTCAATTCGGCGCTGTCGTTTCTCCGGGGGCTCGACTCACGCAACTACTTCCGCGCTTCCGGGGGCGAAGGTCGGGTATTTTACCGGATGGAGGCTCAGGGACGTACGTTCGAGCCGTTCGTCGGAGGACGGTACGAGCACGTGCGTCCAATCAGCGCCGAGGGCACGGTCTTCTCGGTGCTTGGGCGCCGTTCCGTCGAGCGAATGCTCCGCCCGAATCCGCTCGTGGAGACGGGCGACATCGGATCGGCGCTCGTCGGTGGCGAGCTGCACGACACGTCCGGCGTTGTGGTAACGCGGTTGCGCGCCGCGGTAGAGCGCAGCTTCACCACGATCGCGGGGACGCAGAACTTCACTCAGGCTACCGTCGACCTCCACGTCGCGTTTCCCACGTTCGGGCAGCAGCACCTGTACCTGCATGGGCATGGTGTCGCGAGCACGCGCGACAGCCTGCCGATGGCGCGGTATGCTTACCTCGGCGGAAGCGGCACGCTTCCCGTAGTGGAGCTGTTGGAGCTCGGCGGCTCCCAGTTGGTGTTCCTCGAGACGCGCTACGTCATACCGCTGTCCGGCGTGATGCTGCCCGTGGTGGGCTCGCCGGTGCTCACGCTGCTCCATCTCATCGGGTCGGCGGGTGTCCGTTCGCTGCCGTCACTCGAACAGGAGATTGGGCTGGGCGTCGGGTTGCGGGCACTTCGCTTCGACTTCGTCACCGACGCGGGACGTCAGCGCGGCTCAAAGATCGGGTTGGGGATCTCGCTCGGACACTGAGCTACACGAAACGCAGGCGCACGTGCGTCCACTGGCGCATCGTTGTGCCCCACAATACGTTGAATGGCGTGAAAGTTGCATCCGGGCGCGGCCCGCGCCGCTCGTGAGAACCCTCGCCGTCATCCCAGCGCGCCTGGGCGCGACGCGACTCCCCCGGAAACCCCTTCGACTTCTCGCCGGCGCCCCGCTCGTTGTTCGCGTGCTGGAGCGCGTTCAGGCGCTCGACCTCGCCGATATGGTCGTGGTCGCCACCGACAGCCGTGAGATTCATGACTGCGTCGTCGAAGCGGGCGGGCAGGCGGTGCTCACCTCGGCCGACCACCCGTCCGGAACCGATCGCGTTGCCGAGGTTGCGCGACGGGCGGAGTTTCGCTCGTTCGACGCGATTCTCAACGTGCAGGGTGACGAGCCGTTCGTCTCGGCCGACGCGGTTCGGGGCGCGCTGGAGCAGGTCACGGCTCACGGCTTCTCACTCGGGACGGCAGCCGTGCGCGCGTCGCCCGACGTCCTCATGCATTCCGATGTGGTGAAAGTTGTCGCGGCCGACGACGGCGCAGCGATGTATTTTTCGCGTGCGCCGATTCCGTTTCTTCGGGACGACGCCGACGTCGCCGAACGCAACGCAAGGGTCCTGCATCACATCGGCGTGTACGCATACACGCCGGCGGCGCTGGCGAAATGGGTCGCGGAACCTCCGCATCCGCTCGAGCGCATCGAGCGACTCGAGCAGCTCAGACCGCTGGCAGCGGGGGTGCGAATGGGTGTGGCAATCGTCGATGGGCCGTGGCGCGCGGGTGTCGATACGGAAGCCGATCTCGATCGGGCAAACTTGGAGTGGCCAACCTTCACCATGTCCGGGAGCTGATGCAGACCATCAAGCGGCAGCATACGACGAAATTCATTTTCGTGACCGGCGGCGTCGTCTCGTCGCTGGGCAAGGGAATCGCGGCCGCATCGCTCGGCCGCCTGCTCGTCGAACGCGGCCTCCGTGTGACGATGATGAAGTTCGATCCTTACTTGAACGTGGATCCGGGCACGATGTCGCCGTTCCAGCATGGTGAAGTCTTCGTCACGGACGACGCCGCCGAAACGGATCTGGACCTCGGGCATTACGAGCGCTTCATCGACCGCTCGCTGTCCCAGGCGAACAACGTCACCACGGGGCGCATCTACCTCAACGTGATCACCAAGGAGCGCCGCGGCGAGTACCTGGGCTCCACCGTGCAGGTCATTCCGCACATCACGGATGAGATCAAGAGCGCCATTCGGCGCATCGCGCCCGAAAACGACGTGGTCATCGTCGAGATTGGCGGCACGGTGGGCGACATCGAGTCGCTTCCGTTTCTCGAGGCCATCCGGCAGTTCCGTCACGACGTCGGGCGCGAGAACGCCATCTTCGTGCACCTGACGCTCATTCCGTACATCGCGGCCGCGGGCGAGCTCAAGACCAAGCCCACGCAGCACTCGGTCCGCGAGCTGATGGAAATCGGAATCCAGCCGGACATCCTGATCGTGCGTACGGAGCGTCCCATCTCCGACGACATCAAGCGCAAGATCGCGCTCTTCTGCAACGTGGAGTTCGGAGCGGTCATCGAATCGCCCGACGTGAGCTCCATCTATCAGATTCCGCTGTCGTTCCGCGATCAGGGATTCGACGAGAAGGTGCTCCAGAAATTCGGCATCGAGCGGCCGGCTCCGGATCTCGGCGCCTGGCGCGAGATGGTGCAGCGCGTCATCGCGCCGCACGAACGCGTTCGTGTGGCCGTGGTGGGCAAGTACACCGACTTCGTGGATAGCTACAAGAGCGTCCAGGAAGCGCTCATTCACGGCGGCATCGCCAACGACGTGGGCGTGGACATCTCGTGGGTTTCGAGCGACAGCTTCACGGACGGGGAGACGTCGCGCCGCATTCTCAAGAGTTATGACGCACTGCTGGTCCCTGGTGGATTCGGTGTGCGTGGCGTGGAGGGCATGGTCGAGGCCATTCGCGCCGCGCGTGAGGAGGGCGTCCCGTTCTTCGGCATCTGTCTCGGCATGCAGACGGCCATCATCGAGTTTGCGCGCAACGTGTGCGGTCTCGACGACAGCCACTCGTCCGAGTTTGCGCCCGAGTGCGACAACGCCGTCATCTCGTTGATGGAATCGCAGCAACACGTGACGGACATGGGCGGCACCATGCGGCTCGGTGCGTATCCCTGTCGCCTCTCGCGCGGATCGCGCGTCGCGGAGGTGTATGGCGTCGCCGAGGTCAGCGAGCGCCATCGTCACCGCTACGAGGTGTCGAACCAGTATCGCGACCTCTTCATCGACCACGGTATGCGGCTCAGCGGGCTGTCGCCGGATGGGCAGCTCGTGGAGATCGTCGAGCTGCCGGCGCATCCCTGGTTCATCGGGTGCCAGTTCCATCCCGAGCTCCAGTCGCGGCCGACGCGCCCCCATCCGCTGTTCGCCGGCTTCATTGCGGCGGCAGCGTCGGCGCGCAGACGCCAGAGTGTGCGTGGCGCGGCGGCCCAGGCGGCTCCCGCGCATTCATGAGCGAGGCACGATTTCGGGGCGACGCGCTGTTTCTCATCGCCGGCCCATGCGTGCTCGAGGATGATGCGCTGAATCTTCGCGTGGCAGAGCATCTGGCGAAGCTCGCGGATCGTGTGCCGGGCGGCATCATCTTCAAGGCGAGCTTCGACAAGGCCAATCGCTCCAACGCCGGCGCGTTTCGCGGACCGGGGCTCGATGAAGGGCTCGCGGCGCTCGACCGCGTTCGCCGGGCGACCGGACTTCCGGTGCTCACCGATGTTCACCTTCCGGAACAGTGCGCGCCGGCGGCTCAGGTCGCCGACGTGTTGCAGATTCCCGCGTTCCTCTGCCGCCAGACCGATTTGCTGCTCGCCGCCGGCGCGACGGGCCGCCCGGTCAACGTCAAGAAAGGACAGTGGCTGCACCCCGAAGGCATGCGCGGCGCAGTCGAGAAAGTGCGAGAGGGATTCACTGCCGCGGGACACAAGGGCAGCGCGCAGGTCGCCGCGACGGAGCGTGGCAGTTTTTTTGGTTACGGCGATCTGGTGGTGGACTTCAGATCTCTCTCCCGCATGCGCGCGGCATGCGACGCGCCGGTGATCTTCGATGCGACGCACAGCGTGCAGCAACCCGGTAAGGGCGTTGCCGGAGCGAGCGGAGGTGCCCGTGAGTTCATTCCCGCGTTGACGCTCGCCGCCTGCGCCGCCGGTGCGGACGGCCTGTTTCTCGAGACGCATCCCGATCCCGAGCACGCGCCGAGCGACGGGCCGAACATGATTCCGCTAGAGAAACTGGATGCGCTGATCGAGCGCGCGGTTCGCGTGTGGGAGGTCGCTCGCGCATGATCGATCCTGCCCTCGCGCGGCGTATCCGGCTCGTCGTGCTCGACGTGGATGGTGTGCTCACGGACGGTGGCATCTACATCGGCACCGTCGATCGAACGCCGATGGAGTTCAAGCGCTACGACATCCAGGACGGGCTGGGCATTCATCTGCTTCAGCGGGCAGGACTTCGCGTCGCCATCATCACGGGGCGCGTCTCGGACAGCGTGCGGATGCGTGCGCTGGAGCTTGGCGTAGAGGACGTCGCGCAGGATGCGAACGCGCAGAAGCTTCCGGCCTTTCTGGGAATGCTCGACCAGCACGGAATCGCGCCGTCCGAGGCGGCCTTCGTCGGCGATGACTTTCCCGATCTCGCCGTGCTCCGCCTCGTCGGACTTCCGGTCGCGGTGGGCAATGCGGTCCCCGAAATCAAGGCCGCGTGCACCGTGCAACTGTCCTCGTCTGGCGGCTTCGGAGCGGTGCGCGAATTCGCCGAAGCTCTGCTCAAGGCGCGCGGTGAATGGGCGACGGTGACGGACCGCTACGTCGAGGAACGGTCGCTTCCAATCTCCGGACCACGCGCGTGACCCCGGAACAAATCGTCGAACGAGGACGGCAGGTGTTGCGGCTGGAGCGCGACGCGCTTGCGGTCATGGAGTCACGTCTAACCGAGACGTTCGCGCACGCCGTGACGCTCATCGCGGAATCGGGCGGACGGGTAATCGTGAGTGGAGTTGGCAAGTCGGGGCTGATCGGCCGGAAGATCGCTGCGACGCTGACGTCCACAGGGACGCCCGCGGTATTCCTCCACCCGCTCGACAGCGCGCATGGCGACCTCGGGATCGTCGGCACAGATGACGTCGCGATTCTCATCTCCAAGTCAGGTGAATCCGACGAGCTGCTTGGGCTCCTCGAACATCTCCAGGGGCTCGGGGTACGCACCGTCGCCATTACGGGGGACAGCGCGTCCGCCCTGTCGCGGCTGTGCACGGTGTCGCTCGATGCGCGGGTGCAGGAGGAAGCGTGCCCGCACGATCTCGCGCCGACCACGAGCACGACCGCGGCGTTAGCCATGGGGGACGCGCTCGCGGTGGCGCTGCTCGAGCACAAGGGATTTCGCCGCGAGGATTTCGCGCGGCTGCATCCTGGCGGTGCGCTCGGCCGGCGCCTGGTGATGCGCGTGGAGGAGGTGATGGTCACGCACCCGCTTCCGGTGCTGCCTCCGGGCAGCACGTTGAGGCAAGCGGTAGTGGTACTCGCCGAGCAGCGCGGCATCGTGCTCGTCGTGGGCGGAGAGGGAGCATTGCATGGTGTACTCACGGCCGGAGACCTGACGAGATTGATGGAGCACGAAGTGGACGTGTTGTCCCAGCCGGTGGAGCGGATCATGACGCGGTCGCCGCGAAGCGCGCATCGCGGTGAGCTCGCGAGCGCCGTCGCGTACCGCATGGAGCAGCACGGCATCATGGCGATGCCGGTGCTCGGCGCGGGTGATCGCGTGGAGGGAGTCGTGCATCTGCACGACCTGCTGCGGGCCCGCGTCGCATGAGTCGTCGCGGTGCGGCCATCGGCGTGCTGTGCGCCATGTCGGCGATTGTCGCCTGCACGCAGAAGGGCAGCGCGCCGCCGGTGCAGAGCCGCGCCACGCTCGCGGACAGCGCCGAGCAGGTGCTGATCGACGTGCACACGCTCCTCACCGTGCATGGCGTTCAGCGGGGTGAGCTCTTTGCGGACACGGCGTACGTCTTCGACGAGAACTCGCGGTTCGAGCTGCGGAAGGTGCGCGCGACGTTCAACACCGCGACTGGCGTGAAGGACGGCGTGATGAGCGCCGATCGTGGCCGCTACAATCTGCGGCAGCAGTTGCTCGAGGGGTTCGGCAACGTCGTCATCGTCACGACTGACGGCAAGCGGCTGACGTCGCCACAGATCCGCTACATGCAGGGGCTGAATGAGGTCAGCAGCGACACGTCATTCGTGCTCGTGCAGCCGGGGCGCACGGTTGAAGGCATTGGTCTCAAGGCGGATCCGCAGTTGACGCGTGTGCAAATCCTGCGGAATCTCGGCGCGAGGGGCAGCTTTACGCTGCCGAACCAATGAGGCGGTCACTCCTAGCTATCGCGGTCACGCTGAGTGCGGCCAGCCTGTCGGCGCAGAATCCGGGTCCTCCGACCGGACGGTGCCAGTTTCAAATCGACCAGCTGCCGTCCGCGCATCTGACTACGATCAAGTTGCCGAGCGGCCAGTACAACTCGTACATCGGGGGCGGAGTCGTCGCACGGTGTCCAAAGCAGAAGATTGTCCTGAAATCCGACAGTCTCGAGCAGTACGGCGACGAGGGCCGTTTCTTTTTCATCGGCCATGTGGACTACACGGAACCAAGGATGCGGCTCAAGTCCGACTTCCTCACGTACTTTCAGAAGGAGGAGCGGCTGCTCGCCTTTCTCAACGTGGACGCGACCCTTCCCAGCGGCTCCCAGCTCAAGGGGAGCTCACTCGAGTACTTTCGCGCCGTTCCGAAGGTGCGCGTGAAGCAGATGGGCGTGGCGGTGGGACGGCCGACCATCAGCATCATCGAGAAGGACCCGCAGGGCAAGGCACAGCCACCGGTGAACGTCACCGGAAACACCATCTGGCTGCAGGGCGACAGCGTCGTCTCGGCGCAGGGTGAAGTCGTGGTCGTGCGTCCCGAGTTGACGGCGACGGGTGACTCCCTGTATCTCGACGGTGGAAAGGGATTGTTGCGGGTCATGCGGCGGCCGCGGATCAACGGAACGAAAGGGCGGCCATTCACCCTCGTCGGTGAAACGATCGACCTCAACTCGCGTCGAAGGAAACTGGAGCGCGTCCTATCGGTCAACGCCGCGGAAGCCACGAGTCAGGACCTCAACCTCAAGTCCGACACGATCGATCTCCGCGTGAGCGACGACCTGCTTCAGCGCGCCATTGCATGGGGAAGGAGCCGTGCGCACGCAACGTCGCCTACGCAGACCATCGTGAGTGACTCCATCGACGTGATCATGCCCGGGCAGCGCGTGCGTGAGATGCATGCGGTGCGGAAGGCATCCGCGGAGGGCGCCCCGGACACGACGAAGTTCCGCACGAAGGAGCACGACCGTCTCACCGGCGATACGATCGTGGCGACGTTCGACACCGTCCCGGCGAAGGACACCAGCGCAGGCCCGCGGATCAAGACGCTCACCGCGCTTGGCCATGCGACGTCGTACCAGAACCTCGCGCCGCGAGACACTGCCTGCAAGCTTCCATCCATCAACTACGTCCGCGGGCGCATCATTACCGTCAGCTTCGACAGCGCGCGGGTGAGCCGCGTCGAAGTACGAGAGAAGGAGCAGGGTGCCTCCGACGCGGTGCTCGCCGAGCCGGATGAGACCTGTGGTCATCCGGACGCCGTGAAGACGCCCGCGGGCGGAGTGCCTCGCCGACCGCCAGCCAACGTGCCGCCGGCAAGCGCACCAGCGGCGAATGCGCTCATTGCGCCGTCTGCGAGGCGCTCATGACACTTCCCGGTTCTGCGTCCGCCGTTGAGGCATTGATCTACCGCGTTGCCCGCGGCGACCGCTCTACGGCGCTGGCGCTGCACGCCATCATCTCGGCGGCCGACGAGCGAGGCTCGGCGGCCGTGGACGACATCGCGCTCATCTATCGCCGCGACCATCTCGAGGCGCAGCGGGCGGCCGGAAAGAATGCCGAGCGCGAAGCGGGGGAGCTGAGCATGGATCAGGTGCGCGCGCACCTGGCGTCGTCCGTGTTCCCGCGCCTCGTCTCCGACGGCGTGATCAGCTGTCCCGCCAATCCGGCGGAAACCGGCGCGCGCGTTCGCGTCAGTGATACGCTGTGGGCGCAGATCGCCGCGCGCCGAACGGAGCTCGCCGACATGCTCCGCAACACGGGGGAATACGCCGCTGCCCGCGAGGCACGGGTGTCCGCGGGTATCGTCGCGCCGCATGGCAGTGTCCTCGAGGCGCATGGATTGTCGAAGGTGTATCGCCGGCGCCGGGTGGTAAATGACGTGGCCCTGCGCTTGCAACAGGGGGAGATCGTCGGACTGCTGGGCCCGAACGGCGCGGGGAAGACCACGACGTTCTACATGATCGTGGGCCTTGTGCAGCCGCTCTCGGGGCGCATCCTGCTGGACGGTGCTGACATCACCTCCATGCCCATGTACCAGCGGGCGCGCCGAGGCATTGGATACCTGTCCCAGGAGCCGTCCATCTTCCGTAAACTGTCGGTCGAGGACAACATCGTAGCGATCCTGGAGACACTCGACCTCACAAAGCAGGAGCGCACCGAGCGACTCGAGCACCTGCTCGACGAGCTGAGTATCAAGCACCTGCGAGACCATAAGGCCTATCAACTGTCCGGAGGAGAACGGCGGCGGCTCGAGATCACCCGGGCGCTCGTCACACAGCCCAAGTTCATGATGCTCGACGAGCCATTTGCCGGCGTGGACCCCATCGCCGTACACGACATTCAGACCATCGTCGCCAATCTGCGCACCAGGGGCATCGGAGTGCTGATCAGCGACCATAACGTGGAGCAGACGCTGGACATCGTGGATCGCGCATACATCATGTTCGACGGAAAAGTCATCGTGTCGGGCACGGTGCAGGAGCTCGTCTTCGACGAGAAGGTGGCGGAGAGCTATCTCGGCCCGACGCTGACGGCGCGCCTCCGTGCGCGTTTCGTCGCGGAATCGCAGCCGGCCGAGGTGTCATGAGGCCGGGCCTCGGGCAGCACACGCATCTCAAGCAGGAGCTGAAGATCAATCCTCGCCTGTATCAGGCGATGGACCTCCTCTACATGCCGCTGCTGGATCTTCAGAACCATCTCAAGCAGGAGCTGCTGAACAACCCCTTCCTCGACATGGTCGAGCCGGAGGAGGAGGACGAGGAGGAGGGTGAGGTCACCGAACCCGCGACGCAGGAGAGCGAGGCCGAGAAGGAAGAGAAGGGCGAGATCGACTGGGAGGAGATCCTTCTCGAGGGGTTCGATGCCGGTGGCCGCCGCGAGGAGCACGAGGAGCGGGAGTACTACGAGCCCGTCACCGTGGACACGCGCGACCTTGCCGACCACCTCCGCGATCAGGTCTCCCTGCTCGATCTCACGGGCCGGCAGATGTTCCTCGCCGATGAGTTCATCGGCAACATCAACGAGGACGGATATCTCGCCTGTGGGCTGGAGAAGATTCTCGAGGGCGTCAACGACACCGTCGCCAAGGCGGCAGAGGTGGAAGACCGCAACCTCGACGAGCTGCCGCTGTACACCATGGCAGAAGCCGAGGAGATGCTCGGCATCGTCCAGAGCCTCGATCCGCCGGGCGTCGGCGCGCGCGACCTTCGGGAATGTCTCATGCTTCAGCTCCGCGAGGCCGGTCTGGAGCACTCCGTGCCATTCCGCCTCGTCCGCGACTGCTTCGACGAGCTGATCGCGCATCGCTGGAGCGAGATCTCCAAGCGCTTCGGCATCAGCCCGGGCGACGTGCAGAAGGCCGCGGACGAGATCGCGAAGCTCGACCCGAAGCCCGGGCTCGTCTACAGCGACGCGAGCGACAACTACATCATTCCGGATCTCATCGTCGACAAGATCGACGGCAAGTACCATGTCTTCCTGAACGACGCGAATCTCCCGCGGCTCAAGCTCAGCAAGGCCTACCAGGAGATTGCACGCGACAAGAAGAAGTTCGAGGGCGAGAACAAGGAGTTCATCTCCAACAAGTTGAACTCCGCCAACTGGATGATTCAGGCCATCGAGCAGCGCCGGCAGACGATGCTCAAGGTCATGAACTACATCGTGGAGCGGCAGCGCGACTTCTTCGAGAAGGGCGTGCAGTTCCTCCGCCCGCTGACCCTGCGCGAAGTGGCCGAGGTCATCAACATGCACGAGAGCACGGTCAGCCGCGTGACGAACGAGAAGTTCGTGCAGACGCCGCGCGGCGTCCTCCCGCTCAAGTTCTTCTTCTCGTCGGGGCTCTCCACCACCGCGGGCGAGGACGTCTCCGCGCGCGGCATCAAGGCGCAGATCGAGAAGCTCGTCGCTGACGAGAACCCGAAGCATCCGCTCACCGACCAGGCCATCGTCAACATCCTGAAGGACACCGGCGTGCAGATCGCGCGACGCACGGTCGCCAAGTATCGGGATCAGCTCGGCGTCCTCTCCGCCCGAATGCGCAAGCGGGTATGATGACCGACGAGCGCGCCGTCGCCGCCTCGCCGCTCAGCGCTGCCTCCGCCGCACGTGCGGACGTCTCCGTGCTCGTGCCGGCCAAGGACGAGGCGGAGAACTTGCCGATCTTCATGGAGCTCGCCGCCGCTGCGTTTGCGGAGGATCCGCAGGTGCGCTACGAGGTGGTCGTCATCGACGACGGCTCCATCGACGACACCGCACGCGTGTTGGAACAGCTGCGAGCGCAGTATGCGTTTCTGAGCGTCGTTCGGCATCGCGCGAGGCGGGGCATCGCCGACGCGCTCCGCACGGGCTTTCTCAACTCGCGCGGCCGCGTGCTGGTCTTCTATCCCGCGGACCTGCAATTCAAGCCCGAGGACATTCCGCGTCTCGTGCATCCGATTCTGGATGACCGCGCCGACATGGTGACGGGCTTCAAGGAAGGGAAGTACGAAAAGGCGTTCGTGTCCGGCATCTACAATGGCCTGAGCCGGATGCTCTTTCACGTGCCGGTGAAAGATCTGAACTCGGTGAAAGCCTATCGACGCGAGGTCATGGAGTCGCTTCCCGTGCGGCCCGACTGGCATCGCTACATGATCGTCATTGCGGCGGAGCAGGGCTTCACGGTGACGGAGATTCCCGTGCCGCTGTATCCGAGGCATGCGGGCCGCTCGAAGTTCGGGATTTCGCGCATTCCCGTCGGCGTGCTGGACATGTTGTCGGTGTGGTTCGAGCTCAAGTTCGGCAAGAAGCCGCTACTTCTCTTCGGCATGCTCGGCGCAGCGCTCTTCGCGTTCGGCTTCCTGGCGGGCATCACGGCGCTGATCGTGCTCGCGGTCACCCACGAGGGGATCCGCCCGGTGTGGACGATCATCACGACCTGCCTGATTCTCGGCAGCGTCCTGTTCGCGACCGGGCTGCTCGGGGAGCAGATCGCCGGCCAGCGGGCGGAGCTGCGCGAGCTGCGACGGCAACTCGATGACGTCAGTGCGCGGACGGGCGGCGATCGCTGACCGATGAACGTCCTGTTCCTGACGCACTCGTATCCGCGCGAGGCAGGAGACGCGGCGGGCTCCTTCATTCTGCGCCTGGCGATGGCTCTCGCGGACGAGGGTGTGCGAGTGCGCGTGGTTGCACCCGCGGCAACAGGGCTTGCGTCGCATGCCGACATCGGCGGCATTCCGGTGGATCGATTCCGCTATGCGCCGCGCCGGTACGAGACGCTAGCGTATGGCGGTAACATGGCGGCGCAGGTGCGCGACTCATGGGTCGCGCGCGTGACGCTCATCGGATTTCTCGGCGCGGAGTTTCAGGCGGGCGTGCGCGCGCGCCGTGAATTTCAGCCGGATCTCGTGCATGCGCACTGGTGGTTTCCCAACGGGATCGCTGGAACCTGGGTCGCCCGTATGGGCAACATTCCGCTCGTCACCACGCTGCATGGCACGGACGTGCGAATGGCGCGCAACATCAGTATCTCGCGCCCCGCGTTTCGACACGTGCTTCAGCACTCGGCGGCGGTCACCGCGGTGTCGAACTGGCTCGCGGATGAAGCACAGAGCATCGTGAGCGTAAAGCGGCCGCTCGTAGCGCCCATGCCCGTTGCGACGGAGCTGTTCACGCCGTCGCCGGAGTCGGCCCGCACCGAGAATCTGCTCTTTGTCGGCCGGCTGATGGCGCAAAAAGGGATCGAGCTGCTCATCGATACCCTTGCGCTGCTTCCATCGAACATTGGCTTGGACATAGTAGGTGACGGACCCGACCGCGCCGCGCTCGAAGCACGAGCCTCGTCACTCGGGCTCTCCGCCCGCCTTCGATGGCACGGTGCCGTCAGGCAGCCTGACCTCGTGCCGTTCTATCAGAAGGCACGGGCGCTGGTCATTCCATCCTTGCTCGAGGGTCTCGGGCTCGTGGCCGTCGAAGCGCAACTTTGCGAGACGCCCGTCATCGCGTTCGCGTCCGGCGGATTGACGGATGTCATCCAGCATGACCGTACCGGCATTCTGGTGAAGGAGCGCTCGACTGACGCGCTCGCATCTGCCATTCGCGACCTGATCGCTCGCGTCGATCTTGGCGCGTCCATCGGCGCGGCCGGCCGTATGTACGCGCTCGCGCATTTCGCACCAGAGTCGGTGGCTCGCCGTTACGCTGACATCTACAGATCGGCACTTGGATCCGGAGCGACGTAAGCGGTTCCTTCGGGCCGCCGGATGGATTCTGGCGGCCATCGTTCTCGCGCGCGTCGGCGCGAGCCTGCTCGAGGGTCTTCGCCAGTTCCGCCTACAGCCGGATGTCTCGCATCCGCGGTGGGGGACGATCGCGCTCTCCGGCGCCGTGTTTCTCATCGCGCATGCGACGCTCGTGCTCACCTGGCGCGCCGTGCTGTCGACCTGGAACGCGCACCTTTCCTTCTGGACCGCGGCGCGCATCTGGAGTGTGTCGAATCTCGGACGCTACATCCCCGGCAAGGTGTGGCAGATCGGAGCCATGGGAGCAATGGCGCGGCAGGTCGACGTGTCGCCTGTGGCGGCGTCGGCGTCCGCGTTATTGGGGACGCTCGTCAACATTCTCGCGGGTTTCGCCGTCTCATTGGTGAGTGGCCGCGTGCTGCTCGATCGCTCAGCGACTGGTGGCGGGTCGGTCACGGCGCTTCTCGTCGGCATCGCCGCGGTCGCGCTGTTTCTCACGCCCGTGCTCCTTCCGCGTGTTACGCCAGTGGTTGCGCGTCTGCTGGACAGGCCGGTGCAAGCAACGCTTCCTGTAATGGCGGTGGTCTATTCGATCGTCGGCAACATTGCGGCATGGCTCCTCTACGGCGTGGCGTTCGAGCTCTTCGTCTCCGGTATCATCGGCTACTCGATCGGCCCGTACTCCGCGTATCTGGCCGTGTACACCATCTCCTACGTTGTCGGTTATATTGTCCTCTTCGCCCCAGCGGGGCTGGGTGTCCGCGAAGGCGCCATGTTGCAACTGCTCCAGGCGTCCGGGTTGGCGACGTATCCGCAGGCCACGTTGATCACCATTGCTTCGCGCGTCTGGCTGACGTTGCTGGAGGTCACGCCGGCGCTCCTGTTCTGGGCGTTTCACCACGTCCGCTCTCGCCCCCCGTCCATTGAAACCTCGGACCTCACGCCCTGATCGGCACGTCGCGGCGCCCTCCATTCCGGCGCCGCGATTTGCAATGGGATGGGCCACGCTCACGTACGCGCTCGCGACGCTGACGCTCGCGTATCCGGCACTGTCCGGCCATTTCCTGGTGAATGCCAACAGCGATCAGTACATCGCGGGATACGCCTTCCGTGATTTCGCCGCGCAGGCGCTGCGATCCGGGCATTCGATTCCGCACTGGAATCCATATCTGTTCGGAGGGCTCCCGTACGTCGCTGCCATGCACGGCGACATCTTCTATCCCACGGCGCTCTTGCGGCTCCTCATGCCGACTGACGCCGCGATGACATGGGGATTCGCCATTCATCTTTTTTTCGCCGGACTCTTCACGTTCGGCTTTCTGCGCGCGTGGGGGCTGAGCTTTTTCGCGTCGCTCGTGGGTGGGCTCGCCTACATGCTGTCCGGACCCATCGCGTCGTACGCGTCGCCAGGACATGACGGCAAACTCTTCGTCAGTGCGCTGCTGCCGCTCGCACTGTGGGTGTTGATCCGCGGTTTTCGCGACGGGCGAAACTGGGCCTGGGGCGCGTTTGCGCTGACGGTTGGACTTGCGGTGCTCAGCCCCCATCCACAGTTGCTTCAGTATCTCCTGCTCATGTCCGGCGCTTTCGCGTTGTTCCTCGCCCTCGGCCCGGACGCCGAGGGCCAGCGGCTCGACCGCCGGACGGCGGTGCGACGTCTCGCCTTCGCGCTCGCGGCCGTGCTGGTGGGAATGGCAATCGGCGCCATCCAATATGCCCCAGTTCGCGAGTACGTGGCGTGGTCGCCGCGCGCGAGTGGACGCGACTACGCATTCGCGACGTCATACTCGTTCCCGTTCATCGAGCTGGTGAACATTTACCTCCCGCAGTTCACCGGCATCCTCGATAAGTACTGGGGGCCAAACAGCATTCACCTCCATAGTGAATATCTCGGCGGGCCCGTGCTGGTGTTAGCGTCTGCGGCATTTGGCGCTGACACGAACACTCGTTTCCGTCGATTCTGGCTCGGTGCCGGCATCGTCAGTTTCCTTTGGATGCTCGGCGGCAACACGCCGTTCTTCATGCTCGTCTACAACCTCGTGCCGGGGACGAAGTTCTTCCGTGCGCCGAGCACGATCATCTACGTCTTCACCTTCTGCGTGAGCGTGTTCGTGGCGCTCGGCGTCGAGCGCGTGATCGCCCGCGAGGTGAATCGCAAGCTGCTCTTCGGCTGGGCCATTGCCGGCGGCGTGGTTGCGTTGCTCGCGAGCACCGGCGCACTCATGGCTGCCGCGACACCCAGCATGCGCGGATTTGCTGAGTCAGTGGCCGCCCGGCAGGGCTATCCGGATATCGCCATTCCGCAGATCGTCGATCAGGTCAAAGGCATCAACGGCGGGCCACTCATTGCGGGTGCCTGGCGCAGTTTCGCGTTTCTGCTTCTCGCGGCGGCCCTCGTGTACGCTTGGCAGCAGTGGAGACTCGCGGCGCGCGCGGCGATGGTTGGTCTCGCGATCATCGTGGGCGCGGACCTGTGGTCCATTGCGCGCCTGTACTGGCTCTTCATGCCACCGGCAAAGGTGCTGTTCGCTTCGGATCCCGCCATCGAGTACTTGAAACACGATCCACAGCCGGCGCGCGTCGTCGTAATCGCTGACGGTGGAGAAGGGGTCAAAGCTCCCGATCCTTATTTTGGCAGGCATGGCAACGGTGAAGGCACCGGCCTCATGGTGCACGGGATCCGTTCCATCACGGGCTACCACGGTAACGAGCTCGGTCGCTACGACCAGCTGTCGGAGTACCGCATCATTCCGCAGGCCGCGCCGGCGATCATGTCACCGATGTTCTGGCGACACGAGAACGTGCGGTACCTGTATACGAACAAGGCAGTCCCGGATACCACCTTGAGGTTAGTGGTGGGCCCGGTGAAGAATTCCGCCGGGTCGACCGTGTATCTGTACACGTTTCCGGGCGATCAGCCGTATGCATGGCTGGCAACGAGCGCCGTAACGGCGGTCGACAGCATCGCGTTGCCGGCAGTCATCGACCCGCGGTTCGATCCGAGACGCATTGCCGTGTTCGATACTGCCGCCAAGGGGCTGCCTCCGGCGCCGAAGGCGATGCCCGCCCCGACGACGATCTCGGCGTCCACTGCCGGCTACGGCCCGGGCCACGCGGTGATCACCCTCGCCGCGCCGGCACCAGAGGGCTCGACTCTCGTCGTATCGGAGAACTTTTATCCCGGCTGGCGCGCGCTGGTGGACGGAAAGGCGGGCAACGCCTTCCGCGCCGACTTCAACCTGATCGGAGTGCCGTTGCCGGCGGGCGCACGTACCGTGGAGCTCAACTTCCACGACGACGCCGTGGACACGGGAAAGAGCATCACCATCGTCGCGGTGCTTCTCGCCGTCGCTGGGCTCGCCGCCGGACTCGCCGTGGACCGGAGGCGGCTCCTTGTCTGAGCGCGCGCTCGTCATCGTCCCGACCTACAACGAGCGGGAGAACATCGACCGGCTGATCGATCGCGTCCTGGTGCAGGACGCGCGGCTGGAAATGCTGATCGTGGACGACGGCTCTCCCGACGGAACGGGAGAAGTGGTGGCGGCCATCGCGGCGCAGAACACGCGCGTTCACCTGCTGTCGCGCGAGAAGAAGATGGGGTTGGGGACCGCGTACATCGCGGGCTTCCGTTGGGCGCTCGAGCGCGATTACGGCTACGTGTTCGAGATGGACGCGGATTTCTCGCACGACCCCATTCACCTCGCGCAGTTTCTGGCGGCCGTCGAGAACGCGGACCTCGTACTCGGCTCCCGGTATCAGCAGGGGCGAGTGACCGTCGTGAACTGGCCGATCGGGCGACTGATTCTCAGCTATTGCGCGAACATCTATGCGCGTCTCGTCACCGGGTTGCCTCTCTGGGACGCGACTGGAGGCTTCAAGTGCTTCCGGCGGGCCGTGCTCGAGTCCATCGACCTGAGTCACGTGCGGTCGAACGGCTACGCGTTTCAGATCGAGATGAGCTTCCGGGCGTGGAAGAAGCAGTTCCGCATCGTGGAGATTCCGATCGTGTTCGTGGACCGCAGCGAGGGCACGAGCAAGATGTCCCAGAGCATCGTCCGCGAAGCAGTCTGGATGGTCTGGCGCCTGCGTTGGTGGGCGTTGATCGGGGCGGTTTGACGGGAGTGGACGGGAGCGGCGCGTGATTGCCTCCGGACGGACCTTCTACAAGATGAGCGGGTCGGGGAACGATTTCGTCATGATCGACGCGATGACGGAGCCGGCGGGCGGGTTGACGGAAGCGAAGGCCGTGCAGGCCATCTGCGGTCGCGCTACCGGCGTCGGAGCCGACGGGTTGGTCGTCATCGAGCCGTCCGCCGTGGCCGACTTCCGGATGGTCTACCTCAACGCCGATGGCTCCCGAGCCGATCTCTGCGGCAACGCGTCGCTCTGCTCGTCCCGCCTTGCGCGGGAGCTCGGCATCATTGGCGACGCCTCCTATTCCATCGAGACGGACGCCGGCGTGCTCCGCGGCCGGTTCCTTCCGGGCGGGCCCGAAGTCGACCTGGAGCCTGTGACCGAGGTTCGCACCGGGCTCTCGTTGCGGCTCGCACCTGGCGAGCGGTGGATCGGGTTCGCGCAGGCCGGTGTGCCCCACCTGGTGGTTCGGGTGGACGACGTATCGGCCGTGGATGTCGTCGGCCGCGGCCGTCCGCTTCGACACGAGGCGTCACTGCCACGCGGCGCCAACGTGAACTTCGTCTCCCATGATGCGCCAGACTGGCGGATCAGAACGTACGAGCGGGGCGTCGAGGGCGAGACGCTGGCGTGCGGTACGGGTGCCGTCGCGACGGCGATCCTTCTGACTCAAGCAGGGGAGGCTACCAGTCCTGTGTGCCTGCGGACGCGTTCGGGTCGGGTGCTTCGCGTCCGGTTGGATGGCCAAGCTGGCGTCTGGCGACCCTCATTGTCTGGCGAGGCGCGGATTGTGTTCGAGGGTCGGCTTGGAGAATGGCAGTAGGCCGGTAAGACAGACGGCCAAGGCGTCAGCGAATGCGCCAGTTCAAGGGCGATCACCCTGGCGTGCGCCCAATTGAGGCGGCTAAACGCGCTCAGGTGTGAGATAACTTGAAGCCAGCTGTATAACTCGCTACGGGGTATGGCCTTGAGAGCATAGCCGCTACCGAGTCGCGGCACTTGTCCACAGTTATCCACAATGCCAAGTTTACATAATACATATTATACGTACTTTCTCCAAGCAGCGTGAGACAGCCAATGTCGCCGTGATGGCGCTACCGACTGTCCCCTCCTCCGGGCTCGAGACTGCTACGACACGCCGGCCGCAGAGGCAGCCGGTGCGTGGCGACTTTAGAGCGCTACGGGCGGCTGCCGACGCTCAGCTCACCGAGCCGAACACGAGCCTCGGTGGCGATGCCTTCGTTGTCCGTCTGAGCCGCCAGCGCCTCATACAGCTTCCGGGCCTCGACCGTGTTGTTGGACGCGAGGTACGCGCGACCCGCCTTCGACTCCCAGTATGCGCGCTCATTGGCCATGGACGTCGACTTCGCTGCGCCTACGTACTCAGCTGCCGCTTCGGCAGGCTTCGCGACCTGCACGAGGGCGTCACCGAGCAATCCGCGAATTGAGGCGGCGGTTGGACCCGAGGTCACCTTGGTCGCCAGCGCCCTCAGTCCAGCGATGGCCCCGGTTACGTCACCCTTGCCCAGTTGGAGCTGCGCGAGGAGCATCCCCGCCTCGCCACCCGCCGGCTTCGTGGGGTACTTGTCCGCCACCTTCTTCAGGTCCGCGGCGGCCAGGGCCTCGTTTCCGGAGTTCAGGGACTGCTTGGCAACCAGAAGCTGCCTGTCGGCGCTGATGGTCTCGTTATAGGCCGTCCGTTGCACGATCCAGTAGCCGAAGGCGGCCGCCGCGACGACCACCGCGCCTGCCGTGACGATACGGGAATTGATGTGAAACCAATCCACGAAGCTCTCGGCTCGTGGCTGCGCGGCGGACTCGTTGATCGGGCTCGTCATGAGTGTGCGGGTTTGAACGACTGCGTGTGGGAGTGCCCCTGGGGTGACTCGAACACCCGGCCAACGGTTTAGGAAACCGCTGCTCTATCCACCTGAGCTACAGGGGCGATGTCCGGGGGTAAGCCAATAAAGGTAGCACCCACGCAAATCGCGCGCGACGGACCATTGGGTGGCCGTGCTCGTTCACATTCCGTACGCCGATGCATCCAGCGAAAAGAGCCGGCGCATCCATCTCGCCGGCCCTCTCGTCAGAAACTCGCCGTGCTATGGAACGATGACCGCCTTCGTCACGGAGCTCGTCCGCCCCAGATTGTCGGTCACCGTGAGCGACGCCTGATACGTGCCGGCGGCAGCATACGTGTGCTTGCCGACCAGAACGGCCGATGACGTGAACGTGAGGGTTTGTCCATCTCCGTACGCGGCTACCCACTTCACGATGGTTCCTGTCGTCGACGACAGATCGAACTGGCACTGGTGCGGATTGAAACCAGTGCAGGTCCACGTGAAGTTCGCAACTGGCGGCGGTGGCGGAGGCGCGGTGACGGTCAGTGTGATCGAGGCCGTTCCCGTGGCGCCCTTCGAGTCCGTGGCCGTGAGCGTGATCGTGTGCGTCCCAACCGACAAGGTGCTGTTGGCGAACGAGGTGCCTGTACCGATCGAGCCATTGACGCTGCTCGTCCACACGAGCGACGCACCGGTCAGTGCGCCATCCTCCGGATCGGAACCCGACCCGGTAAAGGTGACGCTCGTCCCCTGCACCACACTGGTGCCGGTTGTCGGTGCCGAGATGGATGCCGTCGGCGGCTGATTCACCGGTGCAGTGACCGTCAGTGTCACCGACGCCGTACCAGTTGCTCCCTTCGAGTCCGTGGCCGTCAGGGTGATCGTGTGCGTCCCCACCGAGAGGTTGCTCTTGGCGAAGGACGTGCCCGACCCAATGGATCCGTCGATGCTGCTCGTCCACGCGAGCGACGCACCGGTCAGCGCGCCATCCTCCGGATCGGAACCCGACCCGGTGAAAGTGACGCTCGTCCCCTGCACGACGCTGGTGCCACTCGTCGGCGCCGAGATCGACGCCGTGGGCGGCTGATTGGCTACGGCCCCGACAGTGACTTGTTGCGTGACCGAGCTCGTCAAACCCGCGCCGTTCTTGACGGTCAATGTGACGCTATAGACTCCCGTACTCCCGTAGGTCTTCTTCGCGAGCGGGACCGTCTTTGTCTCACTCGTTCCGTTCCCCCAGATCCAGGCGTACGAGACGATGCCCACGGCATCGCTCGAGGCGCTCGCATCGAAGGCGCACTGAGTCGGGTACGCTTGACCGACGCAATTCCATGTGAAGCTCGCGACGGGCGGCTGAGCAGCCGACACCGTAACGGTGGACGACTTGCTGCTGCTACCATTCGCATCCGAGACGGTCAGCGTCACGGTGTACGTGCCACCGGTCGCGTACGTATGACTGGTCGTCTTTCCGGTTCCCGACTGCGAATCGCCGAAGGTCCAACTGTACGTCGCGCTCGCCAATGCGGAGCTGGAGCTGGCGTCGAAGTTACATCCGAGCCCGGCACAGGTGCTGGTGAAGTTCGCCGTGGGAGGAACGCCAAGAAAACCGGTATACAGGAGAAGATTTGGCGTGCCCGACGGAACGCCGCTGACGACGCCCGACGTCGCGTTGCCCGTGAGCGCCGAGCTGACCTGCGCGGCCGTGGCGGTGGGATTCGCCTCGAGGTACAAGGCGGCCGCGCCGACCACGTGCGGCGTCGCCATGGATGTGCCGCTGATGGTGTTGGTCGCGGTGTTGCTCCCAATCCACGCCGAGGTGATGTTCACGCCGGGCGCGAGGATCTTGACGCACGACCCGAAATTCGAGAAGGAGGCCCAGCCGTCGCTGATGGTCGTGGCGCCCGTCGTTATCGCGGTGGGCGTGCTCGACGGCGATGAGTTGCACGCGTTGGCCGCGCTGTTGCCGGCTGCGACCGCGAAGACGACGCCCGCCGCGATGGAGTTCGTGACGGCGGCATTCAGTGCGGACGAGAACGATCCGCCAAGGCTCATGTTGGCGACGGCTGGCTTGTGCGCGTTCGCGGTGACCCAATCGACGCCGGCGATCACCTGCGAGTAGCTGCCACTCCCGCTGCAATCGAGGACGCGAACCGCGACGAGACTGACGTTCTTTGCGACGCCGTATGTGGTCCCGCCGACGGTGCCGGACACATGTGACCCGTGGCCGTTGCAGTCCACACCGTTCGTGCTCGGGACGATCTCGTCCACGCCGAACGACGCGCGCCCGTTGTACTCACTGTGCGTGAAGTTGATGCCGGTATCGATGATGTAGGCGGTGACGCCTGCCCCGGAGTAGGTGTACGAGTAGGTGGTGGACAGCGGCAGGTTGCGCTGGTCGATCCGGTCGATCCCCCAGGTGACGTTCGACTGCGTTGTGCTGAGGTGAACGGTCTGATCCTGTTCGACCGACACGATGCCCTTGACGCTCTTCAGGGCTTCCGCGGCGTCGTCGGCCATCGTGAACGCGGCGCCCTTGATGGCCGTGTCGTACACGCGCTGCACGACGGCGCCGTGCGAGCGCTCGATCAGACGGGCACGCGCGATGGAGCTCGGTTCGTTGTCCGGAAAGCGGACGATGTACTGATTCGGGATCGGTTGAACCGGGGCGTTCGCCGCCGCTAACGGAAGTGGTGGACTCCACGCCGACTCGGACAGTGGGGCGGTCGGAGTGTCGGAGCACGACACGACGGCGCCGAGGATGACGGCGTAATACGCGAGCTTTTTCATGGACCGCGATCCCGGTGATGGGGAGCTGCTGGGCGAGAGCCTACGCGTTCAACGGCGGGTGCCGCACGACGCGCTAGGATAGTGCCGCAGATCACCTTTTGTAAAGCCACAAATTGCGTCGCCAGCCGCGGAACTCACTGTCGCTAAATACTTTACGCTTCAATCAAGCTCTGAATCGGATAGCCGGCGAGTCGCTGGTCGCCGTGCAAGAAGCCGAGTCTCAGTAGAAACGCACAGCCGACAGTCCTACCTCCGACCTGCTCGATCAGCGCGCACGCCGCCGCGGCGGTGCCACCGGTTGCCAGGACGTCATCGACGAGCAGCACGCGCGCCGGCGGCGGGCAGGCGTCGACATGCATCTCCAGGCGATCCGTCCCGTACTCGAGGGCGTAGTCCCTTCCCTGTGTCGCATAGGGAAGCTTTCCAGCTTTTCGGATCGGGATGAAGCCCGCGCCGAGCGTGATGGCGATGGGTGCTGACAGGATGAACCCGCGGCTCTCGATGCCAGCAACGTGGGTGACGCGCTCCGAGCGCCACGGCGCGGCCATTCCCTCGATGCACTCACGGAACAGCGCGGCGTCCTGGAGGAGTGGTGTGATGTCCTTGAAGACGATGCCGGGCCGCGGAAAGTCGGGAACGTCCCGGACACTGGCAGCGGCTCGGGCACTCAGGTCGGCGGCGGTCATCGGTGAATGGCGAATGGATAGGGGAGCGATTCAGGGAGCTCCCCGGAGAGGTCGGACACGCTGTTGACCTGCGCGCCAGTCGGCCCTACCGCGAGAGCGGTGCGTAGCCGATCGAGTGACGAGGCCTCGCCTCCTGCCGCGACCTCGACGTCGCCGTCAGGAAGATTCGTGACCCATCCGCTGAGTCCAAGGCGTCGCGCCTCTTCCCGGACGAACCAGCGAAAGCCGACTCCCTGCACGCGGCCGCCGATCCGCACGTGCAGCCGGATCACGCTATTGCCCTTCCCATCCCTGGGTGCCGAGCAACGGAACGAAGCGCACGGGCGCGATCTCGCGCGTGGTAACCTGATCTCCCTTCCGGCTGACGAGGACGAGCGTCTGCTCCTCGAGCGTGCCCACGGGGACGATCATGCGGCCGCCATCGGCCAGCTGCTCCACCAGTGCCTGGGGCACCGATGGCCCTCCGGCACTGACAAGAATGGCCTCGTAGGGAGCGAACTCGCGCCAACCAACGGTTCCGTCGCCGAGCAGCATCGAGACGTTGGTGACGCCGGCGGCCTTGATGGCCTCGCGGGCCGCATTGAACAGGGCCGGTATCCGCTCGATGGTGAACACCTGTGCGGCGAGATGCGCGAGGAGCACGGTCTGATATCCCGAGCCCGAGCCGATCTCCAGCACGCGCTCGTGTCCCTTGAGCGCCAGAGCTTCTAGCGACTTCGCGTGGACGCTCGGCTGCGAAATGGTCTGCCCGTTTCCGATGGGAAGCGGAACGTCGTCGTAGGCCCGATGGCGAACGCCCGTGGGCACGAAGGCGTGACGCGCTGTCATGTCGAACGCACGCAGCACCGCGAGGTCGCGGATGCCCTTTTCGCGAAGGGTCTCGACCAGGCGCCGGCGCGCGCCCACCATCTGGCCGTCTACAGATCTCGCCACCACGTCCCCGACGATTCGAGCATGGTGTAGTGCGTGAGATCGAGATGGAGAGGCGTGATCGAGATGAAGCCGTCCTGAATGGCACGAAAGTCGGAGTCGGGCTCGCCCGTCCACGTGATGCTGCCGCCGCCGATCCAGAAGATGTCCCTGTCCCACGGGTCGCGCATGGGCTTGAGCGAACCGGAGTACACGCGACTGCCGAGACGCGTGAGTCGCACGCCGCGCACACCGTCGGCCGGCACTGGAGGCAGGTTCACGTTGAGTAGCGTGTTCGCCGGGAACGTGGGCAGCGATACGATGTGCTTGATGAGGGGCGTGAGCACCTTCACCTGTTCCTTGAGGTACGTGAGATCGGCGCGCAGATCACCACCGGCGAACGAGAACGCGATGGAGGGAATGCCGAGCGCCAACCCTTCCATCGCCGCGGCGACGGTGCCGGAGTAGAGCACGTCCTCACCCATGTTCTGCCCGTGATTGATGCCGCTCAGCACGAAGTCCGGACGCGAGTCCATCAGCGCCTCGACGGCGATCATCACGCAATCGGTCGGCGTCCCGTCGATCTGCCACCGCCGTTCGGCGCGCTTCACCGGGCGCAGCGGGTGATGGAGCGTGAGGGAGTGGCTCGTCGCGCTCTGCTCACGGTCGGGAGCCACGACGAACACTTCGCCGAGCGGCTCCGCGGCCTCGGTGAGACACTCGATGCCGTGCGCCAGAATCCCGTCGTCGTTGGTGATGAGAAAGCGCATGAAGGCGATGTGCCCCTCCAGCGGGGCTCAGGTGTCGGATGAGAGAAAGCGCATGAGGTCCTTCAACTCGTTCTCGATGGACTCGAGGGTCTGCACCGTGAGTGCCGCGCGCGCCGCCGCGCGCAGCTCGCCACCCTTGCGATGTTCGTCCACCTTCTGCCGGGCGCCTTCGATGGTGTACTTCTCGGTGTAGAGCAGATGCTTCACGAGGAGAATCAGCTCGATCTCGCGCCGCTGATAGACGCGATTGCCCGACCGGTTCTTGGCGGGATTGAGGAAACGGAACTGGCTCTCCCAGTAGCGCAGCACGTGTGGCTTGAGATCGGTGAGCTCACACACCTCGCCGATGCTGAAGAACTCCTGGACCGGTTCGGCGGCGCTCATGCGTCCTGCTCCGAGCGAAGCTCGCGGGCCATGAGCTCGGTGAGCGCTTCGCGCGCCGGATATCCGTCGAACAGAATGCGATGCACCATGGCAACGATCGGCATCTCCACTCCCTCGCGTGTGGCGAGCGCAAGCGCACTCCTCGTGGTGTGAACTCCCTCCGCTACGGTTTCCTTGCCGGCCAGTGCCTCGTCCAGCGTCGCGCCGCGTCCAATCTCGATGCCGACGGCGCGATTGCGGCTGAGCGTCCCCGTGCAGGTGAGCACGAGATCGCCGATGCCGGCAAGACCCGCGAACGTGGACGGTTGCGCTCCAATGGCCGTGCCCAGTCGCGTCATCTCCGCGAGCCCGCGGGTGATCAACGCTGCCCGCGAATTGAAGCCGAGACCGACGCCCTCGACGATGCCAGTGGCCACGGCCATCACGTTCTTGAGCGCACCACCCAGCTCGACGCCGATGACGTCATCGTGCGTGTAAAGGCGGAGGTGCCCATTGCTGAAGGCGTCCTGCACCGTCTCCGCGGCGATCAGGTCGTCGGACGCAGCGACGATCGCCGTGGGCTGTTGCGCCGCCACCTCGGCGGCAAAGCTGGGACCCGAGAGTGCGACCACGGGGCGGCCCGGTGCCTCCTCGGCCGCAACGTCGCTCATGAGCGCGAGGGTGTTGCTCTCGATGCCTTTGGATGCGACGCACACGATGGCCCGCGCGGCAATGGCGTCGCGCGCAGCCGAGATGACGGACCGGAGGTGCTGCGATGGAGTGGCCGCGCAGATGAGCTGCGCGTCGCGCGTGGCATCGGTCAGCGTCGTGGTTGCCCGGAGCCGCGGCGAAAGCGCGAACCCCTTGAGAAAGCGCGAATTCTCTCCGCCCTCGTTGATGCCGGCAGCAACGTCCTTCTCGAGCGCCCACAGGAGGACGTCATGGCCATTCCGCGCCAATACGTCGGCGAGGGCTGTCCCCCAGGCGCCGGCCCCCACCACCGCACACCGCGTCATGCGGCGCCTCCCTTGCCGAACCGATGCTCCTCGCCGCGGCGGAGGCGGCGGATGTTCCCGCGGTGCGTCCAGAAGACGAACGCGGCGATCACGACGCTCACCAGAAATAGGGGCGATCCGGCGCCCAGCGTCACCGCGAGGAGTGTTGGCAGGAGAACCGCCGACGTAAGGCTTCCCAGTGAGACGTACCCGCTCGCAAAGACCACGGCTGTAAAGACGGCGAACGTGGCCAGCATGGGCACCGGAGCCAGCGCGAAGAAGACGCCCGCGGCCGTCGCAACACCCTTCCCTCCCTTCCGCAAACCGAGAAAGAGCGGGCGCACGTGTCCCGCGATGGCCGCGACGCCCACGAGTATTCCCCATACCGCCACGGGACGCTGGCTGTCGATGTGCGATGGCAGGAGCAGCACCGGCAGCGCGCCCTTCAACGCGTCGGCGAGAAAGACCGTGACGCCCGTCTTCCAGCCGAGCACGCGAAACACATTGGTGGCCCCGAGATTTCCCGAGCCCTGCGTGCGCAGATCGACGCCGTGCAGACGACCAGCAATGAGCGCGAACGGGATGGACCCGGACGCGTATGCCAGCGCGAGCGCGAGGCCGGGATGCATGCCTACGCCGCAGCTCCCCCGCTCTTGCGGCGCAACAGGATGCGCAGCGGATTGCCCGTGAACTGCCACGACTCCCGAAAGCCGTTGTGCAGGAACCGCACGTAGTGCTCCTCGACGAGGTCGGGATGATTGCCGAAGACGGCGATGGTGGGCGGTGATACGCTCACCTGCGTCGCGTAGTTGAGCTTCACCTCCCTGCCCGCGGCCTGCGACGGCTGGCGTCGTGCCAACAGCTCCGTGAGACGCTCGTTCACGCGCGACGTGCTGATGCGCTTCTGCGACTCCTCTTCCACAAGCAGGATGAGGTCGAGGATCTTCGTGACGCGCTGCCCCGTGAGTGCTGACGTGAAGAGGAAGGGCACGTGCTGGAGAAATGGCGCTTTTTCGTGTGCCTTCTTCTCGAACTTGTGCGTCGCCTTGTCCTCGCCGACGACGAGGTCCCACTTGTTGACGACGACGATGAGCCCGCGGCCGGCCTCCCACGCCATGTTCGCGATGCGCAGGTCCTGGTGGTGGAACTCTCCCTCCGTGGCGTCGATCAGCAGCACGCAGACGTTGGCCCGCTCGATGGCTCGGCGCGACCGCAGCGCGGAATAGAACTCGACGCCGTCGTCGATCTTGGTCTGGCGCCTGAGGCCCGCCGTGTCCACGAAGATCATCCGGCGTCCGTGATACACCATGGGCGAGTCGATCGCGTCACGCGTGGTGCCGGCTTCGTCGCTGACGACCAGCCGCTCCTCGCCGAGGAGCCGGTTCACGAAGGACGACTTGCCGACATTCGGACGCCCGACGACCGCCACACGCAGGGCCGCTTCGTCCTCGGGCAGGGCTTCCGGCAGCCGCGAGATGACGTCATCCAGCAGATCGCCCGAGTTCTTGCCGTTCTGCGCGGACACGGGAAACGGATCTCCCATGCCGAGGCGGTAGAACTCGTACCAGTCCGTGCGGGAAGGGTCGTCGACCTTGTTGGCGACGAGCATCAGGGGCTTGCCGGACGCGCGCAGCATGTCGCCGATGCGCGAGTCGCTCGGGTGTACGCCAACACCGGCATCCACGACGAACAGGAGGAGATCCGCCTCCTCGATTGCCGTGGACACTTGCCGACGGATCTCGAGGTCCATCGGCGCCCTGGGATCGTCGGCGAGGCCTCCGGTATCCACGAGCCAGAACGCGCGGCCATTCCACTCCGCGCGAGAGAAATGGCGGTCGCGCGTCGTCCCGGCCTCGTCGGAGACGATCGCTTCGTCGTCGCCGATGATGCGGTTGAAGAGCGCCGATTTGCCGACGTTGGGCCTGCCCACGATCGCTACAACGGGTGCCGTCATGCCGCGCGCCTCCCTGGCAAGCCCGGCTCGCCCTCGAGGGCCAGCACGTCGATGAAATCGTACGAGGGATAAACCGGCATGGGCATCGTCTCACGCAGCGCGATGAACTGCTCCTCGTCGAGGAACAATCCGTTGTCGTTGATCGTTTCGGCCGGAATGAGGGCGACGTCGAGGTCGGCCCGGTTCTCGAGCGCGCGGCGAATGTCCGCGCCAACGAGCAATCCGGCCGTGGTCGTCGTGGGGCCAAACAATGAATTCTCCATCACGATGAGAGAGAACGTCGCGCCCGTCTGGCGCTCGAGCGCGGCGAGCAACGGCGGCATGAGCGGACCCATGGACACGCCCGTGACCACGCCGATGCGCTTGCCATCGAGCCTCGGCAGCGCGGACACGCCGCTCAGCACGCGCTTCCGGAGCGCCGTGACGGCGCCGACGCCGTTCTCGACCTGCGCAAAGTCGCCGTAGTGCTCCGCGGCGGGAAATTCCCTGCCGGCCAGCAGATAGAGCTCGTCGGAGCCGAAGACCCAGCGGTCGCCACGCTCTGCCAGGGCGCGCGCTTCCCAGCGCTCCACGGTGGCGAGGATGCGCTCCGCGTTCACGGCATCCATGGGCTTTCCCGTGTAGAGATGCGAGAACTGCGTGACACCCACGGGCACGAGCGCGACACTGAGCACCGCGTCGCCGAGAGTCCAGAGATCGGCGAGCGACGCCTCGAGCACGTCCGCGTCGTTGAGACCGGGAACGATCACCATCTGCGCGTGGAACTGAATGCCTCCCGCAGCGAGGCGCGTCAGTTGGGCCACGATGTCGGGTACCCGAGGGTTGTTGAGGAGAACCTTCCGCGCTTCCCACGGTGTCGCGTGCACGGACACGTACAACGGAGAGAGGCGGTACTCGAGGATCCGCGCGATGTCGCGCTCCTTGACGTTCGAGAGCGTCGCGAAGTTTCCGTACGCAAACGAGAGACGGTAGTCATCGTCGCGGACATAGAGCGACTTGCGCAGTCCGGAGGGAAGCCCCTCGATGAAGCAGAACTCGCAGCGATTGGCGCAACGGCGGATGGTGGGCGGCTCGAGCTCGACGCCAAGCGGATCGCCCTCCGGACGTTCGACCTCGTAAACGATCTCTTCACCGCCGGGAAGCCGCGCCTCGATGACCAGCTCATCGTCGGCGGTGAGGAACTCCCAGTCGAGGAAATCGGCGAGCGTGCGACCGTTGACCGTCAGCAGCTCCGTTCCCGGAACGACTCCCATCTCGTCGCAGATGCTGCCGGGAATGACCTTGCTGACCCGAACCATGACCCGCCAAGTTCCCGTGAAAACGAAAGGGAAGACCGCACAACTGGTGGCTCTTCCCTCTGAAAAATCGGTGTGGCGCGGCGCACGGCCGCTCCTCATGCAAGATAGGAGCTACAATAGCGGAAATCAAGGAGAATTAAGGACTTCCACCATGACGCGTGTTGCGGTTTGTGATGTCTGACGCCAACAAAAAGGCCCGCCGCTGGGACGGGCCTTTTCGCGCTACCGCGTGGTCTACTCTCCGATCTTGTATCGGTGCGCCAGAATGCCCGCACCGGGGATGGCGATCGAGAACTTGAAGGACTGCCCAGGGGTGAGGGGATCCGTCTTCACGGTCTGCGTCCCCACGACGCCGCCGGCCTTGTCGAGCCCCTGAAAGGTCAGCGTATAGGAGGTGGCAGGATAGATCTTGGGCTGCGGCGTCTTCGGTGCTGGGGCTGCCTTGCCCTTGGCACCCTTCGCAGCCTTGGCCGGAGCGGGCGCAGCCGGTTGCGGCTCGTTGGCGTCGCTCTTGTCGCGGCGGTCCGTCACCGTGCCGGCAATGACAACCTGCTTGTCGGAGGCCGAAAACTCCCGGAACGTCACCTCGACCGGCAGCTTGTTGCCCTGATTGTACCAGGTGACCGTCGTGTCATTGTACGCAGCCGCGACCTTCGTATTCTTGGCCTTGTCCGCGACTTTGGCTTTGGCCAGGAACGCGCGCGCCGCAAGATTATAGTTCTCGGGGTTGGCCGGATCGACGTCGACGAGCCGCGTGACGATGGGGCCCACCTTGTCATACTGCTCGAGGGTCAGGTAGGTCACGGCGACGTTGTAGAGCGCGTCACGGCTGTACGGATTCTGGGACAGCGTCGCCTCGAAAAGCCTGGATGCGTCGTCCACCCGGTTCGCACGTGTCGCATTCACCGCCGAATTGAGCAGATCCAGGTAGTCGTATTGCGACGGGTTGGCGATGAGCGGTGCCCACGTCTTGGCCGCGGCAGCCGTGTCGCCCGCGAGAAGCAGCGCCGTCTGGAGGTTCTGCCGGCCGTTGGTGGCGAACGATCCCCTGGTCCCCGGAATCGCAATGAGCTGCGTATACACATCCGCCGCCTTCCGCGCCGCCTCCGTCTTCTCAGCGCCTGTGGCCGTGCTGGCCGTCGTAAGGTAGACGCCGCCCATGTTCGCGAGCATCTGCCGGCGGACGTCCCGATAGGACGAGTCGCGTCCGGCAATCTCAGCCGCCTTGCCCCAGTACTCGAGCGCCTTCGCATTGTCGTTGCGCTTCTGCGCGACGGTGCCGAGCACCATGAAGCCGTACGGCGCGCCCGCATACAGCGTGTTGGCCTGGCGCGCGAAATACTCCGCCGAGTCCAGCTTGTCGGCGTTCAAGGAATTGATGGCGCCGTTGACCACGTCGAGGTAGAACTTCTGCCCTGCGCGCCAGTACGCCGTGAAGTCGCTGCACACCGGCCGCGCCGCTTCGACGATGCGGAACAGCGAATCGATGGTGATGGGAATGTCGATGGGGGCGTCGGGATTCGTCGAGAAGCCGAGCGTGCCCCGGGCCGGTTTGAGGCCGATGCCGGGCTGGTTCGCCCACAGGCTGAGCGCACTGCCAAGCACGTAGGCGTTCACCGTGGCGTCGTCGCCCCTGTCCGTCTTCTCGACGAGCTTCACGGCGCTCTTGAGATTCGTCATGGCCACGGCGGGCGTCGTTGCTTCACGCGCCATGCTCACCATGAGGGTGGCGCGAGCGGCTGTGCCCTTCGCGGACTCCGCGACGTCGCAGGCCGGCTTGGCGGGCGCCTGTGCGCCGAGGATGGCGGGTCCAAGCACTACCGCCGCAATCGTAAAGGACTGCTTACCGAACAGAGCCATCGAACTCTCCTGAGGGGATCCATGCGAGCCGGCCAAGAATCGAGGGCGCCGGACCCGTGCGAAACTACACCGTTCGGCTCACCGGCGTTCCGCTGCCGCGAGCGCAAGCTGGTAAATATCGGCAGCCCTGCGGCCCGTCGCCAGTGCGACACGATTCACGTCGTCGAACTCAGGTTTGGCGCGCAGTCCGCCGTCAGGCAGCGTGACGAACTTCACACCTACCACATGGCCCAGCACATCCACCGTACTCGTACGGCGAAGGAGGACGCGCCGCGTTACGTCGCTTCGGCGGACGCCGATGGTGTTGCTCTCGGTGAGCAGCAACTGCTCGAGGCGATCCGCGTCAATTGGGCGAGCCAGCACGTCGAGGCGCGTACCTGCCCGTCCCTTCTTCATCAGCACCGGAATCAACACCACGTCCAGCGCGCCATCCGCGCGTGCGCGCTCGGCGACCCCGGCGAGGTACTCCGGCGACATATCATCGATGTCGCACGCGAGCATCACGACCTGCTCCCGCTCGTGCGTCCCGTGGGACTGCGTTTCGGCGAGGATGATGCGGAGCGCATTGGCTCGATCGGCGAAGTCCTTGGTGCCGGCGCCAAAGCCCGAGCGGATCGGCGTGTAAATGGCCGGAGGCGGGCCCGCGGAGAGAACGCGCACCAGTGCGGCGCCAGTCGGCGTGACGAGCTCGCCGGATCCTTCCGGTCCCGGACTCGTGCTGAGCCCCTCGAGCAGCTTCAGCGTGGCTGGTGCGGGAACCGGCAGCGCGCCATGTGCTGCGAGCACGGTGCCGTCCCCTGTGCGAAGCACGCCGCAGCGAACCTCCTCCACTCCGAGCTCGGATAGCCCCCAGATGGCGCCGACCACGTCGAGGATGGCGTCGACTGCGCCCACCTCATGGAGGTGGATCTTCTCGATCGGCACGCCGTGGATGGCCGCCTCGGCCGCGCCGATGGCGAGAAACGCTGCGTCGGCCTTGGCGCGTACATGTTCCGGCGCGTCGGACTGCTCCACGAGCTTTCTGATCTGGTGCACGTGGCGGCCGTGGGGCTGCGGCGGAATCTCGAAGTCCACCTTCCAGCACTGCAGACCACCGCGCTCCACTTCGCGGATGTCCACGCGGACACCGTCGAGATGGAGCCGCTGCGGCAGCGACCGGAGCCACTCCGGATCGAGCCCAATGCCAAGCAGCGCTCCGAGTGTCATGTCGCCGGAGATGCCGCTGAAGGGATCGAGGATTGCAATGCGCATGTTCGAAATGCTGTTGGTCAGAAGCGGTACGACGCGCCGCTGCCGGTATTGAAGAGCACCACCTCGGCGTCGTCGGGAATGCGCTTCTGGCGTACGAGCTTCTCGAGAACGCCGAGCGCACAACCGCCCTCTGGAGCGGCGTCGATTCCCGATGCGCGACTGAGCCTAATGGTATCGGCGCGAATGACGTCTTCGTCCACGGCCGCCGCGTCGCCGCCACTCTCGTACAGCGCGCGCAGAATGAGTCGATCGCCGAGCGGGCCCGGAACGCGCAACCCACTCGCGTGCGTCTCCGGATTCTCCCACGGCGTGGCGCGGTCCGCATGCGCCTCGAATGCGCGAACCATGGGTGCGCAACCGCTGGCCTGCGCCACGATCATGCGCGGGAAAGCGACATCCGGCGGCAGCCATCCGCCGTCGCGCATCTCGGCGAAGACCTTCCACATTCCGATGAGCCCTGTGCCGCCGCCGGTGGGATAGATGATGTGCGTCGGCAGCATCCATCCGAGCTGCTCGGCGACCTCGATGCCCATCGTCTTCTTGCCCTCGATACGATACGGCTCACGCAACGTGGATACGTCGAAGTATCCGCTCTCCGTCGCGAACGCGCGCGATTGCTTGCCCGCGTCACCGATGTGGCCATCGACGAGGCAGAGTTCCGCGCCGAGTGCGCTGATCGTTGCGAGGATTGGCGCGGGAGTCGTGCGAGGTGCGTAGACCCGGACCGTGATGCCCGCGGCCGCTCCGTATGCGGCGAGCGCGGCACCGGCGTTGCCCGCCGTGGGGACGACGAATCCCGGTACACCGAGCGCCGCGGCGCGTGTGACGGCGGCGCTCATGCCGCGTGCCTTGAAGGATGCCGTGGGGTTCAGCCCTTCGTCCTTTACCCAGAGCCTGGCAATGCCGATCTCTCGCGCCAACTCGGGCTGCTCCCGCATCGGCGTCGTTCCTTCGCCGAGAGACACTGGCACTTCACCCTGCGCGAGTGGCAGAGCGGATGCATACCGCCACATGTCCCAGCGCGGAAGGATGGCGTCGCGAGACGGCCACGGGGAATCGTAGCGGACGAGAAAAGGCTGGCCGCACGTCGGGCAGACGGACGACAACGTCGTTCCCGGCTGTGTGTGATCGCATGCGGAGCAGTCGAGGTGCCAGGAGCTCACGTGATGGTGTCGGTCGTGGTGGCGGGAATGCCGGGCGCCAGCGCGTCGGAAGCCCGGAGTGCATCGAGGATGCGCTGCGCGCTCTTCAGCGAGAAACCGGGAACGGCGGCGATCTGTTCGGGCGTCGCTTCGCGAATGGCTTGCACGCTGCCGAAAGTATGCAGCAGCGCGCGGCGCCGGTTGTCGCCGACGCCGGGAATGCGCAGGAGCTCCGACGTGATGGTACGAACGGTCCGTCTCTTTCGCTGGAACGTAATTGCGAAGCGATGCGCTTCGTCGCGCGCCTGCTGGAGCATCCGGAGTGCGGGAGAGCGGCGCGGCAGCCGGAGTGATTCACTTCTGCCGAGCAGGAAGATCTCCTCCTCGCGTTTGGCGAGACTCGCCAGCGGCATGGCGCCGAGTCCGAGCGCTTCGAGCGCTTCCGCGGCGGCGCTCAACTGTCCCTTGCCGCCGTCGATGAGCACGAGATCCGGCAGGGCGCGTTCCTCGTCGAGTCGTCTGCGGAAGTAGCGTCCCACCACCTCGCGCATGGACGCGAAGTCGTCGATGCCCTCCACCGATTTCACCTTGAACTTGCGATACTCGGCGCGGTACGGGCGGCCGTTCTGAAACCAGACGCACGACGCAACGGTGTCGGTGCCCTGCGCATGTGAAATGTCGAAGCACACGAATGCGCGCGGCACCTTCGCGAGACCAAGTTGGCGTTGAAGCTCATACACGGGGTCGCCCGCGCGTTCCTCGGTCTCCTCGCCCGTGAGCCGCGCTTCCTCGAGCAGGTGCCGAGCATTCTGTTGCGCCAGCGCGACGAGCTCGCGTCGCCCGCCGCGCTGCGGCACATGGATCTTCGTCCGCTCCAGCGATTCCTCCAGAACCTGCCGCTCGGCGATCTCGAACGGGAGGAGGAGCTCGACCGCTCGCTCTTCGAGCAGACGGTATGGGCCGGCGAGATAGCTCTCGAGAATCTCCTCGTCGGTCTCCTCATCGATGTTCTCGACGAACTGATGATCGCGCGCCAGGAGCTTGCCGCCCCTGATGCGGAGGAGCGCGATGACGGCGTCGTCACCGTCGCGGGCATACCCGACGACGTCGCGGTCACCGCCCTCCACCTCCAGGACGACGGTCGGCTCCTCCATCTGCTCGAGGTGCGTCAGCACGTCACGCAGTTGCGCCGCGCGCTCGAAGTCGAGCGACTCGGCGGCAAGGGCCATGCGCTCCTTCACCTTGCGGACGACCTCTTCCGGCTTTCCCGAGAGGAAGTCCACCACCTCATCGATCATCGCGCCGTATTCCGCCTGTGTCTGCGCGAAGATGCAGGGCGCCTTGCAACGGCCGATGTGGTAATCGAGGCATGGTCGCTCCGGCATCTGTGCCGGCATGTCGAAGTTGCAGGAGCGCACCGTGAAGAGCCGCTTCACGAGGTCGAGCGACCTCCGCATGATGCCCACGTCGGTGTACGGGCCGAAGTAGCGTGCACCGTCGCTCTGGAGGCGCCTCGTCACCCAGACGCGCGGAAATGGCTCCTGCACCGTGACTTTGATGTACGGGTACGACTTGTCGTCGCGCAGCGCGATGTTGAAGCGCGGCTTGTACTCCTTGATGAGGTTGGCCTCGAGGATGAGCGCGTGCGCCTCGGTTGGCACGACGATGCTGTCCAGCACCCGGGCCTGCTGCATGAGGGCCTGCGTCTTCACGCTCTCGGCGTGATCCGTTGCCACGTAGTTGCGCACTCGCGAGCGGAGCCGCTTGGCCTTTCCGACGTACAACACCGTACCGTCGGCGTCCTTCCAGAGGTACACGCCGGGCGACTCGGGCAGGTGTGGAATCTTGTCGAGAATCGCGTCGGGTACGGCCATCCCGAAATATACCTGGCCGCAATGGCGTGCGTCGTCAGCGACGCATCACTCGCGCAAGCAGCGTTCGTGCTTCTCCGACGTCGAGTGCGACCGTTGCGGCGGCGTATACGAGGGCGAACGTGGCAATCGCGGCAAGACCGCGAATCGTGTGGTACTGCGCGGGCACGGCGCGCATGACCGCGAACCCGAGGAGGCCGGCCAGGGCAGCGGAGCCCCATAGTGTCGCCAATAGCCGCGGACGGATTCCTGTTTCACCGATACGGCGTGCGACGGCGCGACGCAACAGCGCGAACTCGATCCAGCCAGACACGCCTGCCGACGCGGTGAGCCCGGCGGCCCCCGTCCACGCAGGCAACCCGAGCAGCCGCGGGACCGGGAAGGCAAACAGATAGCCGAGGGCCGCCGTGAGGACGACCCGCACGATGGCGAAGCGCAGCGGCGTCCGCGTATCCCGAAGCGCGTAAAACGTCGAGGAATACAGACGTCCCAGAGCGCTAGCTACCAAGCCAACGGAGGAACCGGCCAGGATCGCCCAGGCACGCTGGCTGTCGGACGCCATGAAGCGTCCATGCTCGAGCAGCACCGCCACGACGGCCTGGCCGAGCACGATGAAGGCCACTGCTGACGGCACGACAAAGAACGCGACCCGTGGCAGCGCGGCATCGAGCCTGGCGCGCAGGCGGGCAAACGCCGCGTCGCCGCTCGCCGAGTCGCGGGCCATCTCCGGCAGCTCGGCCGCGGATACCGTCATGCCGAAGAGACTGATCGGAAGCACGTAGATCGTCGTCGCATTCTGGAGTAGCGTCACCACACCGTCCACTGCAATGAAGCTGGCGATCTGCATGTCGATCAGGGTGCTCAGCCACACCACGCCCCGCGAGAAGAAGGCGGGCACGAAGTTGCGAGCTACCTCGCGGGCGGGCGGGTACGCGAGATCGAGCCGCAGGCGAAGTCCATGCAGCAGTCGAAGCACGGTGGGCATCTGCACGAGCAATTGCAGCGCGGCACCTGCAAGCGACGCCCACGCGAGCGCGATTGCGAGACCGACGTCGTTCCGGCGCGAGCCGAAAAAGAGCAGCGCCGCGATCATGGCGATGTTCCAGAACACCGGCGCCACATACGAGAGGAAGAAGCGGCGATGGCTGTTGAGAACGCCGAGACACCAGGCACTCATTACGAACAGGCCGGCGCCCGGAAAGAACACGCGCGTGAGCCGAATGGCCAGCGTGAGCTTCTCGCCCTCGAAGCCGCCCACGAACATCCTGGTGGCGATCGGCGCAAACACCACTCCGAGCAGCACCAGCAGCGCAACGACGGTGGCGAGCATCGCTGCGACCGCACCCGCTATACGGTCCGACTCTTCCTTGTCCCCTCGATGCAACGCACCCGCGTAAACCGGAATGAACGACGCGGAGAGCGCGCCTTCGCCAAAGAGATTCTGAAGGATGTTCGTGAGGCGGAACGCGCCATTGAACGCGTCGGCGACCCAACCTGTGCCGAGGTACCTGGCGATGAGACTCTGTCGCAGAAGACCAAGGATGCGTGACAGCAGAATGCCTGCACCGATGAGCGCCGAGCTGCGCCCGGAGCTGTATGGCGGTGGTGGCTCGCTGCCTGGTTCGGTCACGACGCCGTGCCGTCGCCGCCGCTGATCAGGGCTCGTGCGTGTGGCGCCGCCGACTCATGCATCGCGCCGAGCAGTGCGACTCCGTGCCGGCTCAGCAAGGGAAGAATGTTGAGCGCGCGTTCCTGTCGCTTGCCGAGTGGAAAGAGTGCGGCACGCATTGCAGCGATGTCGCGCATTGCGGAGGCCTCTCTTCGTTTGAGCCCTGCGAGCAGTCGTCGCTCCAGACGGTCTGCGCGGTGGAGCAGCATGCCCTTCGCTCCGTCGATCGCGCCCTTCAAGCCGAGCGCGGATGCCTCTTCCGTGAGGCGCGCCGGCAATTTGTCGATGACCTCACGGAGCTCACGGAGCGTATCGGCAGTTCCCTTGCCCATCGACGCCCGCGCTACGAGTGCCTCGAATGCGTCAGGCCGGGCCAGCGCATCGGGTGTCGCGCCGTAGCGGCGCTGCAACTCGGCGATGTGCGGCTCGACCAGCGTACATGACCAGCGTGGCAGCGCGAGGGGGCGATCGACACCGAGCACGTCGGCGACGGCGCTCACCTGCGCGAAGTAGGCGATCTCGCCGGGCCCGGCGACATACGCAATGCTGGGCAGGAGCTCCCGCTCCACGATGGGACGAAGCAAGACGTTCGGCGTCAGCAATGCCTTCCTGTCGGCGGCCAGCGCGGCCGATTCCGCCACGCTCGCGCGGCGCTTGATGGATCCCTCGCGCATGAACACGAGCGACAGCGAGTCTACGTCCGCGACCTGAGGATCGTATCCCAACTCGAGCATCTCTCGCCGGCGGGCCCCGAGCGCGTCCTGGACGCGGGGCGCACACTCGAGGGCTCTGCGCAGAATGGGATCACTGGCAGCACGCACCGCGTCGTGCGACGCATCGAGCACGGGGATGCCAAGTGGCGCGAGAAGGTCGCGCAGCAACATGACGTAGGCGTCACCGATGCTGCGTGTCGGCGTTCCGTACGCACGTTCGGCAATCTCCAAAGGTGTCTCATCCGAGGCGCTGCCTGCCGCCGCGCGAAGTCTCGCCAGCACGGCTGACGCATCGCCCAGGGGCGCAAGTGACATTGGCGTTCCACTTGGCGGGGCGAGCTCCGTGCGAACCGTCTCCACGCCGTCGCGCGTGGCGAACATCGTAAAGGACGCCTCCGCGAAGTCGGCGTCGTCCGTGGCCGCCCAGAACACGGCTACGCATGGGACACCCGTCACGCGCTCGATTTCATTCGCGATCGCGAGCGCGCTCACCGCCTTGCTCCAGGTGTAGATCGGGCCCCCGAAGAGGCCAGGTTGTTGGCCGGTGGTCACGACGATGCCTCCAGCCTCGGCTACGCGCTGCAGCCGATCGCGGGCAACACCCGTGGCGCGAATGGCCGGTGCAAGCTGCTCGAGCACTGCACGCCATTGCGCGGCCGTTGCTCGGCGCGTCACCGCCGCACGCCACTCGGCCGGAGTGTTCGGCGTTGCGGGCATCCACGTCACCGGCGCTTCGGCGCGCTGGAGCGCCTGTGACAGCGCGGAGCCGCCGAGTGGTTCCGTAAGAATGCGGACGTCCGTGTGGATCACTTGTGGTACGGCTCCCCGCGAAGGATGGTACCGGCGCGATAAAGCTGCTCGGCGAGCACCAGCCTCGCCATCTCGTGCGGCAACGTCCAGGGTGCGAGCTGCAGCACTCTCGACGCCCGGTCACGTAAGGACGACGTCAACCCGAACGCGCCGCCGATGGCAAAAGCGACCGAGCGGGCGCGCGTCCGGAAATCGCCCATCAATACCGCGAATTCGCGGGACGACACTCGCTGCCCCGCCTCGTCACACACGACGAGGTCCGCGCCCTCCGGAATCCGCTCGGCGAGTCGTGTGGATTCACGTTCCCGTGCCTGCTCCGGAGTCACGCCTCGCGCGGTCGCTTCCCGCAGCTCGATGACGTCGAGGGGCCAATAGCGGCGGGCGCGCCGTTCGTATTCCTCAATCGCCGCCGCGAGGTGCCGGTCTCGCGGCTTCCCCACGGCGGCGATCACGACCTGCATGCGGAATCAGGCGTAGATACCGCGCAGCCGATGCACCGTTGCAACGCGGCTGATGGACACCATGTACGCTGCGGTTCGCATGTTGACCTTGTGCTGCATCGACAGCTTGAGCACGTCGGCGAAGCTGCGGCACATGATGTCGTTGAGGCGCTCGTTTACGGTGTCCTCGGACCAGAAGTAGCCGCCGCGATCCTGCACCCACTCGAAGTAGGAGACGGTGACACCGCCCGCATTGGCGAGAATGTCCGGGATGACGAAGATCTCCTTCTCGTCGAGAATCGAGTCGGCGCCCGCGGTGGTCGGGCCATTCGCACCCTCACAGATCACGCGCGCCTGAATCTTCGCCGCGTTCTTGCTGGTGATGACGTTCTCCAGCGCCGCAGGCAACAGAACATCGACGTCGGAGGTGAGCAGCTCCTCCTGCGTGATCTGGTCGCCGCCCTTGAAACCGTCGAGCGACCGGTGCTGGGCCACGTACTTGAGGGCGGCCTCGATGTCGATGCCCCCCTTGTTGTAGTAGCCTCCGGTGCGATCGCTGATCGCGCGGATGCGGCATCCTTCGCGCACCATCAGCTGTGCAGCGATGGACCCAACGTTGCCGAAGCCCTGCACCGCCACGGAGGTGTCTTGCATCTTGATGCCGAGGTGCTTGAGCGCCTGTTTGGTCACGATCATGCATCCGCGCCCCGTGGCCTCGCGGCGTCCAAGCGAGCCACCCATCTCGACGGGCTTGCCCGTGACGACGGCGGTGACCGTATGCCGGTGGTGCATGGAGTACGTGTCCATGAGCCACGCCATCACGCGCTCGTTCGTGTTCACGTCAGGTGCCGGCACGTCGGAGTCGGGACCGAGCGTGTGGATGATGCCCATCGTATAGCGGCGGGTAAGCCGCTCCAGCTCACCGGCGCTCATCTTGAGCGGGTCGCAGATGACGCCGCCCTTGGCGCCGCCAAACGGCAGGTTCACGACGGCGCACTTCCAGGTCATCCACGCGGCGAGCGCTTTCACCTCGTCGAGGCTCACCTGAAGGTCAAAGCGGATGCCGCCCTTGGCCGGCCCACGCGAGGTGTTGTACAGGACGCGGTACCCGGTGAAGACCTCCACTTCGCCGTTGTCCATCATGACGGGCATGGAGACGATGATCTGCTTCTCGGGATGCCGTAAGACCTTGTAAAGTCCGGGTTCCAGATCGAGGAGCTGTGCCGCGCGGTCGAAGCGGCTCATCATGGCCTCGAACGGATTCTCCTCGTGCAGGAAGCTGTCCTTGTCCGGCTTGACGATGCTATCGGTCGGCAGTCGAAGATCAGTGGGCATGTAGGATCAAACTCATGCCGGCGGGCCGGCGGTTGTCTCGACGACCCGGCGCGCCGCCAGAATCGTCGCGAGAGCGCGATCGAGTACACCCTTGCCGCTCTCGATCATCGCGTGTTGGGAAACATACCACAGCGGCGAAAAGGCGGGAGTCCACTGCGGAGCGAGCTTGACGGCATCCTTCAGCGTGCATACCACCGCGTCGTAGGCGCGCGCCTCGGACGCAAGTGTCCGCACGTCGAGTGCGTCGAACGCATGATGATCGGAGAAGGCACGCTCGGTGACATGCGCGCCGAGTTCACGCAGCTGCGCGAAAAACGAATCAGGATTCCCGATTGCGGCGACGGCGAGCACACGTCGCCCGGTCAGGGTCTCCGCCGGTAACGGCTGCTCCGTCAGCGCCTCGACGATGGGTCCGGCGGCAAGATGGATTCTCGCGACCGGCACCTCCGCCGCACGCTCGGCCAACGAGGCTTCGACGCGCTCGGCATCCGAGGTCGATGCGCTCTTCCGCGTGACGATGATCAGGCTCGCGCGACGCAGCGCGCCGAGCGGCTCCCGCAGCGGGCCGGCTGGCAGTACGCGCAGATGGTCGGTCCACTGCTCCGCCGCGACGAGAACCCAATCCGCGACCCGTGAGATGCGCTGATGCTGAAATGCATCGTCGAGAATCACGCAGTCGGCGCCGTGATCGCGCGCTTGCGCCGCGCCGGATATCCGGTCCGTGGCGGAGATGACCGCTATCCCGGGATTCAGGCGCGCGTGCACGAGCGGCTCGTCTCCGCCATATCCGCGCATGACGATGGCGGGCGACGCTCCAGCCTCACGCAGGCGAGCCGCAGCCCATGCCGCGATAGGGGTCTTTCCTGTTCCGCCGACCGAGAGGTTGCCGATGCTCAGCGCGGGCAAAGGCGACTGGGCGATGCCGCCCGGCAGATGACGAAAGCTCCACGCTCGGAGGCGCATGACTGTGCCGTAAAGCCAGCTTGCGGGAAGCAGCGTGACACGCGACGCTCGCGCTGCCGGGCCGGCGCCATACCAGACTCGCGATGCAAGACTCATCGACTCATGAGCCGGGCACGGCCTCGAGTAGTGCTTGAAGGCGTGGCGCATCCTCGGCCGCCTCGCGCGGTGTCGCGACGTCAACCGCTGTCGGCAGGCCATACGACACGTCCACCCGCGCGAACGGTTTCGGCACGAGAAACCTGTCCCAGCTCTTCAACCGCCACGCACGCGATGCAGCGGCTCGGATGGGTACGATCAGCGCACCCGTCCTCTGGGCGGCGATTGCCGCACCGGGAGCAAAGACATGGGCGGGTCCGCGAGGACCGTCCGGCGTGACCGCCCCATCGAAGCCTGCGTCGATTTGCCTCATCAGACCGATGAGCGCGCGGCCTCCGCCGCGAGACGAAGACCCACGCACGGTCTCGTAGCCGAGCGACTCCGCGATGCGCGCGATGATCTCGCCGTCCTTGTGCTCGCTGATGACGATGGCGACCCGCTCACCCCGGTGTTGCCACAGCAACGGGAGCAGCTCGCCGTGCCACAGAGCAAAGATGACTCGTTGGCCCGCAGCCCGAGCCGCGCGCAGACCCTCGGCGTCGTGCGTCCGGATCCGCCATGTGGCGGCGAGCGACCGGTAGAGGAATGCTCCGGCCCGCACGGTCCAGCTGACGGATCGCTCGCTGGCCATCAGGACGTCGTGCCGCCTTGCGCGAGGTCGAGCGCCATGGCTGCGACCCGTCGCGCCGCGCCCGGCGCGCCGAGCGATTCCCGCACCGCGCGCAGCTCACCTACCATGGCCGCCCGCGCCGGAGAGTGGTGATCCAACAAGGGTTCGAGCGCGTCAGCCACGGCGAGCGGCTCGAGCGCCCCCTGCACGAACTCTCGCGCGATCTCGCGGCCCGCGAGCACGTTCACGAGCCCGATGAATGGAATCTTGACGAGACGTCTAGCCAGTGCATAGGTGAGCGCGTCCGTGCGGTAGGCGACGACCATTGGACAGAGCGCGACCGCCGCCTCGAGCGTCGTCGTTCCGCTCTTGCACAGTGCCGCGTCCGCCGCGCGCAGCAGCGTAAACGACGCGGACCGCACGATTGGGAACGGACAGACCGCTCGATCGATACCCACGTGCGGCGCGGCACTCACGACGACCTGAAGGTTCGGATGGCGCTGCTGAAGCGTACGAGCCGCCTCGACGAATGGGCCGAGGTGGCGCGCCACCTCCTGGCGACGACTTCCTGGAAACAATACGAGCAACGGGGCAATGACATCTGCGCCGATCTGCCGCCGCGCTTCATCACGCTCGGGGAGGTCTGCGGTCAGATCGAGCAACGGATGTCCCACGAACGTTGCACGGACTCCGTGCTCTCGAAGGAGTTGCTCCTCGAACGGCAGAATCACCGCCGCCGCCGTGACGGTGCGAGCGAGTTGGCGCAGCCGCCCGGCACGCGACGCCCACACCTGCGGCGTGATGTAGTACAACACGGGCACGTTCGCGGCCGCAGCGATCTCGGCGATCCGCATGTTGAAGCCGGCGGAGTCCACAAGAATCACAAGGGCCACGTTTCCGCTTCGGATGCGCGCCGCCAGCGCGCGCCGCAACCGATAGAACTTCGGAAGGCGCTTTAGCGGCTCCACGAAGCCCATCACGGAGAGGCGCGAAACGTGCTCGATGAGCGCTACGCCCTCCGCCGCCATGCGATCTCCGCCAACGCCGACGAGCCTGAACGGCGCGCCGAGTGCAGTCAGCTCGCGAGCAACGCCGGCAGCATGCAACTCGCCGGACACCTCGCCCGCGACGAACAGAATTTCACGCACGCGCGCCCACGGGCGCGTGGCCGCCAAACGCCGCCTGGGCCCGCTCGATGTCGCGCACGATCTGCAACGCGACGGACAACGCGGCCCGTCCTTCCTCCCCAGAAACCGCGACGGGAGACTCCCCGCGTACGGCGCCGAGGAAGCTCTCGAACTCGAGGCGCAGTGGCTCGCCTTCCTCCGCCTCGAGGGGAATACGCTCCACGAATTGCTCCATCGCGAGTGGCGCGCTCGCCAGCGCGGCGACGTCGACATCCTTGCGCAGCCGAAAGAACTCGCCGTTGCCAGCCGCCAAGTCGAGGGACAGATAGCCGCTCTGCTGAAAGATGCGGATCTTGCGCATGCGCTCCCGTGACACGCGGCTGGCGGTGATGTTCGCCACCGCACCCGAATCGAACGTGAGCCGCGCGTTCGCGATGTCCACGAACGACGTGAGCACGGGTACGCCCACGGCGCTCACCGACGCGGCGTTGCCGCCCACGAGCGTGTGGACGAGATCGATGTCGTGGATCATCAGGTCGAGCACGACCGCGACGTCGGCCCCTCGTGGATTAAATGGTGCAAGTCGATCGCTCTCGATGAAGCGGGGCACGTCCACGTACGGCAAGGCGGCGCGAATCGCACGATTGAAACGCTCCACGTGGCCCGTCTGTACGATGGCTCCGTTCTCACGTGCGAGCGCCAGTATGGCGTCCGCCTGTTCCAGGGTTGCGGCGAGGGGCTTCTCGATCAGGGCGTGAATGCCGCGCTCGAGCACCTGGCGTGCTACCTCATGGTGCACCGGCGTCGGCACCACGATCGTAACGGCGTCGACCGCATCCAGCAGCGACTCCAGCGACGTGTGGGCCCGAACGCCGAGCTCGGAAGCAACTTGTGCAGCACGGTCCTGACGCGACTCGTAGAAGCCGGTAAAATCGGAGCCGAGCATGTCGCGCAGGATACGCACGTGGTGATATCCCAGCCCGCCGGCCCCGACGACGCCGGCCCGCGCGCGCGTACTCAGTCGACCACCCCGCGGCCGCTCTCCTCGATGAATCGCACCAGCTCCTGCACCTCCGGATACGGCTTGAGCTCCGTCTCGGCACGCTGCTTCGCCTGTGACAGATTGAGCTCGGAGCGGAAGAAGAGCCGATAGGCGCGCTTCAGCTCGCGCACCACTTCATCGGGGAAGTTATTCCGCTGAAGGCCGACACTGTTCAACCCATAGAGCTTGATCGGGTTGCCCACCGCCTTGATGTACGGCGGCACATCCTGCGAGATGCGCGAACAGCCACCCACGAAGGAGTACTTGCCGATCTTCACGAACTGGTGTGCCGCGCTCTGGCCGGCAATGATCGCCTTTTCGCCGACCGTCACGTGGCCGGCGAGCTGCACGCTGTTCACGATGATCGCGCCGTCGCCCACATGGCAATCGTGCGCAAGATGCACGTACGACATGATGAAGCAGCCCTTCCCGATCGTCGTCTTGCGCGAGTGCGTCGTCCCGCGATTGATCGTGGAGTACTCGCGAATCGTCGTATCGTCGCCCACTTCGACGGTCGTGTACTCGCCCTTGAACTTGAGATCCTGCGGGTCGCCTCCCAGGATGGAGCCCGAGCCGACCTTCACGTTGCGTCCGAGCAGCACGTTGCGCTCGAGAATCGCACGAGCCGCGATGACGCAGCCGTCGCCGACAACGCATCCCTCGCCGATGATGGCGTACGGTCCGATTTGCACACCCGCGCCGAGCTGCGCACCGGCATCCACCAGTGCGGTTGGATGAACGCCATCCATCATTTGTCGCGCACCATTGCGCTCATCTCGGCCTCACAGACCACTTCGCCATCGACCTTCGCCACCCCCTTCATGCGGCACATCATGCCGCGCACCTGCAACATCTCCAGCTCGAACCGCAGCTGGTCTCCCGGCTTCACGGGCTTGCGCCACTTCACGTTGTTGAGCGACGTGAAGTAGACGACCTTGTTGGCAGGATCCGGCACGGCGCCCATCAGCAGCATCCCACCCACCTGCGCCATTGCCTCCACGATCAGCACGCCAGGCATGATGGGATGACCCGGAAAATGGCCCTGGAAGAACGGCTCGTTGATGGTGACGTTCTTGATGCCGACGATGCGCTTCTCGGCGTCCATCTCGATGATGCGATCGACCAGCAGAAATGGATAGCGGTGCGGCAGCACCTGCATGATCTCTTCGATTCCGAGCACCTGAGTCTCCGTCACTAACGAGTTCCGCAACGCGCGCACGAACTGCACCGTGCCGCGATGACTGGGTTTATGCGCCACGATGCGCGCCCTGAGGCGCAGCCCCGCAAGCGCGAGATCGCCGAGACAGTCCATCATCTTATGCCGGACGAACTCGTCCGGCGAGCGAAGCGCGTTCTCCACCACCCCATGGTCGTCCAGCACCACGGCGTTCTGCGTGGTCGCGCCCTTGATCAGGCCGCGGTCGCGCAGAAAGTCCACCTCCCGCAGGAAGCCGAACGTACGCGCAAACGCAAGCTCGCGCGCGAAAGTGTCGCGCGTGATCGCTGTCGCATACCGCTGGCTCCGGATGAGGGGATGCTCGAAGTCGATCGACACGTCGAGCTCCAGCCGGTCGGCCGGAAACGCCTCGTACGTCGATTCTCCGTCCGTCATGGAGACGGGTTTTCGGAGGACCGCCGTTCGACCGCATCCCGGCTGCTCCGTGATGCCCACGCCGGCGAGAGCCTCGAAGAAAGGGCCGGCGCTTCCGTCCATGATGGGAGGCTCCGGACCGTCCAATGAAATCAGCAGGTCATCGATCTCGAGCGCGGCAACTGCGGCGAGGACGTGCTCCACGGTATGCACGGCATTCGGCTCGTCGCCGAGCTGTGTGTGCCGCTCCGTGAGCCGAGCACGGTCCGCAACGGCCGGAATCGAATCGGCGTTTCGAAGATCTCTCCTCACGAATCGGATTCCGGTCCCACTGAGTGCGGGTTGAAACTCGATGACGCAGGGCACGCCAAGGTGAAGTCCCACACCTCGCAGCTCGGTGGGGCGGGCGATGGTGCGTCGCATCAGTCGCCCGTCTTTCCGCGCTCGATGAGGCGCTCGATTGCCCGCATCAGCGCCGGCAGCTTGAACAGTGCCGCCTGCGCACGCAGTGCTTCACGATGCGGACGCGCAGGGTAACCGGACCACGTTTCACCGGCGGGAATGTCACCGAATACGCCTGCTTGCGCCGCCAGGCGCGCACCGGCTCCGATCGTGTGATGGCCCGAGACGCCCACCTGCCCCGCCAGAATGCAGCCGTCTTCCAGGCGAACAGATCCGGCTACCCCGACCTGCGCCATGAGGAGGCAAAGCCGTCCCACGCGAACGTTGTGCGCAACGTGGACGAGGTTGTCGATCCGCGTGCCCGTGCCGATGACGGTATCGTCGATGCTACCGCGATCGATCGTGGTGTTGGCGCCGATCTCGACGTCCGACTCGATCACGCACCGTCCCACATGCGGAATCTTCTGGTGAGCGCCTTCGCGGAACACATAGCCGAATCCGTCCGCGCCAATGCGCGTCCCGGAGTGGATGCGGACGCGATCGCCGATCACCGTACCGGAGTACAACGTCACATGGTCGAAGATCTCACTCTCCGCCCCGATCGACACGTCGTCTCCCACCACAGCGTGCGCGTGCAGCACGGTCCCGCCGCCAATGCGGGCGCCGTGGCCGAGCACGGCATATGGTCCGATCGACACTCGCTCGCCAAGTGAGACGCCGCGACCAAGGATGGCCGTGGAATGGACTCCCGGCACCGGCACGGGACGGGGATACAGCGCGTCGAGCAGCGATATCATCGCGTCGTGCGGCTCGTCGACGACCACGCGAGCCCTCGACGGTCCCGGCGAGTCGGCGAGTGCCGGTGTGACGAGCACCACCCCGGCGTCGGCGGCGGCGAGCAGCGGCGCGTAGCGGGCGGTCGCGAGAAACGTCAGGTGATGCGACTTGGCGCGATCGAGCGGAGCGACCTCGGTGACCGTCGCCTGCGGATCGCCCACCAGCCGCCCGCCCACTGCCGCCGCAATGGACTCGGCGGTGAGAGCCGGATGACCCTCACCGCCGTTGTGTGTTCCGGAGCGGGCGACGCCGGCCACGAATCAGTCGAGCGGCGGCGTGGTGGGTCGCGTCACACCGGAGGGTGCGGGCGCTGGCGCCTTCGGGGTCGCAACGACCGGAGCAGCAGGTGTCGCACGAAGCTTGGCGAGCACGCGATCCGTCAGATTGAGGTTCTTGTCCACGGAGACAATCGGCGACCCCGCATCGGCGTTGAAGATGAACGAGTAGCCACCCTCTACGCGAACGTCCTCGATGGCCGCCTTGATACGGTCGAGGATGGGCTGCACGAGCTCGTTCTGCCGGGCTTGCTGCCTGTCCTGGAGGTCACGCGCACGCTGCTGAAACGAGGCCTGCTTGGCCTCGATCTCCTTCGTCTGCACGTCGCGCTGCGCGGGCGTGAGCGTCGGCTGACGCTTCTGGAACGTGGCGACCATGGCATCGAGCGAATCGCTCATCCGCTTGACCTGCGCCTGAACGGGCGCCGCTTCGCGCGCAAACAGCGACTCCGCGGCTGCGCGGCCCGGCGCCTGCTCGAGCAGGATGGACGAGGTGATGTAACCGAGCTTCTGGCCCTGGGCCATAGCGCGCCCGTTGAGGGCAGCGAGGAGCGCGAGTGCGACGGGAAACGCGCGGGTGATGACACGCATGAGAACTCCGAAGGTTAGAAGAGCTGACCGAGCTTGAAGTGCAATTGCCACTTGGGATCCTTCACTCCGTTGGTCGTACGATCGAACCCGTATCCCCAATCAAGGCCGAGCGGCCCGAGCGGAGTGACGATGGAAACGCCGACGCCGGCGCCACGGAACAGCCGCGTCGGATTGAAGTCGCGCGGGCGCGCCCAGATGTTGCCCGCGTCGTAGAACGCGTCGAAGTTCAGCTGCTGGTTGACGCGCAGGTCCAGCTCCACCGTGCTGGTGTAGAACGCGCTGCCGAACGAATTGGGCTGCGCGGTGAACGACCCGTTCGTGCCCTCGGTGAAGCCCTGCGGCGTGATTGAGAACTCCTCATAACCGCGCAACGGCTCGCCGTACTGCACGCCGCCCAACGAGAACTTCTGCGACACATAGAATCCGCCCGGATCGCCGAACACCGCGCCGCCCCGCACGGACAGCCCGAGCGCAAGCACCACCGGGTCCGAGCCGATCTGGCCCCCGCCGAATTGCGCGATGGAAGTGTAGTGGCGCATTTCGCCGGTATAGCGCGTATACTGCGCGCCGCCGAGCAACCCGTTGACCTGCGCGGAGAGCGTCTGCTTACCGCCGTCCGTCGCGAACGGCAGGCCCACACGCGTGTCATGCTCGTACGACAATCCGAGCGTGGAGCGGGCACAGGTGATGACCGAGCAGTTGATGGTGCTGACGAGCCCCTCGCTGCCATAGCTCACCTTCTCCGCGCCATACGACGCAAACACGCGCGAGAATCGCGAGCCGAACAGGGGAAAGCCCACCTGGAGCTGACCGCCAATGCGCGTCTGACGCCCGACGTCGCTCACATAGAAACGCTGCTGCGAGTGATAGGCCGTGATCGTGCCCGAAATCTGCGACTCGCGAATGAACGGATCGGAGTACGTCAGCGAGAAATCGTTGATGTACTGGCCGAACTGCCAGTTCAGCGAGCCGCGCTTGCAGAGTCCGAAGAGGTTGGGCTGATCGAAACCGACGAATCCGCCCACGCCGGCACCCTGACCGACCGATGCGCCGAAGTTCACGTTGCCGGTCCGCTTTTCCTTCACGCGAAACACGATGTCGAGATCGCCCTGCTCGTTGGGCTTCGTGTCCGGCGCGGGAATCGGCGTCTCGAAGAACCCGAGGTTGCCGATGCTCTGATAGCTGCGGATCAACGCATCGCGCCGGAAGATGTCGCCGGGCACCACGAAGATCTGATTGCGGATGCAGTTCTCCGACGTGACGTCGTTGCCCAGGATGTCCACGCGGTTGACGATCGCCGGCTGCCCTTCCGTCACGTCCCAGCGCAGATTCACCGTCGGCACGGAATCGGGCCCGACGCGCTGCCGCTCGACGACCGGACGCACGCTCGCGTAGATGTATCCCTCGTTCTGATACGCCTCGCTCACACGACGCGTGGCGTCATCCCACCTGGATTGGTCGAAGTATCCCACATCCCCGCCCCCGCGGCCGGCACTCAGCACGCCCTTCACTGCCGAGGTGATGGTCTTCGGCTGCTCGCCGAAGGGATAGAAGCGCTGGAGGTCCTCGCTCGAGAATCGGCGGCTGCCCGTGACCTCGAACTTGCCGACGCGATACCGCGGACCTTCGGACAGCGTGAGGTCGACGAGCGCCTTACCCCGCGCACGGTCCACCTTGATGGTGTCCTTCAGGACCTGCGCGTCGAGATAGCCGTGTGAGGCGTAAAGAGCAGGAATGCGCTCGCCCACGTCGCCGGCAAACTTGTCCGCGTCCAGTTCACCGCGCCGGAACCAGAGGAATCCCTCTGGCTTCGTCTCCATCGCGGCCACGACGTCCTTGTCCGAGAGCCCGCTATTGCCGGCGACGTCCACACCGGACACCGCGAGCCGCTTGCCCTCGTCGACACGAAAGAGCAAGGAGATCTGGCCGTTGACCGTAGTCGTCTCCGGCTTTACCGAGACGAGATAATACCCCTCGGCCTGATAGAGCGAATCGATGCGCTGGATGCTGCGCGCCACCTGCGCCGGATCGACGGGTCGCCCGATGAGCAGGTCCACACGATCCCGCACATCGCTGCGCGACACGCGGTCCGTCCCCTCGACGTCGACGGCGCCGAGCAGCGGTCGTTCCCGCACGGCGAACACCAGCGTCGCACGCGAGCCATCGCTCGCGACCTCACAACTCGCCTGGACGTCGTCATACTGCCCCGTGGCATAGAGCGCACGAATCGCGCGGTCCACGGCGCGATAATTCACGGCGCCGGGCGCAAGCCCCGCATCGCCGCGAATGGTCGCGTCGGAGACGCGTGAAATGCCCCGGAACGCAATGGAATCAGGAGTGGCGCATCGCCCGGAAACCAAGGGCTCCTGCGCACGCGCCGTCGCCCCCAGAAGCAGCAGGGCGACGGCGAGAAAAAGCAGACGTCGCATCATGGCAATATACACGGAAACAGGCCGGCAGGGTCCGTCACTTGGACCCCGCCGGCCTGTCCGCGGTTGCTAGCGGATCTTGGGCCGCCGCGCGGCTCGATTACGCCTTGGTCGCGCTGGACAACACCCGGAACTCCAGCTTGCTCCCATCGCTGGCAGCATCCACCTCGATCTCGTCCGCCCTCGAGAACTCGCCGAGGAGAATCTTCTCGGACAGGGGATCCTCGATGTACTTCTGGATCGCCCGGCGAAGCGGTCGTGCACCATACGCCTCGTCGTAGCCGTGCCGCACCAGCAGCTCGGTGGCCGCGTCGGTGAGCTTCAACGTCAGCTCGTCCTCCGCCAGACGCTTCCGGATGTCGCGAAGCAGGATCGATACGATCTGCGAGATGTGCTCGCGGCTGAGCGGGTGGAAGACGATGACGTCGTCCAGGCGGTTCAGGAACTCGGGGTTGAAGATCACCTTGAGCTCTTCCTTCACCTTGTCCTGCATCCGTTCGAACGACGTGGTCGTGTCGCCGAGCGAGAAGCCGAGCCCCTTGCCCTTGGTGATGTCGCGCGCGCCCACGTTGGACGTCATGATCACCACCGTGTTCTTGAAGTCGATCACACGGCCGTAGTTGTCCGTGAGATGCCCCTCATCCAGCACCTGCAGCAGGATGTTGAACACGTCCGGGTGCGCCTTCTCGATCTCGTCCAGCAGAATGACCGAGTAGGGCTTGCGACGAATGGCCTTCGTGAGCGTGCCCGAGTCCTCGTAGCCGACATATCCCGGCGGGGCACCGATGAGCCGCGACACGGAGAACTTCTCCATGTACTCGCTCATGTCCACGCGGATCAGCGCGGACGCGTCGGCAAAGAGGAATCTCGCGATCGAACGCGCGAGCTCCGTCTTGCCCACGCCCGTGGGTCCGCAGAAGATGAACGAGCCGATTGGCCGGTTCGGATCCTTCAGTCCCGCCCGGCTGCGACGAATCGACCGGCTGAGCGCGCGAATGGCCTCGTCCTGACCGATGACGTTCGTATGCAGCTCGTCTTCCATTCGCAGCAGGCGGCTGGTCTCCGCCTCCTGGAGCCGCGTCACCGGAATGCCGGTCCAGCGGCTCACGATGAACGCGATCTCCTCCTCTCCGAGGACGGGACGATGCGACTGGCGCCTCTGCTCCCACTCCTCCTGCTTCCGGCGGATCTCGCCCTGGATCTCTCGCTCCTTGTCGCGCAGAGAGGCAGCGCGCTCGAAGTTCTGGTCGCGGACCGCGGCCTCCTTCTCCGAGTTCACCTTCTCCAACTCGGCCTTCAATGCCGCGACTTCCGGCGGTGGTGCCTGGGCGGCAAGCCGCGCGCGCGCCCCAGCCTCGTCGATGACGTCGATGGCCTTGTCCGGCAGGAACCGGTCGGTGATGTACCGCTCGGACTGCTTGGCGGCGAGGAGTAGCGTTGTGTCGGGAATGGTGACGCGGTGATGGTCCTCGTACTTCTTCCGCAGGCCCTTGAGGATTTCCACCGTCTCGTCGATGGTGGGCGGGTCGACGACCACGGTCTGGAACCGCCGCTCGAGCGCACCATCCTTCTCGATGTACTTGCGATACTCGTTGAGCGTGGACGCTCCGACGCACTGCAGCTCGCCGCGCGCGAGCGCCGGCTTCAGCATGTTGCTGGCGTCGATGGCGCCTTCCGCCGCGCCCGCGCCGACCAGCGTGTGCAGCTCGTCGATGAACAGGATCACGTTCTTGTTCTGCGCGATCTCGTTCATCACCGCCTTGAGCCGCTCCTCGAACTGGCCGCGGTACTTCGTGCCGGCGATGACTGCCGCCATGTCGAGCGACAGCACGCGGTTCTCACGCAGCGACTCGGGGCACTCGCCGTTCGCAATGAGCTGCGCCAACCCCTCGACGATGGCCGTCTTGCCGACGCCAGGCTCGCCGATGAGCACCGGATTGTTCTTCTTCCGGCGCGTGAGGACCTCCATGACGCGCTCGATCTCCTTCGCGCGCCCGATCGTGGGATCGAGCTGCCCCTCCGCAGCAAGCTGCGTGAGGTCGCGGCAGAAGTGGTCGAGTGCCGGCGTCTTGGACTTCTTCTCACTCTTGGGTGCGGCGGGCTGCGGCTGTGCGCCACCGGCCTGGGCTCCACCCTGCTGTTGCGGCATCTCCGTGCCGAGGATTCGCAGCGTCTCCGCGCGAGCAGCCTCGAGGTTCACTCCCGCATCGGTGAGGACCTGCGCCGCAATGCCCTTCTCCTCGCGCAGCAGCCCGAGCAGCAGATGCTCCGTGCCCACGTACGAGTGGCTCAGCTCGCGGGCTTCGCTCATGGCGAGCTCGAGCACCTTCTTGGCGCGCGACGTGTAGGGAAGATCCGGCCCCGTAGTCTGGGCAGCTTTCCCCTTCTTTACGGTCTCCTCGATCTTCTGCTGAATCTCATCGAGTTCAACCGAGAGATTCTGAAGCACCGTGGCGGCGACTCCCTCGCCCTCGCGAATGAGGCCGAGCAGGATGTGCTCCGTGCCCACGTACTCGTGGTGGAGACGGGCGGCCTCCTCGCGCGCCATCGCGAGAACCTTCCGCACCCGTTCGGTGAAGTTGTAGCCGTTCATGGTGTTGCCCCTCAGAGAGACCCGGGTGGACGTACTGCTAGCCGACCGCCCCTGCTTCCTCCTCCAGCGCCCTGCGCACATACCGTGCGCGCGCCAGGTTCGTTTCGCTCTCGGTCAGCGATCGCCCTTCCGCTGCCGCCAGGTGGGCGGCCTGCGAAAAGATCAGGAGCTTGTTGAGGGTATATACACTGAGACCGCGGATCAGTTTCAGTCCAACGGCCAGACGCACGCCACTCAGATAGTTCATCGCTTCGTCGAACGTGAGGCTTCGCGCATATCGCAGCGTACCGTACGCCCGCCAGAGCTTGTCTTCGATAATATAACCCGCGTCGCGCAGCAGAACGCGCCGCGCCTCCTCCTCCCGCTCGATCGCGTGACCCACCACGCGAATCAACTGATCGAGCAGCTCCTCCTCCGACCGGCCTAGCGTCGTCTGGTTCGAGATCTGGAAGAAGTTTCCCACCACTTCCGACCCCTCTCCATACAAGCCTCGGTACGTCAGCCCCATTTGTTGAAGGCCGGCGAGCACCCGCCCGATTTCCTTCGTCAGCACGAGCCCCGGCAAGTGAATCAGTACCGAAGCACGCATCCCGGTTCCCACATTGGTCGGACACGCCGTGAGGAAACCGAACTCACCGTGGTACGAGAAAGGGACCCTCGCACCGAGCTCGCGGTCAACTCGGTCGAGTGCGGCGTAGGCGGCGCGCAACTCGAAACCGGATTGCAGCGACTGCATGCGGAGGTGATCCTCCTCATTGATCATGACGCTCAACCCGTCCGACAGGTACACGGCCGCGCCAGAACGCAACGGATGTTGCGCTTCCAGCCCCGCAAGCTCCCGACTGACCAGATGCCGCTCGAACAGCATCGCGCGATCGGTGACGGTCAGATCCTCCAACCGCACCATGAAGCTTCCCGGCATCGTGGACACGTCGGCCAGCGCCTCACGCACCTGCGCGAGTACCCTGAGCCGCTCGCCCTCACGCGCACGCCCCGCGAACGCGTAGCCCTCGACGTTCCGAGCCAGCCGCACACGCGTGGACAGCACGACGTCGGCATGTTGTCCCGACGCGTCGAGCCACCGCACTCCGCCATCCGGCAGCAGCGAAAGATCCAGCATCACTCCAGCACCTTGATCCGGTCGCGCAGCTCGGCCGCCGCCTCGAATTGCTCCTGCTCGATCGCCCTGCGGAGCTTCTCCCGCAATTCGCCGAGAGCGCCGGACTTTTCCACGCGGGCGTCGCTGGGCGGACGATAGGTTCTGCCGATGTGACGCGGACCGCCATGCACCCGGCGCAAGAGCTCGCGCAGGCTGGACTCGAAGGTGGTATAGCAGCGCGCGCAGCCCATCCGCCCGGTCTCCCGGAAGTCCTTCATCGTCTGCCCGCAGAAGGTGCAACGCCCGGCGTCTGCGCCCGCCGGCAAGCTCTGCTGCTGGACGGCCTGGAGGAATTCGCCGAGTGGATGCTTGGGCGTCGCCACGGTCGTCTCCACGCCGCGCTCCGCGGCGCACCGCTCGCACAGGTGAAGCTGCCGGACGGCGTTGTTCACGATCGTCGTGAGGTTCACGACGGCGTCGCGCTCGTGGCAGTTGTCGCAGACCATCAGGCCACCACCTCGGGCAGCTCGATCTGCATGAGCCGCGCGTCCTCGAGCTGGAGGATGCGGTCGGCGCGTGCGGCGAGCGCACGGTTGTGTGTGACGACCACCATGGCCACCTCGAGCTCGCGCGACAGCTCGGAGAACAGCTCATGGAGCCGCTCGCTGTTCATGTGGTCGAGGTTGCCTGACGGCTCGTCGGCCAGCAGAACGGCCGGATCGGTGGCGAGCGCCCGCGCCACGGCGGTGCGCTGCTGCTCGCCTCCCGATAGCTCTGACGGCCGATGGCCGGTGCGCCCGGAAAGGCCCACGCGCTCCAGCAGGCCGAATGCCCGGGCCCTGGCGCGCGCGTCATCCATACCCGAGATGCGCAATGGCATCATCACGTTCTCGAGCGCCGTGAACTCTCGCAGCAGATGATGAAACTGAAACACGAATCCCACGGTCCGGTTGCGAAGCGCCGACAGCGCGTCATCGTCGAGAGACGACAAGCGCTGGCCCGCAATGCTGATCTCCCCGCCATTAGGACGATCCAACGCCCCCAGGAGATGCAACAGCGTGCTCTTGCCTGCGCCGCTGGCGCCAATGACGGCCACCATCTCGCCGCGCTCCACGGTCATGTCCACCGCGTCGAGCACGAGGATGGGCGCGCCATCGCCGCCAAGATAGGTCTTTGTGAGCGAGCGGGCCTCGATCGCACTCATTCGCGCATCGCCTCCACCGGATACAGGCGCGAGGCCTGCACTGCCGGGTAGATGGTCGCCACGGCGGCAATGAGCAGGCTCGCACCAACCGTCACGCCGATGTCGAGCGGCGTGCGCGCCACCGGCAGATGGTTGATGAAGTACACCTGCGGGTCGAGTTTGATCAGTTGGTAACGATCGAGTCCAACCGCGGTGAGAAGCCCCAGAGCCAGGCCGAGCGTCGTGCCCACGACGCCGATGAGCGTCCCCTGCATGAGAAAGATCCGGCGAATGGACGCCGCGGGCATCCCCATGGCGCGCAGGATCCCGATCTCTTTCGTCTTGTCCGCCACCACCATCGTCAGCGTCCCCACGATGTTGAACGCGGCGACCAGGATGATGAGCAGCAGGATGAAGGTCATGCCGAGCTTCTCCAGCTTGAGTGCCGAGAAGAGCGAGTTGTTCTGCGCCTGCCAGTCCTCGGTGCGATACGGATACCCCAGGGTCGTCGCGAGCTGCTCCGCGACGCGCGGCGCATCCCATCGGTTCTTCGTCCTCACCTCGAGGCCGGTCACCGCATCGCCAAGGTCCGCAAGCCGCTGCGCCACCGGCAGCGACACATAGATGTACCCGTTGTCGTACTCGTACATTCCCGTGTCGAACACTCCAGTGACCTCGAGGCGGACCTCGCGCGGAATCGGCGTGCCGGTCACGGCGTTCAGCTCGGTGCCCACGGTCGTGAGCGTAATCGAGTCCACTCCGGGATAGACGCCGAGCCGGTTGGCCAGGCGCGTGCCCAGCACCGCGCCGCGCTGCTTCCCATCGAGCGTGGCAAACCGGAAGTCGCCCGACGATCGAAAATCCCGAATCGTGGTCACAGGCGGTCCACCCTCGCCCTCGGGTATGATTCCCATCACGTACGCGCCATCGCTGTACTTGTGCCCCGCGCCCACCAAGGCCTTCGTCAGGACGAACGGCGCGGCAGCCACGACGCCCGGATTCGCCTTCACCTTCCGCAGCGTGGGGCGCCAGTCGCGCAGCACCATGTCAGAGCCGTAGTTCAGCACACGTACATCCGGGCTTCCAATGAGGATCTTCTCGCGAAGGTCGTCCTGAAGTCCCGTCATCACGCCCATGATGACGATGAGCGCGCTCACGCCGATCACCACACCGCCAATGGCGATGACACTGATCAGCGAGAGCAGCTTCGACCCGCGCCGGCTCCGCAGGTATCGCCAGGCAATGGCAAGCTCGAGCCGGCTCATTCGGGGCGCATCGTGGGAAATAGTATCACATCGCGAATATTCGGCGTGTCGGTGAGATACATGAACAGCCGGTCGATGCCGATGCCCACGCCCCCCATCGGCGGCATGCCATACTCCATCGCGCGCAGGTAATCCTCGTCGACACCGCTCGCCTCGAGATCGCCTGCGTCGCGAAGCCGTCCCTGCGCCTCGAGGCGCTGGCGCTGATCGATCGGATCGTTCAGCTCACTGAACGCATTCGCGAGCTCGCGGCCCCGCGCGAAGAGCTCGAAGCGCTCCGTCAGCCTGGGGTCGCCGCGCTTCGGCTTGGCGAGCGGTGACAACTCCCTCGGGTAGTCGATCACGAACGTCGGTGTCTCGATCGTCGACTCCACGAGCGCGCCGAACAGCTCGTCGAGCAGCTTCGGACGGCTCATCGAAGCCACTTTGTCGATCCCGTGGACCGTCGCGCGAGCCCGAAGATCCTCGTCGCTCATGGCAAGGGCGTCACGGCCGAGAGCGTTGGACAGCGCGGGCAGCCATTCGAGCCGGGCAAATGGCGGTGTGAGCTCGGGCGCCGCGTCGCCGACGCCCCGGACCGCCCGAACGGCATCAGCCACGTGCACCATCAACGCTTCGACGACCGTCATCATCTCGCGATAGTCCGCGTAGGCCTGATAGAACTCCAGCATCGTGAATTCCGGATTGTGCGTGCGGTCGATGCCCTCGTTCCGGAAATCGTGGCCGATCTCGTACACGCGATCCATACCGCCCACCACGAGCCGCTTGAGGTACAGCTCGTCCGCGATCCGCAGGAAGAGCGGCATGTCGAGCGTGTTGTGGTGCGTCACGAATGGGCGCGCCGTCGCACCACCGTACACGGGCTGGAGCACCGGCGTCTCGACCTCGAGGAAGCCGCGCCCGTCGAGAAACGACCGCACCGCGCCGATCATCCGCGAGCGGGCCGCGAAGAGACTGCGCACTTCCGGATGCACCGCGAGATCCGCATAGCGCTGGCGGTACCGTTGTTCGGGATCCGCAAAACCGCTATGGCGCACGGTGACGCCATCCACGATCTCTTCCTTCCCGTACGGAAGCGGACGCAGCGACTTGGCGAGCATCTCGACGTGAGCGACGCGCACCGTGACCTCACCGGTCTTCGTGCGCATCAGCGGGCCGGCGATCCCGACGACGTCACCGATGTCGAACAACGACAAACGGTCGAACGTCTCGACGCCCAACTCATCCTTCCGGAAGTAGAGCTGAATGCGGCCGCTCTGATCGGCGAGGTGCGCGAATGCCGTCTTGCCATGCGCCCGCCACGCCACGAGACGCCCCGCCAGGCGCACGACATCTCCCTCGTCTCGGCCTTCAGGCAGGGACACGATCGCCGTAGCGGCATCGTGCGTCCGCTCGAAGCCATACGCGAACGGCTGCACCCCCGCGGCGAGCAATGCATCGAGCTTCTCGAGACGCGCCTTGCGGACGAAGTTGAGCTCGTCGCTCACGCCGCATCTCCGGCCGGCACGCCGCCCGACTGCTTCAGGAAGGCCTCGATGAACGGGTCGATGGCGCCGTCCATCACCTTCTGCACGTCGGGAATCTTCAGCTCCGTGCGGTGGTCGTTCACCATCGTGTAGGGCTGGAAGACATAGCTTCGGATCTGGCTGCCAAAGGACACGTCGGACTTGTTCGCGTCCATCTCGGCCTTCTTGGCGATCTGCTTGTTCAGCTCGATCTGATAGAGCCGGTTCTTCAGCATCTTCATGGCGGTCGCCTTGTTCTTTCCCTGCGACCGCTGCGCCTGCGACGCCGTGACGACGCCGCTCGGCATGTGCGTGATGCGCACGGCAGAGCTGGTCTTGTTCACGTGCTGGCCGCCGGCGCCCGAGGCGCGATAGACGTCGATCTTCAGGTCCTCGTCGCGAATCTCGATGTTGATGTCGGTATCGACCACTGGATACACGAAGATCGACGCAAAGCTCGTGTGGCGCCGCGCCTGCGCATCGAAGGGCGAAATGCGCACGAGCCTGTGGACGCCGCTCTCCGCCTTGAGGTAGCCATAGGCGTACATCCCCTTGATCTCGAGAACGGCGCCCTTGATGCCCGCCTCTTCACCCTCGCTCAGGTCCACGATCTCGATGGAGTACCCCTTCCGCTCGGCCCAGCGCGTGTACATGCGCATGAGCATCTGCGCCCAGTCCTGCGCCTCCGTGCCGCCGGCGCCGGCGCTGATCTCGAGTTGTGCGTCACGAAAGTCGTCCGGGTGCGAGAGCAGCGAGCGCAACCGGAACTCCTCGAGATCCGCCCCAAGACGCTCGCACTCGGCTTCAAGCTCGCCGTCGAGATCGGCATCCGGCTCCAGCTCGAGCAGCTCGCTCAGCTCACGTGCACTGCGCGCCCGCGCCATGAGCGACTCGTACGGCTCCACCCAGTTCTTGAGCGCTTTGACCTGCTGAACGATTACCTGCGCGGTTTCCTGGTTGGTCCAGAAGTCCGCGCTGGCCATCCGCTCCTCGAGCCCGTTCAGCTCCTGGCGCTTGTGGTCGAGGTCAAAGGTACCTCCTCAGCTCGGCGAGCTGATCGTCGTACGAGGACAACAGTCTGGCGCGTTCGCTCTCCGCCATCAAACATCTCCGGGGGAATGACACGAGCCGTCCGATACGGTGACGGACGGCTCGCACGGTGTCGAGATCGACACCGAAAGGTAGTCGCTGGCGAGGCCGACTAGAAGAGCTTCTTCCCTCCCGCGAGGACGTCGTTCAGCGCCTCCTGAAAGTGCGTCGTCGACTCGGCGAATTCACGGCCGATCTGATCGACGTATTCCTCATAGCTCTTCTTGATCTCCTCGCGGAACAATTGCTTGAGCGTGCCGTCGCGGATGCCCTCGTCGCGCTTCTGAGGGAAGTACACCACGATGTCGCTGACCAGCGCCCGTGCGAGGCGCTTCGCCTTCGCATTGGGATCGTTGGCGAGAAAGGGGTTGATTGGCGGACGCGCTGCCGGAGTGGCGGCAGGCGTCGCGGTAGGCGTCGCCGCTATGGTCGCGGCAATGGGCGCGGCCGCAGCCGGAGACGGTCTGGGAGCCGCCGGAGGGGCGGCGGGAGCTGATACGGGGCGGCCTGCGGGAGCAGACGGCAAAGCCGGGGCAACCGGTCGCGCAAAGGGCGGCGCCGCGGAACCCGGTGCAGCTGCGGGGCGCGTGAATGGCGGCGGTGCCCCTGGCCCTGCTGCCGGACGCGGCGCGAGGGGCGCGCCGGAAACGATGGGACGCGGCGCCACAGGTGTTGGTGTCGCCACAGATGGCCGCGCAGCGGGCGCCACGGGTGGCAGTGCCACCGAAGGTCGCGCAGGAGTCGGCTGGGCAACGGATGGCCGGACCGGAGTCGGATGCGCTACGGAAGGGCGCGCCGGCGTAGGCGAGAATGGCGGCTGCGCAATCGACGGACGCGACGGCGTCGGCACTGCCGCGAGAGGTGGCGGCGTTGGTGACGCGGCACGTGAAAACGCGGGCGACGAGTGCGGTGTCACGGATGCGATCGACGGCCTCGCCGGTGCACTGACGGCCGCGCCCACCGACGCGGCCGCGAAATCAGATCGTGCGTCCGCACCCGCCGCGATCGTAATGATGCCACCGCACACCGAACACCGGGCGCGGATGCTCGTGCCCGGAATTCGAGATGGATCGACGCGAAAAACGGAGCGGCACTCCGGGCACGAGACGTTCATGCGCGGTCCCCGGCCCGAATGGCGATCATGGGGCCGGACACGCGCGTCACTCCCGCGGGCTGGCTGTCAGTCCGGCGATCGACCGAATAGACCGATCCCTCCAGTGTCTTGGCGTAGCTTTTCATTTCGGTTGCGAGTTCACTGACCTGGGCGGCGTGCGTAAAATTCCGGCGCTCATTCGTCACGACGCCGATGGACACGGTCATCAGCGGCACGCGATGCAACTGCCCGCGCCGGTCCTTCCCGAAAAAGTATCCCGCGCGACGATCCTGTTCCGAATACTGCAGCGGAATGAGCAGGTCGAAGATGTTCACGATCTCCTCGCATACCACTGCGATCTCAGTCGAGGGGATGACAAAGATGAAGTCATCGCCTCCAATATGGCCGACGAACCCATCCTCTCCACAGAGTCCCTTCACCACGTCATGCAGAATCTTCGCCAGAATCCGGATGACGCGGTCGCCGTCGTAATAGGAGTAGCGATCGTTGAATTCCTTGAAGTGGTCGAGGTCCGCGTAGCACATGGCGAACCCGATGCCCAACGCGATGCGCGCACTCACCGCGGCTTCGATCTCCACCGCGCCGGGCAACCGGGTGGACGGATGAACGACGAGATCGCGGTCCGACCGGCGCAGCAGCGCATCCAACCGCGTCAGCTGCTCATCTTCGGCCAATCCGTCTCGGACCACCTCGTCCGCCCCGGCCGAGAACGCGGCGAAGAATTCCGGTTCGCTGTTCGCGCAGAGGACAGCCGCCGGGACGACAGCGGTATACGAGTCGCGCTTAAGGCGTTGGCACGCCGCCAATGCAATGGCTGGACTCGAGCGCGCATCGAACAGCACCACCCGAGGCCGCCCGCGAAGCGACAGCGCCATCAGGTCGTCGGAGTGACTGATGTGCACGACGGAGTCGGCCTGCCGAGCCAGCCAGTCGATAGGCACGGCGGGAGGTGGAGCGTCGTCCGGTGCAAAGAGGATGGCGCGTATCTTGTCCAAACGGGCATCCGACCCTGGTGGAGCGGCAAGATACGGCTGGCTCGAAATGAAGTCAAACCGTGTTGCCACTGTGAGTTGCATCACTCCATCTCCGGACGCGCGCTAAGCGCCCGGCCCTTGCCTCACGGAATTCCGACGGTGGCCCCCACCCGCAGACCTCCTTGGGACGCCTGGAGCAACCGCAGCGTCGCGAAGGCGTCGATGGTGCTCAGCACATGATTGGCGATGAGCACGATGAGATCGTTCGTCGCGCGGCGATAGGCGTCGTTGGCCCGCCCAATGACGCGGACGTACAAATCCTTCTCGAGCTGCGCGTTCCTCCAGCTCCAGCCATAGGCCTGCGGCACGGCGCGCGACTCATAAAACGCGAGTGCGCGTACATAGCCGGCCGAAGCCGTCGGAGCCGGATCGTCGAGTGCAATCCCGAACGTCTGTCGCGCGAGCATCCACTGCCTGCCGTTGTAGGTGGTGGTGTCCGTCTCGGGAACCGTCGTACCGGAAAATCCAATCGTAAATGCGCCGCTCTCGAGGAAGGACTCCATCAACTCGTAGTAGCCCCACACGGTATCCGGGTGCGTTCCAGGAAAAGAGCGCCGCGCCACGTCGCGCGCCAGAGCGCGATACGTCTCCGCGTTGGTATTGCCTTCGTGCGAGTTCTTGAAGTACTGCACGAGCAGATACGCCTCCACCGCCAGGTAACCGACGAATCGATCCTGTCCAAGCCGTGCCTGGCCCGCGCCAGGAAGGATGGCGGACGCCAACGGGGCTGCGGACAGCGGAATGCGGCCGAGCGCTCTCGCGAGGTAGGAGCCGGTGTCGTTCGGCGGCAGTGCGCCGAATCGAACGATTCCTGTTTCGGAGCGAACACCGTCCGACAACTCCATGCGAACCACCCCTGCACGCCGTGCCTCCTGCCGCTGCGCGACAAGCACGAACGGCACGCACGCGATCGCCATCAAAAGTGCGTGGTAAATCGCATGGCGCCCCGTCACAGGCCGATCCGGATGGAAATGTAGGTCGGTGGCTTCCCGAGTCCCGTCGAGAACGACTCGAAGACGCGCGCAAAGTCGAGCTGCAACCGTGCATTCGAGAGACCGAATCCGATGGACGGACCCGCCGACGCGGCGTCGGAGTGCACATAGCCCGCGCGCGCGAAGAGTGACGTCCCCGCCGAGCTGTACGAAAGCTCACCGCCGGCGTGCAACTCCTGGCTCGACAGCGCCGGCGTCGCCACGAAGTCCGCCGTCACGCGCACGCGAAGATTCGGATCCCACTGCGAGGTCGGGATCTGTACGCCCGCACCCAGCCGGATGCGGGCGGGGAGCGCGTCTGCCTGGGGGCGGTCGTGCACCTGGAGATCGGGCCCGAGGTTGCTCAACGTCGCACCCAGCTCGATGGGGCTCGACGCGCTGAGGCGATACTTGGCACCGACATCCACCGTGGCGGTATTGAACGACCCCGACACGGTGTTCGTGCAGAGCCCCGTGCATGGAGAGCCAAGCGAATAGAGCCGGAATGCGATACCGGCGTTCCAGAGTGGACCAAACGCCGTGGCAAACGTTCCACCGAGCGTGTAGCTGCGCTGAGTGGACACGCCCACTTCAGCGCCCGTCGTCCGGTCGGTGGCGGGTGACGTGCCATAGTTGAAAAGGCGCGCCGAGATCCCGAATGCGCCAACCGGTCCGGCTGGCAGTATGAGCGCCACGGCGTCCCCGCTCTCGACCAGAAACGTGGCGAAGTGGTCGAGGCGCAGCTCCGGCTTCGTGAGACGTGCGATCCCCGCTGGATTCCACCACACGGTCTCGCTCCCCTCCTCCGCGGAATAGGCGGCACCCATTGCCGTCGCGCGCGCGCCGATCGGCAGGAGCAGATCGAGGGCCCCGTTGTTCGATTGCGCACGGGCAGGGTTGGCGACGCACAGGATCGCGACGGCGGGCAGAAGGAGCCGGCACCATCGCCGCCGAATGGCGCGGCCCGCGGTCTCGGGTGATCCGATCAGAGTGGCGTGGCCTCGTCCAGCAGCATGATCGGAATGTCGCCGCGCACGGGATAGCGCAATCGGCACGCGTGACAGACGAGCGACGATTCCGCTTCACGGTACTCGAGGGGCCCCTTGCACTTCGGGCAGACGAGGATGGCGAGCAGTTGGGGAGCGAGCGTCATGCGGAAGAGTCGTCGTGAAGTCGATAGCCGAAGCGGCGCACAGCGCTCTCGCTCTTACGCCAGTTCGGGAGGACCTTGACCCACAGATCGAGATACACGGGTCCTCCGACGAACGTCTCGATCTTGCCGCGCGCAGTGCGGCCGATGTCCCGAATGCGCTGGCCGCCGGCACCGATGAGAATCCGCTTCTGACTCTCGCGCTCGACGTACAGCACGGCTCGAATGTACAGCGGCGTCTGTCCCTCGCGAAACTCCTCCACCTCGCAGGCGAGGCTGTACGGCACCTCGTCGGACAGCTGCTCCAATGCCGTTTCCCGGACGAGCTCGGCCACGAAGAACCGCATCGAGGCGGTGCTGATCTCATCCTCGGGATAGAGGAATGGGCTCTCGGGAAGCTGCTGCGCGAGGGCACGCAGCAAGTCGTCGACGCCCTCGCCAGTCAGCGCCGATATGAACCATGCGTCGGGCAGTTGCTCCGCGAGCTCCGTGCGCTCCACCGGCCGCAACGCGTCGGCCTTGTTGAGCACCAGCACAACCGGTGCACTTGGGGACGCCTCGAGCTCTGCCGCCACGATGAGTGTGGGAGGCATGCGCTCGGTGGCATCCGCGAGATAGAGAATGACGTCGGCGTCCTTCATGGTCCGGAGCGCGGTGCTTCGCATGGCGCGCTGGAGCTCGTACCGGGGGTTCAGCAGTCCGGGCGTGTCGAGCAGGATCATCTGCATGTCGTCGGTGGTGTGGATGCCGACGATGCGGTCGCGGGTGGACTGGGGCTTCTCGCTGACGATGGCGAGCTTCTCTCCGATGATGCGGTTGAGGAGCGTTGATTTCCCGGCGTTTGGCTTGCCGACGATGGCGACGAATCCGGCTTTGGGCATCGCGTGAAGCATAAGGGGTCGCGTGGTGTCGGAGCCGGTGGGAAACACGAAACCGCCCCCGTCGTGATGCGACGGAGGCGGTTTCTCAGAGGTGCCGGCGATGGCCTACTCTCCCGCGATCTCTCGATCGGAGTACCATCGGCGCTGTAGGGCTTAACGACCGTGTTCGGGATGGGAACGGGTGTGGCCCCTACGCTCTAATCGCCAGCGATATGTGTGTGTTGCGTTTGGTGGTGCAGACGGGGCGGACGAGTCCGTGCAACGACGTGGGTGATCGTCATGCGGTGTGCATGGCGTTCCGGTCCGCGTCATCGGAGTCGTGTCGTCCCGCAAGCGACGTTGCTTGACTTCGGAGGATGGTAGATCGTGGATTTTCGTGAATCCTGAAACAATGGGTTGCTCTGCTTGCAGTTGACTCTTTGGGAGTAGTCAAGCCACACGGGCGATTAGGACCGCTGCGCTCGGAGCACCTTGCGGTGCGTCCACGTGCGGCCTATCGACGGGGTAGTCTTCCCCGGCCCTTCAGGAGGCTCAAGGCCTCGGGAGTGTTCATCTTGGGGCGTGCTTCCCACTTAGATGCATTCAGCGGTTATCACAGCCGATCATCGCTACCCGGCGGTGCACCTGGCGGTGCAGCCGGGACACGAGCGGATCGTCCGACTCGGTCCTCTCGTACTAGAGTCCGCTCCCCTCAACACTCCAACGCCCACGACGGATACAGACCGAACTGTCTCACGACGTTCTGAACCCAGCTCATGTACCACTTTAACCGGCGAACAGCCGGACCCTTGGGACCTTCTCCAGCCCCAGGATGTGATAAGCCGACATCGAGGTGCCAAACCGCGCCGTCGATGTGAACTCTCGGGCGCGATAAGCCTGTTATCCCCAGCGTACCTTTTATCCGTTGCGCGATAGCCGCTCCACACCGGGCTACCGGATCACTACGGCCCACTTTCGTGGCGGTTCGACCCGTCGGTCTCACCGTCAGGCTGGCTTCTGCCGTTACACTCTATAAGCGCGAGTACCGACCGCGCTGAGCCAACCTTGCGCGCGCCTCCGTTACACTTTCGGAGGCGACCGCCCCAGTCAAACTGCCCGCCTGCCACGGTCCCAGAAAGGGTTTGCCTCCCGTGGTGAGGGCATCGCACGACACAGGGTGGTATTTCACTGGCCCCTCCCCGAGAGCTAGCGCCCCCGGTTCAATGGGTCCCACCTATGCTACACAGTGATGTGCAATGTCCAATGACAAGCTGCAGTAAAGGTGCATGGGGTCTTTTTGTCCTGTCGCGGGGACTCGGAATCCTCACCGAGACTGCAATTTCGCCGAGCACGTGGTCGAGACAGTGCCCAAGTCGTTACGCCATTCGTGCAGGTCGGAACTTACCCGACAAGGAATTTCGCTACCTTAGGACCGTTATAGTTACGGCCGCCGTTTACCGGGGCTTCGGCTCAAAGCTTCGCCTTGCGGCTAACCTCTCCCCTTAACCTTCCGGCACCGGGCAGGCGTCAGTGCGTATACGGCGCCTTATGCGGCTTGGCACGCACCTGTGTTTTTGCTAAACAGTCGCTTGGGCCGATTCTCTGCGGCCTCGTCGAGCGACACGCGCGAAGCGTGCTACCCCACGGGGCATCCCTTCTTCCGAAGTTACGGGATCATTATGCCGAGTTCCTTGACCACGTTTCACTCGTTCACCTGAGGCTACTCGCCTCACCCACCTGTGTCGGTTTACGGTACGGACGTTTTGCAGCTCCACCCTCAGCTTTTCTTGCCCGCAGACTCCACAGAACTCGAAGCACCCGAAGGTCCTTCTCGGCATCAGGTCTCGGCTTGCGCCTACGCCCTTACACGGTCGATCCACATGACCGCTCCTGCTTTGTTTCGGTGTCCCTGATGGTTTCGACACTGCAAGACGGGGCCGGAATGTCAACCGGCTGTCCATCGGCTACGCCTTTGGGGCCTCGCCTTAGGGTCCGCCTCACCCTGCGCTGATTGCCATGGCGCAGGAACCCTTGGGTTTACGGTGTCCAAGGTTTTCACTTGGATGTGCGCGTACTCATTCCGGCATCCTCACTTCCTGCCACTCCAGGCCAACGTTTCCACGGGCCCTTCACTGTTACAGGAACGCTCCCCTACCCCTCTGTCGTAAGACAGAAGGCCAAGCTTCGGCGGGCCGCTTAATCCCGACCATTCTCGGCGCATTCACGCTGGACCAGTGAGCTATTACGCACTCTTTAAAGGAATGGCTGCTTCTAAGCCAACCTCCTGGTTGTCACGGCACGAACACATCCTTCGCTATACTCAGCGGCCACTTCGGGGCCTTAGCTGTGGCTCTGGGTTCTTTCCCTCTCGCCGCTGGACATTATCGCTCAGCGACTGCCTCCCGAGGTCGATTTGTCAGGTATTCGGAGTTTGGTTGGGGTTGGTAGGCCGCTTTGGCCCCCGCGCCCATCCAGTCGCTCTACCCCCTGCAAACATGCCTCGAGGCCCTACCTCAATAGATTTCGGGGAGAACCAGCTATCTCCAGGCTTGATTGGCCTTTCACCCCTACCCACAAGTCATCCGAGCGGTTTTCAACCCACACCGGTTCGGGCCTCCACTGGGTGTTACCCCAGCTTCACCCTGCTCATGGGTAGATCGCCCTGGCTTCGGGTCTACACCCGGATACTGTGGCGCCCTCGTTTCAGGACTCGCTTTCGCTGCGGCTCCGCTGCAGAGCAGCTTAGCCTCGCATCCGAGTAGTAACTCGCCGGATCATAATGCAAAAGGCACGCAGTCAGCGCGCACGCACTCCGAAGAGCACGGCCGCCTCCTACCGCTTGTAGGCATGTGGTTTCAGGCGCTCTTTCACTCCCCGCACAGGGGTGCTTTTCACCTGTCCCTCACGGTACTTGTCCACTATCGGTCACACGGGAGTCTTTAGCCTTGGAGGGTGGTCCCCCCGGCTTCGCGCCCGGTTTCTCGTTCCGGGCGCTACTCAGGAACACTGCTACCGAACCGTCTCGCTGTCCGCTACCGGGCTCTCACCGTCTCTGGCCTCCCGTTCCAGGGAAGTTCACGTAGCATGCGGCTCGGCGTCCGCAGGTCCTACAACCCCGGTTCCATAAAGAAACCGGTTTGGGCTCGAGTCCGTTTCGCTCGCCGCTACTCCGGACATCTCGGTTGATTTCTCTTCCTCCAGGTACTGAGATGTTTCAGTTCCCTGGGTTCGCTTCCCTTGCGGGATGACCGCCATTCCTGGCGGCCGGGTTGCCCCATTCGGCCATCTCGGGATCACCGCGTGTGTGCCACTCCCCCGAGCTTCTCGCAGCTTACCACGGCCTTCATCGCCTCCGTGTGCCCAGGCATCCCCCACATGCCTTCTTTCGCTTGACTACAAAATCAGGTCAAGCAGAACCACGCACATTGTTTCAACGAGTGACATCTTCTTGCGAAAAAGTCATCTCAATAAAGGATTCAAAAAATCCCACGATCTACCAATCCATCCGTTGTCAAACAGCGATGGCCCGCGTGCGCCGAAGCGCACGGGGGCCAACAATCGAGAGTGGGAATTGGAAATGTGTCGAAGCGAAGCGACTTACGAGATGCTTTCGCGTGCACGAAGCGCGCTACTCGCCATCCGTTAAGGAGGTGATCCAGCCGCAGGTTCCCCTACGGCTACCTTGTTACGACTTCGCCCCAGTCACTGCGCTCGCCTTCGGCCGCTTGGTCCTTGCGGTTCCGACACGGACTTCGGGCGCTCACAGCTTCCATGGCGTGACGGGCGGTGTGTACAAGGCCCGGGAACGTATTCACCGTGGCGTAGCTGATCCACGATTACTAGCGATTCCAGCTTCATGCCGTCGAGTTGCAGACGACAATCCGAACTGAGGCGGGGTTTCCGGGATTGGCTTGCCGTTGCCGGCTCGCAGCCCTCTGTCCCCGCCATTGTAGCACGTGTGTAGCCCTAGACGTAAGGACCATGATGACTTGACGTCGTCCCCACCTTCCTCCGGTTTGGCACCGGCAGTCTCCCTAGAGTCCCCGACTTTACTCGCTGGTAACTAGGAACAGGGGTTGCGCTCGTTGCGGGACTTAACCCAACATCTCACGACACGAGCTGACGACAGCCATGCAGCACCTGTCCACGGACTCCGAAGAGGGCCCCTGGTTTCTCAGGGGTTTCCCGTGGATGTCAAGCCTAGGTAAGGTTCTTCGCGTTGCGTCGAATTAAACCACATGCTCCACCGCTTGTGCGGGCCCCCGTCAATTCCTTTGAGTTTCAGCCTTGCGGCCGTACTCCCCAGGCGGGGCACTTAATGCGTTAGCGCCGGCCCTCGGAGGGTCGCTCCCCCAAGCGCCTAGTGCCCATCGTTTACGGCGTGGACTACCAGGGTATCTAATCCTGTTTGCTCCCCACGCTGTCGCGCATCAGTGTCAGCCACTGCCCAGCAGGCCGCCTTCGCCACCGGTGTTCTTCCGGATCTCTACGCATTCCACCGCTACACCCGGAATTCCGCCTGCCTCTACAGTGCTCAAGCCCAGCAGTATCCACGGCCGACGCGGAGTTGAGCCCCGCGCTTTCACCACAGACTGACCAGGCCACCTACGCGCCCTTTACGCCCAATGATTCCGGACAACGCTCGCACCCTCCGTATTACCGCGGCTGCTGGCACGGAGTTAGCCGGTGCTTCCTCACCCGGTACCGTCACACGCCTCGAAAGGCGTCGTTCGTCCCGGGCAACAGTGGTTTACACCCCGAAAGGCGTCCTCCCACACGCGGCGTCGCTGCGTCAGTCGTTAGACCATTGCGCAAGATTCCCCACTGCTGCCTCCCGTAGGAGTCTGGGCCGTTTCTCAGTCCCAATGTGGCTGGCCATCCTCTCAGACCAGCTACCCGTCGTCGCCTTGGTAAGCCATGACCCCACCAACTAGCTGATAGGCCGCGAGCCCCTCGATCTGCCCCGGAGGTTTCTTTCCCAAGGGACTCCCCTCGGGAAACGTATGCGGTATTACCCGGGCGTTAGCCCGGCTATCCCCCACAGATCGGCAGGTTGCTCACGTGTTACGCACCCGTTCGCCGGTTGCCCTTGCGGGCCCCCTTGACTTGCATGTGTTAAGCACGCCGCCAGCGTTCGTCCTGAGCCAGGATCAAACTCTCCAAGAGATTTGACATAGCTCACATGAATCGAAATCGCTGTCTCACGCTGTCGCGTAGACAGCGCGTCCGAATCATTGAATTTGTACAGGTTTGAACTCGGCTCCACCGGCCCCTGTAGACCGGCAAGCCACTACGAGTTCGCCTCGCACATTTCTGATTCCACTCTCGATTGTCAAACAGCGTCTATTTTGCTGCGCCGCCGCATTTCCGCGACAGCCTCTAACCATACTTGCACGTACCGGAGTCGTCAACCCCAAAAACAAACTTTTGCTCGCCGACCACCCCATCCCCGCCAAACGTTCACACAGGCGGAGAGCCAAGAATTATAGACGAGACGTTTCGGTGACACAAGGGCCGCACAACGAGCCTCGGTAGGACGGTAGGTCAGGAACGGCGTCTGCCGTCCTACCGACCTACTGTCCTACAGAGTCCCGACAACAAAACGGGCGCCCCTACGGGCGCCCGCCAAGTGCACGTCCAGCCGGACCTACCTGGACAATGCGCCGTGTAGGAATCGAACCTACAACCTAGTGATTAAGAGTCACTTGCTCTGCCAATTGAGCTAACGGCGCTCGATCGCATCGGACGAAAATGGCGCGCCAGGAGGGAATCGAACCCCCGACCCACAGCTTAGAAGGCTGTTGCTCTATCCACCTGAGCTACTGGCGCTTCGTTCGCGACAGGCCGGCCCCGGCCACTGCACCGAAGTCCCTGCCAGGTCGGGGCGCCCGGATTTGAACCGGGGACCTCCTGCTCCCAAAGCAGGCGCGATACCAGGCTACGCTACGCCCCGCATGAGAACCCAACAATAGTCGGTCACCCAACACGGGTCAACGGCAGTCGCCGCCACAGCTTACGCGCCAACCAACCGGCCTGCACGCACCGCGGCCAACAACGCCGCGAACGCACGCGCCCGGTGACTCACCACGCCCTTCTCCGCGACGGTCGCCTCCGCCATCGTCATTCCAAGCTCGTCGATGAACACGCGCGGGTCATATCCGAACCCGTTTCCCCCTCGCGGCGACTCCACGATGTGCCCATACACCTCACCGCGCGCCACGGCGACGTCTCGCCCGTCGCACCACGCCGCCGCACACACGAAGCGCGCACGGCGATCCGCCACGCCGCGCATCCGTTCCGCCAGCAACGCGTTGTTCGCGGCATCCAGGTCCGCTCCGCTGAGCTCGGTTCGACCGCTCCAGCGTTTGCTTTTCACCCCCGGCGCGCCGCCGAGTGCCTCCACGGCGAGCCCGGAATCGTCGGCCACGACGACGCGCCCGGGCAAGAGCGTCGAGAAGTACCGCGCTTTGGCGACCGCATTCTCCTCGAAGGACTCGTACGCCTCGATCGCATCCTCGGCGACGGTATCCTCGGCCACTCCGACGTCTCTCAGATCCACGACGTCGATTCCGCGCGCTCCGAACAGCGCGCGCAGCTCACGCAGCTTGCCGGCGTTGCGCGAGGCAAGCACCCACGGGGCGCCCAGCACGTCTAGAGGCCGAGTGCGCGGCGCTGCAGCGCGTCGAGCTCGACGAGGCCCTTCGTGGCGAGCTCGAGGAGGATTTCGAGCTCCGTCCGATCGAACGTGCCGTTCTCGCCCGTGCCCTGCACCTCCACGAACCGTCCCTCGCTGCTCATGACGACGTTCATGTCGACGTCGGCCGAGACGTCCTCCACGTACTCGAGATCGAGCAGCGGCTCGCCGCGGACGACGCCCACACTCACACCGGCCACGCGCCGCTTCACCGGCGAGCGGCCGAGCTTGCCCTCACGGACCATCCAGGCAAAGGCATCGCTGACAGCGACGGACGCCCCGGTGATCGCGGCAGTCCTCGTTCCGCCATCGGCCTGGAGGACGTCGCAGTCCACCTTGAGGGTGTACTCGCCCCAGGCGAAATCGTCGAGCATGGCGCGAACGCTGCGGCCGATGAGCCGCTGAATCTCCTGCGTGCGCCCCCCGATCTGCGACCGCTCGCGTGGAGTTCGCGTCTTCGTCGCGCGCGGCAGCATTGCGTATTCCGCGGTGATCCACCCTTCGCCGCGTCCGCGCCGCCAGGAGGGGACGCCTTCCTCGACGGTCGCCGCGCAGAGCACTCGCGTTGCACCAAAGGACGCGAGACAGGAGCCCTCGGCATACGGCGCCACGCCGCGCTCGAGGGAAACAGCGCGCAGCGCGTCGGCTGGGCGGCTGGTGCGGACGGATTCAGGATTGGGTCGAGTTGCCACGAAGAGTGCGGATGATGTTGGTGGTGGATTGCCCCGGCGTGAGCGGGATGACGTGCACGTCGCCGCCCCACGCTCGTACCTCGGGCGCGCCTACGATGGTGTCTTCAGAATAGTCGCCGCCCTTCACGAGGACGTCGGGCCGCAGCGTGCGCACGAGCTCCAGCGGCGTATCCTGGTCGAACACGACGACGCAGTCCACGACCTCGAGGGCCGCGAGCACGTAGGCGCGGTCCGTCTGCGATCGGGCGGGGCGATCGGGGCCCTTGAGCCGGCGAACGGATGCGTCGCTGTTGAGGCCGACGACGAGCGCGTCGCCGAGGGCGCGCGCACCGAGCAGGACGTCGACGTGCCCGGGATGCAGGAGATCGAAGACGCCGTTGGTGAACACGACGCGGCCCGGCTGGTTGGCGCGCCAGGCCGCGGCGTCACCCCACGAGCGCACCTTCGCCGCGGGATTACGCGGCGGGTAATCACTCAAAAGATGCCTTCGGCGTGCGGGTTGAAGCGCACCTCGCGGACGACGAGCGGGAGCTCCAGATGCACGTAGTACTCGCTCTCGATGGTGATGTGGCGGCCGTCTCGCTGTACGGTGACCTCGCCTGCGGCCTCGGGCAGGTTCAGGGAATCGGCGGCGTCGCGCAGATGCTGCACGATCTGCGCGTCGGAGTTGTGAGCCGCGAAGCGCGCCTCCTGCCGCATGGCGTCCTGGTACTCGTAGAAGTTGAAGTACTTCTCGCCGATGCCCATGCCGAAGTAGACCACCACGGCGAGGACGAGCAGCGTGAGCAGACAGCCGATCGAGCTGAGACCACGCCGCCGAATCACCATTGCGATTGCGCCCCTTCGACGATGTCGTTGACGATGCGCTTGATCGCCTCGCGGCGACCGCCGGCCTCGTCCCGCTCGGCGTAGTCGCCTTCGGCGCGAAGTCCCTTCTTCTCCCACAGCGTCTTGCCGTTGGTCTGGTCCACGATCTGGACGTCGAGGACGATCTGGAGCCGCCGGCGCGACGTGACGGCTTGCGCGGGATTGCTGCTGAATCCGACGGGGACATCGGCATCGTAGGTGCGGACGACGCCGCGCACGAGTCCGTCGGCACGCTCCATGGGTGCGTCACGGACACCGAGGCGCGGTTGCAGCTCGCGCCGCATCGCGTCGAGGAGCTCCTTCTGGATCTCCGGCGTCGGCGTCTCGTTGTCGAACGGCTGTATGGCGAGGGTGCGAATATGCGATGGAAGTCCGCCACCCGCGAAGCCGTAGCGCGGCACGCACGCCGCCGCGAGCAGGAGCGCGACCGCGAGGACGCTAAAAGCGCCAGATCGCCGGGTCGAACGCGGGAACACCATCGATTCGTTGAATGACGAGCGAGAGAGAACGGCGCGCGGCCTCGTTGCGGTACTGCACCTTCTGATCGGTCGAGCGCTCGACCCACTCCTGACGGCGGCCGCCGTCGACGCGCTCGAGCCGGGTCAACGTGTCGCCCATGAACGTGACGCGCCAACGAGTGGGTGATCCAATGTCGGCACGGAGAATGGCTCCGTCAACGCGCACGACCGTATCTGGTTCGGCCGGAATGGCCAGCCGACCGAACGCCGCCCACAGGAGTGGCCGCGGCGGCACGAGGCGGCGGACGAGGTCAGGACCCGGCACCTGGAGTGAATCGCCGATGAGAATCGCGGCGCCGCTGCCAAACCCACCAGCGAGGAAGAAGTCCATGCGCACGCTGTCCGGTGACGCGACCCGTGCCACGCCGTCGCCACGCGCGACAATGTCCGCATCGTGCATCTCCCACTGGAAGATGATCTTCCGCCGGCCCTCGAGGCCAAGTCCACGAGGGAGTCGCGCGGGTGCGACATCCGCTCCCGGCAGGGCTGAGACGCGCGGCGGAGCACACGCCGTGACTCCGATGGTCACGAGGGCGAGGGCACGGCGGCACCACGATGTCACGAATGGCCTCTGAGTACGAGTATCATCGCCCTCAACGTACCACGTTCCGCGCAGGCTGTTCCCGAGCAATGCTCGCGCTTCTTACCGCGCGCCTACCAGCGCCTCCCGAAATTCGGCCGGCATGGCAACGGGGCGCCCCGTCGCATCGATGGACACGAGGGCCGTGTAGGCCGTGGCGAGACGCGTGCCTGACTCCGCGTGCGTGAGGACGTAGTCGAACGTGATGGCGCGTGAGCGCACACCTGTCAGGATGGTCTCGATGCGCACTCGATCGTCGAAGCGCGCGGGCGCGAGATACCGCACCGTCGCCTCCGCCACCGCGAGTCCGAGGCCGCCCGCCTCGAGATCGGCATAGTTGGCTCCGCGTGCGCGCAGGAACTCGACGCGGCCGACCTCACACCAGACCAGGTAGTTCGCGTAGTAGACCACGCCCATGCGATCGGTCTCGGCATAGCGCACTCGAATTTCGGTGATGTGTGACTGGGCCATGCGCTCTCAAGTGCCGGATGTCGAAGTGCGCGCGAAGTTGTCCGGACACCACTCGTTTGTAAAGCCCGCGAGCAGCTAGTAGAATCCGTGCGTGCTTCGCTCGCCGTGCCATGTCATCTCCGACATTCATCTGGGTCATGCGTCCGCCGATGTCGAGCGGTCGCTGATCGCGTATCTGCGGTGGCTCCCCTCACACGCGGGATCGCTGCTCATCAACGGCGATCTCTTCGAGTTCTGGTTCGAATGGCGGACCGTCGTGCCGAGGAGCGCGGTGCGGGTGCTTGCCGCACTGATGGAACTTCGAGATGCGGGATTCCCCGTAATCATGCTCGGTGGCAATCACGACTGTTGGGGGGGCGACGTCTTGCGCGAGGCGGGTGTAGAGTTCCATCTCGGCTCGTGGAAGGGCTCGATCGCCGGCTGGAACGCGCGCGTGGAGCATGGAGACGGTCTCCGTCCGCGAGAGGATCGCGGATATCGGCTGTTGCGCGATTGGGTGCTCAGAAACCGACTCGCGATTCGCGCATTCAGGATGCTGCATCCCGATTTTGCGTCGCGACTGGCCTTCGGCAGCGCGCAGACCAGCCGAAGCTATCAGCCGAGGGACGAGGGTCGCGGGCTGCATCTCGTCGCGGAGCAGATGCTCGAGGCGGACCCATCGCTCGATCTGCTCATCTTCGGGCACTCGCACGTTGCAGCGCTGGAGCGACTGCCGTCGGGGAACGTGTACGCGAATGCGGGAAGCTGGCTCGATGCACCGACGTATCTCGTCGTAACGCCAGACCGCATTGCCATGCGCGAGTGGACCGGATCAACCGAAGGGCCGGACCTCCACGTGCTCGATCGCGTCGCCGAGAAAGCGCTGGCCTAGCGTCAGGAACTGGCCTGGGTCGTCCGAGGCGATGAAGCGATACGTTCCACGCCGCGCACCAGACTCGAGCTGGTTCTCGCGCAACATGCGCCGCGTGTCGCCGGCCGTCTCCTCCGCGCTATCGATGAGGCGTACGTCGCGCCCGATGACCTCGCCGATGACACCCTTGAGCAACGGATAGTGGGTGCAGCCGAGCACCAGCGTGTCTACCGAGGCGAGCAGCATGGGCTCCAGATATTCACGGGCGACAATCCACGTGGCTTCGCGGTCCACCCATCCCTCTTCGACGAGAGGCACGAAGAGCGGGCACGCTCGGGACGTGATCATCGCGTCGGGTGCTTCTGCGCGAATGGCGGCGTCGTATGCACCAGACCTGATCGTACCGGCAGTTCCAATGACGCCGATGTGCCCATTGCGGGTGCCCTTTGCAGCCGCGCGGGCACCGGGCTTCACGACGCCGATGACGGGGACATCCAGCTCCTGCTCGAGCATCGGCAATGCGTGCGCCGTCGCGGTGTTGCACGCGACGACGATGGCCTTGACTCCCTGATGGAGGAGAAAGTCCGCGATCTCGTGACTGTATCGGCGCACCGTTTCCGGCGACTTCGGTCCGTACGGCACGCGCGCGGTGTCACCAACATAGACGATGCTCTCGCCCGGCAGTTGCTGCATGATCGCATGCGCGACCGTGAGTCCGCCGAGCCCCGAGTCGAAGACGCCGATGGGGGCGTCGCGTCCAGGCTCGCGCGTCACCAATGGAATCGCGCGGTGACGGTCGCGCGTCCAGGCGCGGGCGAGACGTCGATCTGCGAGGGCAGGTCCCAGAGATGGGCCGCCACGTAGGCGTCCGCGCCCGCGAAGAGATGATTGCCGACGAGAAAAGCGATCCAGTCTTCCACGTGACCCTTGCGGATGGTGATCAGTGCATCGTTGAAGGACGAGCGCTGTTGTACCGGTGCGCCCGTCGCAGGATCGAGGCCGATGTTCACCAGCGAGTCGGAGCGGAAGTTTCGGGCCTCGCGCAACTCGGCGGATGCTTCGCGCAGCATCGCGATCGCAATGGATTCGGTGAGGACGAAGAGCGCTCCTGCGGTGGGCCGTCCGAGCCGTGATTGGCCCAGGCCCGGAACGAGTACCGAGTAGAGGAAAGCTCGCCGCGGCGAGAGTGGAGGCTGGGGCACCTGGCGTCGCGTCGTATCCACCTGCACCGGCTTCGGCGCGACTCGGGCGCTGTCCGCACGCTGCGCCCGAGCGGCGGGAGCCGCGGTCGCGGCGATGAGCGACCCGCAAAGCAACAGCCAGGCTCCGCACGCAGTTCTCATCGGGGGCACGCTGTGGCGTTCATGAAAGTGCGTTGGTGCGAGTGCGTGGCGATCGAACCCATCCAAGAGTAAGGGGCCGAGATGCCGCTTCGGCAGTGGACACTCTACACCCGAAGCCGCCGTATGGTATCCTAGACCGGTCCGATTCCCCTCCGCGCGTCAGGCGCCAATTCACGGCCTCCCATGCACTTCGCCGATGTCCTCGCAACAGCGCTCAGCGAGATCCGTGCGAACAAGCTGAGGAGCTTCTTCACGCTCCTCGGGATCATCGTCTCGGTCGCATTCCTCGTCGCGGTGGTGGCCGTCATCCAGGGCATGAACGCGTACGTCACGCAGAACGTCGCGAACTCGGTGATGGGCACGAACGCGTTCCAGGTCCGACGCGTGCCGGTGCAGCTCGGTTTCTTCGACGACGAGCAGTGGAACCGAGTCGCCAAACGGCCCGCGCTCACGCGCGCGGATTTCGAGATCGTTCGGGCGGCCCTTCCGGATGCGCGGGCTGTGGCGATCACGTCCGGCTTTCCCACGCCATTGTCCGACATCACGTGGGGCAACCGCACCGTGGGCGACGTGACGATCCGTGGGATCACGCCGCCCTATCAGGAGGTTCAGGACTATCGCATCGAGCGAGGCCGTCCGCTCATCGACGCGGACGAGGATCAGCGCCGCGCCGTCGCGGTGGTCGGTTTCGAGGTCGCGGACAAGCTCTTCCAGACGGCCAATCCCATCGGGCAAAGCGTGCGGCTCGGCGGCGACAGGTTCGAGGTGGTCGGCGTGCTTGCGTCGAAGGGACGCGTCCTGGGACAGTCGTTCGATGCCCTGGCCCTGATTCCGCTGTCGCGCTACGAGATGATCTACGGGCACCGCGCGTCGACGTCGATCTCCGTGAAGATGGCGGCGGCCGTGAGCGTTGCGGACGGTATGCACCGCGCCGAAGAAGCGATGCGCATGCATCGGCGGCTGCGGCCGGGCCAGGAGAACAATTTTTCCGTGGAGACGGCGGAGGCACTGGTGGCCTTCTGGAAAAGTCTGACCGCGGTGTTGTTCAGCGTCATTCCCGCGGTAGTGGGGATCGGCGTCGTAGTCGGCGGCATCGTGATCATGAACATCATGCTGATGGCGGTGACCGAGCGGACACGGGAGATCGGCATTCGCAAGGCCGTCGGCGCGCGCGCGAAGGACATCGAGCGGCAATTTCTGGCCGAAGCGATTGCGCTCTCGCTGATCGGGGGCATGCTGGGAGTGCTCTCGGGATGGGCGTTCGCCGAGCTGGTGGCGTCCGCGTCGCCGCTTCCGGCCCGCATCACGTGGTGGTCCGTGGCGCTCGCGGTCACGCTCGGGGCCGGCGTGGGCGTGCTGTTCGGCGTGTACCCCTCGCGGCGCGCGGCGCGCCTCGATCCCATCGAGGCACTGCGGGCCGAATGATGCGGCTTTTTTCTCTCGACCAGGCCCGCGAGAACGTCGGCATCGCCGTGGATGCGCTGCGGGTCAGCAAGCTGCGCTCGGGACTCACGATTCTCGGCGTCGTGATCGGCGTGGCGACGGTGATGACGATGGCGACGATCGTGAAGGGTATTCGCGACCAGATCCTCAACACGATCAAGGTTGCCGGCCCAACGACCTTCTACGTCATGAAGATCTTCTCGACGACGCCGGTGAATCCGGATCAGCTCCCGGCGTACATCCGGATCCGTCCCAATCTCACGGACGCGGAGGCGCAGCGGCTCCAGCAGCTTCCGCAGATCGGCTACGCGGCGATCTGGTCGCAGATACAGGCGCGGCTGAGCTACGGCGGAACGCGCACGCGAGAGATCATCGTGTTCGGCGCCGACGACCGGTATCAGGAGGTTCAGGGCGGTGAGCTCATCGCCGGACGATGGTTCACCAAGGCCGAGTTGAAGAGCGGCGCACCCGTGGTCGTGCTCCAGCAGCGCCACGCACGACAGGTCTTCGGCCAGCTCAATCCACTGGAGAAGCAGGTGCAGATCGGCGGACGCCCCGTGCAGGTGGTCGGATTATACCAGGAGCCCGAGAACATCTTCGCGCCGTCGGGCCAGGAGGTCGGCGCGATCATGCCGTTCGAGTTCACGGATCACGCCTATCACATCGACAAGACGAACGCGCTGTTCATCAGCGTCAAGCCGAAACCGGGCGTCTCCGTTACGGACGCGGAGGACGCGGTGACCGTGGCGCTGCGGGAGATGCGGCATCTGAGGCCGGCGGACAGGAACAACTTCGACCTCCTGAGCCAGGATCAGATCCTGAACGTGTTCATGAGCATCACCGACGTGTTCTTTCTCGTGATGATCGTGCTCGCGAGCGTGGCGCTGATGGTGGGCGGCATCGGCGTGATGGCGATCATGATGGTGAGCGTCACGGCGCGGACGCGCGAGATCGGCATCAGAAAAGCGCTCGGCGCGACACGGCGCGACATCCTGTTTCAGTTTCTGATCGAGGCGGCGACGCTCACCGGCATCGGCGGCGTGCTGGGCGTTGCGCTGGGGCTGGCGGCGGGGCGCGGCGTCACGATGCTCATGAACGTGCCCGCGGATGCGCCGCTGCTTCAGACCGCGATCGCCGTGGCGGTGTCGGTGGGAATCGGGTTGGTCTTTGGGGTGTTGCCAGCGCGCCGTGCAGCCAAGCTCGATCCGATCGAGGCGTTACGCTACGAGTGACCGGGTCTTCAATTCGGCAGCTTCGCTGGAGTCACATGCTTCACCGGTTCTCCGGTCCGCAACCTCGCGAGCCGCGACTGCACATCCTTCACTGACGGCTGCAGCTCCGGGTCCGCCGTCTTCCAGAGTTCGACGAATTGTGCGTAGTACTTGCTGGCGTTGTCTCGATCGCCCTTGGCCTCATAGAGTTCTCCGAGTCGCTTGAGCGTAGGACCGAGGAACATCCCGTCGGTGGCGAGCCGCGCAAGCTCCCTGTTCTGCAGGTAGCGCTCGTTCACGGCGATCGCCGAGTCGGGCTTTCCGCCGAGGTCGTACGCCTGGGCAAGGTGGGGCAACTCGCACGTGGCGCCGCAGAAGAGTTCCCTGTCGATGCTCCTCTCGCGGAACTTCGTTGCCGCAAGATCGTACTTCTTCTCGCCTAACGCGATGACGCCCTCGATATGCGAGCGGGTGTTCGTGTCGGGCTCGATGCCCAACGCCGTATATGCGCGGACAAAATCCGACAGCGTTGCCTTCGCGGCGTCGATGCGCCCGACGATGACCTGCGCATCCACGAGCTCCTTGAACGGCCGATCGATGGGGCTGATCGCGGCGACAGGATTCGCTTTGAGCACCTCGTCCAACTGCCGGAACGCCGCGGCCCGATTCCCGCGATACCACGCGGTGCGCATCATCGAGCTGAGGGCGGCGGTGAGCGCGATCGCGGGCGTTCCCGCATCCCGGCTCATCGCGCCGAGCGCCGTCGCGAGGCGGTCGGCTTCGGCCAATCGGCCACGCGCCGACGCGATATCCGCTTGCACGCCGACCACGGTGGACCGCGCCACAGGGTCCCCTGCCTCGCCAAGAAGGCCCGCGCCGACCTTGGCGGCGGAATCCAGGCGGCCGTTGGACCACAACATGAATGTCGCACCCATGTCGAAGTACCATTTCGAGCGCGGGATACGGCGACCGCCAGCTGCGACGACGCGAGACACCTCGTCGAGCTTGCCCTCGTTGGTGAGCACACGAATCAAACCGCCCTGGCTCTGATACGTCAGCGTATCGATCGCGAGGGAGCGTCGAAACAGCGCTTCGGCCTTCGCGTACTCGCCTCGCCCTTCGAGCTGGACGCCAAGGTTGATGAGCGCCGTCTGGTTCTCTGGCGCCATCTCGAGCAGCGCCTCGTATGCCGCGATGCCCTTGTTGGCGTCCCGTCTCAGGCCGCGAGTGAAATAGTATCCTTCCAGCGAGAGACGTTCCTCGTCGCTCAGGCGAGCGCGATGATCGTAGGCTTTCTGAAGCAAGGAATAGCCCTTTTCCGCCTGTCCGTTCGCGTTGAGATAGGACACCGACAACTTGCGATAGGCCATCGCAAACCCCGTGTCGAGCGCGACAGCTTCCTCGAGCAACTGGCGTCCCCGTTGCGTGTCGCCAGCGTCATACGCGTGTTGCCCGTCCACGAACTTGCGCAGCGCCTCGAGCGATCCGGTGGTCACGCGCTCGTAGGGCGGCGTCGCGTGGATGTTCCGCAAGGACTCTCCGACGCGCTCACGCAGGTCCCGCGCAAGTTGATCGATTGCGCCAACGACGTCGTTCTCCGTCTTTGCCGTTTCCTTGAAGGAAGCGAGTATCTCACCCGTCTGCGTGGCAATGAGATTGGCCTGAAGCACCCGACTTCCGCCGAGCGCGAGCACTTCACCGTCGACGATGGCCTTGATTCCTTCACGCGTTGCCATCTCTCTCGCCCGCGTGAAGTCCAACCGGGTGTTGGCATCGAGCTTCATCCGGCCGAGCATCTCGCGAACCTTTCTGGTGGGCACGACGGTGAGGCTCTTCGACTGCGCCAGCTCGCCGCGGAGCGCCTCCGTGATGACAGATCCGAGGCTTGTGTCCGACGCGGGACTCTTGAAGTCGCTGACGAGAATGGGATCGCTCTGCTTGAGCGTCCCCGCAGCCAGGAGCGATCCCGCCGGCCCGATGCCGAGCGCGCGCAACAGCATCCACACGCCCACGATCGCCACGAAGACGCCGACCGAATACACGCCGCCCATCGCCGTGCGCCGCCACGTCATCCACGGACTTGCCTTGAGCGCGATCTGTGTCATCGTCCCATGTACCGTGGGATTGCCTCCCGGCGTAAACGTGGCCTGAGTCCGTGCCAGTTTCGCCTGATGGTGCACGAGTCCGGTGAACAGAATTACCGGCAGCCCAAGCGCCATGACGATCAACGAGCCGGGAAACACCCAGTCGGGCAGACCGATCACGATGATCGCTGCGCGACTGAGAATTGCCACGGCGATGAAGCTCACCGCATAGATCGCCAATGCTCTGCCGAGATTGCGCCGCGTTGCCAGCGCAATGACGGGAGCGACGTCGTTGGTGCTGCTGCTGGTCACGGCGTCGAGCGAGCGCAGGATCTCGGCAGCGCTTTGCGGCCGCCGGTCGGGATCTTTCTCCAGACACTGCATCACCAGCGCCGCGAGGCCGGGTGGCGTGTCGGGACGAAGCTCGGCGACGTTCTCCGGCTTCTCCGACAGGTGCGCGACGAACAACTTCGCGGGCGGGCGGTCGCCGAATGGAGTGCGGCCCGTCAGCAGCTCGTACGCCATGCATCCGAACGCGTAGATATCCGCGCGATAGTCGGTGTTCAGGTCACCCGACGCCTGCTCTGGTGCGATGTACGCCGGCGTGCCGATGCTCGTGCCCGCGGACGTCAACGTTCCGCCGGGCACCGCTGTGCGGGACGCCGAGATGGCCTTCGCGATCCCGAAGTCGGCCACTGTGGCGGAGCTGCCCGCCATGAGAACGTTGTCCGGCTTGATGTCCCGGTGCACCACGCCTTGTGAGTGGGCATACTCGAGCGCGCGGGCCACGTCGCGGAGAATCGTCGTCACCTCGCGCAAGGGGAGTGCGCCGCCCTTGGCGAGCCGTGCGCGCAGCGACTCTCCCTCGACGAAGGGCATCGTGTAGTACGGCAGCCCATCGACCGCGCCAGCCGAGTGCACGGGAACGACGTGCGGATGTTGAAGCCGCGCAGCCATCTGGATCTCGCGATTGAACCGTTCGATGCTGATACCGGCGGCCAGCTCCGGCGACAGAACCTTCAGCGCGACGGTGCGACCGAGGGCGGTTTCGTGCGCGACGAAGACGCGTGACATTCCGCCGCCGCCGAGCTCCCGCTCGAGACGATACGCATCGCCGAGGGCGGCCTGAATTCGGTCGCGGAGTCCAGCGTCCATGAACTGCGCCTCAGCGGGGGGAAGCGATGACGGCGGGAGGATCCTGCGCAGCCAATGTACCGGCCGTTTCTCACGTCGGCCACCACGACGGATATGTGATGTCCGCAGCAGGACGGGCGCCCCTTTTTACACTCTCTGCATCACGATCTTGGGCGTGGTCACCTGAACGATCACTCTGATCGGCGGCGCCGAATCATGATCGCGTGGCAGAACATTCTGGAATGTCCCATGGCGGCGTTCTCACGTGGCAGACGTTGGCGTGCAACGCCGTCGTTTTCGCGGCCGGCGGCGGGTGACCATATCCGCCGCCGACGCTCAGGGCGGCGGCACCCGGTATGTGGCGCGCCGAATGAGCCGTAGCGCGAAGAGGAGCACCACGGCGCCGACAAACGCCACGAAGATTATGCCGGGGAGGCCGCCGAACGGTGACGTCGTGCCGAGCTCGCGGAAGATCCACCCGCCTATGAACGCGCCGGCGATGCCGATGATGATGTCGCCGATGAGCCCGTAGCCCGTGCCGCCCATGACGAGCGACGCCAGCACGCCGGCGACGAGGCCGACGACGATCCAGGTGAGGAAGCCCATAGAATGGTCCGTGAAGGGTTTGCCGATCGGGGCCATGGTCAGCAAGGGGCGTGCTCGACGGAGCCGCAGATCACACGTTCACATCACCGGGTGCCCTCGACGGGTCGTAGCGCAGTTTCGCGATCGCCAGGGCAACGTTCAGAGCGACCATTCCGGCGTTCGTCGCGATTACAGGCCAGTCCCTCGACAGCGCGCCGTAGACGACCCACAGCGTGCCCGCCGTGATGAGCAGTGCGAAGGAGCTGAGCGAGAGATCGCGCGTCTGGCGCGTTCTCCACGCGCGAAGCACTTGCGGAAGAAACGCCCCGACCGTGATCACGCCGGCGACGTAGCCGAGGTGATCCGCCAATCTCGGAGTCGACAGCACGCTTGCGATCTCCGTCTTCATTGGACCGGGGTGAGCGTGCGGCCAATTCCCTCGCGGATGGTCAACCAGTCGGTGCGCACGCGATCCCACTCCTGAATCAGCACGCCGTGATGCTCGAACAGCGAGCGGATCCCGGCACGATCGTACCCGAGGATGTCCTCGAGGACCGGCACCAGCACGCTGATGGCGTCGTCGCTCATCACCGTGCGGCGCGCAATCGCTGCGATGTGCCGCGCCTCGGATGCGGCGATCGTGAGGCCGTCATTCCGGTTGACGTGCAGCATCACGTGGATGTCCGAACTCCCGTCGCCGACATACACGATGCGTTCGCCCGGCACGCCAAGGCGGCCGCGCAGCTCGTCCACGGCGGCAACCTTGCCAAAGCCCGCCGGCACCCGGACGATGGAGGCGATTTCGCCAGTGTGCTCGTGGTAGGTGAAGCGCGTGGCGATGATGCGCTCGGGCGGCACCAATCCGGCAAGCGCGGAATGCACGACGTCTTCCGGCGCCGCCGACACGACGTAAAAATCGAATCGGTGTCCGTCGATGCCGCGCTCGAGCAGCCGCGAGAGAAGCGCGATGTTCTTCTTCAACCGGATCCGCCGGCCAACTTCCACCAGATCGCTCTGCCGCACCCGCCGAAACTCCGGATCGTGCAGGAGGAGATATGCGAGTTCGGCACCAGACTGGACCAGGTTCAGTTGGGACATGCCCGCGACCCGTTCATGGAAGCGGTCGATGCCAAGCATCTCGCTCATGACGACGCCCGAGTCGTTGAAGCTGAGCGTCTGATCGAAATCACTGACGAACAGAAAATGCTTGCGAGTCATGCCTGCGCTCCTGCGGCTCGAGATTCGTGCACAAAAAACAACAAAAAAGAAATCGCCCCTGCGGCCTGTCGGACGCAGGAGCGACAGTCAGCCGCCCACGATGCTCCGACGCGATCAACTACTCGACTGCGCGCGCTGGTGACGGGCGTCGATCGAGGTACCACTCGTTAGGCACTGCGCGGGTGACGACATGCTTTGTCCCTGCCGTTGCGTTAGACGTTCTACCAGCAACTGCTTGTCTGATAATAGCGAGGCACTAGCAGGAAAAGTGCCCCGATATTGTCTCAGCTTTTGCACAACTGAGCGCCAAATTCGTATGGGGCGTTTCCGCGTGATCGAACGCGCAATGGCGCGCGATGTCCTACGGAAATCGTCTGCGACCGGAGTGCCCGTGGCGGGAGTGCATGGGAATCGAACCCACCCAAGACGCAATGCGCCTCGCAGCCGTTTTGAAGACGGTGGAAGCCACCAGGCCCCAACCACTCCCTCGTTCACGCAAGCACGATCAGCACCGACTCGCGCGAAACCACGCGTCCCACGACCGAGCTGTTCGCGACCGCGGAAAGATAGTCCTCGACCCGCTGGGCTGGCACAGCCAGGAGCAGACCGCCCGATGTCTGCGGATCGAGCGCAAGGGCAACGTCGGCGGGGCGCGCGGCCGACCAGTTCGCCAGTGGTGCCAGGTACTCCTCGTTTCGCTCGGCGCCACCGGTCCGGATGCCCGATTCCCACAGTGCACGCGCCCCCGGCAGCTCGGGCAGCGCGGCGCCGTCGAACCTGATGGAGACGTTGCTCGCCGTGGCGATGTGAGACGCGTGCCCGAGCAACCCGAAGCCGGTGACGTCGGTGGCGCAGCGAATGTCGAGCGCCAATGCGGCGCGGCTCGCCTGCGCGTTGAGCGCGCGCATCGAGGCCGACAGTGCGTTGCGCGCCGCGGGATCGAGTCGATCCTGCTTGCCGGCCGTCGCGAGCAGCCCCGTGCCCAGCGGCTTGGTGAGCACGAGGACGTCGCCGACCTGTGCCGCCGCGTTGGTGAGCAGCCGGCGAGGGTCCGCCTGCCCCGTAACGCTCAAGCCAAACTTGAGCTCCTCATCGATGATCGAGTGTCCGCCGACGAGGACGGCGCCGCTCTCGAGCACCTTGTCCTGCGCGCCACGCAGAATGTCCGTGAGCACCGACATCGGCAGCTTCGTCGACGGGAATCCAACGATGGCCATCGCCGTGAGTGGCTCCCCGCCCATCGCGAAGACGTCGGAGAGGGCGTTGGCTGCCGCGATCTGGCCGAAGTCGTACGGATCATCGACGATGGGTGCAAAGAAGTCGACGGTCTGCACCAACGCGAGATCGTCGCGCACGACGAATATCCCCGCGTCATCGAACGTCTCCCGTCCGACGAGGAGTCGGGGATCGGCGTGCGACGGCACGCCGCTCAGCGCCTGCGCCAGGTCACCCGGACCCAGTTTGGCGGCTCAACCGGCGCAGCGGGCGAAGCTGGTCAGGCGAAAGAGCTCCTCCCGCGTCTTGCTCGTCGACATGGCCATCGGGTTGGTGTGAAACCGCGGCGCCTAGCGCGACGCGGGGACTGCGGCAATCAGGTCGATCTCGACAAGGACGCCGCGTGGAAGCCCGGACACCTGCACCGTGCTGCGCGCGGGACGCGCGTCGCCCATGACGCGTGCGTAGATGTCGTTCACGCGCGGAAAGTCTTTCATGTCCATCAGAAACACGGTGGCCTTCACCACGTCGCTCCATGATGCACCGACCGTGCGCAGCACGGCCGACAGATTGCGAAAGACCTGCTCGGTTTGCGCCTCCACGCCGCCGGTGACGACCTGCCCCGTAGCGGGATCAAGTGCAATCTGGCCGGCCGTAAACAGAAAGCCGTTGGCCACCACCGCCTGCGAGTACGGTCCGATCGCGCCGGGTGCGTCGTCGGTGTGAACGGTCTGCGTCGCCATGCGATTCTCCAGGAATAATGAACGGTTGCCGCGCGGAGTCTACTGCGCGGGTGCGGCTACGCCAGCCCGAAGAGCCGTCGCGTGTTGGCGGCCGTGACGGGACCGAGCGTCGCCGCATCAGTTCCGCGCGCGGCAGCGAGCCGTGCCAATGTAAATGTCACCCACGCGGGTTCGTTGCGCGCGCCGCGATGAGGCACCGGCGCCAGATAGGGTGAATCCGATTCGACCAGCAAACGATCCTCGGGCACCAGGCGCAGCAGCGCGTCGTCGGTCCACTTGCGGAAGGTGACGATGCCGCTGAACGACACGTACCACCCGCCCTCGAACGCCACTTCGGCGAGGGAGGCGCTTCCCGTGTAGCAGTGGAGAACACCGCGGACGCCGGCGGCGGCGGCCTCGCGGACCATGGACATCGTGTCGTCTTCCGCCTCCCGGGTGTGCACAACCACGGCACGATTCAACTCTCGCGCGAGCTCGAGCTGCCCACCAAACGCCGCTCGCTGCCTGTCGCGCGGAGAATGATCGTAGTGGTAATCGAGTCCGCATTCGCCAATCGCCACGGCGCCACCGCCCACATGTTGGCGGATGGCCGCCAGGTCGCGCCCTGCGTCGAAGCCGACGGCATCGTGCGGATGCACGCCGGCAGTGAAGAAACACCTGCCGGGATGCGCCGTGGCGATTCCTGCAGCGCGCGTTGCTGCGTCGAGAGACTCGCCGATGCACACGATGGCGGATGCCCCCGTGAGCACCGCGCGCTCGATGACGGCCTCGCGATCCGCGTCGAACGCGGGATCGGCGAGATGCGCGTGGCTATCGATGAACGTGGTCATGCAAACACGAACCGCCGCGCGCGGCGGCGGTTCGGAGGGCTGTCCATCGCGCGCCTCAGCGCGTCCGGGCGGCCACCGGCTGGCTGGCCGCGGGAGCACGTGGCTTGGTGGGCGCCGCGGGTCGAGCGGACGCCCTGTCGCCGCGCGAGCGCGGCCAGCGGCGCTCGATCCACAGCAGGATCGGCCCGGCGATGTAGACGGAGCTGAAGGTACCGGTGACGATGCCGAACAGCATGATCCACGAGAACGGCCGAATGACCTCTCCCGCGAACAGCAGCAGCGAGAGTGTGGCCGCGGCGACGGTCACGTGCGTCAGGACGGAGCGCGGAAGGGTCTCATTGATCGACCGGTTGAGCACGTCGTAGAGCGGCTCCGGGCGCGCCTTGCGCAGATTCTCGCGAACGCGATCGAAGATGATGATCGTGTCGTTGAGGGAGTAGCCGATGACGGTGAGCAGCGCGGCGACCACCGTCAGCGAGACTTCCAGCCGCATGATGGCGAGAAAGGCCAGCGTCGAAAGGAGGTCGTGCGCCGTCGCCAGCACGGCGGCCACACCGAAGCGCCATTCGAAACGAAACGCGAGATACAACAGTGTGACGAAGAGCGAGATCACGATGGCAATCATCGCGTTGCGGCTCAGCTCATCACCCACGCGTGCACTGATGGCTTCCGTCCGGACGACCTTCGGCTCCGTCGGCCCGAACCTCTTGTGCAACGCCGCCTCGAGGTCGCGAGCAATGGTCTCGACCTGAACGCCGGCGCGGTGCCCCGCCGCGCGAATGGTGAAGTCGCGCGGCGATCCAAATTGCTGGATCTCCGCGCCCGTATACCCGGCGGCATCCACGGTCGCGCGGATCGCCGCGACGTCAGGCGGCTGCTTGAACGCCACCTGAAGCAGCGTCCCGCCGGTGAACTCGATGCTCTTGTTGATGCCGTGCACGCCGAGGAACACGAGTCCCCCGACGATGAACACCGCCGTGATGCCGATGGCGATGCGCCAGGCCTTGATGAAATCGATCTTGGTGCCGTGAAGGATGCGCAGCATGATAGGTCAGATGCTCAGCGTCTGGGCGCCGCGCGAGCGGGTCAGCCACAGGAGATAGAACGTGCGGACGACGAAGATCGACGTCACCATGGATGCCACGATGCCGGCGATGAGCGTCACCGCGAAGCCCTTCACCGGTCCGGTGCCGTACTGGTAGAGCACGGCGGCAGTGAGGATGGTGGACACATTGGAATCGATGATCGCGCTCATGGCGTGGCGGAAGCCCTCGTCGATGGCGGTGCGAACGGTCTTGCCGCGATCGAGCTCCTCGCGAATGCGCTCGAAGATCAGCACGTTGGCGTCGACCGCGATGCCGATGGAGAGCACGAACCCCGCGAGCCCCGGCAGTGTGAGCACGGCGTCGAAGCCAGCCAGCGTCGCCAGGGTGTAGAGCACGTAGAGCGCGAGACCGCCGACGGCGAGAAGTCCCGAGAAGCGATAGTAGCCGAGCATGATGACGACCACGAGAACGATCGCGATGGTGCCCGCCCGGAACGCGCGATCGATGGAATCCTGCCCGAGGCTCGGACCGATGGTGCGCACGTCGGCGACCCGGAGCGGCACCGGCAGCGCGCCCGCCTTGAGCACCAGCGAGAGATCCTGCGCGGCCTGGAGATCGCGGCCCTGCCCCATCGTGATCTGTCCCTTCGTGCCGATGGCGCCGTTGATGACGGGCGGGAAACCCATCACGACGTTATCGAGCACGATGGCCATGTAGTCCTTCAGGTGCTTCGACGTTTCCCGAAGGAACCGACGGCCGCCCTCGTTGTTCAACTGGAACTCGACGATGGTCCCTTCGGTCGGCGACGTGTTGGGCTTCGCGTCGATGAGGTCCACGCCGGTGACGATGGGACGCTCATCGAGCATGTAGAGGAAACGATACGTCTTGCTCTGGATGACGGTCGTGTCGCTGCCGAAGCGAACCACCTTGCCGGGAGGCATGGCGACCTGCACCTCCGGACGGCTGAAGAAGCTCTTGAGCACGTCCTCGTTGCTGCGATCGAACATGAACTGCCCGGGCATCGAGCCCGCGAGAATCATCTTCGAGATCGTGCCGCCGGTCACGCCCGGCAACACCGTGGAATCCGCCTTCGTGCTGTCCTTGCGCGCGCCAACTACCTTCGCCGAATCGGACTTCGACGTGTCGGTGGCGGTCAGCAGCCCGTTCAGTCCGGCGCCCTGCGTCGGCGTCGCCGGCGCAGCGGCCGCGCCCTGAGTCAGCCCCTTCTCCTTTGCAATGGCATCGAGACGCGGCAGGATCTTCTCGAAGGCCTGCGTCTTGTCCGTGATCTGGAACTGAAGGAAGGCCTGATCCCGCGCGATCTTGATGGCGCGCTCGCGATCGTCGAGGCCGGGGATGTCCACGATGATGCGGTCGTTGCCCGCCTTCTGCACGACGGTCTCGGAGACGCCAAGCCCCTCCATGCGCGTCCGCACCACCTTCAACGCGCGGTCGATGGCGTCGGACTTGTTCGCCACCGTTCCCTTCGACTCGTCGACCTCCAGGGCGAGGTGCATGCCGCCCGACAAGTCGAGACCGCGGCGCAAGGGAACGCGGCGGCTGATCGTATCATAGAACGTCCCGTCGGGGCGACGCTCGCGCTTCTTCACATCGCGCGGGAACAGCGCGTACACCGACAGCAGGACGAGTCCGACAACGATGGCCAGACGGTACTTCAGGTTGGACATGCGACTGCGGAGTGAAGGAGGAAAGTGCTTGGAGCCTTTAAAGTTAACTTGGCTCCGCGACCGCGGTCAACGCGGCCCGGGCGGACTCGTCGTCCACCCGAAGCTGCGTCATGAGGGCGTCGACGGACTCGAACCGCCGCGTATCGCGTAACCGCTCGACGAAGCCGATCTGCACCAATTGGCCATAGAAGTCGCCCGATGCGCCGAACAGATGCGCCTCGATGGTCCGACGTTCGTCGCCGAAGGTCGGACGCCCTCCGAGATTCAGCATGCCGCCGAAGCGGCCGTGACGCGTCTCGACGACCACGGCGTACACACCGTCGGGCGGCAGCAGCTTCCGCGCGGACTCGGGTGCCACGTTGATCGTGGGGTAGCCGAGTGCCCGGCCGCGCGCCTCTCCGGCCACCACGGTGCCCGAGACGGAGTACCTCCTGCCCAGGCCGGCGGCCGCGAGCGCGAGATCTCCCTCCAACAGCGCGCTCCGGATGCGCGTGCTGCTCACCGGCTCGCCATCCGGCGTCTCCACCGGCGCGACCACATCCACGTTGAATCCGCGCGTACGGCCGAGTGAGCGCAGGGTGTCCACGTCGCCGGCGCGACCTCGGCCAAAACCGTGATCGTACCCGATGAGCAGATCGGCCATGTGAAACCGCTCGCGCAGCACGAGGTCCACGAACTGCTCCGCCGAGTGGTTGGCCAGCTCCGAGGTGAATGGCAACACGGCGGCGTAGTCGATTCCAGTGCTGGCGACGATCGCCAGCTTCTCGTTAGGCGTCGTGAGGAGCGGAGGCGCCTGTTCCGGCTTCAGCAACTCCAGCGGATGCCTCGCGAACGTGAGCAGGACGCTCGCGCGTCCACTCTCGCGCGCACGGTCAGCGAGCCGGCGAAGCACGTCGATGTGGCCGCGATGGACGCCATCGAAGGTCCCCACCGTCACGACGGTCTCGCCAACATGAGGGGGCAGCATCGAGCGCTCGAGCCGGCGCGCCACGGTCATCCGACCTTCTTCATGACGACTCGCGGCTGCCACCGCGATCCTTCCGCCTCGGCGAAGGCCACGAGCGCGCCGCTTCTCGCGTCCACGAGCGCGGCGGAGGGTGCATCGAGACCGCGCTCCACCGTCATGCCACGCAACACACGCTCGGCGTCGTCACCGGCGAGCGGCACGTGAGGAATCGTCGGGAGGGCATCGAGCGCCGGACGCGGCGTCGCCCGGCCTTCGTTCACGTCCGCGATGCTCGCGGCTTCGCTGACCGAGAAGGGCCCACTCCGTATGCGGCGCAGCGACGCCAGGTGCGCGGCGCTGTCGGTGAGCCGGCCCAGATCCCGAGCCAACGCGCGGATATAGGTGCCGCCGCCGCACGAAATCGTGGCACTCACGCGATCACCCTGTCGCACGACATCTCGCCACTCGAAGACGCGCACTCGCGCCGGCGCGAGCTCGAGCGCTTCGCCGGAACGAGCCGCCTCGTAGGCGCGCCGGCCATCGACACGCTTCGCGGAATACGCTGGCGGCAACTGCTCGATGTCGCCGGTGAGGTGAGCAATGGCTGCGGCAATGGCCTCATCGCCGGGAGGCTCTGCTTGGCGAACGGATTCGCCGTGCACGTCGTCCGTATCCGTCTCTCGCCCCAGCGCGATGACCGCCTCGTACTCCTTGGGAGTGCCATCGAGGTGCGGGAGCAGCCGCGTCGCGCGACCGAGGAGCAGGACGAGGAGCCCGGTCGCGAAGGGATCGAGCGTGCCCGCGTGCCCGATTCGGGAGACGCCAAAGGCACGGCGCGCCGCGAGGACCACGTCGTGCGACGTGATGCCCGCCGGCTTGTCGACGAGCAGGAGCCCGTCAGTTGCCGCGTCCCTCATCGGGTGGTTGGACGGGCTCGTCCGGCGCGGTCTCCGGCGCGGGAGGCTGTCGCACCTGCGCAAGCAATTGCTCGATGTGCGCCGCGTGCGCGATGCTCTGGTCGTTGCGAAACTCGATCTCCGGAGCGATACGGAGCCGGAGCGCTCGTCCCACGCGTCCACGAAGGTGCGACGCCACACCGGCGAGGCCGTCGAACGTGGCGGCGCGTTGGGACTCCGAGCCGAGCACACTCACGAAGACCTTGGCGTGGTGCAGATCGCGAGTCACCTCGACACCGGTCACCGTGACCAGGCCGTTGATGCGCGGATCCTTGACGTCGTTGGCGAGGAAGAGAGCGATCTCCTCGCGCATCGCCGCGGCGACGCGATCGGAGCGATGATGGTCTGGCGGCACGGCAGTAACCTGGGCAAGCGGACCGGCGCGGGACGCACGAGCCCGAACGTCGGGCCGCGCATCACGCGCCGTCGTCGTCAGCTTTGAGGGGCGGACTCGAGGGTGCGCGCGACTTCTTCGGTGCGATAGCACTCGATGCGGTCGCCGATCTTGATGTCGTTGAAGTTCTCGATGCCGATACCGCACTCGAAGCCCTCACGGACCTCGCGAACGTCATCCTTGAAGCGGCGCAGCGAGTGGATGGTGCCCTCGTAGACTTCGACGCTGTCGCGAATGACGCGCACGCGGCCCGTGCGATTGATGATGCCGCTGCGCACCGCGCATCCGGCAATGACGCCGATCTTCGGCACCTTGAACGTCTCGAGGACTTCCGCCTCGCCGACGATCACCTCGCGCTCTTCGGGGCGTAACATGCCCTCGAGCGCGGCGCGCACGTCGGCGACCGCCTCGTAGATGATGCGATACAGCTTGATGTCGACGTTCTCACGCTCGGCCGCCGCGCGCGCGTTGTTGTCCGGACGCACGTGGAATCCGATGATGATGGCTCCCGAGGCACGCGCCAACAGGATGTCGCTCTCCGTGATGGCGCCGACGCCGCGGTGGACGACCTCGACCTTCACCTCGCTGGTGCCGAGCTGTTGGAGCGCGTCAGCCAGCGCTTCGGCCGGCCCACCCTGATCGGCCTTGATGAGGATCCGAAGCGAACGCGACTCCCCGCTGGCGGATTGCGCCATGAAGTCCTCGAGCGTCACGCCGCCGCGCGTGGTCCGGCGGCTCTTCGCCTCGCGATCGAGACGCTCGCGACGCTGCGCCACTTCACGTGCCGCCGTGGCGTCCTCCACCACGAGCAACTGATCACCCGCCATCGGCACGCCGGCGACACCGAGCACCTGCACCGGAATCGCCGGGCCAGCGGACTTCACCGCCTTTCCGCGCTCGTCGAGCAGTGCGCGCACGCGGCCCGAGTACATGCCGCAAATGAAGTCGTCGCCGACCCTGAGCGTGCCACTCTGTACGAGGACCGTCGCGACGGGACCCTTGCCCGCATCCAGCTGCGCCTCCACGACCGTTCCCGTGGCGCGCTTGTCCGGATTTGCCTTCAGATCGAGCAGCTCCGCCTGGAGCAGCACCTGGTCGAGCAGCGCCTGCACGTTGGTGCCCTTCTTGGCCGAGATCTCCGAGCTCAGCACCGTGCCGCCGAATTCCTCGAGGACGACGCCGTGTTGCAGCAAATCCTGCTTGACCTTCATCGCGTTGGCCTGCGGCAGGTCGATCTTGTTGATCGCGACGATCATCGGCACGCCGGCGTTCCTCGCGTGCGAGATGGCTTCGATCGTCTGTGGCATGACCGCGTCGTCCGCTGCGACGACGAGAATGACTTCGTCCGTCACCTGGGCGCCGCGCGCTCGCATGGCCGTGAATGCCTCGTGACCCGGCGTGTCCAGGAACGTGATCATCTTCCCACCGGGCAACTCGACGTGATACGCGCCGATGTGCTGTGTGATGCCGCCCGCTTCGCCCGCGACGACATTCGCCTTCCGGATGTAGTCCAGCAGCGACGTCTTGCCGTGATCGACGTGGCCCATGATGGTTACGATCGGGGGCCGCGGCTTCATGTCCTCCGGCGTGTCGACGACGGCGGTGCCCACTTCCTCGGCCTGGTACTCGTCCTCGCGGACAGCCTGGAAGCCGAACTCGCCGGCAATCAACTCGATCTGATCGAAGTCGAGACGCTGATTGACCGTGATCATGAGACCGAGATTCTTGAACGCGAACCCCACGATCTCGGTGGGCGACACCTTCAGAATCTGCGCGAGCTCGCTGACGGTGATGAACTCGTTGACGCGGACGAGACTCTTCTCGCGCTCCACTTCGGCTGCACGTGCGGCCTCCGCTTCCTCGCGAATGCCGCGTCGGTCGACACGCCCTCCGCGCGACGGCGCGCCGCGCATGGACGCCATCGTCTTCGCGATGTTCGCATCCACCGCGTCCTGATCCACCGCGCCGCGCTTTCCCTTCTTGCCGCGGCTCCTGGCGGGCGCCGCACTCGCCGGCGCGCCGGATCCGGCCGCGGGAGCAGGGCGGCGATCCTCTCGACGTGTTGCGCCACCGAAACCGCCGGGCGACGCCGAGGCGACGGGGCGTGGCGGAAATGCTGCACCGGCGGACGCTGCGCGAGGGCGCGGCGCCGCAGGCGTGATGGGGCGCGGACGTGGACGTTCGGCGCCCGCCGCGGACGCGCGCGCTTCCGCGGGAGCTGCCGGAGGCGCTTCTCCCTCTGGCGCGTCACTCGGCGCGGTTGCGGCAGCCACTTCAGCCTGCAGGCGCTCCTGCTCCGCCGCGGCCGCACGGGCTGCCGCAATCTCCTCGGCGCGGGCCGCCGCCGCAGCTTCCTCGGCCTCACGGCGCTCGCGGTCCGCGCGCTCGGCGGCTTCCGCTGCTTCCGTGGCTGCGGCTTCGGCGGCCGCGACTTCAGCGGCGGCCGCGGCGACGTCCGCCGCCTTGCGGCGCCGACGAACCGGCTCGGCTCCCGGTGCTGCCGGTTCCGGCGGCGCCACGGTGGCTTCGGCTGCGACGGTGGCAGCGCCGCGGCGCCGGCGAGCGGGCGCTGGTGGCGCGGCTTGCTTCTGCGCACGGTCCCGCTTCTCACGCTCCCAGCGCGCGCGAACGCGAGCGACCTGGTCGTCCGTGAGGGGACTCAAGTGGCTGCGCACCTGGATGTCCATCTGCCGAAGCAATCCCTTCACTTCGTCCGTGGAGATCCCGAACTCGACAGCCATGTCGTTGACGAGAAGCTTGCTCAAAACCGCCCTCCTATGGGACTCCAGCGGAGTCCAACTCCACCAGCGCGCGAATCCCTTTCGCGAGCTGCCGATCCGTGATGCCGACCACCGCCGTGCTTTCCCTGCCGACCACCCCGCCCAGCTCGACGGCGCTGGGTATCCCTACAAATCTAACCCGCCGGGCATTCAACAGCGGGATCACCTTGTCGAGACTGTGCCGCGAGGCGTCCTCCGCGACGATGGCGAATGCGACCTTGTTCTTTTTTGCGCCCTCGCGCACCCGCTCGACGCCTACGACTGCTCCTCCGCTTCGTACGCCAAGTCCGATGAGGCGGAGCAGTCGCGCGTGCGACGAGGGCGAGAGCGTCACCTCGATGCGCCGCCCCCCGCGGCCGTTCCGTCCTCGGGCGGTGCTTCCTCCGTCGTGAGCTCATCGAGGAATACGATGATGCGATCCGCTTCCTCCGGCGCGATGCCGGCGAGCCGCAGAAAATCGTCACGCTCCAGATCGATGATGTCGTTGAGCGTGCGGTAGCCCGCCTCGTTGAGCACCGCGACCGTGGCCGGGTGCATCCCTTCCAGCTCGGCGAGCGGAACGTCCGCCACCGCATCGCGCTCCGTGTCGCTCGGGAGCGGTGCGAACAACTGCTCGCCGCCCCCCTTCTCGAGCCACTCGCGGCTCGAATAGAGATCGATCTTCCAGCCGGTAAGCTCGGACGCCAGGCGCACGTTCTGGCCGTTCCGCCCGATCGCGAGGGAAAGCTGGTCCTCATCGACCACGGCCTGAATGGTCTTGCTCACCGCATCGCTGAACACACGCGCCACCTTCGCGGGCGCGAGAGCCAGCTTGGCGAACCGCTCCGGATCGGACGACCACGGAACGATGTCGATCCGTTCGCCGCCAAGCTCGTTCACGACCGTCTGCACGCGCGAGCCCTTGAGCCCGACGCAGGCGCCCACGGGATCGATGCTGTCGTCGCGGGAGAAGACGGCAATCTTGGTCCGGCTGCCGACTTCGCGGGCAGTCGCTCTGATCTCCACGATGTTCTGCTGGATCTCGGGGACCTCGAGCTTGAAGAGCGCCTTGACGAACAGACCATCGGCGCGGCTCAGGATGAGGCGCGGCCCCTTCGGCGTCTCCTCGACGCGCTTGAGCACCGCGCGAATGGGCTCGCCCTGGTGGAAGTGCTCGCGATGGTTCTGCTCGCGATACGGAATGATGGCCTCCGCCTCGCGGAACTTGTTGAGCATGACCACCAGCTTGCCGCGCTCGATCTGCTGGATCTCGCCGGACAGGAGGTCGCCGACGCGCGACGCGAACTCGTCGCGGATCTTCGTGCGCTCGCCTTCGCGAACGCGCTGGATGATGCGCTGCTTGGCAGCCTGAATGGCGGCGCGGCCGAACACGGTGAAATCGAGCGGTTCTTCCATGACGTCGCCGGGCTCGAACCCCTCGTCGAACAACTTGGCCTCTTCCACGGAGATCTCGCGCGCGGAGTCCTCGACGGATTCGACGACCGTCTTGAGCAGGACGATGCGGATCTCGCCCTTGGCGTCGTCGATCTCGACTTCCGCCTGGACGGTGGGGCCGTACTTCTTGGCGAGTGCGGCCATGAAGCCATCCTGCAACAGCCCGTAGAGCTCGGTGCGATCGAGCTGCTTCGAGTTCGACAACTCGCGGAATGCCGCCAACATCTCTGAGGAACTGACCATCCACGACCTCGCTGAATTGGGCCGACGAGGCGACCCGTGACCGACTCTACGAAATGCGAAACGCCAACCGCGCCTCCGTGATCGCGGCCAGCGGAATGCGCTGCTGGTCGCCGCGTTCAGGCTGCAGCGTCACCACGTTCGGCGCCGCGTCATCGACTTCGACAATCCGTGCTTCGAACCGCCCGCCATGCTCCGGCGCCAGCACACTGACCCAGCGTCCAGCGAAGCGCCGCCAGTCCGCCGGTGTTCTCAGCGGCCGCTCGCCGGGGGAGGACACCTGAAGGACATACCGCTCTGACACCAGCGCACCGCCGTCCAGCCGTGCTTCGAGCGCTCGCGATGCGCGCGCGCAATCATCGACCGTCACCTTTTGACCGTCGCGCCGATCGATGCGCACCTCGAGCACCGGCCGCGCGCGCGTCCCTCCCTGTCGCAGCTCAACGAGGTCGAAGTCAACCGCATCAAGCTCTGATGTGACAACATGTTCCAGCTCTGCGTTCATGTTGTCTCTAGGGAACGACGGGGAATAAAAAAATGTGGGGAACCTCCCCCACATTTTGCGGGCGTCTTGCGACGGCCGCTGTTTACAACCTATTGGATGCGTGGTGTAGGGTCAAGCGCGCCCGCAAGGGCACAGATTCGGAGATGCCACTCCTGGACTCTCCGCAACCGAAAACTCGTGGCGAGGGGACGGCGGACGGCGGATGTCGGTTTTCACAGCCGCGGCCGTAGGTCGTACCGGATACGTTGTTTACCGAGTGCCGGATACCGGGTACTGGTCTTCACTACTGCTCTTGCCATCAGATCGCTGCTCCGCCGCATAGATCACAGCGATCTGCCGACCGCTGTCTCCCGCCCGATGCGAGAAGAATCGGTCGTTGTCGCACTTCGTGCAGCGGGCGCTGACGCTGATGTTGACCACGCCCAGGGCGCGCGCCTGCTCCGTGATGAGCGCGCGGAGATCGACGGTCGTCGGAACGTGCACCCGACGTCCGGTCAGGCGCTCGTACACGTCCGGACTGACCTCGTAGCACTTGCCGCAGATGGCCGGCCCGCAGTGCAGATGCAGGTCGCTCGCGGCGAGTCCGAGCGTGAGGAACTCACGGATGGCGAGCTCCGTGATGCGCGCTGCCGTGCCGCGCCAGCCTGAGTGCAGCACCGCCGTGAGGCCGTGTGGATGCGCGAGAAACACCGGAACGCAGTCCGCCACGGAAACCGCCAGAGCGGTGCCGCGCGCCGGCGCGATGTGCCCGTCGGCGTCGGGCCCTCTCAACCATCCACGCCAGGCGCCGCTGTGCACGACGATGGCGGCGCCGTGCACCTGTTTGGCTGTGGCGAGCCGGCCGCGGTCACCGCCGACCGCCTCGCGCAGCGCCGACCAACGGGCCATCACCGCTGACGCGGGCTCGTCGGAGGCCGTCGAGAAGTTGCCCGCGGCGCGTCCTGTCGTGAAGGCCTCCACGCCGAGCGCGCGAAAGGACTCGACCGCTTCCCCGCTGTCTCTGACGTCGATCGCAGGGCGCGACATCAGCGGATGCGGCGATCCTCCACGCGCTCGATGTTGGCGCCCAGCGCGCGCAGCCGCTCATCGATGCGCTCGTAGCCGCGCTCGATCTGCCCGACGTTGTCGATGATGCTCTCGCCGTCCGCGCACAGGGCCGCCAGGAGCATCGCCATGCCCGCGCGAATGTCCGGCGACTCGACGCGGCCGGCCCGGAGCTGCGTGGGACCGACGACGATGGCGCGATGCGGATCGCAGAGCACGATGCGAGCGCCCATGCCCACCAGCTTGTCCACGAAGAACAGGCGCGACTCGAACATCTTCTCGTGGATGAGGATGACGCCGTCGCACTGCGTCGCCGTGACGAGCGCGATGGACATCGTATCCGCCGGGAAGGCCGGCCACGGCTGATCCTCGAGCTTCGGAACGGCACCACCCAGGTCGCTGCGAATGCGCATCTCCTGATCGGCGGAAATCACGAGATCGTCGCCCTGGGCGCGGCATACGACACCGAGCCGCTCGAAGCCCATCAGCGTGGACCGGAGGTGCTCGATGCCCGCGCGCTCGATGGTGAGCTCCGACCGCGTCACGGCCGCCAGCCCGATGAAGGAGCCGACCTCGATGTGGTCGGCGCCGATCTCGTGCGTGCAGCCATGCAGCGCGCGGCCGCCATGCACCGTAATCGTGTTTGTGCCGATGCCATCGATGCTGGCGCCCATCGCGACCAGGAACCGCGCGAGATCCTGCACGTGCGGCTCGGAGGCGGCATTGCGGAGGACCGTCGTTCCCTCCGCGGCGACAGCGGCGGCAAGCGCGTTCTCCGTGGCGGTGACGCTGGGCTCGTCGAGGAAAACGTCCGCTCCCTTGAGCGTCTTTGCGCGCAGCGTGAACGCGCCGTCGAACTCGAAGCTGGCGCCGAGCTGCTGGAGCGCAAGGAAGTGTGTGTCCACCCGGCGGCGGCCGATGACGTCGCCGCCAGGAGGCGGGAGGACGATCTCTCCGCACCGGGCAAGCAGCGGACCGGCGAGCAGAATCGACGCGCGTATTTTCTTGCAGAGCGCCGGATCGAGCTCGGCGGCGCGCAGCGAGCGCGCGTGGATCTTCAGGGAATTGCGTGTCGTCCATTCGGCGGAGGCGCCGACGGACTTGATCAGTTCGACCAGCGTCTCGACGTCGCGGATGCGCGGCACGTTCTCGAGGTGCACCGGCTCCTCGCACAGCAGCGAGGCGGCGACGATGGGCAGAGCGGCATTCTTGTTGCCCGAAGGGCGGATGCGTCCGGCAAGGCGAGTTCCACCCTGGACGACATACTGCATGGCTTGCATGTCTGACGTTCGTTGGGGCATGCCGCGGCGTGCAGCGATTCGCGGCTGGGAGCAGGCGGAAGATAGTGGCTGCATGCACCCTTCGCGCCGCGTCGGGGGATGGACGCGGTGTGACCCGCGACTGGCGCCGCGCGGTGGCGGTGCGTACGATGCCGCCCTTGGCCCTTCCCTTGCACATCGCCGGGGCGGCGGCCGCTCGCCGCGCACGCTCGACGACGCGTTGGAGACTCCGGTGTCCGTGGCGACCACTTCTTTCAGTCCAGGTTGCCGATGATCGATTCGTTCGCGCGCGCCGGAGTGTGGCTGCTGGTGCAGGCGACGCACGCCGACACCCTGCTGATGCGGCAGGTGGGAGTGGAGCGTGGCTGGTTCGAGAAGACGACGGCCATCGCGAGCGGCTTGATGACCGTCGCACTGCTCGTACTGACCGTCGCGCTCGTGCCGGCGGCGTGGAATTTCCGGAAGAGCTACGCGAAGGTGAGCGAGCTGCTCGATCGGATCTATGGCGACATCAATCCGCTCATGCGGCATGCCAGCGCCATCGCCGACAACGTGAACTACGTGACGACGTCGGTGCGGACGGATGTGCAGCAGGTGAACGCCACGATCGCGGCGGCCAATCAGCGGCTGCAGCAGGCGATGGCGTTGACGGAGGAGCGGCTGAACGAGTTCAACGCGCTGCTTCAGGTGGTGCAGGAGGAGGCGGAATCGATGTTCGTCGCGACGGCGTCCACGGTGCGCGGGGTGCGCACGGGTGCGGCGGCGCTTCACCATGACGACGGGGAGGAGGCCGGCATGCCGGCGTCGTCGCCCGCGGAAGAAGAGGAGCTCGACGATGGCTACGACAATCCCGATGCCCCCGAAACGGGGACCACGCGTCCGCGAGTCCGCCCGCGTCGGCGCGGATACGCGTGACGCCCAGTACGATCTGCTCACGGCGGCTCTCATCGGCGCCGCGATCGGCGCGACGGCCACGCTGCTGCTGCGGCGCGGCCCGTCCGGGGAGCGGCCGATGTTGCCGTTCATGCGGGGTGCCGGGCGCGCGGGACGCATCGCCTATCGCGCCGGACGCCGAGGTGCCTCCTGGGCTCGTGAGCAGGGAGGCGATCTGGCGGAGCGTATTCCGGTGGACCGCATCGAGCATGACGTCCGCGAGACGGTCGGCGCCGCACGGGAGCGCATTGACGGCTTCGTTCAGCACGAGCTTCGCGACCTGCGACGCGCACTGCGTCGCCAGCGCAAGAAGATCGGCATCTGATTCGTCGGCGCGGCGCGCGGCCTGGCGGCGGACGCTCGGCGTCGTCGTCGCGGCGTTGCTCGCGGTCGTGCTGCTGCCGCACGACGCATTCGCATGGACGCCTGGCACGCACGTCTACATCGGCGAGGCCGTGCTCCGCTCGCTCGGCCAGCTTCCGGGCGCGATCGCGGATCTGCTCCGCGCCTTTCCGCACGATTTTCTCTATGGATCCATCGCCGCCGACACGAGCATCGCCAAGAAGTACGTGCCCACGGGGCGCCACTGCCACTCGTGGGCGGTAGGCCTCGAGATCCACGGAGCGGCGTCAGATGAACCGATGCGCGCGTTCGGACTTGGCTATCTCGCCCACCTCGCCGCCGACGCCATTGCCCACAACTATTTCGTGCCGCGACAACTCGCCGTCACGGCGAGCACGTCGGCCCTGGGGCACAGCTACTGGGAAAGCCGCTTCGAGACGCATCTTGGACCAGCCTGCGCGCGCCAGGCGCGCGACCTGATCCTGCTCGATCACTCGCGAGCCGACGGACTGTTGGACCGCATTCTGAGCCCCACGATCTTCAGCACGCAGACGAACCGGCGCATCTTCCGCGGCATGGTGCACGCGGCGGACAACGAGGGCTGGCAGCGGATCTTCAGCCTCATGATGGAGAACAGTCGATGGGACCTCGCTGACGCCGAAGTAAGCCGCTATGTCGAGCGGTCGTACGACGCCGTCATCGACTTTCTCGTGCAGCACGACCGCTCGGCCGCTTTCCGGCTGGACCCGTCCGGAGACGAGGCGCTTCGCAACGCGAAGCGCATTCGGCGCGACGCACTGCGCGCGGGAGGATCGCAGCGCGTGCTCCTCGAGGCGGAGCGACACTTTGGCCTTCCCGAAGTGCCGCTCGTCTACGCCAGCCAGCTGGCGTCCCCGATTTACGAGCCGAGACGCGTCGCCAGCAGTTGATTGAGCTTGCGCGGGTCGGCACGGCCACCGGACCGACGCATGGCGGCGCCGATCAGGACGCCCGTAAGGCGCTTTTCTCCATTGCGCAGCCGCTCGGTCTCACGCGGAAGCTCTGCCATCGCTTCGTCGAGCCATGCGGCGAGCTGCGCGTCGTCCCCCACCTGCACCAGCCCCTCGCGCTCCGCAATCTGCGCCGGCGGATCGCCCGTTAGCGACATGCGCGCGAACACCTGCTTGGCAGCCGTGTGGCTGATCACGCCGTCGCGCACGAGATCGAGCAGTTGCGCAAGGTCCTCCGGGCGCACGCGAAACGTCGAGATGCGCTCCGAGGCAGCCTTCAACTGCGCCATCACTTCTCCCATCACCCAGTTTGCCGCGGACTTTGGATCGCCATGGGCGCGCGCGACGGACTCGTAGTAGTCGGCGAGATCCGCCGTCGCTGTCAGCACATCGATGTCGTATCCGCCGAGTGCGTACTCATTGGCAAAGCGTGCGCGGCGCGCTGATGGAAGCTCGGGCAGATCGTGGCGGACGCGCTCGATCCATTCGTTCGAGAGAACGAGCGGTGGGAGATCGGGCTCGGGAAAGTACCGATAGTCGTGGCTCCCCTCCTTGGTTCGGCTCGCGCGGACGGTCGCTCCGTCCCAGAGCATCGTCTGCTGTGCTATCGATTCTCCGGCCTCGAGCACCTGCACCTGTCTCGAGAACTCCATTTCCACCGCCCGCTCGACGCCGGAGAACGAGTTCATATTCTTCACCTCCGTCTTCGTGCCGAGGGTCGCGTCTCCGCGACGGCGAATGCTGACGTTCGCATCGACGCGAAGACTTCCCTCCTCCATGTTGAGATCGCTGACGTCCACGTAATCCAGCAGCTGCTTGAGCACGCGCAGGTACGCACCCGCGTCTGCGCTGGAGCGGATGTCCGGCTCACTGACGATCTCTATGAGAGGCACGCCGGAGCGGTTGAGATCGATGGCACTGGCGCCAGCAAAGCGATCGTGGATGGACTTGCCCGCGTCCTCCTCCATGTGCACGCGCGTCACGCCGATTCGGACTGGCGATCCATCGGCGCGATGCCCGATCTCGACGTGCCCATCGACCGCGAGCGGTTGATCGAACTGAGAGATCTGATAGCCCTTAGGCGAATCCGGATAGAAGTAATTCTTTCTCGCGAACACCGACGTGGGGCGCACGGCGCAGTTGAGCGCGAGCGCGGCGCGCGTGGCCAGCTCGACGGCACGCGCATTCAGCACGGGCAGCGCACCCGGGAGGGCAAGACAGGTCGGACACGTGTTGGCGTTCGGCGGCGCACCAAACTCGGCGGAGCACGCGCAGAATGCCTTGGTGCGAGTGCGGAGCTGCACATGCACCTCGAGCCCGACCACCAGCTCCCAATCGGACGGCGTCGCGGTCACTGGCGGGCTTCCGCTCCGAGCGCGAGCTCGAGCGCATACGCGACGCGCACCATCGACATCTCGTCGAAGTGTTTCGCGATGATCTGTCCGCCAATGGGCAACCCTCCGATGCGCCCGACAGGAACCGACATCGCGGGAACACCCGCAAGGTTGGCCGTGACGGTGAAGATGTCACTCAGGTACATCGCGTACGGATCGGAGATCGATCCGATTGGGAACGCAGGGGTCGGCGCGGTGGGCGTGAACAGCACGTCCACGCCGCTCTCGAAGACGGCGCGGAAATCGTCGGCGATGAGCGTCCGCACCCGCTGCGCCTTGCGGTAGTACGCATCGTAGTATCCCGCGCTGAGCACGTACGTCCCCAACATGATGCGGCGAGTCACCTCGGGGCCGAATCCTCCGGACCGCGTGGCTTCGTACATTTCGCGGAGCCCCTGTCCTTCCATCCGAAGGCCATAACGGACGCCGTCGAAGCGTGCGAGATTCGCGGAGGCCTCGGCTGGCGCGATGATGTAGTACGTGGGGATCGCCAGGCCGGTGTGCGGCAGCGAGACGTCGCGAATCTCCGCTCCGAGCGCGCGCAGCCGGTCGAGCGCGACGTCGCACCGCCGCCGCACCTCCGCATCCAGTGAATCCGGGAAGTATTCGCGGGGCCGCCCGATGACGAGCCCTTTCACTGACCGCTCGCCAGCGGTGTGATAGTGAGGCACCGGCATGTCGACGGATGTCGCATCGTGCTCGTCGAACCCCGCGATGACCTCCAATGCGCGCGCGGCGTCGTCGACCGTGGCGCCGAAGACGCCGATGTGATCCAGCGACGATGCAAACGCCACGAGGCCGTAGCGGCTGACACGTCCGTAGGACGGCTTGATTCCGACCACTCCGCAAAACGCCGCGGGCTGACGCACGGAGCCGCCGGTCTCCGAGCCGAGCGCGATGGGAACGATGCCGGCAGCCACGGCGGCAGCGGAACCGCCGGACGATCCGCCCGGGACGCGATCCGGCGCGAGCGGGTTGCGTGTCGGTCCGAACGCACTGTGCTCCGTGGACGAGCCCATCCCGAACTCGTCCATGTTCGTCTTCCCGAATGGAACGGCTCCCGCCGCGCGCAGCTTTGTGACGGCTGTCGCCTCGAACGGGCTGACATATCCCTCGAGGATGCGCGATCCACAGCTCGTCGTGAGCGTGGTGGTCGCGATGTTGTCCTTGATCGCGACCGGCACGCCGAGGAGAAGCCCAGGAGACGTGTCGCTCTTCATTTGTTCTGCGGTTAATGCGTGCGCGCGCGCATCGCTCGCGTCGAACGAGACGAAGATGTTGAGCGCATCTCCGTGCGGCACACGGGCGATGGCGTCTTCGATGTCCGTCACTCCGTCTCCGGGGTCTCGTGGCTGGCCAGGCGCGGCACGAGAAAGAATCCGTCGCGCATCCGCGGCGCGATGGTATCTACGGAGCGGGCAAGTGGCGTCGGTGGCCCGGTGTCCTTACGCAGGGGCTGTGCGCGCGCACGAACACCAATGGATTCCTGCACACCGTCCGTATCGACGCGCGCCAGTACGTCCACGTGCTCCAGAATGGTGTTCAGCTCCGCGGCGAGCGCCTCGACGCGCTCGTCATCGAGGGCGAGCCGCGCCAGCGCGGCGATGTGACGTACGTCCTCGAGCGAGACCGGCACTACTCGACGTCCCGCTCCAAGTTTGCCTGCGCAACCACCAGTGTCTTCCGCCCGATGGTGTCGTCGTCGAAGTCGATCTTGGCCTTCAAGTCGCGCCCCGCGCCGGCGAGCTCCGTGATGATCCCGCTGCCGAATTTGCGATGGCGTACGCGCGCACCGACGACGATGACCGCCGCGTCCTGGGAGACGTCCGCATCCTCGAATGCCGTGATGGGCATTCCCGGCCGGCGCACCGCGGCGCTGCGCTGTCTGAATGCGTCGTCATTGTCGAGGACGGCCGAGCGCAGGACGTCATCCACGGTGGCGCGCGCTTGCGCGCCCCGCCACTGGCCGCCGCTCATGGAGTTCATGAACGAGCGGCCGGAGCTGCGCACCTTGATCGTCTTGCGCAACTCCAACAATCCCTCGGAGATGCCAGCGAGAAAGCTCGACGGCTTGGACGGAAAGAACTCCCCGTTCCGGCGGCGCTCCTCGGCGTGCGAAAGAAAGAGCTTTCGTTCCGCGCGCGTGATGCCGACGTAGAACAGCCGCCGCTCCTCCTCGAGCAACGCCGGCTCGTCGTATGCCCGTGCGAGTGGAAAGAGCCCGTCCTCGAGGCCCGTGATGAATACCACCGGAAATTCGAGCCCTTTTGCATTGTGCAGCGTCATCAGCGTCACGGCGTCAGCATCGGGACCGAGCTTGTCGAGCTCCGCCACCAGCATGGCCTTCTGGAGAAAGTGATCGAGTGGCCGCAGACCGACTTCCCCCTGCTCGTCGGCGACGAGCTCCGCTGCGCTCGTGATCAGCTCGCGCACGTTCTCGATGCGCTCCTGGCCCTCGGGCCCTTCTGCGCGAAGATACTCGTCGTACTTGATCCGCTCGACGACGTCCCGCAACAGCTCGTCCACACCGGCTTCCTGCGCCGAATCGCGAAACCGCTCGATGAGCGACGCGAACTCCGCGAGCGCCCCACGTGCAGCCGGACGAACGGCGCCAAGCAGATCGCTGCGCTCCGCCGCGGCAAGCATGGGAATTCCCGCCTCGCGGGCCGCGAGAGCCAATTGCTCGATCGTCGTTTCGCCAAGTCCACGCCGCGGCACGACGACGGCCCGACGGAACGCCTCGTCGTCCGCGGGATTGGCAATGAGCTTGAGGTAGCTCATCAGGTCGCGGATTTCGCGGCGATCGTAGAACCGTACCGTACCGACCAGCCGGTACGGCACGGAGCGCTTTCGCAGTGCCTCCTCCATCGCGCGGCTCTGTGAGTTGGTACGATATACGACGGCGAAGTCTCGCAACGACGCACCCGCGCCGGCTGCCCGTCGCGCGGAGATCTCCTCGACGACGAAATCCGCCTCGTCGCGCTCGTCCAGGCAATGCACCCGCGTCACCCGCTCGCCGCTTGGGCGTGTCGCGCGAAGCGTCTTGCCCATGCGGCCCGTGTTCGCGCTGATGACGATGTTCGCGAGGTCGAGGACTTCGGGCGTGCTGCGATAGTTCTCCTCGAGCCGCACCACGTGTGCATCCGGGAAATCCTTTCGGAAATCGAGAATGTTCCGGATGTCGGCGCCCCGCCAGCCATAGATGGATTGGTCGTCGTCGCCGACCACGCAGAGATTACCGCGCTCACCGGCGAGCAGGCGCACGAACTGATACTGCGCGCGATTCGTGTCCTGATACTCGTCCACCAGGAGGTACTGGAAACGCCGGCGATACTTCTCGAGCACCTCGGGATTCGCGGAGAGAAGCCGGACGGGAAGCACCAGCAGATCGTCGAAGTCCGCGGCGTTTGCCAGCCGAAGATCGCGCTCGAGATCGGCGTACACGGTGGCGACCGCGCGGGAAAACGGATCCAGCGCGACCTTCGCGTACTCCTCAGGCGAGACCAGTGCGTTCTTCGCATCCGAGATCGCACCTTGCACGCCGCGCGGCGTGAACTGCTTGGTGTTCAACTGGTGGCGATCCAGAATCCGCTTCACGATCGTCTGCGAATCGTCCTGGTCATAGATCGTGAACGATGGCGTGCGACCCACCAGGTGGGGCGCCGCACGCAGCAGCCGAGCGCCGATCGCGTGAAACGTGCCGACCCACATCCCGAGCGGCGCACGCCCGAGCAGGCGCGCGATGCGGTCGCGCATTTCGCCAGCGGCCTTGTTGGTGAACGTCACCGCCAGAATGCGCGCTGGATCGACGCCGTGGTGATCGATCAGCCGCGCGATCCGGGCGGTGAGCACGCGGGTCTTGCCCGAGCCCGCACCTGCGAGCACGAGGAGCGGCCCGTCCATGTGCAGCACCGCCTCGCGCTGCGCGGGGTTGAGCCCGTCGAGCAGCGTGTCGTCGTCCGTCGCAATTGCCATCAAAGCAAGTTAATCTCGAATCTCGCGCCGCGGTCCGAGGGAACGAGCTGCAACGTTCCGCCATGATTCTCCTCGACGATGCGACGCGCAAGCGACAGCCCGATGCCCCAGCCGGTCTGCTTCGTGGAGAAGCCCGGCTCGAAGATCCGGCCGCGAAGATCGCGCGGTACTCCCGGGCCGTCGTCCGACACGACGATGCGCGCGCCACCCTCAGGACGCGCCGCGAAGGCGAGTGTGATGCGCCCCCCTCGGCCGCCAAGCGCGTCGATGGCGTTCTTGACGAGGACCTCCAGCGCCCACTCGAGGAGTACCGCGTCACCCGAGATCGACACTGGCTCGTCAGCGGGCATCACGTCGATCTCCACGGCGTGCGCCAGGCGCGGCACGCGGACCCGGAAGTAGTCCGCAATACGTTCCACGAGCGCGCGTACGTCGACGGCATCTCGCCGCGGCTCGCGGCCGATACGCTCGAAGCGATGCGCCACTCGGTCGAGGCGGAGGAGATCGGCGCGCATGCCCGCTACGGCGGCCTGCGTGTCGTCCGCGTTACGCTCCTCGAGCAGCTCCACCCAACCCATCAAGCTCGACAGCGGTGTTCCAAGCTGGTGCGCCGACTCGCGCGCCATGCCCGCCCAGACACGTTCCCGCTCCGCGTTGCCGCGCGTGCGCACGATGTACACGGCCGCGAGCAGCAGCACGAGCGCGCTCGCCGCCTGGAGAGCGGGAATGATCCGCATCCAGCGGACGATGGGCGAGTTGCCGAAGTGGATCTGACCCACCAGCGAATCGACGACCGGCGCATTGTCGGCATCGAGCACGCCCGCGTATGTCCGCAGGCGTGCCGCGTCGCCGCCCCAGCTGGCCGGAATGTTTGCCGTGTCGGTTGGCTCGCCACGCAGATTGGTGACGATGAGCGGCACGCCCTGTTCGCGAATGCTCCGGGCGAGATCCAGCATGGCCTGTGTGCTGGCGCTCTCACTCGTGTCGCTCTGCGCGCGGAACACGCGCGCATAGCGCTGGCTGGCGCGGCGCGCTTCTGCCTGAAGGTCGCGAACCACGCGGTGCGTGTAGACGACGTACGACGCAAGGAGCGCGACGAGCAGGGTACCGATCACCAGCTCGGGAACGCGCCGATGCATGGGCTACGCGATCCGGTCGGTCCCTGCGTACTTCCGCAGCACTTCAGGAACGATCACGCTCCCATCGGCCTGCTGATAATGTTCCAGAATGCACGCCAGCGTCCGGGGAAACGCCAGACCCGAGCCGTTCAACGTGTGCACGAAGCGCGGCTTCTCACCCTTTGCGGGGCGATACCGGATGTTCGCGCGCCGCGCCTGAAAGTCGGTGAAGAGGCTGACGGAGCTCACCTCGAGCCACGCACCGACGCCAGGCGCCCATGCCTCGAGATCGTACGTCTTCGCGCTGGAAAATCCCGTGTCGCCGGCAGCCAGCAGCTTGACACGATAGGGCAGACCAAGCCGCTCGAGCATTTTTTCTGCATGGCCGAGCAGAACCGCGAGCTCGTTGACCGAGTCGTCCGCCGCCGAGTAGCGCACGAGCTCGACCTTGTCGAACTGGTGCATGCGCTGAATGCCGCGCGTGTCCTTCCCCGCCGATCCGGCCTCGCGGCGAAAACACGGCGTGTACGCGACGAACGCCATCGGCAGCGAGGCGCCGTCCAGAATCTCGCCGCGATAGAGATTCGTGACCGGCACCTCCGCCGTCGGAATGAGGAAGAGGTCGTCGTCCGCTATGCGGTAGGCATCATGCTCGAACTTCGGAAGCTGTCCCGTGCCGGTCATCGTGGCTCGCGTGACGAGGAGAGGCGGCCACACCTCCTCGTAGCCGTGCTCCGCGACGTGGCTGTCGATGAAGAAGTTCATGAGCGCCCGCATGAGCCGCGCGCCCGCGCCGCGATACACGGCGAAGCCGGAACCGCTGATCTTCGCACCGCGCTCGAGGTCCACGAGTCCAAGCGTTGAGGCGATCTCCCAATGCGGCTTCACACCCTGCGACGGACGCGGATCGCCCCACTGACGCTCGACGACGTTGTTCTCCTCGCCGCCTTCCGGTACCTCCGGCAACGTCACGTTCGGCACTTCCATGAGGATCCGCGTGAGCGACGCTTCGGTCTCCGCCAACTCGGTCTTGAGACGAGCAATCTCCTCACCGAGGGCGCGCCCCGTCGCGATCAACTCCGCGACGTCCTCGCCGGCCTTCTTCCGACGCGCCACCTCTTGCGACGCGGCGTTCCGCGCGGCCTCGCGTTCTTCCGCGGCCTGAATGAGCAGCCGCCGCTCGCGCTCCAGCTCCTCGCAGCGGTCGAGTTGGCTCGCGAGCGTGCCAAGCTCACCACGACGCCGCATCGCCTCGCGAAGCTCGGCGGGGCGCTCGCGAACCACTCGTACGTCGTGCATCAGTTCCTGGGAATCGAGTCCGGAACCAATCCGCGATAGCCGCAATTCGGGTCGATGACCACCCGGCCGTAAATGTGTCGCGTCCCGGCAAATGCGCTGTCAATCACGAGCTTCCCGTAGAGCAGCTGGGACGACACGAGGTTGTAGCTGAAGCACGCGGTGGGATCACGCAGCTCGACCGCCAGTGCGGTGCCCGCGCTCAGACGCTGCGTGCCGACGGTGTCGTAGCCCGTGAGCGGCGCCTCGCGCAGTGCGTCGAAGCCGCCCGGCACGATCTGAAGACCGACGCGCTTGGGCGTCCCCGCAGCCGCGCCGGCGACGGACCGGACGGGGTACACGACCACCTTGCCGCTGGAGTCGATGTCGAACGCAACGTCGAACCCGAACGACGAGGTCGCCCGCGTGACGCCGCCCAGAAAGCTGAGGGCGTTCGGCTCGGCCAGTGGCGTGCCCGTAAGCGTGAACACCGAAAACGACGACAGCGCCGTTGTGTAGGTGGCCTTCTGCCGGGTAATGTCACCGCAGGCGACGGCGAGAACGGCGCAGGCCACGAAGGCGACGCGCGCAAAACGGGGGAACGACATACGAAAATGCGGGGGTAAATTGACTCGGGAGACCCCGTTCAGAATAGGCCTCGACGCGAACAAACTCAAGCGATTGCCGTCGCTTGACTTCACTCACCTCATCCTTAAGCTTCGCAACACTTTCCGAGTGGAGTGGGAATGCCGAGCATTCGTGACCTCGTCGGCGCAATTCGCCAGCGGGACGGCGTTGAAGCCGCCCTCGTGCTCGGTCGCGACGGCCTGTTGATCGACAGCCAGAGTGCACCGGATGTCGACACCGAGGTCCTCGCCGCCCTGATCCCGGCCATCATCGGTCCGGCCGAGGAGCTCGGTACGGCTGCGGCTCGAGGCGCACTGACCACGGTGGTCCTGGAACACGCATCGGGGCTCGCCATCATCTCGGTGCTCAGCGCCGATGCCCTGCTCGTGGTGCTCGCGCGGCCGGACGCGAACGTCGGCCCCCTGCTCTTCGAGATCCGCCGCAATCGCGAGCATATCGCCGCTCTGGTCTAGCGTGGACGAACAACGGACATTGACCCACGCGCTCGTCGCAGATGACGAACCGCACATCGGGCGTATCATCAAGATGAAGCTCGAGCAGGGACCCTTTCGCGTGACACTCGCGTACGATGGCCGCGAGGCACTCGAGGTGCTCCAGCGTGAGCCCGACGTGTCCCTCGTGCTCCTCGACCTGATGATGCCCTACCTCAGCGGCCTGGACGTCCTTTCCGCAATGAAAAAGGACGAGCGCCTCAGCCGCATTCCGACCATCGTGTTGACCGCGGCCGGACAGGAGCAGCAGCATCGCGCCGCCATGGAGCTCGGCGCGAGCGAATTTCTGACGAAGCCCTTCAGCCCGAAACGGCTGTACGCGCGAGCCGCACAGCTCGCGGGATTGGCCGTCGAGCCCAGCGCCGACGCGTCATGAATCGCTGGGTCGTGATACTCGCCGGCGGCGTGGGCTCGCGCTTCTGGCCCCTCAGCACGCCGTCGAGACCGAAGCAATTGCTTCCGCTGGCCACCGACGAGCCACTGCTCGCGGACGCGTTGACTCGCCTGGTGCCGCTCGTTCCGCCGGAACGAACGCTGATCCTGACCAATGCGTCGCTCGTGGAAGCCATCAGGCGGCTGGCGCCCAACATTCCGCGCGAGAACCTCATCGCGGAGCCACGGCCGGCGGGTACTGCCGCGGCGCTTGCGTGGGCAGCGAACGAAATCGCACAACGTGGATCGCGCGACGACATCATGATCAGCGTGCACGCGGATTGGGCCGTGGGCGATCCCGAGGGATTCCGCGCCGCGCTGCTGCGTGCCGCCGACACCGCAGGCAAACATCACGCGCTCGTCACCGTCGGGGTCGTTCCGGCCCGCAACGATCCGGGATTCGGCTACATCCAGCCGGGCGATGACGTCGGCGACGGTGTCCGGCGCGTTGCACGGTTCGTGGAGAAGCCGAGCCGTGAGCGCGCCGAAGGGATGGTGAAGGAGGGCTATCTCTGGAACTCCGGGATCTTCGTGTGGCGCGCCGGCGATTTTCTCGACGAGCTGGTGGCGCACACACCGGAGGTCGCGCCGCATCTGGCCTCCCACGCGGGCGACCTCGTCGCATTCTTCGCCGCGCTGAAGACCTCCATTTCGGTGGACGTCGGCGTTCTCGAGCGCAGCACAAGAGTGCTCGTGCTCGCCGGTGACTTTGGGTGGGATGACATCGGTACGTGGGCGGCGCTGCGGCGCGTGCGCACGCACGACGCGAGCGGCAATGTCTCCCGTGGCGTGGTTCACGCGCTCGACGCGCGAAACAACGTCGTGCATGCGGAGACGGGCACCGTCGTGCTCTATGGCGTGTCCGATCTCGTCGTGGTGACGCACGAGGGACTCACGCTCGTGACGACGGTGGACAGGGCGGACAATCTCAAGACGCTCGTCGAGTCGCTGCCGCCCGCCATCGCGGCGCCCGTGTGAGCGACATCATTCTCTTTGACGATGAAGTGGCTCGCGGATTCGAGCCCTTCGCATTGACACGGCCGGCGGGTGAGCTGCGCGCCGGCGCTCTGCTCGTTCGTGAGCGCTGGGAACGAGCCCTGGGGGGCTCCGTCACCGGCTATGTCACGGCGAGCCACCTCCGTGGTTTCGATGAGCCTGGAGCGGCCCCTGTTGTTTTCGGCGACATTTTCTCCGGCTCGTGGATCGTGAACGCGCGCTTCGCGCCCGCGCTCGTCGCGATCGACGCGAGCGCCCGCATGCTCGTCGCCGACCGCGAACTGGTGGGTGTGCGTCTCTCGCGCGGTGTGTCGTCCGAGGAGCTCATCGCGGGTACCGTCTCGCTCGACTCCCTGGCGCCAGGCTTTGATCCTGAAGTTGCGACCGTCGGCGGATGGTGGATGCGCGCGGTCTGGGACTACGTCGCCCACCTCGCCCCGATGCTCGAGCACGACATCCCAATCCTCGGCGCATCGCTCGCGAGCGATTCGCCGCGGGAGGCGATCGTCTTCGGGCGGCATCCTGTCTACATCGAGGAGGGAGCCGAGATCGAGCCCTCCGTCTGTTTCGACGCGACGGCCGGACCGATCCTCGTGCGGCGCGGCGCGCACGTGCAGGCCTTTACGCGGCTCGCTGGCCCCCTCTACGTGGGAACCGGAAGCACACTTTCGGGAGACCGCATCGCCCTGTCATCCATCGGCGACGTAAGCAAGGTGCACGGAGAGCTCAGCAACACGATCTTTCTCGGCCACACGAACAAGGGCCACGATGGATTTGTGGGGCACAGCATCCTTGGCCGCTGGGTGAACCTCGGTGCCGGCACCATCACCAGCAATCTCAAGAACACCTACGGCCCGGTCTCGCTGTGGACGCCGACCGGCGTACGTGACACGGGTCTCCAGTTTCTCGGCACCTTGTTCGGCGATCACGCGAAGACGGGAATCGGCACGCGGCTCACCACGGGCACTGTCATCGGCGCGGGGGCAAACGTATATGGCTCGGCGATGCCGCCGAAAACGGTGGCGCCGTTCAGCTGGGGGGAGGCGGGCTCGTTTTCCGACTACCGGCTCGACAAGTTTCTCGACGTCGCGGAGCGCATGATGGCACGTCGTCACGTGGCCTTGTCGTCCGCCTCACGTGCACAACTTCAAGCTTCGTACGACGCGCGCTGGAGCGTGACGACATGAAGGTGTGGGTGCTCGGCAGCGGGAGCAGCGGCAACGCCGTGCTGGTGGAATGCGGAGAAACGCGCGTGCTGGTGGATTGCGGCTTTGGGACACGCACGATCGCCGGACGTCTCCGCAGCATCGGCATTGCGCCGGCGTCCATCGAGGCATGCATCGTCACCCACGAGCACGCGGACCATGTGAAGGGCGCCGCCGCCGCGGCCAGAAAGTGGGGATGGTCGCTATTTGCGAGCATCGGCACCGTGGACGTCTGGGAGGACCTGCGCCGCGTTCGCTGCACGCGTGTCTCGGTTGGCGAGTCCGTGATCCTCTCGAACGTGACGATGACGACGTACGCCGTACCCCACGATGCGCAGAGTCCCATCGGCGTGCGGCTGACGTCGACGACGACAGGTGCGTCCGCCGTCGTCTGCACCGATCTCGGACATGCAAGCGTCAGCGCACGCGCCCTGTGCCGCGATGCGGACATCCTCGTGCTCGAATCGAATCACGACGAGGGCATGCTCCGCGCGGGCCCGTATCCGCCATCCGTGCAGGCACGCATCGCGTCGCGCGTGGGGCACCTGTCCAATCGCGCGGCGGCGGAGCTGGCGCGCGAGAGCGTGAACCGGAACCTCGCCCATGTGGTTCTGGCGCACATCAGTGAGCACTGCAACGATCATGGGCTCGCACACCGCGCCATGCGGGACGCGCTGCGCCGCACGCGATTTACGGGGACCACGAGCGTAGCGCTCCAGCACAGCGTCGTGGGGCCATTCCTGCCCAAGTCGGCCCGTGCGGAGCACGAGCGGCAGTATTCGCTGGCTTTATAGCATCGCGACCAAGGAAGCGTACACGCACAAAGGGCACACCGGTCGGTGTGCCCTTCGTGTAACCGGTCAGTCGCTCCGGTGTTAGTACATCCCACCCATGCCGCCGCCCGGCGCACCGCCGGCCGAGGGCTTGTCTTCCTTCTTCTCGACGATGATGGCTTCCGTCGTGAGCAGCAGGGAGGCGATGGACGCGGCGTTCTGAAGCGCCGTGCGCGTCACCTTCGTGGGATCGATGACGCCCGCCTGGACCAGATCCTCATACGTGTCCGTGAGGGCGTTGTAGCCGAACTTGTCGTCCTTGCTGGAGCGGACCTTCTCGAGGACGATGGAACCCTCGCCGCCCGCGTTCTGCACGATCATGCGCAGGGGCTCCTCGATGGCGCGACGGATGATGTCCACGCCGATCTGCTCGTCGCTCTCCTGGAGCTTGAGGCTCTTGAGCGCCTTCTGGGCGCGGATGAAGGCGACGCCGCCACCGGGGACGATGCCCTCCTCGACCGCGGCACGCGTTGCATGCAGCGCATCTTCCACGCGCGCCTTCTTCTCCTTCATCTCCGCTTCCGTGGCAGCGCCGACGTTGATCACCGCGACACCGCCGGCGAGCTTCGCGAGACGCTCCTGGAGCTTCTCCTTATCGTAGTCCGACGTGGAATTCTCGATGGCGGACTTGATCTCCTTGATGCGGCCCTGGATCTTCGCGTCCTCGCCGGCGCCGTCGATCAGCGTCGTGTTGTCCTTGTCCACGACGACGCGCTTGGCGCGGCCGAGGTCGGCTACGACGGCATTCTCGAGCTTGAAGCCGACTTCTTCGCTGATGACCTGGCCGTTGGTCAGAACCGCGATGTCCTGCAGCATTGCCTTGCGGCGGTCACCGAAGCCCGGCGCCTTCACGGCAACGACGCGGAGCGTTCCCTTCAGCTTGTTGACGACCAGCGTGGGGAGCGCCTCGCCCTCGATGTCCTCCGCGATGATCAGCAGGGGCTTGCCCATCTGCGCGACCTTCTCGAGCACCGGGAGCAGCTCCTTCATCGACGACAGCTTCTTGTCGTGGATGAGAATCATCGCATCCTCCAGCACCGCTTCCATCTTCTCCGGATCGGTGACGAAGTACGGCGAAACGTAGCCGCGGTCGAACTGCATGCCCTCGACCGTCTCGAGCGTCGTCTCCAAGCCGCGCGCCTCCTCGACCGTGATGACGCCGTCCTTGCCGACCTTCTCCATCGCCTCGGCGATGAGGTTGCCGATCTCCATGTCGTTGTTGGCCGAGATGGAGCCGACCTGGGCGATCTCCTTCTTGCCGCTGGTCGGGACGCTGATCTTCTTGAGCTCCTCGATGACCGCAGCGACCGCCTTTTCGATGCCGCGCTTGATAGCCATCGGGTTCGCGCCGGCCGTCACGTTCTTGAGGCCTTCGCGGAAGATCGCCTGCGCGAGCACCGTCGCCGTCGTGGTGCCGTCGCCGGCATTGTCCGACGTCTTCGTGGCAACTTCCTTCACCATCTGCGCGCCCATGTTCTCGAGCGGATCAGCGAGCTCGATCTCCTTGGCGACCGTCACACCGTCCTTCGTGACCGTAGGCGCGCCGAACTTCTTGTCGATGACGACGTTTCGACCCTTCGGGCCGAGGGTGACCTTCACCGCCTCGGCAAGCTGGTCGACACCGCGCTTCAGTGCCGCGCGGGCGTCTACGTTGAAATGCAGCTCCTTGCTAGCCATGAGATGTTTTTCTCCTCTCGTCTGGCAGTGATTACGAAACGACCGCGAGCACGTCAGACTCGCGAAGAATCAGGTACTGCTCGTTGTCGAGCGTGATCTCGGTGCCGCTGTACTTTCCGTACAGCACCTTGTCGCCGACCTTGACCGACATGGGGACGAGCTTGCCGTCCTCATACTTGCCAGGGCCCGTAGCGATGATCTCGCCATGCTGCGGCTTTTCCTTCGCGGTATCCGGGATGTAGAGACCGCCGCGCATCTGCTCGGTCTCCTCGGATGCCTTCACGACTACCCGGTCAGCCAGCGGTTTGATGTTCGCGCCGGCCGCACTCTTGGTCGCCATAGGTCGAGCGCCTCCGTGATTCGATTCTGGTGGTGAACTTGGTGGTCATGCCTCTTAGCACTCATCAGGCGAGAGTGCTAACAACCCCAATCTTAGCCATTCACCGGCGGTGTGGCAAGGGGAGCGGCCGGTGCAACTTTACGCCACATAAGTCATTGTGGCGCAACTAGTTGCGTGTCAGCCCACGAGGTTGAACGCGAGGGAGAGGCCCTTCAGCGTCAGGTAGGGATCGACCTCGTCGAAGCTGCGGCACACGGGGGCAAAAAGCTCGGCCAGGCCGCCCGTCGCGACGACGATCGGCGTATCGGGCCGCGGCCACTCCGCGAGAATGCGGCGCACGATTCCGTCCACCAGTTCCGCATTGCCGAACATCACGCCGGCCTTGATGCAATCCTCCGTCCGCGTGCCGATCGTACGGGGCGGCGGCGACAGCTCCGGCATTGGCAGCTTCGACGTGCGCCGAAACAACGTCTCGGCGGCCGTCCGCACGCCGGGCGCGATGACGCCTCCCAGGAAGACACCATCCTTCGTGATGCAATCGAACGTTGTGGCCGTACCGAGGTCCACTACGACGGCATCGCGTGCGTAGTGGCGGCTGGCGACGAGTGTGTTGATGATGCGGTCGGCGCCGACGGTGAGCGGCTCGTCGACCGCCAACGTGATGGGCAGCGAAGACGTCGCGTCGAAGATCTCCAGACGCTCGACCGGAAGCCACGCGCGGCACGCCTCCGCGAGATGCGTGGCCATGCCTCGCACGACGGAAGCAATGGCGACGCCGCGCACCTCCGCGAGGGGGACGTCGGCTCCAGCGATGAGCCCGCGCAGGAGCACACCCACCTCGTCCGCGCTGCGCGGTGCTTCCGTGAGCATTCGCCAATGCGCGCGAAGCGTATCGCCGTCGAACAGGCCGAGGGTCGTTTCGGTATTGCCGACGTCGAAGGTCAGGAGCATGTGATGGGCGCGGCAAAGATGAGAGAGCCGGAACGATGGGACGTCACGACACCGCCGGAGTCCACGAGCAGCTCACCGGCAGGCGAGATGCCGCGCACCGTCCCTGTGGATGGCTCAGTTACCTCGCGGCCGGCGGCAAGATCCCGATCGCGCCACGCGTTGCGCTCGGCCGGCGTGAGAAAGCCGCGTGCGGCGCTCGCACGGCGCAGCGCGGGGACGAGCCGATCAAGAGCTTCGATTCGGGAGACGTCTGCGGAGAGCCCCCGTGCATCCGTCAGATCGGGCGCGCGTACGTTGAGCCCGAATCCGATGGCCACCCACTCGGGCGAGGTGCCGCGCCACCGCGTCTCGATGAGAATGCCCGCGAGCTTCCCGCCATCGAGATAGAGGTCGTTCGGCCACTTCACCAGCACGTGGCCGTCCGCCAGTGGAGACAGCGCCTCGGCGGCGTAAAGGCCGCATCGGAGCGCGAGCACGTCGAGCGCCTGGGTATCCACCGGCCGCTCGATCATCGTGATGTAGAGTCCCGCCCCCGCCGCCGACGTCCATCGCCGGCCATGCCGTCCCCGCCCTGCCGACTGCGACTCGGCGATGACCAGCGTGCCTGACGGTGCCTGCGGCGCAATTCGGTGCGCGATGTCGAGCGTCGACGTGACTTCGTCGAAGAGGTCGACGCGTGGCAGCTCGAGGCGCCTCGCCAGCTCCGAGGCGGACAGGCCGTCGAAGCGCGGACCGCCGGTGCTAGCGGACGAAGACAAGGTAGAACGCGACCGCGAGGGCGATGCGATACCAACCGAACGCCGCAAAGTCGTGACGCTTGATGTAATTGAGAAAGGACTTCACGGCCGCGTACGCAGTGATGAAGCTGACGAGGAAGCCCACACCGAGGATCCCGAAGTTTCCGCTCAGCGCCGCGTGGCTCTTGAAGAGCTCCAGCCCGGTGGCCGCGAGCATCGTCGGCACCGCCAGCATGAACGAGAACTCCACGATCGTGCGCTTGGGTACGCCGATGAGCGTTCCGCCCACGATGGTGGCCGCCGAACGCGACACGCCCGGTATGATCGCCACCGACTGGAAGAGACCGATGAGGAACGCGCGGCCGTATGTGACGTGCGCCAGGTCCACTTCCTCCTCGGAATGCCGCTTGAGCCGCTCATACAGCACGAGCAGCACGCCGCCGATGAGCAGTGAGAGGAGCACGACGGTCATGTTGCCGAGCAGGTAGGTCTTCAGAGCCTTGTATACGGTGATGCCGATGAGGCCCGTGGGAATGAACGCCACCGCGAGCTTCGAGAGCACCTGCCAGTCCCAGAACTTCTTCCAGTACAGCACCACCACCGAGAGGATCGCGCCCAGCTGAATGATGATGATGAAACTCTTTACGAATTCCGTCTCGTGCAGGCGCAGCGCGGCGCTTGCGAGAATGAGATGTGCCGTCGAGGAGACGGGCAGAAACTCGGTGATGCCTTCGACGATGCCAAGAATGACAGCCTGAAGGAGGGACATGGCGGCGTGTCTGCGGTGAGCCCTGCGAGCGAGCGGGAAAGATAGCGCGCCGCCCGGGCCGCGCGATCAGGAGCGGGCTGAGGGCTTGTAACGCCGGTAGAATTCCTCATACCGAGCCACGACCTCATTCTTGGAGAAGCGCGCGCGTGCGTCCTCGGCGGCGAGTTGGCTCATCCTGGCCCATCGTTCGGCGTCCTTGAGCAGCGCAAGCGCGGCGCTCGCCATGCCCTCGACGTCCCCAGGCTCGCACAGCGCGCCCGTTTCGCCGTCGCGGACGACTTCCGGCAGTCCGCCCGCTCGCGCACCGATCACTGGCACGCCCGTCGCGAGCGCCTCCAGAGCGCTGAGGCCGAACGACTCGCTGTTGGTCGGCAGCAGAAAGAGGTCTGCGCTTGCCAGCAACGGCGCCACCGCCTCGAGCTTGCCGAGGAAGAAAACGTCGTCCGAGATGCCAAGGTGCCGTGCTTCTTCCTCCGCGACGACGCGATCGGGGCCGTCGCCAACCATGACGAGAATGCTCGGAATCTCCTGCGTGACCCGCGCGAAGATGCCCACGACGTCCTTGACGCGCTTGACCGGCCGGAAGTTGGAGATGTGCATGAGCACTTTTCGCCCGCGTGCCTCGTCGCGAAGCTGCGGCTCGTAACGCGCGCGGTCGAACACTTCGGGGTCGATGAAGTTGGGAATGACTTCGATGTTGCACCCCGCGCATCCGAACGCCGACTGTGTCTCCGCCTTCAGGTAGTGCGAGACGGCGGTGAGGCCATCCGATTTCTCGATGGAGAATTTCGTGATGGCGTGGAACGACGGGTCCTGCCCCACGATGGTGATGTCGGTGCCGTGCAGCGTCGTCAGCACCTTGATGTCCGGCCTCGTGGATTCCAGCATCTCGCGCGCAATCCAGGCGCTCGTCGCGTGCGGAATGGCATAGTGCACGTGGAGCAGATCGAGGTCGTGACGGAGCACTACCTCGTGCATGCGAACGGCCAGCGCCAGATCGTACGGCGGGTACTCGAAGAGGGGATAGCGCCCGACGTCCACCTCGTGGAAGTAGATGCGCGGGAGAAACGCAGGCAGGCGAAACGGCTGCTGGTACGTGATGAAGTGGATCTCGTTTCCGCGCTGTGCCAGCGCGATTCCGAGCTCCGTCGCGACCGCACCGGAACCGCCGTACGTGGGATAACACGTAATGCCGATCTTCACGCGCTCACTCCCTCCACCATGCCATCGCTCGCTCGGCCCAATCTGGTTGCGTCGTGCTCAATCTGGTCACGTGCTCGCCCGCTAGCTGGTGACGGAACCATGTGCGCTGCCGTTTTGCATACTGCCGCGTCTCGACGAGGATTTGCCGCTCGGCTTCCGCTTCGGAAAGCAGGCCCTGCTCCAGCGCACGTATCGTTCGATAACCGGTTCCGTTCCACGCGGGGGCGTCGCCGGGCACGGCCTGCATCAAGCCACGAACCTCCTCGCGCCATCCGCCTCGCATCATAGCCTGTGTCCTCGCCGTAATGGCGGTGGCGAGCAACGGTCCGGGATCGATCACGAGATAGCGAGCCCTTCGCCGCGCCGGTCGCCGATGAGACTCGTGCAGCGCGGAGACGCGGTGCCCGGTGAGCAGCGCGATCTCGATGGCGCGCAGCAATTGCGTACGGCCGAGTCGAGACCGGATCGGATCGAGCTCCTGCACCCAAGCACGAAGTGTCTCGGTGGGATACGATGACAACACGCCATCGAGCGCCGTACGTCGCTCCGCATCGAGCGGAGGCTCCTCGAACAATGGGCCGAACAGCGCGCGAAGATACAGTCCCGTGCCGCCGGCTACGAGTGGCAGGCGTCCGGATGCTTCGATTTCATCGATCCAGGCGTCGGCGCTCCGCGCCCACCACGCGGCCGACGCGCGTTGCGTGGGCTCGAGCACGTCGACGCCGTAGTGCTGGGCGCGCGCACGCTCTGCCGGCGACGGCTTGGCCGTTCCGATGTCAAATCCGCGATAGAGCTGTCGGGAGTCGGCACTCACGATTCCGACGTCAGCGCGCTCCGCAAACCACATCGCGGCGAAGCTCTTGCCCGCCGCTGTCGGTCCACAGATGACGCGAATTGGAGCGCTGCTACTGTCTGCCAAAGCGACGCTCGAGCTCGGGCCAGGAGAGCTGCACGATCGTGGACCGCCCGTGGACGTCGTGCGCCGGCAGTCGCGTCTCGGCGAGCGAAACGAAGAGGGCCCGCATCTCGCCCTGCGAGAGCTCGTCACCCGCCTTGACGGCCGCCTTGCATGCGACCGTCGCCGCGAGTCGTTCATGACGCGCGTGTGCCGCGGCGTCGCGGTCTCCGGCCAGCGTCGCAAGCGTTTCACGCAGACACCGCTCCGCGTCGAAGCGCGGGTGTGGCATCGGCACACTGTGCACGAGCAACGTACTGCCGCCGAAGCCTTCCACTTCGAACCCCAGGGTGGCGAGCAACGTGCGATTGGCCTCGAACGCTTCGCCTTCCGCCGGTGTGAGATGCAGCGTAAGCGGAAACAACAGGCGTTGCGACGGCGCCTCTCCGCGCTCGAGCATGCCCATGAACCGCTCGTAAAGAACGCGCTCGTGCGCGGAATGCTGGTCGATGAGGACGACGCCGTCGTCGTGCTCGAACATGATGTACGTGCGTCGCAGCTGAAGCAGCGGGGGCACGATGACGTCCATCGCCACTTCGGTCGCTGCCACGAGCGCAGGGAAGGCCGGCTCAGGGGGCATGTCGCCAGGCCGTGCGGCGAACGGCACGTCGTCTTCTTCACCGCTCACGGGCTGGAACAGCCCGTCCATCTCTCGTGAAGCGGGTCGCAACAGCTCCACGTCCGCACCAGGTCTCGTCCACGCGCCGCCCGGCGACCATGTGCGAACACCGAGCGAAGCGCTTGCGTCGAAGGTGCCGAGTGCGCGGCGGACGGCGTCTTCCACCGCGCGCTCGACGATCCAGCGATCGCGGAAGCGGACTTCCGCCTTGGCGGGATGAACGTTGACGTCCACGCTCTCGGCGGGCACGATCACGTTCAGCAGGAGCGACGGCCTGAGGCCCGCGGTCAGTGTTGACCGGTATGCCGCCTCCGCAGCGCGGATGATCCCCGTGTCCCGAACGACTCGGCCGTTGACGGAGAGGAATGTCCTGCGGCTCGCGGTGCCGACGTCCGACGGACGCTCCGCGAGTCCGCTCACGTGAATGGCTCCGCGTACGTCCTCGACGTCGAGCAGCCGGTCTGCCGCGCCGGCGCCCCAGAGAGCCGCGACACGATCGCGCAGCGTGCGCGCGGCAGGCAACGTGAACGCCACCTTGCCGTCGTGCGTGAGCGAGAAGCGCACGTCGCGCCGATTGAGCGCGATGCTGGTCATCGCCTCGAGGACGCTCCGCCATTCGGACCGAGTGCCACGCAGGAATTTCTGGCGGGCAGGCGCGTTGTAGAACAGCCGCGCGGCGCTGACCGTCGTGCCGCGCCGACGCGCGACGTCACGCACGTCCGTCACACTGCCACCGGCCGCGTATACAGCCGTCCCCGCACCATCCGCCGCGGCCGATTCGATCACGAGATGGCTCACGGAACAGATCGCGGGGAGCGCTTCGCCGCGGAATCCGAAGCTGCGGACGCCGACGAGATCGGCGGCGCTCCGTATCTTGGAGGTGGCATGCCGCTCGAGGGCGAGCAGCGCGTCGTCGCGTTCCATGCCGCATCCGTCGTCACTGACGCGAATGAGCTGTCGCCCACCGTCTTCGACGGCGATCTCGATGGCTTGCGCACCAGCGTCGAGGGCGTTCTCGACAAGCTCCTTCACGGCAGACGCCGGCCGCTCCACCACCTCGCCCGCGGCGATCTGGTCGGCGACGGCAGAGGAAAGGACCGCGATGCGTGCCATCCGGGGAATGCTACCCGAGATGACGCACGATGGTCAATCGCCGAGCGGCGGTGCGTCGAGAGGCAGAACGCTCGCGCCGGGTACCCACCCCGCTCGCGTTCCGTCGAACACGATTCGAACCCACGGACCTTCACGAGCGCCAACCACGCCAGTTTCGCCCGCCGACGCGCTCCCCGTCGATGTAACCGAGCCGGGTGCGTCGACGAGGCGCCGTGAGTCCCGGAGGACGGCAAGTCCTCTCACGTCGAGCCGGTCACGCGCTTCGAGCGACGCGAGCACCAGGAGCACGCCCAGTGTCATGGCGCCGCCGCTGAGTGCGCGCCGTCGCTGCACTCCAGATTCCGATTGCAGCGTGAATATCGCCCACGCGGCGAGCCACACGACCAGCGCGGCGGCGGCCAGCGCGTTGACGGGAACTGGCGCCACATAGCCCGGGGAACGGATCGCCGAGGATTGAACGGAGGAGAGGCGATCGCGCGTCTCGTCGTCGAGCGGATCGAGTCGGAGCGCGCGCTGCCACGCTCGGCCGGCGGCGGCACTGTCGCCGCGGGCCCACGCGGCCGCGCCAAGATTCGCCCATGCGTCCTCCGAGCGCGGCGCGCGTGAGACCACGCGTCCGAATAGATGCTGCGACGTCGCGAACCCGCGATCATCGTACGCGCGTACGCCCTGGGCAAACGTGTCGGCAGTGCCACTGGGAAGCGCCGCGTTCGCCGCGAGCAATGCCACCACCATGAGCATCCCGGTGGCGACGCCGACGGCCCATTTCGACGCGGGCTTCTCAGCTTCCCGATCGATGGCGGCGACGAGACCATCCACCGCTCGCACCGCGGGCGCCGCGAGACTCCCCGCACCCGAGAATGCGGCCGATTCAAGCTCGCGCAGCATCGCTCCGGTGGCGGCCGCTGTGGTGGCGGTGACGCCGTTCAGTCGGAGCGTGCGCTCGACCGCATCCGGACGCGAAACCCCGGTGGCGTCCGGAACTCGCTCGGCAACGCATGCAAGCAACAGCAATCGGAGCTCACGCGCGTCAAGGGACGAACCGCGTTCGCTCGCGTTCCGCAGGCGCCGCGCAGCTGCCTGGCGTTGCGCAAGCTGGCGTCGCGCCCGGCTTGCACCCCGGAAGGCAGCCGGAAGTGGCGCCGCCACCAAGGCGAGCCAGAACCACGCCCGATCGGTCAATGGCGGCGGCACTTCCGGTCGCAGAGAGCGTCGGATTCCCAGCCTCGATGCCGGTGTCGTGTCCACCGCGGCGAGCGCCCCCGACGCAACGTCGAGCGTCAACGGCGGGGCCGCCGCGCTATCGTACCGCGTCCTGTCCACGTCGAAGTATGGATACTGAATCGCGGGCACTTCCCGACGTCCCGCCAGCCGTGGGGTGACGAGCCAATCGAACTCCTTCGAACCGCGAACGCGCGCTTGGGTCGTATCGACGACCACGCGCTCACCGCCATCGGCTACGGAGCCCCACGGAACTCGCACAGCCGGCCGCGGCCACAGCTTCACGTTACCGGTGCCCTCGATACGAAGCGTGAGGACGACTGGGTCACCCATGCGCGTGCGCGGAGCGGACAGACGAGACGTTGCCGACACCGCGCCGACGGCACCCGTGAACGCCGCGGGTCGTCGTTCGGCCGGAACGTCGCGCGAGACGAAGCGTACGCTGTCGGTGCGGAGCTCGAAGGTCTCTTCACGCGAGAAGAAGGACGTCGACAGCGGCAGCGAGTATGTGAGTGCCGCGGGCGCGATTGACGACCGGCCGGCAAACAACGGAAACAGCGCTCGGCGATACGAAAGCGTCTCGTAGCAGCGGCGTCCGGTGCGCGTTACACCCGTCGGCGCCTCGAGATCATACGCGAGCACACCCGGCATCTCGGGCGGAAAGAAGGTCGGATTGCGGCGAAGCCGCTGACGCGCGGGCTCGTTGAGGTACACGTCGACGACATAATCCACCTGCTCGCCTACGAAGAGCGTATCAGTGGGTCGCCCGCCGCGGTCGAGGGATGCCCGCACCAGCACCGAGGGCGCGAGCTCCTGTTGCTGCGCGTGGACGGCGATGGCGCCGGGCGACGCCGTCGTGCGAAGGGCGCCAGCCGACGCGGTGAACACCGGCAGCGAGATTCGCCCCGTCCCGCGAGCGGCAATGACGAACGTGGCCTCGGTCAACGCCGTCATGCCCGCGCCGGTGCGGTCGATGCGCGTCGCCTCGGAGCTTCTGAGAAACTGCACGCCCGAGGCCGAGCCCATCGAGATGCGCGGCGGCACCGCACCAGGCGCGCGCGCCGCTACCGTCACGTCCACGGGAGCGCATGCGCTCGCCGTGTCAGGCGCGTGCGCCACCGCCACGAGCTGCGCGAGCACGAGCAGCCCGATCATGGCGACTCTACCAGTCCTTTCCGCCTGGCGGAGGCTCGGGCCTGTTCTGCTTCAACTTCTTGCTCTGGACGTCGCGCTCTTCGCGCTGCGCGCTGCCGAGGAGCTGCTCCGCCTGGCGTTGCGCGAGTGTTGGCTGAGGCTTCGGTTCCTGGCGCGAAGGCGCTGGCGCAGCGTTCGACTGTCCGCCGCCGCCCCCCCCACCACCCTTCTTCTGTCGCTCGAGCGCCAGCTCGTAGTTCCATTTTGCGTCGAAGTCGTCAGGCCGTTGCAGGAGCACACGCTTGTAGGCCGCGAGCGCCGCCTTGAACTGTTCCGACGCGGAATCGCCCTGACTCGCCCGGCCGTTGATGAGGTGGGCAAGACCACCATTGAACCGTACGCGATACTGCGTCTCCGCGTCAGTGTGTCCCGCAACGCGCTCGAGCAACTCGGCCGCTGCAACGGTCGAATCGATCGCGATGAGGGCCGTGGCGTAGTTGTAGATCGCGCCCGGAGACTGGTCGCCCTTTCGAACCACTTCGCCCAAGAGCTGAGCGGCTCGCCGGTAGTCCTTGGCGGTGTACGCCGCGGCGCCGTCCATCGCCTCTCGCGGCGGAGTGCACGCGGTCACGCTTACTGCGACGAGGAGTGCCGCCGCAACCGCTGTCTCCGCTGACGCGGCAGCCCGGCGCCGCCGACCTCGGCGGCCGGTGAGGACCGTGTCCAGCCATAGAAGCAACAGCGCCGGCAGCAGGAACCACTGATACCGTGGCGCGAGCAACTCGCCGGCCTGCGTCGAGCGCGCCACCGTCCGAAGTCGCGACAGTGCCGACTTGATCCTCGTCGCCTTGTCCGTGGCCTCGGCCGGAATGAAGGTGCCGTTCGCCGCCGTGGCCGCCGACTGGAGCAGCTCCGGATGATACCGGGTCACCACGACCTGTCCGTTCTCGTCTCGCTTTACGGTCGGGGCGCCGTTCGGATCCTTGATGGGAATCGTCGTGCCCTGCGGAGTACCAAAGCCGACGGTCACGAGACTCACGTTATTGTCGGCTGCCTTCTTGGCGGCCGTCACGAGCTCGTCCTGCGGCTCGAATCCCTCCCCATCGCTGAACACGACGAGCGCGCGGTCGGCCCCACTCTTGGTAAGCGACAGGAGACTGGTGCCCTGCGTGATTGCCGAGGCGATCGAGCTGCCCCCCTGACCGACGATGGTGGGATCGAGGTTGTCCAGAAACAGATCCAGCGCGCCGCCATCCACCGTGATCGGCGTGAGCACGTAGCTTCTGCCCGCAAACGCGAGGAGGCCGACGCGATCGCCCGGGCTCATGGCACGGAGCCGCCGAATCTCCTGCTTCACTCGTTCCAGACGGCTGGGCTTCTCGTCCTGCGCAAGCATCGAGAGCGACGCATCGACTGCGAGAACGACATCCACTCCGCTCGATTGCACGACCGAGCGCTCCTGCCCCCATCGCGGCCCGGCGAGCGCAACACCAGCGAACGCGGATACAAGCCCGAGCCGGACCGCACGCCACCCGGTGCCACTCAGCGCCGAGGCAGGGAGCAGCCGACGGACAACGTCCAACGCCCCGAATCGCTCCAAGCGATGCGCGCGACTTCTGTAGGACCGCCGCAGTAGCAGGGCGAATACGAGCGGCAACACGATCGCGAGCGCGACCAGATAGGGCATCTCCAGCCACTCGATGCTCATGGCAGCGGCCCCTTCCACGCGACGAGCAGCAGCTCTGACGCAAGCGCGACCAGCATGATGCCGAGCGGCCAGCGGAAGAGCTCCGTGTAGCGCACGTACGTCCGGCTGCGCACTGGCGTACGCTCCAGCGCATCGATCTGCTCGGTAATGCGCTGGAGTGTTGCGGGATCTCGCGCGCGGAAATACCGGCCGCCCGTGGCTTTCGCGATGTCGGTGAGCAGCGCGTCGTCGATCTCCACGCGCTGCATCTCATAGCGCAGCCCGAAGAGTCCGCGCCCCACGGGCACGGGCGCCATTCCCTCGGTACCGACGCCAATTCCATAGATCCTAATCCCGAAGGCAGATGCGGCCTTTGCGGCGGTGCGCGGGTCGATGGAGCCGCGATTGTTCACGCCGTCGGTGAGCAGAATCATCACCCGCGATCGTCCCGGCGCGTCCTTGAGTCGATTCGCCGCCGTGGCGATCGCCGTCCCGATCGCAGTGCCGTCCTCGAGCTGTCCCGGTTGGAGATTGTCGAGTGCCGCTTGCACCACGGGATAGTCGGTGGTGAGCGGCACCTGGGTGAGCGCTTCGCCCGAGAAGGCGACGATGCCAATCCGGTCGGACGTCCGCTGCGCGACGAACTGCTTGATCTTCGCACGCGCCACCTCGATCCGGTTCTGCGGCTGGAAGTCCAGCGCCAGCATCGAGCTCGAGATGTCGAAGGCGATGACGATGTTGATGCCCTCGCTCGTCTTGATTTCGGCGTGCGCGCCGGAGCGCGGACGCGCGAGCGCGACGATGCCGCACGCGAGCGCAAGGTTGCGCAAGGCGGCAAGAGCGCGTGTGAAGCCGCGTCCCGCACGCGGCCCGCGAGCGAGCACCGCGACTCGCGAAAATACGATGGCCGCGGGCGTGCGGCGCCGCGCAATGAGCCACCACACTGGAAGCAGCAGAAGCAGCAGCAACCACCAGGGTGACGCGAACTGGACGAGTCCGATGTCGATCATGCTGCGCGCTCCGTCGGCGCTGCGACCGCACGAGCCGCTTCGGCGCGGTCATGCTCGTCTCGAACGATGCCCTGTGCCGTGGCGCCGAGAGCGCGTGCGCGATCGGCGGTAAGGGCTGCAGCCGCGAACTTGATCGGATCCACCGCCTCGAGCAGCTCCTCGAGCTGATCGAACGAAACCGTGGGCGCTCCACGCGCCGCCGCAAGGAGCTCGCGCGTCGTCATGGCGAGCGTGACATCCTCCAGTCGTTCGCTCAGGTAGCGACGCACCACATCAGTCATCAGCGCGGCGTATCGGCCGAACTCCCCCGCTTCAATGAGACGAAGCCGCTCGATGCGCTCGAACGCCTTGCGCGCGTCGAGGTACGGATCTCCCGTACGCAGCGGTGCGCGCGCGCGTCGCCGCGCCCACCACCGCGCGATGCCGGCCACGAGTAACGCGGCGAGCGCACCCAACGCCCACCACCACCACGGCATCGGCGCACGAGGCGCGATGAGTGGACGCGCGGGCTTCGGGACTCGGAGCGCCGTGTCCTTCGGGAGCACGGTCCGGACGACAATGGACGGCAGCTCCAGTGTGACACGCCGGTCGCCGGCATCCGTCTGCACCACAGCGTCGCCGAGGGCGATGGGAAATCGGCCGACGTCCCATGCCGCCATGCGATACACGGCGATCCGATCGGCCGCACGCGCCGTGTCTGAACCATCGCGCACCGACGGCGGCTCGAGCGCCTGCACCGGACCGAGCGAGTCCACGGCAGTGGGAAAATTGATCGTCGCGCCTTTCGGCGCGTGCACGCGGACCGCCAGGCGAAATACGTCGCCGACTGTGACCGTGTCGCGTTCGAGTGTCGCGCCCGCCTGCACCGGGATGTCCGGCTGTTGCGCCGCCGATTGTTCCAGCGGTGCCGCCGCGATGGCAAGGAAGGCTGCAACACACGCGTCGTCGCGTCTCACCGATGCCGCGTCCTCGTTTCGCGCGTACGGAAGAACCGGATCAGCGGATCCACCACGCCGCCGTCCGTGTGAATCGGGATCTCGTCGATGGCGAGCCTCCGCAGCAACCGCCGGCGGTTCGCGAGCTCCTCCGAAACAGCCTCTGCAAATCGCGCGCGAACGCGGGCGTCGCTCGTGTTGACGTCGATGGTGCGCCCCGTCTCCGGATCGATGAACCGCGCGAGGCCCACGTCGGGAAGCGTCTGCTCGGTTGCGTCGTCTACCGTGACGGCGACGACGTCGTGCCGCTGGGCCAGCAGCTTGAGCGGCTGCTCGAGCTCCGACGACTGGAAGTCCGACACGACGAAGATGATCGCCTTGTGCGCCAGCATCTTCTGGATGTACTCCAGGGCGGCCGCGAGATCGGTGCCCCGTCCGGCGGGCTCGAACGCCAACAGATCGCGCATGAGCCGCAACGCGTGACGGCGTCCCTTGCGCGGCGGCACCACGTGTTCGATGCGGTCGGTGAACAGCAGGGCGCCCACGCGATCGTTGTTCCGAATGGCCGACATCGCGAGCACGGCGGCGAGCTCGCTCGCGAGCTCGCTCTTGAATCGGCCCCGAGTGCCGAAACGCTCCGAGCCCGAGAGGTCCACGGCGAGCATGACGGTGAGCTCGCGCTCCTCGATGTAGCGCTTCACGTACGGCTTTCGCATCCGCGCCGTGACGTTCCAGTCGATCGAGCGCACCTCGTCGCCGGCCTGATACTCCCGCACCTCGGAAAACTCCATGCCCTGCCCCTTGAACACCGACCGGTACTCGCCCGTGAAGAGCGAATTCACCAGGCCTCGTGTTCGCAGCTCCAGCAGCTTCACCTGCCGGAGAATCTCCGGAGGGACGCTCGCGCTCACGGGCTCTCGACGTGCGCCAACACGCGCGACACGATGTCGTCGCTGGTCACCTCTTCGGCCTCCGCCTCGAACGTCGTGAGCACGCGATGCCGCAGCACGTCCGGCGCGATGGCCTTGACGTCATCGGGCGTGACGAACGCGCGGCCGCGCAGAAACGCATGGGCCCGGGACGACTGCGCCAAGGCGATCGTCGCACGCGGGCTCGCGCCGAACTCGATCAACGGGCGCAGGTCCTTCAGCCCCGCGGCCTCGGGATCGCGCGTCGCGTGCACGATGTCGACGATGTAGTCGACGATGCGGTCGTCCATGTAGAGATCGGCGATCCGCCCGCGCGCCTCGAGGATCGCCGCCGGCGTCGCCACGTGCCGCACGTCGATGGCGTGTCCGCTCGCCATGCGCCGCATGATCTCCCGCTCCTCGTCCCGGGAGGGATAGCCCACGCGCAGCTTCAGCATGAAGCGGTCGACCTGCGCTTCCGGCAGCGGATACGTGCCTTCCTGCTCGATCGGGTTCTGCGTCGCCAGCACGAGAAACGGCTCCTCGAGCGGATACGTGGTCCCGCCGATGGTGACCTGCTTCTCCTGCATGGCCTCGAGCAGCGCCGCCTGCACCTTCGCCGGCGCGCGATTGATCTCGTCCGCCAGAATGATGTTGGCGAAGATCGGCCCCTTCTTCACCATGAACTGCCCGGTAGGCTGATCGTAGATCTGCGTGCCCACCACGTCCGCGGGCAGCAGATCGGGCGTGAACTGAATCCGCGAGAAGCTCGTCGAGATCGTCTCGGCCAGGGTGCGCACCGTGAGGGTCTTGGCGAGACCCGGCACCCCCTCGAGCAAAACGTGTCCGCCCGTGAGGAGGCTGATGAGCAGCCGCTCGATCATGTACTCCTGGCCGACGACGCGCAGCGCGACCTGCCGGCTGACGTCCTGGATCAGGCGCGTATCTGCGCTCGACGACGCTTGTGTTGCCATGGGAACGAGGAGGTCGGTTGTTCGGTGAGCCGGCTCTCGAGGACACTACACCCGCAAACCTTCAATGCTCCCGCCGGCTAGAGGCGCTCCAGCGCCAGCCGCTCGCTCTTCGTCAATGGCCGCACCTTGCCGGGAGCCAGATCGCCAAGCTCGACGGGACCGAAGCTGCTACGCACGAGTCGGTCCACTACGAGCCCGACGGCCTCGCACAAGCGCCGCACCTCGCGATTTTTTCCCTCCGCGATCGTGATGCGCAGCTCCCACCTGCCGCGGCCGATCTTTGCCGCCAGCACCTTTCGGGGACGCACCAAGCCGTCATCGAGCGTCACGCCGGCGCGCATCTCGTCCGCCGCCACGTCGCCGGCGCCTTCGACGGAGACCACATATGTCCGCTCGACTTCGTGGCTGGGATGCGTGAGCCGATGCGCCGCCGCACCGTCCGTCGTGAACAGCAACACGCCTTCCGTGAGGAAATCGAGACGGCCCACATAGGTCAGGCCCGGCCGCTCGGGAACGAGATCGAACACCGTGCGGCGACCCTCCGGGTCGTGCTTCGACGTGATCACGCCGGCCGGCTTGTTGAGGACGAACCACTCCACCGCCACAGGCGCGCCAATGCGCTTGCCGTCCACGGCAATGACGTCGCGCGCGGGATCCACCGACTGTCCGATCTGCGCGACGGTGCCATTCACGGTGACCCGACCCTGCGAGACGAGCTCCTCCGCCTTTCGCCGAGAGAGCACTCCGGCGCGTGCGAGCGCGCGCTGGATGCGCATCGGCGGCGACATCACAGCGCGCGCGGCTCGGCGCGGAGTGCGACGGCCAGCTCGTCCGACCGGGGAAGCTCCTCGAGATGCCGCAGCGCAAAATACTCGAGGAAGATCGGCGTGGTCCCGTACAGAAGCGGACGTCCGAGCCCTTCGCCGCGCCCAACGACGTCGATGAGCCCGCGCTCGTGGAGCGACTTGAGCACGGAGCCGACCGACACGCCCCGGATCTCCTCGATCTCCGCCCGACCGATGGGCTGACGGTACGCGATGAGCGCCAGCGTCTCCAACGCTGCGCCGCTCAGCCGAGCAGGGCGAGCCGCAAGTTGGGCTCGCTCGATCGCCTCCGTGTATTCGCTCCGCGTGAGGATCTGCCATCCACCGCCGATCTCCACCAGCTCGATACCGTGTCCGTCCACGTCGTAATGCTCGCGCAGCTCCTCGAGCGCAGCCGCGACAGCCGCTTTCGACGCCTCGGGCTCGAGCGCTCCAAGCTCATCGGCGGGAATTGGGCGGGCGCTGGCAAACAGCGCCGCCTCAAGCAGCTTCGCTAGCGGCGTCACTCGTGATCTCCACGTTGGCAAACGGTCGAGGTTGCAGGATGCGGCATTCACCCAGCTTCGCCATCTCGAGTAATCCGAGCAGCGTCGCCAGCACCTGCCATGGCTCCGCGTCTCTGGCGACGAGATCGGACCAGAGTGCATGCGCGCGAATGGCGAGCAGCGCCCGAATGACCGTGATCGCGCCGGGCACGTCCACGGGACGCGCGATGACGTCGTGCATGGACGGATCCCGCGTGACGCGAAGGATGCGATCCACGGCGGCGAGGAGCTCGCTCAGCGAGAGCGACAGCGGAGCTTCGGGTGGCGCGGGCGCCTGGGGAATATACGCTCTCGCGAAGCGGCTCCGGCGCTCCTCGCCGGCGCGCTCGAGCACGTCCACCACTTCCCGCATCTGCTGGTACTCGAGCAGACGGCGCACGAGCTCCGCACGCGGATCTTCCCACGCTTCGCCGTCTTCGTTTCGTGGCAACAGCATCTGCGCCTTGATGCGCAGGAGGCGCGCCGCCATCTCGAGATATTCCGCGGCGTCGTTGAGCGGCAACGTGCGAATGCGCGCGACGAATTGCTCCGCGACGCGCGCGATGGGAATGTCGTAGATGTCGAGCTGCTCCTCGCGAATGAGCGAGAGGAGCAGGTCCAACGGTCCCGAGAATTCCGTCAGCTCGACGACGAACGCCGGCGGCGCCTCGCCGTCCGCGCCGAACCGGGCAGCGGGCGACACGCCGTCCGTCACTGCAACCATTGCCCCGCCGCGGGAACGAGGTACGGCTCGACTCCAGCCAACACGCGCTGCGTCGCGATGAACGCGGGCGTGTACCATGCGCGAAGGATGCCGCCGCCCATGAAGACCAGCAGCATGAGCACGAGCAGCCCATAGCGGCCGAAGCGCACGTACTGGATGGCCAGCGGGCGAGGCAGCAGGTACTTCATCACGTGCGACCCGTCGAGCGGTGGAATCGGCAGCAGGTTGAAGACGATGAGTCCGAAGTTCAGCATCACGCCCACGGTGAACATCGCCTGGAGGATGCCGATGGTGTCGCCCAGGGCGGGCGCCACGCGCGCTGCCAGGCCGGTGACGACTATGAGCCCCGCGCAGATGACGGCGATGAAGAGGTTCGTCGCGACGCCAGCCAGAGACACGATGATGTCGCCGCTGCGGAGATTCTTGTAATTGCGCGGATCCACAGGCACCGGCTTCGCTCCGCCGAACACCACCGAGCGGCCGGCCAACGTCGATCCCGTGAGCATGATCAACGGCAGGAGGATCGTGAGGTACGGGTCGATGTGCTTGAGCGGATTCCAACTCAGGCGGCCCGCCTCCAGTGCCGTGCGGTCGCCCTGCCGCAGCGCCGCGTACCCATGCGCGATCTCGTGCGCGATCACCGAGAACAACAGAACGGGCGCAACGAGGAGAATGGTCTGGAGAGTGTGCAACGGGGCCAGGCGAGGGGCGTCGAATACCCCCAGCGGTGGCTCCTGGGGTGCGAACGCGCGTAAGGTAGCGGCGCACCACGGGAGAGTAAAGCGCCGTCGCAGCATAAAGCACTGTCGCAGCTTGACTTCGCTCCTCTCTACCGGTAGCTTTCTCGACTCGCGACCCCCGCGACTTTTTACTGCATTCCGGAGATCTGTTCGTGCCGAATATCGCATCCGCGAAGAAGAACATGCGGAAAACGCGCGCCGCGACCGTGCGCAACCGCGCCCAGCGGTCCGCCCTTCGCTCCGCGCTCAAGAAGGCCAAGGTTCCTGGCGCATCCGCCGACGAGCGGACGCAAGCCGTTAGTCTTCTCGACCGCGCCGCGCGCAAAGGTCTCGTTCACAAGAACACCGCCGCCCGCGTCAAGAGCCGCATGGCAAAGCACGCGGCCACCGCCTGAGTCCAGTCCTCCTGCATTTACGAACGCCGGGCCACGAGCCCGGCGTTCTTTTTTGAGTGAATGCACAGATTACGAAGAAAGGCGGAACCGGACTTCAGAGCGACGCCAGCTCCGCGCCGCACCGCTCGCAGTACCACTCGGTGGGATAGTTCATCGCCCCACACTCGCCGCACTTGAGCGTCTTGTTGCTCTCGGTCATGTCCGTGACCGGATCGAGCGCGCTGGGGGTGTGCCTCGGCGTGGGCGCCGAATCGCGAGGCCTCTCCTCCGGCACGCCAATCGGGAGGTTGCTCTCGTCACTGAGGTTGACGATCGCCTCTTCGCTCGAGCGGCGCGCAAAGCTGGACCGCTTCGTCGCTTCGTCCGGCTCGTCAAGCGGCGCGGGCTCCACCGGTCCGGCAGGCGCATCCACGACGGAGCGCAGAAATGTCAGCTCGTCGAAGCCGGTTTGGCGCCGCGGTGCCTCCGGGGATGCGGCGGGCGCTGGCGACCCTGGAGCTGCCTGCGCTGACGCGGTGGACGCCGAAGCAACGTCGTCGATTGCGAGCTGACGCTGCTCAGGGGTCTCCTTGCTATGGCGCGGCTCGAACGACGTCGCCGCCGAAGGTGGTTCCGACCGCGACACGCCGGAGACCGCCGGCGCACTCTCGACCGGAGTCGTCGCCGAAGGCTGACGCGCCGCATCATCGAGGAACTGTCGCATCCGCGCGAGCTCCTGCTCCACGCTTTGCTGCTTGGAGGCCAGATCGCCGAGGTGCGCGTCGCTCTCCGCCGACATGCGCTGCCAGTCTTCCGACGACACTTCTCCGACATGCGCGCGCAACTCGACTTCCGCGCGCTCGTCCGTGGCCTTTTGATGGTCATTCCGCAGGGTGGAGAGCTGCGACGACAGCGTCTCGATCTCGCGTCGCAGGCCGTCGGCGTGCTCACCGAGCTGCGCGATGACCTGCTCCAGGCGCGCCTCGTAATCCGCGTGCACGCGCTGAAAGACGTGGTCCGGCGTGGACTCGCGGCGGTCGTCCAACGCCTTGATCCACGCCTCGAACTTCCGCCGTTCCTCCATCAGGACGCTGACGGTGTTGACCGCGCTCGATCCCCTGCTTCCCGACTCGCGTCGGCTGTCGTCCTTCTTCATGCGGGTTCTCCCGCGACAAAGATACCCTCGGGGGACGCGTCGTCCATTACGCCCGCCACCGTCAGCGGTCGCGTCGGTAAACCACGCGCCCGTCCACCAGCGTGCACTCCACGAGCCCGCGCAACGTCATGCCGGCGTACGGCGTGTTACGCCCCTTCGACCGGAAGCTCGACGCGTCAACGGTCCACTCCACCTCGGGATCGAAAACAGTGACGTCGGCCGCGGCCCCACGCTGAAGCGAGCCGCCCGGTAGCCGGAACAAGCGCGCGGGCGCACAGGACATGCGCTCCACGAGCAACGGCAAGTCGACGATTCCGCTCTTGACGAGCCACGTGAGATTGACGGCGAGCGCCGTCTCGAGCCCGACGATGCCGTTTGGCGCATCAGCGAACTCGCGCTCCTTTTCGTCGTAATGATGCGGCGCATGATCCGTGGCGATCACATCGATGGTTCCGTCCTTGACGCCCTGCTGCAGCGCCGCGACGTCCTCGGCGGTACGCAACGGAGGATTCATCTTCGCGTTGGTGTCGTAGCCCTCCACCGCATCCTCCGTCAGCGAGAGGTGGTGCGGGCAGACCTCGGCGGTGACGTTGATACCTCGCTCCTTTCCCCACCGAATGAGTTCCACAGAGCCTTTCGTGCTCATGTGGCACAGGTGGATGTGGCCCCCGGTGCGGCGCGCGAGCAGGATGTCGCGGATGGCCATGATCTCTTCGGCCTCGGCGGGAATACCGCGGAGGCCCAACCTGGCGCTGATGATGCCTTCGTTCATGACGCCGTCGCGCGCGAGCGTCGGCTCCTCGCAGTGATCCGCCACGGGAATCCCGAAGGTGCGCGCGTACTCCAGCGCCGTCCGCATGAGCTGTGCACTCGCCACGGGCTTGCCGTCGTCGCTCACCGCGACGGCCCCGGCCGCCACCATCTCTCCAAACTCCGCGAGCGTCTCGCCCATCTCGCCGATGGAGATGGCACCGATGGGATAGACGCGAGACGCATTCGCCTTTCTCGCCTGACTGATGATGAATCCGACTGCCGCCTGATTGTCCGTGACGGGATCGGTGTTCGGCATCGCGCACACAGCCGTAAATCCGCCAGCCGCCGCGGCGCGCGCACCCGTCGCGATCGTCTCGACCTCTTCGCGCCCGGGCTCCCGCAGGTGACAATGGACGTCGATGAAGCCGGGCGAGATCACGCGGCCCGCGCAATCGATCGTCTCGAGCGCATCACCATCTCGGCGCACCTCGCCCACTCGCCCGATGCCGGCAATTGTCCCGTTCTCGATGAGCAGATCGCCCGTCTCGTCGAGCCGCTGGGACGGGTCGATCAATCGCCCGCCGCGAAGCAGCACCGCGCGTCCAGTCATCGTTGTCCGCCCTTCGCCGCTTCGGCGAGCTCCGGACGGCCGCCCGAGAGCAGATAGAGCACCGCCATGCGCACGGCCACGCCGTTGGTCACCTGATTGAGGATCACGCTTTGCGGGCCGTCCGCGACGTCGGAATCGATCTCGACGCCGCGATTCATCGGGCCCGGATGAAGGATGAGGACGTCCCTCGGCGCTCGTGCGAGCCGCTCGCGCGAGACGCCGAAGACGCGATTGTATTCGCGCAGCGACGGGATGTACCCACGCTGCATTCGCTCGAGCTGGAGGCGCAGCACATTGAGTGCATCAGCCCACTGAATGGCGTCTTCGATGCGGTCGAAGACCGTGACGCCGAAGGCGTCGATGGCATTCGGGAGCAGCGAGCGCGGACCGCATACAGCGACGTCCGCCCCCAGCTTCTTGAGACCCCAGATGTTCGACCGCGCGACGCGCGAGTGGAGCACATCGCCGCAGATGCAGACCTTGAGTCCCTCGATCTTGCCGAAGTGATCGCGCAGGGTCAGCATGTCGAGCAGCCCCTGCGTCGGGTGCTCATGCGTCCCGTCGCCAGCATTGATGACGTTCGACTCGATACGCTCGGCGAGAAACTGCGCCGCGCCCGATGCGCCGTGGCGAATGACGACCATGTCGATGCGCATGGCCTCGAGGTTTCGCGCCGTGTCCACCAGCGTCTCGCCCTTGCTCACGCTTGAGCCTGAGGCCGCAACGTTCACCGTGTCGGCCGAGAGTCGCTTCTGCGCGAACTCGAACGACACGCGCGTGCGCGTGGATGCCTCGAAGAACAGGTTGACGATCGTCTTGCCGCGGAGCGTCGGCACCTTCTTGATGGTGCGTTCGCTGATTTCCTTGAACGGTTCCGCGGTGTCGAGAATGAGTCGAATCTGATCAGCGCTCAGCGGCTCGAGGCCGAGGAGGTCCTTGCCGAGCGGACCGACGCTCATTGGCGCTCCGCGATGATCACGGCGTCCTTCTCGTCCAGCTCCGACACCAGCACGTCCACGCGCTGGTTGTGTCCCACCTCCACCGTCTTGCCCACAACGTCTGGCTGAATGGGCAACTCGCGGCCTCCGCGATCGATGAGCACGGCGAGTGCGATGCGCCGAGGACGTCCGAAGTCGGCGAGCTCGTCGAGTGCGGCACGGATTGTCCGCCCGGTGTACAGCACGTCATCGACGATGATCACCGCCTTGCCGTCGAGCGCCCACGGCAGGTCGGTAGCGCCCACCACGGGGCGCGGACCGACGGTCTGGAGGTCGTCGCGGTACAGCGTGATGTCGAGCGCGCCTGTCGGCACCTCGACACCCTCTCGCGCATTGATGCTGGATACGATGCGCGCCGCGAGCTGGACACCGCGGCGCTGAATTCCGACGAGGATGAGATCGTCGGTTCCGTCATTCAACTCGACGATCTCGTCAGCCATTCGACGCAGCGTGCGATCCATGGCTCGCGCGTCGAGGACGATGGACTGGCGATCGGGCATGGCGATCAATATCGCAGCGCATGCACCGAAATGGAACCGAGCCTCGGATTCTCGGTCCAACATCACGAACCCATTCAGCTCCGGCTAGTGGACCACGATGGTACCCGACGACAGCGTGCTGTAGCCCGGCCCCGCGAACGACAGGATGATACTGCCCGTCCCCGTCATCGTGAGAGAGCTGAATGTCGCGACCCCTACCGCGTTGGTGATCGCCGTAGAGTTCGACAGTACGCCTGCTCCACTCGCAATCGCGGCTGAGATCACTACGCCTGCCGTCTTCACGGCATTATCGTAGGCGTCCGTGAGCTGCACTGCGGGCTGCGGTCCGAATGGGATGCTACTCGTTGCATTTGGGGGCGGCGGCGTAATGAAGCGCAGTGCCACACCGGGTCCAGGAACAGCAGTGGCTGTGAAAGTCACCGGACTCCCGTTAAGTGGATTCAACGGTGTGGCGGAGAGCGATTTGACTCCGGCCGTAAATCCAAGCGACCAACGCGTGAGCTGTGCGATGCCAGAGGCGTTGGTTTGGACTGCTACCGCTGATCCGGTCGTGAAGCCGTTAGAAATCCGTCCGCCTGAATCGGCCGTCGTGAAGGTGAAGGAGACGATGGTACCGGCTCGAGGAGCCCCATTGCGGTCGGTCACAAGTACTGCCGGTGGTACCAGTACGGGACTGCCAGCCTGAGCCGATTGGTTGTTCCCAGCGCTTTCCGCGATAGTGGTTGCTGCAAGATCGATCAGGAGAGCCCCCGAGGGTGTGGGAGACCTCAGGCCGGGAACCTTGAAGCTCACACCATAAAGTCCTGGCGCGCCCGTGATCGAGAGGTCGGTGAACGCGGCGGCGCCGGTTGCATCAGACGTGACCGTCGTCTTACCGCCTAACGTGCCGTTTGACAAGCCGCCACTTGTGTCAAGGACCGCCGAAACAATGAATCCGGGCGCGTTCACCGGATTGAGTCCATCGTCCGTGATCTGCACGACTGGCTGGTGCGCGAACGGCAGCCCGCTCAAATTCGTGCCGTACATAGATGCTTTGAAGTAGATAGCCGCCGGCGCGCCTGCCACGGCCGGCAGGGTAAAGGTGTTCGTGGTGAGACCAGGAGCCGAGATGACGAAAGTGCAAGGTACGGCCGGTGAGGGGGACATAAAGAACGTGCCAATACCCTGCGCATTGGTCGTCGCTGGTCCCCCGGAACCTCGTGGGCCGTTGAGCCACCACCACGACACGATCAGGGGAATTCCAGAACGTGCGACGGGGTTTCCGTAGGCATCCGCAACCTGGAAGGCGAAGTTCGCGATGATGCCCACCGTCAGCGCTGTTGGAGCTGAGGCAACCAGGATCTGCGTTGCGGCCCCCGCGATCCCGGTAGCCGTTATTGCCGCGCTGACCGCTCCCGTCGTTGCCGTCAGCGTGTTCATCCCGGCAATCGTATCGAGCGTCCATGATCCAAGCGTCGCAATACCCGCCGCGTTACTTGTGGCTATGAGGCCAGTCGCACGACCGCTTCCCCTTGCCACGCCGAAGACGACAGGCGCGTTTGGCACCGGGAGGCCGTTCGCGTCTTTCACCAGGACGCTCGGCGGAACGCTTACAGCCGTGCCGACCACCGCGGTCTGTTGACCGCCCCTAGCAATCGAAAGCGTGGCGACACCGCGTTGAAGCGTCGTGGCGGAAAATTGCACCGCGCCCGAGGCCCCACCGACACCAGGAACCGTTGCGCTCACTACATCGCCACCAGGGAGACTGCCAAGCACATAAATATTGCTGGCGGTTCCATCGCTGGTGGTAGTCGTGCTCGCAGAACCAAGGAGCCCACTACCCGTGACTTTCAGCCAATTCACCGCCTGCGCGTCAACGGGGCCACCATACTGATCGGTAACTCTTACGACGAGCGGAATAACGAGTCTGGTCGACGTTGAGTCCACTTGTCCATCGCCCGAGACGATGGTGATGGCCGCCGCAGGAGCCGGCGTGGCCGACGCCGACGCAACTACGGGCTCCGTCCGACCCGAGGAGGCCTCGAAGCGATAGGGTCCTCCGCCCTTTCCCAAGAGCATTTTGGTAGCCGCGCGACCGGACGTATCGGCGACACTCGAAGCGTTGGCCACGCTGCCTCCAGGCGTCATCGCACGAAAGTTCACCACCGCTCCGGGCACGGGCAAATTGTCTGCGGCCTGCACCTCGACCACCATGGGCGCCGCCAGCGCGCTGCCGGCCACGCCAGTCTGCCCTTCGCCACCGACCAAAACGAGGTGCGTTGCCACTGGCACGCCTGACAATTTCACACTTCCCCGAACGCCGAGCGGTGTGGTTGCACTCAGTGTCGTGACGCCACGTTTGCCACGCGCCTGCGCGTTCGCATTGGCACTACCCATTGAAGCGATCGTGGCGATCGAGGTGTCGCTCGACGCCCACTGCAGTGGCACACTCGACACCATCTGACCTGTCGCGTCGAGTACACTCACGGTGTACGTGATTGTGGATACGCCCACTACAGTCATATCCGAGGGCGAGAGGGTTACCGTCTCAGCCGACCTGCCCGGTCCAGCATAGTCGACGGTGAGAATCGGCACCGGAAGCGCGGAATTCGCGCCGCGAACCGTCACAAGCTGCGTTCCGGAAAAGAGTATCAAGTGATCGGTAGCGCGAAGCTCGATCAACGCCGCAAAGGACTGGTCCGTGCTTCGTATCTGGACAGGGATATCGATGCGAACTGAGCCCTGAAACATCGGAGATACGATGACAGTATCGCGTGTGCCTTCTTGTGGCGCCGTCAACCGAACATGGATCTCCTTCACGTCTATTCCGCTCGCCACAAGGACGGCAAGGGCGCGGGCCGCCAGCGGGGAGAGCTGCGCGGTAAGGACGATATGTCCCGGAACGAGTTCCGCACCAGATGGTGAACGCGGCCCGCTGGCCGCATCCGAGCACGTGGTGACTACAATGCTTGCCGCGACCAGTAAAATTGCATGGTAAGAAGATCGCATTGCCAGAAGGAGTCTCGACACGTGACAGATCGCCTTGGTTTTATTGGTCCGCCCTTATGACGAAGATCTGCCGTAACTTCGGTGCCGTCAACCACACGTAACGCTGGCTAAGACAACTCATGATGCTGGCGCCTACGTCAATCGTCACAATAGGCGCCGTTGTCTTAGCAATGTCAGCGGTCGCCCTGACCAGCGTTTAATTCGTCGGACTCACTTGAGCTCGAGTGCCACGAGTGACTTTGGCGGCAACTGCACCGAAATGATGCCGCCAGAGAGCCGGACGTCCGTAAAGGGCGCGGGATGCACCGCATCCGGCGCGTCGAACGTGTTGTGGGCATTCATTCGATCCGCGGTCAGGATGCGTCCGGTGACCGTGTTCGCGGTCTGACCCCGCAGTTCGACCCTGATCGCTCGCGCCTGGTTCGGGTCGACGTTCGTGAGCGTGAGATGGATCCGTCCATTCGCATCTCGCGACGCCGTTGCGCTCACTGCCGGCATCGATCGGTCGCCGTACGTGTACACCCCGGCATCGAACGCGATTGGCAGGCGCACGGCATCGTGGTGGGCGGTATACATCTCGAAGACATGGTACGTCGGCGTCAGCAGCATGCGGTCGCCCTGCGTCAGAATCATCGCCTGCAGCACGTTCACAGCCTGCGCGATGTTCGCCATGCGCACGCGGTCGGCGTGCTTGTTGAATGCGTCGAGACAGACGGCGGCCACCAGCGCGTCGCGCAGCGTGTTCTGCTGGTAGAGGAATGCGGGATTGCTTCCCGGCTCACCCTGATGCCACGTCCCCCATTCACCAACCACGAGCCAGACGCGTTTGCGCGGGTCGTACCGATCCATGATGGCGGAGTGACGCGCGAGCAGCTCGTCGAAACCGGTCGCCTTCTGGAGCAGCTCGGCCCACTCGGCCTCGGAGAAGTCTGTGGCTTTGCCCTTCTTCGCCCAACTTCCGGTCAGCAAGTAATGATGCAGGTCGATGCCGTCCATCATGAAGCCGGCGTCGCGCATCAAGACTTCCATCCACGCATAGCCGTCGTCGCTGGGACCGGTGGCGATGCGAAAGGGGCGAACGCTACCATACCCAGGTAGAAAGCTCGCGTAACGACGGAACTCGTCGGCGTAGCGCTCCGCACGCATGTTGCCGCCGCAGCCCCAGCTCTCATTGCCCACGCCCCAGAAGCGCACGTTCCACGGTTCCGGATGCCCGTTTGCGCGCCGAAGATCCGCCATCGGGCTCTTGCCCGGGTGGTTGAGATACTCCCACCACTCCTGCATCTCGCGCACGCTGCCGCTCCCGACGTTCCCGACGATGAACGGCTCGGCACCGATCTGCCGGATGAGATCCAGGTATTCGTGCGTACCGACGCCGTTGTCCTCCGTGACGCCACCCCAGTTGCTGTTCACGACGGTGGGACGTGACTCCCGCGGGCCAATTCCGTCGCGCCAATGGTAGTAGTCGGCGAAACACCCACCGGGCCATCGCAGGTTCGGCACCTTGATCGCGCGAAGCGCCTGCACCACGTCCGCACGCGCATGCCAGGGTCCATTTCCCTCACGCGTCCAAATGCCGTCGTATATCAGGCGGCCGAGATGCTCGGCGAATTGCCCGTAGATGTGACGACTGATCGTGTCGCGTCCCTGATCCGCGTTGATGATGAGCGTCTGAGCGGATTGCGCCGCCACTGGGCGGATGAGAGCCAGATGCGCGACAAGAGCGCAGGCAATAATGCGCTTGCTGTTGGCGGCTCTCTTCATGAGCACGTGGGAGGCAAGGTCGACGGAAGCTGGCGCCATCCGCTGGGGACGACAGTGCACGTCGCCGCGTTTTTTCGCCACTATCTGCGCGACGGTCGTCCTCGGGAAGGACGCTCGACCCTGTACGATTGATCGCAACGGCGTGACGATCGTCCCCAAACGCAAACTCCCGGCGCCACGAGGGTGGCGCCGGGAGTTCGTAACCTCGGAGTCGTGCCGCCCGTGTTCCGGCGGTATGGGACTCCCCGAGGAATTCTGAAATGAATCTGAGTCAGCTGGAGGCGGATGTCAAGAGCTCGAGGGTCGTCGAGGGCAGTCCTCTCCCTCAACCATCACACACGCCTTCCGTGGCACCTCCGAGCGGAACGGCCAAGCCGCCCCTGACCTACCGACAACTCTTCCGGGCGTTCTCCAAAGATCGCATGGCGGCATACAGCCTGGAGTCCGACACCTCCTCGACGGATGCGATAGCCAGATATCTATGGAATTTGGCGTTGGCGTCCGCGTTTCATCCGATTCTCCATGCCATCGAAGTCACCTTTCGAAATGCCATCTTCGATGCGGCCACGGAGACGACGGCGAGGCGTGTTTACAGGACGACGCAAGTCGCCTGCTGGCTAACGGCAAGGCCGTCCATGCTTCAAGCAAGAGAGGAGGAACACGTCGCGAAGGCTCTCAACGCCATGTCGAAGCATCCTCGAAAATGGACGGCCGGACACTTGATTAGCCGTCTGAGCTTTGGCTTCTGGGTGCGGTTATGCGACAGCCCGTATGAACAGGGGAATGTCCACGGCCCACAGATTTGGCCCGCCGCCGGGCGGCGGTTTCCTTCCTGTCCCAGACCGAAACAGAATCGAGCGGACATTGGACGCGCGTTCAGCGACTTGCGCGACTTTCGAAACATCGTCGCACATCACAATCCGATATGGGACCGCGATCCTATCGGATGGCACGCGAAAGCGATTGAGCGCCTCCGCTGGATGAATCCTGGCCTGGCCGCCGCCGTAAGCCAGAATTCTACCGTTGAGTTGATCTACAACGCCGGACATCGGTCCTATCATGCACAAGCAGAAGCCACCATCAGCCATTAGCGCATTCTATAACGCCTTCTACTTGGGCGTAGTGCCTGGAATTGGCGGCATTGAAGTTACGGTAAAGCTGTAAACGCATCCGCTTGCGGTCTGCCGATTTGTTCTACATAATAGAACTTATGCCCACATTGACCTTGGGAAGCCTCGAGCTCGCCGCCCTCCTCGCTGTCGCGCGCCTCGGCAACGACGCATATGGGCTCGCGGTCCGCCGAGACCTCACCGAACGGACCGGCCGGGATTACTCCATCGGCGCGGTCTACACCACCCTCCAACGTCTCGAGGACAAAGGTGTTCTCAAGTCGCGCACGGGCGAGCCACAACCCTTCCGCGGTGGCCGTTCGCGGCGCCACTATGCAATCACCGGCGCAGGAGCTCGCGCGCTTCGTGATGCCGAGCGGAACACCGCGGCGCTGTGGGCCGGGTTCGGAAGCGTTCGTCCGGAGCCGGCATGAGACGACTCGCAAGTATTCGCGCGCTCGGCGCCGACGCGCGTGGCCACCGGCGCACCAACCTCTCGATGTACGAGCGGCTGCTGGTGGCGATTGGTCTGGACGCGGAGTTGGTGGAGGCCATGGTTGGCGACCTCGCCGAGGAGTTTGCGCTTCGCGCGACACGCGACGGCCGGATGCTCGCCCGCGTTTGGCTTGGCCTCGAAGTTGTGCGCTCGGCGCCACACCTGATCACAAGCGTGCTCCGAAGGGGAGAGCCGCGGGTGCGGTTGCGACTGGCCGCGGCGCTGCTGGGCATCGGGCTGATGCTGACGGCCGCGCTGGTCGCCGTCCTGCTCCGCGATGGCCCGCCATCACGACTTCTGGCCAACGTTGCAAATCCGGCGGACGGTATCGTCATCAACAGCGTGCACGCCGTTCAACTCGAGATGCGCGTGCTCGACAAGCGAAACCGTCCGCTCGCGTCGCAGGGCGTGCAGTATCAGTGGATATCCGGCGCGCCGATCACCGTTTCTTCGCAGGGCGTCGTCACGTGTACGTGGGATGGCGAGGCCACGGTGCGCGCGTCGCTCGGCATGATCGCCACCGACGTGGCCGTCCTGTGTCGCCCCGTGCAGGAGTTGCGCGCGAGTCACTGGATTGACTTCGTCGCTGGCGATCGGCCACGCGACCTTCCGTTCGTCGCCATCGGATTTGACGGTCTCCCGGTCATGCAACTCCGAGGAGCGGCGCTGGTGCACGACAGCTCGGTCGCGGTCATCGTGGGACATACCATCCGTCCGCGAGCGGTGGGGCAGACGATGGTAGACGTCAACGTCGGGGATAGAAGCGCGGGGATGCAGGTAATCGTCCACGAGCGCGTGCGGTCGCTGGAAGGACTCCGGGCCGATCAGCGGTTCGTTGCAGTACCGGTCCGGCTGGAGCGAGGCGACACGCTGAGGTGGTCGCTGCCGAAGGGCGCGTTCTGGCTCAAGTACCTGCCGCGGCGGAAGGGCGAGGCACCGCCCACGATCACTCTGCGTGGTGACGCAGCGTGCTCTCGGGGGAACGGCCTGCGCGTGTATGTGATCCCGCTCGAGGAGTACGGCACGTACTGTATGGTGCGCCCAGGCGGCGCGACCGTCAACGTTGGCCACGGCACGTTCGGAGCGGCGGTCGTCGAAGGTTCACTCGCTCTCGAGCGCGTCAACTACTGATGGAGATCGCATTGCGCCGTGCATTCCTTGGTGTTGCCCTCACCGCGATCGCGTTGCTGATGCCGCGCGACGCCATCGGCGCCCAGCCGGCAGCACGAGCCTTCAACGTGTTTCTCGACTGCAGCGGATTCTTCTGCGATGAAGAATTCTTCCGCACGGAAATCGTGAGCGTGAACTGGGTCAGAGAGCGGACGGCCGCCGACGTACACGTGCTGGCAACGAGCCAGCGTACCGGCGGGGGCGGCACATTCTTCACGCTGGCGTTCATTGGCCAGCACAAGTTCGAGGGTGTCAGCGACACCCTGTCGTACGTCGCCCCACAGTCCAGCACGAACGACGAGACTCGGCGTGGCCTCGCCCGCACATTGCAGCTCGGGTTGGTCCGCTATCTCGCTCGGACTAGCGCGGCGGAGCGTCTCGCAGTCACGTTCACGGCGGCCACGAACAAGGACTCGTCATCGACGGCGCCCGTGCGTGATCCGTGGAACGCGTGGGTGTTCACGCTGGGCTCGAACGGGAATGGCTTCCGCGAGGAGAGTTACTCGAGCGTCTACATCAACGGGCAGGTCGCGGTCAATCGCGTCACCGACGCGTGGAAGACCTCCGTGTCGGCGAACGAGAACTACAGCGAGAGCCGCTTCAGCTTCGGCGGCACGCAATCCGTGTTTATCCAACGGAGCTACTTCGCCAGTCTACTCCAGGTGAAGAGCCTCGACGACCACTGGTCGGCGGGGCTGAAGGGATCCTTTACCTCCTCCACCTATCTGAATCAGCGTTTCTCCGCGCGTATCACGCCGGCCGTGGAGTACGACCTTTTCCCGTACGCCGATGCGACGCGACGTCAACTGCGGTTCCAGTACGGCGTCGGTGTCAGCAGCTTCAGCTACTACGACACGACGCTGTTCAACAAGCTGAGGGAGACGCTTCCCGTGCAGCTCTTCTCGACGGCGTTCAGTCAGCGGCAGACATGGGGCTCCGTGAACGCCGGCGTGGACGCCACGAGCTACCTGAGCGATCTCGCCCGGCGCAGAATCACCTATTCCCTCGGTGCGAACGTGCGGATCGTGAAGGGGCTGAGCGTGAACTTCAGCGGCAATTACGACGCGATTCACGATCAGTTCTACATCCCGAAGGAGACCATCACGCGCGATGACGCCCTGCTCCGGCAGACGCAGCAGAGCACGCGCTTCAGCCAGTTCTTCTTCGTGGGTCTGAACTATTCGTTCGGGTCGGTGCTGAACAACGTCGTGAATCCGCGCTTCGGCGGCGACGGAGGCGGCATGATGTTCTTCATGCAGTAGGCGTCACGGACGCAGTGTCAGCCGCGCTTCCGTTACGCCTTCCACCGCTGTTCGCGAGTACTTCACGGGGAAGTAGCGATCGTTCTTCCACAGCTCGAACAGATCCCGGTAGTGCGGGCTGTTCACGTCTCCCGATTGTCCGGGTGTGTTCGTCCCGACGGCCGCATCCCAGTCGCCGGGCTCGACAATGATACGAAAGGACGCGCCAGCCATCTGATTCGGGCCCGCGCCAGTGGCGCCAACGGTATTTCCATCGCCACCGCGTGGCCACGGCCCCACCTCGAAGCGCGCACGCTGCTCGGCGTTCAGGGCTGCGCTCATCGGATGCGCGAGCAGGGCGTGGTGATACTTCCCCCACTCCCACGCGGACATGTCAGCGCCGAATCGGGTGGTGAGATCCGCCACTGCCGCAGCGAGGCTCGTCAGGAGAACCGAGTCGCGCGTCGCGAGCGGTTTGGCGCCGAAGTCTCCGCCCGGGGACGTGAGCCATTCCACGATGCGGTGCATGGGGACACCCCGCGCCCTCGCGCGCGCCGGCGCGGGTACCACCAAGTCGATCACCCTTGCGTCGAGTGCGCGAACCCAGGCCTCGTAGATGCCGGCCGGTACCGAGGTCTTGTCGACCACATCGTTCCAGGCGAGCAGCGATTGTCGTGCGCGCTCCACCGCGTCATCACTGGAGGAGAGACCCGCCAGAAGGGGAACGAGCGACCGCGCCGGCAACGAGGTGTAATCAGTCTGGAGACGCATCATGTCCATCGTGGACACGCGCCGGCCGGAGCCCAGTACTTCGCCGATGCGCGCCCACCGATACGGGTCCGCCCATACCCATCCTATGGCGTTGCGATGCGGGTACGTTTCCGGCGTGAGGTTGTTGTTTGCCGTGGCGATGAAGCCTTCCGGCGGATTGAAGGCGTGCGGCTTCTCGAGAATCGGCAGGTATCCAGCCCACTCGTATCGTCCGTCGCCGGGAACCGGCACAAGACCACTCCAGTTGGCGCGAATGGGCGCGATGCCCACCGCTTGCCAGCCGATGTTACCACTCACATCGGCCCATATCATGTTTTCGCCGGGAATGTTGCTGTAGCTGCAGGCCGCGCGGAACTCATCCCAGCTCCGCGCTTGATCCATGCGCAGCGATGCCATGTACGGCGCGCCGCCCGGCTCCAGCCACGCGGCGCGCACCGCGTACGCAAGATGCCGCACGGTATCCTCGTACACCACCGGACCGTGACGCGTATACCGCAGGGAGAGGTCGGCGGCCGACTCTCCCTTCACGGCAACCGTCTCGTGAATGGTGCGCATCGTCTCCCACGTCTCCTTGTAGCGATACTGCCGAGGATTTGCCGGATTGGTCTTGTAGACGTAGAGGTCCTCGCCGTCAGTCGCGAAGATCGTGAGTCCCCACGCACCGAACTCGTTGTGTCCGATGGAGACGCCAGGGATGACAGGCTCCCCCCCGCCAATGACGTTCCACCCGGGCGCGGTCAGATGTACGAAGTAGCGGAGTGACGGCGCGGCTATCGAGCGATGCGGATCGTTCGCCATGAGGGCGCGGCCGCTCAGTGTATGCTGGCCGCTCACGACCCAGTTGTTGCTTCCGATATCCCGGCGCTGCGTCCAGCGCATGTCGTCGGCCGCCACCGAGTCGAGGTGCGCCAGACGTCGCGCGGTGGCCGTGTCGCCACGATAGGAGACACCGATGTCCGATGCACGAAAGCGCACGGGTCCGCGGAACGCTTCATAGAGCGCCAGGATGGGTGCGTCCAGCGCCGTGCCGTCCACGGCCGCATCGAGGTCGAGCGTTGGCTCGCCGGGGCCCGGATGAAACCACTGCACCTTCTTCAGGAGCGCCGCGCCGTGATGCGCCACGAAGCGCCCGTAGGCGAGCTCCTCCTCGATGTTGCCGAGAAGTCCCTGATGCCGCGAGATCACCACGTCGGACGTCCACCGCCCCGGCGTGATGCCAAGCATGCGCAGCTCGGCCGGGATGAGCGACGGATCGTGTGACGCCTGCTCGACGTATGCGTTCACGCCATCCACGAAGGCGCCGACGATTGCCGCGCCGTGGGGATGATAGCGCGCGAGCTCCGCGCTCAGGCTGCCGCGATACCGAAAGAGGCGCGCCCCGCGATCGCGATCGAGCTCGCGCCGGCCGAGTACTTCGGCCATCGTCCCCGTTGCTTGCCGTCGCCACATCTCGAACTGGAACCCGCGGTCGCGCGCCGCCGAATAGCCCTGCGCGAAGAACAGATCGTGCTCGTTGCCCGCGTAGATGTGCGACATGCCCCAACGGTCTCGCAGGACTTCGACAGGTTGCTGGAGTCCGGCGACACGGAGCGTATCGGAGCGCGGCGTCTGTGCGCGCGTCGTCGCGCTCATCAGGATGAGCAAGGCGATGGTGGTGCGGATCGCGGCGGAGCGGCGTATCACAATTCCTCGGTCGATGGATGCCCTGAGCTGGCGAGAAGATATCGCGCGCGCGATGGGCGCCCAACGTGCAAGGGCGCCCACACGCACATGACCCCGCTCTGCCGTTTGAGGCAAAGCGGGGTCACGGTTCTAAGCGGATCGGGTGAGATTCGAACTCACGGTACGCTTTCACGTACACACACTTTCCAGGCGTGCGCCTTAAACCACTCGGCCACCGATCCGGGAACACACGCCTCGAGGCCGACAATACGGAAGCCCGCGACGCGACGGCTTGCCCGAAGCGGACAGGGTGAGATTCGAACTCACGGTACCCTTGCGGGTACGCCGGTTTTCGAGACCGGTGCTTTCAACCACTCAGCCACCTGTCCGGAGACAGCCCAGTAGTTTACCCGACCGCGTCGGGAGTGTCAACGCAATCGCGGGCTCGGCGCGCAGCGAAGAACGCCCGCAATTCCGCAGCGCACTCCTCGCCACACACACCGCCGCGCACCTCCGGCCGATGATTCAGCCGTGGATGCCGCAGCAGGTCGCCGACGGAGCCGGCCATGCCCGCCTTGTCGTCCCATGCGCCGAAGACGACGCGTGCGACGCGCGACAGCACCATGGCGCCCGCGCACATGGAGCACGGCTCCAGCGTGACATACACCGTGCAGCCATCCAGCCGCCACTGACCAAGGCTCGTGCCCGCCTCGCGAATGACCAGCGTCTCGGCATGCGCGGTGGCATCCCGATCATGCACGGTGCGATTCCCCGCCCGGGCGATCTCGATGCCGTCACGGACGATCACGGCTCCGACCGGCACCTCGCCTATCGCAGCCGCAAGCCGCGCCTGCTCGAGGGCCACCTGCATCCACCGTTCATCCTCGATCATGCGTGCGCGGGAACCGCGGCAGCCACGCGCTCGCCCACGCTGAAAGAGAGCGTTCCGTCGTCCTTGCGATCGACGACGATGGTGTCGCCGTCCTGGAAGCGCCCCTCGAGGATCTGAAGCGCGAGCGGATTCTGGACGAGACGCTGGATGGCGCGCTTCAACGGCCGCGCACCGAACGCCGGATCGTATCCCTCCTCGGCGATGATCGCACGCGCCTCCGGCGTGACCTCCAGCGACAACTTCCGCTCGGCGAGCAACTTCTCGAACCGCGCCAGTTGAAGATCCACGATATGCTCGATCTGCTCGGGACCGAGCGGGCGGAAGATGACAATGTCGTCCACACGATTCAGGAACTCGGGCTTGAAGTGCGCGCGCAGCGCACTCGTCACCTGCGTCTCCATCAGCGCCCAGTCCTCGCCCGTGTGCTCGAGGATGTAGTGACTGCCAATGTTTGACGTCATGATGATCACGGTGTTGCGGAAGTCCACCGTGCGCCCCTGCGAGTCCGTGAGGCGCCCGTCGTCGAGAATCTGGAGCAGCACGTTGAAGACGTCCGGATGTGCCTTCTCGATCTCGTCGAAGAGGATGACCGCGTACGGCCGGCGGCGTACCGCTTCCGTCAGCTGTCCGCCCTCCTCATAACCCACGTAGCCGGGCGGCGCGCCGATGAGGCGAGCGACGGCGTGCTTCTCCATGTACTCCGACATGTCGATGCGCACCATCGCGGACTCGTCGTCGAACAGGAATTCCGCGAGCGCGCGTGCCGTCTCCGTCTTGCCGACGCCAGTGGGCCCCAGAAAGATGAATGAGCCAATGGGGCGATTCGGATCCTGAAGCCCTGCGCGCGAGCGACGCACCGCGTTCGCGATCGCTTGCACCGCCTCGTCCTGTCCGACAACGCGCCGCGCGAGCTCGCGATCCAGTTTGGTGAGCCGCTCGCGCTCGCCCTCCATCATGCGCGTCACCGGAATGCCGGTCCACTTCGCGACCACCTCCGCGATGTCCTCCGCGCCGACTTCCTCCTTCAGGAACTGCGGGCGGCCGTCGCGGCTCGCGAGCTTCGCTTCGGCCTCCTTCATCTGCCGCTCGAGCTCGGGAATGCGGCCGTAGCTGATCTCCGCGGCGCGCGCGAGATCACCCTGACGTGAGGCCTGCTCCGCCTCGATGCGCGCCTGATCGATCTGCTGTTTGATCTTTCCCACTGCGCCGAGCGTCTCTTTCTCCTGCTGCCACTGTGCCTTCATCGCGGAGGACCGCTCCTTCAACTCGGCGAGCTCGCGCTCGATCGTGTGCCGCCGTTCTTTGGACGCGGGGTCCTTCTCCTTCTGCAGCGCCGTGCGCTCGATCTCGAGCTGCATGATGCGGCGCTCCACCTCGTCGATCTCCTGCGGCATGGAATCGATCTCGATGCGCAGACGCGACGCCGCCTCATCGAGGAGGTCGATGGCCTTGTCGGGAAGGAAGCGGTCGCCGATGTAACGGTGCGACAGCGTCGCCGCCGCGATGACCGCGCCGTCGGTGATGCGAACGCCGTGATGCGCCTCGTAGCGCTCCTTGAGACCCCGCAGGATTGCAATCGTGCTCTCGACGCTCGGCTCGCCGACGTACACGGGCTGGAAACGCCGCTCGAGGGCCGCGTCCTTCTCGACATACTTGCGATATTCGTCCAGCGTCGTTGCGCCGACGACGTGCAGCTCACCACGCGACAGCATCGGCTTGAGCATCTGGCCGGCGTCCATGGAGCCTTCCGCCTTGCCGGCGCCCACCAGTGTATGCAACTCATCGATGAAGACGACGAACTTTCCTTCGCCCTCGGTGAGCTCCTTGAGTACGGCCTTGAGCCGCTCCTCGAACTCACCGCGGAACTTCGCACCGGCGATGAGTGCACCGAGGTCGAGTGAAAGCAGGCGCTTGTTCTTGAGACTCTCGGGGACGTCTCCGTTCACGATGCGCTGAGCCAGCCCTTCGACGATGGCCGTCTTGCCGACGCCGGGCTCGCCGATGAGCACCGGATTGTTTTTGGTGCGCCGCGAGAGCACCTGGACCACGCGGCGGATTTCCTCGTCGCGGCCGATGACCGGATCGAGCTTGCCCTTCCGCGCCGCCTCGGTGAGGTCGCGCGTGTAACGCTGCAGCGCCTGGTACTGGTTTTCCGGAGTCTGATCGGTGACACGATGGGTGCCGCGCACGGCCTCCAGCGCTCCGAGGAGCGCCTTGTGCGTCGCGCCGGCGTTGTTCAGCAGGGTGCGGCTCTCGGTCTTTACGTCACTGAGCGCGAGGAGCAGGTGCTCGGTCGAGACGTATTCGTCACCGAGATTCGAGGCCTCCTTCTCCGCGCGATCGAGGACCGCGTTGAGCTCGCGCGCGAGCGTGGGCTGTGCGTCGCTCTGCTTCGGGTAGCGGCCGATCTCCGTGAGGACCTGCTCACGGAGCGCGGCAACGCTCGCTCCGAGCTTTTGCAGCACGGGCACGACGATGCTCTCGTCCTGCTGGAGCAGCGCGAGCAGCAGGTGGACGTCGTAGACGAGCGGATTGCCGTTGCGGCGCGCTTCGGCCATCGCGTCGTTGAGCGCTTCGGCCGACTTGACCGTGAGCTTGTCTGGATTGATCATCGTGTGCGAGGTAAGGACATGTTGCCGTTCTCACGGCAACCGTGGTGCCGCATGGACGCTGCCATCTCGACATGGCCGAAAGAGACGAAGCGCCCGGACGGCTGTCCGGACGCTTCGCGTTCTGCCAAGGTCGACGACCTCAGGTCACTTTGCGACGAACATCTTCTTCGCCGACGGCACACCGTCCACGATGAGCTCGTACACGTACACGCCTGACGCGGCTTCGCGGCCCGAGTTGAGGACCTTGCCGTACCAGCGTGCGGTGTACTGTCCGCAACCCAGCTTCAGGTTGGAGACAGGCACGCCCGGACCGTCCAGAATCGGAACGGCCACGAGTTGCGCCAACACATTGAAGATCTTGATGCTGACCGTGTGTTGCCCGACAGCCCCCTCGCAATTCGTGATCTCGAAGGGGATGGCGGTTTCCGGATTGAAGGGATTCGGATAGTTCTGTCCGAGGCTCCCCGACTGCTTGTGCTCACGGGACTGCGAGGTCGACTGCTGTCCCGCCGCTTGCTTTGTCGGAACTGCACAAAGGGCGAGCACAAGCGCTAGTGCTGCCCAGCGGTGGTACATGGCTACTCCGGCTGACGAAACAGGATCCTGGTGCTGCTCCTGTTAAGGGGTGGAAAGGGATGCTGCCGTATCGCGAAATTACGTGTCGAAGGGACGTATGTCAAGGAATTGTCTCGACTTACGTGCCTGCTGCCTCACTCCCTGGCCGGCGCCAGACGCCTGCCGAGCCCGCCGCGAATCGTGTAACCCTCACGGTCACAATACTCTAGGAAGGGTATGAGGAACTTACGTGTTAACCCGAGTAAATCCCGAAGTTCCGCCGGACTATACTCTCGATCTCCGGCCATTCCGGACGCAAGCGCCCCCCGGAGCCGGGCCACCGACTCTGTCGGATAGTAGCGCTCCGGCTCCACCGCGACGAGCGTCCCCTCTCTCAGGAGCCACCGGGCCACGTCCGTGACGGACGCAACCGGCGCGTCGAGCGCGCGAGCGAGCTCGGACAGTGCCGGCGGTTCATTTCCCGCCCCCAGCAGCGCATCCAGCACCTTGGAGCGCATGGCGAGCTGCGCGGCGTCGAGCGACGGAGAAAACGTCGGAAGCGACACGGCACGCTGCCTCGTCGCCAACACCCCCTGCGACACCAACGCTTCGACGACTCCGCTCACGATGTCGTCTGTCGCGCGCAACTTCGCGCGGAGCAACTGCAATGGAATCCCCGCGTCGAGTGGACGTGCGCCATGATGCTCCCGCACAGCCGACTGCGCGTCCGCGAAAAGGCTCGATCGCGCGGAGTCGCCCAGTGCCGTGCTCCCCACCCGCCACGCATTCACTTCCAGCAGCAGCGCGTCGACGTCGTCGGGAAGCACGCCGAGGCGTACGGAGAGATCTCGAATCTCCAGACCGGTCGTGCCGGCCTCCTCCAGCATGCGGGACAGCACGCCGCCAGCCGAATGGTCACCGGCAGTCCATGCACGCGCGCGTCCGGGGGCGTGCGGATCGGTGACGGTACCGCCTCCGAGCGTGATGAGGGGGGACGGCAGGCGCAGCACGAACCTATCTCCACCGCGGGCGACGACCGGCTCGTCGAGCACGATGCGGGCGGACGCGGGCGTGCCCTGCGTGAGCGCTCTATCGCGCACCACGATGCGTGCGCCGACGTCGCTGGTGCCGAGATGCAGCCGCACGCGCGAGCGCGGGCCGATGTCTGCGTCGACGTCGCCGAGCAGAGTGACGTCGGCGCGCAGTACACGACTGGCGCGCCATGCATCGCCCTGCACGAGGACTGCGCCCCGATGCACGTCTGCCACGTCGACGCCGCTGAGTGCAATGGCCGCGCGCTCGCCGGCGCGCACCTCATCCACCGCGCGTCCGTGCGCCTGAAGCCCGCGCACGCGCACGACACGGTCCGATGGAAGCAGACGGACGCTCGCGTCTCTCGCGAGCGTGCCCGACCAGACGGTGCCGGTGACCACCGTGCCGGTTCCCTTCACCGTGAACGCTCGATCCACGGGGAGACGAAAGAGATCGCGGGCGGGCCGTTGAGCAATTCGAGTTGCCGCGCTGGCAAGGGCGGCACGCAGTGCGTCCATGCCTGCACCGGTAACGCCGGACACGCGCACGATCTCCGCCCCGGCGAGCGGTGTGGACGCGAGCAGCGTGTCGACGTCTTCCTCCACGAGCGAGAGCCATTCGTCGTCGGCGAGATCGCTCTTCGTTATTGCAACGACGCCGGCACGCACGCCGAGCAGTGAGAGAATTGCGACATGCTCCCGCGTCTGCGGCATGACGCCCGCGTCGCCGGCCACGACGAGCAGCGCGAAGTCGATGCCCGTCGCCCCGGCCACCATCGTACGCACGAACGCTTCGTGGCCAGGCACGTCGACGACGCCCACTTGACCCACGCCATCGAGGGCGAGGGGAGCAAATCCGAGATCGATCGTGATGCCGCGCCGCTTCTCTTCGGGCAGGCGATCGGTGTCCACGCCGGTCAGGGCGCGAACGAGCGTCGTCTTGCCGTGATCGATGTGGCCGGCCGTCCCGAGAATCATGCGCGGTGTGCTACCATCGACGATCTTCCCAGAGCTCGAGTGCCTTGAGTGGGCGGCCGTCGCTCAGATGTTCCGCGAGGAACTCGCGCAGCAGGCGTTGGTGCGCGCGGGCGGACGGCTCGTCGAGGGTGAGCGAGTCGTCGCCATAGAGAAGCTGGCGAAGCGTGTGTCGCGCGTCGGGTGGCAGAAGACGCCCCGCCGGTGCGGTGCGGCCGCATCGCTGGCAGAGCGTTCCTCCGGCGGCGTGGCTGAACATCGTCGTCGCATCGGGCGCGATGGGGGCGTGACACTCACCACAGATGTCCGTGGCCGGCGCAAATCCCAACTCGGCCACAACGCGCCAGGCACTCGCGAGCGTGGCGGTGCTCGCGGAGCCGGCACTTGCGACGGCAATCGCGTCGAACGCGTTGGAGACGGCGTCGAACAGTCCGCCGTCCGCGGCCTCACCGCCAAATCGCAACGTGAGCTCAGCGACGGCCGAGGCACCCGTGAAGCGTCCGAGATCCTCGCCAAGCGCCGGCCGAGAGCGTGCAATGTCGAATCCGGCGAGCGTGTCCAGATCGCGCCCCGGCTTCGTGTACAGATGCGCCGTTCCCTGCGCGAACAGATCGAGGCCACCACCAAACCGACGTGAGGAGCGGCGTGCGCCCTTGGCCAGGACGCTGCGCACGCCGCCCTCCCGCGTTACAAGGCGGAGGATTCTCGAGGACTCGAGATAGTCGAACGCGTGCAGGACGATGGCATCCGTGGCAAGCAAAGCCATGCTCGGAAGATAACCGCCGGCAACATGCTCAGAGCGAGAGGCGCAGACCGAGCAACGCTCGGCGGCCCGGTGCGCGATAGCCCGTGTGGTTGATGGACGCGTCGTCGGTTCGCGAGAAATCATAGTTGACGCCGGCGACCTCGGAGTACCGGACGTCGAACAGATTCTCGACGCGCGCCGTCAACGTCATTGAGCGTCCGGACTCGGGAGTCAGCGGCAGCTCACCCGAAACGTCCGTGCGAACGTACGCCGGAAGGGTGACGCGCTTGCTCGAGAAGTCGGGTGCGAAGAACACGTCTTCGCGTGTTCCCGATCGGTGGACGCGTACGTCGAAGGTGCCGCGCGCCGTTCCATAGCCTGCACCGAGGTCCATCGTCTGCATCGGCCGGCGAAGCAGTCGCGCCCCCGGCGCAAATGCGGCCGTGGCAGCCGTGCTCTTGCCCGGATCAACGACTCTCGCGTCGAGATAGGTCAGGGACGCGTCGCCGTGGAATCCGCCGGGAAGCTGTACGCTCCAGCCGAGCTCCGCGCCGGAGGTCTTCGTCTTCGCGACGTTGAAGTAGTTGGGATCCTTGGCGGAGTACTTGTAGTCGATCAGGTTACTGAACCAGTTCCAGAACCCGGTGACGCTGATCGTGCCCCACTGCTCGAGCGATTGCTCGATACCGGCATCGAAGCTGTGCGCCTGCTCGGGGCTGAGCGTCGAGTCCCCGATGACGAAGCCGCCGCCGAAGTTCTCGAGCATGGTCGGTTCGCGAAACGACGTGCCCGCGCTGGCGTGGACTCGAGTCGCCATGAACGGGTTGACGTTGGCCGCGGCGCGATACGTGAAGAAGTCGCCGAACGTCTGACTGTGCTCGAAGCGGCCGCCGAGTGTGGCGGTGTAGTTGTCGGCTCCGTACAGCAGTTGCGAGTAATACCCCGTGCTGCGGCGGCGCGCACTGTACGACGAGGGTCCGAAATTGCTCTGCGTGGCACTCGTCTGCCATTGCCGTTCCGTTTGCGCGCCGGTCGTGAGCTCGAGGCCCTGCATCAGCGTGGCGTTGATTCTGAGGTCCGCGCTGCGGCGATACGAGCGGTCGCCGGTCGTGTAGTAGTAACCATGCGTATCGGCGGGGCCGTCCGGCTGATTGTCGGAGATGGCGTGAATGCCGCTCGATGCAAGTGCGAGCTGAAGGGTCGCCGCCGAGGAGAGCCGCAGCCCCCCGTCGAAGCCCAGCACGAGCCGGTCGTCTCGACGGGTCGCATTGCTGTCCACCACCTGACCTGATCCGTCCGTGGGGTAATGCAGGTTGTCGTCGGTGAAACGCGCGGTGAGTCGAGCGTCGGCGCCCGCTCCATGCCAGCCGACCGTTCCGCTACCGACGCTCTGCCTGAACCCACTGTTGAAGAGCTGGATGCCGTCCGTGCTATGTCGCGCGCCGGAGACAGAATAGTCCACGCCGTGATCGGTGCCGCGAATGGCGGCGTCTGCGTCGTATGTGGCGTACCGTCCTCCGCGCGCCGACAGGTCGATGCGCGGAGGACCGCTGCCCCGCCTCGTGAAGAGTTGCACCACGCCCGCCATCGCATCGGAGCCGTACAAAACACTCGCGGGCCCACGCACGATCTCGATGCGCTCGAGATTGTCGGTGCTGAGTGACGAGAAATCGAACGCGCCCCCGGCGTCGTTGACGGCGACGCCGTCGACGAGAACCTTCGCGAACTTGCTCTCGCCGCCGCGGATGAACAGCGACGTCGCGCCACCGTACGATCCCGTCTGGACCACGGTGAGGCCGGGCACATGCCGCAGTGCGTCGACAACCGACACGATGCCCTCGCGACGCAATTCGTCGCCGCTGATGACCGAGACCGTTGCAGGTGACCGCATGATGCTGAGCGGCGTTCGGGTGGCGGTAACGACGATGGTCGGCGCGTGTGCCGTATCACGCGCAACCTGTGCGCCGACGAGTGAGAGCGGTGCCGTGCATGCGACGAGGGCGAGGGAGAGCGCGTGGTGTTTCATGAGTGCCGGTACGCGTGAAGGATGAACGTCAGACGGTGCGATCGCCGCGAGGGCGAGCGCGGAGAGGAACGAGCGTGGGTGCGCCGACCGCCGGGTCGCGCGTGATGACGAGTGGCCATTCATAAACGCGCTCGAGCACGCCGGCCTGCATTACATCGTCCGGCGTGCCGGCGGCCTCGATACGGCCGTGGTGCAGGAGCACCATGTGAGCGGCGAAGCGCGCGACGAGATTGAGCTGGTGGCTCACCAGCAATACAGCGTGTCCTTCCGACGCAAGGCGTCCGAGGAGCTCGAACAGGTGCATCTCGTGGCCGACGTCGAGAAACGTCGTGGGCTCGTCGAGCACGATCGCATCGCCGCCTTGCGCGAGCGCGCGTGCGAGCCGGACACGCTGCCATTCGCCCCCCGAGAGCTGCGACAACGCGCGATCGAGAAACGCGTCCGCTCCGGTCAGATCGAGTGCGCGCCGGACGGCGGCGACGTCGGCGGCGGAGACGGAACGCCACAGGCCGAGCCGTGGATAGCGCCCGAGTTGCACGTATTCGCGCACCTTCAGGGGGAACACCACGTCCTCGCGCTGCGTCACCGCCGCCACGCGCGAGGCGATCTCACGCCGCGCGAGCGAGGCGATGTGCGTGCCGTCGATCTCGATGCGCCCCGTCTCGAGATGAACGCTGCCCAGGAGCGCGCGCACGAGCGTGCTCTTTCCGCTGCCGTTCGGCCCGACCACGGCGGTGATGCGGCCCCGCGTCGCTTCGAACGACACGCCCTGTAGGGCGGCGCGGTCGCGCGACGCGTACCGCACGCCAACGTCGCGATAGGTAATCACGAGAGCCGGCGCAGGAGCGCGAAGAAGAAAGGAACCCCAATGAGCGCTGTGACAGCGCCGAGTGGCAGCTCCGCCGGAGGCAGCGCCGTTCGCGCAATGAGATCAGCGAGCACGACGAGCGAAGCGCCGCCGAGCGCCGCTGCGCCGATGATGGTCCGATGTGTGCGGGCGCCAGCGAGACGCACGAGGTGCGGCACGAGCAGTCCGATGAATCCCACCAGCCCCGCCGCACTGACGGTGCCCGCGGCCAGGAGCGCGCCGCACACGTAGACGGCAAGCGACGCACGCGCGACGTCGACGCCGAGTCCCGCCGCCGCGTCGTCGCCGAGGGCGAGAACGTCGATCGATCGGCCGAGCGCCAGCAGCGCTCCGACACCGACGGCGACGAAGCCCGACAGGATGCACACCTGATCCCAGCTCGCATCGCTGGCGGATCCCATCATCCACCAGAGCGCGCCGCGCACCTCGTTTGCCGCGGAATTCGCGAGCGCCACCATGATGACCGCGTTGGCGAACGCGCCGACCACGACGCCTGCCATGAGAATCGTCCGCGCATCGCCGCGACCGCCGGCGGCTCGCGCCACAATGAGGGTGAGCGCAACCGCGGCGAGCGCACCACCGAACCCCGCGAGGGGAACGATGACGCGTGACAGATGCAGCGCGGCTGCAAGCACCGCTCCGACGGCGGCGCCGCCGGACACGCCAAGCAGATACGGCTCCGCGAGCCTGTTACGCGTGGCGCCCTGCAACGCGGCTCCCGCCGCGGCGAGCCCGGCACCCACCAGCGCGGCGAGCAAGACACGAGGAAGCCGCAGCGTGCGAACCACGGCGACGGTCGTAGGGTGACCGACACCGAGCAGACCGTCGACGACGTCCGCCGGCGCGAGACGAATCGTCCCGACCATCACACCGCCCATTATCGCGACGACAAGAATGAGCCAGAGCAGCGCCCAGCGAATGCGCGTCACGTCAGAGCTTCGCCTCGGGATGCAACAGCCTGGCGAGGCCGACGGTGTTTGCGCCGACGCGGGGCGAAGGCCCGTTTACGATGCTGGTATCGATGACGAGAATGTGTCCCGCCCGGACCGCGCGAAGCGTCTGCCATCGCGGATCCGACAGCATGCGCTGCCGCGTGGACGGTCCCGTGAGAATCAGATCGGGGTCCCGCCGCACGAGCTCCTCGAACGTGATCTGCGGCGACGGCTGCGGCAGCTCGGCGAAGACGTTCCGTCCACCAGCCAGCTCGATCATCTCGTTTACGAAGCTCCCGCCGCCTACCGACAGGAGTGGCGATTCCCAGAAAGGCCAGAAGACCGACGGGTGCGGCAGCATCGCCGTCGCGGTGCGGACGTGTGCCAGGGTGACGCTCACCGAGTCGATCGTGCGCGATGCTTGCGCGCTATCGCCGGTAAGGTGGCCGACGAGCCGCGTGACGCGGGCGAGATCGCGAATGCGGTCCACGCGAAAAGCGGCGGTGCGAATGCCCGCGGCGCGGAGACGGCGTGCCGCGTCGCGATTGTCCTCGCTGGCGTAGAGCAGGACGAGATCGGGATGCGTGGCGATGATTGCTTCGACATTGGGTCGAAGGCCCGGCCCGAGATCGGTGACGGCGCGCACGCGCGGCGGATAGGCATCGTACGTCGTGCGGCCGACGACGCGCGCCCCTGCCCCGACGGCGTAGAGGATCTCGGTCGTGGCCGGATTGAGCGAGACGATGCGCGCCGGCGCCGCGCTCGTCCCGAGCGTGTCGCCGAAGTCGTCGGTAAATGGCGCGCGAACGGGAGCCGCTTCGCGCGTGCACGCGAGCAGCGTTGCGGCGGGCAGCGCGAGCCGCCAGACAGTTCGGCAATGACGGGCGAAAAACACGACGGGCACCTCCCAAGTGAGAGAGTGCCCGTAACGGACGCGTTCGCAGTGGACGAAGCGCGCGGCGTCACCAGCCCTCCCCCGAGGACCTGTGAACGAATCGCGAGCAGGGTCGTCTCCTGGCTCCGGGCCGCGCCCCCAGCCTTCCCGACCGCAGTCAGTGGCTTGTGTGAGGGTGCACGTGCAAATGCCCGATACAGTGGCGGGGCCGCGCCGGCATCAAACCGGCTTCCGTATCCCCGCTCGCGCTAAGTTGTCGCGCGAATACTACGGCGCTGTTTGCTCCGCGGCAAGCGCCGCCGCCAGTTGTGACTTGAGCGACGCGCGTTCCGTCGCGTACGCGTCGGCGCTGAGCTCCGGGTCCGCGCGCTCGTGACGTGCGTCCAGCGCCGCGATGGATGCGAGCAGCACCTCGCGCTGCGCGGGTGCCTCAAACAGGCGGACGCGATCCGCTTGATTGCGCCGCAAAGCCAGGAGCAATGCGGCGACCATGCTGACGACCAGAACGCCCGCGACGGCGATCAGGGTATTGCTGCGCGCCGCGGCCGACGTCGTCGCGGACACCCGGATGAGGACGCGCTCACCGGCTGCGACGTCCTGCGCGAGAAATCGCTTGAAGACGCGCCCCTGCGAAGTTGCGGCGGCGGTCGGCGCGAGCGCGCCTCCGGTGACCTGCCCCATGGGATCCTCGACGAGGATTTCCAGCACGCTCGTCGGACGATCGATTCGGAGCTCCAGGGGAAAGGTCGACGACGGAAGCGCGTACGTGTAGCTGACCTGCTTCACGCCCGGACCGAATGCCGCCGACATCAGGACGGTGTCGCCGCGCGCCGAGAGTGCGCCACTCGTCACGTCTCCGGAGCCGCCGGCGAATCGTGTCGCCCCGCGCGGCAGCGGTGCGGTCCAGATGGCGGCGAGCGAATCCCGGCCGACCACGGTGACGGTCGCGTCGTTCGAGAGCTCCCAGACTTCCACGATGTCGTGCATTCCATCCGGACGAGCCGCGCCAACCACAACGTGATGTCCGCGCACATGCAGCTCGACGGGCCGCGACGTCGTGTCGTACACCGTGATTTCACTCTCGTCGCCGACAATGTGCGCAGCCCGCAGCGGCGCCGAGAAGTACGCGACGCCGCGATACATGGCGGCGGCAAAGTAGACGGCATCGTCTCCGCCAAAGCGACGATAGCGGACGGTGTATCGTCCCGCCGCGTCGGTGCGCGCGGAATCCACAGCGCCCGACGAGTCCGATCCGACACGGTGCACGGTCACCATGACGCCGCTCACGGGAATCGGCGACGTCGGTCCGGGCGTCACCAACCGCCCCGAGACGGTCGCTGGCCGAGGCGGTCCCTCGGGCGCAGACAGTTGGGCGCGCGCCGGCTGAAGCGCGCACGAGAGACCGATCAGAACCAGCGTTGCGAGACGCCGGTCTCTACGGATTGAACTTGCCAAAGTCCTCGGGCCGCAGATTCTCGAGGTACCGCTTCAACTGTTCGGCACTCAGCTCCGTTTCGCTCTGCGATGTGGCGCTCTCGGCGAGGAACTCCTGCCCGCCGAAGTCCGGTGATGCCGCCTCCTCGTCCGCCGCCTCTTCATCGCCGGGATCGAGAAGCAGCTCCTCGGCGGCGTAGATCGGGGCGCCGAGACGCAGCGCGATCGCGATGCTGTCCGAGGGACGCGCGTCGATGTTCACGAGCACGTCGTCGCGCTGGAGTTGGAGCTCCGCGAAGTATGTGCGGTCCTCGACGCGCGTGATGTATGCGCGACGGAGCTGGGCTCCAAGCCCCACGACGAGGCTTTTGATCAGGTCGTGGGTGAGAGGGCGAACGCGCTTCACGTTGTGCATGTGGAGCACGATGGACTCCGCCTCGGGCTTGCCGATCCAGATGGGCAGAAGGCGCGCGCCCTGCTTTTCCTGAAGCACCACCACATACGAACTGGTGGTGCTGTCGAGACCCAGGCGCGAGACGAAGACTTCGACCATACCACAATCTACTCCGGCGAGAACGCCGGTGTATCGGCGGACAACGAGCTACGCGCGCGCCGCCTTGCGGAGCGCGGCGGCCTTGTCGGTGCGCTCCCACGTGAACAACGTGGCGGCGTTCTTACCGCTGCCGATCTTTTCGGGAGTGCGGCCGAAATGGCCGTAGGCCGACGTGGCGCTGTAGATCGGTTTGCGGAGATCGAGCGCCTGCGCGATGCCCTTGGGGGTGAGGTCGAAGTTGTCCAGCACGGCCTGGAGAATGCGCGCCTCGGGCACAGTGTGGGTGCCGAAGGTGTCGACGCGAATCGACACGGGCTGTGCAACGCCAATGGCATAGGCGACCTGGACCTCGCAACGACGTGCGAGACCGGCCGCAACGATGTTCTTGGCCACCCAGCGCGCCGCGTAGCAGGCAGAACGGTCCACCTTGCTGGGATCCTTGCCGCTGAAGGCACCGCCGCCATGGCGGCCCATGCCGCCGTAGGTGTCGACGATGATCTTGCGGCCCGTGACGCCGCAATCACCCTGTGGCCCGCCGATGACGAAGCGGCCGGTGGGGTTGATGTGGTACTTGGGCTTCTTGGTGCGGAGCTCCTTCGGGATGGACGCCTCGATCACATCGCTGATGATCGCCTTGTGGATCTTCGGGTTGCTGATGTTGTCGGCGTGCTGCGTGCTGATGACGACGGTATCGACCGCGACCGGCTCGCCATCCTCGTACACGACGGTCACCTGCGACTTGCCGTCCGGGCGCAGCCACTTGAGATCGCCATTCTTGCGCCGATCAGCGAGCGCCTTCGTCAGTCGATGCGCAAGCATGATCGGCATGGGCATCAACTCTTCGGTCTCATCGGTCGCATAGCCGAACATCATGCCCTGGTCACCGGCGCCGCCGGTGTCGACACCCATCGCGATGTGCGCGGACTGCTTGTCGATGGTGCTCATGACCGCGCAGGTGTTGGCGTCAAAGCCAAAGCCTGCATCGGTGTAGCCAATGCGACGAATCGTGTCGCGCACGACGTCGGGCAGGTGTACGTAGGCGCTGGTCGTGATCTCGCCCGCGATGACGGCGAGGCCGGTCGTCACCAGGGTTTCGCAGGCGACGCGCGCAACAGGATCCTTCTCGAGAAGGCAATCCAGCACGGCATCGGAGATGGCATCGGCGACCTTGTCCGGATGCCCTTCGGTGACTGATTCAGATGTGAAGAGACTGCGATCATGCACGGCGGGGTTCCCCACTAGCAGTTGGAGAGGAAAGAAAGAAGGCCCGACACCATGCTGCCGGGCCCGGGTCCGTCATCTGACGGCGATGATTGAAAGAAAATGGGTCAGCCTTCGCTGGGCAACCCGTCGTAGAGATATGGCGAATTCTGCGCGGTGTCGTCGAGACGCCTTGCCAGCTCATGGCGCGCTTGCTCGGCCGTCAGCGCGCGCAGAGCCGCGGACGCCGCGAGCTTGGCATGGGCCACGGTTACGCTGCGAATGATACGCTTGACCAGCGGCACGGAGCGCGGCGCAACGCTCAATTGACGGACGCCAAGGCCAATGAGCGCGAACGCCATGAGCGGCTGCGAGGCCATCTCACCGCAGACGGCGACGTCGATGTCGCCCAGCTCCGCCACCTCGACCGTGCGCTTGATCAGCCGCAATACGGCCGGATGCAGCGGCGTGAACCTCGGGGCGAGGTTCGCGTTGCCGCGGTCCACCGCAAGCGTGTACTGGACGAGATCGTTCGTCCCGATGCTGAAGAAGTCCACGTCGTGGGTCAGCGTGTCGCTCGCCACCGCCGCGGCCGGCGTCTCGATCATCACACCGAGTGGAACGTCGATGCGGTGTTCCACGCCCGCGGCGCGGAGCTCCGAACCCGCCTCATCGAGCAGCTTGCGCGCGGCGAGCACTTCGTCGAGGGTCACGATGAGCGGCAGCATGATACGCAGGTCACCGTGCACGGCGGCGCGCAGCAGGGCACGCAGTTGCGTCTTGAAGAGCTCCGGCTGATCGAGACACATCCGGATGGCGCGCCAGCCGAGAAACGGGTTTGGCTCGGAGGGAAATCCGCCCATCGGCAGCTTGTCGCCGCCGACGTCGAACGTGCGGATCACGACGGGCTTTCCGGCGAAAGCCTCCATGACGCGCCGGTAGGCGCGGTATTGCTCCTCCTCGTCGGGCATGTTCGCGCGCCCGACGACGAGAAACTCCGTGCGCATGAGCCCTACGCCTTCCGCCCCGCTGCGCGCCGCGGCCTCCGCCTCGTCGGGCAGGTCCACGTTCGCGCGCAGAGTGACTCGCACGCCGTCGAGCGTGATGGCTTCGAGCGCCGCGAGCTCCGTCAGCGCCGCTTCCGCGATCTCCTCCTCGCGCTGCCGCTCGTGATACCGCTCGATCTCCTCGTCGGTCGGATTGATCGCCAACATGCCGGTGCTGCCATCGAGCACCACTCGCTCGCCGCCAGCCAACTCGGTCGTCGCCGTCCGGAGACCGACGACGGCAGGCAGCCCGAGCGAGCGCGCCAGAATCGCGACGTGCGACGTCCGCGTCCCGGCATCCGTGGCGATGGCAACGATGGAATGCCGGTCGAGCTGCACCGTGATGCTCGGTGTCAGGTCGTGCGTCACCAGCACGGCCTTGGCGCCCGGCGGAAGCTCCACGGGATCGTGATCCGGAAGCCCGAGCAGCAACGAGAGTACGCGGATGTGCACGTCCGTGAGGTCGCCAACGCGCTCGCGAAGCATGGGGGAGGAGTGGCGGCTGAACCGTGTCCGCCACTCGAGCATCACGAGGTCGAACGCCTTTTCCGCCGCGATGTTCTGTCGCACCAGCGCGTGCACGCCGCGCGTGAGCTCGCGGTCCTCGAGCACGGACATCTGCACGTCGAAGATCGCGGCTTCCTCCGGGCCGGCGCTCGCCTCGACGCGCTCCCGCACGTGGCGGAGACGCTCTTTCGCACGTGCGACGGCAGCATCCAGTCGCTCCAGCTCCGCCGGCACCTGGTCGTCCGGAATGATGCGCTGCGGAACGTCCGGAAGCTCCCAGCGGAGCAGATGGACATAGCCGACGACGATGCCGGGCGACGCGGGAATGCCCTGAATCTTGCGATCCATCAGCGCTCCCCGAACTTGTTCGCGATGAGCGCCGCGAGCGCCTCGAGTGCCGCCTCGGCGTCGGTGCCGTCCGCGCGAATCATCAGCGTGGCACCGCACTCGGCGGCGAGCATCATCACGCCCATGATGCTCTTGCCGTTCACTTCCGTCTCGTCGCGTACGAAGGTGATCTCGCTCTGATACTTCGCCGCGACCTTGACGATCTCGGCGGCGGGCCTCGCGTGAAGCCCGTTCTTGTTGAGGATCTGCACGGAGCGTTCGGCCATCAGCGTGCCACCGAGACGAGGGCAAACAACGCGATCAGAACGAGGGCGAGCTTGTAGCCTTCCACGCGACCATGCAGTCGGACGAGCGCCGCTGCGCCGAGCGCCGCCGAGCCGAGGACGACTCCGAGCAGCGCGACGTGATGGCCCAGCAACCGCGCCGCGGTGAATGGCACGGCGATTCCTGCGGCAAAGGCAGCCGCTCGGGCGACGTACGCGGGACCTTGCCGGAGCACGGGATTCGCCAGCGCCGACGCCACGTTCAACCCGCGCGTCCATCCAACGTGCAATCCCCAGACGCGAAGCGCGAGGTGGCCGGCATTATAGAGTACCAGAAAGACCCCGAGCACCACGGACGCCCCGCCTCCAAGGCCGAAGATCAGCAGCGCGATCAGCGAACACAGAGGCAACCACCCAGCCCACACGAGTCGGTCGCCGACGCTGCCGAGCGGTCCGCACAGCGCGGTACGGAAGCGCTCGATGCGGTCGGGCGGTACACCAGAGAGCTCCACGCGAGCTAGCGCGCCGACCGCGACGGCCGCGAGGTATGGATGCGCGTTGAAGTAGGCACCCTCCCTCGTGAGCGCCTCCTTGAACTCGCGCGCCTTGATTCCACCGGGCAACTGCCGGAGCGCCGGCTCGACGCAGAACGCGATGCCGTTGCCGATCAGGGTCTCGTAATTCCATGATCCCTGAATCGCGAGCATGCGTGAAAAGATCCTCACCCATGTCATGGGCGAGAGCCGCGGGTGCGGCGCCATGCCGGCGTCGAGGACGGCTGTCATCGCACCAGCAAGCCCAGCACCGCGATAAGCAGACCGGCGGCGAAGTACCACCGCGCGCCGCGCGTCGAGTGGAAGATCGTCCACGCCACCGTGCCCGCCACGGCCGCCGCGACGCTCACCACGAACGATCGCGAGACCGAGTCACTCAACGTCCACACGCCCTGCGCGGCGCGCGCAACCGGAAAGAGCATGGCGTACGAGAGCGCGCTCACCGCGGCAGCGCGAACGAGATCGCCGGTGAGTCCGGCGAGCTGGAGACTCAGCACCGCGCCTCGCGAGCCGGCATCGAGTGCGGGGCGCCGCCGCCGCGCGAGCCACGCCACCCAGATGCGCAACTGCACGAGAGAGAGTCCGCCAGCCCACGCCGTCGCGAGGCCCGCCAGTACACCGAGCGTCAGAGCTCCAGGCTTCCCCGGCTCCAGCGCCGCGGCGACCGCGCCGCCGACGACGGCCGCGGAGCCCCATTCGGGATACCGTGAGGCGCCGAACGGAAGCGTCGCAAGCGCGATGAGCTCCATCGCCACGCCGACGAACATGCCCGTTGCGGTATTGCCGGCAAACGCGCCCGCAACGGTCGCTGCGACGAGCGGCCGAGAGAACATCATCTGCGGAAAGCAGACGACGTCGAGGCCAAAGAGTCCGCCAAGCAGCGCGATGGGAGCGAGCTCGATCACGATGGTTCCCGAGTGGCGAGCAGCTCGTCAAGCGGAACGGCGCGCGTCGACGGGACGTCCTGAGCGGTCACCACCGCGCCGTGCGCGGCAAGATCGCGAAGCGCCCTCTCCTCCTCCGGCGTCAGGAACACGTACCGCAGATGCTGCGTGCGGCCGGCCCGATGGTGGATGCCGCCGAGGTTCACGTCGCGCACACCACCGTGCTCCACGAGCGCGCGCATGGTGCCGATGTCGCCGGTGAGGAGGATTCCGGCGCGCGATTCCAGGCGATAATCGTCCAGGAGCGGAGCGGCCGCGGCGGCCGAGTGAAAACGGATCTCCATTTCCGGCGGGACGCCCATGCGATAGAGCTCCTGCTCCCAATCGCTCGCTGCCACGGCATCATCCACGAGAACGATGAACCGGACGTCCAGCGGCTGCCCCCACCCCACCACGACCTGCCCGTGAATCAGCCGGTCGTCGATGCGGTTGAGCACGAGGGTCACGCGGGCGCTCCGTGTACGCTGACGGAAGCACGGCCGCGCTCCGCCGCGGTCGTGGCTGCCACGCCGACGTCCGGCTCGCTGGAGAGGACGAAGTCCAGCAGCATCGGAAGGTTGGTGCCAGCCACGAGAACGCCGCCTTCGATTTCACGGAGCACCTTCCGCGCGGCCATCGTACAGCTTCCTGCCTGGAGATCCGTGAAGATGATGCGGACATGATGCTTCATCATGGAATCGCGAAGCAGTTGCTGGATCTCGTCGCCACACAAACCATTGACCTGAATCGGGACCAGCTGCTCTCCCTGTCCGGTGATCTGTTCCACGGCGGAGACGAGACCGGCCGCGAAATCCGCATGGCCGGCGACGAGGGCGCGTTTCGGCATGTCACTCATCGTCTTCCCGGAGATAGCGGTTGATGGCCGCCTTGTCGCGCATCTGTCTGATGAGCGCCTCGTTGAACCGCTCGGCCGGGTCGATACCGCTCCACTTCAGCAAATGATGCATCGCGATGACTTCGGCGATCACGGTGATGTTCTTGCCGGGATTGAGATGAACGGTAATACGCGGAATGGAGACACCGAGAATGTCCGTGTACTGGTCGTCCAGTCCGGTACGGTCCACGTCGGCACCCTGACGCCACTCCTCGAGCTGAACGACGACCTCGATGCGCTTCTGTTGGCGCACCGCGCGGATGCCGAAGATGGCCGGAATGTCCACGAGCCCCACGCCGCGAATCTCCATGTAATGGCGCTGGAGCTCGTGGCCGCGGCCGATGAGGATGTCGTTGCCACGGCGACGCGCGAGCACGAGATCATCGGCAACGATCCGGTGTCCGCGCTCGACGAGATCGAGCACGCACTCGGACTTGCCGATCCCGCTCTGCCCGATGAACAGAAGCCCGACACCGTAGACGTCGGCCAATGAGCCGTGCAGCGTGGTCTGCGGCGCGAACGCGTCCTCGAGCCAGGGCTTGATGCGCGTGTAGAACTCGTTCGTCTTGAGCGTCGACCGCAGGATGGCGACGCCACTTCGGACTGCCTCCTCCACGACCTCCGCCGGAAGGTCGAGCTTCTTCGTGACGAAGAGGCACGGAATCGGAAAGGCGAAGAACTTCGACAGATGTTCGCGGCGCGTCTCGACATCGAGCGAACGCAGGTACGTGACTTCCGTCTCGCCGAACACCTGGAGTCGGTCGGCGGGAAAGCGCGCGACGTATCCGGCGAGCGCCAGCCCGGGGCTGGACACGTCGGAGGAACGGACCACGCGATCCAACCCCTTGGTGCCCGGCACGTGCTCGAGCTCGAGCAGCTCACGGAGCTGCTCGAACAGTTCTCCCACGCGAAGAGTCGCCGTCACGCTAGCATCATCCCTGTTGCGAGGTAAGAATCCGCTCGAGGTGCCGCTCGGTTTCCGCTGCCGCGCGCTCCCACGTGAACGTTTCCGCGAATTGGCGCGCCCGTCCACCCAGGCGAGCAACCAGACCGACGTCCGACGCCAGCGTGTCCATGGATGCCGCCATCGCCTTGACGTCGCCGTGCGGCACGAGGAACCCCGTCTCGCCGTCGCGCACGGACTCGCGGATACCCGGAGAATTGGACGCGACGACCGGCGTGCCGCACGCGGCCGCCTCGAGATTCGTGATACCCCAGCCCTCCTTCGGCGACGCGAACGCGAGTCCCCACGAGCGGCGCAGCAGCGCGACCTTTGCCGACTCGTCGATACGCCCAAGAAACCGTACGCGATCACCAAGGTCAAGCGATGACACGAGCCGCTCGAGCGCTGGCCGGTAGTCGCCGGCGCCCGCCACATCCAGTGTCGCCGTAGGGTGGCGCATGGCCGCGAACGCGCGAATCACGAGGTGCACGCCCTTGTACTTCTTGAGCCGGCCAAGATATGCAAATGAAGGCGCCGCCGAGCGCTCTTTTGGATCCGGCGAGTATCCCGAGGTATCGACTCCGGGATAGATGACTTCCACGGCGTCGCGCGGGATGCCGCGCGCGGCCAGATCGTCTGCCGTACTGATGCTGATGGCCTGGAACGGCACGCGACGATACACGGGACCGAGCGGCCGCTCTGCGAGCCAGACAGCAGATGCGAGTGGCGCGGAGAGCTCCTGAAACGCCGTGCCGCCGAACAGATGTGGTACGAGCGCGACGACGGGCGGTCCGCCCCACCGCGGCGTGTAGAGCGGAATCTTGTTGACGTCCTCCACGAGGAGATCGAACCGCGCGCCCGCCAGCCGAGCGTGAAAGGCCCGTCTCGCCAGAAACGGAAAGGAATGCCGCGTGCCGACGCGGATGACGTCGATGCCGTCGAGCGCTGCATGCACGGCCGCACCGGGCCACCCTCCGCACAAGAGCGTGACCTCATGTCCACGCGCCGCGAGACGACCAAAGATCTCGTGCAAATGGATTTCCGCGCCGCCCGCCAGCGGATTGTCGCGGTCCTGCCAATTGACGAGAAGCAGTCGCACTACATGCGCCCCATTCGGCGGGCCAGGGCATCGAGCACGCCATTCACGAATCGGGCGCTCGCGCCGCTTCCATATCGTTCGGCGAGCGTGACGGACTCCTGAATGATGACCTTGGGCGGGGTCTCGCCGATCATGAGCTCCGCGGCGGCCATGCGGAGCACGCAGCGCTCGACAGCCCCAATGCGCTCGAGGCGCCAGTTGGTGGTCACCTCCGTGAGCTGTGCGTCGATGTCGCTTTGGCGCGCGGCGACACGGCGAATGATCGGCGCGGCCACGACGCGTTCCTCGGGCGTGATGGCGATGTCGTCCCACACCTGGGTCGCCACCCGCTCGAGCTCTTTTCCTCCCCGCATGTCCCACGCGTACAGCGCCTGCAGCGCGCGCGCTCGCGCGCGGGTCTCAACCCTCGTCCGCGCCATCGAGCCTTTCGAATAGGTCCGACATCTCCAGCGCGGCGATGGCCGCATCCCACCCCTTGTTCCCGTGGTCGCCGCCAGCGCGCGCTTCCGCCTGCTCCACCGTGTCCGTCGTCAGCAGGCCGAAGCCGATGGGGATCTCGTATTCCGTGCTGGCATCCGCGAGACCGCGCGACGCTGCGTTCGCCACGAAGTCGAAGTGCGGCGTCTCCCCGCGAATGACGGCGCCGACGACGACGAGCGCGTTGTACCGTTCAGTCGCCGCGAGGCGCCGAGCGGCATACGGAAGCTCCCACGCACCGGGCACCCACACGAGATCCACGTCGTCGGACGATGCCCCGTGACGGACGAGGGCATCCATCGCACCGTCAGCAAGCTTGCTCGTGATCTGATGATTGAATCGCGACGCGATGACCGCGTACCGACGCCCTTCGCCGTTCGGCGTGCCGTTGAATTCCGCCATGTCGATCAGGACGCGAGCAGATGGCCGAGCTTGTCGCGCTTGACGCCGAGGTACCCTGCGTTCTCGGTGTTCTCCGGCTGGACGATGGCCACGCGCTCCTCGACGCGGAGCCCATACCCCTCGAGCCCCACGATCTTGCGCGGATTGTTCGTGATGGGACGGATGGAGTGGAGCCCGAGATCGAGCAGGATCTGCGCGCCGATGCCGTAGTTGCGCAGATCGGGCGCGAAGCCGAGCTGCTCGTTGGCCTCGACGGTGTCGGCGCCACCGTCCTGAAGCTGATATGCCTTGAGCTTGTTGAGGAGGCCGATGCCCCTGCCCTCCTGATCGAGATACACGATGACGCCGCGCCCCTCGGCCTGAATCATCTTCATGGCGGTCTCGAGCTGCCATCCGCAGTCGCAGCGCATGGAGTGAAACACGTCGCCCGTGAGACACTTCGAGTGCATGCGCACGAGCGTGCGCTCGCCGTCGCCGACGTCGCCGTACACCAGCGCGACGTGCTCGTGCGGGTCGACGTCGTTGCGATAGCCTACGATGCGCCACGTGCCGTACTCCGTCGGCAGCCGCGCCTCCGCAACGCGGTGGACGAGGCGTTCCGTCTTCAGCCGATGCGCAACGAGCTGCGCCACGGAAATGAACGTCAGTCCATGCTGTGCGGCGACTTCCTCGAGCTGTGGGCGGCGCGCGGTGCTGCCGTCCTCGTTCAGGATCTCGCAGATCACGCCGGCCGGATAGATGCCGGCCAAACGCGCGAGATCCACTGCGGCCTCCGTGTGCCCCACACGCTGCAGCACGCCGCCGTCGCGCGCGCGCAACGGAAACACGTGCCCGCCATGGCGCAGGTCTCCTGGCACCGTGGCGGGATCGACAAGCGTACGAATCGTGATGGCGCGATCCTGCGCGCTGATGCCGGTGGTCACCCCAAAGCGCGGCGACGCATCGACGCTCACCGTGTACGCCGTGCGATACTCATCGATGTTGCTCTCGGCCATCATGGGCAGATCGAGTTGATCGGCGCGTTCGCCCGGGAGCGCGAGGCAGATGAGGCCCCCGGCGCGCTTGATCATGAAGTTGATCGTCTCCGGTGTCACGAGCTGCGCGGCGCAGATCAGATCCCCTTCGTTCTCGCGGTCTTCGTCGTCGGCCACGATGACCAGCTTTCCAGCCGCGATATCGGCAATCGCCTGTTCGACGGTATTGAATGGCATGTTCAGGATGACAACTGGTATGGCGCAACGAGCTGACGCACGTACTTGCCGAGCATGTCTGCCTCGACGTGAACGCGATCGCCCGCCACGAGACTCGCAAGAGTGGTATGACGCGCCGTGAACTCGATGATGGACAACTGAAGAATCCCCGGCTCGGGAAGGGCGTTCACGGTAAGACTGACACCGTCCACGGCGACGGAGCCATGCGGCACCATCAACGGCACCAACTCGTTTGGCAGCCTGAGGTCGATGAGCAGTGCATCTCCCAGGCGACCGACGCGAATGACCGTTGCCACGTCGTCCACGTGGCCTTGAACCAGGTGGCCACCAAGCCGATCTCCCAACCGCATCGCGCGCTCGAGATTCACCCGATAGCCGGGCTTCCATTCTCCAATCGTGGTACGCTCCAGCGTCGTACTGACGGCGGCCACGGAAAACCAGCGCTCACCGTGCTCGCGCACCGTGAGGCACGCGCCGTTTATCGCGACACTTTCGCCGAGGCTGAGTCCCTCGTAGCGCGACGCAATGCGAAGCTCACGGCCAGCGGCCGTCTGCTCCACCCGCTCGACGACACCGATGTCGTCCACGATTCCGGTAAACACGTCAAATAGCTCCTACCCGCTCACGCCGGTGGCGCGAACACGGTCATCTGGTCATCCTCGAGGCGGCGCATCTCCACCACGCGCCAGCGTCTGGCCGTTTCCACGGCCGCCGCCGGCACCGCCGCGAACGCATTCAGGGCGCCCGCGCCGAGCACGATTGGTGACCGGAAGATAATCAGGCGGTCGGCCAACTGCTCCTGTATCACCGACGCAGCGAGCGCGGCACCCCCCTCGACGAGCATCGACCGAATCCCCTCGCCACGCAGGGCGACGAGCGCGTCGGCCAGCGTGGCCGCGTGGACGAGCCGCACGCCGGCATGCTCGAGAGCCGCCGCGTGCGTGGGATCGGGCGCCCAGCAGACCACCAGTGTTGGTGTCTCCCGCGCGGTCCTTACGAGGCGCGACGTGAGCGGCAGCCGCGCCGACGTATCGAAGACCACGCGCTTCGGCGGTACTCGAGGTGCTTCCACATCGCGCACGGTGAGCAGCGGATCGTCGGACAACACGGTCCCGATACCCACCGCGACCGCATCGCTGTCGGCGCGAAATCGGTGCACCTCGCGCCGTGCAGCTGGACCCGTGAGCCACGCATGGGACCGCGCGGCATCCGTGAGCGCGCCATCGAGGGAGAGAGCCAACTTCAACCGGACGAACGTCCTGTCCGACGCCTGCGCATGGAAGAACGACGCATTGAACTCACGTGCGGCCCCTTCCTCGACCCCGATGTCTACGGCGATGCCCGCGGCTTTGAGGCGCTCGGCGCCACCAGCCGCGATGGTGTGGGGATCGTGCGTCGCGGCCACCACGCGGCGAATCCCCGCGGCGAGAATCGCGTCGGTGCACGGCAGAGTCTGTCCCCGATGATTGCAGGGCTCGAGCGTGACATACATCGTCGCGCCACGCGCCCGTTCGCCCGCGTCAGCGAGCGCCTGCGGTTCGGCATGCGCCGCGCCGTAGCGCGCATGCCAGCCTTCGCCCACGACCACGCCATCGCGAACGACGACGGCGCCGACCATCGGGTTCGGCGCCGTCTGTCCCCATCCGCGTTCGGCGAGCGAAAGCGCGCGGCGCATGAACGCCGCGTCATCCGGCGCCGCTGCGCGCGTTTCGTCGGTCATACCATCAGAAACCGAGGCGCAGACCCACCGAGTAGTACTGCAGGGAACGGTCCGCTCGGCCGGCCGAAAAGCTGTTGTACGTGTTGACGGTACCGCCCGACACCTGGCCCGCCTCAGCAACGATCTTGAAGAGCGGCAGGTTCAGCGAGATGTCGCCAAAATACGTGGTGCGATCGAGCGACTGCGACGTGCCCGGCACCTGCGCGGTACCCTGCGTGACGCCAGGAATGCCGACGATGTTGTTCACGGTGGCGGAGATGTCCGCCTTCTCATCGTATGTATCCTTGCCCGCCCCCGCAGCGAAGCCAAAGACCACGAGGCTCTTGCTCACAACGGCGCGCCATGCGGTCGTTTTCACCGTCGCGTTGTTGATGCTCAGCGTGTTGTTCCCCGACGTCCCCTGCATGGAGATGGTCGGGAGATCGCGCTTCAAGTACGTGACGGACACGCCCGGCACCACGATCGATTCCTGAAGAATGCCGACACGCCCACCGTAGCCCAGCTGGAGGTTCTGCGACGGCGTCACCGTGACGCTGTTCTGCGTGATCGTGGGCACGTAGGTGGCGCTCACGAGCGCGTCCACCGCGAGAACGTTGGTGACGCCGAGCGGAATGCCGCCCAGAATGCCAACTGCTGCGTCGGCGGTCGGGAATGGAATGAATTGATCCTTCGTGGGCAGCGTCCGCGCCGGCGACGCGCCACTGGTGCGCTGCGTGAAGGTCGTCACGTCTGGATACGCGCCCTGCACCGCGTTCACGCGCACACCGATGGAAAAGTGCCCGAAGCCACCGAGCGTGGAGCCCTGGCCGATCGTGGCGTTACCACCCGCGATGGCGGTGCCCAGCTGCGGCGCGAGGAATTGAAACAGGTCGTACGCCTGCTGGCAGGCGTCCTGCGCGATCTGCTGGCTCTGCGTGCCGTTGGGGCACGTCGGGGCGTTCAGACCACCGCCCTGCGCCATCGCACTCGCGGCGCCGAACACCATGAATCCTGCTGCGACGAAAAGGGCTTTCTTCATGCTCTCTCCTAAGCGATACGCACCTGGCCAGATCCCGGCACAACCTGCCCGAGCCGCCACGATGCGATGTGAGCCGACGATGCGCTCGCCTCGATTGCCGGCGCGCTCGCTTCATCGGTGATGACGACCATGCCTACACCCATGTTGAACGTTCGGTACATCTCGGCGCGAGAGACTCCCCCCGCATCCTGGAGCTGCCGAAAGAGGTTGGGCACTTCCCAGCCCGCCGCATCGATTTCCGCGTCGAGCGTATCCGGTAGGGCCCGATTCACGTTCCCGGGCAGACCACCACCCGTAATGTGTGCCATTCCATGAATTCGCGCCAATACTGATTTCAGAATGGCAAGATAGGACCGGTGCACGCGAAGCAACACGTCCGCCACGGAGCCATCCTCGCCGGGAAAGGGATCATGCACGCCGAGCGACATGCGCTCCGTCACGATCTTCCGCGCGAGTGAGTACCCGTTGGTATGGAGGCCGTTGCTGGCGAGCCCAATGAGGACGTCGCCTTCTACCACACGGTCCGCGCCAAGGATCCCCTCCTCCTCGACGCATCCCACGATGAAACCCGCCAGGTCGTAATCCGGCGGCGTGTAAATGCCAGGCATCTCGGCCGTCTCGCCCCCGACGAGTGAGCACCCGTTCTCACGGCACCCCGCGGCCACGCCGCGCACCACGGCCTCGATGACCTCGGGGACAAGGTGTCCCGCGGCGACGTAATCGAGGAAGAACAGCGGCAGCGCGCCCTGCACCAGAATGTCATTGACGCAGTGGTTCACGAGATCGTGGCCGACCGTGTCGTGCCGATCGGCGTCGATGGCGACGCGCAGCTTCGTGCCGACACCATCAGCGCTTGCCACGAGCACGGGACGTTGCAGCTCGGCGGGAATCCGATACATGCCGCCGAAGCCGCCGAAGGCGCCGCGCGCTCCTGCCGTGAACGTGGACTCGACGAGGTCGCGGATCCGACGCTTGACCGCATCCGAGCGCTCGATGTCGACGCCGGACGCCGCGTAGTCGAGGGGCTCCCGCTCGCTCACGACACCAGCGCTCCTTCCTGTTCGAATGCGACGAGGCGCCTGAACTCCGCGACGCGCGACTCGACGTCCTGCTTCGAGATCTCCACCAGCCGCTGCACCGAAAACTTCTCGACGGCAAACGAGCCCATGGCGGAGCCGACGACCACTGCTCGCCGCAGATTGGCGTCACTCAGATCGCCCGTCTGCGCGATGTACCCCATGAATCCGCCGGCAAACGAGTCACCCGCACCGGTGGGATCGAAGACGTCTTCGAGCGGATAGGCGGGCGCAAAAAACACGTGGCGGTCGCGGAACATGAACGCCCCATGCTCGCCCTTCTTGATGATGACGAGCTTCGGGCCCCGCTCCATGATCCAGCGTGCGGCCTTCACGAGATTGTAGCAGTCCGTGAGCTGCCGCGCCTCGCCGTCGTTGAGCGTAATGAGATCCACGTGCTTGATGAGCTCGAGGATATCCGGGCGCCGACTCTCGATCCAGAAGTTCATGGTATCGCAGGCGACGAGCTTTGGACGTTCCACCTGTTGCAGGACGTCGAGCTGGAGGCGCGGATCGATGTTCGCGAGAAAGACGAATGGTGCCGTGCGGAACTGCGGCGGAATCTTCGGGCTGAAGTGCGAGAACACGCCAAGATGCGTCTCCAGCGTCTCCGCGGAATTGAGATCGTGACGATACCGGCCGCGCCACCGAAACGACTCACCGGCCACCTGTTCCAGACCGGCCATGTCCACGCCGCGCTGGCGGAGCGGCTCGAGCTGTTCGAGCGGATAGTCGTCGCCGACGACGCCCACGAGCTGCACGGGCGCGAGCAGACTGGCGGCCGCGGAGAAAAAAGTCCCGGAGCCGCCGACGACGTTGTCCGCCTTGCCGAATGGAGTCTCTACGGAATCGAGCGCGACGGAACCGACGACGAGAACGGACATGCTATTGAGAGGTTGACGGTTCACATTCTGTCAGGCACTGACACTCCAAGGAGCATCAAGCCATTCCGCACCACAATCTGCGCGGCTCGAGCAAGTAGCAGTCTGGCGCGGGTAATCTCTTCCGGCTCGTTCAGCACGTGTGCCTTGTGGTACCAGAGATGGATGCGTGCCGCGGTGTCGTGCAGATACGTGGCCACCCGGTGCGGCTCCAACACCGCCGCCGCCCCTTCCACCAGCGCCGGAAAGTCCAGCAGCGCCTTCATCAGCTCCGTCTCTTCCGTCAGCGCCAATCGATCGAAATCCACACCATCCGCGGTCACGGTGGCTGGGTCGATTCCGCCCACACGGAAGATGCCCGACAGCCGCGCGTGCGCCATCTGGATGTAATAGATGGGATTCTCCTCGCTCTGACTGCGCGCGAGGTCCACGTCGAAGGAGAGCTGCGAGTCCCCTTTCCGCATGAGAAAGAAGTAGCGCACGGCGTCACGCCCGACGTCATCGACGAGGTCGCGCACCGTCACGTAGCTGCCGGCGCGCTTGGAGATCTTCACCTCCTCGCCGCCGCGAAGCACCGTCACGAGCTGGTGCAACACATACTCGGGATATCCCTCGGGAATGCCGATGTCGAGCGCCCGCAGCCCAGCCCGCACCCGTGTGACCGTACTGTGATGATCGGCGCCCTGCACGTTGATGGCGCGCGTGAAGCCGCGCTCCCACTTCGTCACGTGGTACGCCACGTCGGGAAGAAAGTACGTGTACGTTCCCCCCTTCGCGGCGCTCTTGCGCATCACACGATCCTGATCGTCGCCATAATCAGTGGTGCGCAGCCAGAGCGCGCCGTCCTTCTCGTATGCGTGGCCGGCTTCGATCAACCGGTTCAGGGTCGCCTCCACGCGGCCGTCCTCGTACAGCGAGGACTCGAGGAAGTACGTGTCGAAGGCGACGCCAAACGCCTGGAGGTCGTGGTCCTGCTCCTTGCGCAGCTCGCGCACCGCAAACCGACGAATGGCATCGAGGTTCTCAGCGGTGGCGTCTCCGGGATGCTCCTCGACGTACCTCGCCGCGATGTCGACGATGTATTCGCCGTGATAGCCGCCTTCGGGCAGTGCCAACGCCTTTCCATGCCGCTCATGGATCCGGGCCTGCGTGCTGAGTGCGAGATTCTCGATCTGCGTGCCGGCGTCGTTGTAGTAGAACTCGCGAGACACCGTCCACCCGGTCCACTCGAGCAGCGCGGCGATGGCGTCGCCGAGGGCGGCCTGGCGGCCGTGTCCGACGTGCAGAGGGCCGGTGGGATTGGCGCTCACGAACTCCACGTTCACGGGACGCGCTGCCCCTGTGTTCGAGCGGCCGTACGTCTCCCCCGCCTCGACGAGCGACGCGATGCCCCTCGCGACTATCCCCGCATCCATGCGGAAGTTGATGAATCCCGGACCGGCCACTTCGGCGGCCGCGATGCCTGCCGCCGAGCGATCGATGCGGTCGATCAACTGGAGCGCGAGATCGCGTGGCTTCCGCGCGAGGGGCTTCGACAGCACCATCGCGAGATTCGTGGCCCAATCGCCGAACGCGGGATCGCGCGGGCGCTCGAGCAGAGGCTCGATGTCGCCGGACGCGCCGAGCGCAGCCGCCGCGCGCTGGAGCTCACGACGAAGCGCGTCGGTGCCCGCGCTCACTCGGACGTGCTCGGCTTGCTGGTGGATGCGGGTTTGGTGGCGGGCGTCGCGTCTGCCTTGCTCGCGGCCGGCGCGGATGACTCAGCACTCGGCGTCGACTTGGGCTCCCCTGTGGACTTCTCCGCCTTCTCCCCCTTTTCCGCCGTTCCTTCCGACTTCGATTCCGATTTCGATTCGGGCGCGGTGCCGCGATGCGCGTTCTTGCCGTAGTCGGTCAGATAGAAGCCCGAACCCTTGAACGCGAAGCCGGTGGCCGACATACGGCGTTCGGCAACGCGACCGCACACGGGACACGTAGCCGTCGACTCGGCGCCGCTGATGGTGCGGTAGAACTTTTCGAAGTCGTGCCCCTCTGGGCAACGAAATTCGTAAGTTGGCATGAATAGGGGACTTAGGCGGTTACATCCAGCCGTGAAACGTAGCCGCCGCTACTGTCCCGAACAAGCCCATAAATGTGACATCGACGCAGCGGAACAGGCGCGCGCGAACGATGTCAGGTGCCCGGACGGTACGTCCCCCAACTCGCGCTGAGCGCATCGCTGATCTCACCAACGCTCGCCCGGGCGCGTACCGCGTCGATGATCACGGGCATGAGGGGCGGCCGGTCGCCCGATTGAACAGCGTACGCCGGCGCCGCGGAGCGCAAGGCCACGAGCGTGCGCTGCACCTCCGCGTTGTCGCGGGTCGCTCGGAGGTGTGCGAGGCGCGACACCTGATCGCGCTCGAGCGCCGAGTAATCGGGCGCTGGGATGATGGGCGGTTCGGCGGAATCGGCAAACCTGTTGACGCCGACGATGGTGGCCTCACCGCGTTCCGCGCGCAGTTGAAACTCGTACGCGGAACGGGCGATCTCCTCCTGAAAGAACCCCGCTTGAATCGCCGCGGCGGAACCGCCGAGTGCGTCCACGCGCTCGAGCAGTTCCAGCGCCTGGCGCTCGAGCGTGTTGGTGAGCTCCTCGACGTAGTAGCTGCCAGCAAGGGGATCGGCCGTGGCCGCCGCGCCGCTCTCGTAGCCGATGATCTGCTGCGTGCGGAGCGCGAGCGTCGCCGCCTCCGCCGACGGCAAGGCGAGCGCCTCATCGAACCCATTCGTGTGCAGCGACTGCGTGCCACCGAGGACGGCAGCCAAGGCCTGGACGGTAACGCGCACGACATTGTTGAGTGGCTGCTGCGCCTGGAGCGTCACGCCGCCCGTTTGCGAGTGGAATCGCAGTCGGCAGGACGCATCGCTCGCGGAGAACCGTTCGCGCATGAGGCGCGCGTAAAGCCGGCGCGCGGCGCGGAACTTCGCGACTTCCTCGAACAGGTCGTTGTGCGCCGCGAAGAAGAACGAGATCCGCGGCGCGAATCCATCGATGGGGAGTCCGGCTCCGATTGCGCTTCCCACGTATTCCATGGCGTTCGCGAACGTGAACGCGAGCTCCTGCACCGCGGTGGCGCCGGCCTCACGGATATGGTAGCCGGAGATGGAGATGGGATTCCAGCTTGGTACCTCCGCCGCACAGAAGCGAAACGTCTCCGCGATGAGATTCAGTGATGGAACCGGCGGATAGATGTACGTCCCCCGCGCGATGTACTCCTTCAGGATGTCGTTCTGAATCGTGCCGCTCAGCGACGCGCGCGAAATGGCGCGCTCCTCGGCCACGACGATGTACATGGCGAGCAGCGTCGCGGCCGTCGCGTTGATGGTCATGCTCGTGGAGACGTCGGCGAGCGGAATGCCGTCGAGCAGCGCATGCATGTCCTCAACGGTGTCGATGGCCACTCCGACGCGACCGACTTCTCCTGTTGCACGCGGCGAGTCCGAGTCGATGCCCATCTGCGTGGGCAGATCGAAGGCGACGGAGAGTCCGGTCTGCCCCTTGTCGAGCAACAGCCGAAAGCGCGCGTTGGTCTGCTGCGCCGTGCCGAAGCCTGCGTACTGCCGCATCGTCCACAGGCGTCCGCGGTACATGGTCGGCTGGACGCCGCGCGTGTAGGGAAACTCGCCCGGGTCGCCGAGATCGTGCTCGTAGTCGACTGGTTCGGGACGATAGACGGGCGCGATCGGGATGCCGGAGGGGCTCAGCCGGCGTGCTTCATCAGGCACCGACGAGCTCCGAATGCCCGGCGTACGTCTGTATCGCGAGATCCACGTCGCGCTTGCTGCCGATAAAGAGGGGCACGCGCTGATGCAGCTCGGTGGGCATGATGTCGAGCATCCGATGCGTGCCGTCGCTTGCCCCTCCTCCGGCCTGCTCGCAGACGAACGCGAGGGGATTCGCCTCGTAGAGAAGCCGCAGTTTGCCGATGGGCATCTTGCGGTTCCACGGATAGCAGAACACACCGCCGCCAAGAAGATTGCGATGAAAGTCGGCGACGAGCGACCCGACGTAGCGTACGCTCAGCGGCTTCCGTTCGCCCTCGAGCCCGCGATACTTGCGCATGAGGAGCTTGGTCGGCTCGTCCCAGTTGGCTTCGTACGAGTCGTTGACCGAGAGATATCTGCCCTCGTCAGGGATACGGATGTTCGGATGCGACAGCAGGAACTCGCCGATGGACGGATCGAGCGTGAAGCCATGCACGCCCTGCCCCGTGGTGTACACCAACATGGTGCTGGAGCCGTAGATCACGTAGCCGGACGCCACCTGTCGCCGGCCGGGCTGCAACATGTCCTCCATTTCGCCGGCACGCCCGCGCGTGATCTTCTGCACGACGCTGAAAATGGTGCCCACCGGGACGTTGACGTCGATGTTGGAGGAGCCGTCGAGCGGATCGAACAACAGGCAGTACTTCCCGCAGCGAAACCCCTCGGGTATGGGAATGATCCCGGGCTCCTCCTCGGACGCCATCGCGCAGAGCCGGCCGCCGTGGTCCATGGCCTTGATGATGGCGTTGTTGGCGAACACGTCGAGCTTCTGCTGGATTTCGCCCTGCACGTTCGCGTTCTCGGTGGCGCCGAGGATGTCCGCGAGACCCGAGAGACGCACCTTGTTGGCAATCATCTTCGCCGCGAGCGCCATGTCGTACAGAATGCCGGAGAGCTCGCCAGTGGCCTCCGGATGCAGGCGCTCCTGCTCGATGATGAATCGCTCGATCGTGACGACCGACGTCGCGGTATGTTGAACCACGGGCAACCTCTGCGCGAAGCGGGAACAGTGGGTCGGCCTCAAACTGATGGATGTGCCGGAGTTCGTGCAAGAGCAGTTCCGACCGAGGCCACTCATCTGGTGACTTGCCGAGGAATGCTCCAGTGGACGTCGCGCGCGCTGACGTCGATGCCGTCGCCAAGGAATCTAAGGACGACCGTGCCGACGCGGTCGGTGCGCAACGTCAGCGCGCCGGCATCGTGCAGTGCATCGAGCACCTCGAGATTCGGATGACCGTACATGTTGTGCGCGCCGACGCTGACGAGCGCAACGCGTGGATGAACCGCGTCAAGAAAGTCGGCCGTCGTACTCGTCGAGCTGCCGTGATGCCCCACCTTGAGGACGTCCGCCCGCAGCGAATCGCGCGCATGCCGCAGCAACCATTGTTCCTCTGGCGCCTCCGCGTCGCCCATGAAGAGAATCCGCGCGCCGCCCGCACGCATGATGAGGACGGTGCTCGCGAGATTCGCGTCGGCCAGCGACGACGCCCACGCTGAATCCGGGGCCAGCAGGGTAAACGAGACATCGTCGACCGACAGGGAGTCGCCGGGGCGAACGCGCCGCCATGGAATGCCATCACGCATCGCTTCCCGTAGCGTCGCCGCGTAGGATTCCGCCGTGCCCACGTATCCGGGATCGATGAAGCCGGCTGGATGCACGAGCGAGAGCAGCGACGCGGCCCCGCCCACATGATCGGCGTGCGGATGCGACAGGATGAACAGCGCGACGTCACCGCCTCGGTGCGACACGTATGGCGCCACTACGCTTCGGCCTGCGTCGCCGCCGGTCCATTCGCGCCCCGCATCGATCACGATCCACCGTCCACGGGACGTGCGCACCGCGAGTGCGTCACCCTGCCCGACGTCGAGCATATGAAGCTCAGGCGCGCCTCGCCGCATTGGACGGAACGGTTCGAGCGTGAGGAAGGCCAGCGCGCACAAGGCGGTCAGCGCCGGACGTGCCGGGTGTCTCGCTACACATGCGACGAGAACGGCCGCGCAGCCGATGCCGGCGGCGATCGCTGCCGGCACAGTCGTCATCACAGCCGGCGCGGCGAACGGAACGTGATCCGCGGCAACGGCGACCGCGTCGAAAAGGAAGAGCAGCGCATGCGCGGCGTCGGCCGCCGCGTGCTCGACGGCATGCACTGGAATGGCAACGCCGACAAACAGCACGGGTTGCAGTATGCCCATGATGGGATCCGCCACCAGGTTCGTCAGCGGTCCCAGGACCGCCACGCGGCCGAACGTCCACGCGACGAGTGGCGTGGTGGCGATGGTCGCCACCACGCTGATGATCGTTGCTGTCGCAAGCGACCGGCGCAGCCCGCTCCACGTACGAGGAACGGCCCGTCGCGCCAACGCCGCTCCGGAGATCAGCGCCGCTGTACCGACCACGCTCAACTGCCAGCCGAGATCGATCGCAACATGTGGGTCGAGCAGAGGAGCGCCGGCGCCAAGCGCAAGAATTGCCCAAGGTGACGTTGGCCGCTGCAGAAGGCGTGTAAGCAACAGCGCACCGAGCATGACGGCAGCGCGGACCGCCGGGGAGGGAGCGCCGATGCCGGCGACGTATGTCCCGACAAGAATCAGAGTCGCGATCCTCGCGGGGCGCGGTGGGAGGCGCAGCACGGACGCGAGTAGCTCGAGCGCGAGCGCGATGATCCCCACATGCAACCCGGAGACGCTCAACATGTGGACCAGCCCGGCGCGCGCGTATCGCTCGCGCACCTCCGGCGGAATGGCGGTCATGTCGCCCATCACGAGGGCGCGTGCCATCGCCGAGTCCGAGCCGAAGATTCGATCGATGCGGCGGGACGTGCTCGCGCGCAACGTGCGAGCAAGTGGCCCGCGAGAGGATGGCCCCACGATGCCGTCACGGATGAAGAGCCCGCGAGCGCCCGAGCTCCCTTCGCCCGAGACAGTGGCGACCTCGCCTTCACGTGCGGTGCCACGGCCAACAAGAATTGTCGCGCGTGCAGTACATCCGCGCCCGGATACGCTGGCATGCACGACACCACCAGGCGCGGCGTCGCCCTCGAATGCCGCACGCCACGACGAATCACTGGCGAGCACGCGAGCGCATCGTGCGTCCGAAGCAATCGTCGCCGAGCCCACCAGCGCGCCGGCGGCCACCACTCCGCTCACGAGGGCGTTCACGGGACGCAGGGCAAGACTGAATGCGACTGCACCAACCAGAGCGGTCGCACCGAGTGCGGCGCGCCCGTTCTCTTCGGCGTTCAGCGCCAGGATGAGAGACAGCGCATAGGCGAGCACGGATCGCGCAACGAGAGGCACGCGACAACAATTGCTGCGGCGCCGAGTTGGGCGGCATCGTGATGCCGCCCGGTGGATCGTTCTAGCGCGTTACCAGAGAAGCGACGGCGGCTTCGTGCGCCGCGTCGTGACCGGCCATCGGAAGCGGCTGTCGCTCGTGCACGACGCTTCCGGTAAACGTCGAGCCGGTGGTGCCCGTGAGCTCGACGGTGAGGTATCGGCCCAACATCGACGCGTCGCCCGGGACGAGAACGGTCTTGAAGTCCCGCGTGCGCGTCATGAGCATCGCGTCGCCGCGCCTGGCTTGCCGCTCTACCAGCACCTCGTGGCGCGTGCCGAGCAATCCGAGGTTACTCCGGCGCGCGATACCGCGCACAGTCTCCACGAGCGACTGGAGGCGTTCACCCGCCACCGACTCGGGCACCGTCCATTCCGCGGGCAGGCGCGTGGCGGGCGTGCCGTCGCGTGGAGAAAAGATGAACGTGTACGCGTCGGCGAAGCCGACTTCGCGCACGGCGCTCAGCGTCTCCTCGAATTCCTCGTCGGTCTCGCCCGGGAAGCCGACGATGATGTCGGTCGTCAACGAGACGCCGGGAATCGCGGCGCGAATGCGCTCGACGCACTCCATGTAGCCTTCGCGACTATAACGCCGCAGCATCCGCTTGAGCACACGCGACGAGCCGCTCTGCATCGGGAGATGCACGTGCTCACAGACCGCGCCGACGTCAGCCATCGCGCCGATAACGCGATCGGTGAAGTCGTTGGGATGCGGACTCGTAAACCTGACTCGGCGAACTCCTGGTACGTCGCCCACCGCGCGAAGGAGATCGGCGAAGTCGTGCGTGCCGTCGTTGTACGAGTTGACCGTCTGCCCAAGCAGAACCACCTCGCTCATGCCCTCGGCGACAACGGTTCGCGTCTCGCGCACGACGTCATCGAGGCGCCGGCTCCGCTCCGACCCGCGCGTGGTGGGCACGATACAGTACGTGCAGCGATAGTCGCAGCCGCGCTGCACGGGGATCCACGCCTTGACCTTGTCGAAGCGCCGCGGCGAAAAATCCTCGTAGTGCTCCTCGAGGTCGAACGTCGTGGCAATGGCGCGCTCGCCGCGCCGGGCGCCATCAACAAGAGCCGGCAGCGCCCGATATCCGTCGGGACCGATCACGAGCGAGACGTGCTTGGCCTTGTCGAGGAGCTGAGGGCCAAGGCGCTGCGCCATGCATCCGGTGACACCCATGATGGAGTCGCGCTTCATGTGGCGCTTCAACTCACCGAGCCGGCCCACCACGCGCTGCTCGGCGTGGTCGCGAATGGCGCAAGTATTCACGAGGATGACGTCCGCGCCGTCGGGCTTCTCCACGTGCTCATAGCCGGCGGACGCGAGCGCGCCGAGCATGAGCTCGGAGTCGCTGACGTTCATCTGGCAGCCGTAGGTCTCGATATAGACGGTGGGACGATCCATCCTTCAAAGATAGTAGGGAACTCGAGTACTCGGTATCCGGCATCCGGTACAGGGGCGTATTCAGTACGAGCGGTCCTCGTTGGGCGGTGCTCGTCCGCCGCAGTGCGTGGCCGTGTGTGTCCCCGCTTAAGAGCCGCGTGTCTACCGGCTACGTTGTCTTACCGAGTGCCGGATACCGAGTTCTGATCTTCACTACTGGTCTCGCTGTCCTTTAGCTGAGCGCGACTGTCGTCGACGGCGGCTTTACTGGCAACCAGAAGTGGAACGCACTGCCGACCATGTCCCTGCCGCTCTTCACCCAGATCCGGCCACCATGCGCCTCGACGACGAGCTTGCAGAACGCGAGGCCGAGCCCCGAGCTGCGCACGCGCGGAATGTGCGGCGTCTTCACCTGCTCGAACTTCCGGAAGATGATGTCGTGATACTCCGGCGGAATGCCCACGCCGTCGTCGGCGACGGTAAAGAGCGTCCCGTCGTTCTCCTTCCTCGCGCCGAGCGTGATCGTCACCGCGCGCGACGAGTGCGTCAGCGCGTTCTGCACGAGATTCCCAAAAACGCGCTTCAATAGCGGCTGGTCGGCGTTGATGACCGGCGCGTCGTCCGTCACTTCTACAGTCACGCGCGCGCCCTCCTGCTGTGACCGGATCTCCCACTCGTGCCGCACCTCGGTGAGCAGCGCCCCGGGTGCCGTTGGCGCGAGGTGCAACGACATGCTCGTGTTCTCGAGACGCGCCACCTCCAACAGATCCTCGATGAGCGCAAGCAGATCCTCGGCGCGTGCTTCCGCCTCGCCGAGCGCGGTGCGCTGATTGGTGGCCAGCACGCCGAAGTCGCCATCCATCAACATCTCCATCGCTCCAATGATGGACGTGAGCGGCGACTTGAGATCGTGCACGATCATCTTCATGAGATCGTCGCGCACCTTCTCGAGCTCCTTCTGCTTGCGCAGACTTTCCTCGAGGGCGTCCGTGGCGGCCTTGAGTTTGAGCAACGAGCGCACGCGCGCGCCAAGCACGAGACGGTTATGCGGCTTCGTGAGGAAGTCGTCCCCCCCCGCCTCGATGGCCTTGACGCGATCGGTCGTGTCGTTGAGCGCCGTGACGAAGATGACCGGAATGCGCGCGGTGCGCGGATCGCGTTTGATGCGACGGCACACCTCGAAGCCGGCCGAGCGGTCGTCCACACCGAGGTCGCCCGCCGGCATGGAGACGTCGAGGATGCAGAGGTCCGGCATCTCCTCGAAGCACGTCTTGAGCGCGGACGGTCCGTCGGACGCCGCGATCGCGCGAAATCCAAGAACGTGGAGCTGGTCGAAGAGCAGCTCCACGTTGGCCGGCACGTCGTCGGCCACGAGGATGACCGGCGCGTCGGCCGGCGGCGGGACGAGTCCCGTCATGCGATCAGGGGCGTACTGTGAGTCCTACGCTGAGGGTCCATGCGGTTTCAGACAGCGTCGGCGTCGCCGTGCGGTTGGCATGCAGGAGCGCCAAGTCGAGCGCCGCCCGGCCACCTCGGCCAATCAGCGTGCCGGCGCCCACGGAAAACGTCTTCTCATTCACACTCGCCGTCGAGATGCCGAAGGGCAAGGTGCGCCAGCGCATACCGGTGCGCACACTGACCGCGTGCTCGCCAAACCGAGGGCCGAGCACGTCGGCACCGACGCTCGTGTCCCAGGTGTCGCTGACGCGCAGCGACGACGATCCGAGCGACGCCATGCGCGTCCACGTTTCGTGCGCGGTCCGCACAGAAAGCGCCGTCCCGCGAATGCCGATGTAGGCCGCGCTCAGCGCGAGGCGGTCGGGCACATGCGCCATGGCAATGGTGGTGTCCCCACGCTTGAGCGAAAGACTTCCGCCGCGACGATAGGAGCTCGCGAGACTCACTTCAGTTCCGAGCAGTACCTCGGCGCCGGCGGACAGCGCGTTGCCCGTGTAGCCGATGGTGGCCGTATCGACCAGCGCGGCAAACCGCGTACTGTCGTCGAAGCGCTCGCTGTTTCGCACACGATTGTCGCCCGCGATGGCGTGCGCCGCCGCCCCGAGCTTGAGCCACCGGACGGGATTCCACGCCACGGCCAGCCGCAGATCCGCGACGGCTCCGTCGCTCTGGAACTGGTTCGTGACGCCGAGGGCGGTGTCGGAGACCATGATGGTTCCGCGCGTTTGCGTCCGGAATGTGCGGTCCAGGAAATTCGACGCCGAAATCCCGAGCGTCCACGTGGACGACACGGGAAACGCGGCAGCGATGAGCGGATAGCGCGCGACGCTCGAGTTTTCCGAGCTTCCACCGGACGTCAGCGTGCGATACTCGGGCTCCGCCTGGAAGTAGAGTATGGTGCCGCCGAAGTAGCTGAGCACGGCCGGGTTCGTGGCCGACAGCGGATCCATCTCGCCCATTGCGCCGCCGGCGCCAAGTGCGCGGGTGCTCAACTGCCCAGTGGGATATCCGAATCCCAGCGTCCCAAGCGATCCCTGTGCGACCCCGGTTGCGGGCAGCAGTGCGAGGACGGCGACGACGGGGAAAATGCGCATGCTCATGGTCACGGGAGGCCGAAGCCGCGACGCGGCACGTAGGTGATGCGGAGTTTCGGCCGAAGTGCCGGTGGACCCAGGAGCGAGAAGAATGTGACCTCACCGGGATTCGCTCCTTCGGACGACGAGCGAAGGACGATGGCGCGCGACGAATTCGCCGAACCGATGGCGCGCCAGAAGCGGAAGAGGTTCACGAGCTCGATGCTCTTCCCGCCGCTGTCCGCCGGCACAAAGAGAACGGAGTCCACACCGTAGCTGGCGGAACCACCGAGGAATCCCATGGCCGTTGCAATGTCCGTTACGGCGGGCGAGGCAAGAACCGGATGCGTGCGCACGATGAGCGTGTCCTTCACGCGCGCCGTGGATCGCGCCGGCGTCTGCGTCAGCAGCAGTGAGGCACGAATGACCTGCACCGAGTCGATGACGGTGCCGGGAATGTCGAACTTGAGATACGTCCGGGCCCCCGCCAGCCCGCCGATGACAAACCTGTCCTTTGGCGGAGGCGGCAGCGCGCCTTTGGCGACGAGCGGAAACACGGTGAACACCGATGCGAGAAACGCGTCGCCGGAGGGCGTCCTCGACCTGAGGAAGACGGTGTCCGGACGAACCGTCGTATCCGCGGAGACGCGGAAGCGCACACGCGGCGTGACCTGAGACGCGAGTATACGCATCCTTGCCGTGGACGAGCCGCGCACACGCAGTCCGATGCGCAGGCGTGTCGTGTCGCGGATCTTCGCGAACACCACGCCGTTGTCGATCGGCATGCGCAGCGTGTCCTTGATGTCCGCGGTCTCAAAGGTCTTGCTGCCGATGAGCCGGTTGGCGCGGAAGAGCGGCACCAGCACTGACGTCGCCGTGTCCGCCGCTGTGGTATCCACGTCGAAGGCATCCACCGTGATGGGCGACGTCGCCTTCACCGTGAGCGTGTCGATGAAGAAGATCAGTGACGCGCTGTCCACGCGCGTGATCGCGCTGTCCGCCGCGGCACCCGTCGGCCTGTACGTCTGCGGCAGGGTATCGAACCGCGCCACGAGCCGGACGTCGGCCGTGTCGCCCTGATTCAGGAGCGTGATGTCGTGGGTGTCGCCGAGTCCGGCAAAACCCAGGAGCGACGAGTCCACCACCACGCCGCCGACCAGCGTCGTGTCGCGCAACGGCGCGCTCTGGTCCGTGCAGAGCTCAGGACAGCCGAGGGACGTGCTCACCTGCTCCGAGCACGCCTCCAACGCTCCAACGATGAGGAGCGCGGCCAGCGCGCTCCGGACAATCCGATCAGATGCCACGTAAACTCCGTCCGTCGTCGCGACGCCTACCGATGGCGCAGCGACGTGGGTGTAAAGGCTTCGGGAAGTAGATCACTCAGCGACCATCGCGCCTCCTGTCCGATGCTCGTGACGCTGAGCACCGCCAGGCCGGGCGCGAATTCCATCAACACCTGCCGACAGATACCACACGGAGGCGTAGGTGTTTCCGCCTCCGTTGCAATGGACAGGGCAGCGAACGACCGCACACCTGCCGCAACCGCCGCGCTCACCGCCGACCGCTCGGCGCAGATCCCCGCGGGATATGACGCGTTCTCGACGTTGCACCCTTCGTGGACGGAGCCATCCGTGGCCAGGAGCGCCGCGCCTACGCGAAACCCCGAGTACGGGGCGTAGGCACGTCCCATCGCACCGCGGGCACGCTCGAGGAGCATCGTCCAGTCCGCACTGTTCACACGCTTCTCCGGCTCCGCGCTCACGAGCGCTCCAGGAGCGAAAGGAACGACGTTCCCTGCCCGCGAAATCCCACGTTGAGCCACTCCGCCACGGTGGCGCCGAGATCCGAGAAGGTGGACCGCGTGCCGAGGGCAACGGGATGCACCTGCGCACCGGTGACGAGCAGCGGAACACACTCGCGCGCGTGATCGGTGGAGCCCGTGGTGGGGTCGTTTCCGTGGTCGGCGGTAATGAACAGCAGATCGTCCTCGTTCAGGGCGGCGCGCAGCAGCGGCAGCGCATCGTCGAACTCGCGCAGCGCACGCGCAAAACCGGCCACGTCACCCCGGTGGCCATACAGCGTGTCGAAATCTACAAGGTTGGCAAACAGCAACCCACCCTCCGATTGCTCGAGCCACGTGAGAATTGCCTGGATGCCCTGCTCGTTGTCCGCAGTGTGACGCGAGCTCAGCGAGTGGCCGGCAAAGAGGTCGTCCACCTTGCCCACGCCGGCGCGCGCGATCCCCGCGCCGGCAAGCGCGTCGAGCAGGGTTTCGCCCGGCGGCGCGAGCGAGTAGTCCCGCCGGTTTTTCGTGCGCTCGTACTTCCCTTCGCTTCCGATGAACGGGCGCGCGATGACGCGAGACAGGTTGTGCGGCGGCACGAGCTGCTCACGCGCGGTCGCACAGGCGCGATAGAGCTCCTCGAGCGGTACGACGTTCTCGTGCGCCGCAACCTGAAAGACCGAATCCGCCGAGGTATACAGGATCCATTTTCCGGAGGCTTCGTGCTCGGCCCCAAGCTGATCGATGATGTCGGTGCCGCTCGCGGCCACGTTGCCGAGCACACCGCGCCCCGTGGCACTCACGAACGGATCGACCACCTCGGCGGGGAAACCGTGAGGATAGGTCGGAAAGGGCTTCGCGAGATGGAGACCCGCGAGCTCCCAATGTCCGCTCGTGCTGTCCTTCCCCGCGGACGCCGGCTGCATCTTTCCCCACGCCCCTTCCGGCGCTTCGGTGTCCGGAACGCCGTCGAGCGGAGTGATGTTGCCAAGGCCGAGGGCGGCGAGATTGGGCAGCGCGAGCCCTCCGGCAGCGCGCGCAAGGTTGCCGAGCGTGTTGCTTCCCGCGTCTCCGTAGGCCGCCGCGTCGGGCGCCTCGCCGACGCCGACACCATCGAGCACGATCACCGCCGCTCGGCGTCTCACGCCGCCGCCTCCGCCGTGGAGTCCACGTACTGACGAGGGAGTCGGCGAGCGAGACCGGTGAGCAGCTCGTACGGCGAGAGCCCGGAGAGCTGTGCCAGCTCACTCACGGTGATGACGTCGTCACCATCGGCGCCGAGCAGGGTCACGACGTCGCCCAGAGAGGCCTCGACATCGGTGACGTCGAGCATGGTCATGTCCATCGTGACGATGCCAACGACCTTTACACGCAAGCCACGAACGAGCGCAATGCCGCGATTGCTGAGCGCGCGCCGATAGCCGTCGGCGTAGCCGATGGGCACCGTGGCGATCCGTCGCGCGGAAGGCGCGCGCCAGGTCGCTTCGTAGCTCACCGCCTCGCCCGCGGCGATGGTGCGGAGCTCCACGATGCGCCCGCGAATGCTCGCAACGGGCTCAGGCACCAACGGTGACCCCTCCACCGTGGACACGCCATAGAGGAAGATGCCCGGGCGACAGAGAGTCCATGGCGAGGGCGCGCGCGATTCCACTGCGGCTCCGTTCTCCACGTGCACGATCGAAGGAATCTCCGGCAGCTCCTTCAGTGCCGCCGCGAAGCGCTTCTCCTGCTGGTCGCGCGAATCGTCGCGTCGCTCCGCAGAGTGGAGGTGCGTGAAGACGCCCTGTGGCGCGGTGCGTTCGAGCAGCGCACGATGCGTCCCGACCTCGTGCCACGGCATGCCCGCGCGCGACATGCCGGTGTCGATCTGAAGGTGCCACGGCCGACCCGTGCGTCCCCACGATTCGATGACCGCCGGATCGCCGAGTGCGGGCGTCAGATCTGCCCGACGGAGCGAATCGATTTCCGTCCGCAGAATCGGCGTGAACACGATGATGGGCCGCGTAATGCCGGCGCGTCGCAGCTCCTGGCCTTCCGCCGCGGAGGAGACGCCAAAGCCCCAGGGGTCGAGCGCGTCCAGAGCGAGCGCCGCACGCAGACCGCCAACGCCGTATCCATCCGCCTTGACCATGGGCAGCAGGGGCACGCCCGCGCGAGCCGCAATGGCGGCGCCGTTGCGGCACAACGCGCCCAGATCGACCTCGACCCAGGCGCGTGTCATCGGACGACGCGATGCGCTATCATGTGCAGACTGAACAAGATACGGGACTGTAAGGAGCCATGCAACGGAAGCCGGGACTCGAAGAAACGCTCGCGCTGATGAAGGATCTCCGCCAGCGCTGCGAGTGGGATGCGGCGCAGACACACGAGTCGCTGCGGCCGTATCTCATCGAGGAAGCGTACGAGGTGGACGATGCCATCCGCGCGGGAAACGACCGCCAGTTGAAGGAAGAGCTGGGCGATCTGCTGCTCCAGGTCCTCTTTCACAGCGTCGTCGCGGAAGAGCGTGGTGCATTCGACCTCTCGGACGTGGCGGAAGGTTTCCTCTCCAAGATGAAAGCCCGGCATCCGCATCTGTATGAGGGCGGCGAACGGCAGAGCTGGGAGGGAATGAAGGCGCGGAAGCGCGAGAGCATCGTGGACGGCCTCCCCGCCGGTCTGCCCGCGCTGCACCGGGCGTTTCGACTACAGGATCGCGCGGCGGGCGTGGGCTTCGACTGGCCCGATGCGAGCGGGCCGGCCCAGAAGGTCGAAGAGGAGCTGGCCGAAGTTCGTGCCGAGGTTGCGTCAGGCGCGCATGCCGCGGGCTATGGCGTGCCGGACCCCAAACTCGAGGACGAGCTGGGCGACTTGTTGTTCTCGGTCGTCAATCTGTGCCGCAAACTCGGCGTCCATCCGTCGCTCGCCCTGGACAAGGCGAACGTCAAGTTTGCCGAGCGGTTCAGCCGGATCGAGGCGCTGGCGCGGGAACGCGGCATGGACGTTCACTCGGCAGGTCTGGAAGTGCTGGACGGGATGTGGAACGAAGTGAAGAAGGCGGACGGATCACGGTCTTAAGCGGTTCATCATCCTTGGGAACGCGATCACCTCGCGGATGTGCTGCAACCCACAAATCCACGCCACCGTCCGCTCCAGACCAAGCCCAAACCCCGCATGCGGGAACGTGCCGTACCTGCGTAAATCGAGGTACCAGCCGTAGGCATCCATCGGCAGCCCCTCTTCCTTGATGCGCGCGACCAGCTTGTCGTAATCGTCCTCGCGCTGCGAGCCGCCGATCATCTCCCCGAACCCCTCCGGCGCGAGCAGATCGTCGCAGAGCACGGTGCGAGGGTCGTCGGGGTTCTCCTTCATGTAGAAGGCCTTGGCCGTCTTAGGATAGTTGAAGACGAACACCGGGCGCGTCGCATCCCGCACGATCAGCGCTTCGTCTTCAGCGCCGAGGTCCTCGCCCCACTGGGTCGTGCTTCCGCGTGCCTGGACGAGCGCGATGGCGTCGGTGTAGTTCAGCCGGTCGAAGGGTGCCTTGACGCTCTCGAGCTTCGTGACGTCGCGCTCGAGCTCCGACAGCTCCGCGCGCCGGCGTTCCAACACCCGCTGTACGAGATACGAAACGAGCTCTTCCTGGAGCAGCATGTTGGCCTCCGAGTCGTTCCATGCCACTTCGGGCTCGATCATCCAGAATTCGGTGAGATGTCGCCGGGTCTTCGACTTCTCCGCACGGAACGTCGGGCCGAACGTGTAGATCTTGCCGAACGCCGCGGCCGCGGCCTCGCCGTACAACTGGCCCGTCTGCGCGAGGTAGGCATTCCCCTCGTCGAAGTATTCCGTCGCGAACAGCCCCGAACGCTCTCCGATGGCCGCCGTGAGGATCGGTGTATCCACACGGAGAAAGCCACGCTCGTAAAAGAAGTCGTGAATGGCCTGCTCGATCTCGTTTCGGATGATGGCGATCGCCCGCTGACGCGGAGAGCGCAGCCAGAGGTGCCGGTTGTCGAGCAGGAAGTCGATCCCATGCTCCTTTGGCTGAATCGGGTAATCGGCGGGACTCGGGCCGACGATCACCAGGTCGGCGACGCCCAGCTCGACCCCACCAGGCGACCTTGGCTCGGCACGTACGGCGCCCACGATGGAGACGGACGCCTCCGTCGTCAGGGCGGCAAATCGCTCCCAGACGTCGGGCGGAAGCTGATTCTTGACGAAGACGGTCTGGCAGACACCGGTGCCGTCGCGAATGACGGCAAAGGCCACCTTGCCCGAGGAGCGGACGTGGGTGACCCATCCGCGAATCGTGACGGTTTCACCGGCATGCGCCGGCAGATCGGCGATGCGAACGAACAGAGGGTCGGACATCGTGTGGGAGGCATGTCAGTGGCGCGCGGACTACGCTGCGCCTAGAATCCCGCAAAGGCTCGGCGGCAGCGATGCGCGCGCCCTGCGGGGCCGGACCATCAATGCTACTCGGGCGCCGTAGCGTCGCAAAGGGCCGCGTCGGCGAGGTCCTTGCATCCGCGCGCCGTACCACCCTCTCGCACCGCACATGACCCTGCGCGCGAGGCTTGCTCTCAGCCTCGTCATCATCGCCGCCGTGCTCCTGGTCCCTCTGTTCGTCGCGCGCACGTCCATGCGGCGTCTGCACGAGGACATCCGCGGGCTCCGCGAGCGTGAGTTTCAGGCATCCCTGGTGCTTGGTCGCCTTCGCGACGCAATGGGCGACGTGCGCGCCCGCGAGGTCGCGCTGTCCGTCGTCAGGAGCGACACCGTCCAGGCGCAACTGATCGCGTCCCTCGTGCGTGCCCGCCTTCTTGCGGACTCGCTCAATCACTTCGTCCTCTATTCCGCCGCAAGACGGATCACCAGCGACCTGGCGGTCATCGGTCCGGCGGCGGACAGCGAGTTTGCGGCCGTAAGGGCCGGCGCGGTGGGACGCGCGGACACGCTGTCCGAGGGCCGGATTGCGCCCGCGCTGCGCGACGCGGACAACGCCCTCAGCTCGATGGAGCATGAGCTGCGTGTCCAGACGGAACAACGCGTCACCGCGGCGGAAGCGTCCCTGTCCAACGCTGAAGTCGTACTCCTTGCCGCGCTCGCCATTGCGCTCGTGCTCGTTGCGGCGATCTCGCTGTGGCTGACGAGATCGATCAACGGTCCCGTGCGGGCGCTGAGACAGGGCATGCAGGCCGTGGCAGAAGGCGAGCTCGACCACAAGTTGAGACTGAACGCGTCGCGCGCCGACGAATTTGGCCAGTTGGCCGCGAGCTTTCGCGAGATGACGCGCCAACTCCGGGAGTTGGACAAGCTCAAGGCCGAGTTCGTGTCGATCGCGTCACACGAGCTGAAGACGCCGATCAACGTCATCCTGGGCTATATCGCGCTGATCGAGGAAGGCATCTATGGCCCGGTTCCCGAGAAGCAGGCACCGGTCATCAAGACCATCGAGGCGCAGGCCAACACGCTCGCGCGACTCGCGGCGCAGCTCCTGGACGTGAGCCGGTTCGAGGCGGGAGGCGGGCGCATCGAACCCAGGCCAGTCCGCTTCTCGTCCATGCTCGACGACCTCGAGCGCACGTTTCACGTGCTCGCGGTGCAGCGAGACATCCAGTTCACCGTCGTACGCAAGGGTGGCCTGCCCGAAGAGGTGCTGTGGGACCCCGAGCGCATCAATGAGGTGACTGGAAATCTCCTGTCCAATGCGTTCAAGTTCACCAAGGCGGGCGGCAAGGTGGAGCTCGTTGCCGAACCCGCCGAGAACGGAGTGTGCATCCGTGTGTCCGATACGGGTGCGGGAATTCCGCCCGAGCAGCTCAAGCACGTGTTCGAGAAGTTCTATCAGGCCGACAACCAGAAGTCCGCGTCCTCCAAGGGCACCGGACTCGGCCTCGCTATCGCCAAGGAGATCGTGGAAGCGCATCAGGGACGCATTACCTGCACGAGCGAGCTGGGAAAGGGGACGACCTTCACGCTGCTGCTGCCCTTGCGCGTGCTGAATCGGCGGCGGACGGGCGGCTTCAGGCTCCTCGCCCCGGCAGACGCTCCGGCGCCGAAATGACGATGCGCAGACTGCTCGCCGCCTCGGTCCTGCTCACGGCGTGTCATAGCGCCAGTCCGGCCACGGTACCGTCGCAGGCATCGCGCGCCGACTGGACTGCGTATCAGCTCCAAGTGGCGCAGGAGACAGGCGCCGGGCGTTACGGTGTCGCCGACAAGCTCCTTGCCGAGTTCGCAACCAAGTACCCCGCGAGCCCTGAAGCTGTGGACGCGATGTACTGGCGCGCGCTCTACAAGCTCGACCCGGCCAACCAGACCGGATCGCCACACGATGCCGCCGCTCTACTCGACGGATACCTCGCGACGCCGAACGCGCCTCGGCGCACGGAGGCCGCGCTGCTCCGACGCGTGGCGGCCGCGCTCGAGGTCAGACAGGCCGCCGCGGCGGTGCCGCCGAAAACGGATCAGGCGACCACCGACGAGCTAACGCGTCTCAAGGACGAGCTGGCAAAGGCGAACGCCGAGCTGGAACGCATCAAGCGACGACTGGCACAGCCGACGAAGCCCTAGCCGACGCGGAATAGCTCCAGCGACCTCGCATAGCGTTCGCCCATCACGCGCTTGAGCGGTGCATGCTCCGGCGCCTCGAGATCCGGATCCTTCTCCAGCATGCGAACGGCGGCATCGCGCGCGAGCACGTTCAACTGTTCATCGCGTAGCGGATCGGCCACACGGAACGTTGGTACGCCACTCTGCCGCTCACCGAAGAGATCGCCCATGCCGCGGAGATCGAGATCCGCGCGCGCGATCTCGAAGCCATCCTCCGTGCCGGCAAAGATCTCGAGCCGCTGCCGCGTGATGGGGCTGACGTCGCCGAGCAGAACGCACCACGACTGCTCGCCGCCGCGGCCCACGCGTCCGCGCAGCTGATGGAGCTGCGAGAGACCGAACCGCTCCGGATGTTCGACCAGCATGACCGTCGCGTTCGGAACATCGATGCCGACCTCGATGACCGTGGTCGCTATGAGGACGTCGATGTCTCCGTCGCGGAATCGGCGCATGAGCGCGTCCTTCTCGTCCGACGGGAGACGCCCGTGCAGGAGCGCGGTGCGGAGCTCGCGGAAAGCGCCTGCCGAGAGCAGCTCGAACATCGTGGTGGCCGCCTTGAGGTCGGTCTTCTCGGATTCCTCGATGACGGGATAGACGACGTAGGCCTGTCGTCCCTTGGCAACTTCACGGACGACGAACTCCAACACGCGATCGCGCGTCGACTCCGGCCTGAGCGCTGTGGTGATCGGCTGTCGTCCCGGAGGCCGTTCGTCGAGCAGCGACAGATCGAGATCGCCGTAGAGGGTGAGCGCAAGCGACCGCGGAATGGGCGTCGCCGACATGAGCAGCACGTCCGGCGACTCGCCCTTGGCGCTCAGCGCCTTGCGCTGCTCCACGCCGAACCGATGCTGCTCGTCCACCACCGCGAGGCCCAGCCTCGAGAATTGCGAGGACTCCTGCACCAGCGCGTGCGTCCCCACGACCAGCGACGGTCTCGCCTCCGCGAGACGCGATGCGATTTCCCGACGCGCCTTGGGTTTGATGCTGCCGGTGAGCAGAATGGGCTCGATGGCCAGCGGCGCGAGCAACCGTGAAATGGACTGGAAGTGCTGCTCCGCGAGCAGCTCCGTGGGCGCCATGATGGCCGCCTGATATCCGTTCTCCATCGCGAGGAGCGCGGCGAAGACCGCGACGATCGTCTTGCCGCTGCCGACGTCGCCCTGAAGCAGCCGCTGCATGCGCTGCTCGCCGCACATGTCGCCAAAGATCTCGCGCAGCACGCGGACCTGTGCGCCCGTGAGCGTGAACGGAAGCGCCTCGCGGAGCTTGGTCGTAAGATCGCGTCGATTCTCGAAGCGGATGCCGAGCCGTCCCGTGCGCGCGAGTGATTTTGCGCGCTGCTGCAAGAGTTGCACGAACAGCAGCTCCTCGTACGCGAGCCGCGACCGACCCTCCATTGCCTCGGCCATCGACGTCGGCCGATGCACCATCCGCAGCGCGTCGCGAATGGCCGGAACGCGCGCCGAGCGCAGCACGTCCGCGGGGAGATACTCCGTGACGAGGGGCAGCAGCCCTTCGAGATGCGCGTCGATGATGCCGCGAATGACCTTGAACGAAAGCCCTTCGGTCGCGGGATACACCGCGAGCACTCGGCCCTGCGCGGTGCCCGTATCGTCGTCACCGAGGTTGACGAATTCGCGCGGCTGAAGTTGGCGTCCGTGAAAGAATCGGACAGCTCCGCTCACCAGCAGGACGTCGCCCTTCTCGATGGTGCGGTCGAGATAGGGTTGTCCGGGCCAGCCGACCTCGATCATGCCCGAGTCATCCTTGAGCACCGCCTGGAAGACACGAAGTCCCTTCCGCGTGGGCAGAACTCCTTTGGATATGACGCGTCCGATGACCGTGCCCTGCATGCCGACCTCGAGCCGGGCGATGGGCGAGATGGTGCTCGCGTCCTCGTAGCGGTGCGGGATGTGGTAGAGGAGATCGCCCGCCGTGGTGACGCCGAGTCGCCGGAGCGCCTCGGCGCGCGCCGGTCCGACGCCCTTGAGGTACGTGACCGGCATGTCCAACCGGAGACGACTGGCGACGGGAGTCACTCGTCGCCCAGCAGCTCCCGTGCGAACTCGGACGCGACGAATGGTGTGAGATCCTCGCGCGTCTCACCGGTGCCGAGGAATTTCACCGGGACGTCGATGGCCTCGTGCACGGCCACCACGACGCCGCCGCGCGCCGTGCCGTCGAGTTTCGTCACGACGAGTCCCGTGACATTCACCGCCGCCGCGAAGGTCTTCGCCTGTTGGACTGCGTTCTGTCCGATGGTGCCGTCGAGCACAAGCAGGGTTTCGTGCGGCGCGTCGGGCAGGCGCTTCGCGATCACACGCGCGACCTTCTTCAGCTCCGTCATCAGGCCTTCACTCGTGTGCAGGCGGCCGGCGGTGTCCACGATGAGGACGTCCATGTCTCGGGCGATGGCGGCATCGATGGCGTCGAACGCAACGGCCGCCGGATCAGCGCCAGCTGTCGCTGAAATGAACTCCGAGTCCGTGCGCTCGGCCCAGACGCGAAGCTGATCGATGGCGCCGGCGCGAAACGTGTCCCCTGCGGCCACCATGACGCGCTTGCCTTCGCCGAAGAGCCGCGAGGCCAGCTTGCCGATGAAGGTCGTCTTGCCTGCCCCATTGACGCCGACGACCAGAATGACTGTGGGCGACGTCGCCGCCAGGTGGAGCGCGGGGTCGCTGTTGCCTGCGGTGAGCGCCGTGGTAATGCCTTCCTCGAGCGCATCCAGGAATTCCGACTGCGTCTTCACGGTGCCGCGCGTCGCGCGTCGTTCGACCTCACTGACGAGCTTGAGCGTCGTCGGGACGCCGAAGTCCGCCTCGAGTAGCAGCTCCTCGAGTTTCTCGAGCGACCCCGAGGAGACGCCGCCGCGCGCGAGCACCGCCACGTCGGTGAGCGCGACGTCCTTGATCCGTTGCCAGAGCGACCGGCGAGGCACGTCGCCCTGCTTCTTGAGAATGCGCATTCTGAAAGGTAAGTAGCTGATGTTGGGCCCGACCGCGTTCGGCCAACGCCGGACGCTGCTGGCTCGTAACTCGTGAGCCAGCCCGCCCTCATGCCCGCCCCCTCGGAGGACCGATGTTCGATCCGCGTGCACTTCCCCGCTGCGTTGCGACCGCCGCCCTGGCTTTTGTCGCCGCGGCGCCGATGCTCGCCCAGCAGCCGAACGATTCTGCGTACACGGCCAAGATCAAGGAGTATCTCCAGGATCCCCGGATCACCACCGAGCTGGTGGACCATCTTCCCGCATCCGCCACCGTCCCGACGCCACTCAAGTTCCTCGGCCGCATCGTCGGCACGCCCGGCGAGCTGACGTATGCGAAGGACATCCATAGATACTTCGACGAGCTGGCTCGGACGTCGCCGCGCGTGAAAGTGTGGCGGATGGGCAAGAGCGAGGAGGGCCGCGACATGATCGTCGCCGTCATCGCCGACGAGGAGACGCTGAAGAACCTCGATCAGTACAAGGCACAGCTCAAGCAGCTCACCGACCCACGCCGGACGACCGAGGAGCAGGCGCGCGCCATCATCAAGACGGCGAAACCCATCTATTGGCTGACCAGCGGCATGCACTCACCGGAGCTGGGCGGACCGGAGATGCTCATGGAGCTCGGCTATCGGCTCGCCGTGGAAGAGACGCCGTACGTCCAGAAGATCCGCAACAACGTCATCACCTTCATCACGCCCGTGCTCGAGGTGGACGGCCGCGAGAAGGTGGTGGACACCTACTACTTCAACAAGAAGCGCCCAACGGGTGAGGTTCGTCTGCCCGCCATGTACTGGGGCAAATATGTGCAGCATGACAATAATCGCGACGGCATGGGCCAGTTCCTCGCGCTGACGCGCGCGACGACGAAAACCTTCCTCGAGTGGACGCCGACCTTCCTGCACGACCTGCACGAGGCGCAATCATATCTGTATTCGAGCACCGGCACCGGTCCTTACAACGAGGCGCTCGACCCCATCACCATCAATGAATGGTGGCAGACCGCGCTCAACGACGTGAACGAGATGACCAAGCGCGGCGTGCCCGGCGTGTTCACGTATGGGTTCTATGATGGGTGGGTGCCGAACTACATGTTCTTCATCGCGCACTCGCACAACGCCACCGGGCGATTTTACGAGGTACAGAGCTACGGTCCGGATAACAACGCCAATCTCACGCTGCCCGCCACGACGACGAGCCGGGAGTGGTTTCGGCCGAATCCGCCGCTGCCGAGCATCAAGTGGGGTCCGCGCAACAACACCAACATTCAGGAGTCCGCGCTCCTCATTACGCTCAACTACGTCGCAACGAACAAGGAGACCTTCCTCGAGAACTACTGGCTGAAGAACAAGCGGTCCGTGGACAAGGGGAAGAATGGGCCGACGTATGGTTGGGTGATTCCCGCCGGGCAGCATCGTAAGGCTGATGCAGTCGATGCTGTAAACGAGCTGCGGCGGCAGGGGCTCGAGATCCACACGGCGACGTCTGCGTTCAAGGCCGGCGGTCTGGAAGTGAAGCCGGGCGACTACATCGTCCGAGCGGATCAGCCCTATCGTACGCTCGCGGACATGTATTTCGCGTTGCAGAACTTCGCCACCGGCAATCCTGCGCCGTACGACGACACCGGCTGGACCTTTCAGTTGATGCGCAACATCAGCATCGTGCCTGTCGGCGACAAATCGATTCAGTCGCAGCCCATGACGCCGCTCACGGCAGATGCGAAAGCGCCTGGCGGCATTCAGGGCAGCGGATCGGTCGTGATTGTGGAGCACGCCGGCGACAACGCGCTCGTGACCTTTCGCTTCCGGAATGGGGGCGTGGCCATGGCCGCAGCCGAAGAGGACTTCGAGGCCGGCGGCCATAAGTTCGCGGCGGGCTCGTTCATCATCGCGAATTCTGACCGTGGGCGACTCGAGGCGCAGCTGCGCGAGCTCGGACTGTCGGCGTGGGCCGTCGGGTCGGCGCCGGCCGTGAAGACGCACAATCTCGACGTCCCGCGCATCGGTTATGTGCACAGCTGGACCCGGACACAGGACGAAGGCTGGGTGCGCGCCGCGCTGGACACGTACGGGGTTCCGTACACCTACTTCGCGGACCAGAAGCTCCGCGACGGCAATCTCCGCGCAAAGTATGACGTCATCATCTTTCCGCATGTTGGCGGCACGGCGCAGAGCCAGGTGGCGGGCATGCCGAAGACGGGCACCCTGGCCCTGCCCTATCACAAGTCGGCCGATACGCCGAATCTCGGCGCGCTCGATCAGAGCGACGACATTCGTGGCGGCATGGGGGTCGAGGGGTTGATGAACTTGTATCACTTCGTTGAAGAAGGTGGGACGCTCATTACCGAGGGTTCCACGGCGACGATCTTCCCAGAGTACAATCTCACGACGGGAATCACGGTCGAGAATCCGAGCGAGCTGTTTGCGCGTGGTACGATCCTGCGTGGCATCATTGCGGACAAGAAGAGTCCTCTGGCGTACGGGTATGAGGGAACTCAGCTACCTGTGTACTTCAATCAGTCTCCGGTGCTGAACGCGAGTGCCCCATCAGCTGCATTTGCAGCGGGGCGCGGCGCGGCGGGACTGAGTCAGAACGTTACGCCGAATGCGACGCGGCTTGCGCTGTCGCCGTTCGATTCGACGGCGCCCAACTCCGAACTGACGATGGAATCGGCTGGTGGGCGTGGTGGTCGCCGAGGTGGCGCCGGTGCAGCGGGCGGCGGCGGTTTTGGCGGCGGGCTGTTTGGCACGAACGTCGAGGTGGTGCGTCCGCGCGTAGTGCTTCAGTTCCCGACGAACCCAGCGGAGATGCTGCTCTCCGGCACGCTCGCAGGAGGACAGGCGCTATCGGGGCGTGCGCAGCTCGTGGATGCGACGGTCGGCAAGGGACACGTGGTGATGTTCGGTATCCGTCCATTCTGGCGGTGGCAGACTCAAGGGACGTACATGCTCGGTTTCAATGCGATCATGAACTGGAATGATCTCGACGCGGGGAAGGCACCGCCTGCGCCGGCACAGCGGCCGGTGGGGGCGCAGCAGTAGCCTTCCCGGAACTTGAAACACGGAACGGCGCCGGAACAAGGCGCCGTTTCGCGCGCGGACAAGCGAGTCACTTCGCTCCAACATAGGAACTGATGTACTTGATTGCACGCTCTTCTCAATGGCGCGATGCGGTCAGCAAGGCTGCGCCTCGCCCACCTGTTGATGGCCAACCTTATTGCAGCTGCATGGCAAGAATGTCGCTCCAGGGGCAACTCGCTATTCGACTGCCAGGCTGAACTTTGCCGGCAACGCGCCAACGTTGCGCTTGACGAACAACACTTTCCCCGACAGCGAGAGCGAGTTCATGATGGTGATAAAGGCGAATCCCGGGCCACCCGATGTCGCTAGAATGGTCGAGCAGTTTCCCGCAGTGAAGTCCGCATCAGAGCCCGCGCAGAGCGAGAGGTTGGTCCCCGCGGTGAGGTTCTGGAATGCGAACTTCAGCACAGCCGGGGACGCACCGACGATCGGCGCGCCAGTCACGAGGTACTTTCCGCTCGGGCCGACTGTTCCGGTGATCACAACTGCGGCTCTTGCGAGCGCCACTGCCGACAGCAGCACTCCTCCGGCGATGAGGGACACTACAGCGAGATTGCGCGGGCGGTGCATCATCAGAGGCCTCCGTTGAGAGACGCTTCCACTCGACGCGCGGTCTGCTTCGGACTCGACTGCGATGCTCGCCGCGACGTCTACGGGCAGGTTCCAAGTCCGTTCCCACTCGTCAATACGTTCCGCCGGCAGCCGCGTCAAGTGTTCGCTTAGAATTCCTTAAGCCGTTGCTCGCGATCTGGCCAAACGCGCGTAGCGATGCATCGTGTCCCATCGCGTGCGCGCAATGCGCGTCGCCGTTTTAGAGCAGTCGGGGGGATGGGGGGGCCGATTGACAGCGCGCATTGCACGATAGAGAGCCTCAACACACCATCGGTTGCAAGCGAGTCAATCGCTTATACACGAGGAGACAGAGCCAGTACCAACGTCTGTGGCGTCGATTCCACTCCACGCTACGACGATTCGGACCACGATGGGCGCCAGGTCATGGCGGGCCGACGCCCGCTCAGCACGCCATCGCGCAGATACAGATTGATCAGCGTCTGGTACGGCACATCGAGCTCACTCGCCAGCGCCTTGAAATACTCCACGATAGCGCGGTCGACCCGCATCGTGACTGATTGCTTGAGCTGCTTTGAGTAGGAATTCTTCGTCCCCTTCGAGAAATTGTATTCCTTCCTCATCTGTTCCACCGCGTGGCATTCTTGCCGCGCTCAGAGCGCGTCGCGCACAAGCCGAAGTGATTGTTAAGCGACACGGAGCGGCTTGATCCGGGCTACCTCGCTCTTGAGTGCCTGCCTCGCGTCCCACAGATCAACGGCTCGCTGCGCATTCATCCAGAACTCCGCCGTATTGCCAAAGAGGCGCGAGAGGCGGAGAGCCATCGCCGGGCTGACCGCGCGCCGCCCGCGAAGGAGTTCGTTAACGGACTGCCGCGATACGCCGGCGGCCTCCCCGAGACCGGCAACGGTCAGACCGTAGTCCGGCAGAAAGTCCTCGCGGAGCATCTCACCGGGATGCGCAGGACGCCGAGTCATGGCGCGCGTGTTGGGGATACTCATGGGGTTCTCCTCTGACAACCTGCCGAAAGAGTTTATTGGCCTGCTTGATCGGGGACCACGGTTGCCTGTACGTTATGCCCCTCCAGCCGCGAGGTCCACGATGCAGACCGCGCTCACCCCCCTCGACTTTGCGCGCCGCGCTCGCTCGCTGTACGCCGACCGCGAAGCAGTTGTGGACGGCAACCTGCGGTGGACATACGCCGAGTTCTTCGATCGTTGCGATCGGTGGTCGGGCGCTCTCTCGCAGCTCGGCGTCGCGCAAGGCGACCGCGTGGCGTACATCGCGCCGAACACCCACGCGCAGCTCGAGGCGTTCTACGCCGTGCCGCAACTCGGCGCCGTCCTCGTGCCGCTCAACTATCGGCTGCTCGCGAGCGACTGGGCATACATGGTCAATCACAGCGGCAGCCGAGTCCTGTGTGTGCATGCCGACTATCTCGACCTCGTCGACACGGTGCGCCACGAAATGCCCACGGTGGAACACTTTGTCGCGCTCGAAGGCGGCGGCAAGGACTGGCTCGACTACGAGGCGCTCCTCAGCGAAGGAAGTCCGGAGTACATCAAGCCGGACATTCGCGAAGGTGACCTGCTGACCATCAACTATACCAGCGGCACCACCGCGCGGCCGAAGGGTGTGATGATCACGCATCGGAACGCGTGGATGAACGCCATCGGCACGCTCGTTCATCATCACATGACGAGCGCCGAGCGATATCTGTGGACGCTGCCGATGTTTCACGCCAATGGCTGGACCTTCGTCTGGATCGTCACCGCGGTGGGCGGCACACACGTGTGCTTGCGCAAGGTGGATGCGGCTGCCGTGTTCGACAACGCACGGCGCGAGCGCATCACCATGCTATGCGCAGCGCCCACGGTACTGATCGGCCTGGCCAATGCGCCTCAGGACATGCGATCCGGCGTGCCTCCCGGTGTGCACATCATGACGGCCGGCGCTCCGCCGGCGGCCACGACGATCGAGCGTGTGGAAGAGGAGATCGGCTGGACGATCACGCAGGTCTACGGACTCACGGAGACCGCACCCTTCATCACGGTCTGCGAGCCGCGCGCGGAGCATGCGTCACTCGATGCCGCAGGGCGTGCACGCATCAAGGCGCGGCAAGGCGTGGAGCTCATCACGTCGGGCGAGCTCCGCGTGATCGACGAGCACGGGAACGACGTACCCCGAGACGGTGGGACCGTCGGCGAGATCGTCGTTCGCGGCAACGTGGTGATGGAGGGGTATTTCCGGGATCCCGAAGCGACGGCGCGAGCATTTCACGGCGGGTGGTTTCACTCGGGTGACGCGGCTGTCGTTCATCCCGACGGCTATGCCGAGATTCGCGACCGGATGAAGGACATCATCATCAGTGGTGGCGAGAACATCTCATCCATCGAGGTGGAAGGCGTGCTGCTCCGGCACCCCGCCGTGCTCGAGGTGGCGGTGGTCGGCCTGCCACACGCAACGTGGGGCGAGTCGCCCCAGGCGTTCGTGGTCCTCAAGCCGGGCATGTCGATCGATGAGGCGGAGGTGCGCCGCTTCGCGCGCGAACGGCTAGCGGGGTTCAAGGTGCCGCGGGGCGTAACGGTCCTTGCCGAACTTCCCAAGACGGCCACTGGAAAGATCCAGAAGTTCGTGCTGCGCGGCGGCTCGGCAGCGGTCGCGCCGCAGTAGTCACGGAGACGTTCGGGCGGTTGCCCCTGAGGCCAACGAGTTGGCGAAGCCGGAGTATCGATGTCGCTTGCGTCACATGGTTCTCGAGAGGCACTTCAGCCGCCGCTGTGCACATGATGCGACGCGTGCGCTTGGCGATAACCTACGCGCGCTCGTGTGACGTTAGCCGCGCACGTTTTCAAGTCTCACGCGGCACCGTAGGGTTCACCCACACACCGCGCTTCGGTTCGAGAACTCGGCAGTAAAACTGCTGTCCAGCCGTCGCCCTTCCTGGGTGGTGAACGCGTAGTGCCCTGACACCCGTTGTCCGGGTTTCACTTCCGTCAAGGTGAGAGTGCCCGTAAGCCACTTGGACGTATGTGGTGACTCCACAAGCTCAGCGCGCACGACACGTCCAGGCTTTGTCGGATCCCGACGGACCGGAGTAAGGCTGTACGAAGCAGGCTCCATTCGTTCGGCGGGAGAGGAGCTAATCTCGACGCGGATATACGAGGGCGATGGATCACCAACTCCAGCGAACGGAGTTTGAGTGAAATAGATCTCCAGTGCAGGTGCATCCTCCTGCGTGCAGCCGCGCATGGCAAATGCGTGCGGAAAGGAGTGTTCCAAGCTTCCGTCCGGTGGAGGTGCCGCCTGCGCGCACGCCGCACTCGCGAGAAGGGACAAGCCCATGCTCGCACTTACCGAGGTGAGCCGCATTGATGCCCACCGCCCTCTGAAATCGCGGACGAGCCGCGACGCCTGCCCGCCAAGCTTACGGCCGTCGTGGAATACGAGCTTCATCCGGTATGCCATCGCGCCTGCTGTCCTTCGAGCGCCCAATGAGTATGTCAATATAGTCATCCACACCATTCTTGTTCAAATCTGGGTGGCGTCCAACGAATTGCAGGAAAGCGTGCGACGTGAGCGGTCCCGTAACGTATTTCGCCGCTTTCGCGTTCCAGTACTTGGCGCTCGGATCGACGATCGTCGCCCTCAAATATGTGGTCGTCGAAGGAAAGAGAGAAACGTTGATTCCAGTCTTGCAGCCGGCCACATCCGGGCCTCTCAGACGGTCGTCAGGATTGCAATTTGCCGCCGTAATTCGCTCCACGACCTGGCGCCGATCGGCGAGACGCGCGATGGGGATTTTCAATGTTTGACCCTTTTCAAGCACTCGACTCAACTTGATCGCCTTCGCCGCACCCCACGCCGTAAAAGGATGGCTGCGGACATCGAGGAGACGTTCGGCGGTTGGTATCATGGCTTCGATCGCGAGCAGCCGCGGCAAGAGTTGCACGCGAACGTTGTCAATCCGCATGGGCGCTCCGCCGACGTTCATCGCCTGCACGCTGAAGCTCCCGTCAGCTGCGTCTGCCGCACCGGCATCAAACGCCACCGCGCGAGGATGAAGCGCAAGCGCAGCGTTCGAGGCGTCGAATAGCGTGACATTTGTGATGATAATGGGATTGGGCAGAGCATAGTTTACGCCCGAGAATCCCGTGCCGATGTGAAACGATGCGCCGCCCGCCACCTGACCCGGTGTGCCGGAAGCCGGTCCCGGTCCGCCAGGCACATGCCCATCCCACGCATGACCCGCTGACCAGGTGACCTGGAAGCGATTGTAGGTTACGCCTTTAAACACTTGCGTTCCAAGCGCCGCGCTAATCGTCGGATTGATCCAGGGCGACTCATTGCCGTTGTATGGGCCTGAGACGGTGAGCGAGGCCTGGGTGCCGAGGATATCGATCTGCAACTTCGCGGCGGTCTGGGCGTTCGGATTCACGAAATCCCAATTCCAGATCGTCTGGACACTCAAGCCCACGTTTGCAGCGAGCACGGAATATTCGTGATCGCTGAAATGGCGTCTGTAGCCTGCGCGATCCTCGCCGCTATAGTGACTGCCAGAGGCCATGATGTGATGCACCAGCGGATCTTCTCCTGCCGCCAGAGGAAGACCGTCGTTGTGTGACAGGCCGTAGTTGTGACCGGCCTCATGCGCGGCCGTACCGCCAATGGCCTTCGCCCAGCGATCCAATGTCGAGTTGGCGCCATTGAGCGCGCCGCCTGCTCCGCCGTAGAGCCCCTGATACGTTGCGCCCCACACATATGCGAAATCCACGGCCGTCGGATCTCCCGTATCGACGTTCTGCGCAAGCCCGAAGAGGCCCATCCCGGATGCGTTGTCCGTGGTCACGGCAACCGTATTGCGAAGGGCAAATGTCGACGGCGGTGCCGCGGTGGTTTGAATCACTTCGACGTTGAATTCACAGTAGGAGTCGGCGACAACGTTGAAGATGCCGTCCCGCAACGCCGGCGCCGTTGCCGCTCCGCCTATTGCGGCGTAGTTCGTCAGATCGGCGATGCTAAACGCGTGCGCGGGTGACGTTGCCGGCACGCCAATGGCCGTTCCGAACTCAGGATACGTGGCGTCACTCGCGGCAGGAAAATAGAGATAGAGCTTGTTCGGCTTTGTGCCGCCGTAACTCGTGTAGCAGTGCTGAGCGACCGCCGGCACAGATCCAGCAACTGCGATGAGCGTGGCTGTGAGTGCCATGACTCGAATGGAACGCATGCTGCCTCCGATGCCCCGCGTACGGGAGAGAGTGTTGGACCTCTTTGCACCGCGAATATGTATGCGAGTCCTGGCAACACTGCAACAATTGGCTTAAAGGATTCTTAGCCTGGGCCTCCATCAGTTCGTCGTACGGCCGCCGGGGCGAGCCGCCGTCACCGGCTGGTACCTTGCCAAGATTACGGAGGCCGTCGGGTCGTGAGCCTTAGCGCGCGGAAGCCGTTGGCCCCCTTGCGAGCCACCTCGAAGCCCTTTGCCGGATTCAGGACGTACACGGTGGCACTATCCCTGCGGTGCGGCGGCAGCGCGCTCCATGCGAGCTGAATGCTCCAATTGTCTGAATCTTTCTCATTTTGTTTCCGAAGGTGATTGTGGGAAGGCGCGGCCGGTCTCGAGGAACGTCTTGAGATTCGAGAGAATCATCGGCCAGCCACTCGAGATGCCGGCGAGCATCGGCGCATCGCCCTCGAGGTCCGCATGTGTGACCGTGAGACGAATCACCCCATCGTCCTGCGGCTCGATGTCGAAGGTCACGCGCGAATGCTTCGAGTCGTCGTCGGCGTCCTTCGGCCTGGCCCACGTGAGAATCAAGCGGCGCGGAGGGGTGCTCTCGACGACGGTGCCGACGATGTCGACCGTCCGTGCGTCATCCACCCGTTGGTGCTCCCATCGAGAACCGGGCTTCCAGTCCGAGACGTTCACGTGCGCAGGACCCTTCGCGCCAACCCAATACCTGCGCGCCACGTCGGTGTCGACCAACGCCTGCCACAGTTTCTCCGGCGTGGTTGCGATGTAGGTCACGTACACGAAGCTAGGCTTTGTCATCGTCGTCATTCTCCAGTGTCCTCTTGAGGTCGCGTAATACGCCGAGCCGATTGCGCTCGAACTTTTCGATCCACCGCTCGTAGATCGCGAACAGCGGAACAGGATTCAGATAGTGGAGTTTTTCCCGGCCATGCCACACGATGGCGACGAGATTCGCATCCTGAAGCAGTTGCAGGTGCTGCGTCACCGCCTGGCGTGTCATGTCCAGGTGGGCACAGAGTGCCGTGAGTGTCTGCCCGTTCTCCCGATGCAGCAGGTCGAGGAGCCGCCTGCGGCTCGGGTCAGCGAGCGCCTTGAACACCTTGTCGATGTCCAAACGCCTCTCAGTTCCAGTTGTCGATCTTGACGTCGTCGGGGCTGGGCGCGCCCTTCCCAGTTTCAACGAGGGACTTGAGGCTCATCATGAAAATCGCCCACTTGGTGGTGCAGTGGTGCATGAATTCCACCGCCTCCTTCCAGCCCTGGTGCTTGAAGAGGACGATGCAGTAGTCGCCGTCCTGCTTGAGGTCAAAACTGACTTTCGTCCCGATCCATTCGTCGGGCCCACCGACCACTTGCCACAGCACACGGTTGGCGGGATGGAGCTCAAGCACCTTCATGTCGATGACGCCGATTTCGGCGCCGGCGGCGGTGAAGCGGAACTTGAGCACTCCGCCGACTTTGCTGTCCCCTGTCGTTTCACTCGACCACCAGCCGGCAACGCCATCTCGCGTGGCCAGGGCCTGGTAGACGTCATCAAGGGATCCTTTGATTCCGACTCTCTGCAGTATGTCCGGCATGTGCGCCATCTCCTCGCTCGTCGTTCGAAAGAACTGCCCAATATCCTTGCGGAAGATATGCAGGTATTTACCTGCATGTCAAGGGGCACGAAAAACCGGACTGTACGACGTCCGGTATTGCCGCCAGCCCGTCCAGCCGCGGTGAGGAGAAGCCCCGCGGTTAGTCAGTCCGCAGAATGAGCTGCCCTGCCGCCCGCAACAGTTGTGGAGCGCTCGGCGCTTCGCGGAGCCGGACGACGACATCGACGCGATCGCCAGGACTCCATTTCGGGCCGTCCCGCGCCACGGCTTGATAGAACGCGCGCCCGGGCGCCACATACTCCTCACCCGCGGCGCTGCTCCACGTCTCAGATCCGTTCGCTATCCAGACCGCATCCACATGGATGGTTGCTTTCAAGGCGGTGCTGTCGGTCGATCGCACCCGCAGGAAAGCGACGAGAGGCCTCCCGTTTGGTGGCGATGATGGTTGGAAGTCCCGCCAGAGCGATGGCTCGAGGCTAAGGGTCTGTCCCGCGATGGTGATGACCAGCGGCGCGGCGCGTAGCTCGTCGGGCGGCAGCGGCGCGATGGCGTCCGACGCGGCGCACGCGACGAGTGCGGTGAGAGCAGAGGTCAGCCACAGGCGACGGGACATGCGCGCAGACTCCTGGATGGTCTAGCTGCTGAACCCTCCCAATACGTCAGCGGTCACGCCCTAATGGCGACCGTGGTGGCCTGCGTGGCTCAGCATCCCCACTCAGCCGGATCGAGCGGGCCGAGGCGCGCCATGCGCGTCAGTCGGTACGGGCCTTCGTCGGTCTCCGTACCAACCTGAGAGACTGGCGCGATCTGCAGTGCAATGTGCAGCGAGTCCCCGCTGCGCCACTGCATCCTGGTCGGGCTGCACGATTGCGGAGTCCCGAATCGGCTCGTGAGCTCATCGGCTGCCTGGGAGAAAGCGCCCGCCTGAACGGCTGGCGTCACCGTCCAGGAGTTGTAAAGCTCGACGACCACGCTATCCGCGTCGATCTCGGCACTCTCCGTCGAGTCCGCATTCGTGGACTGACATGTCTGATAGGGCGGTTGCCAGAACTTCGTCGCGTAGGTGCGGCCGGAGACGCCGCAGGTGGCCGTGCTGTGCTGCGTCATGAGCGCGGCCAGAGGTCCATGCGGCGCGTGGGCGACCCGCGATGCCTTTCGCTCGGCGGAGCACGCGAGCAGAACGCCAACAGTCACGGTAGCCAGGAGTCGCATGCTCGATTGGATGAGTGTTGTCGTCGAACGCATACCCGAATCTGCGAAGGGGCGGTCGCCACGGCCAGCGCCCATTGCCACATCGAGCCGTGTCGATCCGGGCCATGTTCGTTCGACGTCTATATGCAAGCGAGGCCGGTTACAGTTCACACAACGGGCCGGCTCATCGATTCAGACCCAACATGGAGAAATTGACATGAGAAAGCTCATCGTGTCCGAGTTCGTGTCGTTGGATGGCGTGATGCAGGCGCCAGGCGGGAAGGACGAGGACCGGGACGGAGACTTCGAGCACGGTGGCTGGACATGGCCCTACTGGCACGACGACATCGGGAAGAGCTTCGGGGCGCTGATGCAGGACGTCGATGCCCTGCTCCTCGGTCGTCGCACGTATGTAACGCACGCCGCGGCCTTCGAGCCGATGCCTCCGGGTGATCAGTTCGGAGATTTGATGAACGCGCCGAAGAAGTACGTGGTGTCGCGCACGTTGAAGGAACCGACGTGGCGCAATACCACGATCATTCGTGACGACGTGATCGAGTCGGTGCGTGCGCTGAAGGCGGAGCCGGGAAAGAACATCATGACGGACGGCAGCAGCCAACTCGTGCACGCCCTCCTTGCGCACGACCTGGTGGACGAGCTGCATCTGCTGCTCTATCCGCTGATGCTGGGGAACGGCAAGCGACTGCTGCCGGAGGGCGTGCATGCGACGTTCCGCCTGATGTCCGCAACACCGTATCCGAGCGGTGTGGTGGGCCTTCACTACGAGCAGCAGCGGAGTTGATGGCGGTTTTTGATGGAAACGATGTGAAGTCGTGGCTGGCTAGCCCGGCGATCTCCCGCGAGTTCTACGGGTTCTCGGGTGCCACGTCTTCCACGCAACGCCTGCATGTCAGCTCGGTCCCAAGCATCGCGCGCCGTCCCTCCGGGGTCAGAACCCAGGGCCGCGAGATCAATGGCGGCTCGTGACGCACATGCTGCCCATGTCCACATTCGAGATCTGCCACCCAATGATCTTCGTCGTCTCTATGGAAAGCGACTATCGGGCGTAGGAATGCCCTCAAGCGCGCGGGAGGATAGGCGACCGGCAGTACGGACACCGCCGAGCGGCGGGAAGTACAGCTTCCGCACACTCTGGGCATGGCACGCGGCCTTCAGGTAACTGCGCGAGATCGCCACGCCGTACCAATTCTTCGGTGCGCCGATGCAACCGGCCGCGCCGCAGGAGATCGCGTATCGTCAGGCCATATGCTCCTGCTCCTGCGCCCGCGGCGATGATGGCCAAGAAGAGTATGAGGGGATCAATCACGGCTGCCTGCTGAAGCCAAGGTACTCGGCAACGACTGACTCTAGATAATCGTCGGTACCGGCCTTGACCCGCACCCAACTGGTAGCAACCGTAACAACTCGATCCATGTTGGCGACTGCGAAAGAAGTTGCGCTCTGCCGAACTGCTCGCATCAGCTCGCGCGCGGGAGCGGCGACAGCTTGGCGATCACCTTTGCGCCATCGGATCGCAGCACGTGCCACAGATCCCAGTCCAACTGAAGCCCGAGCCACAAGTCCGCGCTCGTGCGTTCGACGCGAAGCCGTGACCGCTGCGTCCCGGTCCGCGGCCGCCTAGTGGTAGTCCGTGACTTCGACTTCGTCGGCATTGCCGTCCTCCCATCGGAAACAAAGACGATACTGCTGATTGATGCGAATAGTTTGCCATGCTCGTCGGGAGCCAGTCAAGCGCTGCAAGCAGTGTCCGCGAGCCTGTCAAACCATCGTGGCCATCTTCCTTCATAGCTCCAATATTCAATCTCGTCTTCCCACACCGCAATTCGATGATGCCGACATCCACCCGAAGAGAATTCCTCCTGGCCACCGCGGGCGCCGCGGCGCTCGGTGCTGTACGGCCGGTATGGACGCTCGCGCAGCCGGTTGAAGGACCGATCCACTTTCAACAGACCAAGCCGCTCCTCGAGCTGCAGCAGGACTTCGTGGACCTCCGGTTTGGCATGTTCAACCATTTCAACCTTGCCACCTTTCAGGACCGCGAATGGGGCGACCCGCACGACCCACCGACCGTCTTTGCTCCGACCGCGCTCGACACCGATCAATGGGCACGCGCGGCGAAGTCGGCGGGGATGACCTGGGGGTGCCTCACGCCGAAGCACCACGACGGCTTCTGTCTGTGGCCGACTGCCACGCCGGTGGCCAGCGTCAAGCACACGCACGATCGCGTCGACGTCGTGCGGTCGTACGTGGATTCGTTTCGTCGCGAAGGGCTCAAGGTGGCGTTTCACTTTTCGATCCTGGACCTGCGCAACGACATCCGGCACTTCAATGTCACGCGCGCCAAGGTCGATCTCGTCAAGCGACAACTCACCGAGCTGCTGACGCAGTACGGTGAGATCACGATGCTCATGTGCGACGGCTGGGATGCGCCGTGGAGCCGGATCACGTACGACGAAGTGCCATTCCACGAGATCTACGCGCTGGTGAAGCGGCTCCAACCGAATTGCCTCGTCGCCGACCTCAATGCGAGCAACTATCCCTCATCCGCGCTCTACTACAGCGACATCAAGGGGTTCGAGCAGAACGCCGGCCAGAAGGTGCCCGGCGAGAGCGCGATCCCGGCGGTCGCCACCGTCACGCTCACCGATGGCTGGTTCTGGAAGACGGCCGACGCGGATCGTCCGCTCAAATCGGTGACGCAGGTGGTCGACGAGTGGCTGGTGCCGGAGAACAAGCTTCACGTCAACGTGATCCTCAACGCGCCACCGACGCGCGAAGGGAAGCTTGCGCCGAATGTCGTGCTGCGGCTCGCAGAGATCGGCCAGGCGTGGCGCCACGCCGGACCAACGTCGCCGCTCGATCGCAACGTCGTCATCACCACACCGAATCTCGCGACAGGTCGACACATCACGGCGAGCGACTCTCCGGACACCGTCGGTCCCGATCAGGCCAACGATGGCTCATTCACGTCGTCGTTCTATCTCCCGTCCGGGCAGCGGAGCGGCTGGATCGAAGTGACGTTCGAGCGCGAGCGAGCATTCAATACGCTGGTGCTCGTCGAGCCGGTGGGCCGATGGAAGGATTACGCCGAAAGCCGGATCGCGAGCTATCGGTTCGAGTGCTGGTCGGGAGGCAGGTGGGTGGAGGTCGCTGCTGGTCAGATCCCAGCACGCGTTCAGATCCACCAAATTCCGCGTGTGACGTCGCAGCGCATGCGACTCTCTCTCGTAGCGCGTCACGACACGCCGCACATCTCGGAGATCGGCGTTTACGACGAGCCGGTTCGACAGTAGGGATTTTCTTGGGCGATGGCGCCTCAGTGGACGACTGCGGTCTGGAGGAGTTGCTCGCGGATCGAGACGAAGCGCGCCGGCGCCGGGCGCGGCACACGAACCGTGTCGCCACGATATTCGGCTGGCTGAGTCACCTGGAATTCGAACGCCGGGTGCTCCGGCGGGGCACAGGTCTGTGCGCCGATAGCTGACGGCATCGATACGACGGCAAGTACCGCGACGGTGAGAGGAACGCGCAGTCTCGAGTCCATACGTGCGATCGGTGTGTGGAAGCCACCGGGAACGCCAGCGCGCTTAGCGCGAGCCAACCCTCGGCGTTCCGTGGATTGCGCGGACGCTAGGCGCCAGCTCGAGGACTTCTCAGTGGATCGTTCGCCACGCCAGGCCTTGTGTCCTTGTCGGACCCGCGATGCAACAAGTAGCCGAGGAGCGCACCTCCACCGGCACCGACGACGCCACCAAAGAGCGGAAGGATGACGCTTCCGTTATCAAATCCGAGCGCTACGACAGAGCCGATGGCCGCACCACCCGCGGCTCCCATCAAGAGACTTTCAGATGTGGTCTCCGGCATACCGGACGCTTTCGAACTCATTGACGACCTCCCTTCGCGTACCGGCGTGTGAGAGGAACACGGAAACGATCAATAGGATAATAGTAACACCGTACACGGATCGGCCAGGTTGCCACGCAGCATTGTGGCCCATATCACGATAAGCGCCGCACGTCCGTTAGCGGCGAAACCGGCACCAGCTTGATGCCATTCTCATAGGCGAGCGCCTAAGGGTTCACAACGCGATAACGCAGTTGAACCACACCATCGCTGAACCGCTCGACGGACTGCAAATCCGGGGCACGTGTCGATGACGTCGCGCTATCAGTGGGATGCCATCCCCAATGAATACCGGGACCACGCTGACGACGAAGTCGTCGATCGCGTGCTCGTCGAGAAAGGAGGCAATGAGGTCGCCACCGCCCATCAACCAGATATCCTTCCCAGGCTGCTCGCGAAGACCGCTCACGAATTGGCCGATTGCACCATTCACGAACTCCACGCCTGACGGGGCGTCGGCTGGCGGCGCATGACGCGAGAAGACCACAGTCCGATCCCTCGAGTCGAACTTCGCGCCCATTTGCAGGCTCACCTCGTACGTCTTCCGGCCGATCAGCTTCGTGTCGATCGACTTCATGAAGGCCTCCATGCCATAGAAGCCCTCGGGCGCGGGGCGGGACGTCAGCCACTCGAGGTCACCGTCCGGACGCGCGATGTAGCCGTCTGCGCTGGTTGCGATGTGCACGATAACGTTTCGACGTTTCGTCATGACACCAATGCCTCTGCGATACGCGCCTCATTCCTACGACACGCCAGCTTGCGCCTTCTTCCAAGTATCGTATTCAGCACGGAGGCACACTCCGCATGGTCGGTAGCCCGCCTTGATCGCAGATTCCCGATCCGCGAAGAACACGCGGTGCTTGGCGTAGCCTCGCGGCAACGCCCGCAGAGCGCTCGTGCACTCGAGGCGTCCGTAGATCTTCAGACGGCGGTTGCCACCAAAGGTACCAGGCGCCGTGCTGTGACGCACCGCTCCATCGCGCTCGAGCAAGCGATAGGTCTTCGTAGAGCGGTCGGTCACTTGAGGATCTCCGTCGCAGCTAACGGTGCCGATCGTTGTCGATCAGCTCGAACAGGTATCCATTCACCGGTTCGCGGAAAAACAACCGCTCGAACGGCGTCGCACGCAACGGTTCCACCAGCTCGCCACCAGCTTCGGTGACGCGGCGGCGCACCGCAGGAAAGTCGTCGAGCGGATGGAACAGGGCGACATGGCGGCCGAACTCCGCTTCGAACGGCGAGACCACGAAGCCCTCGACGAAGAGGACATGAAGCTCCTGGCCGTGGCCGATGTCGATCCAGCGCACGTCGACCGGCGAGTTGGCCGGTACGGGCTTACGTGGATGGCCAAGCGTCCTCTCGAGAAAACGCGTCGTTTCTTCTACGTGTTGGGTCGGAAGTGTCACGTGAGCGAACATGCTCTCCTCCCGATCTATTCGACGCCCTTCGCGATCCACTTGGACCAGTAAAAAGTCATGGGCGTGGCCCCGGTGTTGGTGATGCCGTGAAGAACATTTGCCCCGCTGTACATGATGGCACCTGGGCCAACAGCGGTGGGCTTTCCACCGACTTCGATGACGCCCGTACCGCTGGCCACGATCATGAACTCTTCTTCCGGATGCTGGTGCGGCGGGTGCGGTGACGCGCCCGGTTCGAGCACGACCATGCCGGTACACATCGTCCTCAGCTGATCCGTCGGACCGTTGTAGTGAACGTAGGCCGCGACGCCGGGTGCGTCGCCTTCTGCCCTGAGGCTCTCATAGGCGATGACACCGTCAGCCAACTTGGGGGCGGTGGCGGACGGAACGATGACGGTGACGCCTTCAGCCATTGGTAGGTTCCTCGATCAACGGTAGTGCGAATCAGCGGCGGGCGCGCGGAGAGACTGTCAATCGCGGAAGGCGTGGACGCTACTTGATTCTCCGGTGACGCGCCACCCTGTCCCTCGCCTCGGTGACGCGCAGGATGTATGCGTCGGCCGCTTCGCCGTCCGCACGAGCGGGAAGCACAAAGTGCTGATCGTCCGGACTCGTCGGCCGCTTCGTACCGATTGGCTCGTCAACCATGAGGTCGCCCCCTCTCCTCTCCACCGTGCGCTCGAACTGCTCGACGGCATCGAGCAGCCGCGCCAATTGTTCCGGCGTATCGCGCTGCGATGCCTCCACGCCGAGTGCGTGCAGGCGGCCGATGATCTCGTCAGTCACGCGACGCGTTGCGGGGTCCAGCGGGCCGGTCGTCATGTTCCGCTCCTTGTGGATGTCGTCGTTCGCTGCTGCACGCGACGGGGTCCCTGTATTGAAGCCGAAGGTACCACAAAAGCTAGAGTGCGTCCCTGCATTCGGGCGGGTACTATGTGATAGGGCGCGCCCGACGTAACGTTCCTCTTCAAGCCTACTATAGAATCGCTGGAGGCCCGCGTGACGACTCAAGCTCCTCCCACCCCATTGGTCTCGTCCCGCGTCGAGCACGTGTATCCGACGCTGACCGCGGCGCAAATGGCGCGGATTGCTGCGCGGGGACGAGTGCGTCCCATCGTCCGCGGCGAGATACTCATCGAGCCCGGCCAGCCGTCGGTGCGCATGTTCGTCGTCATCACGGGATCCATCGAGATTCTGCGGATGCTGGACGGCATGGAACAGCTCGTCGTGACCTTCGGTCCAGGCATGTTCTCCGGTGAGGGAGCGATGCTCACAGGGCGTCCCGTCGTGGTGCAGATCCGCGCCGCCGAGCCTGGCGAGGTCATCGAGCTCGATCGGGCGACGTTGTTGTCGCTCATTCAGACGGACAGCGAGCTCAGCGAGATTCTGATGCGCGCCTTCCTGCTGCGCCGTCTCGAGCTGATCGCCCGAGGCTATGGCGACGTCGTGCTCATCGGCTCGGTTCACTGTGCGGGCACACTGCGCATCAAGGAGTTCCTGACGCGCAATGGACATCCGTACGCGAACATCGATCTCGAGACCGACGCCGACGTACAGGCGCTGCTGGACCGGTTCCACGTCTCGACGGACGACGTCCCGGTGCTCATCTGCCGCGGAACGGTCGTGCTCCGCAACCCGACGAACAGTCAGATCGCCGATTGCCTCGGCTTCAACGAGTCCATCGACCAGACGAAAGCGCGCGACGTCATCGTCATCGGCGCCGGGCCATCGGGACTCTCCGCCGCGGTCTACGCCGCGTCGGAGGGACTCGACGTGCTCGTGATCGAGGGCGAGGCGCCCGGCGGTCAAGCTGGTGCGAGCTCGCGCATCGAGAACTACATGGGCTTCCCGACCGGCATCTCCGGGCAGGATCTCGCGGCGCGCGCGTTTGGCCAGGCAGAGAAGTTCGGCGCGGAGATCATGATTGGAAAGGCGGCGTCCGGCCTCAGTTGCGGCCCGATGCGCAGCACCGTGGAGATCGATGGGCGACAACGCACGACGGCGCGCGCGATCGTCGTAGCCACCGGCGCGTCATATCGCCGGCTGCCGCTGCCCAATCTCTCGACGTTCGAGGGCGCCGGCATCTATTACGGCGCCACGTTCATGGAGGCACAGCTCTGTCGTGGCGAGGACATCATCGTCGTTGGCGGCGGGAACGCCGCCGGCCAGGCGGCGGTGTTCCTTGCGCAGTCGGCAGCGCGCGTTCACATGCTCGTGCGTTCCGGCGGGCTCGCGGAGAGCATGTCGCGGTACCTCGTCCGCCGCATCGAAGGACATCCCGCGATCGAGGTGCGAACGCACACCGAGGTGGTGTCGCTCGAGGGTGAGCGCCATCTCGAGCGGGTGCAATGCCGCAACACGGAGGACGGTACCACACGGCTGCACGACGTCAGGCATGTCTTCATGATGACAGGCGCCGTCCCAAGTACCGGGTGGCTGAACGGCTGCATCGCCCTCGACGCGCACGGCTTCATCAAGACGGGTCCCGACCTCTCTCCCGAGGATCTCGCAGCGGCGCGGTGGCCGCTGACGCGCGCGCCCTATCTCCTCGAGACCAGTCGTCCGGGCATCTTCGCGGTCGGCGACGTGCGTGCCGGCAACGTGAAACGCGTCGCCTCTGCGGTCGGCGAGGGATCGATTGCGATCGCGTCAATTCACAAGGTGCTTACGGAGTAGGGCCCGCCCAAGGGAGCCAACCGAGCGATAATCGCTCGATTGGCTTCCCGAGTCACGCATGCACCCTCTGGAAGAACGGTCGCGCTCTAGTTCTTCTGCGGCGCCGGCGCGGGCGATCCTCCCTGCGACCCGCTTCCCGATCCTCCATGCGACCCGCCCGAGCCGCCAGATGGCGGATCGTTGATGATGTCCGGATCGGGACTCGTGTAATCCGTGCCGCCCTGCGTGACCGTGATCGTGTACTTGAACGTCTGCTTGGCAGTGACGTTCAAGAACTTGTCCTGCACGTTGAGTGTCTTGCCGTTCGGCGGAAGCGGCTGAACCACGAGCTGACCACCGGAGTTGTTGTCGATGTTGCACGACTTGAAGACCCACTGCGGACTCGTCCCGTCCTGAGTGAAGACAATCGTCCCCACGCCTTGCATGTGCTGGTGTTCGGGATCGAACGTGAATTGGGGGGTGGCCGTCGGCGTGAACCCTACCTTGATGTTTGGCATGTGATCTCCGGAAAGCGTGAAGGGTGGCGGAGGTGTGACTGCTGGCAGGCGTCCCTCGCCCGGGCCTGCAATTTCACGATGACGGCAGCGCCAATCGCTGGCGAACGAGCGCGAGCCAATGCGGCCGGCGGTACCCGCGCCGAAGCACTTCGGCCGCGACTGGCCGCGCGTCATCGATGCGATCCAACCGAATCAGCGCCGTGGCGAGCAGCGCAAGATGGTCGGTGAGCCGCGACGCGCTCGCAGCGGAGTCGATCGTGGTGAACGCTTGCTGCCACGACGCTCGTGCCTCCACGAGACGGCCGCTGCGCGCGAGCACCTCGCCCAACACGAGCGCTGCTTCAGTCGTGGCCACGCGGGCGTTCTGGTCGGATGGCTTGGCCTTGAGCGCCGCCTCGACGACGGCCAGCGCTGACCGCTCCGACGTTTCGGCATCCGCCGCGCGGCCCATCTCGAGCTGTACCGAGCCCTGCAACGTTTGCACGCGAGCCAACATGTACTGCCAGCCGCGATTGACCGGTTTCCGCGCGGCAAGAGGGGCGATCAGCGCGCGCCCGGACTCGAGTGCACGGTTCGCCTGTGGCGCGTCAGCACTCTCGAATGCCCAGAACCCGAGCAGCCGATCGGCGTTCGCCAACAACCGGCGTCGATCGGGATTGGCCGTGTCGCGAGCGGCCAGCATCGCCAGGATGTCACGCGATGCGTGCAATGGCTCGTCCGCTCCAATCACGTTGCCTTCATTGACGAGCAGCTCGCCGAGGAACGCGTCGGCGAACGCCACGGCCTGCGGATACTGTTTGTTGGCGGTGTCGCGGCGAACGAGCGCTTGCTTGAGGGCGAGCTCGTGGCGGTGACTGACCTCCGCGCCGTGTAGATCGCCAAGCTTCCGTTGTATCACGGCGACGGTATTGTAGCCGTTTGCCAGATTGGCCAGCCACGCGAGATTGGACGAATCGCGACGAACGAGATCCTCGATGATGGCGACCTTCGCGCGAAACGCCTCCAACGCGCCCGACAGATCCCCCTTCGCTTCGCGCGTCGATCCGATGTTGCTGTTCGCCAGCCCGAGCTCGAGGCGATAGGTCCGGTTCTCGGGCGAGCGGCGCACGAGCGCCTCGGTCAGACGCAGATACGGAACGAAGTGCGCCAGTGCCGAGTCGAGGTCGTTGCGCTGGTAGTGGACGCTGCCGACCCAGAAATGACTCGCTCCGAGGCCGAGCTGCCAGTCGCCGTTCAGGGTGTCGCGCGGAGCAAGCTGGGCGGCGAGCGCCAGTGACTGCCGAAACGAACGCATCGCGGAATCCAGCTTGCCCTGATTGACGCGCACTTCGCCGAGCTGCCGCAACGCCTGCGAGCGCCTGAACAGCTCGCCGCTCGTGAGCTCGGCCTCCGGCACTGCGGCGAAGTAGGCCTGCGATTTCACCGCCACCGCGTCGAGCAGATCGAGTCGGCCGAGCGTGACGAGCCGCGATTGGAGGTCTCCAACCATGAAACCGATCAGGTCCTCGGCCTGGCCCTGACGCTGCTCGGCAACCGTGCGCGCACGCGCGAGCCGTCGGGCCTGGACCGTCACGGCGCCCGAGAAGCCGATAAGCAGTGCAGCGACGATCGCGACGAAGGCGACGCCCGTTCGATGACGACGAACGAATTTGCGCGCGCGGTACGACCGGCTGGGCGGGCTCGCCTGCACCGGTTCGTTGGCGAGGTGGCGCTCGAGATCTTCTGCGAGCGCGATCGCGCTATCGTAGCGCCGGTCGCGTTCCTTCTCGAGCGTCTTCAGGGTGATCCAGTCGAGATCGCCCTGGAGGGCGCGCGCGAGACCGGAGGCATCGGTGCCGCGCGCGGCTGCCAGCGTCGCCCGCTGCTCGGCGGGCAACGCCGCGACACGCGCACTCGCCGGCGGCGCCTCGACCGCCGTATGCTGGGCGAGAAGCGCAAGGCCGCGGTATGTGCCTGGATCGAACGGCAGAACGCCGGCCATCAACTCGTACAACATCACGCCCATCGAGTAGATGTCGGTGCGTGTGTCGATGTCGAGGCCGGATCCCGTGATCTGTTCGGGACTCATGTAGGCGGGAGTACCGATGGCGATTCCCGTCTGCGTAAGGCGCGCCGTATCCGCTCCAGCCGTCGCCTTCGCGATGCCGAAGTCGATCACCTTGCACACGGGTGCGCCGTCTTCTTCCGTCACCAGGACGTTCGACGGCTTGAGATCGCGATGGATGATGCCTTTCTGATGCGCGTGCTGCACGGCGCGACAGATCTGCGTGAACAACCGGATACGCTCCGCGTTTCCCAGATGGTGCGCATCGGCGTACTCGGTGAGCGGCACGCCCGACACGCGCTCCATCACGAAGTAGGGCACGCCCGCCTCGCTCACGCCGGCGTCGAATACCTTGGTGATGTTCGGGTGCTCCATCACGGCGAGCGCCTGCCGTTCGGTCTCGAATCGGGCGACGATGACGTCGGAATCGACACCGGTGGTCAGCAGCTTGATAGCCACCTCGCGGCGCACCGGCTCGGTCTGCTCGGCCAGATATACGACGCCCATTCCGCCCTGGCCAAGCGGGCGGATGATGCGATACGGGCCGATGCGCGTCTCTTGGCCCGCGAGGCCCGCGGAGGCTGTTGGCGAAAGCGTCAGCGGCTGTAACATGGGGAGCTTGACATAGCCTGACGGAGCGCGTTACGCAAGTTTGCCGATGAAGCGTAGGGCCGCGTAACAGCAGCGTGCGGATGACGCGCCCACCGGTCTTGACTCCCTAACGGGCCACTATCTTCGCACCTCGTAACGGAGCTCCACCATGCCGCTCCGGTAGGCTTTCACCTCCGCCAGATGGAGCGCGATGTCTCTGCCGAGCTTCTCGAAGAACGGGATGCCCTCACCAATCAGGATGGGCAGGATCGAATACCGAACTTCATCGGCGAGCCCGAGACGAAGGCATTCTGCGGAGAGTACGCTTCCGCCAACGAACCAGATGGTGCGGAAGGTCTGCCGAAGACGCCCATTCACGAACTGCGCGAGATCGCCTGAGTGGAACTCCACGGTATCCCGAGTGCGGGGCAGCTCACGATGTGTGAGAACAAAGGTGGGTTTGTCGCCGTACGGCCACCCGAACCCTTTGGCTTCAAAACCCAACGCGGTCTCGTATGTTCGGGAACCCATCACGTAGCAGTCGATCGTCCTGAGGAATGCCTCGACGAATCCTGGGTCCATGGTGGCACCCTCCGCGAATTCGTCGGAGGTCTCGAGCCAGTCGACGCTGCCGTCCTTTCGAGCGATGAAGCCGTCAAGGCTCGCCGCCATGTGGATCGTGACATGAGAATCGGCGTTTGCCATCGGGTCTTGCCTTGATGTCGAGTGTGTCGGCTGGCAGCACTGCTCAGAAACCGTCTCCGGACGAGGACGCGTCGGTGCCGGTCGTGAGCGGGAGGCGCACACGAATCGACGTGCCGCGGCCGGGCGCCGAGTCGATCTTCATGTCTCCCCCGGCGAGTGCGACGCGCTCCTGCATGCTGATCAGGCCCAGACTTGCTCCGAGCGCCGCGCGGCGGCGCGCGGCGCCGACGTCGAAGCCCTGCCCGTCGTCGCGCACGACGAGCTGCAATGTACCATTCGTTCCGAGCTCGATGTCGACGACCTGCGCCCGTGCATGGCGAATAACGTTGGTGAGCGCTTCCTGCGTGACGCGGAAGGCCGTGGTTTCCACGGTGATCGGGAGCCGCTTCTCGAGGGGCGCGAGCGCGAGGCGGGCGGCAAGCCCGGCGCGTTTCGCCTCGCGCTCCACGTACCAGCGCAGGGCCGCCTCAAGCCCGAATTCGTCGTGCCGCGATCCTATAATTGATGCTGAATCTTGCTCGTCGCTTGACAGAAATCGTCAATGTGCTCGTTCGAGGCCGATCGACGGCGAACGTCACGGACTGGACGTGCGATTCGCGACCCACGCCGCGACGTATCCACTCACCGCCCCTACCAGCGCACCACGAATGGTGTATGTCCGACCATTGTCACTGCTGAGCACGCGACATGGCCCGCCACCCGGCGTGACCACGCACGGGCCGCTTTCACTGTTTGCATACACAGCACCGACGACACCTCCCGCAACGGCACCGAGTACGCTGGCCACAACAGGGTCCCAATGGCGATGCTCGCTCGCGCTGTCGCTGCGGATCCAATGGGGGAGTCGTGGCGGCACCGTAGACACAGCGCGCGAGTCCGATTGGACTGCGGCAGCACGCGCCGCGGAGAGCAACGGGCCACTACTGCGACGTGACTGAGCGCCAACTGTCGACGCCGCGAGAGTGACAATCACGACTTGGCGCACGAATGGCTGCATGATTGACGCCTCGCTACCCGCGATCTGACCGGAGTTCCCTAACGCCCACATACACCAGCGTGCGACAGGCTCAATATGGGGAAACTCTCGGCAGGTAGCGATAGTCATCACGTGGAAGACCGGATGCTTCGAGCATCCTTAGATGACGGTGTGCGCCCCATGTCTGATCTTGCAACCAACAGGTTGACACCAGCGGCGTTGACCTGGACCAATACGTCATGGTCAGGCGGCGAAGCTTAGGCAGCGGCCGCGACTCCGGTGAGCTGCCGCTCGAGTCCCTTCGGATCCGCGAAGAAGGCCGGCCCCGTGCCCTGACTCATGCTGTCGGGAAAGATTTCCTCGTCGCCGGCGATGATGCCCGCGACAATCGCCCGCGCCGCGTCCGCGGGCGAGGCCTTCTCGATTGTCAGCACCTCGCCCATCCTGGTGTCAATCGGGCCGGGATACACGCCAAACACCTGGGTGTTCTGCCCCCGCAGCATCGCGCGCGTGACCTGAGTGAGCGAGTGCGTCGCCGCCTTCGAGGCGCTGTACGCAGCGAGAATCGGGAAGCTGACGAACGAGGCCACTGAGTTGAGGTTCGCGATGGCGCCGCCGCCATTCTTCGCGAGTACTGGCGCGAAGGCCTGCGTGACCGCGAAGGTGCCGAGGAAGTTCACTTCCATCTCCTGTCGCCCGCCCTCGATCCACTTGGGATCGGTGAATTCGCCACCGAAGAAGCCGACGATGCCCGCGTTGTTGACCAGGAGGTCCACGTCCGCCGCAGTCACGGCAGCAGCGGCGACCTGCGCCGCGTTCGTAACGTCGAGTTGCAACGGCGTGACGCGAGAGCCGTGGCGAGCCACGAGCGGATCGAGGGCCGAGATGACGCGGGCGGCAGCGTACACCTTTCCTATGCCGGCGGCGATGAGCGCGTCCACGATGGCCTCGCCGATGCCACGGTTGGCGCCGGTGACCAGTGCGGTCTTGCCTGAAAGTGCGTAACCCATGTCGATGACTCCTGAGGGCCTCGCAACGCGCGAGACTGAAAGTAGCAAACCGCAGCAACACTATGGACAGACTGTTCTGTCTATCCTTGCCGTTGACTGTAGACAGCTCTGTCTATATTGTCAAGGCATGCCGCGGAACACCAGGAAACGAGCGAAGGCTCCAAGAGCTGACGTCCGTGAGCGCCTACTCGACGCCGCGGATCGCCTATTCTACCGAGAGGGCGTGAGGGTCGTGGGTATCGACCGCATCCTGGCGGAGGCCGAGGCGGCGAAGGCGTCCCTCTATCAGCATTTCGGTTGCAAGGACGAGCTCGTGGCGTCGTACCTCGAGCGCCGAACCGCAGACTCCCGCGCGAACATCGAGGCGTACCTCGCCGACACGCCGCCGTCACAACGCGCGCTCAGGTTTTTCGACTGGGTGGTGGAGTGGGCGGAGTCGAAGGACTTCCGTGGTTGTCCGTTGCAGCATACGGTGAGCGAGCTCACCGATGCGGCACACCCGGCGCGCGCCATAGCTCACCGTCAGCGGGCGTGGTTCACGGAGCGTTTCCTCGAGTGGACGACGGCGGCGGGAGTAAAGGACGCGAAAGCGACGGCTCGCGCTCTTGTCGTGCTGTTCGACGGCGCCGTCGCGGCGTCCGAGGTTGACGGGCCTCAGCGTGCGAGCGACGCTCGTTGGATGGCCAAGAAGTTGCTGGCCCACTGAACGCGCTCGCGCTCACATACGTCTGGGACCTATGGAGCCTTTCTCTGAGACGGAAGTGGACCGCCGAAGCTGTACGCCTGCTGGAAAAGACTTATCACCGGCTTGCCCGCCACTCGCGCTGGCTCAAAGCGGAACGTCGGCACCGTCATGCACATCCACGCGCTCAGTTCGTGCTCCGTTGACTCGAGAACGGAGACGGTTCCCGGCACCACCCGACCCGTTGCATCGATCACCATCGCCATAAGGGCTCGCCCGAGGACTTCTTTACTCGGCTTACGCATGTTTGGTGGCGGAGACACCACGCTTTCCCGGGTCGGCCGCGCAGGCACGTCGGGCGCCGTCACGACCTCATCCCAATTCACGGCATTGGCGGCACGCGAGGGACAAGACCCCGTAAGCACGGTTGAATCAGTTTGCGCGGCTTGTGCGCGCAGCGCCGAAGCACAACCAAGAAGGAGCAGCATTTGACGGCTGGCGCAAAGCACGTTCGCATGGCACGACGCGAGCCTACCGTACATGCACCAGCACCCGGCTGGCGTAGGCAGTCGCCGAGCGGCTCTGGCCAGGATAGTTGATCCAAATTGCCACATCGCCGACTCGCTTCCCCCATACGTTGCCGGACACCGAATCAACCGCCGCAATCGTGGAGTCGGTGCTCGTAAAGCGCATGTCGATTGGCTGAGGCCCATCGCCGCATGCCCCACCCTGCAGAAATTCCAGCCTTGTATTGCCATTCACCGGAATGGTGACGTCTGCGCCAGGCCGAATGCCGGTAATGAGCACAGCTTTGCAGCCGCAGCCCGTCAGTAGCATGGCCGCCACGAGTATGGGGCCGTGGCCTCTCCACCGCCGGATCGGGAGAGCGCATGCTGCGCCTCGAGTACTCATGTAGGATATGCCGCCGAAGACGGTCACCACAACGCCCAGAAGGAGGTAGTAGGCCACCCGCCACGCTGCGCCTGCAGACAGCACACGTGTGAGACCCAGGATTCCGGCCCAAAGAACCAGAACTCCAACCAACCAAGACCGGCGTTGATGGCGTAAACGAGCCTTCGTGGTGGCGTCGGAGTCATGAAGGCTCATGGGATCGTGGAGGCATCTTGCCAGCTATGGGACTCTCGGCCCTTCAATCGTGGCTCCACCCTGCAGCAGGGTCACCTTGGTCGCCTTGCCAGCGTCGATCGTGAACGTGAACCGCAGCGCCGGATCGAACGCGACTCCAAACACGTAGTTGCCGAGGTACCGAATCTCATTCGCTCCCTGGCCCTGCGCCTGCGCCATGAGACGGGTGCCCTCCAGGAAGAACTTGAGCGGCAGCGGCTGCCCGCCGGGCAACTGCAACGTGTAGTTGCCGACGATCGCGTCGCGATCGGCCGTCGAGAGCGACGGGACAGCCGCCTGGGTGACGGCGGCTCCTCGGCCAACAGGGGCTACGCCGTACGCCACGCGAAGGAGATTCTGCACCAGCGCCTGGGGCGATTCGCCATCAAAGTTCGTGAATACCACGACGCTCAGGCTGTCATCGGGGACGTAGGTCGCCGCCGTTGCGAACCCAGGAATGCCGCCGCTATGCGAGACCGTCTTGTGACCGTTGAACACCCCCGGCACGAGGCCGAAGCCGTAGTTGATCTTGCCCCCGTTGTTGAGCGAGGCGGCGGTCGACATGAGCGTGTATGACGCGGGTGATACCACCATTCCGCCGTCGAGTGCGCGCTGCCACTGTACGAGATCGCCAACGGTGGAGCACAACGCGCCGGCGGAGAATGGATGCGACAGATGCAGATATTGCGCGCGTACCGTGCCGTTCGGTCCCTTGCTGTACCCGAGCGCGAATGCGGGATCGGAGGTCTTCGAGGGACAGTACGACGTCTGCCGCAGGCCGAGCGGCTTGAAGAACCGTGCGTCGAGATAGTTCGCGTATTTCTGTCCCGACGCGTTCTCGATTACCATGCCGAGCAGCACGTACCCGGTGTTGCTGTACCGGTATGCCGTGCCGGGGGCGAAGTCGAACGTGTCGGCCGCTACGAACCTGATGACCGCGTCGGGCGACAGCTCGTCGTTCCACGTCTTTGCCCACGCCGGCGACGACGTGTAGCTGTGGATGCCCGACGTATGCGTCAACAGCTGACGGATCGAAACCTTCTTCCCCTGAAGCGGGAACTGCGGCACGTACTTCGAAAGGTCATCGTCCAGCTTCACACGCCCCTGCTCCACGAGCTTCATGATCGCGGCGGCCGTGAACTGCTTCGTGATCGATCCGATCTCGTAGATCGTGGTAGCGGTCGGCGCGCGCCAGGCATCCACGTTGGCGAGACCGTGCGCGCCATACGCCAGCGTATCGTTCCCGCGAATCACTGCGAACGACGCGCTCGGCGCGCGTGATTCGGCGAGATAGGTGAAGACGAGCGAGTCGGCGCGCGGACGGAACGCATCGCGTGTGATAGTCGAACGTTGGGCATTGGCCGACGAGAGGCCGGCAAGCATCGCCAGGCCGACGAGGCGGGAAGAACGCATCATGTGATCGCTCCAGTGGCACTGGCCGAGCCAACACTTCTCATTTCTCGGATTCGGTGATTCCCACTCAATACGTCGTGTCTGGATCTCGTTATCTGCGATATGCTTGCGCAGTTGATCCCCCTGATCGCCCTCGAGGGATTTGACTTCCCGGCGCCGGTTCGATCGCATCGAACCCGAACGCCATGTCCAGCCTCTGTTAGGGCGCACCGTTAACGCGAACGGGGATGCTGCGGCTGGCCCTGGTTCCGTCGCCGAGCTGACCATACGAATTGTCGCCCCAGCAGTACACATCGCCGTTGACGGTGACGCCGCATGTGTGCGCCGTGCTCAACACGACGCTGACAAACGTGAGCGAAGTTGCTACCGCGACCGGTGCCAATCTGTTCGTCGTCGAAGCGTCGCCAAGTTGGCCGGCGCTATTCTCTCCCCAACAATAGGCCGCGCCGTTAGGGCGGACCGCGCACGCTGCATTCGACGCGAACGCCGATCCGAGCATCAGGCTTGAAAACGTCAGGCCGCCGCGGACCGCAGTCGGCTCGGACGCGGCAGCCAACGTGCTTCCGATACCGAGCTGACCCAGCTCGTTTTCTCCCCAGCAATACGCCGTCCCAGTGGCCGTCAACGCGCAGGTAAACAAGAATCCGGCGCTGATCTCCTTGAATTTCAGGCCGCCAACTACCCGCTTGGGTGTGTTCTGGGGGACGTTGGCGTTCAAGTCGCCGAGTTGACCACTGACGTTGTCCCCCCAACAGTACGCGTCACCCGATGCCGTCAGGCCGCAGGTGTGGGTGCCGCCGGCCGAAAGACGTACGAACGAAAGGCCGCCGGCGACCGCGCGTACCCTGACCTCAGCGGCTGTGCCTTGCCCAATTGGCGCGCCGTCGCCGAGGTCGCCCGACGCCCTGTCGCCCCAGCAGTAGGCCGTGCCGTCGGGCGCGAGGCCGCACGTATGCAGCGATCCGGCGGTGATCATCGTGAATGAAACGGGGCTGGCGACTCGCACCGGGAAGGTCCGATCGATGGTCGTGCTGTCACCGACCTGTCCGTACCGGTTGAATCCCCAGCAATACGCTTCGCCCCCCATGGCCAACCCGCACGCGTGAGTCGTACCGCTCGTGATGCTGACAAACGACTGACTACCCACGACCGGCCCCCAACCGTGCTGGTTGCTCGTCGTTCCGTCCCCCATACTGCCATACGCGCCTTGCCCCCAGCAGGAGGCTTTGCCACTGAGCGCAAGGCTGCAGGAATAGACATCGCCGCCCACCACGCTCGCGGTCAACGGACTTGCCAGCAGGACAGCGACGTACAGCGTCGTCGACACGACGCCATTGGTCACAGTGATCGCTGCGGTGCCGAACGACATGCCAGTGAGGACCCCGGTACCGCTGATGGACGCGACGGCCGGGTTGCTGGATGACCAGGTGAGCGCTGGCAACGCCGCCGTCCTACCGATGCTGTCGCGCGCAATCACCTCGAGCTTCTTGACCGAATTGACCTGCATCGACGTCGTCAGCGCCGTGATCGTCAGAGAGGCAACGTTCTGCGTCACCGCGAGCGTGGCTGATCCACTCCTGGTGGAATCCTGCACCGATGTCGCGGTAATCGTAACTGTGCCGACGCCGACACTGGTTGCGAGTCCGGTGCTCGCTACCGTCGCCACGGCCGGATTTGACGACGACCACACGACGCCGGTGTTCGCATTACCGGAACTGACAACAGCAGCTGTAAATCTGGTCGTGTCGCCGACGTTAAGCCTCGCGGCGCCCGGGCTTACGGACACGCTGGTGACGATAGGCGTCGCGGCGCGCGGCGTCGCCGTATCGGCGCGGACATATACCTCCTCTACGCCCGAGAGGAATGTCACGCTGGCACCCGACCATTTGCCGGAGGAGATCGGATGGATCGTATTGCCGGCAGGGGCCACGAATGATGCAAGCTGGTAGGCGATCGAGTCGCCTCGCACCGTATATGTGCCGGTCTGGACGGTCGGCGAGGCGGTGATCACACCGTTCCTTTCACTGGAAAAGAGCGTGGTACGAGCGAAGGTGCCGTCCGCACCGAAGACGAGGGAACCGCTCAAGAATGTGGACGTGCTGCCATCGGTAAGTCGTTGGGGAGGCAACGGCAATAGCGCGCCGCCGAATGACTTGAGGGCGTACGTACCGACAATGGTCGCAGCCGGCTCCGTACCGGTCGCGGCACCGCACGCGGCAACGACAAGGGCGCACGTGGCGACGAGTGTCTGTCTTCGAAAGGGAAGCCGCATCCCAAGAGATGTGTGCCAGCAAGGCAGCACTCTGCCCATTCGAAGAAGACGCGGAGCACCCATCACCTTCCTCGAGCGTGAGGTGCCCATGTCAGACACCGATTTTGTGCACAAGGTGAAGGTTACTCCGGCGTGGCAGGAGGGGGGCGAGTTGCTGCAGAGTGTGCCCGGCGTCGGGCCCTGCTCTCACGCACGCTACTCACGGATCTGCCAGAGCTGGGCCGACCTCATCAGAACCGCGAACAGGGTCCTACTCCGCGTCTTAGCGGGCCGCGCCCTGTCACTTCGGGATACGGAACTGGAAGGGCTGCTGCACGAGCTGCCTGACGGCTTGTCCGCGGAGCCGCGCCGGCACGAACGTTGTGCTGTCAACGGCCGCGCGTGCCGCCTCGGTGAAGAGCCCATGATGCGAGAGCAACACGCGTACGGATTTCGGCTCTACACGGCCAGCCGTGTCAACCACGAACGCCAGGATAACATCGCCCTCGGTCCCTGCCGACTTCAGCAAGGGCGGGTACACGGGGCCGTGGGCGCCGGGCACAGGCTTCACGGGCTGCTGCACCTGGAAGACGAAGTAGACGCTGTCCGGATCGTATCCGAGCGCGCGCATCTGCGCTGCCGCCTGGGAAAGCGATGGGGTCGCATCCTGGGCACGCGCCACGTAGGGGAGTGCGGCAATGTGCAGACCTGCTGCAAGGACGAAAGAGCAGGTAGCGCGGAGAGTACGGTCGGAGTAGAGTCGACGATTGGGCATCGGTAAGTCTCGTGAGATACGACCGACCTGCACACGCCTCGGCGCAGAAGCGCCAAGGAGCGGCCGGGCCGGCGCGTTCCAGTATACTGCGGCACATCTGATCTGGCTAACGTCAACGTTTACCTACGGGCGTCATCCCAAATATGCGGACTCCGTCGACGGATCGCGATGGTAATCGCGCCTGGGACCGGATGCTCTCTAGTGCCGGTTGGTGCAATGCGGGAATTATAGGGCCGCCGCTTACGGAAGCATGAAGAAGGGCACGCAGCGAAGACTCAACGCTCGAAGCATCGCAAATACCGTGTGGATGTCATCCATCGCAGCCCTCGCACTCTGAACATCACCGTGCCTCATTCGGGTCGATGGGCGCAGTGCTCCCTCTTGGGGCTTCGGATGAACAAAACCATGCCTGGCGTTCATCAGACGCGAGATTGCCAGCATCCCGTGATCCGTCTCGTTGACCGGTTGGCCAATCAATGGTGCCAGTTGCCTCAACTTCCTTTGCGGCGCCTCGCACTCGATCGTTCGAAGGAACTGCTCTTCGCCTAGCACCATCATGCCAAGCAGGTTGAGAGCACTCTCGACCGTCATCGCACAGAATACCTGCACTCCTTCGGCGATTGCTTGCCGTTCAAGTGCGTTCTCTGCGGCTACTCGTTCCATGGCGTCGTCAGTTCCGCCGAGTTCTTCGGCGTGAATCTGAACCCACCCTGTCTGGACTTCCAGTATTCGTAGGAGTGCCTGCGCGCCCGCGTAGCACTGCAGATGCGGAGCGCTGAACTCGACATCATCTGGGAGTTCGCGAGGAATTAGTTCGACCATTGTCTGAAGCTCTACCCTGTGACTGATTGACACCCGCGTACAGTTGCAAAGGAACGTCAGCCCGGCTGTTCGCGGTCGGGAAGGCCGCGCTCGTTGGTTCGACTGGTTGGCCCAGGAGCGTCCATGAGACGAAACACGAGGTCGTCATCTTCGGGCGCCGACGGGTGGACGTCTACTCGGATGGCTCGAAGGAGTCGTGCCAATGTCTGGTCGTGCCGGACCTGCGACTTGTCTTGATTGCTCGCGCGAATCTCGTCCTGGAAACCGTAGAGCGCGCGCAAGACGGCGGGAGGCGCCACGAGTGTCATGAAGTTGACAGCATCCGAGTATCGCACTTGCGCCAGGGCCGTCGATCGTTCTCCGACGACTCCGGATAGCGCGAGGATGTACTCCTTATAATGGTCGAGCTTGAACTTGCGCCAATCTGCGTCACTTTCCCGCCGCTTTGTGAACGCGTAGCTAAGCGCCGCGACTGTGACCGCGGCACCGGCGGAGATGATTGCGACAACGATACTACCGTCCATGAGTGGCTATCGGTTGACGGCCCAACGCCCAAGCTCACCTGCACGGCATCACTAAGACGCAGCCGGGAGCCGCTGCCACCTCAACGCCCAGTATGGTGCCGCGCACCTTACATCATTAGCGCGATGACTCCCAAGGTACCTATCCCTCTACTGCCACTTTACGGGGTTAAACGATGTGTGATATATCGCCAGTGACCTCGCAAAGCCATCTAAGCCAGGGAAAAGACTCGTGCTATTCACGTTCATGGCGTTCAGAAGGCGGATACCTTCATGGCGCATCGTGACAGGGACAATGATTTTTATGAGATTATCCGAGTCATCGCACCCCGCGAGCGTCTGAAGATTCTCCATGAATGTTGCTTGCACGGTTCCAGGGGCGAGGAACACCCCCTTCTGTACTCGGAGACGCTCATTGAGCCGAAAAGGATTGATGGGACAGGCTAGTGTGGCAAAGGGAGGCTCGAAGAAAAGGCGCCGAATTACCGCTTCATCTTCCTCGGTGAACAATTCCAGTATGCGGTCGATATCGCTCTGGTCCTTCTCGGTCGCCAAAAGCAACTCATGGCTCTGTCGTAGAGCCCACGGACCGTTAACTGCCCAAATAGCACAGTCATCGTCGGCGTTCTCGATGGCAAAGTATGCAGCTATATAGATGGAATATGTAAAGTCAAGCAGCCGCGTTGGCGCGCCATGGTGCTGCATGATCGAAAGCCACTCGAGAGGCGAGCCGGGAAGAGGCTGTTGAGGTTCATATTGGTGATATGATCTGCGAAACTCCCGAATGAACTCACTCTCGATATGGGAGCGGCGCGCCAGGTCGATTCGCCCTCGATCGCAGCACCTCTCTAGCGACGTCTGAAGTGGCGATCCGGCGGAGCGCTGACCGCGATATAGCCAACCATGCCTCGCGAGATCGTGTAGCTCCTTCCAGTCTCCCAGGGTGATGCTGGCCATCGTCATGCTATTGCCATCGCATTGGTTGTAAGTGATCTAACGCTGATTGTACCGCCACGCTACGCGGCGTAGCCCGTCATTTCTGGCGTCCGTACGCTGCGTAATCTGCGCTACTCGCGAGTCCCGTCCAGTATCTGTTTGTCGCGCGCGCGTCTGCGCACCGCGCTTGCCATGTCAGGAATGCGACGCAACAGCGCCCCGCTGCATAAGCTGCGAGGCGCTTGTAAAACCGCCGATGCTGCCATTTGGCCGACCCAGTTGCTCGAAGACCATCAACCTCGCGGCTTCGCAGCTAATCGCTCAGGGAAACGGTGCCGAGCCTCCCTGATTCTCATCCGGCCGCGCCTGCCGCACACGCGGCACCTGCCCGAACGTGTACTGATAGACCACGAACACCCCGCGAACGCCCTGCGTCCGCTCCGTGCGCTGGATGACGTTGTCGTCGCCAACCTTCACCCGGAACCGCGACGTATTGAACGGATCCACGAAGCGCAGTGCGATCGACGCGTTGTCGCCATCCAGCTTCTTGCGCACCGTGAAGTTCACGTTCTGCATCGCGTAGAACTCGCCACCCTCGATCTTCATCGGCGCGCGATAGAAGTAGTTCGCCTGAAGCAGGAACGTCGGCGTGATCTGCGTCGTGGCGTTGAACCGTGCTGACCAAGTGACCGCGTCCGATCCAACGACGCTCTGCGAGCCGCCGTCCGTCACCATCTTGAACAGATTGAAGCCCGCGAAGCCGCTCAGCTTCGGACCGAGGCGCAACGAACCGTTCAGGTCCGTCCCCCACGAGTTGCTCGTCGCCAGATTGTTGAACGTGATCGTCGTAACCTCCCGACCGTCGATGTGATCGGCGGTGTTGATCTTCACACGAATGATGTTCGACGTGTGGCGATAGAAGGGCGACAACTGTAAGCTGCCACGCTGTCCGGTCCGCGTGAGCCCGAGCTCGAAAGCGTCGGTATACTCGGGGCTGAGATTCGGATTGCCGATGAAAACGTTCTGGATGTCGAAGAACGAGGGGAACGGGTTGAGCTCCTGCGTCCCCGGACGGCGGATGCGGCGCGAATAACTGACCTTCGCCTGGTACGCCTCCGACGCGTTCCAGAGCACCACACCGCTCGGGAAGATGCTGGCATACCGATACGGATACGTGGTCGCCGAACCGGCGAGACGGAAGTCGCGATCGGCCTGCTCCGCCCGCAGACCAGCCTGAAGGTCGAGCGGCCCCGCTCCCTGACTCAGCACGGCATACGCGGCGTTGACGGTTTCCCTGAACGACAACGCGTTACTGAGATTGCTCGGCACCCACGCGCCGGTGCCGAGTGAGTCCTTGCTCACGGCGTAGTCGCGATCGAGCCAGCGCGTGGTGCTCTTGGCGCCGGTCTCGAGCTTGGTTCGCTCGGCAAGCGTACGCACGTAGTCGGTCTGCGCGACGAGCTGCTTCGTGAGCGCGCTGGTGTTATCGATCTCCCGCTCGACCTGTGACACGGTGGGCGACCCAAGCGCCTGTCGCCCCAGATTGGTCCTGTCGGATTCGTCGAGATGATTGAAGCGCACCTCACCGGACAGCTCGTGCTTGCGCGGCTCCAACGTGCGCTTGAGCGCGAGATTGTAGTCGAACATCGTCCCGCTGCCATCGGAGCGGCGCAGGCGGTCATAGCTGTCCAGCAGCGTCCGTCCGCCGGTGAGCTCGGAGTATGCGCTCAAGGTCGCATCGGAATTCACGCGACGGTTGACCGACAGCGCATTGGACAGCACGTCGCGCGGCGTGAGCTTGTAGTCGACGTTCACGTTGAGATTGTGTCCCCCAAAGCCGTTGGCCGTCGCGATATCCTGCTCGGTGTACGAGAGCGGGGCGCGCAGCGCGTCGATCCGCTCGCGATCGTTGAGCCCGATGACGGAGCGGTCATCGGAGTTGTACCCGTAGTTGGTGAACGTAGTGAGATTCCCAGCCTGATATCCGAGATTGCCGGAACCACCGAAGCGCTGCCGGTTGGCGACGTTGGCATTCAACCCGCCGCTGAAGCCGAGGTCGGTGTTCTGCTTCAGGACGATGTTGATGATGCCGGCCATACCCTCGGGATCGTACTTGGCCGAAGGATTCGGCACGACCTCGACACGATCGAGCACGCTGGCCGGCAGACTCTTGAGATACGCACCGAGCTGGGTGCCGGTGATGGGCGTGGGACGTCCGTTGATCTGGACGACGACGTTCTCGTTGCCGCGGAGACTCACCTTCCCATCGGCATCGATGGCGACCGAAGGCACGTGCTCCAGAACGTCGCTCGCGTTGCCCGCGGCAGGCGCTACGTCCTTGGCCTGGTAGGAGTTGCGATCGGGCTCGATGGCCACCACCGCGCGATCTTCGGTGACTTCGACGCCCTTGAGCGCAACCGCGAAGCGCAGGAGACGAACGGCGCCCACGCTCACGACGGGCGCAGAGTCGGTGACAGCGATGTCGAGAGTCTTCGGCGTGTAGCCGATGGCCGTCGCGCGCAGGGTGTACGCGCCGGACCGCAGCCCCTGGATCCGGAAGGCACCGTTGACGCCGGTGATCGCACCGGCCACGAGAGACGAGTCACGCTTCCGCCGAACGGCGATGGACGCGCGGTTCAACGGAACGGTGTCCTTTCCGTCGATTACAGTGCCGCGCGCTTCACCATTGCCGGCAGGAGGAGCGGCCGGGCGTCCGGCCTGCGCGTACGCGGTATTCCCGAGCACAAAGAGGAAACCGAGTGTCCGACACGAGTGGCGTATCATCGAACGAGCTCCGGGGAGGATGCACGCCTAACTACGGGCAACCAATACCAGAGTTTCAACCGCTTCAACAGCAGTAGTGAAGAACAGTACCCGGTATCCGGCACCAGACTTTCAACAACAGTAGTGAAGACCAGTACCCGGTATCCGGCACTCGGTAAAACGCCGCATCCGGTACGAATACGGCAAAAACAACGACGTTAGACGGCGTCTGACAACGAGCTGAACGTGAACTCCTTCACCTTGATCGTCGGCATGTAGGTCGCCCCACCTGCCCCGAGCGCCTCCGATGCGTTCACCCGAATCGTCGGGCCGAGCGACTCCAGGTTGTTCAGGAAGAAGATCGGCGATTCGTTGATGCGGAAATTCTTGATCGGGTGCGACACCGCGCCGTTCTCGATGAGAAACGTCCCGTCCCGCGTGAGCGCCGTGTACAGTAACGTACGAGGATCGACAGGCCGGATATACCAGAAGCGCGTCACCAGAATTCCGCGCTCCGTACTCCTGATCATCTCCGCCGTCGTCGCGGTGCCGCCGATCATACGAAGCGCGCGCCCGCCTCCGCCAAACCCGCCGCCGAAGCCACCACCAATGCCCGCCCGCGTCGGGGCCTTGCCCTGCTTCTGCGCCCAGAATCGATCGTAGTTCAGATTCTTCACGACGCCGTTCTCGATCCACACCACCTTCTCGAGCGGAAAGCCGTCGGCGTCGAAGCCGCCATTGGTGCTGGGGCTGTCCTCCGGATCGGTGAGCAGCGTGACGCGCTCGTCCACGACCTTCATCCCGATCTTGTTGCCGCCGCCCGGCTTCGAGAAGAAGGAACGCCCCTCGTCTGCACCACGCGCCTGCATGGAGCCGAGGATGAGCTGCACGAGATTTCCCGCAGCCGTCGGCTCGAGAATCGTGACATACCGCCCAGGCTCGATGGCCACCGGGCTCCTTGAATTCAGCGCCTTGTCGGACGCCACCGCACCAACACGCTGCGCGTCGATGTCCGCAAAGGTGTCGCCGTCACTGCACGCCCAACCGCTTCCAGTTCCGTCGGCGGTACGAACGGTGGCGGTCATGGTGACGACAGCCGTCGAATCATACGCGAACAACCCCTTCGTATTGGCGAACGCCGTGGCGCCCGCGCGGCACTCGATGAATCCAGTGGCCACCAACCCCTTCGCCCTCGCCTGGTCGGTGACCTTCTTGGCAGCCTGCGCACGCTCGGCGGGAGTCGGCAGCGAGATCACGCGCGACCTGGGCGACGGATACTCCTGCGGCCCGAGCTCGGGCATCCTCTCGGGATTCGGCGGCACCAGCTTCGCGATGTCTGTCGCCTGCCGCGCAGCCTCGGCGAGCGATGCATCGTCGAGACGATTGGTCGTCACGCTGGCCGAACGCTCGCCGACGCGCGCGGTGATGGTGACAGTGACGTCGCGGTTCTCGCCGCTCGTGGTCACCTGATTGAGCGCGAACCTGGTGTCCGCCCGCGCGGCGCTGTTGATGCTGACGCGCGTCTCCTCGGCGGGCGATGCCTTGAGGGCACGCTTCGCGATGTCCTCGGCGTCGGCGCGAGAAAGAATCTCGACGGGCGAATACAGTGACCGGGGAGTCATGCTCATGACCTGCGTCCCGTATTGATGATGTTGACCTGCGAGAACAGCGCGGGCGGACATCCGTGGCTTACAGAATTGCTTTGACCCGGCTGTCCCTTGGCATCGCCGAATGCGCCGCCGAGGTGGTAGCTGCGGGGGCCGCCGATGACCTTCATGGAGCCCCAGAACTGCGGCGTCTTGAACTGATAGGCGAGGTCCTTCAGCATGCCGACGATCTTTCCTCCCTTGATCTCGTAGAAGACCTGCCCCGCGAACTGCCCGTTGTAGCGCTGCTGGTCGATTGAGAACGAACCGTCACCGATGATGGCAATGCCCTTGTCCACCTGGGCGATCATGTCCTCCCAGACATAATCCCTGGTGCCGGGCTGAATGGAGACGTTGGGCATGCGCTGGAACTGCACGTCGGACCAGCTCTGCGCATACGAACATCCATAGCTGCGCACGGGCTTGCCGATCTTCCGGTAGTAGTCGGCGAGCATGGTGGCCTGCTCGCGCGTGGTCTGGTAATCCACGAACACGCCCTTCTTGATGATGTCGAACTTGACGGGCTTCACGGCCTCGTCGTCCCAACCGATTGCGCCGAGTGAGCCGTGCTGATCACGGTCGCCGACGACGTTCAGGATGTCGCTGCCGAACTTCAGCTTGCCGAGCACCTTGTCCGGCGGCGCGACGAAGCTCGTGCCCGCATAGTTGGCCTCGTAGCCGAGCGCGCGGTCCAACTCCGTGGGGTGCGCGATGGTCTCGTGCACGGTGAGCCACAGGTTGGACGGATGCAGCAACAGGTCGTAGCGGCCGGGCTCCACCGGCTTGGCCGACAGCTTCTGCACCGCCTCCTCGGCCCATCGGGTCGCGTTCTCACCGAGCTTCGCGTCGAGCACGTGCTCGTAGCCGATGCCCATGGGAGCGACGTCGTTACTCTGGCGAGTCTGGAAGTCAGAGAAGTCCGGCGCCACCGCGGTAATGGAGATCGACGGCTGCGTCCTGTAAATGGTCTGCACGACGAACGAGTTGTCGCTCGTCATGAGGCTCTTCTCCTCGCGCAGGAAGAACATCTGCGACTGGACCTGGCGCACGCCCTTCACCTTGGACGCGGCCTCGTTCGCAGCGAGGAGCAGCGTGACCTTTTCCGGGATCGGCACCGAGAACGGGTCGATGCGAATGGGACTCTTCCACTCGCCGACCTGATTGCCGGGCGTCGGCGCGAGAATCACGGGACGAAGCTGGCTGGCGCGATTCGCTCGCGACTGCTCGAGGGCGAGCCGGGTGACGTTGGCGACGGCGTCCTTCGTCATCGTGCTCGTCGCGGCGAAGCCCCACGCGCCATCCACGAGCGTGCGCACGCCCAATCCGTAGGTATCGGTATCGCCCACTCCGGTAACGATCTTGTCGCGAGTGCTGACGTTCTGCTGCCGCCGCGCCGAGACGCGCACATCCGCGTATGAGGCCTTACCTGCCTTGGCAACGTCCAGGGCGACCTCCATCAGCGCGCGGATGGCGGGATCGCCCGGAGAGGGCGCGCGCGCCGCGAGCGCTTCGCCGGCGTCGAGCAGATGCGAGCCGATGGCCGCGGTGGCGGCCGCGGCGGCGGACGTCTTCAGAAAGGCGCGTCGTGATTGGGGCACTATCGGCGTCCTTTGTGGAAGTGATGGAAAGCGATCAATATACGGATGAATGAAACAAGACGTTCACCTCTTCCCGCCTTCGCAGTGATTCATCTCGCCTTTGCCGCCCTGATTCAAGCGCAACAGCAGCCGCCCCGCCGCGAGGTGAACGATCCGGGTGTGGTCGCCACGGGACAGCGCGTGACGCCCGCCGGCGTGCAGTCCGTCTTCACGGGCCGAGTGGCGGGTGTGCGCTTCGGCCGGAGCTCGGATGAGGTCTGGGTGGCCACGCCGGGATCGACGTACCGGATGAACTGGCGCGCCAACGGCGTCACGGCTCGCGTACGTCTGGACGGTACGCCGGGCGTGCACGGCATCGCACTGGATCCAGCGAGCAGACGCATTTTCGTTTCGTCTGTCGGGCGACTTCATGCGACGTCGTCCACACCTGGCGCGAAGCCGGTGCGAGAACCTGCCGTCACATACCTGAGCGGCATTTCGGGCGACGTCAGCGGTGACTCCGCCGCACCGGCATGGCGCTCTCCAGCACTCGGCGACTTCATGGCTGGCGCTCCGGCCATTGCCGCGAAGGCCGGTCCCAATGGACGCCGACTGGCCGCGCTGCCCCTTCCGGCCAACGACGCCCTTGCCGTCCTGGACGCGGAAACCGGAGCACTCGTTCGGACCGTGCACCTTGGCGTCGAGCCGATCGCGGCCGTCATCGCCGGCGACGGCCGTACCGCGTACGTATCCATTCTCGGTGGCGCAAAGCCGACCGCGCGGCAACCCTCGGCGCGCCAATGCTGCGATCCGCGAGCGGAAGCCGTTCGCGTGGACGAGCGTGGCATGGCGATGGGCGGCTCCGTCAGCGTCGTCGATCTCGACGCAGGTACGGTGGTGAAGGACATCCCCGTCGGGCGGCATCCCACCGGGTTGGTGCTGAACGACCGCGGCGGCCATCTGTACGTCGCGGAGGGAGTGAGCGACTCCGTGCGAGTGATCGACACGAAGCGGGATGTCGTGGAGACGACGATTGCCATTGCACCATTCCGCGAACGTCAGACAGGGCTTGCTCCGACAGCGCTCGCATTGTCACCACGAGGTGATACGCTATACGTCGCCCTGGGCGGAGCGAATGCAGTTGCGATGTATGACATAAGCGCGGGACCAACAAAGGCACGACTGCTTGGACTCATCCCTACCGCATGGTATCCCGCGAGTCTCGACGTCAGTCCCGACGGACGCTTTCTCGCGGTAGGCGCGCTCCTCGGTGCTGGCTCGGGAGTGGGCACATCGGGCGGAAAGGTCGGCCGTTACGTGCACGCGGTGCGCGGATCGGTGAACGTGCTCGCGGTGCCATCTGCCGCCGAGCTGGCCGCGTACTCCACGGCAGTCGCAGCGAACAATCGGCTGACGCCTGCGTCATCGAACGGAACGAACGTCATCGTCGCCGGTAATGTGCCTCGGGCCGTGCCGGAACGCCCGGGAGATCCGTCGCTGATCAATCACGTCGTCTTCATCATCCGCGAGAACCGGACGTACGATCAGATACTCGGCGACCTCGGCCGCGGTGCGAGTGACACGTCACTCGTGATGTATGGCCGCGACGTGACACCCAATGCGCACGCTCTCTCGGAGCAATTCGTCACACTCGATCACTTTTTCGCGAGCGGCGGAAATTCCGCGGACGGGCACAACTGGCTGACGCAGGCGAACGAGACGGACTATCCCATGTGGCCGCTGTACTTCGGGCGGAGCTACCCGTCGGAAGGCGAGGATCCACTCGCGTATTCGGCTGGTGGATTTCTCTGGGAATCGGCAGTCGCCCGCAACAAGAGCGTGACCATCTTCGGCGAGTATGCACCGTCTCCGCGCACGAGCCTCGCATCGCAGCGCGACTCGATGATGGGGCACTACCTCGCACGGCCGAGCGATTACGCATATCACCGTGAGCTACTCCGAGAGCGTTACAACACCCACTCGCAGATCGCGTCGCTCGATCGGCTGCTCGTACCGGAGTATCCGGGCTGGACGCAGGAGGCGCCCGACGTCGTCAAGGCGGGAGACATCCTCTACCATCTCGCGCAGTGGGAATCCGCGAGCGACATGCCGAACCTCGTGATGATCATCCTGCCCAACGATCATACGGAGGGAACCACTCCGGGATGGTGCACGCCGAGAGCGTGCGTGGCGGACAACGATTTCGCGCTTGGAAAGATCGTCGAGGGGCTCACGAAGTCCTCCTTCTGGAAGGACATGGCGATCCTCGTGGTGGAGGACGACGCACAGAACGGAGTCGATCACATCGACGGACACCGCACGGTCGCACTGGCCATCTCACCCTACTCGCGACACGGGTCGGTGGACTCGACGTTCTACGTCCAGCCCAGCATGGTGAAGACCGTCGAGCTCATGCTCGGCCTTCCGGCAATGTCGATCTTCGATCTCGTGGCGACCGACATGCGCGCGAGCTTTACGGACGTCGCGGATCTCACACAGTATCGGGCGCTCGAGCCGAACCAGTCGCTGCTCGACAAGAACCGCCGCGCCACATCGTTCACCGGCCCGCATGCAGGCGCGGAACGGCGTGCCGCGCTCGCCTCGGCGCGCATGCGCTTCGATCAGCCCGATGCCGCGCCGAGCGACAAGCTGAATCGCCTGCTGTGGCACAATGCAAAGGGGTGGCAGACACCGTACCCCGCAGTTCGCCGCGCGCTGTTCTTCCCGATGTCGCTGGACATTGCGGATGAGGATCGGGAGGAGCGCGATCGCTAATCGATCTTCGCGCGCCCCTTCATCATCTTGAGGACGATGCAAGTGCTCACGAACACGATGGACAAACCATTGGCAATGGTCAGCGCCAGCGCGCCGATGACCAATCCGTAGGCGAGCCAGAGCGAGACGCCCATCAGATAGAGCGCCAGCATCGCGTACGATACGTCGTTGCCGCCGGTCTTCAGGATTCTCTGGATCTGCGGCACGAACGCGATCGTGGTACAGGTCGCCGCCGCAGTTCCGATGATCGTTGCGGCCTGGCTGCTTTCCATGACTTTCCTCGCTCGTGGCTCGATGGTTGTTGTCGGTCAGCGATGGCGCATGCGCAGGGACTGCCAACTTCCATCCGCGGTCCACCCCCCGTCGACAGTCAGCGTGTGGCCGTTGATGAAGCCACTCTCCCGCTCATTCGCGAGGAACGCGACGGCCGAGGCGATGTCCGCGGGCGTTGCAAAGCGGCCCATTGGCACGCGGCCTGTGATGTCGTCGTCGCTGTAGTACCCAGCCCCCAGGTCGGCCGCATCCATCTCGGTCTTGACCCATCCGGGACACACGGCGTTCACGCGAATCCCTCGGCCGCCCCACTCGGCGGCAAGCGTCCGGGTGAGGCCTATCAGTCCATGCTTCGAGGCGTTGTATGCGGCGCGGTCGGCGATTCCAACCAGGCCGGCGATCGATGCCACGTTGATGATACAGCCGCTCTTTGCGGCGAGCATTCGCTTTCCGAATTCCCGCGCCAACAGAAAGGGTGCGACGAGATTCACGTCGAGCACGCGCCTGAAATCCGCTCCTGACATGCTCTCGGCGGGGACGATGGCGCTGATTCCGGCATTGTTGACCAGGACGTCGGCGCGGCCCCATTGGTCGTAGACGTGATCGACAAACGTCTTGACGATGGCTTCGTCCGAGATGTCGCCCATGACGGCGGTCACCTCACCGCCATTTGCCTGAATCGATGCGATCGTCTCTTCGGGCTGCCGCAGATCGGTCAACGTTATGCGGAAGCCCCGTTCCGCGAGTACCTCAGCTGTCCGGCGCCCGATACCCTGGGCGCCGCCAGTAATCGCTGCAACTAATCTTTCGTCTTTCACTTCGATTTGTGCAGAGAGTGCGCCTTTATTACAAAAAACCAACGGGAATTAACCACAGAGGACACAGAGAGCACAGAGAACAACGTCTTTGTTGTTTTGAAGGCTCTGTGCCCTCTGTGTGCTCTGTGGTTCAATTGTTGTTCACGGCTTTTGTTCGAACACTCTACGGCTCGATCTTCGGACGTCCCGCTGCAACGCGCCGCGCATTGAGCGCAGCGAGATCCTTTGCGGTCAACGCGTTCCACGACGCCAGAATGTCCTTCGCGTCAGCGCGAGCGCGCGCGGCTGCTGAGAGATCGGCCGCCGTTGGCGCAGCATCAGCGCTCTGCATCGCCATGGTAGCGCCCACCAGCGCCGACCGGACGCTGACGAGTGTTTTCGGAGCGGGGGTGGCAGGCTGACGAATCCCTCCTCCTCCCGCTCGCCCTGCTCGCGCAGGTGGTGGAGCGAGTGAATCGATTCGCGCCTTGAGCGACGCTTCGTCCGTGCCCGTCTCCCGACCGAGCTTCGCCGAGAGAGAGCGCGCGTCGATCAGTGCACGCTGTACGGCGCCAGCGTCATCGTGCAGCGCGCGACTCACGACAGCCAATTCATTCAACGCTGATGCCGGCGTCTTCACACGCGGGTCGAGCTTCAGCGTGAGCGGCTGCGAGTAGCTGCGTCCATCCACCGTGAGCCTGACGACATACTCACCCGGCGGCGCCCACGGTGAGCTCACTGACGGATACGTCCGGTGCGGAACGGCGCCCGCCTCGCCCGGGGCCACGCCCTCATCACCGACCGGATCGAGCTGAAGGTCCCAACTGAAGCGATGCATTCCAGCGGCCGAGGAGAGCGTCTGTGTCGGCGCGGCCCAGTAGAGGGGAACCGAGCAGTGCGGCGCCGAGGGCTGACGCTGGCAGACACGGTTGTATCCGGCGGGATCGACGCCCGCGTCCGGATTCGGCGCTGTGTCGGAGCTCGTATAATGGCGAATGAGCCGCCCGTTCTTGTCGAGCACGTCGAGGAAGACTGGCAGAGCTGACGCGGTCGGGAGATAGTAATCGAGCACGCCACCCGGCGGCGGATTCTCGCCGGCCGGAAGCTCGGGCGGCCACGGCGTGGGCTCGTTTGTCGCAAAGCGCACGCGAACCGCGGTGTGCGGCTTCACGAGATACGCTGAGCGCGACGCGACGGCCTGTCGAATTGCAGCGGTCTGCCGCAGGGGCGTGAGGTCGTCGAGAATCCAGAAGCCACGGCCGTGCGTGCCTGCCACGAGATCGGCGCACAGGCAGGTGCTGTCGTCTTTCACGGCGATGTCTCTCACCGAGATGGCCGGCATGTTGAGGCGTAGCGACTCCCAGTGGTCGCCGTCGTCATACGAGACCCAGACCTGGGTGTCGGTCGAACCATACAGCAACCCCTTCTGCCTCGGATCCTCACGAATGGCGTTCACGACGGCGCCGGGCGCGACACCGCTGTTGATCTCCGTCCAGCTCTTTCCGCCGTCGTGCGTGCGGAAGAAATGCGGATTCATGTCGTCGACACGAAGCGTGTTCGCCGCGATGTATGCCGTCCTCGCGTCGAAGTGTCCGGCGTCGACGTTGAAGATGCGCGTCCATGGCTGGATGGCGGACGGCGTGACGTTCGACCAGCTCTTTCCGCCATCCATGGTGACCTGCACCGCGCCATCGTCGGTGCCCGCCCAGATGACACCGATGTCTCGCGGCGACGGGGCCACGGCCGTGATGGAACCGAGTGGCGTCGCCGTCACCGTGCTGCCGTACTTGCCTGTGGTGGGCGGAACTCCCCACGTCGCGCGCGTGAGGTCGGGGCTGATGCGCGTCCACGAGTGGCCACGGTCAGTCGTCTTCCACACGACGTTCGAGGCGTAGAAGAGCGTGTTATTGTCATTTGCCCACACGAGCGGCATCGTGCGGACGTTGCGGTTGAACGCCGGCTGTCGCGCATCAGATGCGGGGCCAACAAGGCGCGTCTGGCCCGTACGGCGGTCGTAGAGCGAGACGTTCGAGCGCGCGCTGCCGAACACGAGATCGGGATCCCTCGGATCGGGCGCAGCGATGCCGTACTCCTGAATGTTCGCGGGATGCCAGTCGTGAAACGTGATCTCGCCGTCCATCGAACGGCTGTCCACGCAGGCCGAACCGGAGTCCTGTTGGCCGCCACACACGCGATACGGGAACGCGTTGTCGGTGCTGACGTGGTACATCGCGGCCGTGGGCTGCGTATACCAGTTGCTCCACGACTCTCCGCGGTTGGCGGAAATCACTGCGCCCTGATCGGCGACGACGGCGAGAATCCTCGGATCCTCGGGATTGATGTAGACGCGCTGATAGTCGTCGCCACCGGGTGCGCCACGGACGGCGGTCCACGTCTTTCCGCCGTCTTCCGTGCGCCACATGACGGTGGACGCCGTGTACACCACGTTCTCGTTCGTCGGGTCGATCGCGAGCGTCGGCAGATCGCCGCCACCGATGCGCGCGAGGGGACGCGGATCGGCCGTGGACACGCCGGCGTTGGCAATGGTCCAGTGCTCGCCGCCGTCCACGGACTTGTAGAGGTTCACCGTGCCGGTGACGCTGTTGCCGCCCGTCGCGCCAGCTACCGTTGCGTAGACGATCGCGGAATTGCTCGGTGCGATCGCGAGATTCGCCTGAATGACGGCGGGAAGTCCCTCCGTCAACTGCTTCCAGGTGGTGCCGCCGTCAATGGACTTGAAGACGCCGCCGCCCGTTCCGCCGAAGCCCTGCCCCTCGATGAAGCTCTGCTGCTGTTGCCAGAGCGCGGCATACACGACGTCGGGATTTCGAGGATCGATACGCACTTCGTTTGCGCTCGTGTACTCGTCCTTGTACAGCACCTTCTCGAACGACTTTCCGCCATCCGTCGAGCGAAAAACGCCACGCTCGGCGCTCGGCCCATACGGATGCCCCAGCACCGCGACGAACAGCCGATCGGCGTTCCGCGGATCCACGTCGATGTACGCGATCATCTGGCTCGTGCGCAGGCCGAGGTGCGTCCACGACTTTCCGCCGTCCGTTGATTTGTAGACGCCGTCTCCCGTGGCAAGATCGGGGCGAATGATGCCCGCCCCGCTGCCCACGTAAATGACCTTGGGATTGCTCGGTGCAATTGCAATGGCGCCGATGGAGCCGGTGGGCTGGTCGTCGAACAGCGGCGTCCATGTGGACCCGTAGTCGGTGGTGCGCCACACGCCGCCGTTATCAAAGCCTACATAGTAGACATTGCGCTGCCCCGGCACGCCGGCGACCGTTCGCGCTCGCCCCGCGCGAGGCGGTCCAATCTGCCGCCATCGCATGGCCGACGCCGGATCCGTCGACTGCGCGGAAGCGGGAGATGTCGTCGCAAGGGCGACGAGGGCGATCAGCGAAAGCAGTCGGTAGTGTCGCACGAACGATCTCCGTGAATACGAAGGAATTGCGATGAGGCAGGAAGATGGCAGCAATGCTCGGCGGCGGCTATCGTCGCCGGTTCAGCGCAGTCCGCTGCGGCGGCGCAGTAGCCACTCCCCGCAGAGCAACAGCACGACGAGGACGTATGACCACCCCTTGTCCCGTAGCGAGGGCGCGTCGGACAGCGACGCTGCCCCACCGACGGCTGCCGAGCTCACTGTCGGCCGCCGTGGGAGCAGCTCCGCCGAGGGATTCACGACGAGGACGGACGATCCACCCGAGGTCGAGACGTCATAGACGCCGACCGCGAGCGGCGGCGTTTCCGCCACCAGGGAACCAGCGTCGAAATGCACGAGCAACGTGTCTCGACGAGTGGCTCCCCGTTTCACGACGATGAGCAGCGCGGCGGAATCAGCCGGCGATCCGCGATGCCATCGCACAAGCGCTCCGGCGCGCGTGACCTGCGCATCGGGCACCACGGCGCGGCGATCCGTTCGACCCTCCGCAAGCCAATCGTAGAGCGACCCAAACAGTGCGGCGTACGCGTCGGAGCGCGCACCGCCACGAAAGCGCCATCGCCACAGACCGGACACGCCCAACACCGCCACTCGGCGCGGCGTCTCCCAGCCGACGAGGGCCACCCGTTGGTCGTCGGTACTGCCGGCTCGTCTGGTGACGAGCCCTTCCCACTCGCCTCGCGGAATCCGCTGCGCCACGGACACCGGCGGCAGGCTGTCGAAGGGAAGTCCACCGAGCGTTGCCGCGAGGGGCGACGCAGGCGCCGCGATGGCGAGATATTCGCCGTCGTCCGTAGAGGGAGGGGCAAACAGCAGCAGCGCTCCGCGAGTGACCGAGCGCGGCGCGCCGAAGAGCGCGGTGTCGCCGTGCAGCACGACGAGCGGCGCGTCGCGGACCGCCTCACGAACCGTTCGCTCATCAACGCTGGCAAGACCCGCATCGGTCTTCCACATGCCGGGCGCCACGCGCAGAAAAGCGCGCGTGGGAAGAGAGGTCACGCCGCGCAGCGCCGCGATCGCCTCTCTCGCGTCATAGTCGGGCGCCGACGAGACGAAGACAGCAGCTGGCGCACGAGTGACGTCGACACCGAGCGCGAGCGTGTCGTTGCGCGGCTCACCATCGCCCGGCACGCGCACTACCGCGCGAAGGACGGCGGTGCGCTCGCCGCCCATTGCTCTTCCCTTGAGGGCGAAGACGCGCTCCGAGAATGCGTTGAGCGTCGGAACGGCGGCGGTATCGAGCATGACGTCGTCGAGCCGGAGCTCCACGCGTCCTGCCCCGCTGCCCGCATTCCCGGCGAGCACCGTCACATGCGCCGAGATCGTGTCTCCGCTGAGCAGTGCGCGTGGGGCGTCGAGCGCGGTCACGGCCAAATCGCGCCGCTCACGCTTGGGCAGGACGATGAAACGCGATCCGCGCGGAAGCGTCGCAGCCAGCTCCGGCTCTTCAACCTCGCCGTCGGTGACGACGGCCACGGGCGCACCGGCCGCGGATGCCGCATCGACCACGCCCCGGAGCCGCGTCGCGTGATCGGACGGCGTCACCGGAACGCTCGCGTCACGTAGCGAATCGCCGAAATAGCTCAACGGCCCACCGATTCGACGCACAGAATCCAGCGCTGCCTTCCACGCCGTGGAATCCGTTGCGCGCACCCAGCTCTCCGACACGTCGAGCGCCACCTTCGACGCGGGGGCGGATGCGCTCCCCGCCGGTGCGTCCAGGGCGAGCGCCACCACGAGCGTGACCGCCACGAGCCGAAGGAGCGCGGGAAGGAGCGCTGCCGGCGCCGGCCTGCCATAGTGCACGCTCGCCGCGAGCAAGCCCGCGGCGAACGAGAGGAACCAGACGATCATGTCTGGAAGTTACGGGATGCGCGCGGCCCGCGTTGTAGCCGCGGCGCCGTGGACCGCTAGTGTGTCACCAACGAGCGGTCGACCTGCGCGAGCCGTACCACGCCCGCGTTCTCCGTCATCATGGCGAGCAGCGTCCCTCGGCGCGACTCGAACGCATCGCGCTCGCCGCGGCCAATCGGATCCCCGCCGATGGACTTGAGCGCCACACGCGAATCGCGCTGCACACCGCCGACGAGCACCTCGAAGTGGAGATGAGGTCCGGTGGCCAGTCCAGTCATGCCGACGTATCCCACCGTCTGCCCGATGGACACCCGTGCGCCGGTTCGAACACCGCGGCCGAACGCCCGCAGATGGCCGTACCGCGTCACGAAGCCGTTCGGATGGCGCAGCTCGATGAGATTCCCGTATCCGTTGGACCACCCCGCTCGAGCCACCACCGCGTTGCCGACCGCGCGCACCGGCGTGCCGGAGCTGGCCGCGTAATCCGTGCCTTTATGCTGCTTCCATCGACCGAGGACCGGATGGAAGCGCAGGCCAAACGTGGACGAGATGCGCCGGAACTCGAGCGGCGCCCGCAGGAAGGCGGCGCGCAGCGACTTGCCGGTGGAGTCGTAGTACTCCGTTCCGTTGCGTCCCTCGAACCGGATGGCGGAAAGGTTGCTGCCGGAAAGGCTGAACGACGCCGCGAGAATCTTGCCGACCTTGGTAATGCCCTCCGGGCCGACGGCACGCTCCACCAGGGCATGAAAGCCGTCGCCGTCCTGGAGGTCGCGGCTCATGTCCACGCGATACTCGAAGATGTCGGCGAGCGCCCATGCCAGCTCGTCCTTCGCGTGGCCGGGAAAGAAGCCGGCCGCGCTGGAATCCATTGCCTGATACAGGTTGGCGTGGATCGTTCCGCGCACGACGACGGTGTCGGTCTTCCACGGCAGCCGCTCTTCGTTGCCGATCCAGCCGGCGGCCGTGTACGTCATGCGCAGCAGGCGATCGATGCCGAGATGGAACACCAGCTCGCGCGGCGATTGTCCGGCACTGTCGGAGGTGACGTCCACCGGCATGCCCGCACGGAGATAGCGCGTGTTGACGGCGGATGCCGTGGCAGCGCGGACGACTTCGCGCGCGGACTGATCGCTCACGCCGGCGCGACGCAGCAGGCCGATGAGCGTTTCGCCGCGATTCAGCGTCTCGACACGGGACCACGGGCGCGCGCGCGGTGCGAGCGGCTCGCCCTGCTGAAGTACGTCAGCAGCGTGTCGGACGGGGAGCTCGGGGGTGTAGCGGAGTGCGACGACGACGAGGAGCGCCACCACCGCGTACGGGATGGCGCGAACACCACTGCCCTTCTTCAATCCATCTGTCTCCGAATGAAGGTCGGGATCTCCATGTCGCTGAGATCCTGCGACCCGCCCGACGGTGTCGACGGCGTCGACGGCCGCGGGGCGCGAGGAATGTCGTTGCCCGTGCGCGGAGCGGGTGAGGTGCTCGCGCGGGCCGGGCGCTGCGGGAACGGAATGACCGGCGCGCCCTTGGGGATCGCGACGGTACTGGCCTCATGCGCCGGCGTGACGAGCCCGGGCTGCACGGCCTTGTCGAAGCCGGTGGCGATGACGGTGACGCGGATCTCCCCCTGCATGGCCGGCTCGTGCACCGCGCCGAAGATGATCTCCGCCTCGTCGCCGACGGCGTCGTGAATGATCTCGTTGATCTGGTGCACTTCTCCGAGCGTCAGGTCCGCGCCCCCCGTGATGTTCACGAGGACGCCCTGCGCGCCCGAGATACTGATGTTGTCGAGCAGCGGGCTGGAGATGGCCTGCTGGGCCGCCTCCATCGCACGATTCTCTCCACGGCCGATGCCGGTGCCCATGAGCGCCGACCCGCCATTCTGCATGACGGTGCGGACGTCGGCGAAATCCACGTTCACGAGACCCGTGACGCTGATGAGCGACGAGATGCCCTGCGTCGCATGCAACAGGACCTCGTCCGCCTTCTTGAGCGCGTCCTGGAACGGGATGCCCTTGCCCACGACGGCGAGCAGCCGCTCGTTGGGCACGACGATCATCGTGTCCACGTGCTTCCGCATCTCGGCGATGCCCTGATCGGCCTGCCGCATGCGCTTCCGCCCCTCGAACAGGAAGGGACGCGTGACGATGCCGACGGTCAGGGCGCCCTCTTCCTTGGCGATGGCGCAGATCTCGGGCGCCGCACCGGTGCCGGTGCCGCCGCCCATGCCGCAGGTGATGAAGACGAGGTCCGCGCCGGCCAGCATCTTGGCCATTTCGTCGCGACTCTCCTCGATGGCCTGCTTGCCGACTTCCGGCCGCGCGCCCGCGCCCAGTCCCCGCGTGAGCTTCCGCCCGATCTGGACCTTGAGGTCCGACTTCGAGCCAAGAAGCGCCTGCGCGTCGGTGTTGACGGAGATGAACTCGACACCCTCGAGGTGCTCGTCGATCATGCGGTTGACGGCGTTGCCTCCGCCACCACCCACGCCGACCACCTTCATGCGAGCGTTCTGCGCCGCGGTCTCTTCGAGCTCGAAGATCATTGCGTACGACACTCCCGTGCTACGTCGTATCTGAGGGAACTAACCGGGGAAGGCGCATTGACACGGGCACTGCGACGGCGCAGATGCCCGGAAGCGATGGGGCAATATAAGCGGCAGTTCACTTCGGGCCAGCCCTCGATCGCTTCAGTTCCTTGACGAGCGAGCCCGCAAAACAGCACAACACAAGCGACAGCGGATTTGTCCACATGGGCGCGGACGACATCACATTTTTGACGTGGCCCGCTTAGAAGAAATCCTGAAGCCAGAACTTCACGCGATCCACGAATTTCTCGACGCCGCCTCCTGCAATCTTCATGCGCTTGGCCGACGCCGACACGCCGCCGAGCGCCATGCGGTGCGCGCCGTACTGCGCGAGTCCGACCACGGTCGCGAACTGCGGCGCATCGACGGAGTCGCTCAACCCACCGATGGACTCCGCCGGCGACCCGACCCGCACACCCGTTCCGAAGACGTCGCTGGCCAGTTCGGCGCTCCCCTGCATCGCCGCAGCGCCTCCGGTGAGCACCACGCCCGCCGCCAGCTTGTTCGCGAAACCCGCGGACGCCACGTCGCGCTGCACCAGATCGAAGATCTCGTCCATGCGCTGGTGGATGATGTGCGCCAGCAGCTCGCGCGGAATCTGCCGATCGCCCTGCGCCACAGTGCTTGGCAACTGGATGATGTCGCTCGGATCCACGAGCGCCTCATAGGCGCACCCGTGCCGCTCCTTGAGCCGCTCGGCGTCCGCCTGCGTCACGCCCAACCCGTGCACGATGTCCGAGGTCACGTTGTTGCCGCCGAAAGCGAGGGTGCCGAGGTGGCGGATCTTTCCCTCGTGGAAGACGGCGAGGTCGGTCGTCCCCGCGCCCATCTCCACGAGGGCGACACCCAGCTCCTTTTCGTCCTCCGTGAGCACGGCCAGCGCGCTGGCCAGGGGCTCCAGCACGAGCTCGCGCACCTTGTAGCCCGCGCGCTCCACGCTCTTGCGCAGGTTGACCGCCGGCGACGAGCCGATGGTGACCAGATACATCTCCGTCTCCAGGCGCGTGCCGCTCATCCCGATGGGATCACGGATGCCCGCCTGGCGATCTACCGAGTACTCCTGAGGAATGGCGTGAAGCAGCTCACGATCGGGAGGAATGGCCTGCGCGCGGGCGACCTCGTTGGCGCGGTCCACGTCGCCCTTTCCGATCTCGTCGTTGCTCACGGCGACGATGCCCTTGGAGGTCATCGCGCGGACGTGCTCTCCGGCGATGCCACAGTACACGTCCGTGACTTCGGCACCCGCCATGCGCTCCGCGTCCTGCAACGCCTTGCGGATGGAGCGGGTGGTCTCCTCGATGTCGGAGACGATGCCGCGGCGCATTCCGGTCGTGCGCGCCTGTCCGACGCCCAGGACCTTGATGGTGGGATGCTTCGGGAGGTCGCCGACCACCTCGGCGATGATGGCGGTCGTCTTGGCGGACCCGATGTCCAAGCCGGCAACGAGACGGTCCGAGTTCATGGCAGTCGTGCGATCACTTGGTCGCGGTAGCGGAGATCGAGCTCGGTCACTTGCAATTGGCGGCGGGCAATGTCCTGCTCGACAGGTTCGATGTCGCTTAGACGCGCGAGCGTAACGTTGGTCATCGCCCGCACCTGGAGGTTGGGAAGACGGAACAGCAGTTCGCCAGCACCGGGGCGGCCGACGGAGTTGATTCGCGCATAGAGGCGGGGCGCCTCGCGCTGGATCATTCCCAGCAAATGATACACCGCGACGTCGCGGGCCGCGGCGGCGACCACTGGCGCGTCTACGGGTGTGCGGCTGGGGTCCAGCGGCAGAAGACGTCCGTCTGCGTCCACGGCCGTGAGCCCCGCCGCCGTGGAGATCAGGGCGACGGGACGCCGCTCGGTGACGGCGACCACCAGGGTGCCCGGCAGCTTTCGCGTGATGACGACGCTCGCGACCTGCGGATGCGAGGTGACCCGCGCGACGAGAGGACCCAATGGTTGCCAGACGCTCTGCATCGTATCGACGCGAAGGCGCGCCAGTACTTCGTCCGCGGGCGTATATCGCGTGCCGACGACTTCCACACGTCGCACGCGGAAGAACGCGAAGCGACTGAAGAGACGCGGGCCCCACAGCGGCGAGGACGCGAGAAAGAGGAGCGCCAGCGCACCCGCGACGATTCGCCATCGCGAGCCCGTGCTCGTTGCCGGCTCCTGGCTCGCGTCGAGGGGATTGCTCACGCGGCGTCGGCGCCGAGCGCCGCCAGGAGCTCCGGTCCCGACCGCGTGACATCGCCCGCACCCATGGTGACGACGAGGTCGCCCGCCCGCACGAGGGACGCGAGCGCCGGAGCGAGTGCCTCACGCGCGCCGGTCCACGCGGGTGCTTTGTCGAGGGCGAGAAGCTCGGCGGCGATCAGATCGCTTGTGACGCCAACGATGGGCTGCTCGCGCGCCGGATAGATGTCGAGCAGACAGACGACGTCTGCGAGGGCCAGCGCGCCCGCAAAGTCGGCGGCGAAATCGCGCGTGCGCGAGAACAGGTGCGGCTGGAATGCGACGACGAGCCGCCGCTCGGGTGCCGCCCCTCGGGCTGCCTCGATGGTCGCGCGGACCTCGGTCGGATGATGCGCGTAATCGTCCACGATCATCACGCCCCGTGCGGCGCCGAGTAGCTGAAAGCGGCGTTCGACACCCTGAAACGTGGCGATGCCGGATGCCAGCTGTTCGAGCGGCGCGCCAAATCCGAGTCCTACCGAGAGCGCTGCGAGCGCGTTTCGCACGTTGTGCAGGCCGGGCATCGCCACCATCGCTTCTCCCAGTGGCTTTGCGTCGTAGACGACGTCGAAGCGCGTTCCGAATCCCTCGCGGCGAAGATTCGTCGCGCGGAGTCGAGCGTCCGGCGAATCGATTCCGTACCGAATGACCTCCGCCGTTGGAGGCGTGGGGAGGACGTTCGCTTCGGCATCGTCGGCACAGAGGACGATGTAACGCGCGCCGCGAACGTACTGCGCGAAGGTGCGGCGCAGGTCGTCGAGCCCCGCATAGATGTCGAGATGATCTGCCTCAAGGCTGGTGACGACGGCCACCGTGGGCTCGAGGGCGAGAAAGGAGCGATCGTATTCATCGGCCTCGACGACGAATCTGCTGGCGCTTCCCTGGCGGAGGTTTCCGCCCCATGAGGTGACGCGCGCGCCGACGTACCCTGTGGGATCCAGACCCGCAGCGGCGAGCGCTTCCGTGGTCAGCACGGTGGTGGTGCTCTTGCCATGCGTCCCGGCGACGCCCACGACCATCGCGCCCCGGATCGCCTCGGCGAGCGCCTCGGCGCGACGGATTACCGGAAGGCCGAGTGCGCGCGCGCGCTCGAGCTCGAGGTGTTGTTTGGGCATGGCGCTGGTGACGACGACTGCCCGTGCGCCCTCGACGTGCTCGGGATCGTGACCGGCGACGACCTCGATGCCGAGCCGCGCGAGATCCGCGGCGTTTTCCGGATGCAGGTCACACCCGGTGACACGCAGCCCGCGGAGCGCAAAGAGCTGTGCGAGCGCGCTCATGCCCGCGCCTCCGATGCCAACGAAGTGAATGGGCCGTTTGTCGCGAGGATCGAGGAGTGTCATTCGGCGATGGAATATAGGCGCCGTTCACGCTCGTTCGCGGTATGATCTGCCGCGCCGCGGGTCAGTCGAGTAGCGCCAGAATCCGCCGTGCAATCACCTCGGCTGCCGCGGGCCGCGCGCGCGCCGCCGCGCCCTGACGCAATCGCTCCAGCTTCGCCGGCGCGTCGAGCAGGTCGCGTACGGTGCTCTCGAGACGCTGCGCCGTCAGCTCGCTTTGCGGCAGATGAATGGCCGCGCCCGCCGCGTGCAGCGTGCGCGCGTTCTCCGTCTGGTGATTCGCCGCGCTCGTGGGCAGCGGCACCAGGATCGCGGGAATGTGCCAAGCGAAGAGCTCCGCGGTGGTCATTGCGCCGGCGCGAGCGATTGCGAGATCCGTCGCGGCGTATGCGTCCGAGATCGGCGAGAGATAGTCGCGCACGCGCACGCCGGGACGCTCGAGCGGGCGAAACTCGTCATAACCGGACTTTCCTGTCGCCCAGATCAGGTGGATGCCGTCGGGCTGCCCGTGCAGCACCCAGTCGGCCACGGTCAGATTGATGGCGCGCGATCCCTGGCTTCCGCCGTAGACGAGGACGACCGTGCCCTGCTCCGGAAAGCCCCAGGCACGCCTCGCCGCGGCGCGTTCGGGCAGCGGTGCCGGTGGCGCCTCGATGGGGGCGCCGGCATCCACAAACACGGACGACGATCCGCCAATGACGCGCGCCGCCTCCGGAAAGGCGAGGTAATACTCGCGCGTCCAGCGGCGAAATGCTCGCGCGGTGAGACCCGGATGGCTGTCGCCAGCCTGCTGCACGATCGGAATGCCGTGCATGGCGCCGTATGCGAGGGCGGCCCCGGCCGCGTAACCACCGGTCCCGACGATGAGCCGCGGAGCATCCACGCGAGCCGCGCGTCCGAGCGCGCTCAACGCAGTAGCGGCGCCACGAAGCGTCCTCCAGTTCTCCCACGGCCTCGTACGATAAAGCGGATGTAGATCCAGCAGCACGTATGGAAAGCCCGACGCTGGAAGCACGGTCCGCTCGATGCCGCGCTCCGCGCCGACGAAGAACGGACGCACCGATGGGTCGAGCCGAACGAGTGCTCTGGCAATTGCGAGCCCGGGATAGAGATGCCCTCCCGTCCCGCCCCCGGCAAACCAGACGACTCGGCTCACCTGCTCAGGCGCGAAGCGTCATGGGATCCGTTGCGCCACTGCCGATGACGCGCTCCTTCTCGCTGCCGATGTTCACGAGGATGCCGGTCATGAGCATGGACAGGATGATGTTCGAGCGGCCATAGGACACGAACGGAAGCGTGAGGCCGGTCGTCGGCAGGAGTCCGACGACCACGCCGATATGCAGGTACGCCGTCAGCACCGTGACGAACGTAAGACCGACAGCGACGAGCTGAAGGAACGGCGATCGCGCTTTGCGCGCGATGCGGAAGCCGAGGAGCGCGTATGCCGCGAACGCGAGCGTCACGGCGGCGAGCCCAAGGAAGCCCCACTCCTCGCCGATGTTGCTCGCGATGAAGTCGCTGTAGGGAAACGGCAGAAAGCCGTATTGCTGCCGGCCCTGCCCGAATCCGACGCCCAGCGCGCCGCCGGATCCGACGGCGATCAGCGACTGTCGGAGCTGATAATTTACCTGCGCCGCGGCTTGCCCGGGATCGAGGAACCCGATGATGCGGAGCAATGCGTACTGCAACCGCTCGACCTTGCTCCACAGCACCGGAATGGCCAGCGCGCCAAGGATGACGACGTGGGCGATCCGGACGCCGCCGGCAAAAAGGAGCAGCGCGAGCAGCAACGTGTAGAGCATCGACACCGACAGGTCGGGCTCGAGCGCCGCCAACACGTCCAGCACGCCGATGACGATGAAGAACGGGAGCACACCCTTCGTGAGCCGCCGCAACTGATCGCCCTTCTTGACGATCAGCATCGACGTCCAGACGATGACGCCAAGCTTGCCGAACTCGCTGGGTTGAATGGAGGTGCCGAAGAGAAACCGCTTCGACCCGTTGACGCGTGGCGCGATCGACTCCGGCAGCACGAGCACGAGGAGCAGCGAGACGATCGTGAACCACATGAGGGGCCACGCCCACTCGCTCAGCCGCTCCGCGTCGAGCTTGGCAGCGAGCGCAAAGACGACAGCGCCCGCGACGACGCCGCCGAGCTGGCGTGCGGCGTAGAACCAACTGTTGTGATTCTCCTGCTCCGCCATGATGGCGCTGGCGCTGTAGAGCACGGCGAGCCCGAAGACGAGCACGAGCACCATCACCAGTGTGAGCGCGCGCGCTTCGGGTCCCATGCGCCACCGTTCGCGCACGTGATCCACCGCCAACGCGCGCGGCATCGTTGCCGTCGTCACGCTGTTCCCTGATTCAGCTCGGCGGCCAGCTGTTTGAAGACGCGGCCGCGTTCCTCATAGTTGTCGAACATGTCGTAGCTCGAGCAGGCCGGCGACAGCAGCACCACGTCGCCCGGTCGGGCGGCGTCGCGCGCGATGGTCAGCGCGTCCTCGAACGACGATCCGAGCCTGCGCACGGGCACCGCGCCCTCGAGATCCTTTTCGACGAGAGCACCCGCTTCGCCGTAGGCGATTACGAGCTTGGCGATGCGCTTCAGCTCGGGAACGAGCGCTGAATATGGCTCGCCCTTGTGGCGTCCGCCGAGCAGCAGAATCGTGGGACGCCGCATGCCGCGCAGCGCCACCAGCGTGGATGCGACGTTGGTGGACTTCGAGTCGTTGATCCAGTCCACGTCGCGGTAGCGGCCGGCGAGCTCGATGCGGTGCTCGAGCGCACGGAAGGCGCGCAACGCGTCCGCGAGCTTTGCCCGCGCATCGCCCGTGGCGTGCGCCTCGTCCGAGGCCATGACCGCGAGCGACGCGGCAAGAACGTTCGCGACATTGTGGTCGCCGAGCAGCGTGAGATCGTCACGTGGCAGCAGCGTTGCGCCGAGTACCACGAGCCGGTCGCCGGCGCGATCGTAGTATGCGTCGGCCGCGCCGCTTGCCAGCGTAAAGGCGAGCCGGCGTCCGGGAACATCGCGCACGAGTTGCTGGAGCGCCTCGTCGTCGGCATTCGTCACCCACACCGAGCGATCGCTGGCGTTGCGAAACAGCAGCGCCTTGTCCGCATAATAGCTCTCGATGGACTCGTAGCGGTCGAGATGATTGGGCGCAAGATTCGTGACGATGCCGACGGTGGGCGAAATGCTTGGCGTGTCATGGAGCTGGAACGACGACGCCTCGAGAGCGATCCAGTCGGGCTGCGTCTTGCGAAGCGCGATTTCGGAGAGGGGTGTCCCGATGTTTCCGCCGGAAATCGCATCGTAGCCGAGCGCCTGGAGGAGCGCCCGCACCAGCGCCGTGGTGGTGGTCTTGCCGTTGGTGCCGGTGACGGCGACGTAGCGCTGACCGGGCAAGAACTGAAGGGCAACCTCGAGCTCACCGACGACCGGGACGCCGGCATCGCGAGCCGCGCGAAGCGGCGGCGCGGCGGGTGGAACACCGGGGCTGGCGACGACCAGCGCACTCCTGGCAATCCGCTCCAGATCATGACCTCCGTGCTCTACGTCAACGCCGAGTGGCTCGAGTGCCAGCGTCGCGCGCAGCACGGCGTGACCGGAGGCGAAATCACTGGCGTACACATCGGCACCAGCGCGGCGCAACAGCTCTGCGACGGCGCGGCCGCTTCGGGCCAGGCCGACGACACTGATCTCGCCGCGAGTCCACGCGGCGGGCAGCGCCTCCGTGAGCGAACGAACCGGTGTCACCGAACCTTCAGCGTGGACATCGCGACAATTGCGCCCATGATCGCGATGATCCAGAAGCGCACCACCACCTGCTGCTCGCTCCACCCCTTCACCTCGAAGTGATGGTGCAGCGGCGCGCGCAGAAATACGCGGTGCTGTTGCGCATATTCGAGCCCGAAACGTCGCCTTCGATACTTGAACACGAACCGCTGGATCACCACCGACATCATCTCCGCGAAGAAGATGCAGCCGACGAACAGCAGCAGAAATTCCGATTTCAGCAGGATGGCGACGGTCCCGAGCGCGCCGCCCAGGGCGAGGGCTCCCGTGTCGCCCATGAACACCTGCGCGGGAAACGTGTTGTACCAGAGAAAGCCGATGAGCGCGCCGAACATCGCCGTGCAGTAGATCGTGAGCTCCCCGGCATTGTGGAGGTAGAAGATGCCGAGATAACGGCTCGCATCCACGCGCCCGATGAGGTACGCGAAGATGGCAAGCGTGGCGAAGGCGATGGCGCTCGTTCCGGCCGCCAGACCATCCAGACCATCGGTGAAGTTCACGGCGTTGCTCACGCCAGTGAGAATGAAGGTCGTCCAGAGCACGTACGCCACGGGCCAGGTGAAAATCACCAGCACGTATTTGTAGAATGGCAGCGTCGTGGACGCGCCCGGGAGGTTGCCGATCGGGTGCAGCACGAGATACACACCCAGTGCGAGCCCGATGCCGATCTGGCCTATGAGCTTGTTGCGCTCGACGAGACCTTCGTTCTTCAGACCCAGCCGCCGCTGCTTCAGCTTGAGCGAGTCGTCGATGAACCCGATGGCGCCCATCCACAGCGTGGCGAACAGAGCGAGCGCGACGTAATGGCTCAAGACGCGCGCCCAGAGCACCGTCGAGGTGATGGCCGCGAACAGGAAGATCAGCCCGCCCATCGTCGGGGTCTTCCCCTTCGACGCATGCGAGTCCGGCGTCCCCTCACGCACCACCTGATAGTTCGCCGCACGGTGCAGCCGCCGCAGGATCATCGGCCCCACCACGAACGAGAGGACGATCGCCGTCACCGCGGCGCCGAACGCACGAAACGTGATGTAGTTGAAAACGTTCAGCGCGTGATAGCGCGGAGCGAGCGGGAAGAGCAGATAGTAGAGCAAGCGGCGGGTCTGGTGAGAAGTGCGTTCAAGCGTGCTGCGCCCACTCCGCGATCACGGGCAGGAGACGTTCGAGTCGTACGCCTCGCGAGCCCTTGAGCAGAATAACGGCATCCCGCGCGAGCCGCGAACGAGCGGCATTCCACGCGGATTCCGGATCGGCGCCGGATACCGTGCGTGCGTCTCCCGGGGCGACGCGGCGAAGCGCCTCTCCAACCGCGCCGACGCCAACCACGAGATCCGCGGACCCTGACAGGGCCGCGCGAGCAACTTCGTCATGCAGCCGGTCCGCGTGTGGGCCCAGCTCGAGCATCGTGCCGAGCACCGCCACACGCTGACGTCCGGTTCCGACATGGCCGAGCAGCTCCAGCGCAGCAAGCGCTGAACCGGGATTCGAGTTATATGCGTCGTTGATGACTGTCGCGGCACCGTGCATTGCCACGTTTACACGCATTGCCGGAGTGGGCATCGCCGCGATGCCGCGAGCGGCGGAGCGCAGATCGACGCCAAGCTCGCGCGCGACTGCGAGCGCCAACATGGCATTGCGGAGGTTGTGAACGCCGCGCAAAGGCACCGAGATGGTGACGCCGTCCAACCGCAGAACTCCCTGCCCATCCGGCGCGATCTCCCACGATTCCGCGCGCACGTCGCCGTCCCCCAACCCCGCTTCCACGACACGTTGCGCCAGAGGCCGCGCGGCATCGGCGATCTCGCGCTGAGCAGCAGGAGTCACGACCAGCGACACTCCCACACATGCGGAGACTTCCTCACGAAGTACGCCATGGAGATCACCGAGTCCCTCGAGATGCTCCTCGGCCACCGACGTGACGACGACCACGTCGGGCTCGGCGATCTCGCGGAGCGCGCTCACCTCTCCGGGCAGGCTCGTGCCCATCTCGATGACCGCGACGTCGGCGTGATCCGGAATGGCGAGCAGCATCAGCGGCACGCCGACGAGGTTGTTGTAGTTGCCGACCGTAGCATGCACCTCGAGCGCGGAACCGAGCGCAGCACGCAGCAGCTCCTTCGTGCTGGTCTTTCCGTTCGTGCCCACGACGCCGATGACCGGTCTCCTCCATGCACGCCGGCGATATCGTCCGAGCTTGCCGAGCGCCGCGAGTGTGTCATCAACCTCGTAGACCGGAACGCCAAGTCCGGCCGCACGTCGCGCATCGCTGACCACGAGTGTCCGCGCGCCAGCCTCTACGGCCTTTGCGAGGAAGTCGTGCCCGTCGAACGACGGCCCCTTGAGCGCGACGAAACAACTCCCCTCGGCGAGCTGCCGTGTATCCGTATCGATGCGAGCGATAGGCGACACACCACGGGGACCGGCGCCGAGCGCGTCGGCGATCCGGTCGAGTGTCCAGAAGCGCGGCTGCTCGAGTGCGTTCGCCTGCGGCGTCGTCGCATCCGCCATTACCGCACCGCCGTGGAGACGATGGACTGCACGATCTCGCGCTCGTCAAATGGATATTTCACGGTTCCCCGGATCTGGTAGGTCTCATGGCCTTTGCCCGCCAGCAGAATGACGTCATCACTCGCCGCCTCACGAACGGCGTATGCGATGGCCTCCTGCCGATCCGTGATCCGGACGTGCGAGCCGCGCATGCCTGCCTCGATGTCGTCGAGGATCTGCTCGGGATCCTCCGTGCGCGGATTGTCGCTCGTGATGATGACGCGGTCCGCCTTCTGTTCGGCGATGCGGCCCATTTCCGGACGCTTGCCGCGGTCGCGATCGCCGCCACAGCCGAAGACCACGATGAGCGAACCCGTCGTGAACGGACGTACCGCATCGATCGCGCGGTCGAGTGCGTCGGGAGTATGCGCATAGTCCCGAAGCACTGTGGGGCGCTCGTTGATGATCTCGAGCCGACCGGGAACCTGCGGTAACGACGCGAGGCGGTGTGCAATGGCCGCCGGCGCGGCACCGAGCACGTTGGCGGCCGCCGCGGCGGCGAGGGCGTTCGACACGTTGAATGCGCCGAGAAGGCCGAGGGCGACGTCGTAGCGTGCGTCGCCCATCACGAGCTGCCACTCGCTGCCCCTCGGCGTGAAGCGGACTGATTCCGCACGCACGTTCGCGTCGCGCGACAGTCCGAACGTCATGCGGCGTCGCGCGGCGAGAGACGTCCAGACCGTGTCGTCCGCATTGACGACGGCCGTCCCGCCCCGCTCAATGAGGCCGACGAGTGCTCCTTTGGCAGCGACGTACGCCTCCATGGTGCCGTGATAGTCGAGATGGTCGCGCGTGACGTTGGTGAACACGCCGGCGGCAAAGTGCAATCCCTCGAGCCGCCTCTGATCCAATGCGTGCGACGACGTCTCGATCGCGACGGTACGAACTCCGGCCTTGACGAGCATGCACAGGACGCGCTGAAGCTCGACCGGCCCTGGCGTGGTAAGACCGTTCCCGCCCGGCATCTCGATGCCCTGCGATCCGATCAGCGTGCCGAGCGTGCCGATGGAGGCACTGCGGGACGCGGGCTCGTCGAGCAGATGTCGCAGCATGCCGACGACCGTCGTCTTGCCGTTGGTGCCGGTTACGCCCACGAGGCGCAGCTTGCGGGCGGGCTCGCCGTAAAATGCGGCGGCAGCTATTGCCGCAGCGCGCCTGCCGTCGCGAACGACGAGGCGCGGCAGGCCGGTTGCGGCGCTGTCTTCCACCACGGCAACCGACGCCCCGGCGTCGAGCGCGGCCGGCAGAAAATCATGACCGTCGCGCTCCGATCCGCGTACGGCGACGAACAATGCTCCGCGTCGCACGGCGCGGCTGTCGTCCGTGATGGCTTCCACCGCCGACGGAAGCTCACCTTCAGTGGCGACAAGCAACTCCGCGCGGCGCAGCGCGCCGGTGATGGCGGTGAGATGCACCGGCGTCATGGGCGCGCCAGCAGGTGCACGACCGCTCCCGCCGCAATGCTCGCACCCGCCGCGGGTTTCGTCTCGCCAGAGACGCCGGAATCGAGCGTCACGCGAAAACCCGCTGCGTGCAGCGCATGAATCGCCTGGCGCATCGGCAAACCGCGTACGTCGGGAACGACACGCGGCGGAAGCGGCAGCGCCTTCATCGGTGGTGACGACGGCAGCAGGGCGACGAACGGCGTCATGCCCGCGCTGTCCTCGGCCGCGGCGTCGGCGGCGAGGCGAAGGGCTTCACGTTGGGGCACGGTAAGGCTGTCGCGGCGCGCGGCGAGATTCGCCACCGATCGCGACGCGGCGGTGTCGCGTACGGGATCATGCCGGCTGGCGGCAAGCGACCGCCTGTTCAACGAAGCGTCACGCGAGGCGAGCGCCGCCTCGAGCACCGCCTTCGTGACCGGAGCGGCGGTAAGACCGCCCATGTATGCGCCCCGCGGATTGTCGAGCTTGACGAGGATCACAAACTGTGGATTGTCGCCGGGAAAGAGGCCGACGAACGTAGGAATGTATTGCGACGGCGCATACCGGCCGTGCTGCGTACGGCGGGCCGTGCCGGTCTTGCCGGCCAGGGAGTAGCTCTCGAGATCGGCGCGCTTGGCGGTTCCGCCCGCCTCCACGACGCCGAGCAGCATCGTACGCACGCGGCGCGCCACCGCGGGGGACACCACCCGCCGGACGACCTGCCGTGAGTGGGAGTAGAGGACCCTGCCATCCGGCGCCCGGACCTCCTTTACCAGTGCCGGCTCCAGCAGCTCGCCGCCGTTGGCCAGGGCGACATAGGCCGCCGCGAGCTGTAATGGAGTCACCGCGATCTCGTAGCCCACCGCCAGGGAGTTGCCGGACTGGCGAGACCACCGCGCCGGCTCCCGCAGGGTTCCCGCCGCCTCGACAGGATAGGGAACGCCCGTGGGACTTCCGAAGCCGAAATCGCGCAGCGCCTCGAACTCCTCGCGCGGCGACAGGCGCTCCGCGAACTGTACGATGCCGACGTTGCTCGAGAAGCGAATGACGTCCGCCAGCGTGAAGTGATCCGCCTTGTGCTCGTCGGTGAAGGTGCGGCCGTTGATGGTGAGCTTTCCGCCAAACGTGCTCACGACGTCGGTCTCGCGCGCCCTTCCCTTCTCGAGCAGCGTGGCCGCGATGAACGGCTTGAGCGTGGAGCCCGGCTCGTACGGCTCGGTGAGCGCCGTCGCGGCCAACGAGGCCGGGTCTTCGCGCTGGCTTGCCATCGCAAGGATGTCGCCATCGGCGGGATCGAGCACGACGACGTCGCCACCCTCCGCGCCCATCCGCGCGACCGCGTCCGCGAGCGCCCGCTCGGCGATGTCCTGCAGTTCCTGATTGATCGTGAGGACGACGGTGTTACCGGACACCGGCGGATGCGCGGCGGCAGCGGGCGAGTCGAAGCGGCGGCCCTGCGCGTCCTTCATCACCGTCGCGACGCCCGGTGTGCCGCGCAACAAGGAGTCTAGCGCGAGCTCCACGCCGTCCTGCCCGCGTCCATCGTGATCCACGCGGCCGACGATGCGCCGCGTTCCCGGCGACATCGAGTACGACCGCTCGACGAGCGGCGTGGTGTAGACGCCGCGCATCGCGCTCACCGGAGCGACGTCGATGGCGAGATGCGCGCCCGGGAGCGACACCCAGCGACGTGCCGTATCCGTCGCACGAAGCGCGACGTCCGACGGAATGCCCGCCCGCAGCAACGCGTGCCGGAGACGATTGAGCTCGCGCACTTCCCGCGGCGCAACGTCGAGACGCACCATCTCGCGGCTCTGCGCGAGCATGACTCCTCGCGCATCACGAATCTCGCCGCGCGCCGCGGGAATCGTCCGCGAGGTGCTCTGCTGATGCGCCCCGCTCGCGGCCAATGTCTTCCGCTGCCAGAACTGCACGTGCGCCGTCTTCACGAGCAAGGCGACGACGAACACCGCCAGCACGAGGTGGATGACGCCGATGCGCCTACTGCGAGTCATGCGGGCGCGGCGGCGGAACGATGATCACCTGACTGTCGGCGGGCACGCGCATCTGCAACCGCTGCTCGGCGATGGGCTGAATGTGCGCGCGGCTCGATGCGGCGCGCACGTCCGCCTCCAATCGCAGCTTCTCCGCGGCGAGCGCCGCGCGCCGCGAATCCAGGTCCTCAAGCTCTCGCGCAGCACGATTTCCAAACGAGCGCCGGAGAATGACGGTTCCCGCGATGAGCAGGAATGCCACGAGCAGCATGGCCAGTCGGACGCGGCCTCCGCCGCCACCCTTTACGCGGCGCGGCGCCATGCTCGCAGCCTCGCACTCCGGGCGCGCGGATTGCGCGCCACCTCGTCCGCGCTCGCGGTGACCGCCTTGCGCGTGATCGTCTCTCCAAACGCATGATTGGCCCCGCACGTACACAGCGGTTGTCTCGGCGGACAGATGCACGCCTGGCTCCACTCCCTGAAGGCGTGCTTCACGAGGCGATCTTCGCCGGAGTGGTACGCGATGATGGCAATGACGCCGCCGCCTATCAGTCTGTCTCTCAAGGCCGGAAGCCCTCGATCCAGGCCTGAAAGCTCGTCGTTGACAGCAATGCGCACTGCCTGGAAGAGTCGCGCGAAGTCCGGCGGCCCGGTGCGCGCACCGAGCGCACCGCGAATCGCACCGACCAGGTCGTCGCTCGTGACGAATGGTCTGTTGCCGCGGCGCCGCACGACTTCTCGGGCAAGGCGCGCGGCTCTTGGCTCGTCACCGAAGTCGCGGAAAATGCCGCGCAGCTCTGTTTCGTCCGCAGCATTGAGGACGTCCGCCGCACTGCGTTCGGCATCCTGGCCCATGCGCATGTCCAGTGGCGCGCCCTCGCGGAACGAGAAGCCGCGCGCGGCGTCGTCGATCTGGTGCGATGAGATTCCGAGGTCCAGCAGAATACCGTCGAAGCGCATGCCTTCCAACGAGCCGACCGTGTCCGTGTCGGCGTAGTTTCCTTCGAGTGCCTTGAACCGGCCGGCCGTCGCGTACGTCTCGAGTCGCGCAGTGGCCTCGGCCACGGCCTCCGCATCGCGATCGAGCCCGATGACACGGGCGACTCCGGCATCGAGCAACGCGGCCACATGTCCACCGCCACCCAGTGTGCCATCGAGGACGAGTGGGGCGTGGCCGAGCAACTGCACCACCTCGGCCGCGAGCGCCGGCGCGTGGTAGTCCGTGTCCCAGGACGTCACGGCATCACTCTCGCGATGCACTGATGCCCATGCAGCACAGGCACTTCACGTACATCGTCCACGGCGGCCGCGCCGACCGTCCGGACCTTCGCCAGATGATTTCGTGGGTCCGCGACCGCGGACACGCGGTGGACGTTCGTATGACCTGGAACCCGGGCGACGCCGAGGCACTTGCCGCCGAAGCGGCGGATCGCGGCACCGACGTCGTGATTGCCTGTGGCGGCGACGGCACGCTCAACGAGGTGGTCAACGGCCTCGATGGGCGCGATACGCCGGTCGGCGTCGTGCCACTGGGCACGGCGAACGACTTCGCGCGACAGACCGGAATTCCCGAAGACGCGGATCATGCCATGGATGTTATCCTGCGTCACAAGCCCGTGCGCATCGACACCGCGTCCATGAACGGACGGCGATTTCTCAACGTCTCTACAGGGGGCGTCGGCGCGGAAGCAACGCAGCAAACGCCGGCCGAGACCAAGGAATCGCTTGGGCCGCTCGCGTACGCCATCACCGCGGTGAGAAAGTGGGCCGTGAACAGTCCGCGTCACGCCACGTTCATGAGCGCGGGCTTCGGGCTCGACGCCGATTTTCTCGCGTTCGCCGTGGGGAGCACACGTGTCACCGGCGGCGGCACGATGATGACCCCGGACGCGAGCGTCACCGACGGGCTGCTCGACCTGTGCGTCATCGAGGCGATGTCGCGCCGCGACTTCGCACGATTGTCGCTGCGGGTGAAGCGCGGCGAGCACGTTGGGCTGGGCGGTGTGCACTACGTGCAGTTGCCGTGGCTCAAGGTGGTGGGCACGGTGCCGTTGTCCATCAATCTCGACGGCGAAGGCGTGGAGGCGCAGACGTGTGACTATCGCGCGCGGCGGGCGGATTTGCGGGTGCACGTGCAGCATCTTCCCGGGGAGAGCGACTGACTACATGCCGCAAACGCGAAAGGCACATCGAGCAAGTCGATGTGCCTTTCACGGAGTTCAGCCACAGCGGTCAACCCGCCACGGCGCTACCTGCAGTACCTCTTGAGCGAGCCCTCGAGGAAGGGAGCGAACTGCTGCGCGCCGGCGAGAATCTGGCCGGCAAGCGCCTTATCCACAGGGGCTCCGCCGATCATGTTGAGGTTCACCAGCGACAGCCACTCATTCGCCTGCTTGAAATCGTCGCAGGACTTGGACGTCCGCAACTGATCCGTCGAGGCGGCAAGCGCCTGGTAGGCGGTGACGCCGAGGAGGAACTTCGAGTTGACGCTCGAGGTTATCGAGTCGGCAGCAGCGATGATCGGCAGCGCCCGCTTGAAGTCCTCCACCTTCTTGGACGTCGCCGCCGCCTTGTACAGCGTGTTGCCGAAGCTCAATGCCAACGCGGCATCTCGCTCCTTGTTCGTCGGATCGGCGGCGATGTCCGCCTTGAGCACCTTGATGGCTTCCTCGGGGTTGCCGAGATCGGCCGTGATGTTTGCAAGCTGCGCGGCGGCGAGCGGCGTCTTGGGATCGATTGCCAGCACGCGCTCGAGCGTCGCCTTCGCGGCCTGAAGCTGACCCGCCTTCCGTTCGTTCTGCGCCTTGAGGAGCAGGAAGGTCGTGCTCTTCGGGTACTTCGCCGACGCCTGCGCGGCGAACTCCGCGGCCTTGGCGAACGAGCTGTCGGCTGCGAGGTCCTGAACCTGGCGCAGGAAGTAGCTCGAATCGGCGGCAGCGGTGTCGATCGTCACGAACGCCACGCCGGCGGGCACGGACTCCTTGTACTGCTTCGCGGCGCGCAGCACTTGCCAAGCCAGTTTGGCGAACGCCGGATCACCAGAGTTTTCGGCCACGAGCTGCTTCACGATCGGCACCGCTATCGCGGCCTTGCCCGAGTTGATCAGCTCCGCGATCACCTGCTCGCGCAGCGCCGTGTTCGTCGGGTCCGCGGCCATGAGGCCGAGGAGCGAGCGCAGCGCGTTGTCCGTGTCGCCCTTGGACTTGTACGCGTCGTACGCCAACTGATACGCGATGCGGCTCTGCGGATCGAGCGTGAGGATGTCCTTCGTGATGGCGATGACGGAATCCTTCCACGGCCCCGTGGAGTCCGCCGTCGTCTTCATCGCCGCATAGGCGCTCGCGAGACAGAGCCGCGAGATCGTCGCCTTCGGGTATGTCGAAATGCCCTTTCGCGCGGCCGCGATGGCCGCCGCCGGCGTGTTGGCGCGGATGGCGTTCTCACACACCTGATTGTCCTGAATCTGCTTCCGCGCCCTGTCGTACTCGTCCACGATCTGGCGCGCGATGCTGCCGAAGTCCTTCGACTCGATGTTCACCAGCGGCTGCGTGAGCGACACGTCGCGCGGCAGGAACATGCGGGCCTGCACGCGATAGCCGTTCGCCGTCTTCGTCACCGTGCCGTCAATGATCTCGTCGGAGCGCAACAGCTTGGCGAGCTCCTTGATGTCGTTCGGGCTCAACGCCGAATCCGGGCGATAGCCGGACTGCACGAGCGTGGCGTCGATGTCCTTCTTCGGATTGGGCATCAGGGTGCGGATGCTGTACTCACCCTGAATGCGATTGCGCACCTCGTCGGCCGCCTTGATGCCGCCCTCCACGTCGCCGCGGAAGGTCGTCACCAACACGCGCTTGGTGTCGGGACCGGGGAGCTGCTGCCGCTGGGCGCCTGCGACCGACGGAAGTGCCGTCGCGGCAAAAGCCGCGGCGATTCCAGCAGCCAGAAGCGCAGAGCGATGCGGAGCCTTCACTGTCGTAACCTCCAAAACGTTGACCAACAGTACACCGACGAGGCCGCGCAGGTCCGATCGCTCGGAGTGGCGGGGTGAGACATGGGCGAAGAGGGATTCGAACCCCCGACATCCTGTGTGTAAGACAGGTGCTCTAACCAGCTGAGCTATTCGCCCGGCGAAACGCTCGCACGAGCGAGGCCCGCGCCGGCCGCGCTCGCCAGGGAACCTCTCTGTTGTTCAAAAATCTCGGCTCTGAGCTCCCCTACTTGAGAATGGCCACCGGAATCAGCACGCAGTATCCGGCCACGAGCAAGATCGGTGCAATTGTCGTCCCACCGCGCGCGAGGTCGGCATAGCCCAGAAGGATCGTCAGCACCGCGATCCCCCACCAGAGCCACGGGCGTGCCTGCGGTTGCGTATCCGTTTGTGACATAAGGCATTAACGGTATTTTCGATGAGCGGTGGATGTCAAGCGAGACCCGTTGCTTTAATGGACACTTAACCTTCCGCTCCCGCCGCTGCGTACGTCCTACCGTTCCGTCGCATCGCCCGAACTCTCCTCGCCGAGCAGCGCCGAGATGGCACTTGCCTGCTCGGCCTCGTCCGCCGCCACCATGGCGCTCAGGCGACGGCGGTCGCGCGCGCGCCGCGCGAGCACGAACGGCGTCAACAGGACCATCAGCACGAAGCTGGCGATCGAGACGTCGGCGAACAGGGCGAGCCCGCCGTAGCGTCGCCGCGTCCGTTCTCGATACAGCGTCTCGAAGCCCGAAAGGGTTACGCCGAACGCCTGGCGTACCGCGCCGTCCAGCGTGGATCCGCTCTCCCAGTATCGAAAAAACAGCGTGAGACCGCGCTGCGGATCGAGGGACGCCAGCTCGCTCACCGCCCGAAACGCCAGCGCATAGGACGACTGCGCCGCGGTGGCGCCGCCGCGAAACCCCTCCTCGAGCTGGTCGAGCGTCGGCGCGCCCCGAAGCGCGAGGGCCACGTTCGTCGCAAGCACGTCATCGCGCCGCCACTCACGAGCGGCGACGCTCGCGTACCCCTCGTCGAACCACCGCGGTGGCTTGTCGCCCAGCCGCTCGTGCAGCGCCAGATGAGCAAGCTCGTGCCGCAGCACTTCCACCGGATCGCCGGCCTCGGACGTGGCGGCCCGCCCCTGCATCACGATGCGGCGCGATTCGGGGAACGCCAGCGCCGCGCCCCACTCGGGAGCATCGGGTCCCGCCCACACGCGAAAGCGCGCCTCATCGGGAGCGACGGCGATCAGCACGCGCTGCGCCGGCCGGGGAAGCCATGGAAAGGTGTCGCTCACCATGGCCGAGGCGACGAGGGCGTGCGCCAGCCGATCGTCGCGAGGATAGTAGACGACGGTGAACCGCCCGCTATCCAGGCGCTTCGGCGCGTCGTCCTGCGCCGGCAGCACCAGGGGGAGCGCCGCGAACACGCACGCCAGCGCCGCGCGGAGCCTCAGGGCTCGCCGCCCTCCTCCACCACCTTGAGTACCTCCGCGCACTTCTTGCCCCACGGATTGAACTTGTTGGCCGCGTAGCCGTCCCGCCACGCCTGGGAGGCTTCCTCGCGCTGGCCGTTGAACCAGTACGCGCGTCCCAGCTCGTAGTACGCCTCGATGAGGTTGGGCCCGAGCGCGAGCGTCTTCTGGAAGAAGGTCTGGGCGTCCTCGAACATGTCGCGCTCGAGGTACACCAGGCCGAGGTAGAAATGCGCGTAGAGCGTGGCCTTGCGATCGGTGTCCAACCGAATGGCCCGCGAGAGATGCTCGATGGCTTCGCCGAAGATGTGCTTCTTCAGGCAGATGTAGCCGACGTTGATGCGGGCGAGCGCGTTCGCGGGCTCGCGCATCAGCACCTTCTGGAACTGCATCAAGGCGTCGTCGTACTTCTCCTGGAGCATCTGCGCCCAGCCGAGCAGCGATTCCGCCTGCGGATCGTTGGGCACGAGCTCGAGTGCCTTGTGCAGGCTGTCCTCCGCGCCGGCGTAGTCACCAAGGGAAATGCGACTCCACCCTTTTTCCATGAAGGTGGACGCGCCGATGTGATCCATGACCACTGGCTTGTCGGCGTTGAAGGCGGGCGCGCTGTTGGCCTGGAGCGCCTTCCAACGGTCCACGAGCCCCCGCGCCTCTTCCTTCAGTGTGGTGAGGTCCGCGAGGTCCTGCTCCAGCGACTTCCCAAGGGCGATGAGCTCAGCGCGGATTGCGTCCCGTTCCGCCATGGCGGTGGGCGCCTCGAAACGCGCGCCGAGGGCGACGATGCGAGCGCGATATGCGTCGCTCAGCTCACTCACCGGCGAGGGCCTCCGCTCCGGAGCTCTGCAGCGCGATGCGCTCCGTGGAGCTGAGCAGGTGCTCCACGTCGAGATAGATGACGAGCCTACCGTTCAGACGCACGATGCCCTTCACGTAATCGCGTGTGAGCCCGCGGAACATCTTCGGCGGCGCCGAGAGGCTCGCCTGCTCGAACGGCGCCACCTCCGTCACCGAATCCACGACCAGCCCAATCCATTCGCCGGAGACGTTCAGGACCACCGTGCGCGTCTCGGGGCGCACCTCGCGGGGCTCGAGCTCCAGTCGGCGGCGGAGATTCACGATCGGCACCACGCGGCCGAGGTAGTCCAGCACCCCCTCGATGTAGGCGGGCGTGTCCGGCACCGGCGTAGGCGACGCGTAGCGAAGCACCCGCTCGACGACGTGCACGTCGGCCGCGAAATGGTCTTCGCCAAGGCAGAAGATGACGAGCTTGTTGCCCTGTGTACTCATGTGGCTTCCGCGAACGTTCCGCGCTGACACGCGGAGATGAGGCGCTGGGGATCCACCACGGACAGGAGCTCATCACCGACTCGAGCGACGGCGTGTACCATCTCGCTCCGCTCGGCCATCGGCGGGTTTCGCAGCTCGCTGGGATCCACTGTGACGGCGTCTTCGACGTCGTCCACGAGCACGCCAACGCGCGTCGGGCCCTGATGAAAGATGAGCACCGTGTGCTGCTCGGTGGCGGGGAGCCCGAGTGCCAGATTGGGAGAGAAGACGCACACGAGCGATCCGCGCAGGGAGACGACGCCGAGCATGGATGGCGGCATCTCGGGGACGAAATGCACGACCGCCCTGTCAACGGCTTCTTCCACGTCCGTGAGTGGAACGGCGAAGCGCTCGTGCGCCACGCGGAACAGGAGCAACTCGCTCCGCGCCACGCGCGGCTGATCCACGCTCTGAGCGACCGATGCCGACGCCGGAACCGACTCGTCGCCGGCCGATGCGTGGGCGTCACGTGCAGCGGCCGCCGCGGCCATCGCCGCCTCCGCGGCTCGCTCCGCCGCAATGGCGCGCGCGAGATCGACGGGGGTGGAGATGCGACGCTTCTGTTCCTCGCGCGGCACGGGCGAGAGCTCGCTGTAGCGGATACGCTTCTTCTTCATTCCTGGTCGTCCGCGACGTCGAACATGAGCTCGCCGTCGATGGCTGTCAGTTGCCGCATGGCGCCGACGAACAGCGCCTGCGTCACGAGCGTGTTGATGCGCCGCGGAATCCCCTCACTGCGGGCAGCGAGCGCGGTGAACGCGTCGTGCGTGAATATGGTCTTGCCTTTCCATCCTGCTACGCGCAAGCGGTGCTCGACGTAACCACGAACGTCCTCCGCCTCCATCGGCTCCACGTGAAACCGCAGGCTGACGCGCTGATCGATCTGCGGACGCTGTTTCACCCGCTGCCGCAGCTCGGGCTGCCCCAACAGTACCACGTGGAGGTACTTGTCCTGCCGCGCCTCGTGGTTGGTGAGCAGGCGGATTTCCTCGAGCAGCGATGGCGTCGCGAGCTGCGCCTCGTCAACGATGAGCACGGGCCTCCGCCCCTCGGCATGACGCTCCGCCAGACGCGCGGCGATGGCCTGCACCAGAGCAAGCTTGCCCCTGGGCGGCGGCTGGATGCCGAGTCCACCGGCCACGGTCTGGAGCATCTGCGTCGGCGTCACCTTCGGGTAGGGCACCTCGATGAGGTCGCACGTGGAGCCAGCCAGCCGATCGGCCAGTGCACGCGCGAGCATCGTCTTGCCGCAGCCAATCTCTCCGGTGATGAGGGACAGGCCGCCGCGAAGATCCGTCGCGTCGTGCAGCAGGCGTGCATAGCCCTCGGCAAACGACGGCGATCGATAGATGAACTCCGGATCGGGAGTGTTCGCGAATGCGCGACGCTCGAGGGCCCAGTGGTCCTCGATCATGCGACCGCCTTCCGTCGTGAGGCGAGCATCTGTACCACGGACGGTGCGACGTGATCGAGCGGCGACACCCGGTCAGCGCCCGCGCGCTGCAGCGCCGCGAAGGGCATTCCATAAATGGTGGACGACTCCTTGTCCTGCACGATTCCGCCGCCCCCCGCGTGGCGGATGGCCTTCAGACCCTCGGCTCCGTCTCGCCCCATTCCGGTGAGCACCACACCCACGGCGTGCTGGCCGAACTGCTCGGCCACGGAGGCGAACAGCGGATCTGCAGCGGGACGCACTCCCCAGATGGAAGGGCCGTCGTCCAGGGCGATGCGACGGCCGCTCTCGCCCCTGCCGGCCACGCGCATGTGCAACCCGCCGGGCGCGACGTAGACGTTGTTCACCTCCACCGCCTGTCCTTCCGACGCCTCGTGCACGCGAAGTTGGCTCATGGTGTCGAGCCGCTGCGCAAGTCCGCGGGTGAACCCGGCGGGCATGTGCTGCACCACGAACACCGTGGCATCGAGGTCCGCCGGCAGGTGCGGAATGACCTCGGCGAGCGCTCGCGGACCGCCCGTAGACGTCGCGATGGCCACCGCCCACTTCACATTCGCGCTCGCGGGGCGCGGCGGCCTCGACTCCACCCAGGGCGGGCGAGCCAGCGCCGTGACGCCGCGGAGATTGCTTTCGCGCGCCGCGCGAAGGGCGGTCACGAGCTGGTCGCCCACACGCTCGAGATCGAGACTGATGGCACCCGACGGTTTCCTGATGAACTCCACCGCGCCGATCTCGAGGCAGCGAAGCGTCAGGTCCACGCCGCCGACCGACTGCGCGGCGCTGAGCATCACGACCGCGCGAGGCGTCTCACTCATGATGTAGCCGAGCGTCTGAAGGCCGTCGAGCTCCGGCATCTCCACGTCGAGCGTGACGATCTGTGGGTCGAGCGCATGGATCTGCCGCAGCGCGTCGAGCCCGTTGCGCGCCGTGCCGATGACGCGGAATTCCTGCGACGCGTCCACCATCTCGCCGATGAGGCGCCGCATGAAGGCGCTGTCATCCACCACGAGGACGGTGGCCCGAGCGTCAGATGACACGATCTCCCTTCTTCAGCGACCGGACCTCGACGCGGCCGTCATCCAGGAAGAAGTAGACGCTGCGGCCGTAGTCCAGCCCCGTATCATCCGCGAGGAGTGGAATGCCCGCCGCCGCGAGCACCTCACGCGTCGCCGCCACGTTCCGCTCGCCCACGTTGATGCCGCCGCCGGTGGTGAGCTGGCCGAACATGCTTGCCCCGCCCACGATCTTCGCGCTCACGTGCGCGTCCGACGCGGAGCCGAGGCGACGCATCTCGTCGCGCATCACGGGAACGATCGTCTCGGGGAACTTCGCCGGATTGGCCGTCTCGCGCGACATCGATGGCGACGGCAGGAGAATATGCGCCAGGCCGCCCACGCGGGCTTCGCGGTCGTACAGGGCGATGGCAACGCACGACCCCAGACCGATGGTGGTGAGCACCACGTCGCCCTGGCGGACGGCAAAGTCCGCGACCTTTACACGGACCTCGATCAGCGACGTCGTCACAGCGGCCGGTAGACGCGCTCGCGCCCGTCCACCGGGGCGAAGCGCGTCCTCGCGGAGCCAAGCAGCGTCTCGACCTTGCCCAGCACGAGAAAACCGTCCGGCGCGAGCGCGCCGCGAAACTTCGCGAACAGGCGCTCCTGTGTCTCACGATCGAAGTAGATGAGCACGTTGCGGCAGCAGATCAGGTGAAACGTTCCGGGAGGGGCCGGTTCCGCGAGCAGGTCTCTGCGCTCGAAGCGCACGAGACGCCTGACGTCGGGGATGATCGTGAATGGCGCGGTGGAATCAAAGTATCGACGCCTGAGTTCCGCCGGTGTATCGACAAAATCGCCTTCCTCGAAAGTGCCGTGTTCTGCCGCCGCCAGGCAGCGCGTGTCGATGTCGCTTCCGAGGATCCGGACGCGCTTGGCGAGGTCCGCGAGCTGGCCGAGCGATTCAGCGTGGCGATGAAAGAGTGCGCCGAGCGAATAGGGCTCTTCGCCGGAGGAACAACCGGCGCTCCAGACGTCGATCGGGCCCGAACGGGCCCACAGCGCCGGCACGACTTTCTCCGCGATCACGGCATACGTCTCCCAGTTGCGGAACAACTTCGTGACGTTGATGGTCAGCGCGTCGAGCAGCCGGTCGTACTCCTGTTGATCCGTGTCGAGCACGCGGGCGTAGTCGCCATAGGTGTGCACGCCCTTCGCGCGCATGCGCACCGCGATGCGGCGGCGCAGGCACTTCTCCTTGTAGCTTGCGCAACCGAATCCGCGCTCTCGCGCGATCTTCTCGGTGAGCGACGCGAATGCTTCGTCTTGCGTGTCCGTCACGCTACAGCACCTGCCGCACAGCTTCGAGATTCGTGCGGACGATCGCGTTCTCCGGATCGAGCGCGAGCGACTGCTCCCAGCAGCGCACGGCCTCCTCGCGCTCCTGCCGTTTGAAGCGGATGTTGCCGAGCTTGAGGTAGATGTCGTCACCCAGCGCGGGACTCAGCTTCACGGCGCGGAGATAGCACTCCATCGCGTCGTCGTAGCGCGCGGCGCGATAGTGGCAGTCGCCGAGATTCTTGTGCAGTTGCGGCAGGCCGGTGTCCTCGAGAACGCCACGCTCCGCCGCGCTCAGCGCTTCAGGGTGGTAGCCGCGGCGCTCCTGCACGGCGGCCATGTTGTTGTGCAGCGGCGCGGCATGCGGGTGCGACCCGATGCCTTCCGTGAGCAGCGTGTATGCCCGCTCGAGATCGCCGAGCAGCGCCGCCGTGAGGGCCGCATAGTGGTACCAGGGCGCCGTCGGCGGCTTCGTGCCAAACAGGGGACGAGCCGCGCTGAATGCGGAGTCCGCCGACACGAGGTCGCCGCCGCGAAGGGCTACGACTCCGAGCGACGTCTGGATGCGCGGGTCCTTCGCCCCGCCGCGACGGATGGCGCCGTCGAGCGCGCTCTTGGCTTCGTCGAAGCGCCCCAACCGCTCGAGCGCATGCGCGAGGTTATGAAAGGCCGCCGGCCGCGCGCCGGGCTGCGTGACGCACTCCCGGAAGGCGACGACCGCATCGGACCATTTTTGCTGCCGCATGAGCGCGAGCCCGATGTAGAACCGCGCTTCCACGTCGTGCTCACGGAGCTCGCTCACGCGGCGGAACTCGCGCATGGCCTCGTCGAGCATGCCGGTCTTGTAGAACGCGATGCCGAGGTTGCGATGTTCGTCGACGCGTGCGTCGCTCACCGTGGGCTCCGTCGCCTTCGTCTTGCCCACCCGCTGCGCAAAGCCGGCCGACACGAGGCCGAAGATGGCCTTTCCGACGTCGAACTCGCCCATCCCCGATTCCTCGATCACCGCCTGGACGTCGCGACGCCCATCGAGGAGATCCATGATCTGCCGCTGATCTTCCGGAAGCTCGACGCCGCTCTCGGCCAGCTTGCGGCGGTCCACGTCGAACACGAGGTCGAGGCTGGAGATCTTCTTCTCGATCAGGCTCCACTCGTCCACGCGCCGCGCGCCCTCGAGCAGCAGCGACTCCGGGTTGATGGAGACGAGGAAGTCCTGCTCTTCCGGACGGACGTCGGCCTCGAAGTTGAACGTCCCCTGCGTCCAGGTGAACAGGTAGTACACCGCCTCCTCGATCTGGAGGCGGATCTGCGCATGGAGCTGCTCGCGCTTCACGGCACCCTGCGCCACGAGGAGCTCGCCGATGCGCTTGTCACGATGCAGGGCCTGCGCGCTGATGGCCGCGTCGAGCTGCGTCTGCGTGATGGCGCCGGCCTTGACGAGGATGTCGCCGATGCGGTCGCGCCGATTCACGATCGACGCGTACGAGATGAGACCCTTGTCGAAGTAGACGTACCCGAAGTTGTTGCGGTGCGTCACGGCAAGGCAGCCCGTCTTTTTCCCCATGGAAAGGAGCTGCAGCACGTCGGGGAGACTGGCCTCCTTGAGGCTACCCTTGATCGCCATCAGCGCAGCTCCTCCACCAGGCGGCCGGCGACGTCGGGCCACTCCCATACGATCTTCTCGTCGTCCAGAAAGAACGTGTCTGCCGCCTGTCGCACAGCGATGGGCGCGCTGCTCGGCGTCATGCCCGACGGCTCGAGAATCTGACGCGCCGTCGCAAGCGTGGCCGCAACGCCCAGGCTTTCCAGCCCGGCGCGCAGGCGCTGTACGGTGCCCATCAGCTCGCGGACGCTCGTCGCCGGCCGGTCCGCGAGATAGGCAATCACCTCGGGCGGAACGCTCAGTCGCGCATCGGCGACAAACCGGATGAACAGCTTCTCGCGCAACGGCCGGTCGGGCTGGCCGATCTCCGCCACGAGACCACCCTCGAAGCGCGAACGGAGGCGGTCCTCGAGGCCCTCGATGTTCCTGGGCGCAATGTCGCTCGCGAAGACGAGCTGCTTTCCGGCCGCGTGAAAGTGGTTGAAGACGTGAAAGAGCTCTTCCTGCGTGCGCTCCTTGGAGCCCACGAACTGCACGTCGTCGATCAGCAGCGCGTCGGCCGCGCGGTATCGCGCGCGAAAGCGTTCGACCGTTCCCTCCTGCAGCGCCGCGATGAGCTCCTCGATGAAGAGCTGGGCGCTCACGCATGCCACGCGTCCGCCGGCGCCGAACCGCAGCTGTAGCTCGTTGCCGATGGCGTTGAGGAGATGTGTCTTGCCCACGCCCGTGGGACCGAGCAGGAAGAGAGGATTGTACCGCTGCCCCGGCTCGGCGATGACGACATCCGCGGCGCGCACCGCCATCTGATTGGCGGCGCTCTCCTCGAATCCGTTCCGAGCGAACGCGGGTTGCGGTCCTCCTGGCGGAACGGCGCCGGCAAGCGCGTTCTGCACGAACGTCGTCGCTTCGGCCAGGCGCTCGGGATCCCGGAACAGGTCACTTCCGCCAAGCCGCGCGTCCACGGTCGTCACCTGTCGCTCCAACTCACGGAGCTGCTCCACGGCCTGTCCATAGCCGCGCAGCAACGATTCATAGTTCGGTGGCGCCTCGGACATCGACATCATCGTCTCGAGCGCCGACGTCCGGTAACCTTCTCCGCTCCAGTACGCCACGGCTTCGCCGATGCGCACCTTCCATGGCTCCACGTGCGCCGCGACGGCGCTCGCGATGTCGGTGAGGAAGCTGAAGAACTCGTCGGTCTGAACTGAGGTGCGCGCCGGTGGCGCCGCGGGCTCGGGCAGGCCCGCGATGCTTCGCACCTGCGCCGGCGTGAGCGTTCCGTCGAGCGACTGATGGGCGCTGAGGCGGTTCAGTGCGCCCTGGAGCTCGCGCACGTTGCCGAACTCCACCCGCGCCAGCTCCTCCAGCACGCCGGCCGCAAAGGAGATCTGCCGCTCCTCGCACTTCTCGCGGAGAATGGCGACGCGGGTCTCGTAATCGGGCGCGCCAATGTCCACGATGAGTCCACCGCTGAGGCGGCTGATCAGGCGTTCGTCGACGTCGCTGATCTCCGCGGGCGGGCGATCGCTCGTCATGACGATCTGACGTCCGCTCCCCTGGAGTGCGTTCAACAAGCGCAGCAGCTCACTCTGGGTCTCGCGGCGCCCCGTGAGAAATTGCAGGTCGTCTACGAGCAGGACGTCCACGCGTCCGTACCGCTGCTTGAAGCGCTCCATCTCGCCTGCCGCCATGGCGGCGTGCAACTGCTGCACGAAGTCCTCGAGCCCCACGTACTCGATACCGAGCTCCGGCGCCCGCTGCTGCGCGTGATTGCCGATGGCGTTGATCAGGTGCGTCTTGCCGAGCCCCGACCCGCTGTAGACGAAGAGCGGGTTGTACACGGCGCCGGGCGACTCTGCCACAGCGCGCGCGGCGGCCACGGCGAGCCGATTGGCCGTGCCCACGACGTAGTTTTCGAAGCGCGCGCGCGGATCGACCTGCATCGTTATCTGCTGGCCGGTGTCGCGCCAGCTCCGGCGCTCAACCGTCGCAGGACGAGCTCGGAGATGCCTCGCAGCGTCTCGAAGACGCCGGGCCCGTGCAGCGCGTCGGCCGCGAATTCCGGAACGTCCCGAAAGTTGATGGCGTCCGAGAGCTCGCTGACGGGGAGAATCAGTTCCTTTGGCAGGTCCTGCTTGTTGTATTGCACCACCAGCGGCATCGTCCTCGGGTCGACACCCTGCTCCGCCAGATTTGCATGCAGATCCTGAAAGCTCTCGATGTTCTCGGCGAGCTGTCGGGTCTGGCTGTCCGCCACGAACACCACGCCGTCCGCGCCCTGGAGCACGAGCCGCCGCGTGGTCTGATAGTAGACCTGCCCCGGCACGGTGTAGAGCTGGAACTTGGTGGTGAACCCCGAGATGGAGCCAAGGTCGAGCGGCAGGAAGTCAAAGAACAGCGTGCGGTCCGTCTGCGTGGCCAGCGAGACCATCTTCCCCTTTCTGTCTTCAGGGACCTGACCGTAGATGTAATGCAGATTCGTCGTCTTGCCCGAGCGACCCGGGCCATAGTAGACGATCTTGCACGTAATCTCGCGTGTGGCGTAGTTGACGAGCGACACGAAGTAGCAGTCGTGGGGGATTCAGGCGCGGCCAAACAGCACGGCAAGATTTCGGTTGAGCTCCTGCTCGAACTGCTCCGCCAGCGCTGGCGCCGGTGCGGCGCCCTCCGGAGGCGCCGCCGCGGCCAAGCCCGCTGCGAGCTCGTTGAAATACAGGCGGACCAGACCGAGTGAGCTTTCCGAACCGAACACCGTTAGGAAAATGTATGCTCCGCGCTGCGAGCGTGCCTCCGAAATGAAGATCTGGCGGGCAACGCCAGCGTGGTGCAGTCCCCGGAAGGGCTTGTCTTCCACCAGCCGACCCAGCTCGTTGCTCGTGGCGTGAATCCCCGCCGCGAGCGCGCACGCGGTCATGACGTCCACGGCGCGAGTGAAACCGTGCTGTGCCAGCACCTGCCCGTTTGGATGCAGGAGCAGCGCGAGCTCCACCTGGGCATCGTCCACGAAGCGGCGCAGCGGCTCCTCGATCCACGACTCGACGACCATCGTCATCATGCGCCGCCACCCGCCTCGACCAGTCGGGCAATCGACCGCAACATCTCCACCCGCACCAGGCCGACGTTGACCGAAGGCTGCGCCACGACGATGAGCACCAGCTCGGCCGCACCAATCGCACACAGTCGGCCACCGGGCGCCTCGAGCTGCATGAACGACACGGCGCCCATGCCGGCCGCGCGCGAGGAGAGGCGTGCCTTCCGATAGAGCGACGCGGCCAGCGCGGCCACACGATCCTCCTCGACACCGACGTGCAAGTGCGATTCGACCACGATGCCGTCGCGCTCGTCCACCACCAACGCCGCAGTGACCCCGCGATGGCGACCGATGGCCTGCAGCATGGGCGTAAAGACTCCCGCCATTAGATCAACCCTCTCAACCAGCGCGCCGCGTGCTCCGAGCAGCGGTCGAGCAGGCGTCTCACGAGACCGAGTGGTGTCTCCCGCGTCGTCGCGAGCACGAGGAGGCCATCGGATGGCGCCGGAGCCATCGCGACCACGGCAACCTCCGTCTCGAACACGATGGAGGACCAGTCGCCAAGGGCGAGGTGACGTGTCGCACGGCGCGCCGCGTCCGTGACGCCACTCAGCTCCGCTCCGACGTTCTGCGCCACGTCCACCCCGTCGGCGTTGAAGTACGCGCCGGCGAGCACCAGACCCTGTTGATCGAGGAGAAGGGCCGTCTGCCCATCCTCGCGGAGCACGTCCACGAAGAGAAAGCGGCTGTCCGCGGCGATCGAGGCCGGCAGCGGGGTTTCACCCGCCCGGGCGGCCTGCAAATGTCCGGCTTGGACGTGCTCCAATGCGCTCGCCACCTCGGCGTCCGCCGGATCGATGCGGGCGGCCGCCGACAGATAGCGCTCCGCGTCGGCAAAGCGTTCGTGCTGGTAGCAGATGAACCCGAGCCCCTTCAAGGCGCCGAGGTGTCCCGGCGAAAGTCGGAGCACCATGTCCCATTCGTCGAAGCCTTTCTCGAACTCGCCGCGGTCCACGTACAGTCGTGCCAGCAGGTCGTGGCCCTCGACCAGGTGCGGATGCCGCTCGAGACCCTTGAGCGCCATCTTGAGCGCGATGTCATACTGCCCTTGACGGCGCAGGACGTCGCCCAGCGGCACGAAGACTCGGCTTCCCGGGTCACGTGCGAGCTCGTCGCTCATGCGCCGGATGTCGTCAGACGTCGCCATGGGCCTCGAGCACGTGAAGGAGACGATTGAGGATCTCGAGCGCCGCCTGAATGCGGGCAGCATCCGCCGACCCGGGCGAGAGACGGAGAAAGTGCTCCCAGCTGGCGCGCGCGTTGGCGAAATCACCGACGTTCACGGCGGCGAAGCCGAGATTGAGATGCACGTCCGGCGTGAGCGGGTCGGCCTGCACGGCGCGACGCAGCTCGTCCACCGCTTCGTGGCGCCGGCCGAGCCGCCCTAGCGCCTTGGCGACCAGCAGGCGGCCCTGTGTCGATTCTCCCTCGAGCTCCGACGCCGTCCGCGCCGCGACGATGGCCTCCTCGAATCGGCCCGCGTCAAGCGCCTCACGCGCCTGCGCGATGGCCGGACGCTCGTCGTCGATCCGCTCCAGTGTCCGCTGCGACGGACGATCCGACGTATGCACTTCGGCGATGCCGGTGGAGAGCAATCCGTAGACGATTTTCGCGACGTCGAACTCTCCCGCGCCCAGCGCCGCCGCGATCTCACGGAGGTCGCGCTCGCCGTCGATCATCATGAGCACTTCCCACTCGTTGGGCAGCAGGTCGAGCACCGAGGCGCGGTCGTCCTCGAGCGGCGCGAACGACGGGACGATCCCGAGACTCGGCACCCGGTCGGCGATACGCGACCATTCGTCGATACGACGCGCGCCTTCCATCAGGAGCGACTCCGTCGAGATGCGAATGCGTGCGTCGAGCGGCACGTCGCTCACCTGCCGCTCCTCGAACGAGAAGAATCCTTCGCGCCACGACATCAGCTCGAAGACCACGTTCTCGATGGCCTGCCGGAGTTGCCGCTCGAGCTCTTTCTGCGTGATGACGCGCGCCATCACCAGGCGGTCTCCGAGGCCCATGGTGGGATCGTCGATGACGTTGGCCGCGAGCTCGAGCTCGTTGTCCCCGAGCTTTCCCGACTGCCGGAGAATGCGCTCGATGGATGTGGGATTGCTGCGGATGCTCGCGTGAATGACGCGCCCGCCGTCGAACAGCACGAACCCCTCGTCGTCGCGCAGCTCCGACGTCACGCGCAGCGCGCCGGTCTTCCGGCTCAGGTCGAGAAGCTGGAAGACGTCGTGAATGCCGAGCTCGCGGAGCGGTCCCTCGATGGCCATGGGTCAGGCGCTCCGCATCGACGCGAAGATGGCCTGCAGGTCGGCCGCCGTGCGCGCATCGCGTCGCGCGCGCCGCGCGAACTCGCCCGCGGGCTCGAGATCGATGACGCGCCGCCACCGTATGATGGCATCGCGGAAGCGCTTCTGCTCGTTGAGGAGCACGCCGTCATAGTACAGCGCGCCCACGTGCGTCGGATCGAAGCGCAGAATGCGGCGAAAGGCATGTCCCGCGTCGTTTCGGCGTCCAAGAGCGAGGAGCGTCTCGCCGAGTCCGAGCAGCGCGTCGAAGTGATACGGATCGCGCTCGAGCAGGGCGATGAGCTGACTCAGCGCATCGTCGGCTCGGCCGCCCGCAATTCGCAGCGACGCCAGCTCCAGCGTCGCCTCGGCATAGGTCGGCACGGCGTCGAGCGCTGCCTCCAGCTCCTGTTCCGCTTCGCGGAAGAGCGCTTTCGCGCGCAGCAGGCGTGCGAGCTGATAGCGGACGACGGCGAATTCTCCGTCGAGGTCCAGCGCGCGGCGATACGCGGCAATGGCCCCCTCGTTGTCGCCGAGCGCGCTGGCGATGTCGCCCATGCGCTTGTGCACGTCGGGGCGATGCGGCGCCAGCTTGCGCGCTTCATCCAGTGCGGCGAGCGCGGAGGCAGGATCACCCGAGTCCGCGCGCGCGGCGGACACGAGCATCACCACGTCCACATCGCCCGCGTGCTGCTCCAACAGCGTCTCGGCGAGTGGACGCGCCTCGCGAGCCCGGCTCAGGGCGAGCAACGCCCACGCCTCTCCGAGCTGCGCACGCAGCGACGACGGCTCCTCGATGCGCGCTGACCGATACCGCTCGAGTGCCTCACCATGTAAACCCTGCCGCGCATAGATCTCGCCGAGCAGCGCATATCCCTCGGCCTTCGCTGCACCGCGCGCGATGGCGCGACTCACCTCGGCGGCGGCGCGGTCCATCAGCCCCATTGAGAGATAGTCCGCCGCCATGGCATACGGCGTCTCCGCTGCCGCCTCTCCAGCGCTTGCGTCCGGTGCCGGCGCTGGCGTGAGCTGCTCGAAGATGGTATCGAGCACGTTCGAGTCGAAGCTGAAATCCTCCACGGCTTCGTCCAGACGCTGCACGGCGCCCAGCTCCGGCTTGATGGACAGATCCGGATCTTCGTACTCGAGGTCGATAGCCAGCTCGAACTTCTGGGGCACGTAATACGGATCCAGCTCCAGCGCGCGCTTCGTCTCGCGCAGCGCCCCCTCGAAGTCGCCGAGGTTCGACAGCGTGAAGCTCAGGTTGTAATGCGCTTCCGCGGATTGCGGCTTGGCTTCCACGGCGCGCACGAACGCGTTGCGCGCGTCGCCGTGGCGTTTGAGCTCGACGAGCACCAGCCCGACGCCATTCCACGCGGCCGCATCCTCCGGCTCGCGCTGGAGCACGGTCCGATATGCCTCGAGCGCGAGCTGGAACTTGCCCTGCCGGGTCAGCAGCAGCGCGAGATTGAGGCGCGCCTTGCCAAAGGCTGACTGAACGCGCAACGCCTCCCAGAACGATTCGAGCGCCTTGGCGGTCTCGCCGAAATGACTCAGGGCGACGCCGAGATTGTTGTGCGCCAACGCATAGTTCGCATCCGCCCGAACGGCACGCCGGTAGCTGTCGAGCGCCTCTTCGTACTTACCGTCCTGATGCAGTGCGACGCCGCGTTCGTTCCAGAGCTTCGGACTCACCGGCGCGGTGGAGAGCAGCTCGTCGTACAGCTCCACGGCGGCGCGCGTCTCGCGGCGCAGCAGGTAGACCTCCGCCATCGCCTGGAGCACGAGCGGCCGGTCCTCACCGCGCTCCAGCGCTCTCGTGTACTCGCGCAGGGCTTCCGCGTAATAGCCCTTCTGACGGAAGGCGAGACCGAGATTGTATTGGGCGAGCTGCCCCTCGGTGCTCTCCATGGCCGGCACGTGTGCCGACGGCCGCGCCGGCGTGGCGTCGTCCCGGCGATTCTGCCGGCGGTCATCGATGACGAGGTTCGCCCGTGCGCGAGAGAGCGTCGGATTGAGCTGGATGGCGCGGCGCGTGACCTCGCGCGCCTCGTCCTGACGGCCGATGTCCCCCAGCACGAACCCCATGAGATAGTACGCGTCGGGATTGTGCGGATTGAGCTCGATGGCCCGCCGGAGTGCGGCGAGCGCCTCCTCGTTCACGCCGCGATTATAGAGCACCTCGCCGATGTAGAAGTTCACCACCGACGAATTCGGATCGAGCGCCAATGCCCGCTCGAGATAGCCAAGCGCACGGTCGAGGTCCCCGCTGATGCGCTCCGCCAAGCCGAGCTGCACGAGCGCGGCGATATCGTTGGGATGATACCGGAGGAGGTTCGAAAATACGGTGATCGCCTCCGCGGTCTTGCCGAGCAGCGCGTGCGTGCGCCCCAGCTCCCAGAGTGCCTCGCGCTCGTCGGGACGCGCCCGCAGCCGCTCGGTCAGCTCGCCGACGCGACGGTCATAGTAGCCCGTGCTGAAGTACGCGACCTCGAGATTGCGCTGCGCAATCTGCATCTTCGGGTCGAGCTCCAGCGCGCGCATGAGCGCGCCGACCGCCTCCTCGTGCAGCCCCTTGTTGTAGTACAGCACGCCGAGGTTGTTGTGCGCGCCCGCGTCGCTGGGATCGATGCGGCGGGCGAACGACCGCAGGACATCGCGGTCGCGCTCGGACGTGAGGGATGCAACGGGCGGCTCAGTCATCCACTCACGCGACGCGGACAGCGCGCAGAATGGCCTGGAGTGATGCCGGATCGGGCAGCAGCAGGAAGAAGCCGCGCAGCTTTTCGCCGACGTCCTGCATGAAGAACTCGCTCTCCACGCAGAACACGTAATCCTTGTCCGTGCCGAATTGCAGATACGCCGTCGTCAGCACCGCGGTGCTCATGTCTATCGCGAGGGAAGGCGGCGACGGCAGCAGCATCATCCCCATGAAGTCGCTCAGGGCGTTCATGTAGGCGCTGCTCAGGATGTTTCCAGCCTCCTTGATCGCCGACTGTTCCATCTCGCCCAGGTCGGTGGCCGACGAAGGCGGCCGCCGCAGCATCATCTCGGCCAGCCGCAGCGCCGTGGGCTTCGGAAACACGAGCAGCGTGCGCCCGGTGAGGTCGCCCATCATGTGCATGAGGACGGCGGCGACCGGTTCCTCCGGACGCGAGATCTGCGGCGGGACTTCCTCCAGGCGCGAGACGTTGATCGTCGGTACCGAGATCATGATGGTGCTGTTGATCATCTGCGACAGGGCCGTTGCGGCGTGTCCCGCCCCGATGTTCGCAACCTCCCTCAAGGCATCGAGCTGAATCGCTTTCAGGGACCGAATGTCTTCCATTGCTCGAGTCGTTAGAGAATACTGCTCACGTCGATGATCAGTGCCGGCGCACCATCTCCGAGAATGGTGGCGCCGCCGAAGAGGGTGCGTGCGTCGCGCACGGCGTCAAACTGTTTTACGACGATCTCCTGCTGGCCGATGAGCGCGTCCACCACCAGCGCCGCCCGCCGCTCGGACAGCTCCACGATGATAGCCTGCTCGAGGCCGCGCGGCGGTGCTCCGTCGAACTCGACCAGCGTCCGGAGGCGGACGATCGGCAGCACCTCGTCGCGCAGCATCAGCACCTCGCGTCCCTGCACCGTGCGCAACAGGGCCGGCCGGAACTCCACGGTCTCCCGCACGTGCGTCATCGCAAGCGCATACGTCTCGCCGCCGATGCGGGCGAGGAGTGAGCGCACGATGGCGAGCGTCAATGGAAGACGCAGCGTCACCGTGGTGCCCTCGTCCTTCACGCTGCGGATGTCCACCGAGCCGCCGAGCGCACGCACGCGTGAGTAGACCGCGTCAACGCCCACGCCTCGGCCGGACAGATCCGTCACGCGTTCGGCCGTCGAGAAGCCCGCACGGGCGATGAGACGCACCAGCTCCTCGTCACTCAGCTCCAGCTTGCCCACGTCCACCAGGCCACTCTCGCGCGCGCGTCGCAGCACGCGCTCGCGGTCGATGCCTCTGCCGTCGTCCTCGACGCGGATGGCCACCGCCGAGCGATCTCGCGTGGCGCTCAGCAGCAGGCGTCCCGTGGCGGGCTTGCCCTTGGACGTACGCTCCTGCGGCGTCTCGAGTCCGTGATCCACGGCGTTGCGCAGGAGATGCACGATGGGATCGCCCACCTCCTCCAGCATGCTGCGGTCGAGCTCCACGTCCTTGCCTTCCACGGTGAACTCCACCTGCTTGTCGAGCGAGCGCGCCGCGTCGCGCACGAGGCGCGGGAATCGGTCGAACACCTGCCATACCGGCACCATGCGGCTCGTCATGATCTCGTCCTGGAGATCCGCCACGAGTCGCGAGGCCTGCGCCACAGTTTCGACGAGCGCCGGATCTTCGCTCGTGGCGGCGAGCGAATTGAGTCGCCCGCGCGTGATCACCAGCTCGCCGATGAGATTCATCAGGGTGTCCAGCCGCCGCAGATCGATGCGAACGCTGCGCTGCTGTGGCACGACGGTGGCCGCCTTTGCGGGCACTGGTGCCACACCCTGCGCCAGTTCCGCGACGCTGAACTCCATCGTGTGAGCCGGAGTCGCTACGTCAGCGTCCTCTCCAATCCGCACCTCGGCGACGTCGCCCGCGTTGCGGAGCGCCGTCGTCACCTCGCCCTGCGACCGGTCCGAGTGCAGTCGCAGCGCGAAATCGTGATTGAACTTGTCGGCTTGAAGCTCATCCAGCGGCGGCGAGACGGCCGCCACCTCGCCGAGCTTTCGTGCCGCCTGCACCACCAGGAAGGCGCGCACACCTTTGAGTGGCGTTCCCTCCACGAGGCGCACCCGCACGAGCAAACCGGCACCGTCGGGAGCAGGCGCGCTCCACTCACCCGTGTCGACCGGCATCTGGATGGCGACGCTCGAGCGTTGGTCGCCGCCGGCCTTTCCTTCCGCCTTCAACCTCGCAGTCATGACGCCGACCTCCGGCGACACCGGCACCCCCTGCACCGCGCCCTCGATGGCGTGCTCGAGCAGATCGGCGGACGTGAAGAGGAGCTCCATCACGGTGGCGTCCGCAGTCCGGGTGCCGCGCCGCATCATGTCGAGCAGCGTCTCCAGCTCGTGGGCCAACGCCGCGACGGGCGCGTACCCCATCGTCGCGCTCATCCCCTTGATGGTGTGCACGGAGCGGAAAATGGCTCCGATGGCGTCGGTGCCGCGCGCGCCGTCCCCGCGCTCGAGGTCGAGGAGCGCGTGGTTGATCGCGGAGACGTGTTCTCGGCTCTCGGTGAGAAAGAGCTCGGCGTACTGGGCGCTATCCACGCGCGGCGGTCACTACCCCAGCACGCGCTGGACGGCTTCGAGCACGCGGCTCGGCTGGAACGGCTTGACGACGAAATCCTTCGCGCCCGCCTGGATGGCTTCGACGACCAGTGCCTGCTGGCCCATTGCACTGCACATGAGCACGCGGGCACCCGGGTCGAACTTCGTGATCTCACGCACGGCGTCGATGCCGCCCATGTCCGGCATCACGATGTCCATCGTCACCAGGTCCGGACGGAGCTGCTTGTACTTCTCCACCGCCTGCACGCCCGTTTCGGCCTCGCCGACGATCTCGAACCCGGCCTGCTGGAGGATGTCACCGACCATCGTCCGCATGAAGATCGCGTCATCGCAGATCAGAACTGTATGACTCACTCGATTGCCCCCTAGAGCAGGACCTGTGACACCAGCGCATGGATGTCCACCAGGACGACTACCCCGTCGTCCAGGTGACCGAGACCACGGACGAGCCCACGGGCCGCTTCGCCCTCGCCCGCCGCAATCGCTTCTTCGTTGATCATTTGTACGTCCATCACCTCGTCCACCGCGATGCCCACCACGCGGGTTCCGTGCGTGGCCAGAATGATGGATCCATCGCGCACCGGAGCCCGCTCGGCGTCGAGACGCGCCCCCAGATCGAGCATCGTGACGATCGTGCCACGCAGGTTGATCAGCCCCTGCACGTACGTCGGCGCGCCGGGCAGCCGCGTCGCGCGGCGATAGGGGATGATCTCACGTACCGCGTCTATGTCGCAGCCGAACACCCGCTCGGCCACTCGGAACAGCAGCGTCCGAGCAGCGGCGCGCGCCTCAGGCATCGTCCCGGAAAAACCCAAGATACTCCAGCGGTTCGGTGTCAGCAAACGATACGTCGGAACCAGCGGCACTCTCCAGGGCACGACGCAGGTCCTCCGGCAGCGGCGAGCGCAGCTCCACGACCTGACCGGTGGCCGGATGTCTGAAACGAAGCCAGGCGGCGTGCAAGAAGTGTCGCCGGGGCGGCAGCGTCAGCAGGCGCCGCCCACCACCGCCGCCGTAGGTGTCGTCTCCCGCCACCGGATGCCCGATGGACGCCAGATGCACCCGAATCTGATGCGTACGCCCCGTGTGCAGATGCGCGCGCAGCAGATCCCCCGCGTCGAACCTCGCGAGACGGACGAAATCCGTGCGCGCGGCTCGACCGCTCATGACGATTGCCATGCGCTTTCGGTCTCGCGGATCGCGGGCGATCGGCTGCTCGACGGTGATGCGGTCGGCGCTCAAGTGTCCCCAGCACATGACGGCGTATCGCCGCACGATCTCCCGCCGCTGCATGGCCGCGCTGAGCAACCGGTGCGCCCGCTCGGTGCGCGCCACGAGGAGGAGTCCCGACGTCTCTTTGTCCAGCCGGTGGACGATCCCCTCGCGATCGGAGCCGCCGATGTCGGCCGCCGGTCCGCCGCGACCCTTGAGCGCGTTTACGAGGGTACCGCTCCAGTTGCCGGGCGCGGGATGCACCACCATGCCCGCCTGCTTGTCCACGACGAGCACGTCGTCGTCCTCGTAGACGACGTTGAGCGGAATGTCCTCGCCCGTGACGGTGCGGGTCGGCGGAGGCTGCACCTGGACCACGATTTTCTCGCCCGGATTTGGACGATACGACGCCCGTTCGCTCCGCCCGTCTACGGCAACCATTCCCGTAGCAATGAGCGTCGCCGCCTGCGTTCGAGAGACGTCCAGCGCACCAGCGACGAGGACATCCAGTCGCGCCGCGCCGTCCGGCGCCGTGATCTCGTGCGTGGTGGGATCAGCCACCCGCTTACGAGACGCCCGAGTCGGTGCTGACGTCCTGCGGCGCCGGTGGCTCCGCCATGGGCTCCGCGCCTGGCGGCGCGGGAGCGCGTGACGCCTGATCCTCGCGCGACAGGGCCCACGCGAGCACGATCGCGCCGATGGTGACGGCCGAATCGGCCACATTGAACGTCCAGAAGCGGACGTCCCCGTAACCGATGTCGATGAAGTCCACCACGCCGAGCGGTGAGCGGATTCGGTCCAGCAGGTTGCCCGCCGCACCGCCCCACGCGAGACCGAGCGCAAAGATGCGCAGCGTGTCGCCGGCGCGATTCGCGGCGCCCGTCATCCGGTAGAGCCGCCACAGCACCACCAGCGCAATGATGGCGAACCCGCCGAAGATCACCCGCGAGTATGCGCCGAGCGACATGCTGAACGCCGCGCCGGGATTATACGCGAGCGTAAAGCGGACGACGTCGCCGATGACATGATGCGGCACGTAGCGCGGCGCAAGCATCCGCTCCGCCAGCACCTTGGTGACCACGTCCAGGACGATGACGCCCGCGGCGGTGCCCCAGAACAACTGCGCGCCGGACGAACGCGCGCCGGACGGTTGTGTCAGACGAGCTCTCCCGGCTCTGCGAAGCCCGTTGGAGACACGGCCGCGAGGATGCGCGATTCGGATTCTGCGTCGGCGTTCCGCCGATCTTCGCGCCAGAGCACCCAGGCGAGCAACATCGCGCCGCTGGTGACGGCCATGTCGGCCACGTTGAACGTGGGCCAGCGCAGGTCGCCGATGCCGACGTCGAGGAAGTCCACGACGCCGAGCTCCGAGCGCAGGCGGTCGAGCAGGTTGCCCATGGCGCCGGCGCATACGAGCGCGATGGCGAACGTGCGCGGCCAGTCGCCGCGAACCGTGGCGCGATAGAGCCGCGCGAGAATGACCAGCGCGACGACCGTGAGCGCGGCGAAGATCCAGCGCGACTGCGTGCCCAGATGCAGGCCGAACGCGGCGCCGGGGTTGTACACGAGGGTGAGACGCAGTCCGTCGCCCCAGACGCCGTGTGGAATGCGCTGCGGCGTCAGTGCGCGCTCGGCCATGCCCTTCGTCGCCGCATCCACCAGCGCGACGACGCCGAACACCGGCCAGAACAGCGCGGCCTTACTTGGACTTTGCATCTTCCTCGCGCTGCTTGCACTCGATGCAGAAGCGGGCGTGCGGCAGTGCGTCGAGTCGCTCGAACGCGATGTCCTGACCGCAATTGTGGCACTTCCCGAACGTCTCGGGGGAACGGTACAGCCGGCGGAGCGCCTCGTCGATGTGCCAGAGGAAGCGTCCCTCCTGGCTCGCGAAGAGGAACGCCTTCTCGCGCTCCATGGCATCCGTCCCCTGATCCGCCATGTGAAACGAATAGCTGCTCAGGTCGCCGTCGGACTCCTGCGACGTGGCGCCGAACGCTTCATCGTAGTGCCCCAGCTCCTTGAGCACCCGCTTCCGCTCCTCGAGCAGCCGCTTCTCGAAGTACTGCAACTGCCGCTTCGGCATCGGCTTCGTCTTGGCGGTCTTGGTCGCGCCGTCTGTCGTGGCCATTGCTACTCTTCCCGGGTTAGGGCCAGGTCAGCCTGGATCCCATCGAGATCCACGTGCTGCCTTGCCAGCATGGGCCTGCCTTGTCCGTCCTCGCCGACCGCGACGGTCGTCGCAAGCACTTCATCGGCGATCCACTCGCGATGCTCCGCCGCGGCCTGCACGACGTCCGCATCGCCGTCCACCCACAACCTGATCCGGTCACTCACGGCGAGACCGGCGTCCTTTCGCATACGCTGTACCCTGCTGATGAGCTCCCGTGCCAACCCCTCGCGCTTGAGCGCGGGCGTGATGATGGGATCGATGGCCGCGAAGAGCAATCCATCATGCTCGACCACCAGCGTGCTCGATGCGCGACGCACGATCGTGAGGTCGTCCGGCTCGAGGCCGTGGGTCTCGCCGTCCACCGTCACCACCAGCTCGGCGCCCTGCTCGAACGCGCGCAGGTGCTCGCTGGTGAACGCCGACACCGCCTCCGCGGCGAGTGGCGTCTTCTTGCCGAACTTCTTGCCGAGCGCCCGAAAGTTCGGCTTCGCCTCGAGCGTCACCAACGCGTCACCGCTGGAAACCAGATCGACCTGCTTCACGTTGAGCTCCGCGCGCAATACGGGGAACAGCTCGCGCAGCCGGTCGTGGCGCACGCCAGGCGCAACGCACACCATCCGTGACAGCGGCTGCCGCACGTTGATCCCCACCTGCTCCCGCGCCGCGCGGCCCAACGTGGCCAGCGCGCGAATCATCCGCATCTCCGCCTCGAGCTCCTCGTCGCGGTATCGAGACCCCGCGTCCCGAACGAAGGGGGCCAGGTGCACGGAGGTTCCCGCGAGCTCGCGGTGCAGTTGGTCCGACATGAACGGCGTAAACGGCGCGAGCAGCCGTGAGACGACGACGAGTACCTCGTGCAGCGTCGCGAACGCGGCGTTCGTGTCGTCGTCGAAGATGTTGTCCTTCGCCCACAGGCGGCTGCGCGATTGCCTCACGTACCAGTTCGCCACGTCGTCGTCCACGAGCTCCATCACGGCCCGCGCCGCGCCCGTGGCATCGTACCGCAACAGTGCATCATCCGCCTCGGCTTCGACAGCCGACAATCGCGAAAGAATCCAGCGATCCATCAGCGGCCGGTCGTGCACGGCCGGATCGACATCGGACGGCGACCACCCAAAGTTCGCGAGGTTCGCGAACATGCCGCTGTAGATGTTTCGAAGCGTTCGCAGAAATCGCCCGGCGGTCTGCCGGATGGCGTTCTCGTCGAAGCGCCGCTCCTCCCACACCTTGCTGCTGCTGACGAGGAAGAGACGCACGGCATCGGCCCCATGCCGTTCGACAACCTCGAACGGATCCACGATGTTGCCGCGGCTCTTCGACATCTTCTTCCCTTCGGCGTCCGTGACGATGCCGTTCACCACCACGGCCCGGTACGGCGCCGCGCTCTGCGACGCATTGTTCGGCAGCGCGTCGCCGAGCCCTGCCGCAATAGCGAGCAGCGTGTAGAACCAGCCGCGCGTCTGATCCTGCCCTTCCGCGATGAAATCGCCCGGAAACTGGCCCGCGACGGTGTCGCGGTTCTCGAAGGGAAAGTGCCACTGCGCAAACGGCATGGACCCCGAGTCGTACCAGGCGTCGATCACCTCCGGCGTGCGACGCATCGTGCCCCCGCAGCCGTCGTGCGTGCACGACCATTCATACGCGTCGACGAACGGCCGGTGCGGATCGAAGTCCGCACCGAGCGTGGCGCCGGCGCGGCGGGAAAGCTCCGCGTATCCGCCAATGACGTCGAGATGCTCGCTCGTCTGGTCGCAGACCCAGATGGGAAGCGGCGTGCCCCAGTACCGGTCGCGCGACATGGCCCAGTCGATGTTGTTCTCGAGCCACTCGCCGAATCGGCCGGTTCCCACCTCGGGCGGAATCCAGTTGATGCCGTCGTTGCGTGCGATCATCTCGTCCCGGTACGACGACGTGCGCACGAACCAGGAGCTGCGCGCGTAGTAGAGCAGCGGCGTGCCGCAGCGCCAGCAGTGCGGATACGAGTGGTTGATGGTGCCGCTCTTCCACAGCAGTCCGCGCCGCTGCAATTCCTCGATGAGCAAGGGATCGGCAGCTTTCACGAACTTGCCACCCACGAGCGGCAGATCGACTGGAAACTGGCCGCGCGCGTCCACGGGCAGCAGGAACGCCAGATTGTGCCGGGTGCCGGCCGCGTAGTCGTCGGCGCCGAACGCGGGCGACATGTGCACCACCCCCGACCCGTCATCGGCCGTAACGAACTCCTCTCCGATGATGATCTCGTGGTTCGTCCCCGCCGGGTACGGAAGCCAGTCGAGCGGCCGGCGATACTTCGACCCAACGAGCTGCGCTCCGTCGAACGCGCCGACGCGCGTCCACCGGGACTCGTAGTCGTCGCCGAGCACCGCGGCCGCGCGTGCTTCCGCCAGAATGATGGTGCGCGCATCGGGACTGCCGGTCTTGCGCAGCTCCACGTACGTGAGCGTCGGATGCACCGCGAGCGCGGTGTTCGACACCAGGGTCCACGGCGTGGTGGTCCAGACGAGCATGCGCCGCATCGTACGGCCGGGCATGTCCGGCGCGTCGCCGACGGCGCCCCCCGCCACTTCGGTGAGGTCGAGCGCCAGGTACACGCTCGGGTCATCGACGTCGCGATACCCCTGCGCCACCTCGTGACTCGACAGCGCCGTTCCGCAACGGGAGCAATACGGCAGAATCTTGTGGCCGCGATAGATCAGGCCCTTCGCGTACAGCGTGGACAGCGACCACCACACGCTCTCGATGTAGTCGTTCGTATAGGTGACGTACGGCCGGTCGTAGTCGAGCCAGTAACCGATCCGCTCGCTGATGCGCTCCCACTCGGCGCGATAGGTGAACACGCTCTCGCGGCACAGGCGATTGAATTCCGCGACGCCGAGCTTCTCGATGTCCTGCTTGCCGCTGAGACCGAGCTTCTTCTCGACCTCGATCTCGACGGGCAGGCCGTGCGTGTCCCAGCCAGCCTTTCGCTCCACACGGAAGCCCTTCATCGTGCGATGGCGGCAGAAGAGATCCTTGATGGTGCGGGCGAACACGTGATGGATGCCCGGGCGGCCGTTGGCCGTCGGCGGACCCTCGAAGAACACGAACGACGGCGCACCCTCGTGCGTCTCGAGCGTGCGCGCGAACAGGCGTTCCTCGCGCCAGCGCGCGAGCAATGCCTCCTCCAACTCCGCCGGCGGTTGCTCGGCGGGAAGCAACGCGAATCTCGGCTGCGTCATCTCGGCGGCGCTCACAGACGCTCCAGCACGCCGCGCACGAGCGACGTGAGCTTCGGCTCCGCCTTCCCCGCCATCGCGATGATGGTCGCGAGGTCCACCGGTTCCAGCGTTTCGGGAATGCACGAATCCGTGATGATCGAGATGCCGAGCACCCGCATCCCGGCGTGCACGGCGACGAGCGCCTCCGGCACGGTGCTCATCCCGACGACGTCGGCACCCAGCGTGCGCAGCATGCGATACTCGGCGCGCGTCTCCAGGTTTGGTCCGGAGATGGCGACGTACACGCCCTCACGTACGGTGAGCCCCTGAGCGGATGCGACCTCTCGCGCGAGGCGGCGAACGTCGGCGTCGTACGCCTCGGACATGTCGGGAAAGCGCGGGCCGAGCCGGTCGTCATTTGCGCCGATGAGCGGACTGTCGCCCAGCAGGTTGATGTGATCCGCGATGAGCATGAGATCACCGGGCGCCCATTCCGGATTCATTCCGCCGCACGCGTTGGACACCACCAGGGTGGACGCGCCGAGCGCGCGTAGCACGCGTACGGGGAATGTCACCTGCTGGAGGGTGTATCCCTCATACCGGTGAAAGCGCCCCTGCATGGCCATGACGGTCTTGCCGCCCAGCGTGCCGCACAGCAGCCGCCCCGCGTGACTTTCCACGGTGCTGACTGGAAAGCCTGGCAGCTCGGCATAGTCGATCGAGGCGTCGACGCTGATCTCTCGCGCCAGGCCGCCGAGCCCTGTGCCAAGGACGAGCGCAACGTCCGGGACGCGCGCAAAGCGCGCGCGAACGACTCCGGCGGCCGCTTCCACGGCCTCCAGTGTGTGAGCGCTGCTCGCGCTCTCCGTGGCGAACGTGGACGTCATCCCTCCGTCGCGTCTCCCGTTACCGGAACGGCGCTCTTCGACATGCGCAGGCTCGCGCGTGCCGATACCGGCTGACCGACCGCTGCGGATTCCTGCGACTCGATCTCGGCGAGATGCCGCTCCGCCGTCATTCGCATCTGCGTGAGATAGGTTCGCCGCGCGCGATCGATCTCCGCGAGATGCGCCTCCAGCAAATGCACTTCGTTTCGCGCCGCATCGATCAGCCGGTCGGCTTCACTCTGCGCCTCGCGAAGCAGCACCGCCGATTCCCGCTCCGCCGTCTCGCGCATCTCCACGCGCAACTGCTGGGCACTCACGAGCGCGTCGTTCAGCGCCTTGTCACGCTCACGGAACGCCCTGAGCTGCTCGTGGAATCCCTTTGCCTTCTGCTCGAAATCCTGGGAGAGCCGCGTCAGCCGCTCGATCTCCTCCGCCACCTGCTCTCGGAACTGCTCGACGCGTTCGGGCTCGTAGCCGCGCAGCGCGCGGCCGAAGTCGTAGCGACGTACGTCAACCGCCGTGAGATGAAAGGTCTCGTCCATTAGGCTGATCTCGCTCCGAACAGCACCGTTCCGAGGCGCACCATTGTGGCACCCTCTTCCACGGCGATCACGTAATCGCCAGACATGCCCATCGACAGCTCCGTGGCCGGATGACCCGCGGCGCGAAGCTGCTCGCCAGCCCGCCGTGCCCCGGAGAACACCGCGCGAAGTGTGGCCGGCTCCGCATCCATTGGCGCCATCGTCATCACGCCCCGAACCTTCAACCCTTTCAGCCCCATCAACCGCTCGGCCTCCGGCTGCACGTCCTGCGGTCCGTAGCCGCCCTTCGTCCCTTCTCCGGAGACGTTCACCTGAAAGAGCACGTCCACCAGATTGGCGCGGCGCCTGCCGTGCTCATCGAGCGCATCCGCGAGGCGCGCGCTGTCCATCGACTGCACCAGATGAAAACCGTCGATCTGCTTCACCTTGTTCCGCTGCAGATGTCCGATGAGATGCCACCTGAGCGGCTCTGACACCTGACTCATCTTTTCAGCCGCCTCCTGCACGCGATTCTCACCCACGTCGGACAGTCCGGCCTTCCACGCCGCAACAGCCGCTTCGGGCCCGAGCGTCTTGGTCACCGCCACGATCGTTACCGTCTGACCCCGCCCCCCACGCTCACGCGCCTGCTCGATCACATCGCCGACCTCGGCCAGCCGTGCCGGCAGGTCCAGAAAAGGCATAACATGGGAATTTACCGAAGGTTGCACGTCACTTCAAGCGAGTCCCGGGAGGCCGAAACGCCGCTCGGAAGGGTGGCGAGCCGCCCGCAGGCGAGGCTCCGCAGCATCATGCCGCTCACGTCGTCGGGAAGGCGAGCCGAGCGTGTGCGGAAGCGTCCCTCCTCACGGAGGCCGGCGGCCACCGGCCGTGCGTCGATTACCGGCGGCCAATGGGTACCGTTGGCGGGTCCACCAGCAACGTAGACGACCCCATCGAGTCGCCACGCCGAGCCCAACAGGTCGCGCTCGGTCGCAGACACCTGCGTCGTGACCGCGACCACCCTCCCTGCGCGCTCGGCCGCCCGTGCGATCAAGGCCGCCCGGTGAAGCTGCAGCGTGTTGGCACCGGGAACGATCTCCGACTCGGACCACGACAGACCGTTGCGTCGCCCGATCTCGCGCTCGTACCAGTCGGCGGGCAACAGTGGCAACGTCACCGGGGAGACGTCCGTCCGTACGTGCTCCACCTGCTGGAGATACCAGACGGGATACGTGTCGTTGTCGCCGGCAAGAAAGAGCACCGCATGTGGCGGAGCGCTCGAGAGGAGGGAGGCTGCGACATCGTGCGCTGCCGTCGCCTCCAGGCCACGTGATCGATCGGCGGCTCGCCAATTCCCCAGGAGCGTCAACCCAACGGCTGCCAACGCGAGCGACGGAAGCCACGCGCGCCGCCTGACGAGATCGAAAGCCCCATAGCCCGCGAATACTCCCCATGCCCAGAAGCCAAGCACGAAGAAATAGTCGCGCTCGCGCGCTTCATGTGCGTCACGCGGAACGAATCCGTACCCGATGGAGGCGCCCGCACGGAGATTGAGGTACGCGGCGACGCCGAGCGTGCCACACACGAGCAGAACGGCGAGCGCTTGCGCGACGCGAGTCGCATCACGCCTGAGTGCCCGCCACCCCTGCACACCGAGAATGATGAAGACGAGCGTCGCGACGACGCGCGCGGGCCGCGTGAAGATGCCATTGCCCCACGACATCGCCGTCTGCCAGTCCACGTACTGCGCGACATTCGCAAGCTGGATCCAGACCGGTACACGGCGCGGCCAGAGCGGGGCGACGTCGTACTGCCGGCGGCCGATGACATCCGCCAGCGCCGAAAGCGTCGCGGGATTACCCTGATTGATTGGCGGGTCGAACCGCGCGCGCACCAACAGGATGAACAGCGCCGACGTAGCGACAGCCATGAGAATCAGCGCCAGCGCCGCAGGTAGAGCGGGCCCTGCCGCACTGCGTCGCAGCGCAATCGAGCTGAGAATGGAAATCACGCCGGCGGCAATCAGAAGGGGTGATACCCGCCCCACGCCCATCGCCACGACGAATGCGCCGATCAACAGAAATGCGCGGTCGAGGCACCAGCGTCCGTCGCGATGGCGCGCCGCGAGGACGACCGCCGCGGGGGCCGCCACCAGCGCGCTCAGATGGACGGCGGGAGTCAGCCCGATGGCATACGCGGTAAGGAGGAGCCACCGTCCCGACCGGCCCTCTCGCTCCGTGCCCGCACGATTGGCTGCATAGAGCATGAGCGCGGCATGTGCGAGCGACACGGCGTAGACCTCGGTCTCCGTGGCGTTGGCCCACACGCTGAGCATCGTGCCGGCGCAGAGCGCTCCCGTCACGGCGCCCCACACGTTTCCGCCGGTGCCCTCATCGGCAACGAGTCCCACCGTCACGCCACCCGCGGTGGCCGTGGCGAGCGCGCTCAGAAGATTCATCGCGCGGGCGTCGCCGAGCACGCCGCCGAGCAGGAAAATCCACGCGCGGCCGGCGGCCACGAATAGCGGAGTACCCGGCGGATGCGGAATGCCGAAGACCTTCGCCGCGGCGATGAACTCTCCGGCGTCCCAGAACGTGACACCGGGCGCCATGGTCAACAGGTACACGGCAAGCAGCGTGGCGCCTGTGAGCCAGGCCGCGCGGCGCGTGGTCAGCTTGCCGCTCCGGCCGGCTCGCTGTCGTTTCGCGTCGGGAGCCGACCCGAAAGCATTCCCCGCAGCTCGAGCGGTGAGAGATCGCGCCAGAGACGCCCGCGCTCCGCGACCGATACCGTAGCGCGCTCCTCGCTCACGACCAGCACGAGCGCGTCGGTCTCGTCGGTCAGGCCAAGCGCGGCGCGGTGGCGCGTGCCCAGCGAACGGTCTGCGAGTGTTTTCTGCGACAGCGGCAGAATGCATCCCGCCGCGATGATCGTGTCGCCGCGGACGATTGCAGCGCCGTCGTGCAAGGGCGAATACGGCGTAAAGATGGTGGTGATGAGATCGGCGGACACCTTGGCTTCCAACAGCGATCCCGATTGCGCGTAGCTGTCGAGCGGCACCTCACGCTCGATCGCGACGATGGCGCCGATGCCCGAGCGGCTGAGGCGCTCCACCGCATCGAAGATCTCTTCCGTCACCTCGCGGTCCTCCATCGTGTGGAGGACGCGGCCAAGCTGCGCATCGCCGAGATGCGCGAGCGCCGCACGCAATTCCGGCGCGAACACCACGAGCAGTGCGATGACGCCGTACTGGAAGACGAAGCCCAACAAATACTCCAGCATTTCAAGCCCCAGAATCCACGAGGCGACGTACGCCAGTCCGAGCACCACGACTCCGCTCGCGATTTGACGTCCTCTTGTCCCGTGGAACATCCGCATCACGCGATACAACGCATAGGCGACAACGATGATCTCGAGCGCGTCCCGCCATCCCGGGTGGAGCAGACGAAGCTGATCGAGCTCCATCACGCTGCTCCGGCGGCGCGGATGGCGGCGGCGACATCGAGCGCCTGCCGTGTCGCGGCGACGTCATGCACGCGAAGCACATGCGCGCCGCGCTCGTACGCGGCCACGGCGGCGCCCACGGATCCAAAGAGACGCTCGCTCGGCTCGCCACCCGTCAGCTCGCCGATGAAGCGCTTGCGCGATGCACCCACGACGATCGGAAATCCCCATGCGGCGAGGCGATCGAGGCGCGCGACCACCCGGAGCGAATCCCCGCTGCGCTTGCTGAAGCCGAGTCCCGGGTCGAGTGCGATGCGCGCGCGTTCGATGCCGGCGGACAGAGCCACATCGACGCGAGCCTGGAGCTCGCTCAATACCTCGTCCAGTGGATTCGCTCCGTATGTCGCTCGCGCGTACGATGCCATGTCGGAAATTCCGCCGCGCGAGTGCATGAGCACGACCCCCACGCCGGTCCGCGCGCAGACGTCAGCCATCCGCGCATCGAGGCGAAACGCCGATACGTCGTTCACGATGCGAGCACCCGCAGCCACGGCTGTCTCGGCAATGCCGCTCTTTACCGTATCGACCGAGATGACTGCGTCGGGATACTGCGCAGCGATGCGCTCGATCACCGGCACGACGCGGCGGGCCTCCACGTTCTCGCTCACTTCTGTCGCACCCTGCGGACGGGTGGACTCTCCGCCGATGTCGAGAATGTCCGCGCCCTCACGGAGGAGCTGCCCCGCGCGAGCCACCGCTTCGTCGACGGACCCGTAGCGCCCGCCATCGCTGAAGCTGTCGGGAGTGACGTTGATGATGCCCATCACCAGCGGCCGGTCGAGCGAGAGTTGACGGCCGCGGACGGTCCAGGTGGAAGGCATGCGTCAAGATAACGAAAGACGGGATGACAGAACTGTCATCCCGTCTTTCGATGGTGCCACGTGGTGCTTACGCTGGCGAAGGCTCCGGTCCGCCGAGCAACGGCTTCCTCCGCGGTTCCAGCACCGGCGGCGGAGCGGCCGGCGGAGCGATCGGCGTTGCGGGCGGGAGACCGCTCGCCCGCGGCGGCAGGGGCTCGCCGCGCGCAATCATCTTGATGTCCTCCGCCGTCAGCGTCTCGCGCTCGAGCAGCGCCGCTGCAATGGTGTGCAGGAGGTCCAGGTTCTTGCTCAACACGTCCTTCGCGCGCTCGTATGCCGTCGTGATGACGCGCTTCACCTCGGCGTCCACGAGTTGCGCCGTCTGCTCGCTCACCTCGCGCCGATGCTGGATCTCGCGCCCCAGAAACAGTTCCTGCTCGTTGTCGCCGACGAGAATGGGACCGATGGCGTCGGAGAGTCCCCACTGCGTGACATAGCGACGCGCGATGCTCGTCGCTTTTTGAATGTCGCTCGAGGCTCCAGTGGTCACTCTGTCGTAGCCGAACACCAACTCCTCGGCCGTCCGTCCGCCGTACGTCATGACGAGCGCCGCCTCGAGTTGCTGGCGCGTGACCGAGACGCGGTCGTCCTCCGGCAGCGTGAACGCCAACCCGAGCGCACGGCCGCGCGGCACGATCGTCACCTTATGAAGGGGATCGTTCCCGACGACTTTCATGGCGCACAGCGCGTGACCCGCCTCGTGGTACGCGGTCAGACGCCGCTCCTCCTCCTTCATGACCATGGACTTCCGCTCGGCGCCAAGCATGACCTTGTCCTTGGCTTCCTCGAGGTCGTCCATGAAAATCTTGTCGTGCCCGCGACGGACGGCGAGCAGCGCCGCCTCGTTGACCAGGTTGGCGAGATCGGCGCCGGCCATGCCCGGCGTGCCGCGCGCGAGCGTCGTGATGTCCACGTCCTCGCCCACCGGCTTGTTCCGCAGGTGCACCTTGAGAATGCCCTCGCGCCCGCGCAGGTCCGGCGCGTCGACGACGATCTGCCGATCGAAGCGGCCCGGGCGAAGCAGCGCGGGATCGAGCACGTCCGGGCGATTCGTGGCGGCGATGAGGATGACCCCGTCGTTCGACTCGAAACCATCCATCTCCACGAGCAACTGATTCAACGTCTGCTCTCGCTCATCGTGCCCGCCGCCGAGGCCCGCGCCACGATGACGTCCGACCGCATCGATTTCGTCGATGAAGATGATGCAGGGCGCGTGCGCCTTGCCTTGCTCGAACAGATCGCGAACGCGGCTTGCGCCCACACCGACAAACATTTCCACGAAGTCCGAGCCGGACATCGAGAAGAAGGGCCTCGCCGCTTCACCCGCCACCGCGCGCGCGAGCAACGTCTTGCCCGTGCCAGGCGGGCCCACGAGCAGGCATCCCTTCGGCAAACGGCCGCCGAGCCGCGTGAACTTCTGCGGATCCTTCAGGAACTCGATGATCTCCTCCAGCTCCTGCTTCGCTTCATCCGCGCCCGCCACGTCGGCGAACGTGACCTTCGGCGTGTCGCCCGTGAGCAGCTTTGCCTTCGACTTGCCGAAGGAGAACGCCTTGTTGCCACCCGCCTGCATCTGCCGGAACAGGAACAGGTAGAATCCGATGAGGAGCAGCCATGGCAGGAAATTGATGATCCACGCCATGACGCTCGGCTTCGGGTCCTGAGAAGTCACCCGAACCTTTTTGGCGTCGAGCTGATCGAGCGCGGCCTGGGAGTTCGCCATCGGCAACTGCACCGTGAACTTGCGCGCCGTCTTGCCGGCGATCACGGCGGGCTCGCGGAACGAGCCGGTGACGTTCTTCCCGCCCGACATCGTCACTTCCGCGATGTTGTCGCGGTCGAGCTCCTGCTTGTACTGCGTGTAGGAGATCTCCGGGGACGACTCGGCACGGGAGCCGCTGATCTGGATCAGCGCGACCGGGATGAGAATGATGAGGATCCAGAACGAGAGCGTCTTGGAGAAGCGCCCCCAGTTGAATCCGTTGTTGGTGTTTTTCGGCGGAGTGGGACCAGGCATTACAGCAGGCTCGCGATATAAGGCAAATGCCGAAAGCTTTCGGCGTGATCGAGACCGTACCCTACAAGAAACTCGTGTGGAGCATCATACCCCGTAAACTTCACATCGTACCTGAGCTCGTCAGCAATGTGCTTGTGCAGCAGCGCGCAGATCTCCAACGAGCGCGGATTTCGTGCCTTCAACAGATCCATCAGCCGGTTCAGCGTCCGGCCCGTATCCACGATGTCCTCGACCAGCAGGATGTGCTTTCCCTCCAGCAGCGTTTCCGGATCGTACACCAAGCGCACGTTGCCGCTCGATACCGTGCCGTCGCCGTAACTGGCCGCCACGAGAAAGTCCACGTGCAGCGGCCGGTTGATCTGCCGCACGAGGTCACTGAGAAAGATGAAGCTTCCCTTCAGCAGGCCGAGGACGAGCAGGTCGCCATCGGGGTAGGCCGCCGTGATCTCCGCGCCGAGCTCGCGCACGCGCGCCGCGATGTCCACCGCGTCGAACACGACGCGCTTGAGCGCGCGTCCCTCGAGCCTCGGATCAGCTGTCGATGCGCTCACACACGTAGTGTCGAACCGGCCTGCCGGACCGATCGGTTGCCGCGTCGCTGCGGCGAATTCCCGGAATCCAGACGACGTCGTCGCCCGACACGACCACGGGCCAGCCCGCCCGCTCCCTGCCGCGCACACCCACGTCTGAGAGATAACGGGTAACACGCCGCCACGGTTGAGCGCCCGCCGGCGCGAGCCGGTCTCCCGCGCTCCAGCCGCGCACCACGCCACCAGCCGCCACCGGAATCGCCGCCGCCCATGGGGATGGCACATCCTCCCCGGACGTTACGCGAAACCGAAAAGCGCCCCATTCCAGCGAGCCGTGCGTGGGAAGCTTCGTGCACGCTGGAGTCGCGTCGAGGCGCCCGAGAATGTAGCTGTCCGGCGTGGCGTCGAGACACCATCCGCCCGCCAGCGGCACGCCGCCGCTCGTGGGTCCCGTGCTCGTGAACGCAGCAATGCGCCGCGTTCCGCGCCGGTCCAGTGCCAGCCCCGCCCGACTTGCGATGGATGCCCAGAGCACGGCCAGCGAATCCTCATCGTATCCGGCCAGTTCCCGGCGGCGCACGACGAGACGCCCTCCCTGGATGCGTTGCGCGGCGACGTGATCCTGCGCGAACGTGTCGAGCTCGAGCCGCCAATCGGCGGCGCGCCGCGCCAGTGCGAGCAGCTCGTCCTCGAGCCCGGGTCGAGCTCTGCGCAGCGCCGGCAACAAGTCGCGACGCACGCGATTTCGGAAGTGCAACACGGACGCGTTGCTGGGATCCTCCAGCCAATCGACCGCGTGCAGCGTCGCGAAGGCCTCGATGTCCGCTCGCCGTACGGACACGAATGGACGCAACACGTCGCTCTGCGCATACAACCCGGCGAGCCCGCGCGCGCCGGAACCGCGCAGAATACGCATGAGCACCGTTTCGAGCTGATCGTCGCGGGTGTGCGCGGTGACCAACACGGCGTCGTGCTGCGCGGCGGTCCGTCGCAGGAACGCGTACCGCGCGGTACGCCATGCGGCCTCATGGCCCTCGCGCACGTCCAGCGCTTCGTCGGCCCGCGCCACCGCCACGGGGATGCCGAGCCGCTCGCTCTCGCTCCGCACGTGTTCCGCCGCGCGCGTGGCCGCGACACCCGTGCCGTGATCGAACGTCGCGACGCAGGCGATGCGCGTACGGGCCACTCGCGCCATGGCATGCAGCAGAACCATCGAGTCGATGCCGCCGGAGACGGCGAGCACAAGCGGGGCGCCGTTTCGCGTGGCCTCCGCCGCCTGCTCCACCACCCGCGCAGGATCGACTGTCATGTATCGCAATATAGTCCCCGACAGGCTCGGGGCGCACGCTCGCTCCGCCTCTGGCTCGCGCTCGCGCGCCTCGGTATGTTCCGGGTGTACACCCGTTCTTCGGCGACAGGAGCGACTTTCTCTTGGAAACTCACGGCCCCCTCGCGACCCTCTGGGTTGGTCTCGGCCTCTGCGCGTTCTACATCGCGCTCATCTGGATCAACACGCTCCTCGGCGTCGTGCTGACGCCGCTGTTCATCGTGCCGCTCACCTGGCTGCAGGACAGGTTGCGCGGAAAGACTGCAGTGCGTGGGTGATCGAGGTCGGCGAGAAAATGGTGGTTGCAGCCTGAGGGACGCGCGCACGTTGCCCGCGTCCCTTTCCCGTTTGGTGGCGCATCCCGCGCGGTCCGCAGTCGCGGGCCTGGCGTTGCTCGCGATGCTGTCGTCGGCAGCCAACGGGCAGCAGCCGCGCCCCTGGCTCTCGTGGCGGACCGTGGAAACGGAGCACTTCGTCTTTCACTACCCCGACGAGTACCGTGCGTGGACGCTCGCGCTGGCCGCACGCATGGAGGACGTCCGGACGAAGGTCGGCGCGATCGTCGGTTTTCTTCCTGACGACCGGGTGGACGTCGTCGTCGACGATCCCGTCAACGACGGCAACGGAACCGCGTACACCTCGCTCGATGCGCCGACCATCGTCCTCTGGCCGACGCCGCCGGGCCCGCGCAACGAGGTCGGCAATTTCCGCGTGTGGAACGAGCTGGTGGCCACACACGAGTTCGCGCACATCGCGCACCTCACGCGGCCGTCGCGCAACCATTGGAAGAATCTGCTCTGGAGCCTTTCGCCGGTTCCCCTTGGGCCGATTGCCGTCGAGGCGCCGCGCTGGATGCTGGAGGGATATGCGACCTACGTCGAAGGCCGCGCCTCGGGCTCGGGACGTCCCAATCACGCGTGGCGTGCCGCCATTCTGCGGCAGTTCGCAATCGAGGGCCGACTGCCCTCATACGGTGCCCTCAGCGCGACGAGCGGTTGGGAAACGGGCAGCTTCGCGTATCTCGCGGGGTCCGCGTATCTCGAGTGGCTCGGCCGGCGAGAGGGAGACGCGAGCATCACCGCGCTGTGGCGGCGCCTGACCGCCAAGACGGTTCGGTCCTTCGACGATGCCTTTGTCGGCGTGTATGGTGGGACGCCGGCGCAACTCTACGGGCGATTCGTCGCCGAGGTGACGGCCGACGCGCTGGCCTTCGAGCGCGCGCTGGACGTCGATGCCTCCGTGCCGGGAACGCTCGTGCAGCGCCTGCTCTACAACACGGGAGATCCGGCAATTTCGCCCGACGGAAATTTCGTCGCGATCGTCGTCCGGCACCGCGACGCGCCGAGTGAGCTCGTCGTCTGGCGCACGGCCGACGAGCCGGACACCGCCGCCACACGGCGCCGCGAGCTGCAGCTGCGTCGCGATCCGGATGACGTGCCCGATCGGACGTTCTACCCGCCGCCGCGCCGCGTCGTCATTTCGCTCATGGCCGCCGATGGCGCGCCGTACGAATCGCCGCGGTGGCTCCCGGACAATCGTCATCTGCTGATCACGCGCCGCATGCCGATGAGCGACGGCAGCCTCCGCCCCGATCTCTTCCTGTGGAGTGCGGAGGACGGCACGCTGACGCGTCTGACGCATGGCGCCGCCATTCGAGATCCCGATCCGTCGCCCGACGGCACATGGGCAGCTGCCGTGCGCTGCGAGCACGGCTGGTGTGATCTCGTGCGGGTGGAACTCGCCAGCGGAGCGGTGCGAACGATTCTTCCCGGGAGCGTCACGCGGAACTTCGATCGCCCCCGTGTCTCGCGGAAGACGGGTGAGATCGTCGTTGCCGAACAGCGCGGCGACCGCTGGCGGATCGCGCGCGTGAACTCGGCAGACGGGTCGCTCCGCTATGCGGATCCCGACGACGGTGTCATACGGTTCGACGCGACGTTCGACACGGATGGCCGTGCGATCGTCGCGACCTCGGAGGCAGGCGGCATCGCCAACCTCGAGCGCCTGAGTGTCGAGTCGCGCGCAGCGCGGCTCACGGCGGTTACGGGCGCGGCGGTCGGCGCGGACGTAGCGCCCGACGGAACGCTCTGGTTTCTCTCTCTGCACGCGGACGGCTACGATCTCAGGCGGATCAAGCCGGACAGCGGATCGCTCGCGCGCGCCGTGCGTGCGGGGGCGCCCCTGCTTCTCGCACTCGCGGATTCTCTCTCGCCCGTGCTGCCGCCCGTTCGCCGCGGCGCGGACAGCACGCTACGCACCAACGTGGGCGCGGTGAGCGAGGAGACCGCGTATGGCGCCGGTCCCGACCGGATGCGATATGTGCCGGCCGCAGTGACGAGCTACGGCGGGTCGTCTGTGCTGCTCGCGCTCGTTCGCACCGACCCCGTGGGACGATTCCACGCCGTGCTTCTGGGTGCGGCGGGGTCCTCCTCCCTGCAAGAAGGCGTTTCACTGGCCATTGCGGCTCGAGGTAGCAGGAACGAATTGCTCGTGAATGCCTGGGGCACGCACGAAGCGCCGTCCCGTGTGTTCAGTCCCGCGCCTGACGTCCTCCTCGACATGACGCGCTATGGCGGTGCCGCGCGCCTGCGCCGCACCATCGCGAGCGACGGCGGCGACTTCGCCGCGTCTCTGGGCGGATTGTTCGAGCATCAGGACTCCGAGGTCCTGCCGTCTGCCAATCGTTCGGCGGTACTGGCCGGCCTCACCGTCGTGCGCCGCCAGCGCGACCTGGACTCGCGCTATCAGGAGCAGCTCCTTACGCTCGCGGAGCTTGGAAGCACGCAAGGCGGTAGCTACCTGCGGCAGCGGAGCACCATCGCTCTCGCCTTCGGCGGCAACACTGGCGGCCTGACCACGGCGCGCATTTCCTACGGCACGGTCGGCGGCGGTGGCGGCTCGATGCGTGAGCGGTTCGTCATCGGCGGTCTCACGTCGTCGCTCATCGATCCGGCACTCGACGCACGGCGGGTGGACGCGCCTGCATACCCCTTCGCCAGCGTCGTCGGCAACTCGTTCGCGGCATACCGCGTCGGCCTGCCCGTCCCGCCCGTCGAGGTCTTCTACGCCGCAGCGAGCCCCGATCTCTTCAAGACGGCGCTCCGCAGCTTCGGCATCGAGCTGCGTGAGCGCGTCCCGGGTATCGCTGCCCTTGGCACTCCCGACGTCGACGTCACCGCCGGCTTCGCGCGCGCCGTGGATGCGCCGGTGGCGAGAGAGTGGCGCTACTACGTGGCGGCGGCGATCAGGCCCTAGCCGTTAGTCCAGCAGCTTCCCGCCAGGGACGGTGAGGAAGTCCTCGAACTCTCCTTCCACGAGCGTATCGAGAAGTGCCGCTGCCGCGGAGAGCTCGGTGCCCGCATTCGGCTGGGCTAAGAGCTGCTCCAGGACTTCCTTGCGAATGCGCAAATAGAAGTCGCGCGACATACGCCCCCCGGCGTCGATTGGCGCCTCGTGGCGAATCCACTGCCAGAGCTGCGTGCGGCTGATCTCCGCGGTGGCGGCGTCTTCCATGAGATTGTGAATGGCCACCGCGCCGAACCCGCGCAGCCACGCCTCGATGTAGAGAATCGCCACCTCGACGTTCGTGCGAATGCCCGCGTCGGTGATCGCGCCGCCCGGGACGTCGGCGTCGATGAGCTGCGGTGCGGTCGTCGCGACATCGTCGCGGAGACGATCCTTCTGATGCGGATGGCTGCCAAGCACCCCGTCGAACACCGCCTGCGCCACCGGCACGAGGTCAGGATGCGCCACCCATGTACCATCGAATCCGGCGGCGCTTTCACGCTCCTTGTCCTCGCGCACCTTCGCCAACGCGCGCGCGTTCACCTCCGCGTCGCGCCGGCTTGGAATGAAAGCCGCCATACCGCCGATCGCGTGCGCGCCGCGCTTGTGGCACACCTGCACGAGTCGCTCCGAGTACGCGCGCATGAACGGAACCGTCATCGTCAACTGCGCCCGATCCGGCAACACTTTGTCCGGCCGCTCGCGGAACGTCTTGATGAAGCTGAAGAGATAGTCCCAGCGGCCGGCATTGAGGCCGGCGGCGTGCTCGCGCAGCTCGTACAGGATCTCCTCCATCTCGAACGCCGCCGGCAGCGTCTCGATGAGTACCGTCGCGCGGATCGAGCCGCGGGGGACGCCGAGCATTTCCTGTGCGACGACGAACACCTCGTTCCAGAGCCGCGCTTCACGATGGCTCTCGAGCTTCGGCAGGTAGAAATACGGCCCACTCCCACGCGCGAGCAGCTCGCGGGCATTGTGATGGAAGTAGAGGCCGAAGTCGAAGAGCGACGCGGAGGCCGGCGCGCCATCGATCTCCACGTGGCGTTCGACGAGGTGCCAGCCACGGGGGCGCACCAGCAGCGTCGCGAGCGATTCTCCGAGGCGGTACGCCTTGCCCTGCTGGTCGAGCGACAGCGTTCGCCGCACCGCATCCATGAGGTTGCGCTGCCCCTCGACCACGTTCGCCCAGGTGGGCGAGCAGGAGTCTTCGAGATCCGCCATGAAGACGCGCGCGCCGGAGTTCAGCGCGTTGATCATCATCTTCCGATCCACCGGTCCCGTGATCTCCACGCGGCGATCGTTCAGATCGGCCGGCGCGGGCGCCACGCGCCATGCCGCGGCCCGCACGGCCGCCGTGTGGGCGGGAAAGTCGAATGACACACCCGGCTCGACGGCAGCGAGCTCCGCGCGCCGGCGCGGCCGATCCTCGAGCAGAGACACACGCTGCCCATTGAACTGGCGGTGCAGCGCGGCGACGAAGGCCAGCGCCTCGGGGGTGAGCACGTGGTGCACGTCAGGTGGCATGCCGGCCAGGAGACGCACGCCCTTAGTGATGTCGGTCATTTGCGTAGACAGTAGGACGGTGGGACAGTAGGACAGTAACGGCGGAACCGCGACGTTTGCTGTCCTACCGTCCTAGTGTCCTATCGTCCTACTTTATTTGTCCCGGCTAGCGACAAAGGCCCGTAGGTCACCTTATATTGCCGCCCTGTTCGCCTCTGTCCGCTTTCCCCTTTCCGCCCCTGCCGTGTGGTTCTTCCGGCACACGATCGCGCGACACTTTCCCGCGCGCCATTCAGGAGGATGCAGATGACGCTTCACCGTGCCTCACGGTACGCCCTCACTCTCGCGGCGCTGCTCGGCGCGCCGTACGCCGCTCATGGTCAGGCCTTCGGTCTCAATGAGATCGGGTCGTGCGCGCTCGCTCGCGGCTTCGCGGTCACCAGCGCGCCGTGCGCGGACCCGTCGAGCATCTACTGGAATCCCGGTGCGATGCCTGGCGCACAAGGGCTGAGCTTCCTCGGCGGCGGCGCCGTCATCAAGATCGACGGCGACTTCACGCGCGACACCTCCTTTCGCGTGTACAAGTCCGACGTGCCCACGGCGTTCGTTCCGCACGTGTTTCTCAATTACCGCGCGGGAAATCTCGCCTACGGCATCGGACTCTACGTTCCCTACGGGCTGACCTCGCAGTGGGGCGACGACTTCCCCGGCCGCTTCGCCGCCAAGAAGGCCTCGCTTCAGACCATCTACGTCCAACCGAACATCTCGTACCAGATCAACCCCGACTGGTCCATCGGCGGCGGGCCCGTCATCGGCCATTCCTCCATCGAGCTCGTTCAGGCGATCGATCTCTCCGGCCAGTTGGCGGTGCCGGCGGCGGGCCTAACGTTCGGCAACCTCGGGATCCCGAAATACACCGAGTTCGCGCGCGCCACTCTCAAGGGCAGCGCGATGGCGTACGGCGTGAATCTCGGTGTACACGGGCGTCTCTCGCCCGAGTGGCAGGTGGGGCTGCGCTTCCTCTCGCAGGTCACCTTCTCGTACGACGACGCGGACGCCACGTTCGTGCAGATGCCGACGGGGCTCACGCTCGCCGCCGGCAATCCATTGGGTGCGCCGGCTAACACGTCAGTCGATGCGATCGTCGCCTCGCAGTTCACGGGCAGCGGCGCGCTCACGACGCAGAAGGTCGCGACGGAGATCCAGCATCCCGCACAAGTGCAGGCCGGACTGGCCTACACCGGATTTGCCAACACCACGCTGAGTGCGGACTTCGCGTACGTCGGATGGAAGTCGTTCAAGCAATTGCCGGTCAACTTCAAGGGAACCGCTCCGTCCCGCGTGCTCCAGGAGGACTACAACAACACGTCCTCCCTGCGCCTGGGCATCGAGCGGCGCATGACGAACGGCGCCGCGTTGCGAGGTGGATTCGCGGCCGCCGCGTCAGCCGCGCCCGCGGAGACCGTTACGCCGCTCCTCCCGGAAATGGACCGCCAGCTCGGCATGATCGGCGGTTACCTGCCGCTCGGCGGCGGCCTCGGCGTCGATGCCACCTATGCGCACATCTTCACCGGCGGGTCGCGTGGACGCGTCGACGAGCGCCCGGCGAACATCACGGCGACGCAGGCCCTCGCGCTGAGCAGTGGCGCATACACGCTGAACGCCAACATCGTGTCGTTCAGCCTCAAGTACTCCTACTAACCCACGCCCGGAGACATCAGGATGTTTCGACTGAATCTTTCCAGCCGCGTGGTCGCGGTCTCGAGCCTCGCACTGCTGGCCTCCTGCGAGACGACCAAGCGCGACGTGCTTGGGCCGTCCACGCCGGCCGGTGGCGACATGTTCCAGAGCTACGTCGCCCTCGGCAACAGCATCACGGCCGGCTATCAGAGCGGCGGCATCAATGACTCCACCCAGCGGCAGAGCTACGCCCGCTGGCTCGCGCAGGCCATGGGGACGCAGTACCACTACGCGTCGCTGAACATGCCGGGCTGTCCACCTCCGATTGCCAATACCCAGACGGGAGCACGCGTGGCTGGCGGAGCAAGCACCACATGCGCCTTCAGGGCATCCGCCTCGGTGACCGACATTCTGAACAACGTCGCCGTCCCTGGCGCGCGCGTGCTCGATCCGGTCAGCAGCTCCACCGTCGCGTCGAACGCCCTCACGACGTTCGTTCTTGGCGGCAAGTCGCAGGTGCAGCGCGCCCTCGACGCCAAGCCGACTTTCGTATCGGCCTGGATCGGCAACAATGACGTGCTGGAAGCGGGCCTTTCGGGCGTGCTCGTCCCGACGCCCAACGTGTCTCCGGGCATCGTCAGCACGCTGGCGCAGTTCACGGCGAGCTACGACGCCATGATCAAGCAGCTCACGGATAGCATGCCGAGCGTCAAAGGCCTGCTGATCGGCGTCGTGCAGGTGTCGGGTGTTCCGCAGCTCAGCTCGGGCGCGCTGATTGCCGCGTCACCGACCATCCAGGCGGGCATCTCGCAGGCTGCCGGCACGCCAGTCATCGTTCATCCGAACTGCACGGCGTCGGCTTCGCTCGTGAACGTCGTGCTGCTCATTCCTGCTATCAAGGCGAAGACTCACCCAGCGCTCATCGGGTGCGACAAGGGCACCATCCCCGGTACTCCGGTCGGGGACGTGTTCGTCCTCGATGCTGCGGAGCAGCAGACCCTGGGTGCCACAATCCAGAGCTACAACGACTACATCAAGGGCAAGGCGCAGGCGCTGGGTTGGGCGTACTACGACCCGAACGTCCTCCTGGCGGCCAAGCGGGCGAGCGGGGACATCCCGCCGTTCCCGAACCTGGCAAGCCCCACGGCGACCTTCGGACCCTTCCTGTCACTGGACGGCGTCCACCCCTCCGCGGCTGCGCACCTGTCGCTCGCCAACGACATGATCGTGGCCATCAACGCGAAGTTCGGGACGAAGCTTCCTGCCGTGCCGTAGCCACGGCAAGGGCGTCGTGGTTGAGAAGAGGGGCGACGCGATGTCGCCCCTTTTTTCTTGGGCGGATGCCAGCCTGAACAGATAGTGCGCAGAATTGTGATGTACGACTAAAGCCATGCCAATAGATGATTTGATTGGCGTCTCATGATGCCCATTATCATGCATGATTCAACACTCGATTGGTAGGACGTCCTCCTGTCCTACCTCCAGACCCAACCCTCTTTGCCGGACCTGTGTCTACATCCTGGTAATGCCCGAAACCCACCAGTCGACGTCGTGAACGACCGTGAGCTCGTCGCCCGGTGTCTGGCCGGCGATCAGGTGGCCGAACGTGCGCTGTATGACGCGCATGTGGACCGCGTCTTTCGCCTCACCTGCCGGCTGGCCGGCGACAGCGATCTCGCCCAGGACTTCACGCAGGAGACCTTCATTCGTGCCTTCGGACGACTCTCACAATTTCGCGGGGATGCCTCGCTGGCAACCTGGCTGCACACCATCGCGACCAGCGTCTCCCTCAACGGCATCCGCTCGGCGGGCCGGCACCGGACGCGTACCCTGCCCATCGACGAGGCGCGCGACGTGCCGGCCGCCGGCACCCGCCAGGCGCCTCACGACCTTCGGGACCGTCTGCACGCGGCCATCGATGCCCTGTCCGTCAAGCTCCGACCCGTGTTCGTGATGCACGACGTCGAGGGCTACACCCATGAGGAAATCGGCGCCGTGCTGGGCATTCCTGTGGGCACCTCGAAAGCTAGGCTGTTCGACGCCCGCGCCAAGCTGCGCGCGGCACTGGCCCTCTTTGCTGGAGAGACGACCGCATGAACGGCGACTTCGATGACCTGCTGAAAGACGCGGCCCGGAGCTATAACGAGCCGCCGTCCACGCCTCGGGACGTGATGTGGGACGCGATCTCCCGAGCCCGCGCCGAAGCGAACCCGCAGCCCACCTCCATATGGGGACCCCGGCGGCTGGCTGCCTATGCGGCCGGCGTCGCCGCAGTGCTGTTGGTCGGAATCGCGATTGGACGCATCAGTCGTCCGTCGGCGCCCTCGAGCATGGTCGCCTCGCAGCAATCGAGTGCGTCGACAGCGTTGCCTGGCGCAGCGCCCGCAGATTCAGCCGCCGCGACTGAGCCGGCCCCAGTGCCCGGACCTGCTGACGCCGTCCCGGGCCGCCTCGCATCCGCGAGGCGTGCGCCCGCCGTTCTCCACCGTGGTCCGCGCGGCACACCCTCTCTCGCCGACGCCACCGGCGACGAGGACGCCTATCGCCTCTCCCTCGTGGAGCATCTCGCTCGGACGGAGCTGCTCCTTACCGGATTCCGCGCGCAGGCTCGTGCCGGCACCGACGCGCGGCTCGACACGCAGTTCGCCTCGCTCTCCAAAGAGCTGCTCGGCACCACTCGCATGATGCTGGCGTCCCATCGTGGCGACGATCCCGCCCTCACTCGCTTGCTCCAGGATCTGGAGCTCGTGCTGATGCAACTCTCGCAGTACGCAGCCGGTGGCCGCCGGGTGGATCTCGATGCGGCCACGCAGTCCATCGAAAAGCGCAACGTCATTCCGAAGCTTCGCTCCACCATTCCCGCCGGCATGTCCGGAGCGGGCACCTGAGCCGAATCGTCATGAAACCGCCACTTCTCCTTTGTGTCCTGCTTCTGATCGCGCCCGCGGCACTGGGCGCGCAGCCCGCTGCCTCTACGGGTCAGGAGCTTGCGAGTCAATCGGTGCACGCGCCCGTGCTTCCCGCGCCGCGCTCCGAACGGCCAGTCGACCCGGCCGATTCGCTCTATCGTCTTGCGCGCGCCGCGCTCAACGACGGCGACTTCAAGAAGGCCGCAACTCTCTTTGCGACCGTCGCGGATCGGTATCCCGACTCGGAGTTCGCGCCCGACGCCCTGTACTACCGGGCGTACGCGCTCTCCCGGAGCGGTACCTCGCACGACCTCGCGCTCGCCATCATCTCCCTGGATCGCCAGGAACAGCGCTATCCCCGCGCCGCGACGCTGGGCGACGCCAAGCAGCTCCGCGCCAGCCTCCGCGCCGAGCAGGCCAAGCGCGGCAATGCGAATGCGTTCGGCGAGATCGCGGAGGGCGCCAATACGCTCAAGGCAGAGAATCGCTGTCCCACCGAGGACGACGACATGCGTCTCACGGCGCTGAATGGCATCGCACAGATGGATCCGGATCAGGTGATCCCGGTGCTTCAGAAGCTGCTCTCACGTACCGACGACTGCTCCGTGCGTCTCCGCAAGCGAGCCGTCTGGATGGTCGCGCAGACGAAGGAAGAAGAGCGCTCTGACATCCTGCTCAAAGTGGCGAGCAGCGATCCGAACAGCGACGTCCGGCGCGAGGCCGTGCAGTGGCTCGCGGATGTGAACACCGAACGCGCGGCGAAGGCGCTCGATTCGATCCTGTTCGGCACGACGGAAGCGGAGATGCGCGACCGCGCCCTCTCCGCGCTGTCGCGGCACAAGAGTCCATCCGCGCGCGCATCCCTGCGGCGGTTCGCGGAGCAGACGAACGTCCCGACCGATCAGCGTGTGCGCGCCGTGTACTACGTCGGCAATGGCCGGCGCACGGGCGACGAGAGCGACTACCTGCGAGCGCTCTTCGCCAAGACGGCGAGCCCCGAGATTCGGGAGGCGATCATCGAAAGCCTCTCGCAACAGAAGACGCCCGACCGGACGACGTGGCTGCTCGGGGTGGCACGAGACAAGCGCCAGGAAATCGAGGTCCGCAAGAAGGCGCTGCACTACGCCGGCCAAAGTGGCGTCGAGATCAAGGATCTGCTCGCGCTCTACGACGAGATGAGCGGCCAGCCCGAGATGCAGGACCAGATGCTGTACGTGTACCGGCAACGCAAGGAGCCCGAGGCCACGGACAAGCTGATGCAGATCGCGAGGTCGGAGAAGAACACCGACCTGCGCAAGAAGGCGATCTTCTATCTGAGCGACAAGAAGGATCCGCGCGTCAAGCAGTTCCTGCTCGACCTCATCAACCAGTGAGGAGGCGATGCGCGCGCCAGCCGGACTATTTGCTTTTCTGAGCCTGTACCCCCTCGCACTTCAATCGCAGCGCACACTCACTGACCGCATTCGCCTCGCCGGAACGCGCACGGTGGCGTTCTCGGCGCGGTCGCGCCCGGAGGTCTGCGGCGACGGCGTTCGCTCGTACAACGACGGAATATCGGGCAATCGAACGCGGTACTTCAACGGAATGCTCGTGACGCATGAGCCATGGGACACGCGCATCGCGCCGTGCGAGCCTGGTGCGGTGCGCGTCTCGGTCCGCGTCGTTGATGGCACGCCAAGCTGGCTGCGCGTCGCGGCCGGTCCACTGCCCACTCTCGGCGACACGGTACAGGACCTCGGCGTCGTATCCGACGTGGAGGCGGGAGCATTTCTCGAGTCGCTCGTACGCACAGGAGAAGGACGCACGGCGGTCGAAGCGATCATGCCGGTCGTGTTACTGGATTCACTGCCCCGGTGGGACATTCTCGCGCGCGCAGCGCGCGACTCCACCAGGCCCTCACGCTATCGCCGCCGCGCCAGCGATCTCCTTGCGCGCGCCGCCGCCAATACGATCCCGGCCGAACCGAACGTGGACGGCGACACGCAGGCTGCGCGCCGCGAAGCGGTCTATGCCTACGCGCGCCAGCGCACCGAATCGGACGACGTCGTACCGGCGCTGCTCGCGATCGCGCGCTCGAATCCGCATCGCGACGTCCGCGTCGCCGCGCTATACCAGCTTGGCCAGACGACCGATGCGCGCGCTGTCGAACTGTTCACGTCGATGCTGCGCGGACGGTAGACAGGATTCAGACTTCGGAGATGCCACGCCGAGACTCTCTCTGCTGCCAAGGCCCCTGCGGCGATGGGACGTCGGATGGGGAGGTCGGTTTTCAGAAATCAGACTCTGAGCCGTCGTTAGTGTACCGGATACGTCGTCTTACGGAGTGCCGGATACCGGGTACTGGTCTTCACTACTGGTTTGCGCCGTCAGTCGTCCCATCGCCGCAGGGGCATGCCTATCCGCCCGAGTCTCAAAGTGGTGACCGTCGTTTCAGGAGGCTACATCAGCACCGCAATGTCATAGAGCGCGTGCGTCCACGCCGTGATGCCAAAGCCACGCGTGAGATAGAGCGCGCTGAACCCAAGCCCCGCCAGCGCGCGAAACACGAACGACTCGAGCCGAAGCGGCTCACCCAGCGGCCCCATGTAATGGAACGCCGAGAACAGCAATGCGCCGAACAGCGTCGCCATCCCGCCCGAGAACAGCCGGCTGAATCCCAGCAGCCGGAATCCGTTTGCAAGCGCGGCCACGATGATGACGCGGAACAGGAGCTCCTCGTAGAGTCCCGCGCCGAGTGAGAGCGTCAGCCGTGCCAGCGAACTCTCCGCAATGGCCGGCGCGGCGAGCGAGCGCAGAGGTCCCACGAGGTGGATCGTCGCCGTGCCGATGACCACGCCGAACAGCAGCGCCAGCACCACCGACTCGCCAAGCATCGCACCGAACATCGGCAGCTTGATCCGGCCGGACGACCGGTCGCGACGAATGAGCCAGAGCGAGACGCCGATGACGAGCGCCATGAACACCAGCGGCCCACGCGGTCCCAACAGCCACGAGAACAGCGCCGTGATGATGACGTCGGCGCCGTTGCGGATCACGCCACCGGACGAGCGAATCGGCGCGATGACTTCGAGCAGCTCGTACGTCACGAGCAGCGGCAATGCAAAGAGGAGGCTGTACCGATGCGATCGGCTCAATACCCAATACGATCGCGCTTCGCTGCGAAGGCCTGGTGTCGTCATCGTCGATGCTCCGGGTTGTCGGCGCCAGGTCAGTGCGCGCCCGTGCTGCCGAAGCCTCCGGCGCGCTCCGTCGAGCGTGTGACGGTTCCCTCCTCCACCCGCAGTTCGGCGTAGCGCGCAAACACCGCCTGCGCAATTCGCTCACCGTGCACGATCCGCCTGGGAGCCGCCGAATCGTTTCGCACGATCACCATCCATTCCTCGGCGTAGTCTGCGTCCACCGTGCCAGGTGCGTTCGGCACCGTCAGCGCCGTCTTGAAGACCTGTCCGCTTCGCGGTCTGATCTGCGCCTCGACGCCCACCGGAAGGCGAGACCGAAAGCCGAGCGGAATCAATGCCATCTGGCCGGCAGCCAGTTCCAGGAACCACTCACCGCCGCGATCCTCGGCGTCTCGCTCATCTTGTCGCGCTCCGTCGGATACACGCACGGTGCGCGCGCGAAGATATGCCCTCAAGTCATGGCCGGCGGATCCGGGTGTCGCCGGCTGCGGAAGCTGCGCGTCCTCGAACAGACGCTCGAGAACGATGTGCTCGCTCATTGATTCTCCCTCTGGATGTGCGCCGCGCAACGTAGCCAAGCGGCCGCGACTTTGGCACCTCTGGTCCTGGGTAACCTTTCGCCCTTATGCGCGTATACCTAACAAACGCGGGCGCGAATCGCCGGCGCTTTCCGTCCTCCCAGGAGTCATGAATGACGCTGCATTTCGCGCGTTTCGCCGCCGCGGTCCTCGTCGCCGCGCCGCTCGCGCTTTCCGCCCAGAAGGTCGAGTACGCCGCCGGAATCACGAAGTACCGGCTTTCCACCACAAACAAGCTCAACCAGACCACCCCCGCCGGCTCGATGAATCTCGAGGTGGGCGTCCAGGAGCATCTGACCGTCAACATCGCCAGAACGTCGAAGGACACGATGACGGCGACCGTGACGCTCGATTCCATCGCGCTCAAGTCAGCCGGCCCGCTGCCCGACCTCAGCAAGCTGAAGGGCGCATCGTTCACCTCGCTGCTGTCTCCAACCGGCCGGCTCTATTCGACGAAGGGGCCCGAGGGACTCGATCCCGCCCTGGCGCAGATCACGGACGGCATCGCGAAGTTCCTCCCGGTCTATCGCGCGACGCTCATCCCGGGATCCACGTGGACGGATACGACCGCCGGCAAGGTCTCGCAGTCGGGGCTGGACGTGGATCGCACGGCCATCTCGCGCTATACGGTGGCCGGCGACACGACCATCGACGGCGTGAAGGCGCTCCGCATCCAGCGCGAGACGTCCATCAAGGCGGCCGGCGCCGGCAGCCTGCAGGGAACGCCGGTGACCATGGAGTCGGACGGCACCAGCACGGGCGCTTTCTACCTGACGGAAAAGGGCGTCTACCTCGGCAGCAACTCCAACGATCAGCTCAACGTGAAGATCGTCGTGCTCGCACAGAACATGGAGATCAGCATCAAGCAGAACGGGCTCACGAAGGTAGAAGCCATCAGGTAGTCGGGCGCTGCCACGCTCGGACTCGGCCGCCCAAGCGGGCAGCTGCGTCGCGTGTTGAAGATCAGTAGTGAAGACCAGTACTCTGTATCCGGCACTCGGTAAGAACGACGTATCCGGTAGGAAACGACGGTTCAGAGTCAGAGTCGGATATCCGAGAGTCGCACTCCGCCGTCCGCCGTCCCATCGCCGCAGGGGCATCGGCGGCGGAGAGTCCTGGAGTGGCGACCGTCAGTGTCCTAGTTACCCGTCAGCCAATGGCCGAGGCGTGAGTTCAGAGCCGCGAAGCGCGGACCATCGCGGCCGCGGTCTGTAGCAACCAGTGGAACCGAGTTCGCCAGAGAGGAGCTGGGGATTGGCGGCGGCGAGGTGTCCCGGATAGCTGCCCACAGCGGCAGCGCCACGCACTCCTTGAACCCACGGCCATTGCAGATGGACTGGGCACTCCGCTCCACGTGCCGTTGCACCTTGTCCGGGTAAGCGCGGCAATCGGGCGTGTTCGCGCCCCGCACGCAACCATTGTAATTGAGCAGCGCAACACGTGTAACGTCGCCGGCGTCCAAGCTGTCCGCCGTACGGCGGGCGAAGTGTCTCAGGATGTAGACCCCGTATCGAACGTTGGTTTCGTCATCCTTGAGATTTTTCCCCAGGTAGATGCCGAGGTTCGGCGCCCACAGTCGCGGCATGATCTGCATGAGTCCAAGCGCACCGACCTTGGACCGCACGCCTGACTTGAACCGGTCGTTCTCCGTCAGCATCACGCCCAGGACGAGTGCCGGCGGCACTCGGCGATGATAGGCCTCGCGCACCGCGACGGCAGCAATGGAGTCGGCGCGCTCCCCGGCGATGCTTCCAGTGCCGCGCAGATCCGCGGCGAAAGCGTTGACGTCCCGACGGAATTGCGGATGCCGCATGGCAAGTGGCTCAGGCAGGCTGAGCCACGGCGCGCGTACGGTAGCCGAATCCAGATAGTCTGCCGCCAGTACCCTTCCAGCCACCGGTGTCTGACCAAGAAACACGGGCTTCACCTGGGTGGCGGTGAAGATCACGGTTCCGGCCGCGACGACGGCAACGGCGAGCTGACGGGCTATCGGGACGACGCGAATGGATGCCACCGGTCAGGAGGGAATAGCGGCCGAGGCGACCGGACTCCGGGGAGAAGCCCGTCGTACAACGCGAGCTTGAAGGGTAGCCTCGACTCCCAGGTCGGACAAGCTCATCTGTAACAATTGTTACATACGTGCGTTGGCGAGGGCGCGGCATCCTTCTTCCTTGGAGTGTCGGACGTTGCAGCCCATTCCCGAACCCCTCGATGTTGCCTCAGGACGCGCCGCCACCGATTCCAGCCGAAGGTATTTGGAGCGGCGACCCGCGCGACCTCCCCAATTGGGATGCGATGCCTCGCCGAAATCGGCGTCGACGCCGCCGCGCGGGGTATCCGATCTGGATCAAGTACCTGGCGTGGTGTGTCGGACTCGCGCTCGCGGTGAGCATCGCGCAGATCGCCGTTCAGGCGGTGCGGTCGGATCCACGCGACGCGAAGGCGTTCGCGGAGCGAGAGCTGCGACTCAGTACGCTTCGCCCCGGCGAGCGCGTCCTGGCCAAGGTGAGCGTGTGGCAGCGGCCGGCGATCGACTACTTCCGCGCCACGCGCGGCCTGTTGGTGCTCACGGACGCCGCTGGCGACTCGGCACATCCGATCGGGGGACGACTGATCTTCCTTGGACTCCAGCCAAGAGATCCGCTCAGCCCCCCGGATGCGCCTCCCACATTCGAGGACCGATCGTGGCCGATCGACACCCTCGCCACGGTAAGCCCGACGAGGACGCTGTTCTTTCTCGCCAGGGGACTCCGGATTCGCACGCCCGCAGGGCGCGTCACCGTTGGCGTGCCGTCCCCGGAATCGGAGAGCGCGGACTCGCTGCTCGCGGCGCTTGGCCGCAAGTACGCGCAACTTCGCGCGGTCGGGTGGCAGCGGCGCGAGGAGCGGCGCGCCCAGGACCGTGCGCGTTCGACGTTAGCCACCCAGGGACGCGGCGAATGGTTCCACACGGTGCGGCGTGGCGAGGCATTGGCGTCGGTCGCGCGGATGTTCAACACGACGCCGGAAGAGATTCGGGCGCTCAACGGGCTCGCCGGCGACAAGATTCGCATCGGTGAGAAGCTGAAGGTGAAGGGGCGCACGAAACAGTCGGTGCCGTTTCCGCAAAGTGTAACGCCCGAGCCACCTTAGGCGGCCGCGCGACTAGCGGATGACGAGACGCGCCGTGCCGTCGATGACGACGCGAAGCACGAAGGCGCTGGCCGACGTGGAGAGCGCGGCAATGCGAATGTCCGTGAGCGTGCCGGAGACTTCGACTCCCGGCGCGAGCGGCCGGTTCAACTGGGACGAAAGCTGTCGTCGCAATGAATCGAGCTGCGTGCCGACGTCCAGCCGTCCATGTCCGGTAGCCAGATCGAGCGCGCGCTTGATGCGGTAGGAACCGAGCGTCGCCTTGAGTCGACTCATCCGGCTCTCGCTCGACAGCGTGTACTGGAGATCGCTCACCAGCAGGTGACGCGCCGCAGGGTCGTATTGAACGCGGCCGAGTGCAAAGAGATCGCCAGTGACCGAGCCGCGCACGCTGGTTCGCACCACCATCGTGTCGCCTACAGCCCACACCTTCACGCTGTCGATGGTGATGCCCGCCTCGGGAACGTCGCCGCGCAGGAGCTGCGTGACACGCACGCTCAGGTCGGCGAATGGCAACAGGATGTCGACGGGCACGTGAATGCCCGACTGCGTCGTGGCGAGACCGAGCGGCGGCAGCGGCTTATGCACCGTGGCGGGACGTGCGCCAAGTGTGGCACGCGGATAGGCGGTGATCACGATGGCCGTGGCCAACGCGTCGCCCCGGCCAATGGGGCGTGCGAGCAGCACGGCGTCGGGCGTCATCGAGAGCCAGGTAGTGCTCGCCGAGTCGAGTGCGAACGGGCGCAGCATGGTGTGCCACAGCGAATCCGCGGCCGGACGGAGATCGGCGAGAGCCGGAATGGCGCTGTCGAGCTGCTGACGCAGTCGCTCGCCCTGGGCATCGATGATGCGCCGCATCATCGGCGTGACGTCCACGCGAAGCAGCGTGACCTCGCACGGATCGGGCAGCGCAACGTTGATGGACGTGTTGCGCGATGCGAGATGCCAGTCATTGCGCCAATAGAGCGACGTGGCGGCATGGAGCTCCGCACGCTTCATCGGCTCGGGTGCATAGCCACAGCTCGCAAGGCCGCCGACGCCGCCGAGCGCCACACGGCCGCGGTAGCGCAGACGCGTGAGGAGGTCGACGCGATCGCCGTTCATGCGCAGCTCGAGTGAATCCCGCGAGTAGACGTACTGATGACAGACGGCGCCGCCGAGCGCGACGCATTGTGCGCGCGTCAGGGAGTCCGACGGTGGCAACGAGGTGGACAGCGCGGCGCGAATCTTTCCGAGTGAGAGACTGATGGGCAGGGCGATGACCGCCGGCTCCGCGGCCGGATATCCGCCGGCGCGAGGGGTGAGATCCGGCTCGGGTACCTGAAGGCCCCCTCCACATCCCTGTGCCAGCAGCATCGGCAGGGTGAATAGAGAGAAGCGAACGACAGCGCTCGGCCGCGACGTCATGCCGGTGCGACGAGTCCCCGGCACTCACCGAATCCGATGCGCTTTGCGCCGGCGCGCTCGCACCAGGCGCGCAGAATCACTTCGTCGCCGTCCTCGAGGAACGAACGGGACTCGCCGTTCGGGAGCCTTAGCGGCTCCGTACCGCGCCACGTGCGCTCGAGCAGACATCCGCGCGACTCGGGCGTCGCGCCGCTCACGGTGCCGCTCGCGATGAGATCGCCGGGTTGCAGGTTGCAGCCGTTGCTCGTGTGGTGGGTTACCAGCTGCGCGAGAGTCCAATACATCGACTCGAAGCTCCCGACGCTCACCTGCATCGGGGGTATGCCGGCGGCACGCATGCGGGACGACGTGATGAGCACCTCGAGTGTGATGGCAAAGCCGCCGCGCGTCTCGTTCCGCACACCGTGGAGGTACGCGAGTGGCTGCGGATCGCCTGCGGGGCGCTTGTAGGCTTGCACACGAAAGGGCTCCAGCGCATCGAGGGTCACGACCCACGGCGACACGCTGGTGGCAAAATTCTTCGCGAGGAACGGGCCGAGCGGCTGATACTCCCACGACTGGATGTCGCGCGCGGACCAGTCGTTCACGAGACACAGCCCTGCGATGTGCGACTCCGCGTCATCGAGCGCGATCGGCGTGCCGAGCGGGTTGCCGCCACAGATGAATGCGCCGACTTCGAGCTCGTAGTCGAGTCGCCGTGTGGGGCCGAACGTTGGTGCGGGCGCCGCATCATCCTTGCTCTGCCCAAGTGGACGCCGCACCGCCGCACCACTCGGCACCAACGACGACGCGCGCCCATGGTATCCGATGGGCACCCACCGATAATTCGGAAGCAGTGGATTGTCGGGGCGAAACATGCTGCCGACGTTCGTGGCGTGGTGAATGGATGCATAGAAGTCCGTGTAATCCGCGATGCGCGCCGGCAGGAGCAGCTCCGCATCCGCCATCTTTACGAGCAGCGCCTCCCCGCGATCGCGCGCGGCGCGGCTCTCGGATGAATCCGCCGCAAGCAGCAGCGCCGCCTGGCGACGCAGGTGGCCGATGGCGTCACGACCTGCGGCCAGGAGCGGATTGAGCGCTCCGTCGAGAGTGCACTCGTGCACCAGCGCAGCGGCCTGATCACTCAGAAGTCCCTGCTCTGCCACCGCCGCGAGATCGAGAATACGGTCGCCAATGGCGATTCCGGGCCGTGGCGCACGCGCCGTCGCGCGGAAGACTCCGAACGGCAGATTCTGGAGCGGAAAATCAGTGTCGTGCTGTTCGGCCGAGGCGACCCATGATCGCGCCGTAGCGATTGATTCCGGACCGGGCACCATCTACAGGAGCCGGAGTTGAAAAAGGTCGTCGACCGGCTCGCGGAACGAGCATGAGCCGAACGCAACGGCGAATTCACGCCGCGCGCTGGCGATCGCCGTTTCCGTCAGGGCACGTTCACGCCACGAGATTGCGTGGTCCGCAATTCCGAACGACGCGGGATCGGTCTCCTCGAGAATTGCGACGAGCTCGTCCTGTTCCACGCGTTGCCGCACCAATGTCGCCGCAAGAAACAGGTTGAGAAAGCCGAACATCACGCCGCGGGGTGCGTCGGAATCGTATGTCAGGCGGTAGGTGCCTCGAATGGGATGATGGAGGCCGGCCGTCGCCTTGAACGCGAGCGTACGCTCCGCGCAGCGTTGAAGGAAGCGGGCGACCTCGAGCGGGGACGGAAACGCGTCGGCGGTGACCCCGCCGGTGCGAATCTTAGCGCGCACGTGCTCGGCCGCGACGACGTCGAGGAGGATGGCTTGATCCACCGACGATGCCACTTCGACGTACACGGTGTATTCGCCCGCCAGCGCGCGCGCGGCGTGCGCGATTTGCGCGGGGGACGTTCCCCGCAGCTCGCAGGTATCAACTTTCAGGCACTGCGCCCACTGCTCGTTGCAGCCGGCAATGGTGCGCGCATCCGCGTCCACGTCGCCGCCGATCAGTGCGCTGATGAGGAACGGCGGGTGGTCGTGACTCCGGAGGACGTCACCGAGCTCCGCCAAACGCGCCACCGGCACGACGAGGCGTCCCAACAGCCATGACTCATCGGAGGACGTATAGTCCCCATACCGATTCGCGACCTCCAGCATGTCGAGCGATGCCGGAGGAAACAGTCCCGCGTAGTCGATCAGGCCGGCGAGCAGCGCGCGCAACACCACCGGCGTCTGCTCACGTCCCTGAGACGTCGGCGGCGAGGATGGATCCTCGGCAGGTGGCGGCACCGCAGCGGCACGCATAGAAGCGTTCGTCCTCTTTCGTATGATCCTTCGTGCGCTCGTACTGGTAATCGTACAGCAGCTCCGCGCCGGGACGGATGGTGCGGCGCGCTTCGATGAAGATCCGCTTGCGGTCGTTGATGGCCTCGCAGTTTCCGTCGCAGGAGTGATTGATGAACCGGGCCTCGTTGCCCTTCACCGCGCCGTCGATGCAGATGCGCTCGTCGACCGTGAAGAGGAACGTGTGGTGGCGGCCCATGCTCTCGTCCTCGTAGCGCCGGTCTGCCGTTCGCCACGAAATGCGCTGGCCGAGGTACTCGATGATGCGCGTGCCCTTGGGGATGGTCCGGACCGCGAACGCGCCGACGCCCTGAATGGGGGAACGCCGCAGCTCGAAGTACGGATTCGGCTCCTCCTTCCAGGGATAGCGGGCGTTGATGCCTCCGCGGCTGGCGGATTGTGCGGTCAGTGTCTGCTTCGGTGCGGCAATGCGGCTCTGCGATGTTCTGCTGCGGGTGCTTCCGTTCGTGGAGGCCATCAACTCAATCCGGGGCGTGTCTTCAGGTACGCATCCGCGGCGTGCCGCAGCGCGAGCAGCGCCGACGCTTCGAGCTCGTATTCCATCTGCATCCCCGCCAGCTTCTCCGCGCTGTGCTTGCCCGACACGCCCTTCGACATCGCGTCACAGCCGGCGTGGCGGCGCGCATACTCGCGACTGGCGTGCCAGAGGTTGTTCGCGCGGTGCCACCACGGCTCATCCGATGTCATCCGTACGTCCGCGGCCGCCCGTTCGTACGCGGTGGTGAGCTCCGCCAGCGAGCCGTCACACGTGGCGCAGAGCGCATCGTGATGCTTCTGCTCGAGGTCCGGTTCGTCGGGCACAGGATGACGGGAGGCGCGGTCGTGTTGGCGGCAGCACTCGAGCGCCACGCGGGCGAGTGAGTCCGCCGAGGCGCGGACGACGGCGACGGGATCCTTGGCGGGCGCAGCGGGCAAGCGGGATGCGTTGGGCATGCGTTCCATCTGTGGGCAGCCGCACGCTTCGCGGCAGACGTGAAAGATGCCCACCGGTCACGCCAACTCCAAGGCCCGTGAACGGTTCTCCGTTCACCGTTCAGGGGTCTACGTCTCATGGCCCGGCTTTGCACACGGAGTTAATTTTGAGCCATGCGAGTGCGAATCGATCTGGCCGCGCTGCTGTGTGTGCTCGCGGCGTGCGGGGGCTCCGACAGCAGCAGCACGGGCACCAACAACAGTGTTGCCCGCGTCACGGTGACGAGCGCGAGCACGAGTGTAACGACTGGCCAGTCGGTGCAGCTCCAGGCCGCCGCGCTCACTGCGTCGGGTGCCCAGATCGCGTCGCCGGGCATCTTTACCTGGTCGTCGAGCTCGTCGTCAATTGCGTCTGTCGATCAGGGCGGTCGCGTTACCGGAGTCACGCCCGGTCAGGCAATCATTTCTGCATCGGTGAGCGGAGTGGCGGGCACGTTGGCCGTTCTGGTGACGCCCGCGACGGCGGCCACGAAGGACACCGTCTTCCTGCTCGCCAATACGTTCTCGCCGCCCGTTCTGACCATCGCGAAGAACATCTCGGTGTCCTTCTCGTTCGGTGGCAACGTCGAGCACAACGTGATCTTCCGGGCAACCAATCCGCCCGGAGGGCCGCCGAACATTCAGAATCGCACCAGTGGCGTGGTCGTGCTGACCTTTGCCGCCACCGGCGCGTTCGACTTCGATTGCACCGTGCACCCCGGCATGAGCGGGACGATCACGGTGAAGTAGCGGCTACTTCGTGATGCCCCACATGGTGGGCTTCCACGACGGAAAGATGACGTCCAACTGCGTGTTGCCGAGCCGGTTCTGGACGATTTCCGCCAGCAGGTCGCGGTAGTCGATGGTGACCTTGAGGTCCTGACCCGAATCCAGATTGGCCTGGGCGAGCCCCGGCCAGTTGTTCACCATCACGCGTCCGCCCGCGATGTTCTTGCCGATCGCAAACAGGCATGTGCCGCGGCCGTGATCGGTGCCCTGGCTGCCGTTCTCACGCGCATTGCGCCCGAACTCCGAGAACGCCACCGCGGTGACACCGTTGCTCGTCGCCGTGGTGATGCAGTCGAGATAGAACGCGGCAAGTGAGTTGGAGAAGTCGCGCATCGTGTTGGCCATCGAGCCGTTCAGCGGATCCTCCGCGGAGTGCGTGTCCCACCCGCCGATGTCCACCTGCGCCGCCTCGATGCCGATGTCGGCCTTGATGAGCGCCGCCACGGACTTCAGCGCGTTGCCGAACGAGCTGTTCGGATACACGGCGCCGTTGGCGGGGCGGTACGTCGCAAATCCGATCGACTGAAGGATCGCGACGGTGTTGCCCGCGTCGAGTGCCGCGGCGTGAATGGGATCCGAGGCACCGGAATAGTCATTCTGAAGGAACGACAACCGCTGATTGATCGTCGCCGTGTTACCGCCCAGCGCGAACGTGGCGGGATTGGCGATGGGCAGCGTCTTCGGCGCGCCGACGAGCGTCTTCTGAAGACCGCTCGCAAGGCCGAGCGCGCGCAGGGGAGCCGTGGTGCGCAGAGGCGGAATGGTGGCGAGATGCCGCCCAAGCCAGCCCGTGACGATTGACGTATCGTTCGGCTTGCCCACTTCCATGAACCGCTGTGCGTCGAAGTGCGAGCGCGAGTTGTTGAACTGTCCCGTCGCATGCACCACCAGCAGGTCGTTCGCCGTGTACGGCGTCATCAACGCCGACATGGCCTGCGGGAACGCGAAGAAATTGTCGAGCGCGATGCCCTTCGTGGCCGTGCTGTTGGCCGCGTCCGGACGCGGAACGGCGATGGTCGGGCGGCCTGTGTAGTACGAGGAATCACCGAAGGGGACGCACAGACTCAGTCCATCCGCGCCGCCGCGCATGAACACCGACAGGATGACGTCCCGCGAAGACGCATAACTCTCCGCCAGCACGACCCTCGGCAACCAATCGGGGAATACCCCGACTGCCATGGCGCCGAACGCGCCGCCGGCGGTGGCGCCGAGAAATTGGCGACGCGAGAGGGCCTTGTATTCGGAGCACCCGCAGTCTTCGTCGTGCGTGTCCATCGTCATTGGGCGCCTCAGTACCACTGGAAGGTGTTGGAACTCATGGCAAGCGCGAGCGTCTCGCGCACGCGGACGGCGTTGTACGTCCCGCCCTTGAGGTACGTGGTGAGCGACGCCCTGAGGGCGGGATCGATCTCGCCCCCAAACAGCCGGGTGTCGATGGCAGCGACCGTGGGGTCGGCGGCGTTGCCGCGCATGAACTGCGCGACGTCCAGATTGACCTCGCCGCCGGCAAGCGCCGAGTAGTACGATGCGTAATTCCAGCGCGGCAACACGTTTCCAGCCCAGTAATCGACCCGGTCCGGGTAGCCGTCCGGCGTGTCCCACATGAACAGCTGCTGCCCGGTGTTGTTGAGCTGCGCCGTCGGCCCGGCGACGCCGCTCACCGTCGGCGTGGTGGTGCGCATCGACGAGGCAATCAGGTGGAACGGCCGCTTGAGCTTCATCGGGGCAGCCGCGACCCACGCGGGATCGAGAACGACGCGGATCATGGCCTTGATGTCGCCGCCCGTGCGCGTGTACTCCGCCGCCACCGCCGCGACCTGCTGCGCGGTTGGCTGGGGCGTCACGAACCACCGCAGCATCTTGGTCGCGATGAAGGAGGCCGTGCTCGGGTGCGCGAGCAGCATGTCGAGCATCTGCTCGCCCTCCACGATGGCGCCGGCGCCGACGGATGAGCTGCTCGCCGGAATGGTCACGCCGAGCACGGTCTTCTTGCCGAAGTCGTGGATGGACGAATAGAACGCAAAATCGCCGCGTCCCACGATGCTCCAGCCCGTGAGCACCCGCGACAGCTCCGCAACGTCATTCTGCGTGTAGCCGCCGTCCACGCCGAGCGTGTGCAGCTCCATGATCTCGCGCGCGTAGTTCTGGTTCGGCGACCCCGAGCGACTCTGATTCTGGTCCAGGTACACCATCATCGCGCCGCTCTTGGCGCTGGCGTACAGCAGCTTCGGGAACGTCGTCAGCGCGTACTTGCGGATGACGTCGGCATCATCCACGACCTTGAGGTACGTGACCTTCGAGTACGAGATGTTGAAGTGATCGCTCCAGAACTCCACCATGCGCTCGTAGAGCTGGCGCTTGGAGAACGCCGCGCGATAGACCGTCGACTGCTGGAGCTGATTCTGCACCGTCCCGGAATTCGCGTTGTAGAGCTGCGACGTGCCCTGCGAGATGTAGGGATATTTTGCCGCGATGAATGCGTCGACGGCGGAGTCGTCGATGTGCGTGTAGTCGAGCTGCCGCTCGAGGAACCCGCGAAATCCATACTGCTTCGCGGCGGTCACGTCGGCGTCGGTGATGCCGTAGGTGATGCGGCGCAGCAGACGGTTCGAATCACTGGCCCATTCCTGCGGGGCGACGGGGATCTCGTTCGGGATGTTCGGCGTGCCCGTGATCGGGCCGGGTCGCGGACGGCGCGTCGCCTGCGCTCGGGCGCGCTTTGGCAGAACGGCCATCGCAAGCGCAGCCACCCCCGCGGCCAAGGCGGCCCGCCGCGAGGCCGGCGCGCGCACGGTAGATGACACCCCGGTATCGCTCGGCACTTCAGTGTCGCTCATGCGCTCGCTCCCACGTGAAAAAGCGTCTGCTCTGAGGACGCTTCAGACCGCGTCCCGTTAACGATCCTGTTTCGCACGCTCGCCGCCCGTGATGCGAATCACACGCCACGGATGCGCCGATTCCTCCATCAGATGCTCATTCCTGCGACCTGCGCTCCGCGGCCCCGCGCCTCGATCGGCCAGCTCGTCTCGATCATGCCACCACGCGCGCCATAGGCCGTATCGTTGAGGTGCACGACGATGCACACGTGATTGGGCACGACGCGCACCCGCTCGCCCACCAGCGGCCGCCAGCTCGATGCCGAGAGATCCAGCACCCCGTGCTCCTCCGACGTTCGGGAGACGACGACCTCCGGATGCTCGAGCAGTTGCCCGAACCCCTCCCCCTCCACCCCGCGCACTGGCTCGCGGCCGAGCGCCTTGGTGCCCGCGTCGATCACGGCCTGACCAGGTACCGCGGTGGAGACCACGGTCGCCAGCACGGTCGCCGCACAGTCCTCCCACGCGCACGCGCCGATGGCGGCCGTCGTCCGGTCGTTGAACACGTACGTGCCGGGCCGAAACTCCGTCACGCCCTCCATCTCGTGTGTGCGCCACAGTGTGGGCGTAGAGCCTCCACTGACGATCCCGGGGGCCACTCCCGCTCGCGTCATCTGCGCCAGCGCGGCGGCAAGCGCGGTACGGACTTCTGCGAGCGCCTGGTCCTGCTCCTGAACAGGTTGGCGCACGTGGCCGGGATAGAACATCAGCCCCGCGAACTCGAGCGACGCCTCCAATCGCACGCGACCGGCGAGCGCGATGACCGCGTCCACCGTTGGCACGCCGACGCGTCGCATGCCGAGATCGAGCTCCACGAGAACACGCACATTGCGGCCGGCGTCGGATGCGGCGCGCGCGATGTCCTTCACCGCCTGCTCCGAATCGAGCGCCACCATCAGGCGGACATCCGAGGGAAGCGCCGCGAGGCGTTCAGCCCTCGGCGCGCCCACCGGAGGGAATGCCACCAGAATGTCGTCCGTGACACGGGCCATGACCTCGGCCTCGTGCGGCGTGGCACACGTGACGCCCACGGCGCCAAGTGCCACCTGTCGCGCGGCGATGCGAGACGCCTTGTGCGTCTTCACGTGCGGGCGCAGCGCCAGTCCGTGGCGTTCCGCATAGTCCGCGGCTCGCCCGAGATTGCGCTTCATGACGTCGAGGTCGACGAGTAGCGCCGGTGTCTCGAGCGTGTCGAGTGATTGTTCCACGCTCACAAAATCCATCGCCGGGTGGGTGCTGGCAATAGCGCTATCCGGCCGGTGCGCCGAATGGCATCATTGAGGTAACACGCCACCGGTGAATCACCCCATGCGCCTGCCCCTTCTTTTCGCCGTGCTCGCTACGCCGACATTGGCAGCCCAGCAGCCTCCCGCCCCACCGCCCCGCGTGGCCGCGAGCAGCTTTGCGTCCACGGAAGTACACGTGGACCAGCGCCGGATCGGCGGCCAGTGGTACCCGGAGGACGGAAGCCTCACGGGACCGTCCCGCATTGCCATCGCCTACGGACAGCCGCACGCGCGCGGACGAAAGATCGAAGGTGGCCTGATTCCTCTCGACACGGTGTGGCGATTCGGCGCAAATACGGCGACGCAATTGCATACCGACCTCGACATCACGTTGGGCTCGCTCGCCGTTCCGCACGGGGACTATTCGCTGTTCCTGCTCTCCGGCAAGACGGGCTGGCAGCTCATCGTCAACCGCGAAACGGCCGGCTGGGGCACGGACTACGACGCGTCGCGCGACGTGGGTCGCATCCCGCTCGCCGCCACACAGCGCACTGACAAGGAAGAGTCGCTGACGATCTATCTCGTGCCGGAATCCCCTCGGCCGACGTCGGGCTACGCGGAGCTGCGAGGGACGCTGCGCATCGTCTGGGGAAACACGGATCTCCGAACGGGCTGGATGGTGGCGAAGTAGGGGTGAGCTGAACGAGAAGAGCGCTACAAGAGACTCACACGGCCGCTGTTAGTTAAAGAACTTCGGCACTGCAAACAACTTCGGCACTGCAAATTTGCCACAGAGAACACAGAGTCACAGAGGAACTGCGGCAACGCTGTTCTCTGTGACTCTGTGTTCTCTGTGGCATATTTGCTGTTAGCCGTTCCTTTCGTTTCGCTGTACTTTTGGCCAGTTGTATTCTTTCTTAGGTTGCTTTATCGCTGCCTCTTATTTAGCCGAGGCTTGTTTTGCCGTTGTTTCTCCAGCCGCTCCAGCTGCATCGAATGCGCGCTGAATGAGGGCCTGCGCCTCCGTCTGAATGAGGTGCAGGTGCGCTTCGTCGACGAAGCTTTCAGCATACAGCTTGTAGACGTTTTCCGTGCCCGACGGGCGGGCGGCGAACCATCCCGAGTGCGTTTCGACCTTCAGGCCGCCGATCGGCGCCCCGTTGCCGAGGGCCGTGGTGGTGAGGTTCGCGATGCGCTCGCCGGCAAGCTCCGCGGCGGACACGTCGCGTGGCGAGAGCTTGGCGAGCACCGCCTTCTGCTCCGGCGTCGCGGGCGCATCGATGCGCTCGTAGCACGGTGCGCCGAGCTCCCGAGTGAGCTCGCGATAGTGCTCGCCAGGATCCTTTCCGGTGACAGCCGTCATCTCCGCGGCGAGAAGACCGAGCACCAGGCCGTCCTTGTCAGTGGTCCACACGTGTCCGTCGCGCCGGAGGAACGTCGCGCCCGCGCTTTCCTCGCCCACGAAGCCAAGTGTGCCGGCAGACAGTCCGTCCACGAACCACTTGAAGCCGACGGGCACCTCCATGAGCGGCCGGCCGATGTGCGAGGCGACACGATCGATCATGCTGCTGCTCACGACCGTCTTGCCAATGCCGGCCGAGGCAAGCCACTCGGGGCGGTGCGCAAAGAGATACGCGCTTGCCACCGAGAGATAGTGGTTGGGATTCAGGAGTCCTACGCTCTGCGCGACGATGCCGTGCCGATCGTGATCCGTGTCGCATGCCCACGCGACGTCGAAGCGCTCCCGCAGGGCGATGAGCCGCTGCATTGCGTAGGGCGACGAGCAGTCCATCCGGATTCGTCCGTCCCAGTCCAGGCTCATGAAGCGAAACGTCGGGTCGACCTCTTCGCTGATGACGGTGAGCGGCAGCTTGTACCGGTCGGCGATGGCGCTCCAGTACGCGACGCCGGCGCCGCCGAGCGGGTCCACGCCGAGCTTCACCGATGCGCCGCGAATGGCGCCGAGGTCGATCACGCGTTCCAGCTCCTTGACGTAGGCGTCGAGATAGTCGTACTGATGCGTCGTCGCGGCCGCGCGCGCGCGCGCGAACGTCACGCGCTTTACGCCTCGCAGGTCGTGGGCGAGCAGCGCGTTCGCCTGATCCTGGATCCATTGGGTGGCGCCCGAGTCTGCGGGTCCTCCGTTTGGCGGATTGTACTTGAAGCCGCCATCCTCCGGCGGATTGTGGGAGGGTGTGACGACGATGCCGTCCGCGAATCCCTGCGTACGCCCGCGGTTGTAGGTGAGAATGGCCAGGGACACCGCGGGCGTGGGCACGTATCCGCCGCGCGCGTCGATCATGACTTCCACGTCGTTTGCCGCAAGGACCTCGAGGGCGCTGGCCACGGCACACTCGGAGAGCGCGTGCGTATCGATGCCGAGGAAGAGCGGTCCGTCGATTCTCTGCTGAGTGCGGTAGAGACAGATCGCCTGCGTGGTTGCCAGGATGTGCCGCTCGTTGAACGACGCGGCGACCGACGTTCCGCGATGTCCGGAGGTGCCAAAGCTCACGCGCTGCGCGGCGACGTCCGGGTCCGGCACCTCGGTGAAATACGCCGACACCAGTCGTGGGATGTTGGCCAGTGCGGACGGTTCGGGGAGCTGGCCAGCGCGAGGATGAACGTTCATGGGCGGAGTGAGCGGGCGCTGGAAAAGGAAGTCATTGCAAGCTGCGGGCTACACGCGCGCGCGGCGATGCGCCGGCGCGACGAACCGCTCGGCAAGCGCCAGCGCGGCGTCCGCGATGACCGCGAGCAATGCCGCCGGCAATGCGCCGGAGAGCACCATGCGCGAATCAGCAAGCGAGAGGCCGGCAACGATCGGCTCGCCAAGTCCCCCCGCACCGATGAACGCCGCGAGGGTTGCGGTCCCGACGGTGATGACGGCGGCTGTGCGGACGCCAGCCATGATTGCCGGCGCGGCGAGCGGCAGCCGCACCTGCACCAGCCGCTGCCGAGGTGTCATGCCGAGCGCTTCCGCCGCTTCCACTGCCTCGGGATCTGCATCGCGGACGCCGTTGAACGTGCCACGCACAATGGGAAACAGGGCATACAGCCACAACGCTACCACGGCGGGTAGGACGCCGACGCCGAGCAATGGGATCATGAACGCAAGCAACGCAATGTTCGGGACAGTCTGAATTACACCCAGCGCGCGGATCGTCGTTTCCGCGAGCGGCCGCGAGCGCTCGAGCGCGAGTCCGAGTGGAATCGCAACACACATTGCCGCGAACAGCGCCACCGATACCAGCGCGAGGTGGCGGAGCGTCAACTTCCCCAGTGTGGCACGCTGCGCCCACAAATAGCGCGCAAACGATTCTCGCGTCGCCCCCCGCATCTGCCGTGCGCCCATATGGGATCCACCGACGAGACCGAGCGTGGTCAACGCACTCGCCGCAACCGCGTGGACACTCTCGCCATCAACTTCGACTCGGCGATTCAGGTCGCGCATCATCGTTTCGTTCAGACGTCCGCTGAGCAGTGACAGCGCGGCAATGGCGTCCGCGCGGCCGGTGGCCACGCGAGGCGAGACGAGCGCGGCAGCTTCGTAGGGCGGGAAAAAATGCCGGTCGTCGCTCAACGTGACGAGGCGGTACTTCGCGAGGAGACCGTCGGTGGAGTATCCGTCCACGACGTCTACCGCGCCCGTCGCGAGCGCCTGGTACTTCACGGCGGGAGCCAGGGGACGCACGGCCTTTGGCGCGAGACCATAAGCGCCGCGCAGTCCCGCGAGGCCGTCGGGGCGGCCGATGAAGTCGGCGGTGAATCCTGCGGTGAGCGAAGCACTCTCACGCGCCAGGTCGGACAGCGTGCGCAGGCGATGCTCGGCGGCAACACGTTCCGTGACCGCGATCGCATAGGTGTTCTGAAACCCGAGCGGCGGGAGCCAGCGGACGCCGTACACGTCGCTGAACCGGCGGGCGACGTGCGCGAACACGCGTCGCGGATCGGCAGCGAGCGAATCCGTCAGCGAGTCGTGCAGAACGGCGAGCAGCCCCGTGCCCGTGTACTCGGGATAGACGTCGATCGCGTTGGTCCGGAGTGCGGCAAATGCCAGTTCCGTCGCTCCCAGTCCCGGGCGTCGGTCCACAGTCATGCCGCGCGACTCGAGAAGCTGCGCAAACATCTCGCAAAGGAGGTATGACTCGCCGAACGGTTTCGACGCGACGACGACCGGTGGCCGCGCGGATTGTGCTCCAGCGACGGAGCCTGCGAGCGCGAGGGACGCGAACAGCCGGCGGATCACGAAGCGCGTAGCCCCTCGAATGCAGCCATCGCGGTCGCAACCAGCGTCTCGACGTATGGCGTTGCCGGGGCGTGACGAAGATCGTGGAGCGTTCCCCGTTGCTCGATGCGGCCGGCACGCAGCACCACGAGCTCTGTTGCGAGACGCGCGGCCTCCGCCAGATCGTGCGTCACGAGCAGCGTCGTCACGCCGAGAGCCGAGCGCAGCGACGAGAAGCCACTTTGCACGTCGCTTCGGGTTATTGCGTCCAGCGCGCCGAACGGCTCGTCGAGCAACAGCGCACCGGGCCTCGCGGCCACCGCTCGGGCAAACGCGACGCGCTGGCGTTGGCCGCCGGACAGCTGATGAGGAAAACGCGCCGAGTACTTGTCGGGCGACAGTCCGACGAGCTCGAGCGCCTCCCGCCCCGCATCGAGTGGGGCGGGCGATCCAAGGAGAGACGGCACGAGAGCGACGTTGCGCAGCACGGTCCAATGCGGAAGGAGCCCGCCATGCTGCGGCACGTATCCGAGCGACCGACGCAACACTTCCACGCGTAACTGCTGCACGTCCAGGCCGCCCACCAGAATGTCGCCCGACTGCGGGAGAACCATTCGGTTGAAGCAGCGGAGCAGCGTGGTCTTGCCGGAGCCGCTCTCGCCCACGAGCGCCACCGCTGACCCAGCGGCGATATCGAGGGAGACGCCATCCAGCGCCGTGACGTCGCCGAAGCGGCAGTGAATGCCCGACGCCGACAACGCGATGGGCTCGTTGGACGCGCGAGACGTGTGACCCGTCATGCGCGACAACGTACGGGCGGGGGCATGAACGGCAATGCCCCGCCCGCGAAGCTGCTAGATGGAGCCGCGCTCTCCCAAACGCGCGCCCGCGGGCGCGCGCGCCGGGACTTCGACGGGCTGCGCGGCACCCGAGCCGATCGCCTTTCCGCCTTCCGACATCACGCGCGTGACGAATCGCTGCCCCTCGCCGATGCGCTCGACCTCGAGTGCGATGGCATCGACCGCCTGATCGAGCCGGTCGAGCCGCTCTGACAATTCCCTGGGAAAGGACGTGACGACCGCCGCTCCACGCCGCCAGATGCGGCGCGCCATGGCGAAGGAAAGCGGCAAGATGCACACGACGAGGAAGATGCCGCCGAGCACCCACGCTTCCTCGGGAGGCCCGTGATAGATCGGTGGCGGACGTTCGACCACAGCGCCCGGCACAGCGGCGGATTTTGAGATGTTGGCTTCAGCGTCGGCCACCTGCTTGTCCACGCTGGCGATCCGCTTGTCGAGCTCCGCGATGCGCGCCTCGAGTCCGCTCTTGCTCGCACCGCTCGGGGTTTGCGTCACCTGCTGCGACAGCCAGCGGCGCTTGTCCTCCAGCTCCCGGAGTTGCCCCGTCAGCTCATTGCGCTGCGCCTGGAACGCACGCCACACCGCAGTCGGACTCTGTGCGACCTGCGAACCCGTGACGATGGTCGGCGACGTGGGAATTCCACCGGCTGGTGCTTGCATCGGGCAGTGTCTGTGGAATGATCGAGGCGGCGCTCTGTCGCCATACGTTCCGCGCGCCCGGCAGTTTCACCGCCGCGAGACGCACTCAGAACGATGCGCGTAGACCGCCCGTGATGGAACGTCCTGCACGAATGGTCACGTTGTCCGGTTCGCCAAGCTGTCCGCCGAGCAGGTTGTCACCGACCATGAGCAACGACACGCCGCGGATGAGCTCGCGAGACAGCGTGAGACGGAGATGCGTGTCCCCGTCGTACTTGATCCAGTACGAGCGCAAACGGGGACCGGTGATCTCGCGCGAGGCCGGGTACGTCGCCTTGGTGTAAGCCACCGCGATGTTGAAGCGGTCGTAGTTGATCCAGTCGAGCGCGCGCGTCGCGCCGAGCGCGGCAAACCACGGCCCGTCGAGGTAGGAGACGGTGAAGCTGCTGGTCTTGGCAGGCACGGCCAGTATCCGGTCTCCCTCCTGGAGATCGCCATTGTAACCATGCGCCAGCTTGCGCACGCGGCTGTCTACGGAGCTCAGAGCGCTCGCCAGCGAGAAGGCCCCGACCGTGTAATTGCCCTGAAGCTCCCACCCCGTATTCGTGATCTCGCCGATGTTCTGGAGCTCGTACCGCACCCGCCGCTCGATGGACTTGCCGCGAATGACGGTGTCCACGCCGACCGCCACGTTCTGAATGAGGCCGGTGACGTGCTGATCGAACCGCGTCAGCTGCACGGAAAGCGTGCGGCCCACATAGAGCTCCAAACCGCCTTCGTATCCCGATTGTTCCTCCGGATCGAGTGCGGGGATGACGGCGCCGAGGCTCGACGTCGCGAGCGTGCCCGCGTATCCGGCGGAGGTGGTGCGCGCCGGAGTCTGCGGCGGCCGTATGCCCTTCCCGTACGCGGCCCGCCACTTGAGCTCCGCTTCGCCGTAGCCGCGCACGGCGGCCACGCCGATCATCGGAAGCAGCGGATAGCGGTTCCGTCCCGAAAACGCGTCGTTGCGCTCGAGGCGCAGCCCGCCGCTCACGTACATGGCGTCGTGCCACGCCATCGTGAGCTGTGACAGGAGCCCCGTGTCGTGCTGCCAGTTCTCCACGAGCGCGTCGATCGCGGTTGGATAGAGCTGCCCGTTCGTCGGCGGAATGCGCGTGGTCTGCGTCGTGGCCAGCCGAAGGACGGACTCCTCGAGGCCGAAGGTGATCGTCCCGTCGGATTCGCCCTCGGTGCCGAGATGCGCCACACTGCTCGCGCGCAGCGTCACGCGGTCGCCGTTGCCGCGCGCGGCGCGAAGGGCCGAATCGAGCTGCGACGGGAGCGGCCCGGCGGCATCGCCGATGTTATTCAGCGAATAGCCGTCCATTCCCGCGAGCAGCGTGTGCGTCCAGGTGCCGCCCGGCGCAATGGTGGCGTTCGTCGAAAGCGTGTACTGCCGTACGTACTCCCTCGTGTCCGGCGACGTAATCGCCGGGCGCGACGTGCTGCCAGCCGGCGCGGTCGCGGGCGGAAGCAGCGAGACGAGCAGCGGATTGCGGCCAATCCCGGCGCTCTTGTCGAAGTACCGCGCCGACCCGGTGTATGTGGCGTTCGAGGCGACGAGTCGCGCGTCAGCCATCGCGGCAACCTGTCGTGTAGACGACGCCGGGTAGAGGTCTCCCATCTGACCGAAGGTGACGGCGAGGCCGGCGGATTCCGCGTTCGATCCCGTCCGAATGGTGAGCCGCTGTTCGTGTTGCGGAACCAGACCCGGTGAGTAGGCGCTGCCCGCGGCACCGGCCACACTGCGGAGCGACACCGACGTGCCACCGATGGCACCACCGTCGTGCCGGGTGAGAATGTTCACGACGCCGCTGATCGCGTCCGAGCCGTACAGGGCCGACCCCTGCGGTCCCCTGATGACCTCGACGTGATCGATGACGTCCGGATTGAGTTGCGTGACGAGCAATGGATTCGCGACCTCGACTCCGTCCACGTAAATCTTGGGCGCGGTCGCGCCAAAGGAGCTCGATCCGCGGATGCCACCGTACTGGGAGACGAGTCCGGACGGAGACTGCTGCCACGCCCACACGCCCGGGACGGACGCATCGAGCAGCTCCGCCAGCGAGCCCAGGGCCTGACGACGCATCTGTTCGCCGTCGATGATCTCGAGACCGACGGTGAGCGGACGACGGGGCGAGGCCACCGCATTTCCGGTGACGACCACTCGGTCGAGCACACTGACCCCGCGCGCGGAGACCGGCGTCTCGTCGGGCGAAGACCCTGCTGGCGCGAGCACCACGCGACCCGCGATGAGGAGGGCCTGCACCCGCGTGTTCCTCAGCAAACCGCCGAGAATGGCGCCAAGGGGCGCGCTGTCCACCGCAACGCACACTCGGCGGTCGACCGGGAGAAAATCCGCCGAGTACGCGAGCTGAACGCCGGAGGCGGCAGTGAGGCGGTCGAGCGCGTCGCGGAGCGAGACGTCCCGCACTCGCAGGCTCACACGCGCATCGAGTGGCGCGCTCCATCCCGCGGCCGGAGTGGCCACGGGCATGTAGTCGTTACAGGGGTGCTGTGCTGCGGCGGGCACAGCAAACGCGCCGGCGACCACGAGGGTCAGCGGCGAGCGGCAGAATCTCGAAATGGGGCGCATGAGCTCACCTTCAACGATATCGCCGGCGCCGCGGCGACGCCATCACCTCGATAGCGGCGCAGCCGGTGCCGGGACGATGTCGAGCTCATTGCCGCGCTGCCGCCATCCGCCGCCGAGCATGGCGGCGATGACTCGGCCGACGTCGGCACCGGCATTGCGGTCGAACGTGGCCGTCAGACGACGGGACGCCAGTGTGGAGTCGACGTGCAGCGACAGTCCATACCAGCGCAAGACGTCCGCAGCCACGTCGGCGACCGTCGCATCGCGGAACACGAGTCGTCCAGTCGCCCAGGCGGTATCCTCGGCAACCATCGCGGAGCGCTCCACACTCATCGAGCCGCTTGCCGCAACGGTAGCACGATCGCCCTTGCGAAGAATCACCGGACCCGCTCCGCCCGAGCCGCTTACCGATACGGCGCCTTCGCTGACGACGACACGGGATCCCTGCGAGGAATCGCTGTGGACGGCGAAGACGGTGCCGACGTCGCGGAACGTGGCGCTCGACGTGCGCACGGTGAACGGACGCGCGCTGTTGTGACGGACGTCGAACCGTGCGTCGCCGGTCAACGACAGCGTTCGGTTGCTCGCATTGAAGCCGGAGTCGAGGTCGATCCTGCTCCCGGGCCCCAGCAGAATGCGTGTGCCGTCGGCGAGCGTCATCGAGTCGATGGCGCCCACCGCAGTCGCCAGATGTGCACGCGCCGGCGCCACGCCGCCACCGTCGCCACCAAAGCTCGAGCGAAGCAGGAGTCCTGCGCCGGCAACGACCACGATGGCCGCGGCCACGCGCAGCATCACCACCCGTGCTGAACGCTGAGGGCGCATCAGCGGGAGGATGTCGCGCCGTGGAGACGAATGGTCCGCTGCCGGCGCCAGATCACGACGCGCCAACACGGACTGAAGCGCCAGTTCGACCTCGGCGGACGTTGGCGCTACGGGATCAGCCGACGCGGTGACGCCCTCCAGCACCTCAACAAACCGGCGGAGCGCCGCGTTGGAATCGAGCACTCGCCGCATCTCCGCGCGCTCGGCATCCGTGCCCTCGCCCGCCACATGGCGCGCAATGGCGTCCCAATCAGGGATACCGGGCAGGTCGGAGTGCGGATGGTCGGACATGCAATCGAGACACGTGACGCGGCACACACCCTGTGTCGTGTCGGCACGGCGGCGTGGGCCACTTGTTTTACGTTCTACCGCCAACGATATAGGCCACGTGGACGAATCGGAACTCCTCGCCCGTCTTCGCACCGGCGACGACGACGCCTTCGCGGCAATTTTTCGCGAGCACTATCCGGTGCTCGTCGTCAGCGCGACCCGTCTCCTGGCCGAGCGCGCACTCGCCGAGGAGATCGTCCAGGACGTGATGCTCGAGCTGTGGCGGCGGCGCGACTCGCTGGTACTTGCGGGCCCCCTCCGAGCCTATCTCCAGCAGGCCACGCGGAATCGCGCGCTCAATCGCCTGCGTCAGGCGCGCACCGCGCAGCGTGGCGAGGTGTATGTGCGCGGGCCGACAGAGTCGCCGCCGGCCGATGCGCGTGTCGTCTCCGTCGAGCTGCGGCTGGCGGCCGAGAAAGCCATTGCGTCGCTCTCCGCGCCGCAGCGCGAGGTGTTCGAGATGAACCGGCAGCGCGGCATGACCTACAATGAAATTGCCGAGCAGCTCGGCATCTCCGTAAAGAGCGTGGAAGCACGGATGGGACGGGCGCTCAAGCTGTTGCGTGACCAGCTCGCACCCTGGCTGCCCGACGCCGGCTGAACGTAGCGGCGCATAGGGTCCGCACGCGACGTGGTGTCAAACGGACGTGCGGCGCCGAGGCCGGGACCGTCTCGATCTCTCGCGCCGCGAGTCAGGGAGACGACAGATGACGCGAACCACTCGCCATGTTCTGCTTGCAGGCATTGCCATCTTCGCGGGTGCGTGCGCGGAGGCGCTCACGAGCTCGTTCGGCACGCAAATGCTGGATGCGGCCTTCAATACCACCCCGCTCGGATTCGAGTCAGCGGTGAGCAGTTTCGCCGGAAGCGGCGCGATGGGCATGCCGTTCCTTCCGGGTGATCGTTCCGAGAACCACGGCGCGAATTTTCTCGGCGGCGGCCACGATTTCATGGGTGGCGGCTTCGGCATCGAGATGCTTGGCGGAGAATTGGGAGGGCCGCCGCCATTCGAGCGCGGCGGACCGAACGCGACGTCCGCATCGTGCACGTACAACGCCACGAGCGGCGTCAACACCTGCGCGGATACGCATAACGGCGTCACCGTCACGCGGACCATCGTCTACAAGACGGCTGCCGGCACCGCGCAGGCCAAGCAGAACAGCACCACCAATTCCATTGCAACGCATGTGGACGCCACAGGCACGCTCACGCGGCGCAACGGGGCGACGACCAACGTGGCGAACAGCAGCGACCGTCTGGTGACGGGGCTCGCCGTGGGAAGCACGCAGCGCACCGTGAACGGCACGTCCAAGGGAAACGAGACTTCGACGGGCAAGGACACGGCGGGCACGTTTACAGTCGTGCGCGCCATCGGCGACACGACCAGTGGCGTCGTCATCCCGGTTGCGGCCGGCAAGCAATCGTATCCGACGGCGGGCAAGGTGATCCGCCAGATGACGGTGACGGTGACGTACACGGGCAAGACGCCCGTTGTATCCACGCGGCGCGAAGTCATCACCTACGACGGCTCGGCCACGGCGACGGAGACGATCAACCACAACGGCACCACGAAGACCTGTACGATTCCGTTGCCGAGAGGTCGTCCGAACTGTCCGTAAAGCCGAATTGATTGGTGGTAATGAAAACCGGCCGGCGAGTAATCGCCGGCCGGTTTTGCATATCGAGGAAGTCGAACTTGCTCTAGGCACACTGAAGAGCCGACTCCTCCGCAATTCACCGTCCCGGTTGGACTGGCCAGAAGTAGCCGCCGACAGCGCCCACCAAGATGCCAATGACCGTCGATGCACCGACTGCCAGAACCTTGCCATAAGCGCATGCGCCTGGGCCGGTTTCATGCGCTGAGCATCCTGGCGCGAAAGCCACCGCAAGTCCCCCTCCAACGACACCTCCTGACACTGCACCGATAACGGCGTGCCTTTTTCGAGCGGTGCTCCGCCTCACATCGGAGATGGTGGCGTAGATGGTATCCGACGGGAAGTGCGCTCTCTGGGGGATATAGCCGACGCCGCCGGTATTCCAGTCTCTAGCACCCCTATTCACAACACCGACTGGCGAAGGACTCAGGAGCCTCGATTGCGTCTCTTGCGCACCTATCTCGGAGGAACTACAAGCTAATGCGACGGCGTGAATGACTAGTATGCGGAACGCTTGCATGCTGCGAGTCATAGTTACGTAACCCTCCTGAAGCGACCGCGATCCAGGGTACTGGAGCGTCAAATGTTGGTGCCTTCTTATTAGGACCTTTTCCGCCGAGCGAGGGTTTCTTGAGAAGATGGGCCCTTCTCTGCTCTCTGTGCTGTGGTTCATTCAGGCTGTTCTATTTCTCGGCAACCGCGGAAACATGGGGGTGCCGCGCCACGCACACTGAGAGCCCGCCCACATCCAGGCAGCAGACGGCACAGAAAGACACGGAGGGCTTGCGGACCCGTGCATACCACTGCAAAAACGAAATCGAGCCAGGCTGACGCACACCCCACCGGAATGCGCCCGTCCGACTCGACTTCGTTTTTGCGGTTACCGTTCGCACGTAGAGTCGCGCTTCCCGGCTTCCATGGGTGAGACACACGAGTCTCCAGACACCCCATGTGCCCTAGAATGGGCTCAGCGAAAAGGAGTAGCCCGAGGCATCCCGCGTGATGGTGGCGCGCACCTGAGAACCCAGAAAACGCCTGTCGATTCGGTTGTCGGGATGCTCATGGGCGTAGCTCACGGCCTTCTGTCCCGCAAAAATCCCGATGAAAACCCCCATGGCGATGTCGCTGGCCCAATGTTCGTCCAGGTACATCCGGGCGAAGGAGGGGCTCGCCGCCACGACGTACAGCATGCCACTCCAGACGTGCCGATTGGGCGTGTCGCGATATCGCATCTCCGTCGCGAGTCCCGCCGCCGCGGCGTACGTCGCCATCGCATGCATGGATGGCCAGGATCGGTAGTTGAAGCTGGTGAAGCCCTTCAGAAAGTTGAACTCGTAGGGGTCGGCGTCCCGGACCTCGCCGGAATCGTTGATCACATAGGGGCGTCCGCGCCCGAGAGCGCCGCGTATGATCTGAATGAACATCGCCGCTCCGGCGACGCCCTCGGTCGTGTGAAACGCGACCTCCGCGACCGACGCGTGGTTCGTCCGGTGCGCGACGAAGTACGTCGTCCCGCCAGCGATCATCAGCACCGTCTCGGTGACGTGACTCGTGCGCTGCGCCGCCGTTCCGAAACCGGGATGCCGCGCGTGGAGCGCGGAATCGGAGAACGCGCGCGCGAGCGGCCTGTCCCATTTAGTGAGCAGCGCCGAGGCCGCCGTGGCGCCGGCGAGGAGCGCGAGATCGCGGTGATCGAGGAGAACGCCCGATGATGGGGCGTCGGGCTGCTGTGCGGCCAACGCTCGAGTGAGCGACAACAGCGCGATGACGAATTGCCTCATGCGCCGCGTCCGTTCGCGTTGTAGAGCGCCGCGGACATGACGGCGACGAGGACGCCGGCGCTCCATCCGCCCAGCACGTCGCTCGCCCAATGGACATCCAGGTACACTCGGCTCGCGCCGATTGCGAGCGGCACGAGGATCGCAAAGCACAGCGCGACCCATCCAGGTACGATGCCCTGCCGCCAGAACACGTACGCGAGCGTTCCGCAGATGGCCGCCGACGCCGTGCTGTGCGCCGACGGAAAAGCGTAGGTTCCTTCGAATATTCGGCCGAACGACGGCGGCCGCTTCCGGGCATAGAAGTGTTTCACGCCCAGATAGGTGAGAATGGACACCAACGGCGCGAGAAGCACCGCGAACGCCACGAAGGAGTGTCCGCGCCTCCAGAGATAGAGGCCACCGGCGATTCCGAGAAACGCGAGCGTATTCACTCCACCCACGATCGTGATGGCGTGAAAGATTCGGTATGCGAGACGGGATTGGTGTGCGAGCACCCAGGCGCGGACGGCGGTGTCCATTGGCAGCGTGGCGTGCTCGAACACATCCTCACCGATCAGCGCAAAAATGAAGAGCGACAGGACACCGAGACCCACGACCTCCAGCCAGCGGCGCGTAGCGTGCTCGTCACGGGACGGCCGCCGTTCATCCGACGGGCCCGCGAGCGCGGCGGCCGGTTCCGCCGCATCATTCATGTGCATGCAGGCCACGTTTGCAGGAATCGGGCGCGGTTGAGGTCCGTCGTCGCATCGCCTCGGGAATCCGGGGTCGTTTTCGGTCTCCTGGCGCTCGCGATGGCCGCGGCTGCGGGCTGCACGCGCGAGCCACCCGCGGCCTCGCCAAGGCCACCCGACGCGTCGGCGCCCGATCCGGCTCCCGCCGAGCTGTCGCATTTCAGCGTGCCGCTCGAGTACGACTTCACGAACGTATTGGCGCTCGTCGAGCGCAATGTGCCGAAGTCGTTTGGGTCCATCGACAGTGTGCGGGAGGTGCCGGACGATCCGCGTCGTCACTATGCCTTTCAGGCGACGCGCGGACCGTTCTCTGCCTTCGCCGATGGAGACGAGCTGCACCTCCGGGCGACGGTCGCATACACGGCGCGTGGCTATTACAAGCCTCCGCTGGCGCCAACACTGAGTGCGGGGTGTGGGTCCGGAGACGAGCGGCCACGGCTCGCCGTCGAGCTTGCAACGCCACTCTCCCTGTCCGGGGACTGGCACCTCGTATCGCACGCCCGGGTCGTGCGAGTGGCTCCTGCGTCAGCGGCTCCGCGAGACCACTGCGACGTCAGCATTCTGCACCGCGACGTCACCGCAAGTGTCGTCGATGCCGCCCGAACCGCCCTGACGGCTCAATTGGGCGACATCGACCGGAAGATCGGCGCAGTCGATCTCTCGACGCACGTAAAAGAATGGTGGGAAATGCTGTCGAGTCCCATCAAGCTCGCGGACGGCGTCTGGTTGGTGCTCGGGCCCGAGCGACTTCGCGTTGGGCACGCACGCGGGCGCCGCAGAGTGCTCACCGTGCCCGTGAGCCTCGACGCCAGACCGCGCATCGTCACGGGGAATGCGGAACCCGCGGTCAGAACCACAGGAATCCCCGCGCTCTCACGTGATACCGGACGCGTGCAGGGATTTCACGTAGTGCTGGACGGTCTCGTGGACTACGGCACGGCGTCGCGCCAACTGAGCTCCGCCCTTGAGGGGAAGCACTTCACCGGATCCGGACACGTTGCCACGCTGCGTCGGGTGACGGTGATGCCTCAGCCCAAGGGCCAGCTCGCGATTGCGTTCACGTTCGCGGGCGGCGCGGATGGCGTCCTGCAGCTCGCCGGCACGCCGCTCATCGATCGCTTCCATGGCTCGATCGTCGTCCCGGACCTCGATTTCGATCTGCGCACGGACAGCCGCATGCTCACGACCTATGCGTGGCTGCGGTCAGACGACCTTCGCGCCGAGCTGCGCCGGCGAACGCAAATCTCTACAGAACCGGCGCTTGCGAAAGCGCGCGCAATGCTGCTCGAGGGATTGAACCGGAAGCTGGGCGACGCGGTAACGCTCAGCGGCGTGGTGGATTCGGTGTCGGTGCGCGGGTTGTTCGTCACGCGCGACGGACTCGTGGTACGCGCGGAGGCGAGTGGCCGCGCGGGAATGTCCGTGCGCCAGCAGTAAGACCGTTCGGTTATACGCCGCCGTAGATGCTGTACCCGCCGTCAACCGGGATCACCGCGCCCGTGACGAACGAGGCTGCGTCGCTGCAGAGCCACTGCACGCAACCCACGAGCTCCGCCGGACGGCCGAAACGACCCATGGGCGTGTGCGCGACGATCTGCGTCGCGCGCTCCGTGTAGCTGCCGTCCTCCTTGATGAGGACGCTCGCGTTTTGCGTCGTGACGAAGAATCCGGGCGCCACGGCATTCACGCGGACGCCATCTCCGTGCTTGCGCGCAAGCTCCACGGCCATCCACCGCGTGAAGCTGTCGATGCCGGTCTTCGCGACGGAGTAGCCGAGCACACCGCTCAACGCGCGGACGGCAGCCATGGACGAGATGTTGACGATGCATCCCGATCGCCGCGCGGCCATCGTCTCGCCGAAGGCCATGGATGGAATGACGGTCCCGTGCAAGTTGAGTCGCAGCACTTCGTCGAATGCGTCGAGGGGGACGTCGAAGATGCTGCGGTCGTCGTTGCGCGCGCCTGCGACGTGTCCACCCGCTGCGTTGATGAGAATGTCCACGCGCCCCCACTGCTGGAGCAGCTCGTCGCGCGCCGCGCGAACGGCGGCCTCGTCCAACGCGTCGGCAATGAGAACTGTAGTGTCCGCGCCGGACGCCTGAATCTCCCGCGCCTTTGCATCGGCGGCACTCCGGTTACGGCCGAGAATGGCGACTCGAGCGCCCGCCGCGGCGAGTCCCGATGCAATCGTGCCGCCGAGCACACCGTAACCGCCGGTCACGACCGCGACGCGGCCCGTGAGATCCATCGAGGAGTTCGTCATGCGACGAATCTACGCGGTTTCCACACGCAGCCATCGGTCGAGACTGCGGAGTCGGAGCTCGATGAGCGCGTCGTCGGAACTTCCATCGGGGGCGGCTGTCGGCGGAGCAACGGCCGCGTCCAGATAGCGGCGGAGGGCGTCGCAGGGCGTAAACGGCATCGGCCGGCGGCTCCACCATTGCGCGAAGCGCGCCGAGAGCAGCTCCGGCATGTGGATGGATTGTTCGTCAGGTGGGTGTCGTGGGAGAGCGCCCTGCGTTGCGTCGTCAAGCAACTGTTGCTGCCGCTCCGCCGGCGCCGAAAGCATCAGTGCCACGATGCGCACGTCGAGCAGCGGGAACCGGACGTCCGCGGGCACAGCGTGCGCTCCCGGATCGAGCGACTCCAGCGTGGCGGCGCCATGCGGAAGACCGGGCCATGACGGAAAGTCCTGCGCATCCGCCGCTCGCGCGCTCAATCGCGCATCACGTCGCCGGCGCAGGTCCTCGCGAAGCCACGCGGGGGATGGTGCGCCGTGCCCGCTTGGCGTCGGAAGCCCGAGCAGCGCGTCCGGATCTCCGTCCGAGAGCACCACGCGCGAATTGGAGACTGCGCGACGCATCACCTCACGCCGAAGCTCGACGTCGAGATCACACGACGGCGCGGCGGTGTGAGGCAATCTCGCTGCAACGTATTCCAGTCCTTCGTGAAATCCGAAGCGATCACCGTTGACGACGGTGTGACGGATGCCAAGTGTTCGGGCGACGGACTGCACGTAAGCGACCCTCGGCGACGGAGCGATGCTCGGGAGATCGACGGTGACGGCGTGAACGGCCGCCGGAACCTTCAGCGTCGCGCACGTCATGGCCGCGATCGCCGTCGATTCGATTCCGCCGGAGGTGAGGACCGAAATCGCCGGAGCGCGGAGCCGATCTCCGATTGCCTGCACAAACGCGTGACGGAGTGCGTTCACGTCCTCTTCCGCTCGCATCGGGAGATCGGCCACGGACCAATACCGTTGCGCCGCGGCGCCGGTGCGGACGAAATGCGCCGGCGGCACGCAGCGCACGTCGCGAAAGATCGTCGCACCTGACTCTTCCGGCGCACCCGACGCGATGAAGTCGGCGACGGCATCGTCGTTCAGGACGTGCGACACGTCCGGTGACGCAAGAACGGCGCGCAGCACGTTCGAGGCGATCAGCGTTCGCCCAACCGTGGCATGAAACAGAGGGCGCACTCCGAACCGATCACGAACCAGTGTGACGGACCCATCGCGTCGATCCACGACGCACACGCTGAAGTCACCGATCACACGATCGAGCGCGCCGGCAGACCAGAGATCCCACGCGTGCGCAAAGAGCGAGACGTCGGTTTCATCGTCGGTGAGATCGCGGCCGGCGTTCCGGAATGCCACGAGCAGCGCAGGCCGCGCGTCCATTCGAACCTGGCCCGCTACGACGAGACGCTCGCCGATCGTGGCCACCGTCGCGTCGAGCCGCGGATCGCCGGTGTACAACAGCGATGACATCACGCCGACGTTTCCGAACAGGCGTGGCCGAGCTCCGTGCGGTCCGCGCTCCGCGAGCGGAAGCGCGAATGGCGCGAGCTCTTCGCGCGTAGCGGGACGGTTGTCGAGATGGATCACCACCAGGTATCCGCTCACGTCTGCACGCTAGTGGCAATTCGCTCGGGAGAACACTGCTGGACTGCCCTCGCGACGGGTCGCAGATTGTTCACGGCTCACCGCTCACCAGACTTTTCAACATGCCTCTCCTCTTCGTCCTCGTCGCTCTCCTGCTGCTCTCCGGACCGGAGCTCTCTGCGCAGGCGGTGGACCCCGCAGCGCTCAAGCCAGGGCGCGCTCCCACCCAGCCTGTCGACGAGGAATACACGAAGAAGATCCTCGAGTACACGACGGAGAAATTCTTTCTGTCGCCGCTCGTGGACTACCTGCCCGCCTCCGCACTGCCGACGCCGAAAGCCGTGCTCGGCGACATCGCCGGCGCGAAGAACTACTTCCCGTACTCGAAGGAAGTCTACGCCTACATGCGCCTCCTGGAGAAATCCACGCCGCGCGTGAAGGTCTTCTCCATTGGACGGACGGAGGAAGGCCGCGAGATGATCGCCGTCGCCGTGGCGTCCGAATCCCTGATGGCGAAGCTCGACGAGAATCGTGCGAAGCTCGCGAAACTGGCGGACCCGCGCAGCATCGGCATGAACGACGCCGAGGCGGCGCGCATCGTCTCTGAAGTCGCGCCGGTGTACTACATCACCGGGACCATTCACTCCACGGAATCCGGCGCGCCCACCGCACTCATGGAGCTCGCCTATCGCCTCGCGGCGGACGAGAGCCCCTACGTCCGCCACATCAGGAACAATCTCGTCACACTCATTACGCCCGTCGTGGAAGTGGACGGACGCGACCGCATGGTGGACTTGTTCCGGTGGCACATGGCTCACCCGGGTGAGACGGTGCCGCCCCTGCTCTACTGGGGCCACTATGTCGCGCACGACAACAACCGCGACGCCATGGCGCTCACGCTCAAGCTGTCGCAGAACGTCCTCGACACCTACCTCAGCCAGCAGGCGCAGGTGCTGCACGACCTGCATGAGTCGGTCGCCTATCTGTACGACAACACCGTCGGCGACGGACCATTCAACGCGTGGATCGACCCGCTGCTCACGAACGAATGGCAGATGATCGGCTGGCACAACGTCCAGGAGATGACGCGATTCGGCATGCCGGGCGTCTTCGCCCACGGCAACTTCGACACCTGGTCGCCCGGGTATCTCATGTTCCTCGCGGCGATGCACAACGGCATCAGCCGCCTGTACGAGACGTTCGGCAATGGCGGCACCGCCGAGACGCTCGAGCGGACGCTGGGACCGTACGATACGGAGCGGACGTGGTACCGGCAGAATCCCGCGCTGCCACGCGTCATGTGGTCGCTCCGCAACAACAACAATTACGAGCAGACCGGGCTCCTCGTCTCGCTCAACTACTTCGCCACGAATCGGCGTCTCTTCCTCCAGAACTTCTACGAGAAGAGCAAGCGCTCGGTGTTGAAGGCCCGCACCGAAGGGCCGGCCGCTTACGTGTTCAGCGCCGCGGATCCACGGCCCGGCGCGCAGGCCGAGCTGCTGCGGGTTCTCCAAAAACAGCACGTCGAAATTTCGCGCGCGGCCGCGCCATTTTCTGTGAGCGTTCCTGTCACGCGTGCCAATCGTGCGGGAGCCCGGGCCGGGCAGGACACCACGCCGCCACCGGCTCGCGCAACGGAGACCGAGGTCAAGGAGTTCCCTGCGGGCAGCTACATCGTGCGCATGGACCAGCCCTATTCGCGCGCGGCTGACGGACTGCTCGACAAGCAGTTCTGGGCGCCCAATGATCCACAGAAGACGCCCTACGACGACACCGGGTGGTCGTTCCCCGAGGGATTCGCCGTTCAGGCGGCGAGAGTCGTGGACCCGAAGGTGCTCGACGTCCCCGTAGAGCTGGTAAAGGGTGAGATTCGCGCTCCTGGCGGTGTGAGCGGCGACGGCAGCGTGTTCGTCATCCGGCATAACGCGGACAACGCCCTCGCCACACTTCGCTATCGTCTGCGGAGCGCCGACTTCAAGGCCGCGGAGGACTCATTTCAACTCGGCAACCAGTCGTATCCGCGCGGGTCCTTCATCATCAGCGGCATTTCGCGGAGCGACATCGACAAGGCGGCACGGGAACTGGGGCTCATGGTCGCGGCAGTGGATCGCGCGCCGACGGTCAAGACGCATCCACTCCGCGCCGCGCGCATGGCCGTGATGCACACGTGGCAGAGCACGCAGACCGAAGGCTGGTGGCGGTACGCGTTCGATCAGCTCGATATTCCGTACGATTACATCTCCGTGCAGGACATCGCGAAGACGCCGGATCTGAATGCGAAATACGACGTCATCATCTTTGGGCCCGGCGGACCCGGAGGTCAGGGGATCGTCGAGGGCATGCCGCGCTGGCGGAACCCGATGCCGTGGAAGAACACGCCGGAGACGCCAAACATCGGCACCTGGGCGCAGACCGATGACGTTCGCCCGGGCCTTGGCTTCGACGGACTCGCAAAGCTCCAGCAATTCGTCGCCAAGGGTGGCGTTCTGATCACCTCCGACAACACGTCGGACTTCGCCATCCAGTACGGCTTCGCCAGTGGCGTTGCGATGAATCAGACCCGCGGGCGCGTGGTGGGGAGCCTGCTGCGGTCCAAGGTCGTCGATGCCGCCAGTCCGATCATGTACGGCATTCCGGAGAACCTCTCCATCTATTCCGAGAACGGTCAGAGCTTCGGCGTCAGCGCCAACCGCGGCGGAGGACGCGGAAATCGCTTCGGCACTCCGACGGACCGCGCGACGGGACGCGGCCTGGCGGACGAGCCGGACGTCGTCCAAGGCCGGTCCGCGCTCGATTCGGCGCATTCAGCACCGGTGCCGGAGACGATACAGCCGTGGCAGTACGCTCTTCCGACGCCGGAGCAGCTTCGCACGCCCTTGAACGTCATTCCGCCGGATCAGCGTCCGCGTGTCGTGCTCCGTTTCGGCGAGCAGCGGGGACTACTCGCCTCAGGGCTGCTGGAGGGCGGAACGGACATCGCGCAGCGTCCAGTCGTTGTGGATGTGCCATTCCAGCGAGGACATGTTGTCCTGTTTGCCGGCAATCCCATCTGGCGCGGAGAGACGATCGGGAGCTATTTCATGGTATTCAACACCGTGCTCAACTGGGACAACCTGAACACGGGGCGCCGGCTCGATCCGCGCTGACGCCCGCTCCCCTGCTGCGATGCGCCTGATGCACCGACCGCTACTCCTCATACTGGCGTTTGCCTCGCTGTCGTGCGCGGAGCATACGTCCTCCGTGCAGCCCTCCGGCCACAACGTCGGACGGGTAGCTCTGGCTCCCACGTTCGAGCCGGCCGCTGCGCGGGCCTATCAGGCGCTGGCCACGACGGGAACGACTGTCGTCAGCATTCACGTCGTGCTCACGAATCTGGCCGGCAGGGCCGTCGTCGATACGACCATCGCATTTCCGGCGACTCAGGACACGGTCAGCGTCGACCTTCCGGTCCCGATCTCCGGCCAGCAGGAGCAGTTCGATGCACTCGTCGAGCTCCGGGATGCATCCGGCGCCGTGCAGTTCGCGAGTCGGCAGCGCATCACGGTGCGTTCGTCGGGCGGGGGCAGTACACCGTTGCCGATCTCGCTCCAGTATGTCGGACCGGGATCCAGTGTCTCGCTCATCTCCGTGTCGCCGTCGAACACTACTTTACAGGCGGGCGCACCGCAGCCGCTCATTGCCACGGGTACCGACGCGGCGGGCAAGAGTGTCGGCGACCTCACCGTGACGTGGACGTCGAGCGACACCGCCATCGCGGTCGTGGCCGCGTCGGGCAACACGACGGCCAACGTGACACCTCACGGCAAACGAGGTGTCGTCCTCATCACGGCCGCTGCCCCGTCCGGCATTACAGGCATCGCGCACATCACCTATCTGGCTCAGCCAGGACGGCTCGTCGTCATCAGTGGCGACGCACAGACCGGTGTGTCCAACAAGACGCTCCCGGTTCCGTTCGTCGTGGAGCTGCAAGGCACTGACGGCAAGCCGATCATCGGCCGCCTTGTGACGTTTGCGTCCACCACGTCGGGCGGCACCGTTGGCGTCGTCACGCAGTCCACCGACTCGTCGGGACGCGCACGGACCTCGATCACGCCCGGCAGATCCGCGGGCACGTACACCTTCTCGGCGAGCTTCGCCTCGCTGCCGAGTGTCTCCATCAGCGTGACGGCCACGGCCGCGCCGGTCGGCCCGCCCACACAGATCATTGCGCTCACTCCGGTGCCGAAGTCGTTCACCGTCGGCGTGGCTCCGCTCTCCGCGTTCAGTGCCCAGCTCGCGGACGCGAACGGCAACTACGTGCACACGGCGGGCGTCACGATCATCGGCACCTTGGTGGTGCAGCCGGGCGGTGGAACCAGCTCGGTCTCCGTGAGCACCGACACGGCGGGAATTTTCACGCTCACCATTCCGCCGTACATCGGCCCCGCGGGCAGCGTGACCATTGCACTCAGCTCTCCGACGATTCCCAACCTTCCCTCAGGAACGTTCCCCATCCTGCCGGGTGCACCGGTCAAGCTGGTGGTCGTGCAGCAGCCGTCCGCGACCGCCACGTCCGGAACCGCGCTCTCCATCGTCCCGATCGTGTCGCTTGCCGATCTGGCGAACAACGCCACGGCCGGCGGAGGCATCGCCATCACCGCGAACTCCACCAGCGGCAACGTGTTTCTCGGCGGAATGACCACGGCCACTACCGCGGCCGACGGCACCGCCACGTTCACGAACCTCACGCTCAACGGACCGCCCGGAACCTACGGGCTGACATTCTCGGCCAGCGGCTACGGCACGGTGGCGAGCAGCTCCGTCAGGATTCCATAGGCAGTGCGTCGCTCGCGTGTGGCCTGGGAGATGATTCCCGGGAAGGGACGCGGCGTGGTCGCCACCGAGGCGTGCGCCGAGGGCACCGAGGTCGAGCGCGCACCCGTCATCGTCGTGCCTGTCGACGACATGCTCGAGTGCGACGATCGCGATACCATCTTCGATCAATACCTGCTCTACTGGAGCGACGAGCCCGGCGAGGAGGTCGCGATGGGCTGCGGCCTCCTCATGATCTACAACCACTCGTCGAATCCGAACGTGGAGTTCCGGAGCGGCCCCGAGCCATACACGATGTCCGTCGTCACGACGCGCGCCGTGCAGGCCGGCGAGGAGCTCACGTACGATTACGACTGCGAGCTCTGGTTCGATCCGGCCTGACCTCGGACGCGGACGTCAGGGTACGATCTTCCGCACCGTTGGATACTCGATGCCGAGCTGCTGAAGGTACGATCCGTACTTCGTCGGATCGTAGTAGTACTTCCGCATCTCCGCGCGATACTTCTCCATCGTCGCCGCATTGAGCCAGATGGGCGGCTTGTCCGTGGGCGCAAAGAACGGCTTGTACTTGACCGTCTTCGTCTGGACGGTGTTGAAGTAATCCCACGCGTCGGCCACGATCTTCGGAGTGAAGAGAATGTCGAGCACCGTCATCGCCTGCACTTTCGCGCCCGCCACGACGCCCTTGTGCGCAATCGGCGTGGCCATCGAGATGGCGTTCGCCCAGTTGTGTCCCGGCAAGCCCGGGATGTTGGACGGATAGACGAGCGTGATGGTGGGCACGACCCAGCTCACGTCGCCGATGTCATCCGACCCGCCGCCCGTGCGCCGCTCCTGTGGAATGGGTCCGAGCAATTTCCCCGCGCTCTTGGTCAGCCCGCTGTCGGGAGCGCCGATCTCGCGCTGAATGCCATGGGCGAGCGTCTGGTCCTTCTCGTCCCACACCGGCATTCCCACCTTCCTGATGTTCTCGTACATCGCCTCGGCGATGGGACGCGAGAAGTGTCCGGCCCATCCCGAGCCGACCATCATGACGGTGTCGACCTGCGTACCCGTTTGCAGCGCCGCGCCCTGCGCGATCTTCTTTCCGTCCTCGAACATCGCGAGCGTCTTCTCGTAGTCGAGATTGCGGAAGTAGAACCAGATGCTCGCGGTGCTGGGGACGACGTTCGGCTGGTCGCCGCCGTCGGGGATGACGTAGTGCGAGCGCTGCGCCAGCTCCATGTGCTCGCGGTGGAACTCCCACGCGGTGCCCATGAGCATGACCGCGTCCAGTGCGCTCTTTCCGCGCCACGGCGCGCCCGCCGCATGCGCACTCGCTCCCTTGAACTTGAAGATGGCGGAGATCAGCGCGTTGCTGCTCGACTGTCCCCACGACACGCTGAGATCGTTGCCGACATGCGTGAAGAGCGTGACGTCCACGTCCTTGAACACCCCCTCGCGCACCAGCCACGCCTTGCCCGACATGAGCTCCTCGGCCACGCCGGGCCAGAGCACCAGCGTGCCCTGGATGTGATCGCGCTCCATGATCTTCTTCACCACCAGCGCGGCGGCAACGTTGAGCGGCATTCCCGAATTGTGCCCTTCGCCGTGACCGGGCGCGGCGGCGACGATCGGGTCCTTGTATCCCACGCCGGGCTTCTGTCCTGCCTGCGGGATGTCATCGATGTCGCTGCCCAGCGAGATCACGGGCTTTCCCGAGCCCCAGCGCGCGACCCACGCCGTGGGAATTCCCGCGACGCCACGCTCGACCTTGAAGCCGTTCTGCTCGAGGATGTTGCTCAGGTACTTCGAGGTCTCGAACTCCTGGAAGCCCAGCTCGCCGTAGGAGAACACCTGATCCACCATCTCCTGGATCATCTTCGCCTTTCCGTCGATCTCGCGGGCGGCTTCAGCCTTGAGGGCATCGAGCTGCGACGTGGAGGCGTAACGGTACTTGATCGAGTCCGCGGCGCTGGGATTTCCCCGCTGTGCTGCCGCAATGGCGGAGTCACAGAGGAGCAGCGCGGCGAGCATGGTGGACAAACGCAGAAGACGATGCGAGGCCATCGAACACTCCATATGCGATTGAGGGACATTGGACGCGGGAGTGGCCCGCGCGGCGGGAATATGCGTCTCGGGCCCGCGTCGCACGAGACGCAACACGTCGCTTATGGTCGGCGGCGCTCGTGGCTATACTGCCGCGATGCTCGTCGCCGTGGAGGCCAAACGACTCGCGCAGGAAGTGCGCGGCATCGGACGCTACGTCCGCGCGCTGCTGCCCCGACTGGTGCTTCAGGGCGACGGGCTTCGTCTCGCGTTGTTCGTCCGACGGGGCGACATGGCCACTGTCCGCGCCATGTTCGATTCGCCGGAGCTTCGTGACTGCGTCGACGTCCGGCCCATCGGCGCCCTGACGCGAGCCACCGCCGACGTGTTCTGGTATCCCTGGAACACGGCGAATCCGGCGCCGGCGCGGGGATGCGTCGTCGCCACGATGCACGACGTGGTGCCGATCGCGCATCCGGATCCGCGCCTGCGCGGGACGCTGAAGAACCTGCGCTGGCGGCGGCGATATACGGCGACGGCAAAACGGGCGACGCTCATCATCGCAGACTCGCAATTCTCTGCCGATGAGGCGCATCGCACGCTGCACATTCCGCACGAGCGAATGCGTGTCGTGCTCCTCGCCGCCGACGACTTCGTCGTGCCACCGCCCGAAGGCGACGCGGAGATCCTCGCGCGACTCGGCGTAACGTCCCCGTTCGTGCTCGCGGTGGGCGCCGCGGACCGACGGAAGAACCTCGCGCTGCTCGACCGGGCAATGCCGCGCGTGATCGAGCATGTGCCGACCGCGCAGTTGGTGCTCGCGGGACCGCGGAGGCGGTCATCACGCCACCAAGAGTCGTGGCGCAAGACGCTCGGGTTCGTGTCGGATCGCGAGCTCGCGGCGTTGTATCGCGGTGCGGAGGCGCTGGTGCAGCCGTCCACCTACGAGGGGTTCGGCCTACCGGTGCTCGAGGCCATGCAACTCGGTACGCCCGTCATCTGCGCACGAGCGTCGTCTCTGCCTGAAGTGGCCGGCGACGCGGCCACGTGGGTGGTCCCGTCCGACGACGTCGACTTCGCCCGCGCGATTGTCGACGTGCTGACAGATTTCCCGCGCCGTGCCCGCATGAGCGCGGCCAGTATCGCGCAGGCATCGAGATTTACCTGGGACGAAACCGCCCGAGAGACTATCGCCGCCTTCGAGGACGCCGTCGCGCTCTGTCGCGAGCACGGCCGCTAAAGCGTTATGGTGTCGGCTTCGCGCCATCGAGCTGTTCGATGGTGGCGATCGACGCAGGCCGCTGCTTCTTGAGCCGTGCGGACACCTGCTCCGCCGTCTTCAGCACACGCAGCACGTTCTCGCCTGCCAGCTTACGAAGGTCCTGATCGGTCCAGCCGCGCCTCGCCAGCTCGGCCAGCAGCATCGGAAACTTCGAAACGTCCTCGAGTCCGACGATAGTGGTGGTGATGCCATCGAGATCGCTTCCGATGCCGACGTGATCGACGCCAGCGACACGACGCACGTGCTCGATGTGGTCGGCGACGTCGGAGAGCGTTGCGTCGGGGCGCGGATGCCGTTGCTTCCAGTCGGCAAGTGCGCGCCCCGCGGCCGGCATGTCACCCGCGAACCGCGCCTTCAGCACTTTCTCTTCGGCAGCGAGGCTGTCCTCGTACGCCTTGACCGCCCGGTTGACGAACGACACAACGAATGGAACCATCACGACGCCGCCGTTCTTCGGCACGCGCCGCAGAATGGAATCCGGCACGTTGCGCGGATGATTCACCAACTCGCGCGAAGCCGAGTGTGAGAAGATCACCGGGGCTTCGCTGACGTCGAGCGCGTTGCTCATGACTGCCGGCGACACATGGGCGAGATCCACGAGCATGCCCATCCGGTTCATCTCCCGCACCACTTCGCGCCCGAACGGCGTGAGGCCGTGATGCACCGCCGAGTCGAGCGCCGCGTCCGCCCAATCGAGCGTGACGTTGTGCGTGAGGGTCATGTACCGGGCGCCGAGGTCGTAGTAGGCGCGCAGCGCTTCTAGCGAGTTCTCGATCGCGTGTCCGCCTTCCATTCCGAGCAGAGAGCCGATCCGTCCCTCACGAAATGCCTTGCGGACGTCGGCCTCGGTGGTGGCCAGCACCAGGTCGCGCGGATATTTCGCAATCATGCGCTTCGCCAACTCGATCTGCTCGAGTTGCACGCGCGCGTACCCGGGCGTGCCGGTCACCTTTCCATTGCGCTTGTACGTGGAGGCGTCAGGCTCACCGGGTTCATACACGGACCAGAACTGCGCCCCCACCATGCCTTGCTTCATTCGCGGCAGGTCGGTCATGCCGGGAGCACGAACTGTGAGGGAATAGGCCTCGAGGTCGTTCGAGTGCAGCGTGTCTTCGCGAATGCGCCAGGGCAGATCGTTGTGCCCGTCCACGAGCGGCGTGGTGCGCAGCACGGCTTTCGCTCGCGCGAGATATGGATCCGCCTGCTGCGCAGACATGCTGAGCGGCGATGACGCGAGCGCAGCGGCGATGAAGAGGCTGGAAGGGCGCACGAAGAACAATGTAGGGCAGTAGGACAGCAGGACGGTAGGACAGTGACGGCGTTTGCTGTCCAACTGTCCTACAATCCTACTGACCTACTCTGTTCGTTCAGTGCGTCACCACGATGAACCACGCGTGGAGCACCGGTCCGGGCGTCGGACGCGTGCCAGCCGGTGCGCCAGCCGGCGGCGGCGTGGACGGACCACGCTCCGGCTGGAACAGGAATGCGCGGTGCGTTACGGGATCAACGGCGATCGTCTTGGCGCCCGGGAACGTCGGCACTGTTGCCCTCGGGTGATAGACGTCCGCCGACCCCTGGTGCACCACGGTCACGTCGCCGGAACGGCCCGCGGGGATGTAGATCAGCTTTTCCGTCGGGTCCCAGCCCAGCGCGTCCACGCCGTCGCCATTCGTGAGGTTGGCGACCACCTTGCCCGTGCTGCCGTTCACGACGACGGACGTCTTGCCGCACCCGGCAAAGATCCGATCGTTCACCGCGTCATACGCGATGCCCGTCGGGCCGTCGCACGGAGCCACCGGCCACGACTTGATGGCCTTCATGCTCTTCGCGTCGAGCACCTGGATGGTATTCTTGCCTTCGTTGTTGACGTAGATCCATCCCTTACCGTTCGCCGCCGCGCCCTCGGGCGCGTTGTCCTCGAGCTCCGCGGTGCCCGTGATCTCCCCGCTGTTCGGATCGAGGGCTACAGCCGTTCCCGGCCGGCTGTGATTGGTGAGGATGATCTTGTCACCAGCTTCGTCGTACATGATGCCATCCAGACCGCCAACCTTGATCGGGATCTTCTTGATGAAGGCCAGCGTCTTGAGGTCGAACATCGTGACGGAGGAGTCTCCACCGTTCGTCGTGAAGCCGTGATTGGACTTCGGGGCGAGCCCGATGCCGTGCACCCGCGGCGTGTTCGGGATGTCGCCGATCACCGCGCCCGTGTTGGCGTCGACCACCATCACGTGCGTCTGCCGCGCGACGAAGACGCGCCCGGAGCCCGCCTCGGCGGTGAGATAGTCCGTGCCTCCCTCGCCGCCGATGTCGTACTTCTTGACGCTGAACGTCTGCGCGGCCGCGTTCTGCGCCGGCATCGAGAGAGCGAGAACCGCCACGGCGGTCAAGGCAGTCTGACGGATCATACCGAACCTCATTGTGCGTGGGTTGAAGAGCCCTCAATGGTATGCTTGGGAACCTGACGGCTGAATGACATACGCGGCGGGGTGCACGGCCGTTTGTGTCCCGGTACCGATCCGTTATTATTAGTGCAGTGGCACGGGGTGCCCGCGGAGGCTCGCGGGCTGAGATCACACCCGTCGAACCTGATCTGGGTAATTCCAGCGAAGGGAGCGTCACTGGCCTCCTGCGGGACGTCCGGCACCTCATGCCGCGTCCATCCTGCCTCGGGCAGCCGCTCCCTCGCGTCAAAACGAGACACGGAGCGCGTTGTGCTGACCCTTACCGTTGCATTCCTCCTGCAGACAGTCCCGCAGGTCATCATCCCGGGCGACTCGGCCCGCGACTCGACTCACGTCCGTCGGGCACAACAGCTCGAGGCCGTTCAGGTCACCGCCATTCGCGGCCGCGCAGCGCCAATCTCCGCGCAAACCATCACTCGCTCCGAGCTTCAGCGGAGCTACACCGGCCAGGAGACGCCAATCCTCCTCCAGAGAGCGCCCGGCGTCACCGCGTACTCCGAGAGCGGTTCGGCGTCCAACTACTCGTACATCCGCCTCCGCGGAATCGATCAGACGCGCATCAACATCACGCTCGACGGTATTCCGCTCAACGAGCCCGAGGACGAGGCGCTCTACTTCTCGAATTTTCCAGACTTCGCGAACAGCATCTCCTCGGTGCAGGTGCAGCGCGGCGTGGGGTCGAGCGCGTACGGCACGGCATCGTACGCGGGCTCGGTGAATTTCGAATCCATCCCCGTTGGCAGCGTACGCCGCGGCGGCGAGATTCAGCTCACGAGCGGATCGTACAACACGATCCGTGAGAGCCTCGTCCTCCAGAGTGGTCTCTCGCCGAGCGGTTTCGCGGGCTACGTGCGCGGCTCGTCGCAGCGTACCGATGGATATCGATTCAACTCGGGCAATCGTTCTCGAAGCGCATTTGCCAGCGGCGGATGGTTCGGGTCGCGAGACATCGTCAAGGTCAGCCTGCTCGCCGGACTGTCGTCGAACGATCAGGCCTATTACGCCGCGCCACTATCCGTGCTGCGAGCTGCGCCGCGCGACAATCCCTTCGGCAACCGCCCCGAGGACGAGGTCACCGACCGCTTTCACCAGGATCTGCTGAGCGTTGCGTGGACTCACGCACTGTCCGACGCGGCCCGCGTGGCGACGACGTTGTACGGCTTCGACGCCGGAGGATGGTACGACTATCCCGGCACGAACGGCCTGAGCGACGCATATCACTACAATCTGCATTCGCGCTGGGGCGGCATCAGCAGCGCATTCGACTGGCAATCGGAGGCCGCCTCCGCGTCCGTCGGATTGAACGTCGCACGATATGGCCGAGAGCATTGGCTCGAGCAGCGTCCCGCGCTCGACGCACGTCTCTACGACAACACCGGCTACAAGGGTGAGCAGAGCGTGTTCGCCAAGGGCGCCGTGTCGCGGGGACGCATGACCACCTTTGGCGATCTCCAGCTTCGTTTCGTGCAGTTTCGCTATCAACCAACCGCGGGCACGCCGGTTCCATCGCCCTCGGTGACGTGGTCGTTCGTCAATCCGAAGGTGGGCATGAGCGTCGCCGCGATGAGTGGCGTCACCGCGTACGCCAGCGTGGGGATGAATGGCCGCGAGCCCACCCGCTCCGACATGTTTGCCGGCGCCGACGACATCGACAGCGTGCAGGCGCGCTCGGTGTTGCCGCTCACACGCGTGCATCCGGAAACGGCGTACGATCTCGAGAGCGGGCTGACCGTCCACCGCGGCACGCTGAGCGCCCAGGCGAATCTGTTTCTCATGCGGTTCCACAACGAGATCGCCGCGATTGGGGCGATCAACGAGATCGGCTACGAGCTGCGCAAGAACGTCGATCGTTCCATGCGCCGCGGTCTGGAGGCGGATCTCGTCTGGCAGGCGACGCCGTCGTTGGCGCTGGTGACGAACGCGGCGGTCACCGAGGCGCGGATTCATGAGTACGTCGACGACGCGTCCGGCACTGCCTATCACGACGTCACACCGCTGATGACGCCCAGGCTCGTCAGCAACCAGGGTGTGCGAGCGGAGCTCGCGCCGTGGCTGTCGCTCGACGTGGACGGACGCTACGTGTCGCGCATGATGCTCACCAACACGGGCGATCCGCGGTTCGCCGTGCCCGACGCCTGGTACGCCGATGCGGGCACAACGCTTCACGTTGCGGGGCAATCGCTGCTCGTGCAGGTGCGCAATGTCTTCGACCGGCGGGTTTACACGGGCGGCTACCCGGGCGCGCTGGCAGGGAGCTCTGATCCGAACGCGCAGGAGCCGTACTATTACATCCTCGCGCCCCGGAATGTCTCGGTGAATGCGCGCCTGTCGTTTTGACGCTCTTGTTTGCTGTCCTACTGTCCTACCGTCCTACCAACAATCTCCCAGGCCTGTGACCATCTCGTCTTCCACTGTCCTCTGATCACTTCCACCCGCGCGTTCATACGTCGCAGTGTTTCGCCGAACGACGCGAACACCTCATCCCGATGCGCCGGCGCATCGCGGATGCCGTCTGCGACCCACGGCACGTCCGTATCGCACAAGAGGTAGAGATCGGCGCGGCGCTCCACGAGTGCCGCGTCGAGCCACGGCACGGCGACGTCATAGTAGTGCTTCCCATACACGACCGTGCTCGCGAGGTCCGTATCGAGCACGAGTACCGAGGCGCCCACCCCGATGGCGCGGGCCCGCGCCGCGTCCGCGAGCGCGATGTGCTCCCGCGCAATCGGCTCGACGTCGATCACACTCAAGTCTCGGCCGATCCGCTCCGCGTAGAGCCGCGACGCTTCGGGCACCCATTCCACGGACAGTTGCTCTCCAAGACGACGCGCGAGCGTCGTCTTGCCCGTGGACTCCGGCCCTGTGACACAGATCGTGAGGAGGCCCGCATCGACCCGACTCGTCACGCCGCGACCGCGTCCTCCATCGCACGCTCAGCCATCGATCGTTTCCAGTCGACGTAGCCGCGCACGGCCAGCACGAGGAACACCGCATACAGGCCGGCCGTGAGATACAGATGCTTGAAGGTGAACATGGCGACGTAGAGCACGTCGACGCCGATCCAGACGAGCCAGTTCTCCAGTTTCTTCTTCGTCATCATCCACTGCGCGACGAGGCTCGTGCTCGAGAGAAACGAATCCACGAACGGCAGCGCGGCGTCAGTCGTCCGTTCGAGCACGAGGCCCAGGACCACGGAGCTGGTCAGCGCGATACCAACGAGGCGCGCGCCAAGCGAGGGTCCTGTTCGTGTGACGTGGAGCTCGGTGTGCTGCGCACCGCCATAGAGCCACTCGTACCAGCCGTACACCGAGAGGGCGGCGTAGATCACCTGAAGTCCCATGTCGGCGTAGAGCTTCGCCTGAAAGAACACCAGGGCGTAGATGACCACGTTGACGATGGCCGTCGGCCAGCTCCAGATGTTCTGACGGACGCTCAGATAGACGCTGATCGCGCCAATGAGCGCGGCGACTCCCTCGAGGGGACTCAAAGCCTTTTCCGCGCAGCGTCACGTGGCATGCGCGAAAGATAGGCCGCGCGGCGGTTGCGCGGCTCCGGGTGACCGGCCGACCGAACTCCGGCCGACCGGCCACCCGTCCAGCTAGTGTGCGCGCGTCGCGATGAGCACGACGCCGTTGGCCGCCCGCAGGCCATACGGCTTGGTCGACGCGGAATCCTGGAACAGATCGATCCGCTCGATCACCCGCGTGAGAATCGTCAGGCCGTAGCCATCGGCCAACGGCACGCCGTCGATCACGAACAGCGGGGCCCTGCCCTGACCCGACGTCGCCGGCGTGATGTGCAGGCGGCCGCCGGTGGAATCCACCTGGACGTCCACACCGCTCACCTGGCTCGAGATGACGGATTGTACTCCCTGCGCGACCTGCTTCGGATCGCGAGCGTCCACCACTTCCATCGTGGCATTGCTCGTCAGCATGAGCGGCTGCGACGGCTGCGACGCGGCCTGCCGCGTGACAGGCTGTGCGGCGATGCCGAGGCTGGCGGGCGACGTGTGACAGGCAGACAGTCCGGCAAGGGCGAATACGAGGGCAAAGGCCCCACTGCTACTTCGATCGGGCATTGGCGTGCTTCCTCCACGAATGTTGAGACATGAAAGGACGCAGGTGTCCTTACACATCGGAGCTTAGTGGCACGTTGTCCTCGGTCAACGGCCGTCACGGACTTCTGTTCGTCTCTTTACAAAAGATCGCATGTGTCGTGGTGCATTCGTCACAAGCGCGGACAATCTCCTGCGTCGACGCGGCGCGCTCTTGTCACGCGACGGTAACGACTTGACTTCCCCGCCCGGGGTGGCGAGACTATACCCCATGGGGGTATCCACCGGCGACACGATTCGCATTCCCGTCAGCGGCATGAGCTGCGCGGCGTGCCAGGCACGCGTCCAGCGCGCGCTCCAGCAGCACGTCGGCGTCCGCGACGCGAGCGTCAACCTGATGATGCACAGCGCCACCGTGGCGTACGATCCGTCGGCCACGTCGCCGGCGGCCCTCGTCGACGCCATTCGCGCCACCGGATACGGCGCTGACCTTCCCTCATCCGCGCAGACGGCGTTCGAGGAGCAGGAAGCGCGCGACCGCGCCATCGATCTCGAGCTCGCGGACCTGCGCCGCAAAGCCATCCTTAGCGGCATCGCCGGCGCCGCCACCATGCTGCTCGCCCTGCCGCTGCTCCTTCAGCTCGTCGTGACAGTCGCCGTCATGCTGTGGGCTGGCCGGCACTTCTACACCCGGGCGTGGACGGCACTCCGGCATCGCTCGGCCGACATGAACACCCTCATTGCACTGGGCACCGGCGCTGCGTTCCTCTACTCCCTCATCGCCACGCTCGCGCCGGGCGTCTTCGTGTCGGGCGGTGTCGCGCCGGACGTCTACTTCGAGCCGGTCATCATCATCATCGCGCTGATACTCACCGGCAACGCGCTCGAAGCACGCGCGAAACAGAAGACCGCCGGCGCATTGCGCGCGCTCGTCCACTTGCAGCCGAAGCAGGCGCGCGTGATGCGCGACGACGGCACGGAAGCGGACGTCCCCGTCGAGTCCGTCACCGCCGGTGACATCGTGATCGTCCGCCCCGGCGAGCGCTTTCCGGTTGACGGCGACGTGGTGTCCGGATCCAGTGCCGCGGATGAATCGATGCTCACTGGGGAGTCGCTGCCCGTGGCGAAGACGGCTGGGGATCGAGTCGTTGGCGGCACCATCAACGGCGCCGGAGCACTCCGCTATCGCGCCACGACGCTCGGCGCAGACAGCACGCTCGCGCAGATCGTTCGCCTCATGCGTGACGCGCAAGGCACCCGCGCGCCGATTCAACGACTCGCGGATCGGGTGAGCGGTGTCTTCGTGCCCGTGGTCGTTGCGATCGCGGCTCTGACGTTCACGATCTGGTTCGTCGCCGGACAGATGGCCGGGTGGGACGCACCCGCCGTGCGTGCATTTGCCGCGGCCATCACAGTGCTGATCATCGCGTGCCCGTGCGCCATGGGCCTCGCCGTGCCGACAGCGGTAATGGTGGCGTCTGGCAAGGGCGCCGAGCTGGGTGTGCTCATCAAGGGTGGTGAGGCGCTGCAACGCACCGCCGATGTCACGACCGTCGTGCTCGACAAGACCGGAACCGTCACGGAAGGCAGGCCAACGGTCACGGATGTGCTGCTCGTGCCTGGCCGCTCGAGCGAGCAGCTCGTCGCCGCCGCCGCATCGCTGGAGACCTTGAGCGAGCACCCGCTTGCGAGCGCAGTGGTTCGCTATGCGAACTCGTTGAATGTCGCGCTCGCGTCACCCGAGACGTTCATGTCGGACACGGGTCGCGGCGCCGTCGGCGTGGTCGCGGGCACGCGAGTCGCAGTGGGCAGCGAAGCAATGATGCGGGAGTCAGGACTCGACGCGTCTCCGCTGCGCGCCGAGGCCGACCGACTATCTGGCCAGGGAAAGTCCTTGCTGTTCGTCAGCATTGACGATGCACTCGCGGGCGTACTCGCCGTCTCGGACCCCATCAAGGACACGTCGCGCGACGCGATCGCTCGTCTACGCCAATTGGGCCTCGAGGTCGTCCTCCTCACGGGCGACACACAGCGCACCGCTGACGCCATCGCGCAAGAAGCAGGCGTGCAGCGTGTCGTCGCCGGCGTTCTTCCAGCCGGTAAAGTGGCGGAGATCGCTCGGCTACAGCAGGCCGGCAAAGTGGTGGCCATGATCGGCGACGGTGTCAACGACGCGCCGGCGCTCGCGCAAGCCGACGTCGGCATGGCCATCGGCACGGGCACCGACGTCGCGATCGATGCAGCCGACGTCGTGCTCATGCGCGGCGATCTGCACGCCGCGGTGCACGCCATCGTGCTTGCACGACGCACCATGCGCACGATGAAGCAGAACCTGTTCTGGGCCTTCATCTACAACGTCGTCGGCATTCCCGTCGCCGCGGGCGCGCTCTATCCCGCGTTCGGTCTACTGCTCTCCCCCGTCATCGCGAGCGCCGCGATGGCATTCAGCTCCGTCAGCGTCGTCGGCAACAGCCTGCGCCTGCGGCGTTCACGCATCGTCTGATTCGTTTACAGTCGAACGCCACCATGACAACGGTAAAGAAGACACGCAGCTCCAAACGCTCGGCGCTACCCCAGCATGTCGAGTGCGGATGCGCGACCGAGCATGCAGCATCGGGCCGGCGTGCGCTCGCCGTCGATCCCGATGCGAAAGAACGGAACCGCAATCGCCTCCGCCGCATCGAAGGTCAGGTGCGCGGCCTGCAACGCATGGTGGACGAGGACCGCTATTGCGCCGACATCCTCACGCAGATCGCGTCCGTGCACGAGGCGCTCCGCTCCGTCGGCCGGGAGCTCATGCGCAATCACCTTCGTCACTGCGCAGCGACCGCGATCCGCGCCAGCGATCAGCAGGCCGACGCGATGTACGACGAGCTGGTCGAGATGATGTATCGGAACAGCCGGTAACGGTGAAATGGAACGTCTCTCGCGCGCGACGTGACGAGACGATGTCGCCAATGCGAACCTGATCGCGCCCACGATCGAGCACCCACACACCGCCGACGGCAGGTAGCGAGTCGGCGATTTGCGCACCGCGCCGCGCGCCCGTGAGGAACAGCGTCCCGGAGACGCCGTCGCTCCACTCGCCACGCGGACCGATTGCCGTTGCGGCCATGACGCCACGACGCGGATACCCCGTGAACGGGTCGATCAGGTGCCCATACCGCACGCCGCGAACGCGGATGAAATGTTCGTAGTCGCCCGAGGTCGCCACTGCGCCGGAGTCGAGTGAGACCGTACCTAACACGCGGTCAGCGTAACGCGGATGCCGAATGCCGATCACCCACTGCGTTCCCGTGGGGGGCCTGCCGAACACGAGGACGTTTCCGCCAAGATCGACCATTCCACCGGTGATCCTCGGGTCGGTAAGCGCGGCGCGTGCGAGGTCCAGTGCATAGCCCTTCGCGATGCCGCCGAGATCAAGTCGCACTCCCGCTCGCGTCAGGCGCACCACACCTTCCGCGCTATCGAGCTCGACGCGTTGATAGCCGACGAGCGCACGCAGCGAATTCAACCGGACGGGCGACGGCATAGCACCGCTGTCCCCCTGAAAGCCCCATGCGCGCACCAATGGACCGACGGTGGGATCGAACAACCCTCCGGACGCCATCCACAGACGCTTCGCGTGCAGCAACACGTGCATCGTTTGGGGCGACACGCGCTGCGGGGTGCCACCCGCGCCGTCGTTGATCCGCGAGATTTCACTCGTGGGCCGATAGGTGCTCATGAGCGAGTCCACAAGACGCACCGAGTCGCGCGCCGCGTGCACGCCGCGCAACATGGCAACACTGTCCGTGCCCCAAACGGTCGCGACGAACATCGTGCCCATCACGGGCCAGGCCCGTTCTACCTTCTGCGTTGACTGCGCGTGCGTCGCCCGTCCGGCCACGATCGCGAACGCGACAGCCGCGACCAGCTCACTCCTCGGCTGCGGCAAGTGCCGTCTCCCGATAGAACCACATCTCGTACGTTGGCACCGCGAGCAGCACCAGCAGCGCCAGCGACATCACCACGCTGTTCACCACCTGGAGAGGCGCAAACGCCGGCGACACGTACCGGATGAGAAACGGCGACGCGAGATCGATCAGCACCGAGCCGAAGCTCGCGACGTACACCGTGATCTTCAGGCGGTCGCTCACACGCGTGAGCGCGAAGATGTGACACAGCACGAAAAAGAGAAACGGCTGCGAGAACGCATGATCGTGCGTGACGTCCAGCAACTCCTTGAAGGAGCGCGCGAACTGCAGCTCCTTTCCGGCGGACGCCGTTCCCTCGTTGCCGAGGTAGTAGTCGCGTGCGCCCGTCGCGGAGAGTCCGGTGCGGACGCGATACATCAGGATGCCCACCCCTGTGGCGAGCACGATCATGCCGTTGAACAGCGTCAGCAGCACACGCGTCTGGAACGGCGCGCGCCAGAGCTTGAAGCGCTGATACGTGAAGTATTGCGTCACCGCGGCGTCTCTGTCCCGTAGAGTGCAGTCACTTCCGCCAGCACGCGCTTGACGCCGGCGTTCACCGAGCGCACCGAGATCGTGGCGCCACTGATGTTGATGATGTCCCGGTTGACGTCGATGGGATCATGCACGCTCTTGCCACGATACTGGGAGAGAAATCGCTTTCGCTTTACCTCCCCGCCCCGCGACTCACGATAGACCAGCACCGAGACGTCGCGCACCGTGAGTTCCGGAGTGATGCCGACCATGAAAGTGATGGGACGGTATTTCCCGATTTCCTCCGTCACCACGGCATATCCACGAAAGCTGCCGTGCTCGTCGAACACGCGTGTAATGTCGACGCTGTCCTCGTTGACACGGCGTCCGAGCTCGCGCTCGAGACGCTGGCGCACGACCGGCGGCAGTGCCCGTGTCTCATGTACCATGCGTACACTCTCGGGAAAGATCTCCTTCAATGCCTGCTCCGGCGTGAGCAACGCATCCTGTGCGCGCGCCGCCGGCGCTGCACACACCGTCACAAGCGGCAGAATGATCCAACGCCACCGCATCAGAAGTACGACGCAAGCGAGAACACCACGCGCCGCTCTGCGGGACCGCGCACCGTGCTCTGCGATGGTGTGGACCAGTTCCACTGATATTCGCTCTTGAATGCCGCGTCGCCGATGGGACGCCAGTTGAGGCCCAGCGACAGTCGCTGCTCGGTATCACCCGGCACGTCGGTGGCGAAGTTCACCTGATCCCACCGCACCACTCCGGTGAACGTGGACGTCGGCTTCGGGGCCAGCCATCCCTGACCAAACCGATAGTTGCCCTGGAGATAGTAGCCTGCGCTTCCGCGCGACACGCCCGCCGTGCGCAACGAGTCGGAGAGATCGGCGCGCAATCTCGCGCCCTCGCCCAGAACCTCCAGCGGTCCGCGGCGCCAGCTCCCATCGACCGCCAGGATCGTCGCATTGCGACTCGGCGCACCCGGCAGTTCGACGCCGTCGCCATACGGGCCCACGTGCGCCGACACGCCGATCTCCACGCCGAGCAGCGGACTGACGCCCAGCCGGCCGACGAAGTTTTTCGTGCTCGCGTCGTCGGCGCCACGCGTACCAGGCGCATCGTGCACGTTGAGCCGCTTCTCGCCCGGCGCAATCCGCGTGAGATCGTTCGTGAAGCCGTTCACCACGTACGCTTCGTACGTCACCAGCGCCTGCTCGAACGGATACAGCGAGCCGAAGAAACCCACGCCGGTCTCGCCGAGTGTGCCGGGAATCACCCGCTGCGTGACGAGCGGACGATCTGTCAGCTCGTTCACGGGATCGTCGTGCGTGATGTTGAACCGGCCGATCGGCGAGAGAATGACGCCGGCGCGCAGATTCAGCGCTTCGGTGAACCGGTAATCGAGCGTCGCGAATTCCAGGTTCACTTCGCCCGCGCCCTCGGCCTCGCCGTGCACGACCTCGAGCCGTGTGCCGTGCTCGAATTCGATCTCCGTGCCGAAGTGCAGGCGGTCGGTGATCTCGGAGAAGATGAACGGGACGACGCGGTGGGCGTCGAACACGGAGCGGCGGGCGTGCAGCTCGTTGACGTACTCGCTTCGGAATTCCGTGCTGGCGTAGCCGCCCACGGCGGTGCCCGAGCCGAAACGACGGACAAACGGCTTGCCGTAGATCCCGCGTGCTGATGCGAGCGGGCGGCTGCTGGTGTCGCCTGAGGTGCGGGAGGCGCCGCCCCGTTCATCGAGGGCGATCAGGCGGTCGTCCTGCCGGCGGGCGACCTCGCGCAGCGAGTCGATCTGCCGCTGCATGCGAGCGAGTTGGCGGGTGAGAGAGTCAGACGGAGCGGGCTGCTGAGCGGCTGCAAGAAACGGTACGACGAGGGCGAAAATGGTGGGAAGAATGCGACGACGGTTCATTACGCTGGGGGTGGATCCTTAAAGGGGAGTAATTTTGTCTGGATTGACGCGATGGGCAGTTTATAGAGCCGAACTGCTTGGCGTCAAGAGACTTGGCTCCCTCGTCAGTAGGCTGGTACGTCAGTGACGGCGGTTCCCGACCTACCGACCTACTGCCTCACGCGTGCGGTGCCCACGCCGGCTGACCCGGCGTATACGGCAGGCACGGCTCGAACCGGCCCGGCGACTCTACGTAGCGCAGCGCCTGCGTGCAGCCGACCTCCGACGTGAAGTACCCCAGCAGCGCCAGCTCCTTCATCATGCGGAAGAAGTGCGGAGGCGTATCCTTCGTGATCGCCGCGGCGCCGCTCGCCTCCGTGCCGGCGACGTTCTCCTTGCGCTCGTCCGGGAGAAACGCGTCAGCAGCATTCCCGGCGACTTCGTCCACCGGAATCGGAGCCAGCCCCTTCTTCGTGCGGTCCGCCGCCTCTCGGCGATCCATGGCGCGCTTCTGCTGACGATCGAACGCACCGAGCACGCGAAGCCGTTGCTCCGGCGTCGCCTGCATGAACGCCACGCCGTTCGCCTTCCTGCTCGCCTCGTCAATCTTCTTCATTCCGTCGCGGAAGACCCGCTGTTCCGCCGCGCTGTAGCTCTCGGTCACCATCAGCGCCATGAATGCGCCCGTCTTCGCGGCCTTGGCGCCTGGCGTTTTCGTCGCCGGAAGGATGGTCTCCGCGATCTCGTCGAGGTATGCGACGTCGCCCACGCTGAATTTTGCGGGCAGCGTCTCGACCTGAACGTTCGATTTCTCGCAAGCGGTCAGCAGCGACGTTCCGCCGACGAACGCAACACCTCCCAGCATCGCGCTCACTCGGCGAATCGCTTCACGGCGGTCGATCAACGTGGGTGTGGACGACATCCCGTTTTGCCTCGAGGTCAGAGATTGCGACGATTGATCTCGTTCACCGCGAAATCCGCGGCGCGCGCCGTCAGCGCCATGTACGTGAGCGACGGATTCTGGCAGGCCGAGGACACCATGCCCGAACCGTCCGTGACGAAGACGTTCGGCGCATCCCAGACCTGGTTATGCGAGTTGAGCACCGACGTCTTCGGATCGCGTCCCATGCGCGCCGTCCCCATCTCGTGGATGCCCATGCCGGGGAAGTACTCGTTGTCGTAGGTCTTGACCTTCGTCACGCCTGACTGCTCGAGCATCTCCGCCATGTCGATGATCATGTCCTTGCGCATCTTGCGCTCGTTCTCTCCCGTGGCGCAATCGATCCGCAATACCGGCAGCCCCCACTTGTCCTTCTTAGTGCCGTCGAGCGACACCGTGTTAGCGTGATTCGGCAACATCTCGCCGAACGCGGTGGCGCCGACCGTCCACTTGCCGGGCATCGTCATCGCGTCCTTGAAACCACCGCCGACGCCGAGTTCTTTTACAGCGCGTGACCAGCCGTCGCGCCCTGCGCTGCCCTGGTAACCGAATCCGCGCAGATACTCGCGCTTGTCGCCGAAGAGGTTTCGATAGCGCGGAATGTAAAAGCCTGTGGGACGACGCCCGTAATAGTACTTGTCGTCGAGTCCTTCGAGCGTGCCTTCTGCGCCACAGCGGAAGTGGTGGTCCATCAGGTTGTGGCCGAGCTCACCGGAGCTGCTGCCGAGTCCACCGGGCCAGACGTCGGTGGCCGAGCGCATGAGCAGCCACGTCGTGTTGAGCGTGGAGGCGCAGAGGAAGACGACTTTCGCCGAGTAGTCGGTCGTCTGCTCGGAGATCGCATCGTGAACGCGGACGCCCGTCGCACGCTTCCGGTCGCGATCGTACAGCACTTCGGTGACGATCGACCATGGCTTGAGCGTCAACCGCCCCGTCTTCGCCGCGGCGGGAAGCGTGGATGACTGCGTGCTGAAGTACGCGCCGTATGGGCAGCCGAGCCAGCATGCGTTGCGGTACTGGCAGGCGTTGCGGCCTTCGAGCTGCTTCGTCGCGTTGGCCGTGCGTCCCGGAATGAGATGTCTTCGTCCCCCGAACGCTTTTGCGATCTTGCCCGCAACCAGCTCCTCGCCGCAGTTGAGCGGCATGGCCGGTTGGAACTGTCCGTCGGGGAGCTGTGGCAGCCCTTCGCGCGAACCCGAGATGCCCGCGTGGCGCTCCACGTGATCGTACCACGGCGCCAGTTCCGCGTAGCGGATGGGCCAGTCGATCGCGATGCCCTCCTTTGCGTTCGCCTCGAAATCGAGATCGCCCCAGCGGTAGCTCTGGCGTCCCCACATCAGCGAGCGTCCGCCCACCTGGTAGCCGCGATACCAATCGAAGCGCTTGACCTCGACGTACGGTGACTCCTTGTCGTTCACCCAGAACGCGAGGTTCTTTTCGTTGAGCGGGTAGTCGCGCTTGAGGACCTGGTACTCCTCTTCCATCGCCTTCGTGCGGCCGCCGCGATGGAGGTACTCCCAGGGCGCCTTGGTGGCGTTGACGTAATCCTTTATATGCTCGACGTTGCGGCCGCGCTCGAGGAGGAGGACCTTGAGTCCTTTTTCCGTGAGCTCCTTCGCGGCCCAGCCGCCGGAGATGCCGGAGCCCACTACGATCGCATCGTAGGTCGCAGACTGCACGTTGCCTCCTGACTGTTGCTCGATGCGTGCGACTTTGCACGCCTGAGTGGCGAATATGTATTCGCGTGCGGCGCTTGGCGATAGCTGCCGCGAGGGCGGGTCGTGGGCCCGTATCACCGAGCCCTGGCGTGACCCGTGATTTGGGCGACCGCAGACGCGGTCGGTAGATTGAAGAGATATGGAGCTCTTCTCAGTCTTGACGTGCCCGACCTGCGGACATGCCGAACGGTTGGAGATGCCCACCGACGCGTGCCAATTTTTTCACGAGTGCGGCGGTTGCCACGCCGTGCTCAGGCCGAAGTCAGGCGATTGTTGCGTCTTCTGTTCCTACGGATCGGTCCCGTGTCCACCGATGCAGGCAGACAAGGCTGACTGCTGCGACGGCACGCGCTGAAATGGCCTCCGGCGATTCGCCAGGAGGGCGTGTCGTGAGCGCTGCGGACGGCGCTGGAGTCATGGGCGCCATTGTCGCGGCGCTCTGCTGCGCCGGGACGCCCGTCATTGTCGGTGCCCTTGCGGCGCTGGGACTTGGCTTTCTACGCAGGGATGCAATCCTGTGGCCCCTCATGCTCCTGTCGCTGGCGGTCGCGCTCTGGGGCTTTTGGCAAGGGTTCCGGTTGCATAGGCAGGCAGGTCCGCTGACACTCGGCGTCGTTGGCGCCCTGTCGCTTGCCTGCGGAGTCATCATCGTGCATGGACCGCCCGCGATGACCATGATCTACGGCGGGGCCATCGCGCTCGTGCTTGCGACCTTGTGGAACGTGTGGGCGCGACGCGCGTCGCGGGCACCGAAACTGACCCACCCCTCGTGAACCTGGCGCGTTGACTTTCGGTACGTCGCCACTACTATTGAAGTTCTATCGCGGGGTGGAGCAGCCTGGTAGCTCGTCGGGCTCATAACCCGAAGGTCGCGGGTTCAAATCCCGCCCCCGCTATTGAACACATCGGCCGGTCCGCGAGGGCCGGCCGGTGCGTTTGATGCATCAGCTTTGTGATGTTGGCAGGGTAGCTCAGGTGGTTAGAGCACGGCACTCATAATGCCGGGGTCGCGGGTTCGAGTCCCGCCCCTGCTATATCTGGGACAAACGAATGAAGCGCATCGCCCTTGGCGGTGCGCATTTTTTTTGGCGCCAAGGAAGGCATTCTAGGCCCTTCCCAGTGTCGCGGTGACGAGATAGCCCCGAGACGTCAGAGCGCTCGCACCCCGGGGTGACGGCGTCAGCCAACGGGCTTCATATTCGCCCGTCCTTTTCCCGTTGAGCACTGTCACCTCATGCCGCCACTTGCTGATTTCTCGGGTCGAGTCGCGATCGTGACCGGCGCTGCGCGCGGCCTGGGTCGCGCGACGGCGGCACGACTCCACGAGCGCGGGGCGTCCGTCGCCGTCAACGTCCGCGACGCCGCGCGGGCGGAAGAGGTCGCCGCCACCCTCGGCGATCGCGCGCTCGCCGTTCCCGGCGACGTTATCGGCGAGGGCATTCCAGAGCAGATCGTGGAGCGAACCCTCGAGCGCTTCGGCCGAGTGGACATCCTCGTGAACAATGCCGCGCACGCGCAATCAACGCGTTTCCCCGAGCTCGGCGCCGACGAATGGCGTCTCGCCCTCGAGGTGAACATGACGGCGCCGTTCCTGCTCACGAAGGCCGTGCTGCCTACCATGCGGGCGCAGGGATACGGACGCATCATCAACATCTCGTCCTCGGCCGGCCGCATGGTCAGCACGTTGGGCGGCGCGCACTACACGGCGTCCAAGGCGGGGCTGCTCGGACTCACCCGCGCCTCCGCCAAGGAGCTCGGCAAATTCGGCATTACGGTAAACGCGGTCTGTCCGGGTATGATCGACACCGAGTTGACGCACGAGAATGCGTCGTCCGAGCTGCTCGAGCGTCTTGCCGCCAGCTATCCGGTACCACGGCTCGGTACGGCGCTGGAGGTTGCGGATCTCATCTGCTTCGCGGCGTCCGAGCAGGCCGGCTATCTCACGGGGACATCGCTCGACATCAACGGCGGCGATCTGATGCTGTGACGATCCACCAGAGAGCACATTCATGAAAGAGAGCACTCGCGTCCTCGTCTCGCTCGGCGTCGCGGTTGTCGCCGGCGTGATCATCGGCGCCAGCGGCAGCGCGCCACTCCTGTCCGCCGCCGACGCCCTCGCGCCGATCGGAACGATCTGGGTGAACGCGATCCGGATGACCGTCATTCCGCTCGTCGTCTCACTGCTGATCACTGGCGTGGCGTCCGCGAGCGACGTGAAAACCGTCGGCCGGCTGGGCGGACTCACTCTGCTCGTGTTCGTCGCATTGAGCGCGACGCTTGCCATGGTTGCCGTTCCACTGCTACGACTGTTGTTCCAGCTGTCCCCCGCAACGAGCGGCGCGCGACCCGCCCTTCCCGCCGGTGCCGTGGAGGCGGCGAGCCAACTATCCGCACCGGGCCAGGCACAGACCGTCGGTGCGTGGCTGACGTCGCTCATTCCGACCAATCCCATCGCCGCCGCGGCCAACGGTGCGATGCTGCAACTGATTCTCTTTACCTTGCTGTTCGCGATCGCCATCGCACGGAGCGACGAACATGCGCGATCCACGCTCCTCGGCTTCTTCCGCGCCGTGAGCGACGCGATGCTTCTCATGGTGCGCTGGATCATTCTCCTCGCACCCATTGGTGTCTTTGCGCTTGTGCTTCCCCTTGCTGCCCGCGCGGGATCCGGCATCGCCGGCGTGATCGGCTTCTACATCGTCGCCTATTCGTTCGGTTGCATCCTCGCGATCCTTCTACTGTATCTCATCGTGGCCCTCGTTGGTGGCGCTCCCCTTGGTCGATTTGCGCGCGCCGCGCTGCCGGCCCAGTTGATCGCGTTCAGCTCGAGCTCGTCCATCGCGTCCCTTCCCGCACTGGTCGAGAGCGCCGACGTCGGTCTCGACCTCCCGAAGCCGGTGACCGGTTTCGTGCTTCCGCTTGCCGTGTCCACCTTCAAGGTCGCGGCCCCCGTTTCATGGATGACCGGCGCGCTGTTCGTCGCCGCGTTCTACGGCGTTCCGCTCGGCCCTCGAGAATTGCTCATCATCGCCTTGGCCTCGGTCTTCCTGACGTTTGGCGTGCCTGGCATTCCGCGCGGCGCGTTCATCATGCTTGCGCCGCTCTTTTCTGTGATCGGGTTGCCCCTGGAGGGGATCGGCATACTCATCGCTGTCGACGCCATTCCCGATACGTTCGCCACGGTCCTGAACGTCACGGGCGATCTCGCCGCCGCAGCGATCGTCTCGACTCGATATCCGACGAAGGCGTCGTGATGAGATTCCGCCGCGCTCATCTCCAGCGTTGTGCGCGGGCCGCGTCCTCATGTTCGAACGCGGTGGCCATTCGATCGATCTCTCCGACGCGAATGTCGAATTGTCTGGCGACGTTTCGCCATGTCGCGACGACACGAGCCATGTCGCCCGCAATTCGTCGGGCGTCCTCCTTCTTGAGGAGAAATTCCGGAGCTGCCTCTATGGCGAAGTCGATCGAGGCCGTCGGATCCCCGTCAATGTTGATTGCCGTCGTCAGCTCCCGGGGCTTGATGTGCGCTGGGACCGGGTTGAGATCGTAAGCCGGTGTTAGCCGCCAACCCGCGCCGTCATACATTATGGCGTGGTTCCGAAGGTGATCGTCGAAATTCGACGCGAGGATGTTGAAGGTGAGGCGCCGCCAAAGCTGCGGCCCATCCGTCGCAGCCTGACTCCCGATCTGTCGCAGCGCGTCGAATATTTCGACGTAGCTATGGGGCTCGCCATCCGCGGCATCGAGCAGGCTCATAGCCGAGAGGAAAGGCACGCGCTCAACTCCCCTGCGGTCGAAACGGCGGACCAGAAGGACCACCGATTCCCCCGCATGCTCCAATCGCGCGTCGCACACCCCGATGCCTGCGTCGGCCGCGAGCGCCAGCATTACACGCTCCCAGCGGATTACGTCGACATCGTCAGAGCGCTCAGGGAATTTTGCAATCGCGAGTGCACCGTCGCGGTCACGAACCGACGCCTTTGGGCGCGCGCCTCCCAATGACGATCCAGGAGCCAGGAGGAGACGTACAGCGTTGTCTACCTCGTCTGAATCGGAATCATCGGCGAGCGCGTTGGCCGCGCTCAGAAGTACGGGTAGGTCGACCAAGGGTGGTACATGCGCGTCGTCATCTGCTGCGATGAAGGAACCATTCGGAGTCGCGCGGAAACGGAGGGCGCCCTGGCGAACGAAATCAGTCACACCAAGCAGGAAGTCGATCTCCCGAGGTGCGCGGGGCGTTTTTCCCTCGGCCCGGGCCCGGCGTGCTTCGTTGCGCGTGATGAGTCTCCGTCCCCAGCGGTCAGGCGCGGAATCACCCAGTGCTCCAAAGAGCGCGCGCCCCTGTGCCGTATGAAATGCGCCGGCCGCCGCGGGCACCGCTGGCCCAAGGGCATAGTGCAGAGGGTCAGCGAGCCAGCCTGCATCGAACTCGAACGAAGCTCGCTCGCCCGCGCGATCCCGGTGCGCCCAGAGTCGGCCGACGATGCGTGCCTTACCCGCGAGATCGATGTAGACATGGGCGGCGGGCTCGCTCATGTCCCGTCCTCATGCTCCCGTTCATCCTCATGAACATGACGTTCATGAGGGGGGGGTTCGTGGCCCGGAGACTCCGACTTGGCGTCAGCTCCATGAGATGAACGGCGTGAACGTCGGCCGGAGGAAATGCGCTGCGGCAGGCGCTCATCCTCCAGGCTCAGACCAATGGCGTCGGTCTCCGATGCCGCGATCCGCTCGATGCGGTCGCCCAGACCAAGCACCCAAAGGACGGTTGCGTACACGCCAAGTCCTACGGACGCATCGCCCCGCTCGACACGTCGGAGCGTTGCTCTGGCGATATTCGCGCGCTCCGCAACCATTTCGGCCGTGAGCCGTCGACGTCGGCGTGCACGTTGGATGTCTGTCCCGAGCTGTCGCAGCCCTCGCCGAACCGCCACAGGCAGGAGAGGAGTGGTTCTAGGCATATGTTTATGATACATATCTTGGTCCTAATACGCAATAGTGGTCAAGATATCGATCATTAGCGCTTTTAACTCGCTCCGGAGCGGTCACAGCGGAGTACACCTCGGCGCCATGCAACGCCTCCACCGGGAGCGCGTTCACATCCTGCGTTGACGACGGCATGGCTTGCTGGACGACTGACTCCCTCGGTGCTAGGCTTTGCCCTTCTTCCCGGCGTCCGGAGGGCCCTTGTCAGAGCGCGATACCCTCAGCAGCGCCCTGAACGACCGCTTTCGGATCGAGCGTGAGCTTGGTCGGGGCGGGTTCGCGCTCGTCTACCTTGCGCACGACCTGCGGCACGACAGGCCCGTCGCGCTCAAGGTGCTGCACCCTGACATCGCTGCATCGGTCGGCTCCGAACGGTTCGAGCGCGAGATCAAGCTCGCGGCGCGGCTTCAGCATCCACATATCCTCGGCGTATTCGACTCGGGAGACGCTGACGGACGTTTGTGGTTCACGATGCCCTACGTTGAGGGCGAGTCGCTGCGAGACAGGTTGCAGCGAGAAGGACAGCTTCCGATCGCCGAATCGATTGCACTGACGCGAGAAGTCGCGGATGCCCTCGACTACGCACACCAGCACGGCGTCATCCATCGCGACATCAAGCCCGAGAACATTCTGCTCGGTGGTCGACACGCCATCGTGGCGGATTTCGGGATAGCGCGGGCAATCGCAGGCGACACGGGCGGCTCGCTCACCTTGACGGGAATGTCGATCGGCACACCGGGGTACATGAGCCCGGAGCAGGCCACGGGTGAACGCATCGTGGACGCGCGCACCGACATCTACGCGCTGGGCTCCGTCCTATTCGAGATGCTCGTGGGCGAAGTGCCGCACGCGGGGCCCAATCCCAGAAGCATGATTGCGCAGATGCTGACCTCGCCACCGCGTTCCATTCGCGCGACGCGCAGCGGAGTGAGTGAAGAGCTCGAGGCGGTGATCTTTCGTGCCCTCGCGATCGTGCCGGCAGATCGGTACGGCACGGTCGCCGAATTTGCGGACGCGCTGGCCGGCGCGGCGCCACCGGCGTCGGGCGTCACCCACGCGTCCGCCACCATGCCCGCCGCCGCGGTCCGCAGCAAGCATCCCACTCCGGCGCTTGCGGTGTTCGCCCTCGGCCTTCTGCTCGGATTGGGCGGATTGTTCGCCTGGCGCTCACAGCATGGGGAGCACGTGGGCCGAGGGCTCGTGGTGCTTCCTTTCGAGAACCTGGGCGCGCCCGACGATGCATACTTCGCCGAGGGGATCACGGAGGAGATTCGCGGCAAGCTTGCAGCGGTTCCGGGACTGCGCGTGACCGCGCGCACGAGCTCCAACACCTACCGTGGCTCGAAGAAGCGCCTGGAGGATATCGGCGGGGAGTTGGGTGTCGACTACTTGCTGACGGGAACCATTCGCTGGGAGCCGGGCGCTGATGGCAAGCGGCACGTGCGCGTGACGCCGGAGCTCATCAAGGCTTCCGACGGCTCCGCGAAGTGGCAGCAATCGTTCGACGCAGTGTTGAGCGACGTGTTCACCGTGCAGAGCAACATCGCCGCGCAGGTCGCGCAGTCGCTCGATATGACGCTCGCTACGCAGGTGCAGCAGAGACTCGAGACGAGATCCACGAAGAACGTGGACGCATACCAGGAGTTCCTGCTGGGCGAGAAGGCGACGGAAGGCATGGCCCGCGGGGATGCGAAATCGCTGGCTGAAGGGGATGCACACTATGGCAGAGCGGTGGCGCTGGATACCGCGTTCGGGCTGGCGTGGAGTCGCGTCGCGTACGTCGCCACGCAAACCTTCAACGCGAACCCCACCACGGAGCTCGCGCGGCGGGCGGAGGAGGCGATCGGGCGTGCCATGCGCAATGAGTCCGACAATGCGCAGGTGCGCCGGGCATACTCACGCTTTCTTCGAGTCGTCAAGAAGGACTACGCCGGGGCGCTCGCGCAGCTGGATACGGGACTCATGCGGGAGCCAAACAACGCCGACTTACTCGCCGCCGCGTCTGCCATTAGCGGACTCCTCTCGCGTTGGGACGCGGCCGTGGACTACGCCAAGCGCGCTTACGGCATGGATCCGCGCAATCCCAATGCGGCGAACAACGTCGGTCGCATCCTGCACGCGGTAAAGCGCTTCCCCGACAGCGATGAGTATTTCGGAAAAGCGCTGGCGCTCTCGCCGGGGAACATCTCGTACACGGAAGATCGCGTGATCAACCAGGTGTCGATGGGAAACCTTCCCGCGGCGAAGACAGCGGTGCACGAGGCACTGAAGACGGCAGACTCGACCGAGCTCGCAGCGTATTTCGCGCTATTCCAGGAGATGCAGTGGGTGCTCGATGAGCCGCTGCTCCGGCGCATCACCACCTTGACTCCGGCAAACTTCCGCAACAACCGCCAGCAATGGGCACTCAAGGTGGGCGCGACATGGAATCTGCTCGGGGACTCGGCCAAGGGGCGGGCGTACGGAGACAGCGCGCGCACTGTCGCGGAGGCACAGCTGGCGAGCTATCCGAACGATGCGCAGCTGCACGAATTGCGCGCGCGGTCGCTGGCATTGATGGGCCGGAAGGGCGAAGCCGTCGAAGAGGCGGAGCGGGCGCTCAAGATGCGTGAGACGGCACTCGATGCGAGCACGGGGCCATACGTCCGCTATCAGGCGGCGCGCGTGTTTGTGCAGGCAGGGGCATACGATCGCGCACTCGACATCATCGAGCCGTTGCTCACGACCAACTACTCGGACATCACGCCGGCGTGGTTGCAGCTCGAGCCGGTCTTTCGACCGCTGCGGGGGCATCCGCGGTTCGAGAGGCTGGCCAAGATGTAGCTACCTCTGGGGCGCGTCGCTCTGGCGGCCCAGCGCGGGACGGACGCAGGTAGAAGTCCAGCACTCGGAGAGCGCGCAATGTGATCCGGCGATTCGCCGCTCCGACGGTGCCGGCCAATTTCTCGAGCAGCGTGTCGCGGTGTCGTACGTCGAGCAGCCCGACCGTCGCCCTGGCGCCGCTCGACCACGGTCGCGACAGCCTCCTCAACTCTTGTCGCCCGAGTGGGCGCGCTGTACCGTTCCAGCAGTGCCGCGGGGGCGGCCGACGGTCCGCGTAAAGGGTTCAACCCGCCCCGTGCCGTTCCTCAGAGAACCTTCTATTCCTCGCCCAGCTGCGGACCACGGGCGCTCCGAAAGGGCTTTCTCCCTTTCCAAGGAATGGAGGTGTGTATGCCCGAACCGACCGACAGGTCTGCGTCCGCGTCATTGCCGCTCCCGGATGCTCCCAACCTCGACTGGCTCCGCAAGCAGGCGAAGCGTCACCTGGACGAACTGCGGCAGGCGCAGCCCGAGGCGAAACTGGCCGACGCGCAGTTCGGCTTGGCCCAACAGTACGGCTTCTCGAGCTGGCGCGCACTCAAGGCGCACGTCGATTCACTGACGGTGGATGGCCAACTGTTCGCCGCTGCACGGAGCGGCGACGTCGCCAAGCTCGCCACGCTGCTCGACGCGCAACCCGATAGACAGCTTCCGCGCGAGAAGCCATACGATCACACGCTCCTGCATGCCGCGGCGCAGCGCGGACGTACCGCGGTGGTGGAGTTCCTCCTCGCGCGCGGGATGGATCCGAACGTGCGCGAAAGTGGCGACAACACGTACCCGATGCACTGGGCCGCGGCGGCGGGGCATCTCGACGTTGTCCGCCGGTTGGCCGACGCGGGCGGGGATGTCATCGGCCGCGGCGACGACCACCAGCTCGAGGTAATCGGCTGGGCGACTTGCTGGGATGGCGGCGACGATTCCGCCCATCGAGCCATCGCGGATTTTCTCGTGAGTCGCGGTGCTCACCACCACATCTTCTCCGCCATCGCCATGGACCTCGCGGACGAAGTTCGTCGCATCGTGGCGAGCGATCCGTCAACGCTCAACAGCCGGATGAGCCGCAACGAAAACCACCGGACGCCGCTGCACTTCGCCGTGCTGAAGAACCGTCCGGCAATGATCTCGCTGTTGTTGGAGCTGGGCGCCGATCCACTGGCCGTAGATGGTTCGAACGAACCAGCCGCTGCGTATGCGACTACGCCAGACACGGACCGGCCGGTAATGGAGAAGATCCGCGCCATGACCTCCGCGGAGTTGATCAGCGCCAAACGCGGGCACCGTCCAGCACGTGTCGGCACGATGGACATCGTCGCCATCCTGGCACTGAGTGACTGGGACACGGCCGCGCGGCTCTTGCGTGAGAATCCCGGATTGATCCGGCCTGACGGCCCGGCCGCGGGTGTTCTGCACCTGATGGCCAAGCGGAACGATGTTGCGGCCGTGAAATGGTTGCTCCAGCATGGCGCGGACCCAAGCGCTCGTTGGAGTCACGGGAACGCCGAGGTGACGCCGTTGCATCTCGCTGCTTGGCAGGGTCACGCGGAGGTCGTGCGCGTCTTGCTGGCAGCCGGTGCCGATCCGCGCATCCGCGACAGTGAACACGACGGCGATGCATTGGGCTGGGCCGAGCATGCGGGACGTCTGGAGGTAGTCCGCATCCTCGAGACACACGCAGCACAGTCGTAACGACGCTCTTGACCTCCGCCTGCCCGAGGCATACTCTGTATCACAAAGTACTTGGCATTCTGCCATCCAACACGCGAAAAGCGCATCCGATTGCGCGTCCGGAGGTAGTCATGAAGCAGTGGGGGCGACGCATCCGCGCGGCGATCGGAATGGGCCTCGCCTGGGGAGCAGTAGGGTTTGCTGTCGGCGGTCTGCTGGCACGGCTGTCCAGTTTTGACGTCGACCTCCCGTTTCCCCTCCTGTTTGCTCCGCTCGGCTTTTTTACCGGCATCATATTCTCCGTGATCCTCGTGGTCATCGAGGGCCGTCGCGGGTTTGAACGCATGTCGCTTCCGCGCTTTGCGGGATGGGGCGCCGTGAGTGGCCTTCTGCTGACCGGGATCTTCGTCGTCGGCGCGGCGCTTCGAGGGCAGACCTTGTGGGGAGAGTTCCTGTTGTTCGGTCCCCCGCTTGCCATAGCGGGCGCGGTCTGCGCTGCTGGTTCGCTGGCCCTGGCCAGACGGGCTGAAAGGCGAGAACTCCCCCGCCACAGTGGGGATCCGGCCAAGGCCGAACTTACCGAGAACGAAAAGCAACCGCTCGGACGCGGTGACTGACATGTCCGCGTGGCTCCAACGAACGTCAGGTGGCGCTCACCTGTACTCGAATCGCCAAACCCCTGCGGAATTCTGGTTTGCGTCATCATAGCCGCCTGCAATGACGACATCTCCGTTCCGCAGCGGTGCGGCTGCGGCAAAACGGAGCGCGGCTGGGAGGCGGCCGCCAACGGCGCGAAATTGTCCGCGCGCAACATCGAGGAGTTCCGCGGTCTGTGCTCCGGACGTGACGAGCACGTTTCCATCGGGTAGCAGGATCGCGGTCCCGGCAATCTTGTATCGCGCGTTGGCCATGGAGGGCCCGCGCGCGAAGATTCCCCTGCGCGGGTCGTAGATCTCCGTCGTGGCGAAGTACACGCGGTCGCTCCGATCGGCGCCGCCGATGACCAGTACTCGACCGTCCGCCATCTTCACGGCATCGTGCTTATGCCGTGGCGTGCCGAGCATGCCGGTCGACTCGAATCGACGGGATTGCAGAGAGAAGATCTCCGCACTCGAGTACACCATCATGTTCTGCCGTCGTCCGCTGTGGCCGCCAACGATCAGAATGTGACCGTCCTGAAGCAGTGTCGCCGTGTGGCTCTCGCGCGGTACGCTCATCGAGCCGACCAGTTCGGAGCGCCCGGTCGCGGGATCATAGAGCTCGGCGCTCCGAAGGAACGTCCACCCATGCCCCACTCCTCCGGCGAACAGGATGCGACCATCCGGCAGGAGCGTCGCGGTATGACCACTGCGCGCCTCGGCAAGCGAGCCAGCAGCATGAAATCGGTTCGTTGACGGCTCAAACACCTCGAGCGATGTCAGATAGTCGCCGTTGTAGCCACCAGCGATGAGGACGCGACCATCGGGCAGCAACGTCGCGGTGTGGCCCGCGCGCGGAGCCGCGAGAGAACCGACCTCATGAATCGAATTGTCACGCGGATCAAATCGCTCGACGCTTGCGAGACTTCCGCTACCCTCGGTCAATCCGCCGGCGAGCAGGATGCCGCCCGATGGGAGGGTCGTTGCCGTGTGTGCAGCCCGCGCGGCGTGGAGCGTCGCCACCCGCCGGATCGACTGTTCCGCAGTCGTTGGAGCCCACGGTCTGTCGGCCGCGAGTGTCAGCGGTGCGATGTACAAGAGCGCAATCAGACGAGTTGAAGACATGGTCAGTCTCCTTTCCTATCAGTTTGGGCCTGCTAACGCCCGGCTTTCATCCGCAGGCAATGTTAGCCGGCCCGGATCTCAAGGAGCGATGGACAACCGACGAAAGTCAGCGACGGTCTCCTGCGCACATGCCTGATAATCTTCGATGCCAGTGGCAACGACGCCTGCGTTCTGCTGCGCGGCGAGGCGTGACTGTACTTTCGTTCCGAGTCAGTGGCTGATGGGCGAGACGAACCCGGGAGCCGCGCGAGCGCGTTGGTGTGATTCGGCGAGCCGCCCAATTCTTGCGGGCAACCCCAACCCGCGGGACATGGCGCGACCAACACCGTCGACTGATCTGCATCTCGGCGCATGAACGGACGAGTACCACTTGGATGGGTGTGAGTAAGCACGGGGAGCAACGCGAACCCCGCCTACGATCCGGGAGCGAAGCCGCGGTGTGATGGAATCGGAAATGAGGCTTGCCATCCGCTCTTCGACCTCCAGGGCGTTTTGCACGCCGCGCACGCGCGCGGTGCGGCCTTCCACTCCCAGGATCAAGGTGCCGCCGGCGGTATTCGCGAAGCCGACAAGGGTCTTCAAGGCGCCGTCAGGGGAGGAGAGATCGCGTTTGAACTCCAGCGTCTTGCCTTCCGGGCGCTTGAGCAGGTCGAGGAGGTCCATGGACTCGGAAGTAAACTGCGAAGCGCAGGGCTGCGCTATTCTTCCGAGTCGAGGATGACGGTTGGGCGTCAACGCCCCAGAAACCTGCGAGCGAATCAAACAAAGGCGAGCGCAGCGAGCTCCCATAGATCGCTCGACAGGTTCAGCGCACGTAATGCATTGGGCGCGCACAGCTATGAGTGGACCGGTTCGTTCCGAATGGGGAGAATCATAAGAAGATGGCTACCGGGAGTATGTGAAGCGTGGGCGATTCAACATCGATCACTATTTCCGGCAGTGTCAGACCGCTTTCATTCGCTACTTGAACTGCACCCTTCAATGGGTTCATTACCGCGGCCATATAGGCAAACTGCGTATTGCGTAGGAGACTGATACTCTCGCCAGTTTCGGCCGTATTCTGGATCACCTTGCCAAACACTCGAAAGCGCCCGCTCTCGATCTCGGCCGCCCAGTTCTCAGCAAAGTATCGAGTCTCCGCTGACACGAGAGCAGTGCCATTCCCACCGACAATCGGTCCCAGGAGATCTACCGATCCGCCTGTGCGAAGAGCCGCGAGAATCCGCTTCGAGTGGTCAGCGGTCGGCTTAAGTTGGTCAGGCTCCGCTTTTTCTCTAGGCTTGCCCGCTTTCACCTTAACGGAATCCTTGCCAAAGGACGTCAATATGCCGATCGCGCCGATAGTCTCGACGACGGCCTCGAGCGCCACAGCCAGTGGATTCCGACGCAGTGTGACTTCAAGCTCGACAAAGGTCCCCGCTCGTACCTCCATAAGGTCGTAGGTGCCCGTAGTAAGATCATGAACGACCTTATCTTCGTGGAGCCTACGACGAACCTTGGCAAACAGCGAAACTGGAGTGTGGACGCGTTCCTGCGTCACTTCGCGATTCGCTTCGGCGCCTCGCTCCGTTTTTAGCGAAATGCCAAGAAGGGCGAATACATTCGTGGCACCCACGCCAGCTTCACCCTTGTTCTTTGAACTCTCTGCCGTCTTGATGGTCGAGACGTGAGCAAACCCGTCCTCAACGATCGCCAAGAGATCAAAGACGACGGCCTGATTTAGATAAACAGGAACGCAGTAATCGGACGGTGGCATGGAGGTGCGTTATAAAGTACTGGCGGGCGTAACGCTTCGGGCGACGCTCGTCAAGTTCAGCGATCGTTAGACCTCATGTTTCGTGATGCCGACGGTCCTTCCGGTGATGATTTCGTCGATAACGCGCGCCTTCCACACAATTCCAAGTTGGGCCTTCAGCTCGTCCGCTCCGATCCGTCCCGAGTAGACGCCGAGGAAATTGCGGATACGTCCAAACATCGAATCGCCTGTGAGCTGCCCCGACACTACGCCGTGAAGCCCAACGCGCTGCATGATCACTGGCGCTCCTGACAAGCCGGAGCGGGTTGCCGTGTCAAGCAGCAGCTTCGGAAGCTGGTCGACGTCGACATCAGGCTCGGTCGCGATACTTGCACGCTTCCATATCGGCAACTGCGCGTCAGTCGGGTCAGAAAACGGATATCCGACGACAAAAGCGTCGTCAGCGACCTCCGCTTTGAACTGCGGATCGAAGTCCATCTTATTGATGGGGCGCAAGCGATGCTTCGTCTGAAAATCCGATGGCAATGGAAGCGCGACGACGTCGACCTTGCATCCGAATGTCGGATGCTCGAACCAAGCCGGTTTTCCAGCCTCGCCGAAAAGCTTCAGGTGCTCGACTGCGAGCTTGGCAGGGTTTGATGGATCGCGGAAGAACGCGACGACAACATCGGGTGTTGCCAGAGTAGCCGACAGGCAGTCTCCCGTTGCCGGATCCCTGCCGGTGACATTGTGCCAGTTTGTGATGAGGTAGAACTCGCCGCTGCGTTCATACGCGAAGCCGGTTGCCGATGACAATACCGTGTCCGTCTCAAGGAGCCCCAGGTGGATATGGTGCGTCGAGAACGAGATCGAATCCGGAACTATCGTGGCCACGGAGGAATGGATGAGTTCAACGCCAATTGGACTGCGAATCAGACATGCAGTTATCGCGTCAGATTAGACTGCGTGGCCGCGGCAAAGCCTGCACCGTTCCGCAGCCATTGTCCACGGTCCAACTTTCGGAGCAGCGGCTAACCTATTTTGCGCGTCCGTTCATTATACGAGAGGAGCGTCGATGGGCGCAGGATTATACTGCGAGGCTCTGCTGTCTAACGCGCGCGGTCGTCCGGATTCCGCCGAGCCGCTCTAGAGCGCACGCGCCCATGCCGCCGCATCGAGCACATCATTCCAGCTCCTTATACCACGCCGAAAACGCCCGCTCGAAGAACACCTTGTTGAACAGAACCCACTCCCCAAGCGACGCCGGCAGCGCATACGCTACACCCGCCTCGGCCGCAGTCTGCCCCTTTGCATGCGCCTCACGCGCCGCGCGCTCGATCTCCCCGAGCATCGACTCGTAGCGATCGAAGTCTGCCTCCTTGGCGATCGCCCCATGTCCGGGGACGTACGTCGTCGCGCGCGACCGACGCAGCGCCTTCACCGACCGCGCAAGCTCGCTCGGTGTTGCATCGACGTAATTCGGGAACATGCCGTTCCACAGCAGGTCTCCACAAAACACGATGCTGGGATCGTCGAGCTCGAGTGAGCAATCGCTCGCCGTATGGCCCGCGCGTGGAATGACGCGCACCACACGTCCACCGAGATCGATGTCGGACGGTGAAGCCGCATCGATCATCGACGCATCCTTCAGCGCATCACGTCGCGACGCGTCCGCCGGCAGGTTCCGCTCGAGCACGAGCGCCCGCGTCGCCGCGGTGGTGTGAACGACTGGCGTCTCGCCGCCGGCGAAGTAGCCCGCCACGCCATTGGCATGATCGGCATGATAGTGCGTGAGCACGACATGCGTGGGCCAACGCCCCGTGAGCTCTCGCGCCTTCGCGGCGAGCCACTGTGCACCCTGTGGCTGATTGAACCCCTCGATGGCGAGCAGGCCGTTTCGCCCGGCGATGATGCCTCCGTTGCTCAATGTGGTTCGGTCGCCGCCGAGCGGAGTGGACACGAGTGCCCAGACTCCGTCGCCGACGACCTCGAGATTGCCGAACGGCTCCCGCGTGACGACGACTCCGCGTGGTTGCGCCCAGAGCGCGCGCGCACCCGCCTGCGTGGCGATCGCAACGAGCGCCAGATGCGCCGAGCACGACGCCGCAGCGGAGACGAACTCTCGGCGCGAGATGCGCATATGGAAAGGCCTACTTCGATACCGCCGCGAGATCCCTGATCGCGGCCGCCATCGCACGGACGCGCGCCGGATCTTTCGCGCCATTCACGTCCGCATCAACGCGCGTCGCGAGCCGCGACAACACCTTGCCACGCGCCGCGCCCTTGTGCTTCTCGGCCGACGTGAGCGCGCTCGAAATCGCAGTGGTTCGCGCGGCGTTCAATCCGTTGTCGCGCACCAGCTGATCGAGATACGACCGCACCACCGGGAACGCCGCTGGCCACACGATCTTCGGCTGACTCTGCGGATTGTATTCCGCGAATCTCACGAGCCTGGCCGCAGCCAGCTCATTCGCCGACAGCTTGTCGGTCGGCAACAACTCGAGGACGTCGAGACCACGCGCCATCTCGGACGAATAGATGTATCCGTTCCAATAGTATGCGCCCCATGAACCACCGATGGTTCCGCGATTACGGCTCACCGCGCCGCCGGTCGTGTCGCCAGGCGCTGGCGGCGAATCCACGGGTCCACGATCGAAGTACGCGATCTCGAACGGATGATCGGGATCGGTGAAATCGCTGACGTCGACACCACCCTGATACCACCCCTGCACCATGATGTCGCGGCCCGGCACCGGAATGAGCCCGCCGTTGTGCGACACACAATTCTCCTGCGCGGTCTGCGCGCTCGGAATCTTGAAGTACGCATGCTGGGTGAGCTTCTTCGCGGCACTGATGGTCAGCACGGTGTTGCCACCCATCTCCATCATGCTGGTCGCCTGACAGTTCGGCGACGTCCCACCACCCCATTCATCGGTGAAGATGACCTTCGAGCCGTCGTTGCTGAACACGGCCGTGTGCCAGAGCGAGAAGTTGGTGTCGGCCACGGCATCGAGACGCACGGGCTTTTCCGGATTGGAGATGTCGATCAGCATGCCGTAACTCGCGCACGCTCCTGCGAGGAGGTTCATCGCCGGATACGCGGTTACGTCGTGGCAGTTCCTCGGGCCGGTCGGCGGCAGCCCAGCGCGACCAGCGCGCGCTCCGGCACGGATCGGCGCCGGCGTCATGCTCGTGAAGATCCGCGCGCCCGTCACAACCTCGGCCTGCGACGGATTGGCCAGCGGCACTTTGATCACGTCGAGCCGATACATCGAGTTCGTTTCATCCGCGGGATCGGTGCCCATTCTGCAGCCCGCCAGTTCGGTTTCGGGCCGAGCACCCTGGTTGCCAGATACATAGATGTAGACGACACCCTTGTCGGTGGGACTCGGGATCAGCGTGTGCGTGTGCGAGCCTTTGCACGTCTGCACGTTCTTGATGAGCTTCGGACTCCTCGGATCGGCGACGTCGTAGATGCGCACGCCAGCCATGTGGTCCGCCGGATTCTGCACGCCACCCTTCGCGCAATCGTTGCGATTGCCGCCACCCTCGGCCGATATGAAGAGGAGATGGCCATAGATCGTCGGGTCACCCTGCGAAGTGACGCAGGAAACCACGGCGACCTTCGCGGGCTTCGCCGGATTGCTGACGTCCCAGATTGAGAAGCCGGAGAAATTGCCCTGATAGACGTACTTGCCGCCGAACGCGATGTCGGAGTTCACGAAGGCGAGTCCGCGAAGCAAGTCGAATTCAGCCGCCTTCGGTGTGAACGAGACCAGACGCATGCCACTCAGTGCCGAGCCGGCGTCGAGCAGACCGGGTTTGAGGCCGTTGCGCGGGTCGTTTCCGGTTGGATACGTCTGCGCGTGCAGCGCCGGCACCGTGGCGAGGGCGATTGCACACATCCAGCGAACTTTTCCCATCAGACGGAGCTCCGTAGTGGTCTCAAAGGTTGGCGAGCATTTGCTGCATCAGTGCGATTTCGGCGGTCTGCACGGTCTCGACGTCATTCGCAAACACCGAGACGTCCACGTCCTGCGCGGCGCGCGGAGTGGCGAGGAGGTCCGCTACCATCTTCAGGGCACCGTTGTGGTGCTGGATCATCAGATTCAGGAACTGCTTGTCGAACTCAGTCCCGCGTGCTGCGTCGAGCGTCGCGAGCTGCGCCGAGGTCAGCATACCGGGCATCGACATCGTGCGCCACGAATTCGTGTCGGGCGCGGACTGCTTGTTCGCGACCAGCCAGTTCTGCATGAGCCGGATTTCCGCCTGCTGCGACTGGTCGATCTTGTTCGCGAACTTGAGTAGCCGCGGATTGGCGCCACGCGTGGTGGCGAGTCTCGACATGTAGATCGCCTGGGCATGGTGGGCGATCATGCCCTGCATGAAGCGGACGTCTGCTTCGGTGTACAACGCACCCTTGGCAATGGTCACCGGCATGGCCATACCGGCCATGTTCTGGTGATCGGCCGCGGCGACTATGGGCTTGTCGGCAGACTTCCCCGGTGAGCACGCGAGCAACAGCGAGGAAACGGCTACGAGAGCGGCTGCGCCGCGAGCGGTGAGCGTGTTCACGTCCGGGCGGTGTCCGGTGGGAGCTGGGGGATCAAGCGAATAGCCTGGGATCCACGAACGCTATACGCCAGCGCGTGCAAGCGTGTTGAACGTCACCAGAAGTGCGCCGGCATACCGAAGAGCTTCTCCTCCCTTCGCTAGAGCATGTAGGCCACATCCGCGGTGCTGGACGGATATGCGTACGGCATGTGCGACAGGTCCGACGCGGTGAGCCCGTGCCGGATAGCCAGTGCAAAGACGTTGATGACGTCTTCCGCCGCGGGCCCGAGCATGTGCGCCCCCAGTACCTGACCGGTCCGCTCGTCGACGATCGTCTTGTACATCGCCGTTGTCTCATTCACGCGCCGGTTGGAGAACCAACCGCCCGTGTCCTCTGTCTTCACGCGCACCGCGATTCCTCGCTCGCGTGCTTCCGCCTCCGTCAGACCAACCTTCGCCAATGACGGCACGGTGAATACGACGCTCGGCGTGCCGTGGTAGTCGGGTCGCTTTCGATTGCCGTGCAGGAGGTTCGACGCGACGATGAGGCTTTCGTGTGCGGCTACGGGCGTGAGCGGCATCTTGCCAGGCGGCAGCGTGGCATCCCCTACGGCATAGATGCGGGCATTGGAGACACTCTGGAGGAACTCGTTCACCTCCACCGCCCCGTGTGCATCCGTCGTCACCCCTGCCGCGCCGAGATCCAGCTCGCGCGTCCTGGGTACGCGCCCGGCGCCATGCACGACGAGGTCCGTGTCCACGGTCTCGTCACCATTCGGTCCGTGAAGGTGCACGCGGTTCGCACCACCGCGGGCTTCGACGGACGTTACGCTCGTGTGCAGCCGAACGTCGACGCCGAGCTCCTGCGTGTGGGCGACGAGCCGGTGCACGAGGTCCTGGTCGAACCCGTTGAGCGCCCCGGATCGCCCCAGGATGGTGACGTATGCGCCGGCGCGGCGGGCAATGTGCGCGAGCTCGAACGCGATGTAGCCCGCGCCGACAAGGACGATCCGCGCCGGCAGCGTGTCGAGGTCGAGGAAGTCGGTGCTCGTACGAACAATGTCTTCGCCTGGAATGTCGAGCCGTCGTGGCTCGGCACCGCTGGCGATCACGATGTGCCGCGCCTCGAGCGCGCGGTCGCCCACGATGAGCCGGTTCTCCGACGTAAAACGTGCCACGCCGTGGTACGTGGCGATGCCGGACGTGCGGAAGCCATCCTCGACCTGCGCGGGCACCGGCTCGGTGAACGTGCGCTTGAAGCGCATGAGCGCCGGCCAGTCGATGCGCGCGTCGGGGGCGACGACGCTGGCACTCATCCGGCGGTGCCAGTCCATCAGCTCTGACGCGCCGACCAACACCTTCTTGGGATCGCAGCCCCGGAGAGCACAGGTGCCACCATACGGCTGGTCGTCGATGACCGCGACCCGCCATCCCGCCTTGCGACAACGCGTCGCCGGCCCCGACCCGCCCTGCCCTGTACCGATGACGATGAGGTCGTACGATTCAGTCATGAAGCCAGCGATTCGCGTCGAGCATCTGATTGCTAGCCGATCAGCAGATCCGCGGGAATCCCAAGCTCGTATGGTAGCGCATGGATCTGCTGGATGGAGCGTCCACGTTTGCCGGCGAAGAACACCGTTCATCCTTCGGCTTTTGTTCTAACGTCGTCCAAAGTGGGTCCTCCCTTCTGGACGCGGGCCCTCACAGCCCATAGGATGAGCGATTCACGACACCGGCGCGACCGCGACGTTGCCCCCGCGCGCCCACCGCCCCTCAGGAGAACAGGACCGATGCACTGGATCGTGCCCCGCCGAGTCATCGAGGCCACGGTGTGCTGCGCGCTATTGGCCACACCCGTCGCCACCATTACAGCTCAGGGAACTCTGACCGGAACCGTCGCCGCCCAGGTCGGCGGCGCCCCGCTTCAGGAAGCCCGAGTGCTGGTCGTCGGCACAAGTCTGTTCACCACCACCTCGCCGGAGGGCAAGTACACCCTCCGTGGGGTCCCGGCCGGCACCGCCGAAATCCGCGTCATCCGCGTCGGCTACCTGGAACAGAAGAGGCCGGTCCGCATCCTGAACGGGCAAACGGCCACGCTCGACTTCGCGCTCAACGCGACGGTCGTGCAGCTCAACGAGGTCGTCACCACGGCCACCGGCGAGCAACGGCGCGTGGAGCTCGGCAACGCGGTCGACAATCTGGCGGTCGCGAAGATCACGGAGACGTCGCTGGTTCGCACCCTGTCCGACGTGCTCGCGGCACGCGCACCGGGCGTCATGGTCCAGGCAGGCACGCAGACGGGATCCGGCCAGCGCATTCGCGTGCGTGGCATCAGCAGCCTGAGTCTCTCCAACGAGCCGATCTTCATCATCGACGGCACGCGGATGAGCGCCTCGAACGCCTACGACACGCAGGGCCGCGGCACGGCTGCGTCCACGGCGTTCGGCAACGGCGGCAACGACTTCAGCCGGCTCGGCGACATCAATCCCGAGGACATCGACAACGTCGAGATCGTGAAGGGGCCGTCGGCCGCGACTCTCTATGGTACGGATGCGGCTAACGGCGTCATCGTCATCACCACGAAGAAGGGTCGCACGGGCTCGGCGAAGTGGAGCACGTACGTCGAGGGCGGAATGCTCGACGACCGGAACTGGTACTCACCGAACTACACGCTGGCCGGCACGAGTCCCGCCGGGAAGCCGCTGATTCTCTCCGGGCAGTGCACGCTCGTCATGGTGTCGCTCGGGACATGCCTCAAGAGCGACGGGACAAAGGGTTACGACAGCCTTCGCGTCTTCAGTCCCATTCGCGATCCGAACGTCACGCCGCTGGGCTACGGCTACCGAAACGCGCAGGGTTTGCAACTGTCCGGCGGAACGGAGGCGATCCGCTACTTCATGTCGGGCACCCGCGACGACGAGACTGGCGTCTTCAAGCTGGATCAGTACGAGCGCAATCGGTTCGACTCGCTGGGCATTCCGATTCACGATTGGCAGATGCGGCCGAACTCACGGCTGCTCAACAGCTTTCGCGGCAACCTCGTCGCCCAGATCTCACCTACGCTCGATGCCACACTGAGCGTCGGCTACAACACGGTGAGTGCGAAGGTCAGCAACGAGTCGAATAACACGGTGGGCATCGGCTCGCAGGCATTCGGAGGCCCGGGCTACCGCAACAACGGACTTGTAGGCGGACTGCCGGACTCGCTCGTGGGATACCGGGCTGGGACACCGGGTCTCATCTGGGCGGAGAAGCTCCAGCAGGACGTGAATCGCATGATCGTCGGCTCGAGCTTCAATTGGCGTCCATCGAGCTGGCTCCAGACGCGCGCGAACGTCGGCGCAGATCTCACCGATCGCGTGGACAACCGTCTGCACATGAATGCCGAGGGCTGGCCGCTCACGGCCACGTACCGCGACGGCCAGGCGTTCAACGCCCGCGCGAACATCACCAACATCTCGGCCGACCTCGGCGCCACGGCGAACTACAACCCGGCGCGGTACACCTGGCTGAATCTCAAGACCACGGTCGGGACGCAATACAACAACTTCCGCCAGGATCAGAACCTCGCGGGTGGCACGACGCTCCCGCCTGGCGCGACGACGGCCAACGCGGGCGCGACGCCGAGCGTGAACGAGGCGTACACGCTCCAGAAGACATGGGGCATGTTCATCGAGCAGGCGGCCGCGCTGCGCGACCGGTTGTTCCTTACAGCGGCCATTCGCTCCGACCAGAACAGCGCGTTCGGCACGAACTTCCAGCGCGTGTACTACCCGAAGGGAAGTGTGTCCTGGCTCATCTCCGACGAGGCATTCTTCCCGCACTCGGGCGTTTTCAGATCGATCAGCAGCTTGCGCCTCCGCACGGCGACCGGCGCATCCGGCGTGCAGCCGGGACCCACTGACGCGCTCCGGACGTTCACCGCGAACTCGGCCAGCATCAAGAACACCGACGCCCCCATCGAGACGTTCCAGGCAATCGGAAACGACAGCCTTCGTCCCGAGCGGTCCGTCGAGTGGGAGGGCGGCTTCGATTCCCGCCTCTTCGGCGATCGCATCCAGTTCGACGTCACGTACTACTCGAAGGTGACGCATGACGCGCTCATCGGCGCGATCATCGCGCCGTCACTCGGCTCGGGGGCCACGCGCCAGAACGCCAACCTCGGCTCCGTCAAGAATGCCGGGCTGGAAGTGACGCTCGGCGGACAGGTGCTCGACACGCGCAACCTTGCCATCGACTTCCACTTCAGCACCTCGCTGAACGCCAACAAGGTCGTGAGCCTCGGCTCCACGCCACCGCAGATCGGCGTGACGAACTGGGTCGTCGCCGGCTATCCGATCGGCGGCATCTGGACGAAGCCGATCGAAGGGTGGAACGACAAGAACGGCGACGGCATTCTCACCGCGGACGAAGTCACCATCCGTTCGGACACGCTCTTCGACAACAGTATCGATCCGGTCACAGGGCAACCGCGTCACAGCGTGATCGGCATCGGCACGTTCCGCGGATACGCCGAGCCGCGCTACCTGTCCACGTTCTCGCCCGGTATCGATCTGTTCCAGCGCCGGCTCCGCATCTCGAACCTTTTCGACTGGCGCGGCGGCAACAAGTACTACAACAACACCGAGCGCATTCGGTGCACGCGTCCGAACTGCAACGGCCTCTTCAACCCTGGCGCCTCCTTCGAGGAGCAGGCCATGGTCATCGCGGCCATCTATTCGCCGGAGAAGACGCTCGACGGCTACATGCAGCCGGGCTCGTTCGTGAAGTGGCGCGAGTTCTCCGCGCAACTCGTGTTGCCGGAGCAGATGTTCGCGCGCGTGGGCGCGCGCGATGCGAGCCTGGTGTTCATGGCGCGCAACCTGAAACTGTGGACGCACTATCGCGGGAGCGATCCGGAGAGTGACTACACGTCCACGTCCGGCGGCGATACCCCGAGTGAGTTCCAGACCTTCGCCGCGCCCACGATGTTCCAGCTCCGCCTCAATCTCGGCTTCTGACCACCCACCACTGACATGATATCTCCATTGAAGAATGTCCGGGCGGTCGCGCTGACGCTCGTTGTTGCAGGCGCCGCGGGCATCGTGGCCTGTGATACCGTCAAGACGAACCTGCTCGACGCACCGAACCCCACGATCATCGATCCGTCGGCCGTGCAGTCCATCGCGGGCGCGACAGCGGTCCGCAACGGCGCGCTCTCGCGTCTGCGGACGGCCACGGCGGACGGCGAAAGCAGTTGGATGTTCGGCGGCTTGCTCGCCGATGAATGGGCGACCAGCTCCACGTTCGTGCAGAACGACGAAACCGATCAACGGTCCATTCAGCTCAACAACTCGACGGTGACCAACGAGCTGCGCGCCCTGTATCGCGTGCGCACGGACGCGAATCAGGCGATCGCGCTGCTCAACAAGTACAAGCCGGCGCCGGCGGCCGACGTCGCCGAGATGTATTTCGCGCGCGGGTTCGCCGAGCTGCAGTTGGCGTCCGACTACTGCAACGGCATTCCGCTGAGCGACGGCGCGGGCACGGTGCCTGCCTTCGGCGCACCGCTTCCCGTGAAGGACGTCTTCACCGTGGCGTCGGCATCGTTCGACACCGCGATGACGATGAGTGGCGGCACCGATGCGGCGAGCCTCTCCATCAACCGTGCGTCGCGTATCGCGAAGGCGCGGGCGCTCCTCGGCATTGGCTTGGCGAACGCGCCGGCAGCTGCGGCGCTCGTCACGGGAATCGCGACGTCGTTCCGATACGACGTCACCGCGTCGCTCACGGGCGGCTTCAATACGCTGTGGGATCAGGCGGCGAGTCAGAATCGCTACACCGTGAGCGACAGCGTGCAGGGCAACGGCCGAACCATTCTCGTGAAGAACGCCATTCCGTTCCTGTCAGCGAAGGACCCGCGGGTGCCGGCGCACTACAAGATCGCCAGCAATGGCAGAGACTCGGTCAAGTCTCAGGACGGCGGAACGTTCGTGATCCAGGTGGACAGCCTGTGGGGACAGACGTCGCCTGTCTCATTGACGGCCGGTCTCGACGCACGGTTGATCGAAGCAGAGGCGGCGCTTCAGGCTGGAAATCCCGCGGGGATGCTGACGATTCTCAATGCGTTGCGCGCGGCACCCGTGCTCCTCACTCCGTCGAGTCCGACGGCCACGGGCACCCATCCCGGCTGGACGACGCCGGTGATGGCGCCGTTGGCAGATCCGGGTACCGCGGCGGGCCGCGTGAGTCTGCTGTTCCGGGAGAAAGCGTTCTGGCAATTCGGCCGCGGGCATCGGCTCGGCGATCTACGTCGCCTCATTCGGGATTACGGCCGCGCGGCGGATGGGTCGGACACGTTCCCGGTGGGCCCGCACTTCAAGGGTGGTGTGTTCGGCGCTGACCTCAATCTGCCTGTTACGACGGACGAGCAGGTCGGGAATTCGAAGTTCACCTCCTGCATCGACCGAAAGGCCTGACGTCCAGCTTCAGTCGCCGCTGGTGAGGGGACCTCGAAAGAGGTCCCCTCGTCGTATGTGACTCAAAGGCCTCGTTCCGCCGCGCGGCAGAGCCTGCCTTGCAGTCGTGAGCGCGAATCCTGCGAAGGCCCACAGCACTTCAGCACGACCGCGCCTTTGACGAACTCGACCCAGTCTCCGCTCTCCTGGCGACGCATGCCCATCGGCGCCGAGGTCGCCCCCGGGGGCGGCGTTCACTTTCGCGTGTGGGCGCCCCGACGCCGAACCGTCGAAATAAAGCTTCAGAGCGGAGCCGCTCATGACACGCAGCAGTGCGTTCAGTTGAAGCGCGAAGAGAACGGCTATTTCTCCGGGCTCGTGTCCCAAGCACAGGCAGGCGATCGCTACCGCTTTCTCCTCGACGGTGACGGACCCTTTCCGGACCCGGCATCGCGCTTTCAACCCGAAGGGCCGCATGGCCCGTCGGAGATCATCGATCCCTCGGCGTTCGAGTGGAGCGACCGCGGCTGGCCCGGGCCAACGCGTCACTCGCCGGTGCTGTACGAGCTGCATGTGGGCACATTCACGACCGAGGGCACGTGGACTGCCGCCATCGAGCAGCTCCCGGCGCTCGCCGAGCTCGGTATCACGATGATCGAGGTCATGCCCTTGGCGGAGTTCTCCGGCCGCTTCGGCTGGGGTTACGACGGCGTGGATCTCTTCGCGCCGTCGCATCTCTATGGTACGCCGGACGACGTCCGCCGCTTCGTGGACCGCGCGCACTCGCTCGGGCTCGGCGTGATTCTCGATGTCGTCTACAATCACTTCGGCCCCGACGGCAACTACGTCACGCAGTTCTCCGACACGTACTTCAGTGCGCGGCATCACACCGATTGGGGCAATGCGATCAACTTCGACGGCGAAGGCGCCGCGGGAACGCGCGAATTCCTGCTCGCCAATGCGGCTTACTGGATCCGCGAGTTTCACATGGACGGCCTGCGCGTGGACGCGACGCAGAACATCTATGACGAATCCGATCCGCACATCCTCGCGGAGCTGACGCGCGTGGCTCGAGACGCCGCGCTGCCGCGCGACATCTTCATCGTGGCGGAGAACGAGTCACAGGACGTTCGGCTGCTGCGTCCGCTCGACGAAGGCGGCTATGGCATGGACGCCGCGTGGAACGACGACTGGCATCACAGCGCCATGGTGGCGCTCAGCGGGCGCGACGAGGCGTACTACACCGATTACGCGGGCGCTGCGTCGGAATTTGTCGCCGCGGCAAAGTACGGCTTTCTCTATCAGGGCCAATTCTATCGGTGGCAGAAGGCGACGCGCGGCGTGCCGGGACTCGACCTTGCTCCGTCGCAATTCGTCCACTTCCTCGAGAACCACGATCAGGTGGCGAATTCGTTCCATGGAGACCGCCTCCAGCGCGTGGCCAGCGTCCGTCGCGTGCGCGCAATGACCGCCCTCCTGCTCCTCGGCCCCCAGACGCCGATGCTGTTTCAGGGACAGGAGTTCGGCGCATCCACACCCTTTCTCTACTTTGCCGATCACGGTGATGCGCTGATGCGGCTGGTATGGGACGGGCGCGCCAGGTTCCTGAGCCAGTTTCGGTCGATCGCCGCGCAGCTTCCTGATACGACGCCGCCGGACCCCGGTGAGCCGGCGACGTTCGTGCGATCGAAGCTCGACCACACCGAGCGCATGAAGCACGCGGAGATCTACGCACTGCATCGCGACCTCATCTCCCTGCGGCGGAATGATCCCGTGCTCAGCCAGCCACGTCCGGGCAGCGTGGATGGTGCCGCGCTCAGCGTGGACGCGTTCGTGCTCCGCTTCTTTGGAGAACAGGGCGACGACCGGCTCCTCGTGATGAACTTCGGACGTCCCCTGCACCTCTTCATCATGCCGGAACCGCTGCTCGCGCCGCCGTGGCGTGGGCGGTGGCAACTGTTGTGGTCATCGGACGACGTGCGCTACGGCGGTCTCGGACAGCCACCACTCGATGCCGCCATGTCGGACTGGACACTGCACGGCGACAGCGCGGTGCTACTGCGGCCGGCGCCGCCATCGGAGCGACCGGAATGAGCGACATCCTCATGCATCGGCCGGCGTGGGTGGGTGAACAGGGTGCGCAGAAACGCGCCCTGCTGTCGCATGAATGGCTCGTGACGAATGGGCTGGGCGGCTACGCCTCCGGCACGACGGCCGACGTCATGACGCGCAAGTATCACGGCTACCTCATCGCCGCGCTACCCTCGCCATTCGGGCGCATCGTGATGCTTCAGGACCTCGGCGTCACGCTCCATCTCGCCGACGGGCGCGACATACCGCTCAGCGGCGAAGAGCGAGAGGTGACGGGACCGAAGTCCCCGGGCGAAACGATCATGCGGGACTTCCGGCTGGAGCTCGGGCTTCCGGTCTGGGAGTTCGAGGTGGAGGGCATCCGCCTGGAGAAGCGCGTGGTGCTGCCATACGGCCAGAACACGGTCTACGTCTCCTTCCGCCTGATGAATGCAGCGCGCGCCACGCTGACGCTGCGGCCCTTCATTCATTTCCGCTCGTACGAGGGAACCGTCAAGTCCTCGCATCCGGCGATGCAATGCACTCAGCTGGCTCCGAGCCGCCTCGAGATCCAGGCGGAGGGAACGCTGCCGCCGCTTCGCCTGCTGAGCCCGGATGCGCCGACGTCCTACACGGAGGAAATGGCGACGCTCGGCGAAGTCGCCTATCGAGTCGAGAAGGATCGCGGCTACGAGTGGGTCGGCGAGGTGAAGAGCCCGGGCGCCTTTCAGCTCACCCTGTCCCAGGACCAACCGGCCACGCTCATCGCTTCCACGGAGTTGTGGGCGGCCTTCGAGCGCATCCCATTTGCCGACGCGCAGGAGGCAGAGCGACGCCGCCGGCGCGACCTGCTCGGTCTGGCCAAGGCCGAGAGCGACAATACGGTGGAGCGTCTCGTACTCGCAGCCGATCAGTTCGTGATCACTCCTGTGGGCCGTCCGGAAGATGCTGCCCGAGCGAAGGCGCTCGGCGACGAGACTCGCACCGTGATCGCGGGCTATCACTGGTTCACGGACTGGGGCCGCGACACGATGATCAGTCTCGAGGGACTGACGCTGGCGACGGGGCGGTACCGCGAAGCGGGATACATCCTCCGGACGTTCGCGCACTACGTTCGCGACGGCCTCATTCCGAACATGTTCCCCGACGGCGCCAACGAGGGACTGTATCACACCGCCGACGCGACGCTCTGGTTCTTCCATGCCATCGACCGGTACGTGAAGAAGACAGCCGACCGGCGAACGCTCGACACCGTCCTGCCGCGCCTTCGAGAAATCATCGCGTGTCACGTGGGCGGCACGCGGTTCGGCATCGGCATGGATCCGTCCGACTCGCTGCTCCGCCAGGGCGCGGAGGGCTATCAGCTCACCTGGATGGATGCAAAAGTGGATGGCTGGGTGGTGACGCCGCGCAGGGGGAAGGCCGTCGAGATCAATGCGCTCTGGTACAACGCGGTGCGGCTGCTCGCGTCGTTCGAGCGGGAGGCGAAGAACGCCGCCGACGCTGAAAAGTTGGACGCGCTGGCCGCCGTCATCCGGGAGTCGTTCAACAAGCGGTTCTGGAATCCGGAGGCGGGCCATCTGTTCGACGTCATCGACGGCGACGGCGGCGTCAACGATCCCGCCTGCCGGCCCAACCAGCTCCTCTCGATCTCGCTCGAGCATCCGGTGCTCGACGAATCACGGTGGAACGACGTGATCGAGGTCGTACGCCAACGGCTCGTGACGCCGGTGGGCCTCCGGTCACTCACGCCCGCGCACCCGGAGTACAAGTCGCGCTACTTCGGCGACCTTCGCGCGCGCGACGCCGCATACCACCAGGGTACGGTGTGGGCGTGGCTCATCGGGCCATTCGTGGATGCGTGGCTGCGCGTGCATCCCGACGACCTTGCAGGAGCTCGTGCTGCGCTCGTCGGCCTGGTGTCCCACATGGATGACTTCGGCGTCGGAAGCGTGGCGGAGATCTTCGACGCGGATCCGCCATACGCGCCGCGGGGGTGCATTGCGCAGGCGTGGAGCGTCGCCGAACTTCTTCGGGCTTGGAGGCTGACAGAACCCGCTCCCTCACCACCGCATCGATCATGAATCGCCCGCTGCTCTGCGCGCTCGCGCTGGTCATTCCCATCTGCGCCAGCGCGCAGAATCCCACCAAGCCCGAGGAGACGGAAGTGTGGTCTCCCGTGCCGAAGATCGTCACGCCGGCCGCCAAGTGCGGCGACGCGCCGTCCGACGCCATCCAGCTGTTCGACGGCCGCAACCTCGACGAGTGGAAGTCCGCGCGGGGCGGAGGTCCGGCCGGCTGGACGGTGTCGAAGGGCGTGATGACCGTAAACAAGAAGGCGGGCGACATCGAGACGAAGCGCCTCTTCACGAACTATCAGCTCCACGTCGAGTGGCGCGTCCCGACGAACGTCACCGGTAGCGGCCAGGCGCGCGGCAACAGCGGCGTGTTTCTGGCCGCGACGGAAGATGGCGGCTACGAGCTCCAGATCATGGACTCGTACAACAACACGACGTACGTGAACGGCCAGGCGGGAAGCATGTACAAGCAGAATCCGCCGCTCGTGAACGCGATGCGCAAGCCGGGTGAGTGGAACGTGTACGACGTGGTCTGGACGGCACCGACGTTCAATGCCGACGGCACGCTCAAGTCTCCCGCGCGCGTCACCGTGCTGCACAACGGCGTGCTCGTGCAGAACGACTTCGCGCTCAAGGGCACGACGCAGTACATCGGACTGCCGTCGTACAAGGCGCACGGAGCGGCGCCCATCAGGCTTCAGGCACACGGCGACCCGAGCCCGCCGATCTCGTTCAGAAATATCTGGGTGCGCGAACTCTAAACAGCGCCCACTCCGGGACTCTCCGCCCCTGATTCATCAACTGCAAATGAACCACAGAGGACACAGAGGCTTTGCCTTCAAAAAAGAAAGCTCTGTGCTCTCTGTGTTCTCTGTGGTTCATTCAGCTTTCCGTCGCCTCTAGAACCGCGGGGGCCCGGTTGGGCGCTCGAGTCTCAGAGTGGACACATCCGATCGCCCGGTCGGGCACCGCTACGGCTAGTATCCCGGGTTTTGCTTGATCCCAGAGTTGATATCGATCTCGTGCTGTGGAATGGCCGCCCAAAAATTCGTTGGCTTCCACCCCGTCTTCGACACGGGATCGGCGCCGATGACCGCGCTGTACGTCCCCCACCGCTTGAGATCGAACAGGTGCTTCGACTCGAAGGCGAGCTCCCAGCTCCGCTCCTGACGCACGGCATCGCGGAACTGTGTCTGCGTGAGTCCGGCAAGTGCCGGCAACCCCGCGCGCGTGCGCACGGCATTGATCGACGCATACGCCGCGGCCGGACCATTCGCCTCGTTCTCCGCCTCGGCGTGTAGCAGCAGCGTTTCGGCATAGCGGTACACCGGCCAATTGAGGTTCGAGCGGCCGCTGTTCAGGGCGATGGATTGCCCACCGTTGTCATAGAACTTTCCGTAATACGGCAATGGGCGCGGGAAGCGCGGGCTCTTGTCGCCGAAGCCCTTCACGCTGCCTCGCGTGTCGTAGTTGTAGGTCGTGGCGCCAACAGTGACCTGCGTCAGGAACGTCACCTTCTTTCGCAGGTCGGTGTCGGAATACGAGTCCATGAACTCCGGCGTCGTGCACCAATAGTTGATGCCCGACTCCGCGCCGATGCCGCTCGGCCGCGACTGGCTCGTGAACAGGTTGCGAATCAATCCCTCGAACTGGATGGAGTAGATGTGCTCCGGCCCGTTCTTGTTCTTGACCAGCCATAGATCGCCGAAGTTCGGCACGAGCGTGTACGCCTTGCTGTCGATCACCGCCTTGGCCGCCGCGGCGGCGTTGGCCCATTTGTTCTGATTGATGATCGTACCGGACATGTTCGCGTACACGTCCGCGAGCATGGTGCCCGCCGCGCCGCGGGTGGGACGCCCGTCGTCCGGCGTCGCCGAATCCGACCACTTCACGGGAAGCAGCTTGACCGCGTCCTCGAGATCCTGCGCGATGGAGGCGTAGACCTCCGCCATTGGCGACCGTACGATGTCGTTGGCCACGGCGAAGTCCGTGATGGGGGATTTCATGAGCGGGATGTCGCCCCACACGCGCACCGCGTTGAAGTGGTTGAGCGCGCGATGAAACTTGGCCGCGCCCATGTACTTGTCCTTCACGTCCTGCGTCACCTTCATGTTCGGGATGGCGCCGATGAGCAGGTTGGCCTGCCCGATGGCGCCGTACATCTGGTTCCACGTGCGCCACAGCCACTCGTTGTTCGAGTTGTAGGTGTACGTGTCCTGCTCGTACTTCGAGTCCGTGACGTTGTTGATGAGGATCGTCTGTTCCGACGGGACCTCGGAGATCATCGGCCAGCCGCGGATGTAGTACGCCTGATTGGATCCGCCGGTGTACCAGTTGTCGATGCCGCCAAGCGCGATCTTCAGATCGGCTTCGGTTGAGGGAAAGTTGGCCGGCGTGAAGAAGTCCTCCGGCGCTTCGACCAGATAGTCCTTGCAGCCGCCGAGCACGAGCGTGGCTCCGGCGGCGATCGTCGCGAGAATACGGATTCGCATCGTCGTCATCTCCTTAGAAGCCCACGTTGAGGCCGAGCGTGAACGTGCGGACACCGGGATAGCTTGAATCGTCCCAGCCGAGCTGCAGATCGCCTGTGCCGCGCGAGCTGGCCTCGGGGTCGTACCATGAGTACTTCGTCCACGTCTTCAGGTTTTGCCCGCTGACGTAGACGCGGAGATTGTTCGTGCCGAAGCGACTGCCGTATTGTGCAGGCACATCCCAGGCGAGCGTGACGTTCTGGAGGCGGACGAACGAGCCGTCCTCCACCCAGCGCGACGTCATGGCGTTGAATGGTCCGATGCCCATGCCGGTCATGTCGTTGATCCCGCTGCCAGGCGTCCAGTAGTTCAACGTGTTGCGCAGCGTGTTGACGTCGGAGCCCGGCGTCTCCATGCCCTGGCGGTTGAGGTTCACCACCTGCTGCCCCTGAACGCCGCGAAGCACGTAGCTCAACGAGACGGCACGCCAACCAAAGAAACCGTTCTGCCCGAACGTGTACTTGGGTAGCGCGTTGCCGAGAATCACGCGATCGTCCGTCGTGATCTTGCCGTCGCCATTCACGTCACGGAGCTTCATGCCGCCCGCAACGGCGCCAGCCTGGCCGCTTGCCGCTGCTTCGGCGGCGGTCTGGAAGATGCCGTCCCAGATGTAACCGTAAAAATTGCCGAGCGGCTCGCCCACACGGACGATCGCGGCGGGACGGAACGTCGGCAGCGAGCCGTTTACGCCGTCGAGCGTGAACTCCTTGTCGCCGCCCAGGTCGAGCACCTTGCTGCGATTCCACGCGATGTTGCCACCGAAGCGGACGTCCAGCGCGCGCACGCGCTGCCGCGTGTCGATGCCGATCTCGACGCCCTTGTTCTCCACCGAGCCGATGTTGGTGACGTAGTCGGTGTAGCCGGTGTAGTAGGGCACCTGCTTCGAGTAAAGCAGATCGTTCGTGGTCTTGTGGTACTGGTCGAACGTGATGCCCACCCTGTTGTCGAACAGGCCCATGTCGAAGCCGAGATCCGTCTGCTTGGTGGTCTCCCACCGGAGGTTCGGGTTCGAGTTGCGGCTGGGATTCGCGCCATTGTTGAAGCGGGTGACGCCGAGGTCGTAGGGCGACCCGACGCTCCAGGCGGCGAGCGACTGATACGCGCTGATCGCCTCGCTGCCCGTCTTGCCCGTGCTCGCCCGGAGCTTGAGCTCCGTGACGGCGGGAACGCGCCGCGCGAACCAATCCTCGTCGCTCACACGCCAGGCGGCGCCGAACGACGGAAAACGCGCCCACTTGTTGTTCGTGGCGAACTTGCTCGCGCCATCGGCACGGAAGGTGGCGGTGAGGAGATACTTGCCGGCGTACCCGTAGTTGAGGCGGCCGAGATACGACTGCAACCGTTCGCGCGACGAGCTCGATGAGGCGGTGATGGTCTCCGCCAGATTGATACGGCTGTAGCCCAGAAGATCGCTCGTGAATCCGATGCCCTGCGATCCGCTCGACGTCGCCTTGAACTCCTGCGCCGTCATGCCGCCGAGCAGCGTGACGTCATGCTTCCCGATGCTGCGCTTGTAGGTCAGGGTGTTTTCCGCGAGGACCGTCGTGCGCGCCCCGTTGTCCAGGTTCGCCTGGCCGGAGCCGAGCGCGGCACGCAGGAGACGCGAGATGTAGCGCTGCCCGAGTCCGTCGTTCGACGTGTAGGACACGCTGGTGCGCAGGGTCAATCCAGTAACGAGATCGATGTCGGAGAAGAGATTGCCGAGCAAGTAGTCCGTCGTGGACCGGTTCTGGAGGAGATTCACGATGGCGAGTGGATTGTCCATCGTCTGCGAGGCCAGCAACGGACCCGTGAATCCTCCGTCGGCCGTATAGACGGGAAGCGTCGGCGCGAACCGGAGCGCCATCATGGTGACGGGACCACCGGCAGATCCGTAGCCGTCGTTCACGCGCACGAAGTTGTTCACCGAGTGGCTGTAGGTCACTCGTGTACCGGCGCGCACCCGATTGCCGATGTTCTGATCGAGATTGAAGCGGAGCGAGCCGCGATTGAACTTCGAGTTCAGAACGATGCCGTCCTGCTGATACAGTGCGGCGCTCGCCATCACGCTCGTACCACCGTTGGTGCCACTCACACGCAGCTCGTGACTCTGCAACGGCGCCGACCGATACACCACGTCTTGCCAGTCCGTGGTGGGAAGCGATGCCGTCGTGTCGAAGGTGATGCTCTTGTCGTGGTTCGGGTTGCGCATGAACATCTTCGCGAACTCGTCGGCCGAGAGCAGGTCGATGTGCCTGGACGCGCTCTGCCGCCCCGAGTACGCGGAATAGTTGAAGCGCACCGAGCCGGGCTGGCCTCGCTTCGTGGTCACGAGGATGACGCCGTTTGCCGCGCGCGCACCGTAGATCGCCGTAGACGACGCGTCCTTCAACACGTCCACGGACTCGATGTCGTTCGGGTTGATCTGATTCAGATCCGCGCCGATGACGCCGTCCACGACCACGAGCGGCTCGTTGTTGCCCTGAAGCGAGTTGCCGCCGCGGACGCGGATGCGCATCTCGGCGCCGGGCTGCGCGTTGGTCGTCTGGATCTGCACGCCCGTGACGAGCCCCGAGAGCGCCTGATCCACGCGTGCCACCGGCATCGTGGCAATGTCGCTGCTCGTGACGCTCGACACCGAGCCCGTGACCTCTCGACGACTCTGCGTCCCGTAGCCGACGACCACCACCTGATCGAGCTTGACCGCACTGGTGCGGAGCTCGAAGTCGAGTGTGGCCGTTTGACCCGCCGTCACCGTGACGCGCTGCTCCTGCATCGTGAAGCCCAACCGCATCACGCGCATGGTGTGCGCACCGGCCGGCACGTTGGCGATCGAGTATCGCCCATCGGTCCGCGTCAGAGCGCCGAGCGTGGTGCCCTGCACCGTGACGGCGGCTCCTTCGACTGGCGCGCCCTGCGACCGCACCACGCCCGTGACGGTGCCGATGCTCACTTGGGCGCGGACCGCGTGCGGAGCCGCGAAGGCCATGGCGGCCGCCAGGGCTACGAGTCTCGTGAATTTCATGTTCCCACTCTCTGATTGAGGACTGGCGGATGCTACGGCGAGGGGTGCGGCGTGCTGCAAAGCGATCGTCGGCGGGTGGGACGCCGATTTTTGTGAGCTCACTCAGGGCGCGCGATGCAATTCCTTGATGCGGATGTTGCGGAAGTAGACCTCATCGCCGTGATCCTGAAGGACGATGTGACCGCTTCGCCGCGTGGCGAACCAGGGAATCGGGGCATACTTGCTGGCGGCGAGCGCCTTGTTCATCTCGGGCGAGCCGAGCTCGTATTCGGCGATTTTTTCGCCGTTGAGCCAGTGCTCGCCGTGATTGCCGTCGAGCACGATGACGGAGTGGTTCCACTCGCCGACCGGCGCGAGGCGTTTCTTGTCGTTGGCGGGAACGAGCTCATAGAGCGCGCCGGCCCGATGCGTTGCGAGCTTTCCATCGGGATGGCGATCGTCGTCGAGCATCTGATACTCGAAGGCCTTGGCAGCATGCGTCGGAGCGAGGGAGGTCGAGAGCTCCTCCGACACGTTGTACTTCAAGCCGCTGTTGGCTCCGGGCGTCACCTTCCAATCCCAGGCGAGCTCGAAATCGCGGAAGGTGGCGACGGTCATGAGATCGCTCGCCTCCAAGGGCTGCCCATCGGGGCGCGTGCGCGCTTTGCCACTGGCGATTTTCCGGATCGCGCCGCCATCGACGCTCCAGTGCTCGGCTGGCACGCTCGGATATCCAAGCCCGCGCCATCCCGCGAGCGACTGCCCATCGAAGAGAAGGCGCCAACCGGAGCGCTGCTCCTCGGCGGTGAGGGTATTCGGCGCCGCCGGTGCGGCAGCCTCCGGCGCGCTCTGATGACACGCGGCGACGAGAGCGAGTGCAACCGAACCAACGAGACGTAGCGCGTTGTGCGTCATCCGACTGATATCTCCGAACCAAGAGTTGATGCGCGCGCAACGAGCGTGGCCGAGAACGTGTCGCGCAGGGGGATGTGATCCTCGCCAAGACGGATCTGTGCGTCGAGCAGACGGGCGGCGGCGTCGCCAAGCTCCACCATCGGCATTGCCATGGTGGTGAGGCCCGGGGTGGTGAGATCGGCCATCGGCACGTTGTCGAAGCCGATGAGGGCCACATCGTCGGGGACGGACAGGCCCGCGTCGCGCACGACGCTCATGGCGCCGAACGCCATCATGTCGTTGGCCGCGAAAACGGCGTCGGGTGGATCCTCGAGCTCGAGCAGCGTGTGCATGGCGCTGCAGCCGCTGTCGTAGCGGAAGTTGCCCTCCACCACGAGCTGTTCGTCGAATGGCAAGCGCAGGTCCTTGAGCGCACGCCGATAGCCCTCGAGACGCGTCGCCCGGCCATACGTGGCGCTACCGGCGCCGGTCGTGGGGCCTGCGATCATCGCGATCCGCCGGCGTCCACGTTCGGCGAGGTGACACGTGGCCGCATACCCGCCCTGCTCGGAATCGACGAGCAGGCAGCTCACCTGCTGTATCTGATAATCGCGCTCGATGACGATGACGGGCACGTTGGCGCGACGCTTCACGAAGGCGCGGAGTGCCTTTTCCGGGACGCTGTCGCCGATGATGACGAGGCCGACGATCTGCCCCTCGAGGAGCATCCGGAGGTTGGCCTCGCCGAGGTCGTGCCGGTGGTCGGAATCGCACAGAGAGAGCGTGCGTCCCGCGTCGCGCAGCGAGTGGCTCAGGCTACGGACGATGCTGGTGAAGAACGGGTTGGTGAGGTCGGAAACGACCACGCCGACCGCGTGTCCCTCCTGGCGCTTGAGCCCCCGCGCCAACTGGTTCGGGTGATACCCGAGCTCTTCGATCGCCCGCTGCACACGGCGGCGGGTGGCCTCGGAGACCCAATCCGCGCCGTTGACCACGGCCGAGACCGTGGCCGTGGAAACCTGGCAGTGCTTGGCGAGATCGTGGAGCGTGATCGGCCGCATGCTACGGGAGGAGGGAGGCACCACGTGGGTGGGATGGGGTGGGGCGGGAGAGTAGCTGTAACGTTTAAGTTTGTCAACAACTCGAACAAAATGATCTGCGAATCCGGGCTATGTGCAAGATGGCGCGACAGTTAGCGCCATCCTGCACCATCGGGCTACTTACTGAAGCCAGCCCAGTAGTTCTCCAGGTCGGCCGGCGTCGCGGTGCCGTGGAGAACCAGCACCTGGTGTCGGAACGTCACCGACTTGCCGGCCGGCAGGGAGAAATTCAGCTCCTCTTTGCCGCCGCTCATCACCTTCTGGCCCAGGTTGTTGGCCGCGAACAGGCCATAACCACGCGCGTGCCAGTACGTGGGATAGCCGACGTTCTTCGGGTGATCGAGAATCGCGAGGGTCACCGGCTCTGTACCGACGGTACCGGTGAGCATCGTCCACCGTCCGCGAGTGCCCCACACGGCGTCTCCGACCTTCCCTTCCGACGACGTGTACTGACCCGTGACGCCGGTATTGTCGAGCACCGCCACCGTCGTCGCGCGGCCGGTGGCGTCCACGAACTTCTCGGGCGTGTTCGACGGCTGCTCGAGCGAGCGTGCGACACGCATGCCGATGAGCCCTTCCTTGTCGTCGGTGAACGTCACGGTGGAATCAACGGCGGTGAGCGTCGTGATGCGGTCCACCGAACGAAAGCCCTCGTGCGCGCGGAAGATGAACTTCGTGTCCTCCTTCAGGAGAACGCGCCCCTGCGAGTTCACCCACTCGTTGACGACGTCCAGCGTGCCCTCGCCCGCTCCGCTCGTGCTGTTCTTCACGGCACGATGCAGAATGGTGCCCATCTTCGGGGCGTCGGCCTTCTTGATAGCCGTGGAATTGTTCCAGAAGTCGATTCCGCTCACGTTGCCGTACTCGAACCACAACCCCGCATGATGCGGATGATCGACACGCTCGCCCTGCCTCGGCTCCAACGGATAACCGCGAGTGACCACCGTACCCGCTGCGGTGCGCAGCGGGTATAGCACCGGCTTCATGAGGCTGGTCGGGTAGATGTACGACGTGAACGGCTGGCCGCCCACGGTGACATCGACACGGCGGTCTGCGTCACGCACGACCACTTGCACGTAATCGGCGGGAGACGCTCTGCGAAGAGAAGGCGTTCCGAGAGGCACGAGCGCCAGCATGGAGAGAGTCAGAGTGCGATGCAACATTGAGGTGCGCGGGTTGAGATGGACCTGGACTGCTTATAACCACAGAGCCTTATAACCACAGAGCACACAGAGTACACAGAGGACACACAAGCCTGGTGGCTCTGAACGGGTAAAGAAAAGGAAAAACTCTGTGCTCTCTGTGTGCTCTGTGGTTGATTCGCTTTTCTGTGGTTGATTCGCTTTTCTGTGGTTGATTCGCTTTTCTGTGGTTGATTCGCTTTTCTGTGGTTGATTCGCTTTTCTGTGGTTGATTCGCTTTTCTGTGGTTGATTGCGCTTTTCTGTGGTTGATTCGCTTTTCAGTTGTTCTCGATGTCGCGGTCAGTTGGCCCGTGCGCCAGCCGAAAATCCGGCGAGCACGCCGCGCATGTAGGCGAACGACTGCTTCATGCCGGGCAGCGGATCGTCGGCGTCGATTTCGTACTCGAGATTGACAAATCCACCAAATCGAACGCGCTCGAGCGCACGGAAGATCTCGGCGATGGGCATGGCACCTTCACCGACGATGCACTGGCTGTCCCGCGCCTTGAGATCCCTCAGGTCCTTCACGTGCATGTCGAGGACTCGCGGGCCGGCGTCGAGGATGGATTTCACCACGTCGGTTCCCGTGCGCACCGTGTGTCCGATGTCGATGCACAGGCCCACGCGCGGATCCATGGACTTCACGGCGGCGAGCACGTCATAGGGCGACGGGAAGTGCTTGTCCTCCGGGCCGTGATTGTGAATGGCCACCTTGATGTCGTACTGCTTCGCGAACTTCTCGAGGCGTGGGACAACCGGCGGCATGCAGGTGCACACGATGGTCGGCATGCCGGCGGCCTTCGCGTACGCGAAGAGGCGGCCGACGTCCTCGTCCGTGTCCTTGTTGAAGTCGATCGTTCCGCCGCCGACGATCTGGAAGCCGGCGTCTTCGATCTGCTTGCGGATGGCGGCGAGCTCCTGCGGCGACTTCTCGTACGGGATGTGGACCGACTTGAAGTTGATGTAGGGCGTGCGGAGGGCCTTCGCCATCTCGAGCGTCTTCTCAAGGGAGAACTTGCGCAGCGAGTAGCTGGCGATACCGAGCCGCAGCGCGGTGGCGGCGTTGTCCACTGTGTCGGTCGCATCGCTCGCGCCGGCGCCTGGACGCGCTGCGACAGCCCGTGCAAGGTGCGGAAGCGCGGCGACGCCGAGGGAGGCTCCGGCGACGGAGGCGGCGGCGGTGGCGAGGAAGCGGCGACGCGGAAGAGGGGTATCGCTCATGCTCTGACTCCGGGCCTTAAACGTTTAAGGGAAGGGCCGCCAATGTACGTCCGCCGGCGTGGCGCGACAAGAGACCTGTCAATTGCGCTCCGCTGACTACGCCGGCCGTGCCGGCGCCGCTGCAAACGTTGCCGTGAGACTTGCACTTCATCGCAGGCGGGTCAGATTCATAGATGTAGGCCTCGGTGCCGGCTCTCGACGCCGAACAACCGCCCCATGGGGCAGGCCGAGCATGCGCCTTCCGCTCCCGTTCCATGCCGTCGCACTGCCCTGCGTCGCCATTCTCGCAGGCTGCTTCGGCCGCTCTTCGTCCGCGCCTTCCCCCGCCCCCGCGCGCGACTCCGTCAACGTCGGGTACGGCATGGAGTCCCGCCGCGACGTAACCACCGCGGTGTCGTCCATGGATGGCGACGTCGCACGCCGCAACTCCCCAACGTCCGTCGCGGACATGATCGACGGTCGCTTTCCGGGAGTCGAGGTGCGCCGGCTCGCATCCGGCGGCGTCTCGATTCGCATTCGGGGCAACCGGTCGCTCAACTCGGACCAGGAGCCGCTCTACGTCATCGACGGCGTGCCCCAGCGGAACGTGGCGGGCGGAGCGTTGGCGGACCTGAGTCCCAACGACATCAAGTCCATCGAGGTGCTGCGCGACGCCGGATCCACGTCGGTGTACGGCTCGCGCGGCGCCAACGGCGTCATCCTCATCACGACGAAACGCCAGTAGCTCGCGCTGCCTCATCCGCCGATCGCCACGGCCATCACTGATTCCGGCGTCCACGCGCTCACCGCGCGTGGCGCCGTGAGCCGCCCTCGGCACATCACGGCGATTCGGTCGCAGATGCCGAACAGCTCGGGCAGATAGGAGCTCACCACGAGCACCGCGCATCCCGCGTCCGCCTGCCGCGCGATGATGTCGTAGATCTCCGCCTTGCTGCCGATGTCGATGCCGCGAGTGGGCTCGTCCAGCAGCAGCACGTCGGCCTCCTGATGCAGCAGTCGTCCGATGGCCACCTTCTGCTGATTTCCACCCGAGAGCGCGCGCACGGGCTGGGATGCGGATCGCGCCCGCACGTGAAGGGCGCGAATCCAGTGTCGTGCGCGCTCCTTTTGCGCCGCGAGATCCAGCACGCCGGCCGCGCGCCACGCGAGCGACGGACGCGTCGCGCACAGGTTGTCCGCAATGGACATCGGCTGCGCGAGACCCTCTCCCTTTCGGTCCTCACTCACATAGCCGAACCCGCGGCGGACACGTTCAGCCGTCGAGGCACGAACGGCGTCGACGCTGCGGCCGCGCATCTCGATCACGCCCGAGGTGGGCCGCTCCAGCCCGAACAGCGCGCGCATCAGCTCCGTGCGCCCCGATCCCAGGAGTCCGGCGACGCCGAGGATTTCTCCCCGATAGAGGTCGAACGTCGCTTCGCGAAGCCGCGGCGGCGCACTCACTCCACGCACCGACAACGCCACTTCTCGGCCGGGACGGCCCGCGCGCACCGGAAAGAGACCCGTGGCCGTTCGTCCAACCATGTGCGTGATGAGCTGGTCGATGCTCGCGTCGCGCATTTCCCCGGTCGCCACGGTGCGGCCGTCGCGAAGCACGGTGTACCGGTCCGCGATCTGGCGCACTTCCTCGAGAAAGTGGCTGATGTAGATGACGGCGATGCCGCGCGCCGTCAGTCTCCGAACGAGCGCGAACAGGCGTTCGACGTCCGCACTCTGGAGGCTGCTGGTCGGTTCGTCCATGAGAACGACCTTGGCGTCCGCGGCCAGCGCGCGACAGATCTCCACGATCTGCCGGGCCGGGAGTGAAAGGTCCCTGAGCAAACGCTCGGGCCGGATCTCCGGATGCGGCAGCTCGTCGAGCAACGCAAGTGCGCGCTCATGCATTCGCCTACGATCAACCCACCCACCCGCCGACTCTTCCGCGCCGAGCAACACATTCTCGGCCACGCTGAGATGCGGACAGAGCGAAAGCTCCTGATGGATAAGCGCAATCCCGACTCGGCGCGCCGCGTGCTGCGACTCGGGCACGTACTCCTGGCCGTCGAACTGCATCGTGCCGCGGTCGGGACGCACGGCACCGGCGAGTACACCCATGAGCGTGCTCTTACCGGCTCCGTTCTCACCGATCAGGGCATGTACTTCGCCAGCGCGCACGGCGAGATCGACGCCGTCGAGCGCGAGCGTGGCGCCGTAGCGCTTCGCGATGCCGGAGACGTCGAGCGTAGTCGTCATGCCGAACTCGTGAGCTGCATCAACCCCCAGGCAGGTAGCGTGCGATCGGAGGGCTCAGGAGATCCTTCATCGCGGGCTGGTCGAGATTCTCCGGCGTCACCAGCGTCACCCCTGTATCGACTTTCTTCTCGACCGGAAGACCACGAAGATGCGACGCCATCATCTTGACGCCCAGGTAGCCCATGCGCATGGGGTTCTGGACGGCGATGCCGTCGAGTTGGTGCGCTCGCATCGCGTCCACCAGGATCTGGCTCGCGTCGAACCCCACGAAGTGAACCTTTCCTGCCCTGTTCATGTCCTGGAGCGCCAGCAGCATGCCGATCGTCGCCGATTCGTTCGACGTGAAGACCCCCTGCAAGTCGCCGCCGAAACGGTTGAGAAGATTTTCAGAGGCGCGCTTGGCGGTTTCGCGCGTGGGGCCCGCGTATTGATCCGACGAGACGACCGTTATGCCCGGGTACTGCGACTTCAGCCGCTCGAGAAATCCGCGCTCTCGTTCTTCCGTGCTTGCGGAGCCCTCCTGAAGGCGAAGCACCAGCACCTTGCCCGTTCCGCCGAGCAGTCCGCCGATGCGATCCGCTGCGAGTGTGCCGCCCTTGTAGTTGTCGGTGGCGACATAGCTGACGACGTCGTCCGTCTCGAGCCCGGAATCGATGATGACCGTCGGCACGCCGGCGCGCTTTGCATCTTCGACGGGGCGCACCAGCGCTCGCCGATCGAGCGGCGCGAGCACGATGCCCTGGACGCCCTGCGAGAGGAATCCCTCAATCACCTGGATCTGTTGTTCGCGATCGTCTTCGCGCAACGGGCCTTTCCAGATGATGTGCACCGAGTCGCCGGTGGCGCTCAACTCCTGGGCCGCCTGTACGGCGCCGGCGTGGATGCTCCTCCAGAACTCGTGCGTGGTTCCTTTGGGCACCACGGCGATGGTCAGCGATTTGCCCGCGCCGGATGCGGCGGGCTTGTCGGATTTCGCGCAGGCAGCCAGCCCGAACGCGAGAAGCAATGCGCGTGTCTTCATCGGTTGTTCGACGAGTGGGATTCGAGGTCTGTTGGCGGTCTCACGGCAGCACGACTCCCTTGACGTAATCGGAGTGCCGGTGATCGCCGGCAAAGGCGCCAGGGACGGCGTCGAGGGAGCGATAGCGGTGCGTGATGAGGGACGCGACGTCGATGCGGGCCGACTCGATGTACTCGAGCGCGAGCTGATAGGTGAGCGGTCGTCCGTGCGCGTCGTGCCCTCCTGATGCGCCCACTGGCGACAGGAGCGTGGGCTCGAGGAACTGAACCTGATTCAGCACGCTGAGATCGACGCCGGCATGTCCGTGCCCGTAGAGGAGAATCGTGGCCTGTTTACGTGCAAGCCCGGGTAGCTGCTGAAAGAGTGTGCCTGCACCTGATGCCTCGATGATGATCTCAGCGCCGCGCCCCATGGTGTGCTGGCGCACCTGTTCCACGAGATCGCCCGACGACGGATCGAGTGTCTGCGCGCCCCAGCGCTCGGCCAATTGACGCTTCCGTGCATTCGGCTCGCTCACCAGCAGTGTGCCCTCAAACCCGGCAATGGCGCGAAGATACTGCACGAACAGGAGGCCGGCTGGGCCGGCGCCGCACACGAGCACCGTGCGAGCCTGACTACCGGACGTTCCCTCATCGAACGCATAGCGTGCTGCGGCTCGGCGCAGGACGTCCATCGAATGGATGACGCATCCGAGTGGCTCGGCGAGTGCCGCGCAGTCCGCGCCGAGCGACGAGCGAAGAGCCACCGCGTTTGCGGCTGGGACGGTGATGTACTCCGCGAATCCACCTGGCAGGCCGGTGATTCCGTGCTCGCGGTACTGCTCGCACTGATGCGAATCCCCGCTCCGGCAGTACTCACACAGCGTTGGGCGGACTTCGCTCACACAGGTTCTGCCCTGATCCACGACCACGCGCGTGCCTGGCGCGAGGTCGCGTACTCCGGCGCCCACTTCCTCCACGATGCCTGCGATCTCGTGGCCGAGGATCTGGGGATGCTCCCCGAGGGGAATCGGGCGGCCGGCTGCATCGCGGTGATAGTTGGAGTCGCCCGCGACGATGTGCAGATCCGTGCCGCAGAGGCCAGTGGCCTCGACACGTACGACGACTTCCGTGGCCGACGGCGGAATAACAGGAGCGTCGCGCACCTCGATGCGGCCGACGTCAACGAGATACGCTGCTCGCATCAGATTGGCGGCACGTCGCGTCCGCGCCATGCGTCGCCGTGCGGGTAGGAATACCTCTCGATGCTTTCTGCGCGCATGGTGATGCTGTAGCCCGGCGCGACGGGCGGCACGTAGCGGCCGTTACGGATCACGACCGGCTCGAGAAAGTGCTCGTGCAGATGATCCACGTACTCGACGATCCTGTTCTCGAGTGACGCGCTCACGGCGATGTAGTCGAACATGGCGAGATGCTGCACGTACTCGCAGAGTCCAACACCGCCGGCGTGCGGGCACACGGGAATTCCGAACTTTGCTGCAAGCAGGAGAACGGCGATCACCTCATTCACGCCACCCAACCGGCAACTGTCGATCTGACAGAAGCGGATGGCATTGGCCTGCATGAGCTGCTTGAAGACCACGCGATTCTGACATTGTTCGCCCGTGGCAACGCCAATCGGCGCGATGGCCTTTGCGATTGTGGCGTGACCGAGGACGTCGTCGGGGCTCGTCGGCTCCTCGATCCACCACGGGTCGAACCGTGCCAGCTCGCGCACGCTGGCGATCGCCTGATTGACGTCCCACACCTGATTCGCATCCATCATGAGCTTGCGGTCCGGCCCGATCTCGGAGCGAATGATCGATGCACGGCGCACGTCGTCGGCGAGATCACGTCCCACCTTGATCTTGAAGTGCGACCATCCCTCGGCCAATCCCTCGCGGCAGAGACGACGGATCTTCTCATCGGAGTAGCCGAGCCATCCGGCCGACGTAGTGTAGGCCGGATAGCCGTCCCGCAGCAGCTCCGCCTGGCGCTCCGGCTTCGATGCCGCATTGCGCTCGAGCAGCGCAATCGCTTCATCCGGTGTGAGTGCGTCCGTGATGTAGCGGAAGTCCACGCAGCGAACGAGCTCCGCCGGACTCATGTCAGCAAGCAGCTTCCAGAGCGGCTTGCCCTCGAGCTTGGCCCAGAGGTCCCACACCGCATTCACGACGGCCGCCGTGGCCAGGTGCAGCACGCCCTTTTCGGGCCCCACCCAGCGGAGCTGCGAATCGCCCACCAGGCGGCGCCAGAATGCGCCCATGTCAGACGCCATCTCAGCGACGGTGAGGCCCACCACGAACGGAGCGAGTGTCTGGACAGCCGCGACACACAGCTCGTTTCCGCGCCCGATGGTAAAGGTCAGCCCGTGTCCCTCGTGATCACCGACGTCGGTGCGCAGGACCACGTACGCCGCGGAATAGTCGGGGTCCGGGTTCATCGCGTCCGATCCGTCGCGCTGCTCGGACGTGGGAAAGCGCACGTCGCGGACGTCGACGGAAATGATCGTGCGCCCGAGCCTGGACCTGCGCGCCCTGTTTGCGCTCAGCATCACATCGCCGTGAAGCCGCCGTCCACCGGCAGGGCGACGCCGGTAATGAACGTCGCCTCGTCGGACACGAGCCAGAGCGCCGCGTCCGCACACTCCTCGGCAGTGCCAAGACGGCCGATCGGCTGCGCCGCCTCGTACGACGTCCATGCCGCGGCGGGATCGGGGCGCGAAGCCGCAAATTGCTGGAGCATCGGCGTATCGATGATGCCAGGACAGAGCGCATTCACCCGGATGCCGCTCCGCGCGTAATCGAGTGCTAGCGCCTTGGCGAGCATCACCACGGCGCCTTTCGACGCGCAGTACACCGGCGAGTCCGTCTGGGCGACGAGACCTGTTTTGCTCGCTGTAAAGAGAATGGAGCCGCCTCCGGACGCCAGCATCCGTGGGATGGCATACCGCGCCGCGTGCATGAGCGCGACGACGTTCACCGCAAGGACGCGCGCAATCTCGTCGTCGCTCGTGTCGGGCAGCAGCTTCGGCAGGTTGATTCCCGCGTTGCAGAACAGAATGTCGATGCCGCCGAATGTCTCCACGCATTGATCGATGGCGCGCTCGGTGTCCGCACGCCGGCTTACGTCTGCGTGCACGAACTTGGCTGTTCCACCTGACACTTCAATCTCACGCACCAGCGCCCTGCATGCCTCATCCTCTGGCGACGCGATGACGACCTTCGCGCCCTCGCGAGCGAAGCGACGCGCAGAGGCACGGCCAATGCCCGACCCCGCTCCGGTGATCAGTGCCGACCGTCCGGCGAGACGCATCACGCCCAGGCGCGAAGGCGCTGGCGTGAATGGCCGAGCCCATCGATGCCGAGCTCCACGACGTCACCTTCGTGCAGAAACCGCACGGGCGCGTGCCCGGAGGCGACGCCTGCCGGCGTGCCCGTCGAGATCACGTCGCCGGAACACAGCGTCATGAAGTGGCTGATGTAGCTCACCAGCATCGGCACGTTGAAGACCAGGTCACGCGTGGTCCCGTCCTGCTTCGCCTCGTCATTCACTGTTAGCCATAGTCTTAGATCGTGGACGTCGGCTATCTCGTCCTTCGTGGCGATGAACGGTCCAAGCGGTGCAAACGTGTCGCAGCTCTTGCCCTTGACCCACTGCCCAGCGCGCTCGAGCTGGAAATGGCGCTCCGAGTAATCGTTGTGCAGGACGTATCCGGCCACGTACTCCATTGCATCCCGCTCGGCGACATAGCTGGCACGCTTGCCGATGACGATTGCGAGCTCGACCTCCCAGTCCGTCTTCGTGCTGCCGCGCGGAATGATGACGTCGTCGTTCGGTCCGACGATCGCGCTCGTGGCCTTCATGAAGATGACCGGCTCCGGCGGAACCGTCATGCCGGACTCGCGCGCGTGATCCCGGTAGTTGAGCCCCACGCAAACGATCTTGCTCGGCCTGCGGAGCGGCGGGCCCAGTCGGGTGTCGGCGGCCACAGTCGGTGCGCGCTCGGCGTTGTCCGAGGCCCAGCGGGCAAGGCGCTCCAGGCCGTCGCCGCCGAAGAACACTTCGTCGTAGTCGGCGCCGAACGCCGACGCATCCACACGCCGTCCGTTCTCCAGTTGCAATCCCGGACGCTCGGCGCCCGGTGGGCCGAATCGAATGAGCTTCATGTCGTCAGACTCTGAGGGAGACGAAACCGCCGTCGATGGGGAAGTTGCTTCCGGTAATGAAGCGGGCGGCGTCGGAGCATAGAAAGAGCGCGAGATCCGCGATCTCGCGCGGCTCGCCCATGCGGCCGATGGGCTGCGTGCGGGAGAGCTTCTCGAACATTTCCTTCTCACGCCCCGGATAGTTGCGGGCGAGAAAGCCGTCCACGAACGGCGTGTGCACGCGCGCCGGCGACACCGCGTTGCAGCGGATGCCGTGACTCACGTAGTCGCACGCCACGGAAAAGGTCATCGTGAGCACCGCGCCCTTGCTCATCGAATACGCAAACCGGTCGGGAATGCCGACGGTCGAGACGATGGACGCGATGTTCAGAATCGCGCCGCCGCGCCCCTTCATTGCCATCACGCCGGCGCGCAGGCAGTTGTAGACGCCCTTTACGTTCACGGCGTAGAGCCGATCGAGATCTGCCTCCGTGGTCTGCTCCACGGTGCCGACGTGTGCCACGCCGGCGCTGTTCACCAGCACGTCGAGCGGACCGTATGAGTCCCTGACTGTGGCGAATGTCTCGTCCACCGCGGATTGGCTCGACACGTCGCAAGCGAGATGAACGGCCTTGTGCCCGGCGCGTTGGATCTGCCGCGCCGTGTCGTCAGCGACAAGGTCCAGGATGGCGACGAACGCGCCTGCATGCGCGAATGCGATTGCAATCGCTTGTCCGATGCCCGATCCGCCGCCCGTGACGATGGCCACGCGCCCCTGGAGCGATAGTGACGGCAGCGGAGAGTCAGCGGCTGGCATGGCGACGGAGATTGTAGCGGCGCGCGGCGTTACCCGAATAGAATGCGTCCTGTTCCGCTGCTGGCCAGTCGGCCGTCAGCTCGTCCATGATGTCGCGCCAGAGCGCTTCCCCTCCCGCGAGTGTGACGACGGGCCAGTCGCTCCCATAGAGAATGCGGTCGGCGCCAAAGCAGGTACGCACGTGCTCCACGTACGGCCGAAGGGCGTCGGCGTGACGCTGATCGGGCCGCGCCTCCGTGAGCAACCCAGAGATCTTGCAGGTCACGCGGGCGTGCGACGCCATGCGCTCGATGGCGGCGGCCCACGGCGCGAACGCGTCGTTCCGGATGGCCGGCTTGCCGCAGTGGTCGAGCACGATGTCCACTCCATCGCACTGTTCCACGAGCGACAGCGCTTCGTCGAACTGATCGGCCGTGATGCACAGGTCGAACGTCAACCTTTCGGCGGCAACGCGCCGCACGCCGCGCACGAAAGTGGACGTGAGGCAATATCCGCGAGGCGTGCCCTGGACGTTGTGCCGTACACCCACCACGGCGTCGCGCCCGGCGAGCGCCGGAAGCGTTGCATCCAGCGTCGCGTGATCGGTGACCTCAAGAAACACCACGATGCCCATGATGCGCGGCTCGCGCGTCGCGAGCTCCGCGAGAAACTCCACTTCGGCGGGCGCCTCGCCGGCGGCGCTGTTGGCTTCCACCACGACGACGCCATCGATGCGGTCCGCGGAGAGCGCGTCGTAGTCGGCCGGCAAGAACGGGCGGCGCAGCGCGTACACCTGTTCGATCCACGGATAGCTGAGTGCCGACGGATCCCAGAAGTGCACGTGCGAGTCGATCACCATCCGGCGAATGCTATCCATCCACCCCTTGCCCCGCGACCCAGCTTCGCTGCGCCCACCCGGCGCGCGCCCGGTCGAGCGCGACCGCCGCGACGATGATGGCGCCGATGATGATTTCCTGTATGTAGTTGGGCCAGCCCATCTGCTGGCAGCCATTGCGGAGGAACGCCATGATGAGCGCACCGATCATCGAGCCGGCGATGCTGCCTTCGCCACCGGCCAGGCTTCCGCCGCCGATGACGACCGCCGCAATGATGTCGAGCTCCGCGCCATTGGCCACCGTGGGGTCGCCCTGCCGGAGCCGCGACATCTGCATCACGCCCGCCAGCCCGAACAACACACCTGCCGACCCATACGTCGCCACACGGAGCCGAGCGGTGTCGATGCCGCAGGCGCGCGCGGCGGCCTCGTTGGAGCCCAGAGCAAAGATGTGTCGCCCGAACACGGTGCGCGCGAGTATCAGCGCCGCGAGCGCCGCCAGTGCGAGCGTGATCCACACGCCTGGCGGAAGCACGAGCCACGACGGACGCGGAAACGTGACGAGCAGATCGTTCACCCACGAGGGAGGCGCGTTGACGGTCTGCTCGTGCGCCGCCCATTTCGCCAACCCTCGAGCAATCCCCAGCATCCCAAGCGTGACGATGAAGGGGACGATGCGCAGCGTGGTGATGAGGAGACCGTTCACCAGCCCGATCACGCCGCCAACAGTAATGCCGGCGAGAACGGCGAGGAACGCCGGCCAATGCTGCGCGAGGGCCAGGGCCGTCATGACGCCTGTGAGGGCGATGACGGCCCCCACGGAGAGATCGATGCCCCCGCTCACCACGATCATCGTCATGCCGATGGCGCCCAGCGCGACGATGACCGTCTGGGAGAGAACGATGCGAAGATTGAATGACGAGAGGTAGCGCGCGGGAGACGGCGCGAGGACGGCGAACACGACGACGACGAGCACCAGCCCGATGGCCGGTCCGAGTCGTCCGATCCCCGCGTGGAGCAGCGCGGACGGGCCGATCGCACGTGGCCCGTCCACCCGCTCACCCACCTGAAGCTCCGTGATCAATACCCCGGATTCTGCGCGAAACCGGGTGCGGCCTGCAACTGCTGGCTCGGAATGGGACGCAGAATGTGATACGCCTGGATGTTTGGCCCACCCGCGACATTGTACAGCTTCACGCGCTCGACGAGCTTGCCGGTGCGAACGAGATCGAACCAGCGCGTCATTTCGCCGGCCAGCTCACGGGCACGCTCGTCGAGAATGAAATCGATGCTGAGATCTGCGGGCGTTACGGCCATCGCCGCCGACTGACCCGGTTTGGCCGCGCGCTGCCGCACGGCGTTGATGTAGGTCACGGCTTCGGCGGCCTTGCCGTCGCGGAACAGCGCCTCGGCCGCAATGAGATTTGTCTCGGCGAGGCGGGCCACCACGAAGTCACGCGAGCCACGCGTGTCGTTCACGGTGAGACGCGCGGGATCGAGGAACTTGTTCAGCGTCGGGAACGCCGCGTCCGTGTACTGACTCGGCGCGATGATCGTGTATGGCTTCGTCGCGCGGAACGCCGCCGTCACCTCGAAGCCCGGCATCCAGATGGCCGTGTCGCCCAGCGCGAACTTCGGTTTGCCCGAGGCGTCCTTGGGAATCGTCCCGGCATTGTTCGCGTACCAAACGGTCTGGAAGCCGTCGTCGTAGCGGGAGTCCTTCGTGCGATCCCAGAGGCCCAGCAGCCAATCCGTGGGCCGGAAGCGCTTGAAGGCACGTCCCCCCTGGACATCCCGTAACATGCCGGGGAACAACTCGTACGCCATCAGAAAATAGAGATGGCCCTCGTTGCCGTCGCCGGTGGTGAGCGGGTCATTGGTGTATTGCACCGAGAAGACGACTTCCTTGTTCTTCTTGTTGCCGAACACGAAGTTGTCCGCCCACCGCGGCAGCAGCGCGAACTGCGGGTCCGCCAGCACGGCCTTGGCCTTCGTGGCCGCGAGCGTGGCATCGCCGGGCGCGTTGCGCGTGAGGTACGCCAGCGCGAGGAGGTGCTGCGCCGCGGGCTTCGTTGCACGCCCGTAGTCTTTCTGCGTCGCCGGCAGATTGGCCTCGGCAAACACGAGATCGGCGATGATCGCGTCGTAGATCTTCGACACGGGATCACGCGTGGTGTTGACCGTCGGGTCGGTCGTCTCCTCGAGTTGCAGCGGCAGCGGGCCGTACATGCGCACGAGGTCGAAGTAGTAGACCGCGCGCAGGAAGCGGACTTCCGCGACCTTCGCGTTCTTCACCGCGTCCGAGAGCTGGACCGTCTTGCTACGGCCCACCACGGCGTTTGCCGTGTTGATGGCACGCCAGATCAACTGCCAGTTCTCGCGGAAGTATTGATCGTCGCCGTTCAACTGCGACGTGTAGTCGTTGATGTACTTGTAGGCGCCGTCGGCGCCGCGGGTGTATTCGTCCGTGCCGAACACCGTCACGGCGAAGCCGCGCTGGACCGCGTAGAACGCGCGCAGTCCCTCGTATGATGCGTTGATGGCGGCGTCGAATCCGGCCGGCGTGTCGTAGTACGCCGCCGTGATGCCGCTGACCGGCACTTCGGTGAGATCGGCGCATGCCGCACCGCCGAGAGTCAGCGCCGATGCGAGGAGCACGAGCTTCCTCAGCGAGGCGCGATTGCTGGAGTAGTTCATCGTCGTCCCCGGTTAGAAGCTGAAGGACGCGCCGACCAACGTGGCGCGGTTGGGTGGCGATCCGGCACTGGTGCGGCCTTCCGGATCGAGGCCCTTGAAGTTGGTGTACGTGGCGACGTTCTGGATCGATCCGTAGACGCGAATGGACTCGGCGCCGGTTCGTGTCACGAGCCGCGTCGGTACCTGCCAGCCCAGCGTCACGTTCCGGATCTTGGTGAAGGACCCGTCCTCGTACGACCGTGTGCCGCCGTAAACCGGATTTTCCTGGTTCTTGTTGGGGCGCGGATCGGTGTTGCTGGGATTCGCTGGCGTCCAGTAGTTCACGCGGACGCCGTTATAGCGGCCGGCGAGCGTGCTGTTGCTGTTGATGAAGCCGTCGGACACCGTGAAGCCCCGTCGCGTGTAGATCTGCATCGCGAAATCGAAGGACTTGAAGTCCAGGCGCGTGTTCCAGCTGCCCGTCCACTTCGGGTAGTTGTTCCCGACGATCATCTTGTCGGCTTCGTTGATCTTGCCGTCACCGTTGAGGTCTTCCACACGGATCTGCCCGGGTATCTGGGCGTACCGCTTGGCCTCGAGCGAATCCGCAAGCTGCCAGATGCCGAGGAAGTGGTAGTCGTAGTAGACGCGGTTCTCGTTGTTGTTGTCGATCGGCTGGCCGATGAACCACCGGTTCACGATGTCGTCCACCTGGCCATTCACCAGGCTCACGATCTCGTTGCGGTTGTGCGCCCAGACGAAGTCATTGCTCCAGCGCACGCCATGCCAGCCGTCGAGCGTGAGGAACTGCAGGCCGACTTCCACGCCCGTGTTTCGCGTGGCGCCGATGTTCTGCGTGATGGAGGAATATCCGGTGTTCGGTGGCAGCTGACGGTCCATGATCAGATCGGTCGTATTGGCCCGATACGCGTCGAGCGTGCCGAAGACACGACCGTTGAACAGGGCGAAGTCTGCTCCGCCGTCGAGCTGCGCGGTCTTCTCCCACTCGAGGTTTGGATTCGGCAGCGCGCCCGGGCGGAATCCGAACGCGCCCGTGCCACCGAATGCATAGATGCTGCGCGAGAGTGCGCCCTGCGTCTGATACGGGTTCACCGAGGTGTTCCCCGTGCGGCCGTAGCTCGTGCGGAGCTTGAGGCTGTTGATGGGACCGAGGGAGCGGCCGAACGACTCGTCGATCACGCGCCAGCCGAACGCCACCGACGGGAAGTTGGCGTACTTCTTCCCTTCTGCGAGACGGGATGAACCGTCGAAGCGATCGGTGACCGTGAACAGGAACCGGTCCAGCAGCGTGTAGTTCAGGCGGGCCATGTACGACTGGAGCTGCCACTCGGACACGCCGCTTCCGACATTCTCGATCGTCGATCCGGTGCCGACGTTGTAGAAGAGCTGCGATTCATACGGCAGGCCGCTCGTCGTCACGGAGCTGCTCTCGTCGTGATTCTTCTCGACGCTGTAGAGGAGCGTCGCGTCGAACTTGTGCGCCGCGCCAACCTGCCGCTTGAGCGCGAGAAGATTGTCCAGCGTGTAGTCGTAGACGCCGTTGTATCCGTACGTCGCGTCCGCGCCGCTGCCGTTCCGGTCCTGCGTGAACGCTCCGTGAAACTGGCCACGCCGCGAGTTTTGTATGTCGGGGCCGAACGAGATGCGATAATCCACTCCCTGCGCGAGATTGACGTTGCCGAACAGCGTTCCGAAGGCGCGGTTGCGCTGCCGCTGATCCAGGTAGGCCGACACCTCATTCACGGGATTCACGAGCTGCGGGTCGGGCGTCGGCTTGAAGATCGGGACGCCGGTGCTGTCGAAGGCCGCGGCCAGAGGGCTGAGCTGCAAGGCCAGGTTGTACTCACCGTCGCCACGGCCGAGGTTCTGGTCGCTGCGGAGCACGAGCGCGGAGCCGCCGACACGAATCCGCGGCGACGCTTGCGTCTCGAAGTTCACGCGCATGGACTTCCGCCGGAAATCCTGTCCCATGATCGTGCCGATTTGACTCAGCAGGTTGACGCTCGCCGAGTATTGTGTCTTATCGTTTCCGCCCGACACGTTGAGCTGGTGGCTCACGTCGCTTCCCTTGCGCTGAATCAGGTCGCGGTAGTCGATGTTCGTGCCGTTCTGGATGCCCGCGAGCTCCTGCGTATAGAACGTGGCATTGTCGCCGGCGGCGCAGACGGTGCCGGTCGGACAGGCATACGCGTTGGCGGTGCGATACGCCTCGCGCTTGTAGTCGGCGTACTCCTGTGCGTTGAACGTCGGGATGCTGACCGCCGGCTGCTGTCGTGCCGCATACGTCTCGTACGCAATGCGCGAATTGCCGGTGAGACCGCGCTTGGACGTGATGAGCACCACGCCATTCGCGCCACGCGACCCGTAGATGGCGGTGGCGCTGGCGTCCTTGAGCACCTCGATCGACTCGACGTCCTGGGGACTCAGGTCGTTGATGCCGCCCGCCATCGGAACGCCGTCGAGCACGTAGAGCGGATCGTTCGACGCCTTGATGGAGCGCTGCCCGCGCACCTGCACACGCACGCCGTCGCCGGGCTTGTACCCCGTGGCGGTGACGTCAACGCCGGGCACGCGCCCCTTGACCGCGTCGATCGCGTTTGCCGTGGCGAACGACTTCATCTGCGCCTCGTTCACCGAGCCGACCGCGCCGGTGACGTCTCGGCGCTGCTGCGAGCCGTACCCGGTGACGACCACCTGCTCGAGCTGCACGAGCGAGTGTTTGAGCTCGAAGTCCACGGGGGTCGTCCGGCCGGCGCCGACCGGCACGCTGTCCATGATCATCGGCGCGTAGCCGATGGCGGAGGCACGCACCCGATACATGCCCGGTGGCACGGTCACGGTGTAGCGTCCCTGCGTATTGGTGGTGGCCGTGGTTCTCGCGCCGAGGATCGAGACGAGCACGCCCGTGAGCGGGACACGTCCTTCGGAGGAGATCACGATGCCGGAGATGCGTCCGACGTCGCTCTGCGCTGCGACGGGTGACGCGATGACAAGTGGGATCAACGCGCAGAGCCAGGCGGTGGCTTGCCGATGCATCATGGGACTGGGCTCCCGAGGGGGTGGGTGCTGCTGTACGACGGGGCGCGAACCGAAGCGGAAACGGGGTGCGGATTGGAGCTCGGAGACCTGCGTTTGTTCGAAAGTTGGACAAACGATACGGGGCCACTATATCGTTTAACCCGGCCGCGTCAAGGACACTCTCAGATTTCTGCTCGGCCCACCAAACCCACCCCCGCATGACGCGATTCGTCACGGGACGGCCCGAGCAGAGCCTCCGGCCGGCCCAATTCCAGGTTGCCGCAACATCCTTCATGGCGCTCTTTGCCGTCGTGGGCCTCGCCCTCTACGGACTCCCCTTCTATTACGACTACATGGTCCGGGACTTCGGATGGTCCCGAGCCCAGGTCACCTCCGGGAACGCCCTCAGCAAGCTCATCGTCGGACCGGTTCTCGGATTCGCCGCCGGCTGGATCGTGGACCGATTCGGACCGCGCCGGCTCATGATCGCGGGCATCCTGATGGCCGGTACCGCCCTCGTCGGACTCGGCTCCATCCACTCGCTCACGGGCTTCTACCTCTTCTACCTGTTCAACGCCGTCGGGAACATTGCCGGCGGCCCGCTGCCCAATCAGGTGCTGCTCTCCCGCTGGTTCTCCGCCGCTCGCGGGCGCGCGATGGGCGTGGCCTACCTCGGCATCGGCCTCGGCGGAGCGCTCGTGCCGATCATCTCCGTGCTGCTCATTCGTCAGTTCGGGTGGCACGACGCGCTGCGCATCATCGGCGTGCTGATCGTCGTGCTCGCGCTCCCGCTCGCGCTGGTCGTCCGTGAGGCGCCGCCGGAAACGCCAATTGCTCCCGACTCGACTCGCGATGACACACACGTGCCCATCGCAGCCGTGGTTCGCACGCCGGCATTCTACCTTCTCCTCTTCGGCAGCATGTGCTCCATCGCGGCAGTCGGGGGCACCACACAACACCTCAAGCTCTATCTGAGTCTCGATCACCACTACACACAGACCGCCGCTGCGGCGGTTGCATCGCTCACGCTCGCCGCGAGCCTCGTGGGACGGGTCGGCATGGGTTGGCTCGCCGATCGATGGGCGAAGAAACACGTCATGCTCCTCATCTATCTTCTCGTGGCCGCGTCGATTCCGATTCTGCTCGTAGCCGCGTCGCAGCAAGGCATTCTGCTGTACGCCGTGATATTCGGCATCGGGCTGGGCGGCGAGTACATGGTCATCCCGCTCATGGCCGCGGAGCTGTTCGGCGTTCGAGTGCTCGGTCGCGCGATGGGTCTCATCCTCGCCGCCGATGGCGTCGCCGAAGCGGTGGCGCCCGTGCTCGTCGGACGCCTGCACGACATTTCAGGGTCGTACGTGTCGGGTTTCTCGCTCCTCATCGGCTTCGCCGTCGCCGGCGCGGCGGCAGTCGCGCTTCTCCCGCGTCATGGCGCGCCGACCACGCAACCTTCGCTCGCCGTCGCGGCCGGACAGGTCTGACGCACATTCTTCGCGGCCGCAGTTGCTTGCTGTCCTACTGTCCTACTGTCCCATAGGAGCCGAATGACCATCAGACCGATCGGGATCGTCATGAATGGCGTGACGGGGCGCATGGGCATGAATCAACATCTCATTCGCTCCATCGCGGCCATTCGACAGCAGGGCGGCGTGCCGCTGTCGAACGGCGACCGCCTGCTTCCCGATCCGATTCTCGTCGGCCGCGATGAAGCAAGGCTTCGGTCGCTCGCCGAGGCGCACGGCATTTCTCGCGTTTCCACGGACCTCGAGCGGGCGCTCGCCGGTGACGACGCGATCTACTTCGACGCGACGCTCACCAATCTCCGCGCCGCCAACGTCCGGCAGGCCATCGCGCGAGGCAAGCATGTCTACTGCGAGAAGCCGCTCGCGATGACAACCGAGGAGTCGCTCGAGCTCGCACGGCGCGCGGAGCTCGCCGGCGTGAAGCACGGCGTGGTGCAGGACAAGCTTTTTCTGCCGGGCATCATCAAGCTCAAGCGACTCGTGGACGCCGGCTTCTTCGGGCGCATCCTCAGCGTGCGCGGGGAGTTCGGCTACTGGGTGTTCGAGGGGGACTGGGGCCCACCCCCGCAGCGGCCTTCGTGGAATTACCGCAAGGAGGATGGAGGCGGCATCATCTCCGACATGTTCTGTCATTGGCGATACGTGCTCGATCATACCTTTGGACCGGTGACCGCGGTGCAATGCGTCGCGGCGACGCACATTCCGTCGCGCATCGACGAGCACGGAAACCGATACGACGTCACCGCCGACGACGCGGCATACGGCACGTTTCGGCTCGGCGGCCGCGACGGCGACATCATCGCGCAATTCAATTCGTCGTGGACGGTGCGCGTCTACCGCGACGAGCTGCTGCAGATTCAGGTGGACGGTACGCTGGGCAGCGCCGTCGCGGGACTTCGCGGCTGCAGGACGCAGGATCGCGCGAGCACACCGAGGCCCGTGTGGAATCCGGACGTGCCCAATCCGATCGACTTCTACGAGAATTGGCGGGAAGTGCCCGACAGCGGCGAATTCGAGAACGCCTTCAAGGTGCAGTGGGAGATGTTTCTGCGACACGTGGCCGAAGACGCGCCGTATTCACACGACTTCTACGAGGGCGCCAAGGGCGTGCAGCTCGCGGAGCTCGGTCTCGAGTCGTGGACGCGCCGGTGCTGGCTGGACGTGCCGACGATCGCGAGGTCGTGAGGAGCCCGATGGCCGCATCGCTTCGCATTCCACGCGCGGACGGTTCCACGATGACGTTCACTCTGCGTCCGGCGCGCGAGTGGCGCACACCGACGGCGCCGTTTCGTTCTCGCATCGCATTTGCCGCCGCACACGTCGTCTGTGATCCATTCGCCGACGTGAACGTACTGAGTGAGTCGCGCATCGACTGGGAAGCGACGCTTGCCTATCGGCGACATCTCTGGGGACTTGGATTTGCGGTCGCCGAAGCAATGGACACGGCACAGCGGGGAGGCGGCCTCACATGGCCGGCGGCACAACAGCTCATCGCGCGGTCGGTTGCCGAGGCACGCGCGACGGGCGGCATCGTCGCATGCGGTGCGGGAACAGACCATCTCGCGCCTGCGGCGGGCGTCTCGCTCGCCACCGTGCGCCACGCATACGAAGAACAGGTGGGATGTGTGGAGTCGGTCGGCGGACGAGTGATTCTCATGGCAAGTCGCGCTCTCGTTCGCGCGGCATGCTCCGCGGACGACTATCGCGATGTCTACGGCGCCATTCTCCGCCAGGTGCGCACGCCCGTGATCCTTCATTGGCTCGGGGACATGTTCGACCCGGCGCTCGAGGGCTACTGGGGCACCCGCGACCTCGACGAAGCGATGAGTGTCTGTCTCGACATCATCTCAGCCAATCGCGAGAAGGTGGACGGCATCAAGATCTCATTGCTCGACGCGCAGCGCGAGATCGACATGCGGCGGCGGTTGCCGGCGGGCGTACGCATGTACACCGGCGACGACTTCAACTACGCCGAGCTCATCAGGGGTGACGAGTCCGGCCACAGTGACGCGTTGCTCGGCATCCTCGACGCAATCGCGCCCGCGGCATCCGATGCACTCCAGGCGCTCGACGCCGGCGACATGGATCGCTATCAGACGGCACTGGAGCCGACGGTGCCGTTGTCCCGACACATCTTCCGCGCGCCGACGCATGCATACAAGACAGGCATCGTGTTTCTCGCGTGGCTCAACGGCCATCAACGGCATTTCCGCATGCTCGGCGGCGCCGAGAGCGCGCGTTCCGTCGTGCATCTCGCGGATCTTCTCATGCTGGCAGACGAGGCGGGCCTCATCCGCGATCCCGAGCTCGCGGCGGCGCGCGCGCGATCCTTCTTCGCTGTCGCGGGAGTCGCATGACGCTACAGCCTCCTGAGGTTCGGCGACTCAGCTTCAATCAGGCCACGGCGGAGCGTGCGTCACTGGGAGAGGTGGTGGAGAGTTGCGCGCGCCATGGCATTTCCAATGTCGGTATCTGGCGGCACAAGTTGGCGGAGACCGGCGTCGCGGCAGCAGTGAAGCTCGTGCGCGACGCCGGCATCAATGTCTCGAGCGTATGCCGCGGCGGTATGTTTCCCGCGTCCACGGATGTTGCACGCCGCGAACGCATCGACGACAACTTTCGCGCGATCGACGACGCTGCGGCACTCGGCGCCGAGGTGCTCGTGCTCGTGTGCGGGGCCGCGCCCGATCGCGACATCTCCGGAGCACGAGCGATGGTGCGGGACGGCATCGCCGCCATCGCGTCGCACGCCGCCGAGCGAGGCGTGAAGCTTGGCATCGAGCCGCTGCATCCTGCGTTTGCCGCCGAGCGGTCGTGCATCACGACGCTTCGCGAGGCGAGACTGCTGGCGGAGCGTTTCGATCCGCGAGTGGTCGGCGTGGTGGTGGACGTCTATCACGTCTGGTGGGATCCCGAGCGGACGGACGAGATTCAATGGCTCGGCGACCGCATCGTCGGGTACCACGTGAATGACTGGCTCGTGCCTGCCCGCGACGTGCTCATGGGACGCGGCATGATGGGTGACGGCGTAATCGATCTGCGCGGCATCCGCGCCGAGATCGAGCGGGCGAGCTATCGCGGGCCAATCGAAGTCGAGATCTTCAACGAGCAGATCTGGGCGATGCCGACAGACGACATCGTCCGCCTCACGAAGGAGCGATTCACAGCATGCGCATGATCAACCGACGCGACTTCCTTCAGCGCGCAGCCGCCATAGCGGCTGCCGGCGTTGTCCTTCCCCGCTCTGCGGGCGCACTGCTGACGCGCCATCCGAGCCACTTGCCCATGGGCTTCTCGACATTGGGCTGCCCGAAGTGGGACTGGCGCACGATTCTCGATTTCGCCGCGAGCCACCGCTATGCGGCCATCGAGCTTCGCGGCGTGCAGGACACCATCGATCTGACGAAGGTGCCGCAGTTCCAGCCGGCGCAAATCGCTCAGACGAGACGCGCGCTGGAAGATCTGGGGCTGGTCATCAGCGACCTTGGCGCGTCGACCAACCTGCACGAGACCGACGAGGCCAAGCGCGTGGCAGGAGTGAACGAGGCGCGCGGCTTCATCGACCTGGCGTCGGCGTTGGGCGTCCCCTACATCCGTGTGTTCGGCAACAAGTACATCGCTGGCGTTCCGCGCGAGCAGACGCTCGAGCGCGTCGGCGCGGCGTTGCGGACGCTGGGCACATACGCGAAGGAAAAGAACGTCGTCGTGCTGATCGAGACACACGGCGATTTCACCGATTCGCCGACCATTCTCGAGATCATCAAACGCGCCGATTCGCCCGGTGCCGACGTGCTCTGGGACGCGCATCACACGTTCGCGTTTGGCAAGGAGGAGCCCGAGGCGACGGTGCTCGCGCTTGGCCAGCACATTCGGCACACGCACCTCAAGGACTCCGTACCCGCGGGCAACGACAGGAAGTACGTGCTGACCGGGAAAGGTGACGTGCCGGTGAAACGGCAGATCGCGGCGCTCGCCGCAACGGGCTATCGCGGCTTCTACAATTTCGAGTGGGAGAAGCGCTGGCACCCCGACATCGAGGAGCCGGAAGTCGCCTTCGCGCAATTCGCCGACGTGGTGACGAGCTACATGCTCGAAGCGGGCGTCCGCCCCATCGAACACGACGGATGACGCTCGGCGCTCACGGCGCCATCCACAGCAGCGGCTGACGCACGGGGTAATTGCGAATCACCTCGTCCACGGTGGGATCGGGGTCGAGTCGCTTCCAGAGCGCGATGTACTCCGGTCGATGCAATGCCAGCCCGCCGAACAACAGCGACGGATGCCGAACGGGCCACGCGTCATGGTACATCACGTCCGGCGGCTTTGGCCATGTGGCCTTGTTCTCGATGTACGGCGCCATGAACGCCATGGCGCGTCCCATGCCTCGACCGTCGGGCGTGGTGAACGTCCACATGTTCTGTGACGGCGTGGACACTGTTTCGGCGAGCATGCCCATCACGTCCAGCTGAAACAGGGAGTACCCGTACGGCTTCGTGCGCGCGAGCTCCCGGGCGAAGCTGCCGTCGGCGGACATTTGCCCAGGGATCAGCGTTTCCGTAAAGAAACGGCGCATTTCGCCGAGCTTTGCGGTGTCGCCTGTGAATCGTGAAAAAGCCGCCACCTGTAATGCCCACGCAGCGCTGTGGTTGTTGCCGTTGTTGCGCTCGTCGACGCCGTACGGATGCGTCGTCATCCATGTGACGTACTCGTGGAACCAGGCCTTCACGTTGCGGAGCTCGGACTCCTCGAGCGCGCCGAGCCGCTCCAGCTCGAGCGCCGCTTGTGCAACTTCCACCAGGTGGATGGTATCGATGATGCCGATGCCCCGCCCCGTCGCCACGCCCTTGATCGCCTGCGCGTACAGCATGTTCGGGGTCATCCGGGTTGCGTCGTCGACAAACCATGCGCGCAGATGTGCGATGGCATGACGCGCATAGCGGGCGTCGCCCGTGATCTCGAAGGCGGCCACCAGAGCGGGTACGATCAGGCTCAATCGCCGCATGGCGCTTCGATGCGCCTCGAAGTTGGCGGGATTCGTTTCGCCGTCGCGGCGAATGTACGGTTTGGCCGAATCCGATGGATCGGGCCACCAGTAGTCCGCCTCGGAATAGAAGTCGTGCAATCCACCCGCGCTGCGCGGTGCACGCGTGGCTGTGACGGTCACTGGCGCCTCGCGGAGATATCGCTCTGCCGCCGCGAGCACTCGGGCCCGCTCGCTGACGAGAAGATCCCCTCGCGTCACCGCGGCCCGCGTCGGCCAGACGTGGTCTCGTTCGAGCGGTGCGGGCTGCACGGGGACGAGCCGCACGTCGGCTGTCTCCGACAACACGACCCACGCGCCCTTTGCAAGCTCCAGGTGGACCCCTCCTCCGTCGGCCGCCGAGACACGAGCTCTTCCACCGCCCTTCGCTCGCACGACGAATCCGTGCCAGTCGTCGACCAGCAGACGGGTCGGCAGCCCGGAAAGGCACTGCACTCTGACCCAGCGGGTGCGTCCGTCGTTGCGGACGCCGCTCACGAGAAAGCCGCCATCTGCGCGCAGCTTGTCGAATGAGGCGGTGCGCCACGCCGTCGGCATACCGTGAAACACGCGCAGTGTCCCACCCCAGTCCTGAAGAAACAGCTCCTGCATGGTGTTTGCCGCGGCGAGCGGCGTCTCGATCACCGGGCCGGCCTCCGCGTAGAACGTGTTCGGCTCCATGTACCTCGGCGCGTCGAGAAATCTGTTGAGTCGCACGAGTGCGGAATCGCCGTGACCAAGCATCGCGTGCATTGACGCGCCGCCGGTGAACGAGTAGCCGCGGAATGCCGAGGGAACGCCCTCCCACGTCGCGAGTGAGCGCTCGATGAGCGACCGTCCGCTCGCAGAGTCGGGCGTGATGAGCCCGAGCGGATAGATGGCGAGCAGGTGTGAGTAGTGACGATGCGACTCCTTCCACGGGCGCTCACGTCCGACGAGAAGGCCCGTGGAGTCCGCGGGAAAGGGCGTGAGATTCCCGAGCACGTCGCGCCACCGCGGCAAGTGCGGGTCCGCAACATGGAGCTGCTCGGCGCTCGCGATGAGCGTTTGCAGCCCCCACCGCACCAGGGCGAGATCGTAGTTTGCGTCCGGTACGGTAGCCAGCTCGGGCGAGTGCGTCTTCGGCAGATGGTACCGTCCGTCAGAACCGCGCTCCACATAACCGAGATAATTGTTGATGGCGCGGCTCAGTAGCGGGTAGACGCGCGTGCGCAACAGGCGCGGATCCATCGTGTAGCGGTAGTACTGCCAGTAGTAGAACATCGTCCACGGCAGATCGCCCATCTCGTGCGCGGCGTCGCTCGTTGCAGTGGCGAGATCGACCGGACGGTGCAGATCGGGGCCGCTGCTCCGGCCAATGGCGGCAGCATCCGCCCGCAGATGTTCCGGCACATTGGCGATCAACGCGGCCGTGTTGCGATCGAGATTCCGGAAGAGCGACTCGCTCAGCGGAATGCGATTCGCGCGAAACAGCGGCGAGTACGTGAGCTGGACGTTGAGGTTCCACCAGATCGCGGGCCACGGCGTAGCTGCATACCATGGTCCATTCAGATCGAGAATCGGACCGTCCTCCCGCATGGCCGAGCCCAGCTTGTACATCTGGATCCAGTAGTATCCCTCGAGGCGCGCGTCCGGGAACGAGAGGAAGCTGGCCGGATAGTATGCGTGCCACCACACGCGATGATTCGACCGCAGCCTCGCTGGGCCTTTTGCCTCCGCGCTGCCAACCAGTGCGTCCGCAGCGCCGAGCGCCCGAGGGCCATCATCGCTTTGGCCGATGGTCACGTAATACGTCGTCCGTCCGTTCTTCGACGGCTCACGCCGAATCCACTCCGCATGTGCGCCGCCGCCGAGGAAGGTCTGCACGCTCGAGATGCCACGCATCGATTGCACGACGTCGGCTGGCGGGTGCAGGTCCTCCGGCGCGAACGTCTCTTTTCGCGCCACTTTACGCGGCGGGCGCGCCTCGGCTGGCGTCCAATCCAGCGCAACGTCGCGCTCCCCTCCCTCTCCCTGGAGCTCGATGACGATGACGGACGGTGTGGTGCTCACGAAGCTCGACCATCGCACCGTGCCGCTGTCGGTCGTCACTTCCCCGGACGCCTCCGCGTCCCACAGAGAGAGACGCGCGCTGCCGCCGCGCTGGGCCCCGCGAGTTCGCAGCCCCACGCGACCAATCGGAAAGCGCGATTGATCGTGCGTCACCGTGGTCTGATTGATCGTCCACGACAGTGCGCCGCCCTGCACGAAAATCGTTGCGCCGAGATTGCCGTTGCCGATGAACGCGCTCTCTCCCCACCTGGCGGGAAGGTGGTCCCAGACGAGGTCGTGGCGGCCAAGGAATGCGGGCCACTCCACCAGGACCGGTGGCGTGGCGGCCGATTGCGCTTCGGCGGACAGCGTGCCGAGCGCGAGCATCGCAATGGTCGAACGCAGTGCGGTCATCGTGAGGAACGAGTGGCTTGCCAAGGTGTTGCCGTCGCAATATCTCCGGTCGAACTTCAACGATGCAGTTGCACACCATCGCAGGCCAGAGGTCAATGAGCGAGTCCACTCCAATACGCATTGATCGGCGCGAAGCGCTGCGGCGCACCGCGTTGCTGCTTGGCGGAGCCATCTCTGCCCCGACTCTTGCCGGCGTTCTCGCCGGGTGCGAAGCTCCCGCAACCAACTCCGGGTGGGCGCCCCGCTCGATGACGGCCGATCAGGGTGCGCTCATGGCGTCGCTCGCGGAGCACATTCTCCCCGCCACCGATACGCCGGGTGCACAGGCGGCCGGTGTGCATCGGTTCATCGATACGATGCTCGCCGAGTATTACGGCGCCACGGAGCGGACGACGTTCGTGGATGGCCTCGAAGACGTCGACGCACGCGCCCGGAGCGCCGGAGCGAAGAGCTTCTTGCGCGCCACGAAGGAGCAACAGCTCGCGGTGCTGACCGCGCTCGACCGGGAGGCGTATCCGCACTCCGCGACGGCACCTGCTGCTACGCGCGGAGAAGATTCCGAGCGCGGACAGACGGAGAACGCCACGGGTGCGCCGAAGAAGGCGGATACCAGTCGACTCAAGGCACCTGCGCATTCACAACCCTTCTTCCGCACGATGAAGGAGCTCACCCTGCTCGGCTACTACACGTCGGAGATCGGCGCGACCAGGGAGCTGACGTACACACAGGTGCCCGGCCGCTTCGAGGGATGCGTACCGCTGACGCGCGTTGGCCGCGCATGGGCGGTCTGATGTCGCCACAACGCAACGAGCCGTTCGACGCCATCGTCGTCGGCTCCGGGATCACCGGCGGCTGGGCGGCGAAGGAGCTCACCGAGCACGGTCTCCGCACGCTCCTCATCGAGCGTGGGCGCGACGTCGAGCACGGCAAGGATTACGTCACCGAGTGGAAGAAGCCCTGGGAGTTCCCACATCGCGGCAAGGGAGAGCCCGACCTTTACGCGCGCGACTACGCCGTGCAGAGCAAGAACTACGCATTTGGCGAGGCGACGAAGCATTTCTTCGTGAAGGACAGCGAGCATCCCTACGAGACCGACGACGCCAACAAGTTCCGCTGGATTCGCGGCTATCAGCTCGGCGGGCGGAGTCTCATCTGGGGACGGGCCTGCTGGCGATGGAGTGATCTCGACTTCACCGCCAACGCCAAGGATGGCCACGGTGTGGACTGGCCGATCCGTTATGCGGACCTGGCACCGTGGTACGCGCATATCGAGCGCTTCATCGGCGTCGCCGGCGAAAAGCGGGGACTCCCCGAGCTTCCCGACGGCGAGTTCCTGCCGCCGTGGGAGATGACGTGCGCGGAGAAGGTCATGAAGGCCGGCCTCGAAAAGGCGTACTCCGATCGCCACATGACCCTTACGCGCGTGGCCAATCTCACGCGGGCGCACAATGGCCGCGGGCCCTGCCAGGCACGGGACCAATGCGCACGTGGCTGTAGCTTCAGCGGCTACTTCAGCACGCAGAGCGCCACGCTGCCGGCCGCGCGCGCGACTGGCAAGCTAACACTTGTGACCAATGCGACAGTGGAGAGCGTGTTGTACGATGCTAAGCGCGATCGGGTCTCCGGCGTGCGAGTCATCGATACGGTGACGGGCCAGGCGCGCGAGTACGAGGCGCGCATCGTCTTTCTCAACGCCTCCACCATCGGCACCGCGCAGATTCTGCTCAACTCGAAGAGCGCCAGATTTCCCAACGGGCTCGCCAACTCGAGCGGCGAAGTCGGCCACAACCTGATGGATCATCTCTCCAAGGCGGGCGCGCGGGCCATCGTGCCCGGCATGCTCGACCAGTACGTGTATGGCCGGCGTCCCACGGGCACGTACGTCCCCCGCTTTCGCAATCTTGGCCGCAAGGATGAGAAGCTCGGCTTCCTGCGCGGTTATGGCATTCAGTCCGGTGCAAGCCGGGCGTCGTGGTCACGCGGCGGTGCGGAGCCTGGTTTCGGTCCGGAGCTCAAGGAGCGACTGCGCGAGCCCGGCCCATGGCGCGCGAACATGCAGGGCTACTGCGAGTGTCTTCCGCGCCACGAGAATTACCTCGATCTCGATCCCGCCAGGAAGGACAAATGGGGCATTCCCATCGTCCGCATACACGTCACATGGAGCGAGAACGAGAAAGCGCTGCGCACGGACATGATGCAGCAGTGCGCGGAGATGCTCGAGGCCTCCGGCTGCACGGCGGTGGAGACCTACGACGACGATGCGCCGATGGGATTCAGCGTGCACGAGATGGGCACGGCACGCATGGGGCGCGATCCGCGCACGTCCGTGCTGAACGCGCACAACCAGGCGCACGACGTGAAGAATCTCTTCATCACCGACGGCGCCTGCATGGCGAGCACCTCCTGTGTGAACCCCTCGGCCACTTACATGGCTCTCACAGCTCGCGCCGTGGACTACGCGGTTCGCGAGCTGAATCGTCGCAATCTGTAGTTAGGCGTCCGCTGAGATTTTGCGACGTGATGCTCCGATTCACTAAGGGCGGTCTGCAAATGGCTCTTGCTTCGGACCCCACACGGATGTGGTATTGCCGTGTGGAGCGAATCCGTGAGGAGCCACGAGCGACCAGCACACGCTTGCCGGCTTGGCCCGGAGTGGGAAGAAGAAGCTGACCGGGCGCGAGCAGTTCCCGGGGAGGATGGCTCGCGATGATCGCTTGCAGCCGTCGACGCATCTCACCATTCTTGAAACACCCGTCAGAACAGTTCTAAGGATGGTGTGCGACGTGGACGCCCTCCGTCGAGCGTCGGGCAACGGTTTGCGCCTTGACAGAATACCGGTGACTTTGAGGGCACAACACCTGACTGACTGTGTACGAGAATTGTTTGCGTACCCTCTCTACGATCTGGAGCCCGATTGGGCGTGAGCTCAGTGTCCTATCACCTACCTGTTAACGACCACAGCCGGACGATCCCTACAATGAAAGCAAGACTGCAGAGGTGCCGCGCAATCAGTCGGAGTAGCTGACCGATGCGCGTGCTGGTGATTGGACTCCTTTGCGCGATTGGCGCCTGCGGTGCGGCGCAACAGCCCACTAGCGATCCCAGAATAGCGCGGGCTTCCTGCCAAGTACTTCGTCGCAGCACGAACGTGCTAAGGGACGATGATGGGAGACGAGTGTACGTCGAACCTCAGACAGTGTCTCGCAGCGGAAAGTTAACCTTGGCACTTGGCAGAATACTCAACATCGACGCGCGCAGAGGAGGCGCTGTCGCGGGGAGTGAGACGGCGGTTGGTGTAATTGTTGACGACTCTGGCCGAGCGGTGCGTGTAGCCGCGCCTGTGCCGAAGGGAACCATGATGTGGGTCCCTCGCGCTGTTGACCGCGGCCGTTCCGAATGGGAAGTGGTATGGATGCAGTACGATACAACAATGGATCGCGCTGCTGGACCAGCAGCTCTTTATTCCGCTCGCCTCGGTGTTGCCGGATGGTCCAAGGCGACGCAACTGCGCAACGTAGAACGAACGCTTTTCGGCGACGGCCTTATGTCAGAGCTTGTACGAAGCCCTCAAGGCGCGGCATTCGCGCTACCAGTGTCAGTGGATGGCGTAAGAAAGGTGCACTTCGTTGCGCAGATCGGTGGCAGGTGGGAAACTCAATTGATATCCGAGAGTCGTGGAGTGTTATACGTGACCCTCGAATATTCCGACTCTGCGTGGATACTGGCCTATGTTGGTACGGATACTGTGGGAGTTAGCGGCCTTTTTGTTACGCGCTCAGACGATAGTGGCAGGCACTGGGACAGACCTCGTCGTATCGCTGTTGGGAACACCTTCGCGCCAGCACTTGCAAGGGTTGAAGGGCGCGATGTACTTTTTTGGCTGCCCGAACAACAACCCGGTGTAGCTCGGGGGTTGAGGGGCGCTGCGAGTATCGACACCGGCAAACATTGGAAGGAACTCGGAACCGATGGTGCTTTCGATGCCGTCGACCAACTCGGTACCGCGCGTCTAGCCGATGGAAGCCTCCTTGTTGCTGCAAACGTCAACGGCGCGAACAGACACCAGCGGCTTTGGGGACTGTTTACGAGTGACACCCTCCTTCTCATCGGGGATGACGCTGTTTACGCCACAACCGCTCCGTGGCTATTGGCAGATGGCAAGCGTGCCAGTTTGATAAGCGGACAAATAGTCCGTTTCCCAAGAGACACCGTGCTTAGTACCGGGGTCGAAACTCGCGAAGTCCTCTGTTACCGATAGGCGGCGCTGCGGTATCCCCATCGCTGGGCCAGTGCTCGCGGTATAGCAAGCGACGGTGGCGCGTCCAGAGAAGTCGACGGAGCGATCGAGGCGTGGGAACGGAGGTGTCGCGGCTTTCACGTTTGGGACTACAACGTAGAGATTGAGCCACCGTATTCGCCGCTCCTCGCCGCAATGTGCGGTAAACCGTGCGCCTCAACGCGAGACGCGCCAGAAAGCAACGCCATGACCTGGCACCGAAACCGATTGCTCGGCGCCCGAGGTCTGCAGATCTGTCTTTGACCAGAGATCGCGCACCGCGCCGTGGCGCTCCAGACCGATCTCCGCCCATCGCACGGGCACGGCGGCGTCCTGCGCGCCACGATTGAACACGGCGACAGCGGTTGATCCGTCGGCGAGCGGCCGCGTCCAGATCTCCTGGTCGCCTGCGCCCCACACCTTCGTCCCCTGATGTCCTGCCGGATCCTGATCGACCGCGATCACGTCCCGATTCGTCAGGATCTCGAGGATCGAGGGGCTCATGCTCCGCAGGTCGTTGCCCGCCAGTAACGGAGCGGCAAGGATCGCCCAGAGACTCATGTGCGTCCGATATTCGGCGTCCGTCATTCCCCCGTTGCCGATCTCCAGCATGTCGGGGTCGTTCCAGTGCCCCACGCGAGCGTACGGCGCGAGATCCTTCTGACCGAACCCGATGCGCGACATCGAATCCCACGCGTCGCGAATGTCACCGGTGGTGCGCCAGAGATTTCCGCCGACGTCCGGGCCCCACTTCCACACGTCGAGCCGCCCGTACTGGCAGAGGCTGTAGACGATCGGCCGCCCGGTGGCGAGCAACGCGTCTCCCATGATCTGATAGACCGCGGGCATCTCCTCGTCGGTGTACAGGTTCCGCGCGCCGCACCAGTCGTACTTCAGATAGTCGATGCCCCACGCGGCGTATGTCTTCGCATCGTCCAGCTCGTGGCCGTAGCTCCCCTCGTAGCCCGCGCACGTGTTCGGCCCGGGCGACGAATAGATGCCGATCTTCAGCCCCTTGCTGTGCACGTAATCCGCGAGCGCCTTCATGTCGGGAAACTTCTTGTTCGACGTGATCCTGCCCTGCGTGTCGCGTCCTGCCTCCCACGTGTCGTCGATGTTGATGTACTGGTAGCCGGCGTCCCGCATGCCGCTGCTCACCATTGCGTCGGCCATCGCGCGAACGCCCGCATCATCCACGCGTCCGGCAAACTTGTTCCAACTGTTCCATCCCATCGGCGGCGTGCGCGCCAATCCGTTGTCGGCCACCGTGTGCAGAGAAGGCAGCGCGTTGCGCGCCGGATACGCGCCCTCGCCATCAGGCACGCGGCGCGCGACGGATTCGGTGAGCACGGTGTCCGACGCACGGCGCCTCGTGAAGAGATGCAGCTCGTCGCCGATGAGCTTCGCCTCGTACGTCACCCGTCGCTCGTTCTTGCCGTCCATCATCGATCCGACGAACGCGAACTTCTCCGGCGTGCCTGTGCCCTCGTTGATGTGGTAGAGGAACTGCGTGGACCGCATCGCGCCGCGGATCTGACCTCCCTGGTCCGTCAGCGAGAAGTACTGCCTCCGCACCGCACCATCGGCGTTCGAGTTGTCCACTGCCCAGTTGCCCGTGATGCGAGACACGCGCGTCGCCGCGGGCAGACGCACCACCTTGTCACCCTCGAATTCGACCACGATGACGGTGCCCATCGGATCGTTGATGGCGAGGAATTGCGGGTTGTTCGCGGGAAAGCGCGGCAGCACAAACTGGCGCGCGCCATTCACCTCGCGCACCTCGATCGGCGCACCATCGCTCAGCCGATACGCGCGCTTGATCGCGTTCTGCATGGGCGGCAGCTCGAATGACGCGCGCGGATCGGAGAAGAACGTGAAGTACAACTTCCCCGGCTTTGTCGTGACGCGATACTCGTTGCGCGAGAGAAACAGCGGCTGGCCACGCAGATCCTTCGTTCCCTTCGCGGTTGGCTCCCCGAGCTCTTCGCCGAACGGCGTGGGTAACGCGCCGTACACGGCCTCGCCGTTCACCTTGAGCCACTTGCCTGCCGCGCGGAGCACGTCCTGCGCCGGCTTCGGAATCTGTCCATTTGCCATCGGGCCGACGTTGAGCAGGTAGTTGCCGCCCTTGCTCACGATGTCCACCAGCTTGAACACCACGTCGCCGGGCGACTTCCAGTCGTCGTCGTCCGTGCGATAACCCCACGTGTGATTCAGCGTGGCCGGAACTTCCCACGCCTCATTGTTCACCGCGCCGGGAATGACGTTGTCTCCGGTGCTGGCGTAGTCGCCCGACTCGCCAAGCCGGCCGTCGATGAGCGTGTTCGGTTGGAGCGTGCGCACGAGTTGCGTAAACCGCTTTGCACGTTCGCCCTGCATGTTGCGCGGCGTGTCGAACCAGATGAGCGCTACCGGGCCGTAGGCCGTCAACAGCTCGCGCACTTGCGGCTCGGCCTTTCCTCTTAGATAGGCATCGTAGTCCTTGAGCGAATCGGGACCGAAGTCCCACGTGTTTCCGGCGCCGTTGGGCTCGTGCCAGTCCTGCGACTGCGAGTAGTAGAATCCCAGGCGAATGCCCTGACGTTGGCAGGCCGCCGCGAGCTCCTTGAGCACGTCGCGCCCGAATGGTGTGGCATCTACCACGTTGAATGGACTCGCCTTCGACTTGAAGAGCGCGAAGCCGTCGTGGTGCTTGGACGTGATGACGATGTATTTCATCCCCGCATCCTTCGCGAGGCGCACCCATTCGTCCGCGTTGTATTTCACAGGGTTGAATTGCTTTGCGAGCCTGGCGTATTCCGGCGCCGGAATCCGCGCGCGGTTCATGATCCATTCGCCGATGCTCGGAATGGACTTTCCCTTCCACTGCCCGGCGGGAATGGCGTACAGCCCCCAATGGATGAACAGCCCGTACTTCGCTTCGCGAAACCACGCGAGTCGCGCGGTCTTCGCGGAATCGACGGCGCGTAGCTCCTGCGCAAGGGTCGGCGCCGCCGGAACCGCGAGAGCAGTCAGGAGACCACACGTCACCAGAATGGTGTGCAAGCGCGATGGCATCATCGGAGTAGGCGTCGGCGTTGGGGTGAATTCGTCATCGGTCCAGCGGTGTCAGCGTCACGGGTCCTGCCAGTCCTGATTCCCGCACCGGCCACGACGAGGCGTCGAATGACCGATAGTCGATGTTCACGAAATTGATGTCGCGGAAGATTTTCCAGGGCACGCCGCGCCGGTCGAGGTCGCGAATGCGGTTGGCGGACAGGTTCGTCACCTCGATCTCGAGCACGTTGCCGCGTGCGCGAAGCGAATCGACGTAAACGGAGAACGGCGCGGTGATGAGCGTCGCGATGTCACGCCTGTTGAGGCGCACCCGAGCACTCTCGAGCACACGGCCGAGATCGAGGCGAAATCGAGTAGCGGTTCGCGGCGTGTCGAAGGTGACCGAATACCGTGCCGTTCCGGCGAACCGATCGGCGTCCGCATCTCCTCGCCCAGTCCACACGGCGGGGGCGGCCGCGTGAAATGGCGACGGCAGCGCCGGCCCGCCACCGATGAAGCTCACGTCCCAGCTCCCGAGGATTGGGACGGCAGGTCCCGTCGCGATCCCGTCGTGCCACACCGTTCCATTCACTCGGCACCGCTCGCCGAGCAGCATGCGCGACTCGTGCGGCTCGAGCCTCAAGTGCATCTCGCGACGCCCCGCGCTCACACGCGACTCGGCGACACCGATCCGACCGCTCATGGGATCCATCGACACGACCGTATTCGAGGACGCAGGCATCGGCACCCAAGCATCCACCGCGCTGTCGCCGGCGACGACGAAATACTGCGTCGCATCTCCACGGCGACTTCGAGTGACTTGCACTCCCGACAATGTCGCGAGCGGCTCGCGCTCCACTCCAGCGGCGGCGAGTAGCGCATGCAGGTCGTCGCCGGCGAGAATGCGTCCGCGATTCATACGCGCGGAGCGTACATCGCCAATGGCGGAGTCGAGCACGACGCTCGCCCGCAGCGTTGCCAACGCGGCGCGCCGCTGCTCGATAGCGCCAAGACCGGGGACGTCCGGCGGGAGGCCGCCGAGAAATGCGATGGTGGCGCCGTCGCGCGAGAGACGAAGAATGGTCTCGAGTGTAGACACCGGCATATGTCTCGCCGAGGGGATCACGAGCACGCGATACCTCGCTTCTCCGGCAGTGAGACGTCCACCACGAGCTCGAACGCGCGACGAGAGCTGCCGATCGGACACAAAATCGAAGCCGATGCCGTCGTCGTTCAGCGTGTGCGCAGCCGCGCCAATCGGCTTGCCGGTGAGCCACGTGGGATTGTGCACGCGAAAGTCCATCCGCATCCCTGCGGCATCGTGCCAACTGTCCCAGATGGGCCAGTAGAGCAGCACGTCATTGTCCGGCAGCGACGACTGAAGCATCGACTGGACGCGCGTGACATAGGCGTTCAACGCCGGCACGTCACGCCAGATGGCATTCCGCGGATTGAGCTCCATCGATGCATAGAACTGCCATCCGGGCCACGCCGCCTGCGCCGGCGAATAGGCCGTGCCGTGATACACCAGGTGGTTGACGCCGGCGACGAACAGCCGGTCGGCCGCGCGTTTCGCCTCGGCCAACGGCGTCGAAAAGTGCTCGCCGAGCCACGTGAACGACTCGGCCGACGCAAGGCGACGTCCCGCGACATGTGCCGCCGAGGACGCGAAGCGCATCACGAGCGGATTGGCGTCCGCGCCGGACAGCGGACCGTAACTCTCCGTTTCGGGAATATCGGTCAATCCGTACAAATCGAGCAAATTGCCCGGCGAGCCGTGCGCTTGCTCGCGCATGAGCGAGCCGCGCGCGTGCGACCACTTGGTGACGGATTGCACGAAGTGCTCGAGCAGCAGCTCGTCCATCGTTTCGCGGTAGTCGGACTTCACGCGAGCCATGCGCGTCGTGTCGCCGCGGCCGGCAAGCGCGCGCAACTCTCCGCTGAGATCATAACCGCGCCGCCGCGCGAACTCGTCGAACAGGCTTGCCGACCAGTTGCCCGTGTACTCGAATGAGTCGTGGAAGTACGACCGCACGGCGCCGCGAGGGACACTCGAAAGCCGGTCGCCGAAATCCTGGAGCCACTGCAACGTAGCTGTCGCCGAAAACGGGTCGATCGCCCGGCCTTCGCCTCCCGGCGCGGGACGCTTCACGCTGTCGCCGGAAAAACGCGGCTGTGCGACGAAGAGCGTCTCACCGCCCGGTTGAACGGTCGGCACGAGCCGCACCGAGAGATTCACGTCCGCTTCGGGGACGCGCGGCCCGCCCGTTCGCCACCCCGACCCGAGCGGCAGATCCACACGCATCCCTCGGCGCCCCGCTTCCGTTATCGCGTGCGACAGCAGCGCGACCCAGTGTCGCGAGAGATATGGGACATACGCGGCCTCATACCCGCGCGCGCCATAGAGCGACGTCACCTCCACGCCGCCAAATCCGGCGTCGGCGAGGTCCTTGATCTCGCGCGTGAGCCCGGCTGAATCCACCGCGCTCCCAAGCCACCACCAGCGAGTCCACGGACGCGACGTGGACGTTGGCGCGGGCCACGTTGGCATGCGTGTCGCGGATGCGCGCTGGGCTTCACCTCGCCCACCAACGGATAAGGCGATGAGCACGAGCGCAGCACGCGTTGCCCGCATCACCCCTCGACCAGCAACACGGTCAACGCCTTCGGGCCATGCGCACCGATGACCAGCATCTGCTCGATGTCCGCCGTCTTCGACGGGCCGGCAACGAATACACCACACTCCTCCTCCGCCACGTCGATCGCCGCATACGCGTCATGCACGTTGTTCACGATGCGCGATTGCTCGAGCACGATGATCACGTTGGTGGCAAGGAACAGCGCCGCCCGATGACGCAGCCGCGACAGCGGCAGCCACACCGCGCCAGTCTCGGCCACGCCAATCACGCCCTCGCAGACGAAGAGATCCGTGTTCGCGAAGTCATCTGCCGTCGCATCGTGGTGTACACCGTCGACGTCGAGCATCGACACGCGGCGCTCATTCGGCTTCGACGCGGAATCCACGAACGCGTCCACGCCCCCACGTGTCGTCAGCAGTACGGACGCGCCCGCGAGCCGCGCACTCTCCGCAAATACCGCAACGAGGTTCTCCGCGCGCGCGAAACGCGACACGGCCGCGAGATCGGGACGTGGCAGCGCCGCCGGTTTGGCCGCTCGCACGGCGGTGAGCATCTCGTCGCGCGCCCTCATTTCTTTCCTCGGCGATTGGCAGCGTACCACGCGCGGAAGCTCTGCGGCGACGGCTCCGGCGCCTCGCGATGCTTCGTCCACGCGCCGGCAAATCGGTTCGTGAGCGTTTGCGGGAATATGCGCGACACAACCCGCGCAACACGACCCGCGCCGGCCAACAGCGTCGGATGTGCGAGTAGCTTGCCACCCACCGACGCAAGCGTGCGCTTCATCCGACCCGTATGCCCCGCCTTCGTCACGACCTGTCGCCACCGATAAAGCTGCGCATCGAGGTCGATCTTCACAGGACAGACCGCGGTGCACGAACCGCACAGTGTGGATGCAAACGGGAGCGCGGCGTACTTCTGGAGATCGATTCCCGGTGTGAGGACCGAACCGATCGGGCCCGGCACCGTTGATCCATATGCATGCCCGCCCGACCTGCGATACACCGGGCACGTGTTCATGCACGCGCCGCAACGGATGCACTTGAGCGACCGCCAGAAGTCCGTTCGCCCGAGCTGCGTGGTCCGGCCGTTATCCACCAGCACGATGTGAAAGTGCTGCCCGCGTACCGGGCGGTGCACGTGCGTGGTGTAGACCGTCGCGCGCTGTCCCGTACCGCTTCGCGCGAGCAGTCGAAGGAAGACCGCCAGCTCTGCCGGACCGGGCACGAGCTTCTCGATGCCCATGCTCGCGATGTGGATCGGCGGCACCGCGACGCCGAGGTCCGCGTTGCCCTCGTTCGTGCAGACCACGATGCCACCTGTCTCCGCAATCGCGAAGTTCACGCCGGTGAGTCCCGCCTGCGCAGCAAGGAACCGCTCGCGGAGGTGCACGCGCGCCGCACCGACGAGCACGAGCGGATCGTGTACTCCCGGCTCGGTGCCGAGGTGCTCGACGAACGTCTCCGCGATGTCCTCTCTCTTCAGGTGGATCGCGGGCGCCACGATGTGGCTCGGTGGCTCGCGGCGAAGCTGTACGATCCGCTCACCGAGATCCGTGTCGACAACGTCTATTCCGCGCGCCTCGAGGTACGGATTGAGGTGGCATTCCTCGGTGAGCATCGACTTGCTCTTCACCAGGCGGCGTGCGCCCGCCGAGTGGAGAATGCCATGCACGATGGCGTTGTGCTCGTCCGCGTTGCGGGCCCAGTGCACGATGGCGCCGTTCGCGATCGCCGCCCGCTCGAACATCACCAGATATTCGTCCAGGTGCGAGAGCGTGTGCTCCTTGATGGCCGACGCCAGCTCGCGCAGCGTCTCCCATTCAGGCACTTCCGCGGCGGCGCGATCGCGCTTCTCGCGCGCGTACCAGAGCGTCGCATCGTGCCATGTCACGCGCTCCGGATTCGCATTGAACTTCTCGGCCGCCGACGCATGATCGACGATCACGCGCTCACCTCGCCCGCCAGCAGCTCGGCCACATGCATCACCGGCAAAGAGACACCGAGCCGGCGCGCGAGTCCGTCGAGATGCAGGAGACACGACACGTCGGTGGAGACGAGCAGCTCCGCGCCTCCCTTTCCATAGTCGGCCAATCGATCGAGACCCATCCGCGCAGAGACCGCCGGCTCGTCGACGCTGAACGATCCGCCGAAGCCGCAGCATTCATCGGGACGGTCGAGGTCCGCGAACGTCAAACCGCGCACGGTGCTCAGCACGGCACGAACCCGATCGTATCTCGGTTCCTGAAGCTCGCTCGGCGACGCGAGCCCGAGTCCCCGCAGCGCGTGACACCCGATATGCACCGCCGCCCTCGCGTTTCGCTCGGCGCCGAGCGAGGAGAGGCGGTCGAGGCCGATGACGTCGTGGAGGTAGGTGCAATACTCCGTCGTCCGTGCTGCGACGCCGGCGCCGTCGTCACCGAACGCGGCTGCGTGCATGCGAACATGTAGCGCGCAGCTACCCGAAAGGACGATGATCGTGTCGTAACGCCGGAAGGTGCGAACGAATCGTTCGAGCGCGGGGGCGCCCTCGTCCTCGAATCCCGCATTCGCCGGCGGTTGGCCGCAGCACGCCGCGCCCGAGGGGACTTCGACGTCGACGCCGAGACGCTCCAGCACCCGGAGCGCCGCGATGGCCGCGCTGGCGCGGAACTGATCCACGAAACAGGGCGCGAAGAGCGCGACCGTCACCGCTCGGGTGTGCGAGCCGGCGCAGTGCCGGACGGCTTCGCGTCCGGCGGGAGATCGTGCGCGTCGATCCGGATGACCAGATACGTCGCGCTCACCGAGCCCGTATTCGTCAGTCCGTGCAGCTCGTTGGAGCTCATGAAAATGACGTCTCCCGGACGTGCGATGTGCCGCGTTTCGCCCTGGAGCACTTCGACGGTACCGCTCTTCACGACCATGAGCTCCTCGTGCGCGTGACGGTGCGGCGGGTGGGGCGACTGTCCTGGCGCCAGCGTCGTCTCGTGCATTTCCAGCTTTGCGAGCGTCGGCGTGAGTGTATCGACGATGGACCGCTGGTTGGCGGCGCCCTTGCGGGCGCGTGCCGAGTCCGCGGGAAAGACCGCTGATTTGAGCGGCGCCTGTGCGGCGGCAGACATGCCGGCGAGGATGCAGGCGGTTGTTGCCAGGAGCCAGAGCCGATGCGGGGCCGGTGCGGGCATGGTCACTCCGGAGGGGGTCCCAAGCTTGCCACGCGGACGATTCGGTGGCATCATCAGGGAAATAGCTCGTTGTTCGAACAAATGCCAAGGATCACCCCTTTTCCCCATCCGGGCCCATGTCCACCTCACGTCGCACCTTCATCAAGTCGTCGCTGCTCGCCGCGGCCGGTGCCGCCCTTCCAGCCCGCGCATGGAGCCAGGTTCTTGGCGCCAATTCGGACATTCGCGTCGCCGTGATCGGCCTCAATGGCCGTGGGCGCAATCACCTCAGCAGTCTCGCGAAGATTCCCGGCGTGCGTGTCGTCGCGCTGTGCGATGCCGACACCGCGGTGCTCGACAAGGTGAAGCCCACCGTCAATAACGGCGACGTGAAGACCTATCAGGACATCCGCGAGCTTCTCGCCGATCCGAACATCGACGCCGTCACCATCGCCACGCCGAATCACTGGCATTCACTGGCCGCAATCTGGGCCCTTCAGGCGGGCAAGGACGTCTATCTCGAGAAGCCGGTTTCGCACAACGTGTGGGAAGGACGCCAGCTCGTAAATGCATCGCGAAAGTACAATCGCGTGATTCAGGCCGGCACGCAGATCCGCTCCGGCCAGGGACTCCGCGACGCCGTCGCATGGGTGCAGGCCGGCAACCTCGGCAAGATCACCGCGTCGCGCGGCTTCTGTTACAAGCGCCGCGACAGCATCGGCAAGGTGAGCGGCCCCCAGCAGGTCCCCGCCAGCATCAACTACGATCTGTGGAGCGGACCCGCGCCCCTCGTCCCCCCGATGCGCAACACCAAGAACGGTCCGGTGCACTATGACTGGCACTGGATTTGGCTCTATGGCAACGGTGACGTGGGCAACCAGGGCATCCATCAGATGGACGTCGCCCGCTGGTTCCTCGGCGAGTCCGGGCTGCCCCACCGCAGCCTCAGCATCGGCGGACGACTGGGTTACGTGGACGATGGCCAGACCCCGAACACCCAGGTTGTCCTCCACGAATTCAACACGGCACCGCTCATCTTCGAGGTTCGTGGGCTTCCGCGGCGCGCCGGTGTCGCTGGCTCCGGCGGCGACCCACGCGCCATGCAGGGCGCCGGCGGCAACGACATGGACAGGTATCGCGGCGTGGACATCGGCAACGTTATCGACTGCGAGGGTGGCAGCGTGATCGTGACGAGCTACACCTCGGCCCATGCGGTGGACAAGAACGGCACGACGATCAAGGAATGGAAGGGCAGCGACCGCCACATGGAGAACTTCATCGACGTGGTGCGGAGCCGTAAGACGTCGGACCTCTACGGCCCCATTGAAGAAGGCCACGTGTCCAGCGCGCTCTGCCACCTTGGTAACATCTCACACCGCATCGGCATGGCGACGCCCGAGGGTCAGCTGCGCGAGAAGATCAAGGGCAGCTCGGTGCTGAGCGAGGCGCATGGCCGCATGGTGGAGCATCTGGCGGCGAACAACTGCGATCTGGCGCAGACGCCGCTAACGCTGGGAGTTCCGCTGCTGGTGGATGCGAAGGCGGAGCGGTTTACGGGACCGGAGACGCAGCAGGCGAATTCGTACCTGTCGCGGCAGTATCGGGCGCCGTTTGTGGTGCCTTCCATTACCTAATAGGCCTCCGACGAATAGGTAGCGGATGGGCGCTTTCTGCATAAGAGCCACACCGGCATCCGGTGTGGCTCTTATGCCATCGTCCCCTTTGTGGCCTCACGTGAGCCTTTACAGGAGATGCCCGGCGCGTCATTGGCGCGAACCAGGCAACGGCTTACGGTTTCCGGACTCAAGGCGTAGAATAGCCTAGGACAGCCCCAGACCTTCCACGAGCGGGACTGCCTCGGCCTGACTGAAAGGCAGTTAGCCTTACGTCGGTTGCTTCGCGACCTACACACATCATCGCTAAGAGCGTCATGTCTTTCCCAAGGGGCACTGAACCTTCGGCGGCCACAATACCCTCGCAGCGCACGCAGTGGCGAGACATCAGTCGCGCGTCATGGCTCGACTCGGCGCTACACGCGCCACTCTCGAACTCGTATCAGCTCTTTATTCTCGCCCTCTGCTTGTTCGCACTTTGCGCACTCGCCATCCATTCCTTCGTTCGAGTCGATACCTCAACCCGACAGATACTGGAAGTCACGGACAACGTTGTCTGTGCAGTCTTCTTCGTCGATTTCGTTGTTCATCTCACTCGCGCCAGGCGCCGCCTGCACTACTTCGTTACGTGGGGCTGGATTGACTTGTTGTCGAGCATTCCGGCAGTGTCGTTCTTGCGCTGGGGACGAGCGGCTCGTGTTGTCCGTATAGTACGAGTATTGAGAGGCGCCCGCGCCACAAAATTATTGGCTGAGGCCATTTTGGAGCGGCGAGGCCAGGGCCTTCTCCTGGCAGTTCTTCTCGTCTCGATGCTCCTCGTGGTTTTCGCGAGTATTGGGATACTGCAGTTCGAGACTGTACCAGAGGCCAACATCAAGTCAGCCGACGACGCACTGTGGTGGGCGATTGTGACGATTACCACGGTGGGTTACGGCGATCGGTACCCTGTCACAAGTGAGGGCAGGCTTCTGGCAGCCGGGCTGATGGTATTTGGCGTGGCACTATTCGGAACGTTTTCGGGCTTCGTTGCGTCGTGGTTCGTGCGCGGAAAGAGCGATCAGGACGACATCGAGCTAACCCTCCTTCGGCAGGATATCAGCGACCTGCGTCGCGAGCTTGCCCGCCGAGTTGACTCAGAACGTTTGTAAGTACGCAATTCCTCTCACTCGGCGTGCCCATGCGCAAGCCCTTCTTGATGGCATTCGCGCTGTTGTGCCTAACCGCGCTCCCCTCGCACGCTCAACGCACTCATGGATCAGGCGGTTCGCACAGGTCGCATTCGGCCCGCAGTGCACCGCGATCCCGTCATGACGGTGGCGGTCATTCTGTGGGACAAGGCGGACACTACTCCGGTGGCATAGGCTCCTCCCACAAGGGCGGGCACTATGTCAATCCCAAGACAGGCAATCACTACAGGAGGCGCAAGCCATGACCGTGCCGCCGGTTATTCGACGAACGTGCCTCGGACTGCCATTCCTTCTGCTAACGGGAGGTACCGCTCCTCTCTCGGCATGCGGAGGAGACGCCACCGGCCCTAACTGCAAGATCGGCTGCAGCTGCGGTGCATCGTGCATCGATTGCTCGAAGACGTGCCACAAGACCGCTGACTATTACTGGACTGGTATCGTGCCAGACTCTCTCAAGCCGAAATCATAGTACTGAAGCGAAGTCGGCTGTCCTTATGTCGGAGGCTGGCATTCGGCGACTAGGCGATCCGGCGCGCCAGTGCGTGTGCGACATCCCTCCGACTGGCGCCGACTGCGAGGAGCGCACGGATCAACAGCTCGAGAGAGACGCTCGCGTCCGCAGCCTCGAGCTTCGCGACACGCGATTGACTCGACCCGAGCTGTTTGGCAAGCGTCATCTGCGTCAACCCACTCTCCAGACGCCGTTCACGAAGGGCCTGACTCAGGGCCAGTCGCATTTCGATCAACGCCACCTCCTCCGGCGTCAGCTTGAGGAAGTCTTTCGCATCCCCGACACTCCAGCCTGCCGCTTCGAGCCGCTTCCGCTTTTTGGCATCCATGTTCAGTCCTCCCGAGTTACCTGATCGTACCGCTTGAGGCGCCGCGTACACGCAGCAATGACCCGCGCGGGCGTTTGTCGTGTTGTCTTCTGAAATACGTCTGCAATGATCACCGCGTCCGGATCGAGCCTGTAGACCACACGCCACGTCTTGTTGTCATCGACGATCCGAAGCTCATGGCACCGCACGCCGATGGACGACATCGGTCGTGAGTGCGGCATCCCAAGTTTCACGCCGGCCTGAAGCTGTCGGAGCAACACACCCGCTTCACACCGCGCAGCCGCCGAGAATGGTGGCGTCTTGATCTCACCACTGAGCCAGACGAGTGGTTTATCCACGGACGCCAACAGCAAAACTATGTCGCGACTGATATATGTCAAGGCCGACATATAGGGTGAGAGTTTGGGTGCCGGTATATCGATACGGCAACCCCGTGACGATCGGATGGTGGCTGAGGTTCGGCATGATGGTGGATTGGCTCTCAGCAGAGGCGCGCATCGAGGATCCTTTTCGCGCGGAGCAGTGGCGCTGTCGCGGCACGCCTTACGAAGGCATGTTTCAGCCGTGGCTGATCTAAGGAGGCCAGGTGTCCCATTGCACGCCGAATTGGAACGGACGAGCAAGGTGCCTCGCACTCACGTTGGCGATCGCGCTGGCCTCGTCGTGTAGCACGGACACGGTGCCCACCAGTACGCGCGATTCCGCCGCACACTTCCAGACCGACTCCTCGGCCTACACACTGAACGCCGGCGTGATCGGCTACGATGGATCGCTCGTCGTCACCTACATCAACGGGACGACGCGAGCCACGAGCTTCGAGAATTGTCGCGGATCAACCAGCTTCACCTTCGAGAAGCTCGTCGGAACCGTCTGGCAGTCGGTGTGGTCGCCCGCCGTGCTCCTCTGCTACGGTCCGCCAATCGTTGTGCTTCCGGGTCGAACGCACGTCTTTGACATCAGCGTCTTCGGCGGCTATCCCGATTGCAATTGCGGGCCGCGCTTCTCCACACCGGACATTCCCGGCCTGTACCGGATCGTGTGGAACGTTGGATACGCAACCGACCCGGCGAACGCTGGCGGAGCGAGGGACACCCTACGCCTCGACCAACGAGTATCCAACCAATTCGTGCTCAAGGTCCAGTCGCGGTAGTGCGAGCATCTCGGGCATCACCCAAGCCGCGTCCTTGTCACATCTCCCTCCACCGTCTCCCCCTGCACCGTCACGTACACATGACGGTCGGTGACGGACATCTCCCACGTGTTGCGCCGATCGAGGTGCGCCATCAAACCGTCGATGAGCGCGCGGTCGATTCCGTAAAGTTCAAGCGCCTCCGACCGGTGGATGCGCTCCCCGGAGAGTTGAGATGCCAGTCGAGCCGCATCCCGATGCGTGTAGACCACGACGCGCGGAGACGCTTTGCTGGCCTTGTGAAGTCGCGCGGCGTCGGGAGCACCGACGTCGATCCAGACCTGCATCGCACCTGTGAGGTCGCGCACGGAGAGGGCCGGCACGTCGGGCTCCGCAATACCGTTGGAGAAGCTGATGCCTTCGGCGTACTCGAGGCAGTACGCCAGCACGCGCGACAGGAGATACTCCTCCGTTTCTGACGGCTGCTGCGCCGCGCGGAAGGAGAGTACTTCGTATACGCCCCGGTCGACGTCAGCGAGTTGAACGTCGAAGTTGTAGACCGTTGCGGTGAGCGCCATGCCGCGCAAGTTCGCGGGTCGCGCGCCGACACGCCACGTGAGTGTTGATCTTCTGTCGCGTGTCCCTCGCCGATGCGCTCATATCGAGCCTCGCGCCCCCCCCGGCACGACTTGGCCACATGCCGCTACCTGAATTACGATTCACTCGGATGACTGAGCCGGTGTCGGATCTCAATCTGCTCCGCGACGTTCGCATTCACATCTTCCGCGAAGCCGCCGCCACCGGCCGCGTCCCACAGCCGCCCGATATAGCCCACGCACTCGGACGTCCTGAGACCGACATTCGCGCAGCTCTCCACGAGCTCGCCGCGGCGAAGGTCCTGATCCTCGCGCCGAACGACGGCAACATCTGGGCAGCCAATCCATTCTGCGCCGTCCCCTCCGGTATCCGGGTCGCCGCCGGCGGCAGGCAGTACTGGGGCATCTGCATCTGGGACGCACTCGGGATCGTGGCCGCTGTGGGGACCGAAGGCGTCATCACCGCACCGTGTGGCGATTGCGGAGACATGATGACCCTCGAGGTGCGCGACGAACGTCTAGTCCGTAGTGAGGGCGTCGTCCACTTCGCGATTCCAGCGCACCATTGGTGGGACAATATCGGCTTTACGTGAAGCACCATGCTGCTCTTCCGGGACGAAGAGCACGTCGACCGATGGTGTGCCGCCCGTGATCTCCCTCGCGGCGCCATCATCACACCGGAGCAAACGTGGCAGCTCGCTCACGGCTGGTACCGAAATAAGGTGAAGCCGGATTGGCGACGACACACGCTTGAAGAAACGGAAGCGCTTCTCGGGTCCATTGGCTTGACCAGCGCATTCTGGAACCTGCGCGACTGACGTTCAAGCGCCCTCAAGTGTGTGCACATACCATAAACGCATGGTCACCGCGGCGCGTCTGGTATGCCCTGCGCAAATTTCCGTTACACCTGTAAACGCTGCGGATTTCTGAACACTTCGATCACCTGCTTGATCACGGGATCGCTCTCGTTCTTGCGCCACATCAGACCTACGCCCCACGGGATGTGCAGTCCCTCGATCGGCCGGGCGACGATGCCGGCCGGCGGGTTGGTGCGCAGCGACCGCGTCCCGAGTGCCCACCCATCCCCACCCGCCACGACCGACCACAACACGCGCGCTCCATTGAACTCGCCGCCGATGGTCGGAGCAATGCCGAACTTCTGTAGCGCCCCGATGATGTGATCGTAGGCGTTCGGCGCGTACGACCTGGAGATGAACAGGAAGGGATGGTCCATCAGCTCCGCCGGCTGAATCCACTCCCGTTTCGCCAAGGGGTGCGACTCGGCGAGAAGGGCACAGTCCAGCGGATCGTCCCGTAACAACACCGTCGAGATCATGGGGTTGTCCACGGCGCCGGGAAACATCGACGTGACGGTGAGATCCACTTCGCGGGTGAACAGGCTATCCGGTGCCGGATTCTCCACGACGCTGACGGACAGCTCCGGATGAAGCTGAGTGAGCTGCTGAAGGGCACTCACGAGCACGCCATTCGTCAGCTCGCGAGGCACGCTGCCGATCGTGCATCGCGCCGTGATGCCGCGTGACGTCGCCCGCGCGCGCTGGAACGTTTCGTCGAGGATGCCGAGGATTACAGTTGCCGCACCGCGCAGCGCTTCGCCGGCGGCAGTGGCCACAAGTCGTCGCCCGCCGCGGTTGAGCAGCTGAACGCCGACAGCATCCTCGAGACTCCGCACCTGCCGCGAGATGGCCGACTGCGTGACGCCGAGTCGCGTGGCGGCGGCACTCAGGGATCCTTCCTCTATGGAGGTCACGAGCGCGCGAAGCTGCCGCAGCTCGATTCCGCCGCCGGAGGCGTCGGGCAGGAGTTGGAGCCGGGGACTGGAGCTCCGACGGCGGGGCGATGACGCTCCGTCCTCTTCCTCCGCGACGACGCGCGACGCAATCGCCAACAGATTCTGGAGGGCCGCGCCGGGTGGAGCGCTGTTCCATCGCAGCACCATCGGCACCGGAACATCCAGCCCGATCACGGGCTTCACGGCAAGGCCCGCTGGCGACGTCGACTGAAGAGAGCGAAGTGCCGGAAGCCAGCCATTCCCGGCTGCGACATAGCTCAGCGCGGTGTCCACTCCGTCGACCTCCTCCCACGCGAAGCCCAACTGATCGAGAGCGGTCCGAAGCGCGGGCAAGCGCGCGACGGAGCTGGCGTCGAGCCGAAGGGGCACCGACCGCAGCTCTTCCGGCGTGAGCGCGCTCGCGCCGGCAAGCGGGTGCGAGACAGCGAGCATCGCGCTGTTGATGCGGTCGTGAAAGAGTGTCTCGCACTGAATCGCCGACTCGTCCTCGCCACCAGCACTGATGGCGCCGTCCACCTCGGCCACTCTGAGCGCAGTCGGCTGCAATGACATCGGTAACTCGCTGACGACGAGCTCCACGTCGGGGTATTTCTTCCGATAGGCCGCGATCACCCGCCCGAGTGTGTGGCTGTGCAGCGCTTCACGGCTCATCCCAATGCGCAGGGTTGCAACCCTGCCCTCGTGCGCCAGCGCGACCAGGCGCAACGCTTCGATCAGGTGCGCGTGGATGAGGTCGATACCGTCTCGAAGAACGACGCCGGCCGGAGTGAGACGAACCCCTCGATTGTCCCGCTCGAGCAGCGTTGCTCCGACCGCCTCCTCGAGATCATGGATCGACCGGGACAGTGCCGGTTGTGCCATGCGCAGCCTGGCCGCTGCCCTCGTCACTCCGCCTTCGTCGGCAGTGGTCGCGAAATAGCGCAGATGCCTCAGGATCAAGCGTCCCTCCGGAGTGCAGATCATTGGACAGCGTACCGCCGCCCGGGGCGGAAACCCCGCGCTTTTCGTGACGGAGTATCGGCACGTCATCGAAAAACTGCATAGCTGCTCTGCAAATGAAGTATTGGTCGGGTCCCGCGACAGACACGTATGAGTGTATGTCAAGCGTGGGAGCGGAGTTAACGGCGGAGTCCGCCACGCCTCTACCCGATCGGAGCTGGCATGCAAGACACTGCGAAGCAAGCGCGCGGTGGGTTTTTCTCCAAACTGTCGCTCGAGCAGAAGATACCCCTGGTCATCGGCGGCCTGCTGCTCGTCGTCATACTTTCCCTCTCCGCCGCCGCAATTCTCGAGGTGCGAGGCGCCGCGAAGCGCGTGGCCTCTGAACGCGTCGTGAGGGTGACGCAGCAATTCGCCACCGCGCTGCAATTGTCTGCCACACAACTGCGCGCGCAGGTTACAGCCACCGCGTCGAGTCCGGCTCTGGCGGGGTACGCAGGCTCGAACGATGTCACGGCGCGCGCAGCGGCACTGCAAGCGCTGACGTACCACGGGCCACAGCCGGAACAGGTCATCGCCACCGAGCTTCGCGACTCCACTGGACAGTTGCTGCTGTCCACCGCGTCGGCGTCGGACACGGGGCCGAGAGTGCCCGTGGGTGCCATGACCGATGCATTGCACCGAGACAGCGCCTCCGTCGGAAGGTTTCGCCGGCTCGTTGGCGGCGCAGGGTATCCCGCCGTCGCGCCCGTGAAGGGTGCGCCCGGGCTCTTCGTCGTGCAGTGGCGCAAGGTGCAGGCGTCGCCCAAGGCGCGCGAGCAGATGGCGACACTCGTGGGAACCAGCGCCACTCTGCTGATCGGCAACGCGGACGGCACCTACGCCACCGACCTGGAAAAGGAAGTCACGTTGCCGAAGCGAGCCACGGCGCCCACGTCGACGCCCCAGGAGATGCCCGGCGACTCGGGCGCCGTGCTGGCAAGCATTGCACCCATCCCGCGCACGCCATGGATGGTGTCCGTCGCCTTCCCCATGCGCGCCATCTTCGCACCGGTGGACGCATTCATCGGCAGAATGGCGATCATCGGCGTCGTGGCACTTCTGGTCGCGCTCGCTGTAGCGTGGACCATGAGCCGGCGCCTCACCGCGCCGCTCAGCCAACTGGCCACCGCGGCCGATGCAATCGCTGCCGGAGATTTCTCACAGCGCGCGCAGATTGGCCGAGGAGACGAGCTGGGACGGCTGGGCGACGCCTTCGACCTCATGGCGGCGGAAGTGGACCGCTCTCGTGGCAACCTGGAGCACCTGGTGGAGGAGCGAACGCGCGAGCTGAATGACACGCTCTTCCAGCTGCACGAGACGCAGGAATCGCTCGTGCGCCGCGAGAAGCTGGCCATGCTCGGCCAGCTGGCCAGCGGCGTCGGCCACGAGCTGCGGAACCCGCTCGGCGTCATGACGAACGCCGTGTATTACCTGAAGATGGTGCTGGCGAGCAGTCCGTCCAACGTCATCGAGTATCTCGACATTCTCCAGCAGCAGATCACGCTGTCGGAGAAGATCGTCAGCGATCTGCTCGATTTCGCACGTCTGAAGTCGCCTCAGCGCTCGCCGGCGTCGCTCGGCGACGTCATGAGCGCTCAGATCGCCCGCCTGGGCTCCACGAACGGCGTCGCCATCGAGACCCAGTTCCCGACCGATTTGCCGAACGTGCTCGTGGACAGCGTCCAGGTGGGCCAGATCATTCTCAATCTGCTCACCAACGCCATGCAGGCGATGGACTACTCCGGGCGCATCAAGGTCCAGGCGCACACCGGTGAGCAGGTCGTTCACTGCGACGTCACCGACAGCGGACCGGGAGTGGCGCCGGAGAACGTGGCCAAGATCTTCGAGCCGCTGTTCACTACGAAGGCGCGCGGCATCGGCTTGGGGCTCGCCGTCTCGCGCACGCTGGCACGCGCGAATGAGGGCGACCTCACCCTCGCGACGACGTTTACCCAGGGTGCCACCTTCCGTCTTACGCTGCCCGTGGCGGCGGCGAATTAGGAGCCGGACATGAATCCACGAGTCCTGGTCGTCGATGACGACCGCTTCATGGTGAGGACGTTGTCCGACGTCCTTCGCCTCCGCGGCTGGGAGGTGAGCCAGGCATACTCGGGCATCGAAGCTGTTGAGATGGTCAGCACCGATGCGTTCGACGTCGTGCTCATGGACGTGAAGATGCCCGGCATGGATGGGGTCGCGACCTTCAAGGCGATGAAGGCGCGCGCACCGGGCATCAAGGTGCTGCTGATGACCGCATACTCCGCGCAGGAGCTGCTCCAGGAGGCCGAGCGTGAAGGCGTGATGCGCATCGTGCAGAAGCCGGTGAACCTCGGCTCGCTGCTCGAGCTGCTGACGGCGAGTCTCGCCGCGCGGTGCCTCATCCTGCTCGTCGACACCGATGCCACGTTCCTCAGGACATTGTCCGAGGTGCTGTCGCTGAAAGGCTTCGAGACGGTGACCGCGCGCAGTGTCGACGAGGCGGAGCATCTGATGTCCGAGCGGCGCCCCAGGGCCGTCCTGTTGCATCTGCATCTCGGGCACGACGATGTCGGCGAAACGATTGCTGCAATGCACGACGCCGATCCCGGCGCGTCGCTCATTCTGTACAGCGGCCAGCCGAACGCGGAGGAGGACATTCCCGTCGAGCTTCCCCGCGAGTGGATCCGGGCGTACCTCCAGAAGCCCTTCGCCGTGGAAAACATCACCGGAGTGCTCGATGCTCTCAGCTCCAGCTAGCCGACTCCCGATCCTCGTCATCGACGACGACAGCGCGCTCATTCGCACGCTGTCGGACATTCTGCGTCTGCATGGCTACTCACCAGAAACGGCGGAGACGGCGCTGGAAGGGCTCGCACTCGCGGAACTGCATCCTCCGGCACTGGCGGTTGTAGATCTCAGGCTTCCCGACATGGACGGCGTGGAGCTCGCGGCAAAGCTGCACGCGTTGTCGGAGCGCATCGAGGTCGTGATGCTCACGGGCAACGCCTCGGTAGACAGCGCGATCGCGGCCCTGCGGCAACACAGCGTCGATTATCTCGTGAAGCCCGTACAGGTGGAGCAGTTGCTCGCGGTCGCCTCCGTGGCCACGGAACGGTGGCAGCGCCGCGACGCGGAGGACAGGCTGCGCGAGTCCGACGAGCGTTTCCGCCGCGTCGTCGAGTCGGACATGCTCGGCATCATGTTCTGGGAGGCCACCGGCCACATCGACGACGCCAACGACGCGTTTCTTCAGATGCTCGGCTATTCGCGCGACGACGTCGATGACGGAGCACTCGACTGGCTGCGCATGACGCCGCCGGAGTTCCAGCACATCGACCGCCAGAAGCTGGCGGAGGTGGCGGAGAACGGCACCATTCCGCCCTATGAGAAGGAGTACATCCGCAAGAACGGCACTCGCGTCTCCGTGCTGGTCGGTTCCGCCACCCTGGAGGGACGCTCGGATCGCGGCGTGTGCTTCGTGCTCGACGTCACGGACCGGAAGCGCGCGGCCCAGGCACTTGAGGTGCGCGCGCGACAGCAGGAGGTCGTCGCGCAATTCGGGCATCGCGCGCTGAGCGCGCGGAATCTCTCCGACCTGTTTCAGGAAGCGACCGGACTTGTCGTCACCACACTGGGTCTTCCGCTCAGCGTCGTTCTTCAGCGCCGCGCGGATGGGTCTGCGCTGGACCTCCGCACGTGCGTGGGGACGGACGGCGCAACCACGCGAGCACTCACGCTGCCCATTACGCCAACCTGTCAGGCGGGCTACACGGTGCTGACGGGCGAGCCGGTGGTGGTCCACGACGTGGCGACCGAAACACGCTTTCCCGACACGGACCTCAAGCAGCGGTTCGGGGCGGAGAGCGCCGTGATGGTGCCCATTCCGGGGCTGGCACAACCGTTCGGCGTCCTCGCCGCGTTTGACAGCCGTCCGCGCGAGTACACACCGGCGGAGGTGCACTTTCTCCAGGCCGTCGCGCATCTCCTGAGCACCGCGGTGGAGCGCAACCGGAGCGACATCGCGTTCCGGCAGGCGCAGCGTCTCGAGGCGGTCGGCCGGCTGGCCAGCAGCGTCGCGCACGACTTCAACAACATGCTTGCCGCCATCAGCGGGTTCGGTCAGATCGTGATGAGCGAGCTGCCCGAAGGCGATCGGCTTCGGGGAGACGTGGACGAGATCCTCAAGGCCGCGAGCCGCGCGGCGAATCTCACGAAGCAGCTTCTCGCGTTCGGACGCGAGCAGAATCTCCAGCCGCGCCGCGTCTGCCTGAACGACGTCGCCACGGACATGCAGACGATGATCAAGCAGCTCGCAGGGAAATCCGTGGAGGTCGAGATGTCGCTCGATCCCGATCTCGCGGACACCATGGCGGATCCCACGCAGGTGGAACAGGTGATTCTCAACCTGTGCGTGAATGCGCGCGACGCGATGCCCGACGGAGGCTGCATCCGAATCGCGACGCACAACGTGAACCTGGATCAGGCGCTCGCGAAGCAGTACGACGTGGAGCACCCGGGGCAGTACGTGTCGCTCACGGTGTCGGACGATGGGCACGGCATGGACGCGGAGACGAAGAGCCGGATCTTCGAGCCGTTCTTTACCACGAAGGGGGCGGAGCACGGAACGGGGCTGGGTCTCGCGACAGTGTACGGCATCGTGAAGCAGAGCCAGGGTGAGATCTACGTTCATAGCGAGCCGCAGCGGGGAACGACCTTTCAGATATTTCTGCCGAGGTTGAATGACATCTGACCGCATGTCGGAGCTGCCAGAGGGCTGATTTCTGACGAGGGGCTCGGCCACGGGTCCCCGATCGTCTTGCGCGGGCGCCGAGCTTTGGCGCGTAGTGCAACCAATCCGGCGATTGGAAGGTCTGGTCTGTATGCGGATCCTTCTGCTCGGTATCGCACTGACCATTCTCTCCAGCGAGACGCTTGGAGCGCAGGCGGTGCCTCAGGTCAAGCGAATGCCCATGGATTCGATTGGCGTATTCCGGCCAACCTTTCCCGGCATTCACATTCGCGAGTCGTGGTCTCTCAATGGTTCGCCGGCGGTCATCATCGATTCGGTGCTGGTGTGGCCATTGAAAGGAGACACCGGAGAGTCGGCGGCGCTTACCTATCAGCGGATTCTTGAAACGCTGAACCCGGACGATGTCGAAGACATTCATGTCTTGAAGGGCGACGCAGCAGTAAGGCGGGGCGCCTGCGAGGGTAGCGCGCTGATCATTACGACGAAAGGGAAGCAGTGGCGACCGCCCGCCGGCAGAACCGCCGGGAATCCTGATTGTGCCCTCCTTCGCGCTACGCCAGGCGTAAAGCAGCCTTTGCGCGCTTCCTGATCCCGGCACGAGGGCGGTCTGTTGCAATACAGCAGATGGAGTTATCTATACAGCCCCCGTAATCGTGAGGTGATTTGTGCCGTCCGGCCGCCGCCGCAAGAACGTGTACATCGACCAGCGCCGCATCGATCGAGTGAAAGAGCTGCTTCACACGTACACGGAGACCGATACGATCGACCGTGCACTCGCGATCGCTGAGGAGGTTGCCACGTTCGAGGCTCGAGTCGATCGCGGGCTTGCGTCCCTCGTGGGCCGCGGCGGATTCGTCGATCGGTTTTCGCGCAAGCACTCGGCGCGCTGAGCCGCGTGTACCTCCTCGATTCGAATGTCTACATCAGAGGGTTTCGCGACGCCGCGTTCGGTCAGGAGCTGCTGGAGTTCCACGGCACGCAGGTCTCACGGCTCGTTGTGAGCGCGGTCGTTGCGTCAGAGCTCCTGGTCGGCGCGCAGCGCCCGGATCGTGAACGGGCGCTCCAGCGCACGCTCATCGAGCCATTCCGTGCCCGTCGGCGCTTCATCACGCCCTCGTGGAGCACCTGGCAGCTCGCCGCGGCCATCGATCGCCGACTACGCACGCACGTAGGAATGCGCTCCCTGCTCGACCGGCGGTCCTTTTTTCACGATATTCTGATCGCGGCGTCGGCCCGCGAGGTCGGAGCCACCGTCATCAGCATGAATCGTGATGATTTCGCTCTCATCGGCCGCCATGTGGACGTGACGTGCGTGGCGCCGTGGCCAGTGCCTGTGGCGGCCTAGGAGATGCGCATGACGGGGATCATCCAGACGCTGCGATACGCGATGGCCGCGACCGCGACACTCGCCTGTTCTTCGGCCGACGTGCAGTGCATAGCCCTTCCCTGCGTGCCACCGGAAGCTGCCACGATCAACGTGCTCTCGGATACCGGCGCGGCTGGAATCGCCAATCTCACCATGACGGTGAGTGGGGCCGTCACGGGCAGCGGGCCTTGCACGCCGGCCGGGGCGAGTGTGTGCCACGTGCTCGGCGGCGCCGGCACGTATCACGTGCAATTGAGTGCGCCCGGCTACAAGCCCGTGCAAGTCGATTTCACGGTGACAGCAACCGCCGGCGGATGCAACTCCTGCCCGAAAGTGGATACGAAGACATTCGCCGTAAAGATGCAGCCCAGCAGCTAGCGATTGACGCCGAGTCATGAACGGCGACGTTGGACACGTCCGGCGACCCTTCACACCACTCGTCATGCCCAGCCGTTATCGCGTCCGCATCGTCTTTCACGGCGCCATTGTCCTGTTGGTCGGACTCCTGATTGGATTCCCCACGGGAACGGAAGTCGGCAGCGAGGCGAACCGCCTGTGGCACACGGCGCACGAGAGTTTGATCATGATGGGAGTCTGGCTGCTGACCATGGGCTCCGTGTTTCCCGTACTGGCCCTCGAGCGGCGTGAAGCGGCGGGACTCTTCTGGGCACTCCTTGCGACCGCATATGGATTCATGGTGGCGCTCGTCCTCGAGGGGATGACGGGGATGCGAGCCTTTCAGCCGACGACATCGCCCATCCTCCTCGTCGGATTCGTCGGAAACGTGATCGGTGTGCTCGGCGCGCTTCTCGCCGCATTGCTCACTCTCACGGGCGCGCGAGCCGCACTCAAGGCGGAACGCGGTGAGACCTCCGAATCGTTGGCACGGAGCGAAGTCACATGACGTGGTTCCATAAGCGGAAGCCGACTCCCGTCGAGGTGATTCGCGACCTGCGCGAACGAGCCTTTACCGTTGCTATCGCGGAGGGGCGACCACGGAGCGTCGTGGTCCTCTTGATGGAGACCGCATATCCGAAGGCCGTAGCCACTCTCGCCTGCTTCGCCGACGGCACGACGAGTCTCTACTTCAGCACCGGCGGCGGGATGCTCGGGGCGGGGCAGCATGAGTCCGTACGAGCCGCGGCGTCGGCATTTCTCGCGACGGCGACGCGCGATGCAGCGCTCCTCGTCGAGGCGAACGAGCATCCGCTGCCAGAGGCCGGCCATGTGCGCTTCCATGCGCGGATCGGCGCGACGCTACTTGGCGGTGATGCGCTCGAGCAGGAATTGATTGCCCACAGTCATCCGTTGTCGCCGCTCTTCTACGCGGGTCAGGCGGTGATCACCGCTATTCGCGAGACGGGCACGTCACAGTAGCAGAGCTGTTTCAAGGCTCCGCGAACCTGTAGAGTATCTCCTTGCCTCGCACCATCCCGAACTCCTCTCGCGCAATTCGCTCCTGCAAGGCAGCGTCGGTCTCCAGGCGCCGCTCGTAGATCTTTAGAGAGTCGATGATGCGCTGCAACGAATCGTTCGTGTGCAGCAGCGATGTCCGCCGCGCACGCTGGCGCATGAGATCGCGTGTCCCATACTCCCCGCCCTGCACCGCGAACACCAACGCCGCGATGACGCCCGCAACGATCAGGAGTTGACGGAACCGCCGCGCTCCGCCGCCGCCACTTGATCGGGACGTCCGCGTGGCCACGACTCAGAGTCCGAAGATGGCTCCGCCGGGATACTCCGCCGCGTCGCCCAGCTGCTCCTCGATGCGCAGCAACTGGTTGTACTTCGCCACACGATCGGTGCGAGACGCCGAACCGGTCTTGATCTGGCCGGCGCCGGTGCCCACGGCGAGATCGGCGATGAACGTATCCTCCGTCTCGCCCGAACGGTGCGAGATCACGGAGCGGTAACCGCTCGCCGTCGCGAGCTCGATGGCCTCGAGCGTCTCCGTGAGCGTTCCGATCTGATTCACCTTGATGAGAATCGCATTTGCGATGTCGCCTTCGATGCCGCGCGCGAGGCGCTCGGTGTTCGTGACGAACAGGTCGTCACCCACGAGCTGACAGCGGTCGCCGAGCGCATCCGTCAGCGCTTTCCATCCATCCCAGTCGTCCTCGGCAAGTCCGTCCTCGATGGAAACGATGGGGTATGTGTCGATCCACTTCCGGTACAGCTCCACCATGCCGCCGGCGTCGCGCGTGCCGCCGCCGCTCTTCTTGAACGTGTATTTGCCGTCCTTGTACAACTCGCTCGCGGCGCAGTCCAGGGCGAGCGCGATGTCCTGTCCGGGCTGATATCCTGCCGCCTCGATGGCCTCGATGACGACCGTCAATGCCTCCTCGTCGCTCTTGAGGTCTGGCGCAAAGCCGCCTTCGTCGCCGACGCCGGTGCTGAGCTTCCGCTTCACCAACACCTTCTTCAGCGCGTGGAAGACTTCCGTCCCCATGCGCAGCCCGTCCGAAAACGTGTCGGCGCCGACGGGAACGATCATGTATTCCTGGAAGTCCACCGTGTTGGTGGCATGCGCGCCGCCGTTGAGAATGTTCATCAAGGGCACCGGCATGGTGCGCGAGAGCGGTCCGCCAAGATACCGATAGAGCGGCAGGCCGAGCGACTGAGCGGCGGCGCGGGCGGACGCCATGCTGACGGCGAGGATCGCGTTTGCACCCAGGTTGGCCTTGTTCGGCGAGCCGTCCATCTCGAGCAGGGCGCCGTCGATACCCATCTGGTCCGTGGCATCCGCGCCCTGTAGTCCGGGCGCGATGGTGTCGTGGATGTTCTGGATCGCGAGAGTGACACCCTTGCCGAGATAGCGCTCCTTGTCGTTGTCACGCAGCTCGATGGCTTCGTGTTCGCCGGTGCTCGCTCCGCTGGGCACGGCTGCACGCCCCACGATGCCGTCGTCGAGAATGACGTCGGCCTCCACGGTGGGATTTCCGCGGCTGTCGAGGATTTCGCGGGCAACGATGTCGGCAATGATCGCAGGCATTTTCACGAGGTTCGAGGTTGCCGGAATTTATGCGAACGCGCCGCGCGAACCTAGTGACGCCACCACGCGACGCTCGGCGTCGCCGTGGACGCTACGCGGACTTCTCGGCGACGTCGGGGGCGTACGGCTGCTCGTCCGAGCCGATGCCGTAGGTGTCGCGCAGCAGCAGCGCCATGCTGCCCCAGACGCGGGCCATGAGCTCGTGCCGGTGATCGTAGTCGTATCCGGCGGTTTCCACCGGCGGGAGCAGATGCACGTGGATCCGTCCGGGCCTGATCCGGATGGCGCCCTTCGGCATCACCTCACGCGCGCCGTAGACGACCACTGGCACCACAGGCGCTTCAGCCGCGATGGCGAGGACGAACGGCCCCTTCTTGAAGGGACGAAGATGATAGTCCCGCCCGCGCGTGCCCTCCGGACAGACGACGACGGACATGCCTTCGCGCACACTGTCCGCGACCTGCTGGTACGCGGCAAAGGCGGACTTGCGATTCTCTCGCGCGAGAAACACGACGCCGGCACCCTCCGCGCCCCATCCAAAGATGGGGATGCGGCGCAGCTCCGCCTTGGCGACGAACGTGTATTCCGGCAGAACGGACGCGATGGCGAAGACGTCGAACCAGCTCACGTGGTTGCTGGAGTAGATCGTTCCCCGCCCGTGCTCGATGTGCTCTTCACCGTGCAGCACCACGGAGGCGCCAGCGCACCACAGCGCCGAGCGCGCCCAGCTGTGCATGCACCATTGCTGCACTTTCGTGCGCCGCTCCTCATCCAGAAGCAGACGCGCCGCGACGGCGATCGGCGCGAGAAGACTGGTCACGACGAACATGGTCACGTCGAAGAACACAGTGCGCAGCATGAGCCGAAAGGTGACGGGCTCGCACGGCAGGGTCAACGACGGTGAGCCGCTTACCGTCGCAGGTGATCGAATCCTCCACCCGGCTCCACTCCCACGTCCGTGATGACCACGGGATCGTCCCCTGCCGGCACGGCGACGCCGATGGCAGTCAGCGGCAGACCGAATCGGCGCTCGAATTCACTCCGGTCGGGAAGCTCGTCCGGCCTGAAGGCGACGAGAAGCTCATACTCCTCGCCGCTCGCCAGCGCCTCCGCGGCGGTGACACCAGCCACGCGCGGAGCGCTCGAGCCGTTCAGGACGAGGGACACCTCGCTCGCTCGCGCGAGATGCTCCGCGTCTCCGCGAAGGCCATCCGAGATGTCGATGCCCGCTACCGCGCGTTGCTCCGAGAGCCAACGTGCCTCCGCGATTCGGGGCGCCGGCGCCGCGAAACGGCGTCGATGGGCATCGGCGGGTGTGCGTCCCTCCATGAGTGCACCAAGGGCCGCTCCCGGGCCACCAAACGTACCGGTCACAAATATGATGTCGCCCGACTTTGCGCCGCGACGACGCATCGGTGACAACGCGCTGCCCACGACGGTGAACGTGAGGGACAGCGCATCCGCCGACGAAACATTGCCGCCGACGATCGGACACTCGACAGATGCCGCGACGCGCCCCACACCACGCGCGATCTGCGTGAGGCTGGTGCGCCACGATTCGGGCACGCCGAGGGACAGCAGTAGCCCTCTCGGAACGGACGCCATGGCGGCGAGATCGCTGAGTGCCGCCGCGGCCGCGCGCGCGCCGATCTCCTCGGCGGTCAACCACGCACGCCGAAAATGCACCTCCTCGATGGATGCATCCGTGCTGATGACGACCCGTTCACCGGTGGGCACGTCCAGGACGGCTGCGTCGTCGCCGATGCCGGATGCGAGCGGTCCCCATTCGGCCAGCAAATCGCGAATGGCGTCGAACTCCGCACCGTGGGCCATGGCGAGATGCCGTTCGGCGCTCACGTCGGGTTGCCGCGAAGCGCAGGCAGCTCGGCGAGAATCGGCGGCGTGGGCAGCGGCGGCTCGAGCGCCCAGATGTCGGGCAGCAGCTCGAGAACGTCGTCAATCGTGTAGCCGCGCACATCGGTGAGTGCCAGCGCGGACGCCGCACGCCCGTGCGCAAATGCCGCGAGACTTCCCGCCAGGACCGCGTTTCCGGTTTGCGCGAGGAGCGTCGCGGCGATACCGCCCAGGACGTCCCCCGCACCACCAGTCGCAAGAATCGGCGTTCCCTCGGCGACGATCATCTCCTCGCCGCCTGGTGCGACGACGCTCGTTGGCACTCCCTTCAAGAGAATCGTGGCACCGGTGCGCGCTGCCAGCGCAGCGGGAGAGTCTCCGGAATCGCCGACCAGTCGCTTGAACTCGAGCGGGTGCGGGGTGAGCAGCGCCTCGCGGCCGCCAAACAATTGCCGCAGCCGATCCCCATCTCCCGCGAAAGCGTTCAGCGCGTCGGCATCGAGCACGACTGGTCCCGCGAACGTGCCAAGCAATTGCTCGACGGTCTCTCGCGCGCGTTCGACGCCGAGCCCCGGTCCAATCAGGATCACGTCGGCCCAGGAGGTGACGCGCTCGGTCCATTCTTTCGCATTCGTGGGCCACTCGGCCGCGAGCGCGGCGGGCTCGCTTCGCTGCACGGCGGCCAATGATTCCGCCGCAACCACGCACTTTACCAATCCGGCGCCGGAGCGCAACGCGCCACGAGCGGCCAGCAGCGGCGCGCCCGCCATCCCTTTCGCGCCGCCGATTATCGCGACCTTCTTCCGCGTGCCCTTGTGCGCGGCCACCGGGATGTCCGGAAGGTTCGCGCGAAACCACAACGGCGTCGCCAGCTTGGCGCCTCCGGACTGCCGGGCGAATGCGCCGAGTCCGATGTCGAGGAGCACGATGGTGCCGCAGCGATCGCGCGCGAGGAGCTGCCCGCGACGCACGGTACCGAACGTCAACGTCAGCGTTGCAACGATCTCGCCCTGCGCACGGCCTGTGGTGGCGTCGAGCCCGGACGGAAGATCCAGCGCCACGACCGAGGCGCCGCGTTCACCGAGCCGGCTGATCATCGCGACGGCGGTGGCGATGTCGCCACGCAACGGTGAATCGGCGCGATAGCCAGTGCCGAGGAGCGCGTCCACCACGATGGATTCTCCGCCGGTGAGAAGCTCGCGGACGTCTCGCGTCGTCTCGAGCCCGTCCGTTACGGCGAGTGCCCGTTCGGCGCGCGCGTCGTCGGTCCCCGGCTCGGCGCATTGCACCACGCGTACTCGCGCGCCGACGGCGTGGAGCGCGCGCGCGACGACCCACCCATCCCCGCCATTGTTTCCACCGCCCGTTGCGACGAGCACTCCCTGTGAGAGCTGTGTCGCGAACCGCGCCGCAAGCTGGGTGGCGGCGGCCGCACCGGCGCGCTGCATCAGCGCCCGAGATGGGATGCCCGCCGCGATGGCCGCGGCGTCTGCCGCAGCGGCTCCGCCGGCGTCGGCGACGAATATGTCCGGAACGTTGTGCCCGGGCGCGGGCGCGATCAAAACCGAATGCACGCTCCGGTGCCGGCGCTCAGGCGAATTGCGCGCACCACGGATAGTCGCGCTCGAACGCCTGATCGAAGTCGAAGACTTCGCTGAACTCGTCCCGCGTGTCCGTCGCCTGGCTCATCAGCAGCTCGAGATCCACGAGCGTGAAGACGATGTCGCCGAGGTCTGCGGACGAGTGCACGCCCCAGTGATCAAGGACGAGGCCCGCCATGACGCCGAAGCGGTCCAGCGCCAGATCGCGACACGCCAAGGCAAGCTCGCGCCCACTGATGTGGCGACGCTCCGGCAGGCGCTGCTGGCAAAATTCCAGGGCGCCGAGGACAAAGAGATAGGCGCGCTCGTCGAATCGCGGCTCGCGCAGTCGGATTCGATCCATCACGCCATCGCGGAATGCCAGGTCGGGTACGGCCATGATAGAAGATGCGGGGTAGACGGCGTCCCACACAATCCTTGTGTGGGACTTCCCGCCCACTAATGTTAGGCGCGCAAACAAAATTCGCCACTGAGGGTATGCGGAAGATCAATACGCGCAGCTTCGTCCGGGCGACGCGGGCCACGCCACGCGAAGTCAACCGACAGATCCTGCTGAACCTGGTCAGGGAGCACGAGCCGATCTCTCGCGCCGACCTGGCGCGCCGCATGGAGATCGCCCGCGGGATGGTGACGTCCCTGGTGGACGAGCTGATCGCCGACGGCTCGCTGTACGAGGGCGCCACGGTCGACTCACCGCGCGGCCGGCGTCCGCAGATGCTGTTCGTGCGTACGCGCGGCCGGCTCGTCGTCGCCGTCGACGTCCGATTCAGCCGCACCTACGTCATGCTTGGCGATTTCAGCGGCATCGCCATCGCACTGGAAACATTCGATACTCCCGAGACGCCGGAGACACTGGTGGCGGAGCTGCGCGTCCGCGTTCGCCGGCTTCTCGAGACGCATCGCGACGTCGGCACGTGCGAGGGGCTGGGACTCGTGGTCCCCGGCATGGTGAACAATGTCACCGGGCGAATCCTGAACGCGCCACACCTCGGCTGGCGCAACGTGGACATCCGCGACACGCTGGCCGAGTCGGTGCAGCTTCCCGTGTTCGTCGAGAATGCGCCGATCGCCTGCGCGCTTGCGCAGATGTGGATGGGACAGCGCGGCGGCACCGACCTGACCGACTTTGTATATGTGAACGTCTCGGACGGCGTGGGCACTGGCGTGGTGGTGAACGGACAGGTGCTGCGCGGCGTGCGCAATACTGCCGGAGAGTTCGGACATGTGCCGCTCAGCGAGAACGGCCCGTCGTGCTACTGCGGGGGACATGGCTGCCTGGAGTCGTATACCTCCAACCTCGCCACGGTGATGCGTTATCTCGGGCAGCCATTTGCCGCGCCGACCGCGCGCGGCATCGTTGAGGCATCCGGACTGAACATCGACGACGTCATTGCGCGCGCGCATGCGGGCGACGCCAAGGCCATCGCCGCCATCGAGGCGACGGCGCGCTATCTCGGCGCGGGGCTCGCGGTCATCGTGAACACGCTCAGCCCGGCGCAGATCTGCATCGGCGGCGAGATCATTGAAGCGTGGGACATCATCGCGCCGTCCCTCCGGAAAACCATCGCGGAGCGCGCGCTCACCGACGTCGCGGCGGCGACGCCCGTCGTCCCCGAGAAAGCTCCGTCTCAGGCGCGACTCCGCGGAGCGACCACGCTCGTGGCGGCGCCACGATTCGCGGCGCCGAACATCGCGTAGCGGTCAACCGCTGACGCCGAACCGGTAGACGGTGCGGGAGCGGTATTCGCCGCCGAGGCGGAGAATCGTGTCGGGAAACTGAGGCACGTTCGGAGAATTCGGAAAGTGCTGGGTCTCCAGGGCCAGCGCGTCGTGCGGGTGATAGTGCGCACCACCCTTTCCCCGCACAGCCGACAAGTGATTGCCCGTGTAGAGCTGTAGCCCGGGCTCTGTCGTCTCTACCTCGAGCGTGCGTCCCGAGCCCAGCTCGACGAGGCGCGCGGCGCGAGCGCCATCGCGCAACACAAAGGTGTGATCGAATCCGGCACCGAGTAGTGGCGCCGAGCGCATTGCTTCCGAGATCGCGTGTTGGTGGCGAAAGTCGAACGCCGTTCCGGCTACCGGGACCGTTCGTCCGGTGGGAATCTGCTCGTCGTCCAGCTCGAGCACCTCGGACGCGGCGATCGTCAGCTCGTGGTCCAGGACCGAGCCGGACCGGTGACCCGCAAGATTGAAGTAGATGTGCTGTGTGATGTTGCATGGCGTGGGACGATCGGCGTGCGCCACGTAATCGAGCGACAGCTCGTTTGCATTGGTCAGCGAGTACGTCGCGGTGACGTCGAGCGTCCCAGGAAATCCTCCCTCACCCGGTGGGCTCGTGTAGCGGAGGGCCACGCCGGTCATCCCATGCTGGTCGAACGGCTCCGCCCTCCAGACGGCGCGGTGAAAGCCGCTCGGTCCGCCGTGCAGCAGGTTCGGTCCGGCGTTGGGCGGTATGGTGAACGTCTCCCCGTCGATGACGAAGCGACCTCCCGCGATGCGATTTGCATAGCGGCCAACGAGCGCGCCGAGAAAGTGAGGGTCCGCCAGGTAGTCCTCCAGGCGGTCGAAGCCTGGCGTGACGTCCGAGAGGTTGCCATGGCGATCGGGCGCCATCACCGAGGTGATGATGCCACCCAGCGTGAGGAATGACACCTCCATCCCCGAGGCATTCGACAGCACATGCCGCTCGATGGGTGTTCCATCCGACAATGTGCCGAACGCCGTGACTCGAGACGCCTCGCTACCACTCAGCATGAGTCAGCTCAGCATGAGTCCGCCGCGAGAAGTCGCCATCGTACCGCTCCCTGAATTGCATGCGTCGTACTCTTCCCGTCAATGTAGGTTGTCGGTGGGCGGCGTCTTCCCTGCTCCCGCTGCCCAGCTCGTAACGTAGATGACGCCAGCGCCGTGGCCGATACCCCAGCGCGCCGTCGCTTCGAGGCCGTCGAAGCGTTGAATGCTCGCGACCGACTGCGTCGATATTCCGCGAAGCATCTCTACACCGCCCAGGCGAACGTTGTCGAGGTACACCAGGACGATGGTCGGCGTCTGGAAGCTGTCCGGTCCACGCGACGCGAGCCAGTTGCTGCGCAGAGCCTCGATGGCGTCGTATGCGTTCTCGAAGTGCTGCGAGCGAAGCTGTTCGCCGGTCAACAGGTTGCGGTCCACGCGGGACGACGAGTCCTGAGGCGAGCGGGCCGCGCAGGCAAGCAGGCTCGCGAGGGCGAGCGCGAGCGGTGCGCGATGGAAAGGCCGTTGCATTTGTGCCCTCCTCACTTCGCAGTGGATGCGTCTATCGGGCGGAGGTCGACTCGGCCGCTACGCCGACCACCCGATGGAATGCCGGTTTTGGCTTTCCTGCTCGGTCGAGCAGCAGCGGATGGCTCGTGCGGCCCGGCACCGGCCAGCCGTTGAGCCACGAATCTCCGTCCGTCACTCCCCAGAACGTAATGCGATCGATGGCGGCGCGGTGGCTCATGAAGACGCGGAACACCTCCTCGTAGCGCGACGCGAGAGCTTGTTGAACAGAGTCCGGCAGTCCGGCCGTGTATGGGTCGAGACTCGCCGTCCGCACTGCGCGCTGCGAGACGTCGGCGCCGGTGCTCCGTGTCGCCGGCGGAAGGACGTCGACGTCCAGCTCCGTGATGTTCACCTTCACGCCCAGCGCGGAGAATGCGGAGATGGTCGAATCCTCCTCGGCCACCGTCGGCCAGTTCATCTTCAGGTGATCCTGCATGCCGATGGCGGTCACCTTGATTCCCTTCGCGAGAAGGCCGCTGATGAGCTTCACGCAGCCACGCCGTTTGTTCGCATTCTCCAGGGCGTAGTCGTTGTAGTAGAGCTCCGCTCCCGGGTCTGCTTCGTGGGCGAACTGGAATGCCTTCTCGATGAAATCGGGTCCGATGATCCGGAGCCACGGGGTGTTGCGCAGGGTGCCGTCCTCGTTGAGCGCTTCATTCACGACGTCCCACCCGTTCACGCGCCCCTTGTACCGACCCACCACGATCTCGATGTGCTCGTGCAGCCGCTGAAGCAGCGCGGCGCGCGTCAATGGCTTACCGGTGGAATCCTCGAACACCCAGCGAGGCGTCTGGCTATGCCACGCGAGCGTATGTCCCACAATGAACATTCCGTTCTTCTCGCCGAACTCCACGTATCGGTCCGAGAGGCCGAAGTTGTAGATGTCGGGAAGTGGATGAACAACCTCCCACTTCAGCACGTTCTCCGGCGAGATGGCGTTGAAGTGCGTCCGGATGAGAGACCCCACGCGTTTATCGTCACCGTTGAACTGACGCGGTGCGAGCGCCGTGCCGATCCGAAACGTTCCGTGAAACGCATCCTTGAGCGCGGGCGTGGACCGCGTTGTGTCCGACTGGGCGAACGCCGGAGACGCCGTGCTCAGCGCGAGCAGAGCGACGCGAAACAACCGGGGAGACATCATCATGGAATCGCCGTGATTGGCGTGGCCGCAAGCTGGCGCCGTGCGCTCAACTCGTCCTGAATACGGATGTTCAGCAACCTCGTGATCTGGTACTTCGCGAGGCACACTACGACGATCACGAGGAAGATCGCGGGATAGAGACTCACCGTCATCCGAATGCCGAGCTGTGCCTGCGGCGTCTGCGCGACGTTGGCCTGGTAGCCGTGCGCCGACAAGAGCCAGCCGGCAATCGCGCCGCCGAGACTCAGGCCGGTCTTGAGTCCGAACAGGATAGTCGCGAAGATGACGCCGGTGGTTCGGCGACCCGTTTTCCATTCTGCATAGTCCGCGACGTCAGCGAACATCGCCCAGATGAGCGGAATGGTGGGCGCATAGCAGAGCGCGCGGACCCACTCGAGCACGAACGTCGCGCCGATGGCGTCCGCCGGCAGCAGAATGAAGGCGGCCATGAAGATCGTGGCAAGCGAGAAGCCCACGATGGCGACGGCCTTCTTTCCATACCGCGCGGCGAGGAACGTCGAACACACGACGCCCACGACGGTGACGAGCTGCTGCGAGATGTTGAAGACGCTGAACCCGACCGATGCGACGTTCGAGCGATCGGGCTTGAGCACGAGACCCAGCTTGTCGAGAAGTCCGCCGGACAGGGTCGCGAGACCGTGCGACTGAAGGAACGCATAGAGGGCGTCCTTGTCCACGTAGTATTGGAAGTAGTAGTACGTCGTGCCCCCGCGCATCGCGACGAAGATGAAGTGCGACAGCGTCAGCACGAACATCGCGATCCAGGGCCCATTGTTGGCCAGGGCGCGAAAGTCCTGCCGGGGAGCCGAGACCTGCTCGGGATCCGGTGCAATGCGCTCGCGCGTGGTGGCGAACGTGATGACGAAACACGCCACACACACGACGGCCCACAGCGCCATCGTCATCTGCCATCCCCGCGCGTTGTCCCCAGCGCCAAACTTCGCGACGAGCGGCAGGGTGAACCCGCCAACGATGAGCTGCGCCAGCATCGCGGACACGAAGCGGTACGACGACAACGTCGTGCGCTCGTTGCTGTCTCCCGTCATCACGCCGCTCAGCGCCGAGTACGGCGTGTTGTTGGCCGAATAGAGCGTCATGAGAAGGATGTTCGTCAGACACGCCCATACGAGGCGGCCTGTCGTGCCGAAGCCGGGGGTCGTGTAGGCGGCCACCATCACGATGCCCCATGGAATGGCGGTCCAGAGAATCCACGGACGGAACTTGCCCCATCGGGTATTGGTGCGGTCGGCCAGCACGCCCATCATGGGATCGAAGAATGCGTCCCATAGGCGCCCCACCAGCAACATCGTTCCCGCGGCGGCCGCGGTGATCCCCAGCGTATCGGTGTAGAAGTTCAGCTGGAAGAGGATCATCGTCATGAAGACGAAATTGGCCGCGGCATCTCCGAGGCTGTATCCCGCCTTCTCGGCGAACGAGAGCGATCCTGCGCGTTTCGCCATCAGCCGGTAACGGTGAGGAGGAGGCGCCGCAGATCGGTGTCGCGTGAGGACGTGCCGACGAAAATGGCAAATTCGCCGGGCTCGACGGCGTAACGCATGTCGGTGCCGTGGAACGCGAGCGAGTCGGTCGTGATGGAGAGCTCCACAGTTTTCGTTTCACCCGGTTGCAATCGCACGCGGCTGAATGCCTTCAGCTCTTTCACCGGACGCGTCACCGAGCTCACGAGATCGCGCACGTAGAGCTGCACCACCTCGGATCCTGGTCGATTTCCAGTGTTCGTGACGTCCACGCTCACCGTCGTGGCTCCGCTCACCGGAATGTTCGCTGACGCGAGCCTCGGCGAGGACAGACGAAAGGTCGTGTAGCTCAGCCCGAAGCCGAACGCAAAGAGGGGTGACACCTCGTCGAACAAGTAGCCGCGGCGCGCGGACGGCTTGTGGTTGTAGAAGGCGGGAATGTGGCCGACCGACCGCGGCACGCTGATCGGCAGCTTTCCTCCGGGCGTCGCGTCACCGAAGAGCGTCTGCGCGACCGCAGTCCCCGCATCCTGGCCGAGATACCAGCATTCCAGCACGGCGTCGGCTCGCTCCGCCACGTGCGTGACGGACAGGGGACGACCATTGAACAGGAGCACCACGACCGGCTTGCCGGTCGCCTTCATCGCGTCGAGCAGCGCATCCTGTGCACCGAGCAGGTCGAGACTCGCACGATCGCCCAGATGCGTACGGCTCCAGGCTTCACGCGACGTCTGCTCGTTACCGCCAAGCGCGAGCACGATCACATCCGACGCCATCGCGACCTTTACCGCCTCGGCAATGAGCCGTACGTCATCCGCCGGATCACTGCGAATGACCTCGTCGATGTTCCACGAGCCGCCGATGGTGATGTTGCAACCCTGGCTGTGAATAACCGTGTTCGCGCCGGCGCGTGCGCGGATGCCCTGGAGCACGCTCACCGTATACGGTGGCACGCCGCTGTATCCGCCGAGCAGCGTCCTGTCCGCATTCGGACCGATGACGGCAATGGTGGATCGCGCCGCCGGATCGAGCGGAAGAAGATCGTTCTCGTTCTTGAGCAGCGTGATGGCATCGAGCGCCGCCTCGAGCGCGAGCGCGCGATGCGCCGGCTGACCAACCACTCTCTCGGCGACGTCCGGATCTACGTACGGATCGTCGAACAATCCGAAACGAAGCTTCCAGAGCAACATCGGCGCGACAAGTGCATCCAACTCGGCTTCCTGAAGCGCGCCCGAGCGCACGAGCTCCTTCAGGTGCGTGTAGCAGTCCGGCTCCGGAAGCTCGCAGTTTACACCGGCACGGACCGCGAGCACGGCCGCCTCACGCTTGTTCGCCGCGACGAAGTGCCCGTGTGTGTCCGGGCGGTCGTGGAGCTCCCAGATGGCGTAATAATCCGAAACCGTGAATCCGTCGAATCCCCATTCCCCGCGCAGAACGTCCTGAAGAAGCCAGCGGTTGGCATGTGATGGAACGCCGTCCACCTCATTGTAGGACGGCATCACGCTCACCGCGTGCGCCTCCTGCACCGCCGCCTTGAACGGAGGGAGAAAGACTTCTCGCAGCTCTCGCATGGACACGTTGGCCGGCGCGCAATTCTGTCCGGCCTCCGGCTGGCCGTGCGCGACGAAATGCTTGAGCGTCGCCATCACACGCGTCTTGTCGCGGAACGTGGCGTCGCCCTGAAAGCCACGCACGGCGGCGACGCCCATTCGCGAGCAGAGATACGGGTCTTCGCCGAAGGTCTCCTCCACACGTCCCCACCGTGGGTCACGGGCAACGTCCACCACCGGCGTGAGCGCCTGGTGAACGCCCCGCGAGCGCGCCTCGAGCGCCGTCATCGCGTAGAGGCGCTCGACGAGCGAGGGATCGAAGGTCGCACCGAGCGCGATGGGCTGCGGAAAGCTCGTGCCGCCTACCGCCGCATGGCCGTGCAGACACTCGTCATGAAACACGACCGGGATGCCCAGCCGGCTCTCCTCGCGGAAGAACCGTTGAATGTCATTCGTGAGCTCGGCCTGCTCGCGCGGATTGCGTCCCTTCTCCGGTTCGTGTCCAGTGCCGCCCGCGTCGCTCGGGCGGCCGATCTGCCCCAATCCATTGCCATGGCCGAAGGCGGTGCGCGCCTTCGCGACGTCGAACGCACCGTTCGCGTCCACGAGGGTGTCGGCCTTCTTCTGCCAGACGCACGTCATCTGCGCCGCCTTTTCCTCGACGGTCATGCGCGACAACAGATCCTCGACCCGCCGTTCCGCCGGAAGTGCAGCGTCCTGAAATGGGTGCATCCGCGCCGGCTCAGTATCCCGGGTTCTGAGGATACTTCGGACCGACAACGACGCCGTCGATCTGCGATTGCGGAACCGGGCGCAGGAGGTGCTTCGCCTGAAGATTCGGCTTCGACTTCGGGTTGTACTTCGCCACTCGGCTCAGGAAGAAGCTCGCACCGGGTCGCGTGACATCGTACCAGCGCTGGAACTCGCCCGCGAGCTCGCGCTCGCGCTCGTCCATGATGAAGTCGAGCGTGATCTGCGCCGGCGTCACCTGGAAGTTCGGGTCTGCCTTGTGCGCGGCGCTGGCCGCGCGCGTGCGCAGCACATTGATCATCTGCGCAGCCTCCGCCGTGTTGTTGAGGCCGAGATCCGCTTCTGCCGCTATCAGATACACCTCACCGAGGCGATAGACCACCTGCACCTTGCCGCCATTCTGATCGTTGAAGCCGCCCGGGCGAAGATTGTCCTGGAACTTCTTGAGGACGGGGTAGCGGTCCCACCCGATGTAGCCGTTGTTCTCGCTGAAGTTGTCGCCACAATACACCGACGGATCGGCCATGCCGGCCGGACACGTCGTGCGAATCGTGTATTTGCTCGCGCGCCGGCGAACGGAGTCCACCGGATACGTGGCGTAGAAGATGGTCGTGTCGCCGGCGTTCACCACCTGGTTGCTCGTGCACGCGACGAATTGTGGCGACGAGTTGGCCGGAAGGTTGCCCGTCGGACAGACGCCGATTGGATTCCGTTGACCACCAGTCGTGGCGTACCACACCGTCTGGAAGCTGCCGTCGAACCGTGTGTCCACGACGTCCGTGCCGCCAGGCGTCGTTCCCTGATACTTCGTGCCCCACAGCGACAGCTCGTACTGCGTGGGCTTCAACCGCCGGAAAGGCCGGCCATTGTTGATGTCACGCGGAATGCCGACGCCGGCGTTCGCGTTGTCGTACTGACTGCCGTACACCAGGTGGAGATAGTTGTACTGCGGCGTTCCGTCGACGTCGTTGTTGGCCTGGTTGTAGTTGAACTGCACCGTGAAGATGAATTCCTTCCGGTTCTGGTTGTATCCGGTGTTGTCGCAGTAACCGCCGCGCCCCGCATCGGCTGCGCGCGCCACGCACCACAGGTCGGCAAACACGGGCTCGAGCGCGTACGTCCCCGAGGAGATGACGGCTTTCGCATCGGCCAACGAGGCGGTGAAGTCCGCCGCACCGCCGCCGAAGGACTGATAGGCGCGTGTGAGATACACGAGGCTGCGGAGCGTCAACGCGGCGCCACGCGTGGCACGACCGTAATCCGCTTGCGACACGGGAAGTAGCGTGACCGCCGAGTCGAGATCCGCGATGATCGCCTTGTAGACGTCCGGCGCGGGCTGCCGCGTGGCCTCGAGGACGACCCCCTGATTCTCGTGCAGCGACAGGGTCACGTCGCCGAAGTGGCGCACGAGCGTGAAGTACTCGAGCGCACGCAGGAAGTGCGCTTCGCCGAGCAGTGCGTTCTTTACGGCGGGCGTAATGCCCGCCGTGTTCGGGCCGCGATCGAGCGCCGCGTTGAGCGTGTTGATCATCACGTACGCCGGGTTCCACGTGTTCTGGAGCTCGGGCGCCTGACTGCTCAACTGCCCGTTGTACGCGTCGAAGTTCGTGTTGTTGGAGCCGAGCTGATCGCCCGCCTGCCAGGTGTCCGTTCCGACCTGCGTCATGCTCAGCAGTTGCTCCTTGCCGTAATACCCGCGCAATTGCGCGTACGCGGAAATGATGGCCGAGTTGAGGCCGTCCGGCGTGGAGTAGTACTGGCTGCTCACGCCCGTGACGAGCTTCTCGTCCAGGCTCACGCAGGCGGGCGCGGCACCGAGCAGGGCGAGTGCCACTGCGGGAAGTAGTAAGCGCTTCATGTGGAGTCTCATTCCTCGTGAGTGGCGGACTACCAGACGATGTTGGTGCCGAGCAGCAGCGTGCGGACCGTCGGCGCCGAACCGCCGACCTCCGGGTCATTGCCGGCGTAGCTCGAGTGGATGTAGGGGTCCTGTGCGGTGCCGTAGATGCGCAGGCTCGTCGCGCCGATGCGCCCGGCGAGCCGCTCGCCCGCCGTGTAGCCGAGTGTGATGTTGCGGATGCGCCAGTGCGAACCGTCGAGGTAGTACATCGTGGCGTGGTATTGCCAGTCATTCCCCGAGTTCGGAACCTGCGGCGCGGGGTTGTCGTTCGTCGGGTTCGTGGGCGTCCAGTAGTTGATGACCGACACTCCGTTGCGCCCGTTCATGCCGCGCGGCGTTCCATCGATGAACGTGTAGCGCCACTTCGCCGTGATGAGCGAGGAGAGATCCCATCCCTTGAACGTGAACCGGTTCGACATCGAGCCCGTCCACTTGGGATACGACGTCCCGATGATCGAGCGGTCGTTCGCGTCGATCTTGCCGTCGCCGTTGATGTCCGCCACGCGCGGCTGACCCACCTTGAACGTCGAGCCCGTGGAGTTGAACTGCCGCATGAGCGCCGTGTCGGCGAACTGCCACACGCCCTGCGACGTGTAGTCGTAGAACACCTGGTGCTGCGGATCGTTGAGCACGTTGATCGGTGAGCCGACGAACCACGTGTTGAGCACGTTGGACAGCGTCCCGCTCTGGAGCGACGTGATGATGTTTTCCTGGTGGCTCCAGTTGACGTCGCTGGTCCATCGCACGCCCCGCCAGTCCTGCACATTTACGGTGGAGACAGAGAGCTCGAGCCCCTGGTTCCGCGTCGAGCCGACGTTCTGCAACGTCGACGTGAAGCCGGAGCTGACGGGCAGCGCCTGCTGGAGGAGCAGATCGTGCGTCGTTGCGCGATACGCGTCGAAGCTGCCGGAGACGCGGTTACCGAACATCGCGTACTCGATGCCGAGGTCCGTCTGATCCGTCTTCTCCCATGAGAGGTCGGGATTCGGGATCGAGCCTGGACGATATCCGCGCACCGCCGTTCCGCCGAAGGAATAGACCCGCGGCGTCAACAGCCCCTGCGTCTGATACGGCGAGATGGATGTGTTGCCGGTGGTCCCATAGCTGCCGCGCACCTTGAGCATGTTCAGCGGCGTGAAGCGCCGCATGAACGGCTCGTCACCGAGCTGCCACGAAAGACCGACCGAGGGAAAGAACGCCCACTTGTGATCGGGCGCGAGTCGGCTCGATCCGTCACTGCGCCCGGTAGCGGAGATCGTGTATCGGTCGAGCAGCGTGTAGTTGACGCGACCCATGTACGAGCGCAGCGCCCACTCGGACCTGCTGCTGAGCTGCTGCCCGGCCGTGCCGGACCCGAGGTCGTACCAGAGCTGCGTGTTGTACGGCAGGTTGGACGCGTAGAGCGAATCGCGGCTGAATTGATCGCGCTGGATGCTGTAGAGCAGCGTGCCCTCGACGTGCTGCTTCGTGCCGACGTCTCGGCTAAGCTGCAACAGATTGTCGAGCGTGTAGGCGAAGTCCTTCGAATCACGCAGAAACGCTTGGGGCGGAGCACCCTGATTCTGGCTGTTGGCGCCCGGATTGGCGCACGGCCCGTGCGTCCATGGATCGTTGTAACACCCCTCGGTGACGTTGGTGATGTCGGGTCCAAAATTCATCCGATACGTCATCCAATCCAGCAACCGCAGCTCGGCGAATGCCGAACCGAAGATCCGGTTGGTGACCCGCTGCCGCACGAACGAGCGGTTCTCGAGCAGGGGATTGATGTTCAACTGGTCGTCGTCCGGACGCGGATCGTAGAGACCGGCTGAATCGGGATTCGTGTAGTTGTAGGGAGAGCCGAAGGGCGCCATCGCCAATGCATAGCCGAACGCCGCGCCGCTTTCACCGATGTCCTGCTGCACGCGCGCCGAGTTGGCGCTGAGTCCCACGTGCAGGCGGCCGGACGTGTGGTCCACCGACGCGAAGCCGGCGCCGCGCGTGTATCCCTGCCCGGGAATGAGACCACCCTGCCCGAAGTAATTGCCCGACAGAGTGTAGCGCGTATCCGGGCTCGAACCGGTCACGCTCCCCTGGAAGCTTTTCTGCTGCGAGTTCTGGAGGACCGTCCGCAACCAGTCGGACTGGATGTTGTTGTTGAACGCGTAGAGCTTCTTCGGCACGCCGTTCACGAACGACTGGCCCGCGAGCACCTTCGCGAGACTCGTGTCGCCGTTCATCGCGCCGTTGTTGTAGAGCGCCCCGTCCTGCAGCATGCGCACGTACTGCTGCATGTTCATCATGTTGATGACCTTCACGGGATCCTGCGCGCCGTAGTAGCTGTCGAGGCTGTAGTTCGAGTGAATGCGTCCGTCGAGCGGCCCCTTTTTCGTGGTCACGAGGATGACGCCGTTCGCGCCTCTGCTCCCGTAGATGGCGGTGGCGGCGGCGTCCTTGAGGATGTCCACCGACTCGATGATCTGCGGATTGAAATCCTGAATGCCTCCCGAAATCGGTACGCCGTCCACGACGTAGAGGGGATCGTTGTTCGCGGTGATCGACCGGACGCCGCGGATGCGGACCTGCATCCCCGTGCCGGGCTCGTTGTTGCCGGCCACGATCTCGACGCCGGGGACGCGACCCTGAATCGCCTTCATCGGATCGCTCGTGGCGATGTCCTTGATCTGCTCGGCCGATACCGTGGCGACGGCACCTGTTACGGTGCGCGCTTCCTGTGTTCCGTACCCGACCGTCTTGATCTCCTCCAGCTGCACCGGCGACGCAACCAGCGCGAAGCTGACCGATGTCGCCGCACCGGCCGACACTGTGACCTCCCGCGTCAGCGAGATGAAGCCGATGCGCTGTGCCCGCACCCGGTGGAGGCCCGGCGGGAGATTGGCGAGGGAGAATGCGCCGGACGAATCGGAGACCGAGCCCCGCGTCGTGCCCACGAGCACCACGGCGGCACCGGCAACGGGACGACCGCCTTCCGCGGTCGTGACGCGCCCGACGATCCGTCCGGTGGCTTGCGCCTGCGCGGCGGACGCCGCCGCGAGCAGACTCAGAACCGCGAGAAGAACCCTGCGTCCCATCAGACTTTCCTCCAGAGAGCGTGGATTGCCAGAGGCGCTGGCACTTTGTTTTCTTGACTAACAAACAGGAGACGTTCAAAACGCCGGTGCAGGCATGTTCCTGCCATCTGTCTCGGAAGTTCGGTCCTTCGAGGGGTCTGGAGAGGGTCTACCCCACGCCGCCAGTCAAGCGGTACGATGACATCGGCGACACCGAACCTACTATCAAGATTTTGTCTGTCAAGAGAATTTAATCACCTCAGACACTCAGACCTGCCGAAATGCCCTCCCGTCACCTGCCCGACGAGAGGCCAGCCATCAGCCGGAGCAGCGAGTCCTGGGTCGCTTCCGCGCGCGGGAGCTCGCCCACCAAGCGGCCCTCGCGCAGCACGAGAATCCGATCGGACAGCGTCAGAATCTCCGGCAGCTCACTCGAGATGACGAGGATGGCGGTGCCGCCTGCCGCGAGCTCGCCGATCAGCGCGTGAATCTCCGCCTTGGCGCCGACGTCCACGCCGCGCGTCGGCTCGTCCAGGATGAGCACTTGGGGCCGCGCGGCCAGCCACTTCGCGAGCACGACCTTTTGCTGGTTGCCGCCACTGAGACCGCCAACAACGGCATCCAATCCGGGCGCCCGAACCCGCAGTCGTCGAAAGAGCGTCGATGCCTGCTCGCGCTCCTTGCGGCGTAGCACCCACGTGAAGCGCGCCAACCGGTCGAGCGTCGGCAGCGAAGCGTTGTGCACGGCGCTCTCCGAGAGGACGAGCCCCTGCCGCTTCCGATCTTCCGGCACCAGGCCAATGCCGGCGCGAATCGCCTCGCGCGGATCGTCGAAGTGCACCGGCATGCCCTTGAGGCTGATCGTACCGGCTGACAGCGGGGCGAGGCCGAACAGCGCGCCCGCGACCTCCGAACGCCCCGCGCCCATGAGACCGGCGAGTCCCACCACTTCGCCAGCGCGCAACGTCAGCGACACGTTCTCGAACATTGCAGGCGCCGTGAGCCCTTCAGCACGGAGTACCTCGTCGCCGGCAACAACCTTATCGTGCGACGGATAATACTCCGCGAGGGGACGACCGATCATCATCTCCACGAGCTCGCCCTCGCTGAGCCCCTCGACGCTGCGCGTCGCGATGAGCTCACCGTCGCGCAACACACTCACCGTGTCGCACAGCGCAAAGATCTCCGGCATGCGATGCGATACATAGATGCACGTCACGCCCCTGCCCTTCAGCCGACCGATGAGCGCATAGAGACGCTCGGCCTCAACCTGACTGAGACTGCTCGTCGGCTCGTCGAACACGATGATGCGCGCGCCGCCGCCCACGGCGGCCGCGATCTGCACCATCTGGCGATGTCCGATGGACAGATCGCCGAACCGGGCGGAGACGTCGAGCGTCGTCCCCGTTTCCGCCAGCAACGCATCGGCGCGCCGGCGCATCTCCGCGCGATCCACGAATCCACGCCGGCTCGGCATCGCGCCAAGACACAGATTCTCGGCGACGGACAGGTTGTCACAGAAGGCGAGCTCCTGGTGCACCATCGCGACGCCGGCCGCGATGCCATCGCGCGCTCCGGCAAAGTGCACTTCGCGACCTGACACGACCAGCTTGCCGGAATCAGGAGCGTACAACCCGGCGACGAGCTTGCCGAGTGTGCTCTTGCCGGCGCCGTTCTCGCCGCAGAGGGCGTGACAGGATCCCGCCGCGATCTCGAGCGAGACATCGTGCAGAGCTCGTACGCCGGGGAAGCGCTTGGAGATGTGCTCGAGCTTTACGGCGATGTCGGTCATCGAGAAAAGTAGGACAGTCGGACAGCAGGCCGGTAGGACCGCGAGCAACTACAACGCCCTATGTGTCCTGCTGTCCTATCCAATTCAGAGCGCCTCCGGAGGCGAAGGGGGAGAAGCATGCAACGTGTTGGCCAGTCGCGCCAACGCACGTCCCGTTTCGCTCAACTTGTTCGCGACATCCGCAACCGACTGATTCGCCGCATTGAGTGTTACCGGAGCACCAGTCGCGAGAGCCAGATGCGTACTCAATTGAGTCAGCGTTCCAAGAAGATCCTGAAGCGGGTTGATCGGACTCGCATGGAAAGGATTGGGGTCGACCAGCCACAGGCCGTTTCCGGCGTCGATGAGACCTGGCACGCGGAAGGTGGCGGCATTCGCCAGCGTCCCCGCGGCGGCGGACAGATCCGATGAGACGGCGTCGACGTGAGCTTGTATCCACGTCACCGTCTTGCCGCCCTCATAGAGCGCGACGCCCAGATCGCGCAGAAGATTCGGCATCTGTTGGAAGAGCGGGACTAACGGAATCAACAACGCCAGAACGTCTGGCGGCACGTCGCCTTGCTTCCCTGACGGCTTGCAGCAGCACCGGAACAACACCAACAGCAGGACGAACACGGCGACAAGCAGGACGATGATCGTCACGAGCAGCGCGAGCAGGCTCACGCCGTCCACCTTCAGCCCCGGTGCCATGAGGGCCCGGATCGCCGCGCTGCCGACGACGATCATTCCCACGAGCACGACGAGAATAATCGCGAGGATGATCCCGACCAGTGCAACCGCATTGCGGGAGAAGCCAAAGATTCGATTCATGGTGTCATTGCTCGATGTTCATTTCCCACTGGTGAATCGCCGCCTGCGTCGCGCTGAAGTTCATCACCGCCGGCGCGTTGAGTGCGTTCTGGTCGGCCAGGAAGAATCTGATGAAGCCCGTGATCGCGGCGCGATAGGTCTGTAGCGCGGAATCACACGCCGCCGGCAAGCCAACGAATGGATGCAGCTCCTGATCCGACCCGCCCGACGTGTTTGCGGTCGTCACCGGGATGAGCGACTCGAACGGAGGGGTGTAGCCGAACGCGAAGATGAAGCTGATCATCTCACCGATCGTGCCGGCCTTTGGCATGAAGGCGAGCAGCTGCGCCGGCGTGAGATTTGGCGACAAGCCAGGCGGATTGCCGCTCGGCACAATTGGGTCGGGAATGCGGGAATCCTCCAGACACGGCGGAAAGTTGCCGATCCACGACAGCCCCGGATTCCCGACCGGCGCGAGGCGAGCGAGACCATGCGCCGTGATGCGGTAGATGAGACTCGTAAGCACGGCCGTGAGCTGCGCGGTCGTGGTGACCGGAACAGGCAGTCCTTGCACGTTGCCGACCGTGGCCGACGCGAGCACCCACCGCTGCAACCGCGCGTCCGCGATGATGGCGGCATTGCTTGGATAGAGCGCGGCGACGACAGCCGTGATGTATGTCGCGGCCGCACGGTAAATGCTCACCACATAGTGCGCCACCGGATAGAGATTGAACTGCATGATCCAGAGCTCGATCGGATACGCGTCCTGGAGCAGCATCCGATTGAGCGACGTCAGCACTGGAGAACCCGGGGGAGGCGGAGGCGCCAACGCCGTCACCGCCGCCACCGCCGCGGCAGTATCTGGCGACAGCACGATGCCGGTGCCGGTCACGAGCGGTGCAAGGGACGGCCCCGCGATGAGCGCGTTGAGATCCGTCGCAAGGGCGGTCTGGAGCAGAGCGTCCTCCCCGCCGAGATATGCGATGAGCAGCGCTGTCGTAGTCGGCGCGAGCGCGGCGAGAAGTGCAAGCGATATGGAATCCGTGCTCAGCGGATTCGCTCTGGCCGCATTCAACCGCCCCGCGAAATCCGGCAGGTTGATGTCCTGGAACCGGAAGAGCGGGCTCGAGAACGTCGTCTTCGGAATGCCGAGGGCGGCGAGTGTCCTCTCGGGATCATCGTCGAAAAAGGCACGTCCGGCCGCAAACGCATCCGTCAACTGGAGGAACTGGATCGAGGTGGCGCACGACGTCGGCGGCGGGAACGTCCAGTCGAGCAGCAGCACGGCGTCGAATCCGATGACGTACTTGGACTGGAGCCCGAGCACCTGTGCCACTCCGTGCCGCCGCGGAAGACCCTGGTACATCGTCATCTGCATCGCGGCCGTCACCATGTGGTAGCGGTAAACGTGCCCGAGCCAGATGCCCCACACGGTCGTGGAGGCCTTGAGTGCTTGCAACGCATAGAGCCACGCGCTTGGCGCGACCAGGCCCGTGGGAATCGTCGTGTAGACCTGTGTGTTCGACCCGTCCGACACCTGGATGAGGAACGGCGTGAACGTCGGTGTAAGAGGCGTCGGCGCGTTCAGAGAGAGAAACGCAAGCGTTACGGGCGTGAAGCGGGGAGAGCTGGCGGTGGGCGGATCGATGCTCGCAAAGACCGACATGTCGATGACGAAGAGCGCCATACTCTGGATCAGCGGCCCCATCACGTTGTCGTCCCACAGGGGACCCACACGGGACTTGAAACCCGGCACATCCGCCTGCGTGACCACCTTGATCGGCAAGATCCCGAAAGCGCCCCAGTACCGCGAGACGTTCGGCCAGAACAGCGCCGATCCTGCGGCTGGAGTGGTCAGGGCTCCCGCGAACGTGGCCGAGAGCGCAGCCGCCCGTACGTCGACCTGCCCGAAGGTCGTCCACCCCATGTCGAACTGCGCGGGCGAGTCGAGGGAGTACTGTTTCGCCTCGTCATCCTCGAAGAGAAAGGTGCGCGCCGTCGCGGTGCGCGCATGGAGCGTACCGGCGCCGAGCGTAAAGACGTTCGTCAACGCGCGAATCGGAATCTGTTCCTGCGCCTCCTTGTCCTTGAGCTTCATCACCGCGTCGATGAAATCCGGCAACGTCGGCAGCGGAATCGACGGCATCTGCCGCAGGCCGCCGAGGCCAAGCAGCTCGAGTGGCATCCGGTGCACGCGAAGCAACAACCACGCGAGCGCCAGCGCGAGCCCGATGTAACCGAGCACTGCGATGACGACGAGTGCCGCACCAGGTCCAAGAATGCCCACCACCAGCGCTGCGACCGGAATGAGCAGCAGCAGGAGCAGTAGGATGCCAAACGCCACGTTCAACGGACTCGCCACCACAGCACTTACAAGGGCGAGCAGTACCAGGAATACCAGCACGGCCAATATGCCGATCGGCGGAGCGACGACGAGGGCCGCCACGACGAAGACGCCGAACGCGAGAAGACCGACAGCGAGGAGACTCCCCGCGAGCACGACCGCGAGTGCGACGGCGACAAACAACGTGATGAGCATCAGCACCCCAGCGGCAAGGGTGCTCGGCGGGATGGCGCGCAGACCGGTGAGAAACAGCGCGGTCAGCGCGAGAGTAATCACTGCAACGCCCGCGAAGATGATTCCGACGAGGACGCCGAAACGAAAGCCGAGCGTGGGCGATGCCATCTGTTGGCCGTTCGAACGAGACGATCCGGACCGGTGACTTCGGCGGGTCTAACGTACGCCAGTTTGGTCGCCTTAGCCAGTACGACCAGACCGGCAGAACAGTAGGACGGCAGGCAACAACAAACGCTCTCGGTTCTACCGCCCTACCGTCTTACGAAACTCCCCCGGCCCCATCCCCTGTACGCGTGTAAAAGCCTTCATGAACGCCGCGGCATTTCCGTAACCCACACGCTCGGCAATGCGGGCAACAGGCTCCCGCTGATCGCGCAGCAGTTCCGCTGCTTGTGTCATCCGCCAGCGCGTCAGGTACTTGAGTGGCGATTCACCCACCAACTCGGAAAACCGCGCCGCGAAGGCCGAGCGCGACATGCCAACTGCGGCCGCCATTGTGTATACGGTCCATGGCTCTGCCGGACGCGCGTGGATGAGGCGCAGTGCGCCACCGATGGAGGGATCAGCAAGCGCGCACAGTCCGCCGTGCGCCTTTCCGGCAGCGCACGTTTGTGTGCGCAACGCGTGAACGAGAATGATGTCCGCGAGCCGCGCCATCATCATGGCACTTCCCGGTCCGGGCGCGGCACTCTCCGCGAGAATCATCTGGACGGTCGCCGCCGCTTGCGGCGACATGGACACAGCGCCCGACACGAGATGCAGCACGCTCGGCAGCGACTCGAGCAGCACGCTCCGCGGCGCGGCGCCGAAGTGAAACGCACCCGCGACGAAGCTGGTCACCGGACCACTGCCACCGAAACGTGTGGGCCCGGGCTGCATACCACGGCGGCAAGCCAGGTCGGCGGAAGTCAGCGCGCGGCGCGGACCGGCGCCAGGATCGCGCAGCAAGTGCGGCGCGCCGTGCGGCAGCACTGCGACGTCTCCGGCAGAGAGCGCGAAAACACTAGGCATGCCGCGTGTCTTCTCGAGAAGCTCGAGCGTCGCGCTTCCGCGTGCCATCACGTAGAGCGCAACGGCGCCGCCTCGATCCGATCGAAACGCCCAGGGCGCACCGAGCTCGAAGCGGCCGAGGACGTCGGTCGTGAGACGAACGGCGCCAAGGACCTCTGACACGACGTCTATCTCAGCGTCCTCATGTCCTGGAGCTTCGGACATGTTTTCAAGCTTTTTGGCCATAGATCATCCAGACTGGTTTCAGCAGATTAGACATCGGGCGCAGGAAGCACAATGGCAAACCGCACCGGAATCGGACTCCAATGACTCACACCAGCAGCGACATCGGGCTTCTCATTTTGAGGGTGGTATTCGGCCTTCTCATGGCCGGACACGGAATGCAGAAGCTCGCGGGATGGTTCGGCGGATATGGACTCACCAAGACCGGAGAGTTCTTCGTGCAGCTCGGCTTTCGGCCCGGGCACGTCCTGGCCGCAGTTGCATCGGCCACGGAGACCACCGGCGGACTGCTCGTCGTGCTCGGACTGCTGGGGCCCATCGGTCCCGCGCTGATCGTCTCCGTCATGATCGTGGCGGCGGTCACGGTGCACTGGGGCAACGGCATCTTCGCGGCGACGAACGGCATCGAGATTCCGGCGCTCTACGCGGCTGCAGCCGTCGCACTGGCGCTCGTGGGGTTTGGTGCGTACTCGCTCGACGGTGTGTTCGGCATCGACAGAATCTGGACGCCGCGCTTGAGGGAGGTCGTGCTGGTCGTCGGAGCACTCGGCGGCGTGGTGAACGTTCTCATGCGCCGCACGCCAATAACAGTGTAGGACAGTCCTATTGTCGCTTGACTCGATAGCTCACGTGCGCAACGTGCGGCGATGAGCTGATCGCGGATTGCTCGATGTCGAACGTCGCTGGACGCGCGCCCTTGCGTGCCCAGGGATCGCGCGGCTGATGCGTGAGCACGAACACGGGCGCACGAAAAGGCGCGTTCTCGGGCCAGTTGGGCCCCCCTTCCTCGAACATCCTGCGCCTCATGATGTACGCGCCGGTGCGCTCGAAGACGCCACGCAACAGCTCATTGTCAGCGGACGTCTCGCCGCCGTCGCCCGGAATGCCCAGCCGCTCGCGGCCGAACGTCGTACGAAACATCCACTGATGCATACTCACGCCGCCGTCGCCGAGCGGATTGTGCGGACCACGATTGGGTCCGGCCATGAATCCGTCCAGCGAGATGCCGATGTCGAAGAAGACCGTGGTCATTTTCGTTCTCTACATCTTGAGGTACTTGTCTTCCACGTCCGTGAAACCCCACGCCTTCAACTGACGCGCCCATGCGCCCAGATTCGCCTTCGTCACCTTCACGAGTGACATCTCGATGATCGCGGTGGGCGGATCCTTGTGATCGTGCAACTTTGCGACGATGGTGCGCACGCCCACCTCGCCCCACTTGTAGACGGACTGCGCGAGAAGCACGGGGACGACGCCCTTCTCCACGTACGCGAGCTCCACCGGCAGCCCGTCGACTGAGACAATCTTCTGCTTCGCTACCGTCGCGTCCGTGAGCAGCGACTGTGCGAAGAGCGGCCAACCGCCAATGAACGCCCACCCTTGAATGTCGGGATACGCGTTGTTGACGCGAACGACTTCGGCCGTGGCATCCTGTGGTGTCTCGACGTGGTTGAACACACCGGCGATGGTCATACCCGGATGCTTCGCCGCTTCGTCCTTCGCGCCCTGCACACGGTGCTGAAGGTTCGGGGCGTTCTGATTGCCGGCGAGAATGGCCACCTTGCCCTTTCCGTTCATCAGCGTGGCCAGCTCGGCCATCGTCTCCTGCCCGGTCTTCGTGTCGTCCACGCCGTAGTACGCGAAGCGCTTCGATTGCGGCGCATCGCTGTCGAAGGTCATCACGACGACGCCGCGGTCCACGGCGTCGTTGATCGCCCCGGTCACCTTGCCGGCGTCCGAGCACGAGATGAGGACCGCATCCGCCCCATCATTCACCGCTTGCCTGATGCGCTGCGCCTGCATCTCGGCGTCCTCCTGCGGTGGCGTCAGCCAGCTCACGGTGACGTCGATGCTGTCTTTCGCCGAGAGCTCCTTGGCGGCGGCCTCCGCGCCCGTGCGTGCTGCCAGGAATACCGGATTCGTGGAGCTCTTTGCGATCAGGGCGATTGCGATCTTCTTCCCGTTCCCCTTTGCTGTCGCCGCGGACTTGTTCTCGGTCTTCGAGCAGGCCACGAGGCCGGCAACCATCATCAGGGATAGTGCTGTGGCGCGCATCGTCATGCGTTCTCTCTATCGGTTCGTGTGACGCAATACGTGGGAACTCCCAAGGGAGTTGTCGTGTCGCAGCGTCCGTGCCGGAGTGCCGCGGCCACGCATGCTACTCGTGGCGCACGTTCGCGAGACGCCGTGCCGTGGCTCGTGTGCTCCACTGGTCGATCACGACAGCGAGAATGATTGCGCTCCCGATGACGATCCACTCGTAGTTCTGATCGAAGTGGAGCGTGCGGATGGACTGCCGTATCAACACGATGAGGAGCGCTCCGAGCATGGCGCCGATGGCGCTCCCCTTTCCTCCCAGCAGGCTGGCGCCGCCCACGACGGCCGAGGCGATGACGTAGAGCTCGTAGCCCTGGGCGTCACCGGATGAGGCCGATCCATAAAAGCCGGCGCCGAGGAAGGCGGCGAGTCCGGCAGTGAGACCCGACACCGCAAACACGCCCACTTGAATGCGCGAGAGTGGCAACCCTGCGTAGCGACTCGCCTCGACGCTGCCGCCGAACGCGAAGACGTGACGGCCCATGACGGTGCGCGTGAGATAGATCGCACCGAGCGCCGTGACCGCGAGCATCGTGAGCATCGGCACGGGATAGAGGCCGCCGCCGAGACCGAGCGGCGCCTTCACCACGGCGGTCATCGGCGGCGGAAGTAGAATGCTTTCCGCCTTCGTGGCGACGAATGCGCTGCCGCGCAGAATCCACATGCTGCCGAGCGTGATGATGAAGGGGTGGACGCGGAGTCCCACCACCAGCACGCCGTTGAGAAGACCGCACAAAATGCCGATGCCGAGACACGTCCCCAGGCCAGCGAGCACGATGGTGACGTCGCCCGCGCCGTGCATCCGCCTGAGCAGCAACGCCGCCGACACACCGGCGAGCGCATAGATGGAGCCGACGGAGAGGTCGATGCCGCCGGAGATGATGACGACCGTCGCGCCGACGGCCATGATCGCGAAGAAGCTCGCGTCCGTGGCGGTCTGTACGAGCGTGTTGGCGTTCCAGAAGTTGTTGACCATGGCACCCGAGATGCGATCGGGATGCGAGCCGGCGAGTGAGGCCAGGATGATCGTCACGAGTGCGACAACGAGAACGAGGCCGAACTCCTGACTCGAGGCCAGACGGTGCACGAGACGTCGCAAAGCGCTTACTCCATGAAAACCAGGGTCGGAACGAGGAGCGACGTCCGGCGCGTGCGGACGAGGATTCCCGTCCCGACAACGTAATCAGAGTGGACAAGCCGGCGCCGGGGGCAGAAGATCATCTTGTCCACTAATGGTCGGCCGCCGTTCCGCACCCGAATGAATCGCTTGCCGTCCGGCGAGAATTCGAGTTCGCGGCCCCAACAACCCTTCTGTGAGTACGAAAGTCGAAACAGGATAGTGGACTGACGTATCGCGAACACCGGTCCCGTGTCAACCGCGACGGAGATGACGTGGTTATTATCGTCCACGTACAACAGCTCTCGCCCATTCGGCGACCACTTGAGTCCGAACCCACCGCGCGTCGAGACGGCCCATTTAGTGGCTCTCGTAGTGGGGAACGGCACGACGTATACCTGAAGCTGCCCGCTCTCGTGGGGAGACGTACGCCAGCTAACGGCCATTGGGCGACCGAATCGGCGACACGCTCAGGAAACGTGTGTCCACCAGCGGCGTGGTGTCATGTTAGCAACATACCCTACTAGAATTTCTCGCATGCTTTCATTCGCGATTCGGGCCTCGCCGATGCAAGGGCTCGGCGCTTTCGCGACCGAGCGCATTCCGGCTGGTGAACGCCTGATCGAGTACACCGGCGAGCGGCTCACGCCGGCCGCCGCGGACGCACGCTATCCGGACGTGGCCGGCGAACGGCACCACACCTTTCTCTTTGCCATTGACGACGACGTGGTGATCGACGCGGCCGTGAACGGAAACGAGGCGCGCTTCATCAACCATTCGTGCAATCCGAACTGTGATGCGGTCATCGACGGCGGCCGTATCTGGATCGAGACGATCCGCGCGATCGAGATCGGCGAGGAGCTCGCGTATGACTATGCGTACGTGCTCGACGAGCGCCACTCACCGGCCGCGAAACGGCGGTTTCCCTGCTCGTGCGGCGCACCGAACTGCCGAGGGACTATTCTCGCGAAGAAGCGGTAGCGCAGGCGGTCTTCAGCGGCACAGGTACTCGAGCGCCCCGAGATCTATCTACGACGTGAACAACTCGATACCATATCGGTCATGCAGAGAAATATTCTGACGGGATCGATACTCGCGCTCCTGACGGCGCGCGCTGCGGCGCCCCAGTCGCCGCAAGTCCCCACGGCCATCGCCAGCATCAGGCAGGCGGATCTCGAGCGCGACATGTACGCGCTCGCCGGAGACAACATGCGCGGCCGGGAGGCCGGCACGCTGGACGAGATGCGTGCCTCCGCGTGGCTCGCGGAACAGATGCGGAAAATCGGCGTCTCGCCCAAAGGCGAGGACGGGGGCTGGTACCAGTGGTGGAACATGCGCCGCACACGCGTGTCGAGCACGACGAGTTCGATCAAGCTCGGAGATCGCGCGTTCGGGCTGTGGACTGACATCACGCCCACCTCGAACGTCGCGGCCGAAGTTACGGCGCCGACCGTGTTCGTCTCGAACCTGAACGACTCGACGTTCGACGTTCGCGGCAAGGTCGCCGTGATCAGGCTGGCGCCCCCGGCGTCTTCGGCGATTCGCACCACGACGAACACCTACGAGCACAACTACACTCGTGCCGCGCTCATACCCATGGCCGCACTTGGGCGTTGGGGAGCGCTCGCCGTGGTGGTCGTCGCAGACTCCATCGCCGAGCTCGCTGTCGAGGCTGTCGCCAGGACGCAGATGCGCGGCACGTACGACGTGGTTGGAGGCGTGCCGCGCTTCACGCGGAATCCGGCGGCAGCGCGCGCCGCAAACGTTCGACCGCCCGTCCCGGTGCTGCTCGTCCATCGTGGCGCGCTGTCCGACTGGAAGACCGACGGTCAAACGGTGACCATCGAGCTGCGCACCGAGACCTTCGAGACGCCGTCGGTCAACGTCATCGGCGAGGTGCGTGGAACGGACGCCAGGCTGCGCGACGAGTACGTCGTCTTCAGCTCGCATCAGGATCACGACGGCGTCCGCTACCCGGTGAACGGCGACTCAATCTGGAACGGCGCGGACGACAACGCGTCCACCAGCGTGGCGCTGCTCGCCATTGCGCGAGCATGGGTGAAGCAGCCGAGCAAGCGCTCGGCCCTGTTCATCTTCCACGGAGCGGAGGAGCGCGGATTGCTGGGCTCCCGCTATCACGTTGCACATCCTGTGGTGCCGTTGGACAGGATTGTCGCCGTCCTGAACGGCGACATGATCGGGCGCAATCACCCCGATACGGCGGCGCTGCTCGGCTCGCAGCCTCCGCATCGCAACTCGGCGGCGCTCGTGCAGATGGCACTCGAGGCGAACGGTGCCACGGGGAGATTCGTCATCGACTCGCTCTGGGATCGGCCGACACATCCCGAGGGCTGGTACTTCCGCAGCGACCACGTCCCCTACGCGGAGCGCAGCGTGCCGTCGCTGTTCTTCTCGACGAATCTGCATCCGGACTACCACACGCCGCGCGACGAACCGAAGAACATCAACTATCCGAAGCTCACGCGGATGACGCAGTGGATGTACATGACGGGTTGGATCGCGGGGAACGCCACGACTCGGCCTCCGGTGGACGCAGGCTTCGTGCTGCGATAGCGTGTCGAAACCCTCGGGCGGTGACGCACTCGATCCGGAGCGCGACGCACTGATCGCCCGGCTGCGTCAGCTGGAGCGTGCGTCCCGCCCGCTGGATCCCGGCGGCAATCGGCGGAAAAAGATGCGCGACGCGGCATTCGCGGCGGCCGAGCTGAAGATCCCGTTCCAACAGGTGGACCAGCTATAGTCGATCGGGTCGGGCCGCCTTCACGGAGGAACGATACGTCGCGTACGGCTCGGCGTAGAGAGCATGCGCTCCGGGCTTCGGATGCTCCAGCGGCGCCCTCTGCAGCGTCGCCCTTGCGGCCGTTGCAATGTCAGGAAACGCGCCCGCGCCGACTGCCGCCAGAAGAGCGGCTCCATACGCCGGCCCTTCCTCCCGACTCACCGTGGTGACCGGAAGGCCGAAGATCTCCGCTTGGAGAGTCCTGAGAAACGGACTCTTCGCGCCGCCTCCGGTGAGCAGAAGACTGGCGGGCGAGATGCCGAGCGCACGGAGAATGAGCAGCGAATCATTCAGCGCGAAGGTGATGCCCTCCAGCACCGCACGCGTGAGGTGCGCGCGCGTGTGCGCCAGCGACAGTCCGAGGAACGCGCCGCGCGCCTCGGCGTCGCGGAGCGGCGTGCGCTCGCCCTGCAGATACGGCAAAAACGTCACTCCATCCGCGCCCGGAGGTACCGAGGCAGCCTCCGCGTCAAGCTGTTGTGCCGCCGTTGCGTCGCCCGCAAGCTCCCGTGCGAGCTGTTCGCGATACCACGAAAAGGCTCCGCCTGCCGAGAGGACGACACCCATCATGTACCACAGATTCGGCGCGACGTGACAGAACGTGTGCGCGCGCAACGCGGGATCCACTCGCGGGCTGGTGAGCGGCGCCAACACGGTGCCCGACGTCCCCCAGCTCGAGACCACCTCGCCTTCACTCAGCGCGCCGACACCCGCCGCGCCGCACGCGTTGTCCGCGCCGCCGCCCACGACCGGTGTTCCCGCAGGAATTCCGACCACGAGCGCCGCCGCGGCAGTCACTTGCCCGAGCACCTGCGCCGATTCACCGACGTCCGGCACGATGGACATCGGCACATCCACCGCGCGGAGGATCTCTTCGCTCCAGCGGAGCTGCGCCGTATCGTACATCAGCGTGGCCGATGCATCCGATGGATCGGTGGCCAGCACGCCGGTGAGCCGATATCTGATGTAGTCCTTCGGCAGCAGCACCGTGGTGAGGCGCGCGTAAGCCTGCGGCTCATGGCGACGCAGCCACAGCACCTTCGGCAGCGTAAAGCCCTCGAGCGCAGGATTGCAGGCGAGCTCGCGCAGCCTCTCCTCACCGCCGACCTTCTCCGTGATCTCCGCGCATTCGGCGGTGGTGCGTCCGTCGCACCAGAGCAGCGCGGGACGGATGACGTCGCCGGTGCGGTCGAGAAACACCGATGAATGCATCTGCCCCGAGATTCCGATCGCGGCGATCGCAGCGTGCGGACGGGCACTGCGCACCGCGCGCATCGACTCGACGGCCGCGGCCCACCACGCAGCGGGCTCCTGCTCGGCCCAACCCGGCCGCGGTGTGGAGAGCGTCAACGGTGTCACCGCCGCGGAAGCAACGTCACCTTCAGGCGAGACGAGAATGGCCTTCACGCCACTCGTCCCGACGTCGACGCCGAGAAAATACGACTCGGCCAATGTCAGCGTGCTCCGAGCAAGAGCTCCACGGTCAACTGATCCAGGCGCTCGTATGCGTAGCCCTGTTTCCGCATTGCATCGAGGTCGAACGTCTCGTTGCGGATCGCGTCGGCGTCCTTGCCGTAGGAGATGCGCTTTCCTGGAGCCGCGCCGCGCTTGCCAAGCTCACCGAGCAGGTGCTGGATCTCCTTGTCCGCGTGAAACGCCGCGACCTTTTCCTTGAGGATGAGATAGGTACGCATGCTTCCCGCGGCAAAGTCCCAGACGCCCTGCTCGTCCTCCGTTCGATACGCGTGGCTGTCGAAATGACGCATGCCCTCGTAGCCCGAATCCTCCAGCAGCTTCACGAGAAAGAACGACTGCTTGATGTCCTCACTGCCGAAGCGGTGGTCCTGATCGTACCGCCCGGGCTTCTGCGCATTGAGGTCGATGTGGAACAGCTTGTTCGCTTCGATGGCCTGCGCCACACCGTGTGAGAAGTCGAGCCCGGAAATCGAGTCGTGCGCGACTTCCGGATTGAGACCCACCATGTCGGGACGGTCCAGCGTGTAGATGAACGCGAGCGCGTGCCCGATGGTCGGGAGAAAGATGTCGCCGCGCGGCTCGTTGGGTTTCGGCTCGATCGCGAAACGATAGTCGTAGCCCTGCGCGATGCTGTACTCGCAGAGAAAGTTCAGGGCGTCGCGGAACCACTTCATGGCCTCGATGACGTTCTTTCCGGCGTTCGTCTCGGTACCTTCTCGCCCGCCCCAGAACACATACGTCTCCGCGCCGAACTCCTTGCCGAGGTCCATGGCGCGCATCGTCTTCTGAATGGCGTGACGGCGCACGCGAGCGTCGTTGCTGGTGAACGCGCCGTCGCGAAACACGGGATCGCCGAAGAGGTTGGTCGTCGCCATCGGCACCTTCACGCCGCTCGCACCGAGTGCCTTCCTGAATTCGCGCACGATGCTGTCCCGCTCCGCGGCGGTCGCATCCCGCGGCACGAGATCGTTGTCGTGGAAGTTCACTCCGTATGCGCCGAGCGCTCCGAGCTTCTCGACGATGTACGAGGGGCTCAGTACGGGGCGCACTGCGTCGCCAAACGGATCTCGTCCGGGATTACCCACGGTCCAGAGACCGAAAGTGAATCGGTGCTCCGGTCGCGGGGTGTAGGCATCATGCGAGATTGTGCGGGGCATTGAGCGAGTCGCGTAACGGTGGGCGTACTAGGGAACAGTTTCGCAGCGCGGCTTGAGACGATTGGCTGGACAGCGGACCTGCCGGTAATACTCGAGCGTATGCGCGGGCTGATCATACGGTGCGGGAATCGGTCTGCGCGAGAAGGTCTGGAAGTACGACAGTGCAGCATCGCGCCACCAGCGCGCTTCGCGCTCCTGAATGCCGAGAAAGCCGGCGACCTCGGAGAATCGCTCCGCGTCGATCGACGGCCTCACCGCGTTCCAGACGCGCTGCATTGCCCGCACCGAATCCACGCCGGCGTTGTAGCGAACGACGAGCTCGTCCCACAGTATGCGGCCCGAGGGGAGCCGATAGTCCCACGGCACGTGATGGAACCACAGCAGATTCGAGTCGGGCACGGCGGCGAGGTTGGCGTACCGATCGCGAACCGGCGCAAAGTACTGTGCGACCTGATTGCTGCCAGTCGGCGTGCGGTCGAAACCGAGACCCAACGTGTCCGCTCGATGAAAGTACACTGGCGACTGGTCAGCGCGCGGCAGCACGGCCCACGGAGCGGGTCCGTAGTGATGTCCCGTGGCCATGATGTGCGCGAGACCCAGCGGCGTCATGTAGTTCACGACGGCTTCGCGCGAGATCATCATGGCGTGCACGACCTGACGCACGGCCGCCGAATCATTCGTGAGTGTCTGCCTCACCCAGTCGGCGGCGATGGCCGCGGCGCTCGTCTCGGTATTCCACGCGAAACGCCCATAGGCATACCAGTTCGCCTGATTGAAGTTCGACCCGGTCCAATTGGTGTCCGTCCCGACGTTCGCCACCGCGGCGATGCCTGTGTGACGGTATCCATGCAATGAACCATCGATCACTCGCGCGACGGTGGACCCCGTCCCTTTGGCAAACGTGTCCGCCCGCAGAACCTCCTCGAATTCGGCGCCAAGGTAGGCGAGATGGGTGTCCTGGCCGAGGTATTCCTTGGTGAGCTGGAACTCCATCATGAGCGGCGTCTTCGGCATCGCACCGAAGAGCGGATGGAATGGCTCGCGCGGCTGGAAATCGAGCGCGCCGTTCTTCACCTGCACGAAGACGTTGTCGCGGAACTGTCCGTCGAGGGGTTTGAACTCGTCGTACGCCTGCCGCACGCGATCCTTCGGCACTTCGCTGCTGTAGACGAACGCTCGCCAGATCACCACGCCGCCGTGCGGCGCGAGGGCATCGGCGAACATGTTGGCACCGTCCGCATGCGTGCGGCCGTAGTCCTGCGGACCCGGCTGTCCCTCCGAGTTCGCCTTCACGACGAAACCGCCGAAGTCCGGAATGGCCGCGTGGATCTCGTCGATCTTCCGCTTCCACCACTCGCGGACCGCCGGATCGAGCGGGTCGGCGGTCTTCAATCCGCCAATCTCGATGGGCGCGCTGAATCGAGCGGTGAGAAAGACGCGCACGCCGTAGGGGCGCAGCACACCCGCGATGGCAGCGACCTTCGGCAGATACTCCGCCGTGATGACCTTCGCGTTGGCGTTGACGTTCGTGAGCGCGGCGCCGTTGATCCCGATGGATGCATTTGCGCGCGCGTAATCCTTGTAGCGCGGAGAAAGGCGACCTGGGAGCGAGTCCCATTCCCACAGCGAGAGGCCCGCATACCCGCGCTCGACGCTGCGATTGAGATTGTCCCAGTGATCCAGCATGCGAAGCTGAATCCTCGGCGCGCTCACGATCGCGAGTCCGACGAGCGAGCCGCCGGTCTGCAAATGGCGCAGGAACGCGAAGCTGCCATAGAGCGCGCCGATGTCGGAGTTCGCAGCGATGACGATGCCGCGGTGTCCGCCAATGGTGGCGGCGCGAATGACATAGCCTTCGCCGCCGGCCCGCATGAGCGCGCTGGTGATGTCGCGCGGCAAACCATTGCCGGAGCCCTGCACGAGAACGAACCCACGGTGCGAAATCGCCCGCTCGACCCCGACAGCCCGGCCGAGTATGCCGGTGAGTCCGCGTTCGAGCTCTTCGCGAGCTGCCAGGAGCGTCGGCGAGCTGCCGAGGACGACGAGGTGCCTGATTTCCTCCCGATACTGTGCGAGCAGCGTCGCATCCAAAGGCCGGCGATACCGCAGCCAAAGCTCGTAGCCTGTTTCCGCCTGGGCGTTGGCCGCGATCAGCAGTATGGCGGCGAGTGTGAGAACTGAGGCACGGATCATCGAGCAGGAGGGCGGCTGTATTTTGTTATTTACACGAACATAATGCCCTGCCCGCCAGCCCGATAGATCATTTTCTGGCGAGAAGCCTAGACCGTCACCCTGGAGGACGGATACAGCGGAAACGCCGCCGCCAGCTCCTGTACCTCCGCTCGCACGCTACGCCGCACGCCGGCGTCCTCGGGAGACAGGACCACCCGGTCGATCAGCTCCGCGATGCGCGCCATCTCCGGCTCGCGCATGCCACGCGTCGTCACTGCCGGTGTGCCAATCCGAATGCCGCTCGTCACGAACGGAGACTGCGTCTCCTTCGGCACCGTGTTCTTGTTGACGGTCAGCCCCGCCTCGTTGAGCGACGTCTCCGCCACCTTGCCAGTCAATCCCTTGTTGCGAAGATCGACCAGCATCAGGTGGTTGTCGGTTCCGCCCGACACCAACTGAAAGCCGCGCGAAAGCATCGCGGCCGCCAGCGCCTTCGCATTCGCGACGATCTGGCGCGCGTACTCTGTAAACGACGGCTCCAGCGCCTCTTTGAAGGCCACCGCTTTCGCCGCGATCACGTGCTCCAACGGACCGCCCTGCGTGCCGGGGAACACGGCCTTGTTCACCGCAGCGGCATGCGCCGACTTGCAGAGAATCAGTCCACCCCGCGGACCGCGGAGCGTCTTGTGCGTCGTCGACGTGACGACGTCCGCAAAAGGCACCGGGTTCGGGTAAACGCCGGTGGCGGATAGCCCCGCGAAGTGCGCCATGTCCACCATGAAGACGGCGCCGATCTCCTTCGCGACGTCGGCGAATGCCGAGAAGTCGATCACACGCGGATACGCGCTGTAGCCCGCGATGATCATCTTCGGCCGATGCTCGCGCGCCTGGCGACGCATGGCATCGTAGTCGATGTAGCCGTCCTCATTCAATCCATACGACACGGCCTTGTAGAGCAGCCCGGAGAAATTCACGGGCGAACCGTGCGTGAGATGGCCTCCCTGCGAGAGGTCCATGCCGAGGAAGGTGTCGCCCGGCTTCAGAAAGGCGAGGAACACGGAGGCATTGGCCTGTGCCCCGGAGTGCGGCTGCACGTTGGCATGCTCGGCGTTGAACAACGTCTTCACCCGGTCGATGGCAAGCTGCTCGACCTTGTCCACCACCTCGCAGCCGCCATAGTAGCGCTTGCCCGGAAGTCCCTCCGCATACTTGTTCGTCAGCTGGGATCCCATCGCCTCGAGCACCGCCGGCGACACGAAGTTTTCGCTCGCGATCAGCTCGATGCCTTCATTCTGCCGCGCGATTTCCTCGGCAATGAGCGACGCGATCTCGGGATCCGCCTCGCGCAGTGCATCGTTCGGAGGACTGCACTTCCACTCGGCCCAGGACGACATCAGCTGTTCTCCTTGGTAGGTTCGTCACCGATCTCGATCTTCGCCACGCGACGCGCGTGTCGCCCGCCGGCAAATGGCGTGTCGAGCCATGCCTTCAAGATAGCGCGTCCCTCGTCCTCGCCCACGAATCGAGCAGGCAGCACGAGCACGTTGGCGTCGTTGTGCTCGCGCGCCAGCGCGGCGATCTCGGGAGACCACGCCACGGCCGCACGGACGTTGGCGTGCCGGTTGGCCGCGTAGGACATGCCGAGCCCGGTGCCGCACAGCAACACGCCACGCTTCACGTTTCCGCTCGACACGCGCTCCGCCAGCGGATGGGCGTAGTCGGCATAGTCAGTGCTCGCATCGGATTGCGGCCCCAGATCCTCGACGTCGTAGCCGAGCGCCTCGAGTTCCTTCTCGAGCGTCTCCTTGAGGGCGAAGCCGGCGTGGTCGGACGCGATCAGAATCGTGTCGGACGTCATGCTACTTGTTCGGCCACTGCGGCCACGTGCGGACCATGTTCGCGACCGCGGCAATGCGCTGCTCGGCGAGCCGGTCAGCAGCCTGGTACGTGGGAATGCGATCCTTCTTCGCGATCGAGTACACCTTGAGGATGGTGTCGTAGATTTCGTCCGCTTTGCGGAATGCGCGCGCCGAGCTCCAGCCGGCGAGCTCGGAGTACACGTTGATCACGCCGCCGGCGTTGGCCACATAGTCGGGCGCATAGAGGATGCCCTTCTCCTCGAGCTCCACACCGTGCCGCTCCTCGAGGAGCACGTTATTGGCCGCTCCAGCGACGATCTCGACCCTGAGCTGCGGGATGGTCGTGTCGTTCACGATGGCGCCCAGCGCACATGGCGCGAAGACGTCCGCCTGTGCGCCATAGATGTCGTCCGGCGCAACGGCGCGCGCGCCAAACTCGGACACGACCTGCTTCACCCGCTCGGCGTCGATGTCCGTGACGATCAGCTTTGCGCCGGACTGGTGCAGCTCCTTGGCGAGATAGTAGCCGACGTGGCCCGCCCCCTGAATGGACACGGTCCTCGTACTCAGGTCGTCGGACCCCCACCGCTCCTTCGCGGACGCTTGAATGGCGCGAAACACGCCGTGCGCCGTCACCGGCGACGGATCGCCGGAGCGGCCCGCGAGGCCCGCGACGTTCGTCGTCTCCATGTGCACGAAATCCATGTCGGCGGTGCTCGTGCCGACGTCCTCGGCCGTGATGTACCGGCCGCCGAGCGACTCCACGAACCGGCCGTGTGCGCGGAAGATCATCTCGCGATCGGCCGTCCTGTTGTTACCGATGATGACGGACTTGCCGCCGCCCAGGTTGAGACCCGCCACGGCGTTCTTGTACGTCATTCCGCGTGCGAGGCGCAACGCGTCCACGATGGCGTCTTCGTCCGACGCGTACTGCCAGAAGCGCGTGCCGCCCAGAGCGGGCCCAAGCACGGTGCTGTGAACGGCGATGATGCCGCGGTAGCACGCCGAGGAATCGTTGCAGATGACGAGCTGCTCGTGGCCCATCCCGGCGATCGTATCGAAGAGCTTCATTACGCGAATGAGTGGTGTCGTGGTTGAGAGGGCCGATTTTCGGCCGTGCGCCTACCGCCTCAGCGGCGAGCGCGCTCGGAAAGGAGCTCGCGCGCGATCACGAGCCGTTGTATCTCGGAGGTACCCTCGTAGATCTCCGTGATCTTCGCGTCGCGGAACAGCTTCTCCACGGGATAGTCCTTCACATACCCGTACCCGCCGAAGATCTGGACCGCCTGGTTCGCGGCCCACATCGCTGTTTCGCTCGCGAGCAGCTTGACCATGGACCCATGCATGGTCGTGGACTCGCCACGATCCTTCGATTCCGCGGTCGCGTGCAGCAGCGCGCGCGCCGCCGCGATGCGGGATCCCATGTCCGCCAGCTTGAACTGAATTGCCTGAAAGTCCGCGATCGGTTGGCCGAACTGCTTTCGCTCGGCCGCGTAGTCGAGTGATGCCTCCAGCGACGCGCGAGCGATACCGATGGCCTGTGCCGCGATGCCGAGCCGCCCGTTGTCGAGCGAGCGCATGGCGTAGATGAATCCCTGCCCTTCGTCGCCAAGCACGTTGTCGGCCGGCACGCGCAGCGCGTCGAAGTTGAGCTGGACGGTCGGCGACGCGCGGAGGCCCATCTTGTCTTCCTTCTTGCCGACGTGAAACCCCGGCAGATCGGGCGTCACGATGAAGGCGGAAATTCCGCGCGAGCCAAGGCGGCCGTCGGCCGTATCGGTGCGCGCCATGACCACGATCACGTCGGCAAAGTTGCCCGACGTCACCCAGCTCTTGGTGCCGCTGAGCAGCCATGCGTTGCCGTCACGCGTGGCCTGGCAGCGCAGCGACGACGCATCCGAGCCTGCCTCCGGTTCGCTGAGCGCGAAGGCGCCGATCATCTCACCGCGCGCCATCGGCCGCAGAAAGCGATCCCGCTGCGCGTCGGTGCCGAAGTGCAGCAACATCTGCGTGGGCAGAGAGTTGTGGACGCTCATGAGCACTGCCACGGATGCGTCGGCCACGGCGATCTCCTCGAGCGCGAGAAGATACGACACCGTATCGAGGCCGAGACCGTCGTATTGCTCCGGGATGAGCATGCCGAGGAATCCCAATTCGCCCATTCGCCTTGCCACGTCGAGCGGAAAACAGGCTTCGCGATCCCATTTGGACGCATGCGGGGCAATCTCCTCACGCGCGAAGGTGCGCGCGAGAGATTGAATCTCGGATTGAACGTCGGTCAGTGCGGTCAGCGTCATGCTCTCAATAGGAGTAGAAACCGCGACCGGTCTTTCGTCCGAGCCACCCTGCTGCCACGTACTTCCTGAGCAGGGGACACGGGCGGTACTTGGTGTCGCCAAGCCCGGAGTGCAGCACCTCGAGAATCGCGAGACAGGTATCAAGGCCGATCAGATCGGCCAACGCGAGCGGCCCCATGGGATGGTTCATGCCGAGCTTCATCACCGTGTCGATCGCTTCGGGAGTACCCACGCCCTCCATGACGCAATAGACGGCCTCGTTGATCATCGGCATGAGGATCCGGTTGGCCACGAATCCGGGAAAGTCGTTCACCTCGACCGGCGTCTTTCCGACGGCAGTGCTCCACGCGATCACTCGCGTCGTCGTCTCGTCCGACGTTGCGAGCCCGCGAATGATCTCCACGAGCTGCATCACCGGCACGGGATTCATGAAGTGCATGCCGATCACGTGCTGCGGACGCTTCGTGCGGGCGGCGATTTCCGTCACCGAGATGGAGCTTGTATTTGTCGCGAGCACGGCCCCGGCGTCGGCCTTTGCATCGAGCTCGGCGAAGATGCGAAACTTGAGCTCGCGGTTTTCCGTGGCCGCCTCGATCACGAGAGCCGCGCCTGCAATGGCATCGGTTGAGGTCGAGATCGAAAGCCGGCCGAGAATGGTGGCACGTTCCGCTTCCGGCAGCGTCCCTTTCTTGATCTGCCGGTCGAGATTTCTCGCGATGGTGTCACGACCTTTCGCGAGCGCCGCCTCCGCCACGTCGATCATGGTGACGTCGAAGCCGGACTGCGCGAAGACGTGAGCGATTCCGTTTCCCATCTGCCCCGCGCCGATCACGGCAATGCGGTCAGCCATCGTGCAAGGACTCCTCGCGGCGCCGCCGCGACAATAGAACGATTGTCACCACCAACCCCGTCGCGGCGACGAGCCCGCCTTCGGGACCCCACGAACCACCACTCAACCACGACGGTCCAGTCGCCTCGGCGAAATAACCGGGCGCCTCGAAGCGCAGCCCGCTCACCGTCGAATGCAGCAGCACCGCCATCACCCAGTTCCATGCGAGATGCGCCATCCAGGCGGCATACAGACTGCCCCCCACGACCCGCGCACCGGCCAGCATGACACCCGCCAACACGACCACGACCACGGACACGGCCGTCGCATCGGGATTCTGAAGGTGCAGCACGCCGAAGAGCACGCTCGTGAGAACGATCGCCCAGCGCTCACCGACGCACTCGCGAATGACGGTCAAAAGATAGCCACGACACATCAGTTCTTCAGCGAGAGCAGCCGGTATGAGCACCAGCGAGATTCGCCCTGCGGCCCCGAGCCAGGATCCGTCACCGGGGGACGCCCGAAAACGCAGCAGTCCGGCGACGAAAAGCACCGCGCACGCGGCTCCGATCGTCATGCCGCCCGTGAGCCATCCGAACGACAACAGCCGCGGGCGGGCCGCAGCTCGATGCAGATCGAGGCTGCTCCACGGGCGCCGATCGATGGACCACACCATGATGGCCGAGGCGGCCAGTGCGGCAATGAGCTCCGGAAAGACCTCCAGCCGCAGTGGCTGTCCGGAAGTGATGATCACCCACCGGACCAACGGCGCGAGGAACGCGTACGCCGCCGCATTGCAGGCGATCAGCAGCGCCACGAAAGCGAGAACGCGCCCGACTGTGGGCGCGATCTCGGCTCTCTCAGGCACTCCAGCGTCGCGACAGGGCCGCCGCAGCCAGCGCCTTCACGCCATCCGCCGCGATGAACGGCGCGACACCGAGTAGCACGCCACTGGTAAGACTTCCCGTGAGAACCGCGAGCTGTGTCAGACCACCGACGTAGAGGACGAGAATCCCCGCCCCGGCCGCCAGTGCCCGCGTCGCGAAACCCTGTTGTCCCGCGCCGAGCTTGCCGGCGACAGCCGCCGCCACCGGATACGCGAGCAAATAGCCGCCCGTGGGGCCGAGGAGCCTCATCAACCCTGGCGCTCCGATCGGCGCCCATACGGGAAGTCCGACGGCTCCAAGCATGAGATAGGCAACCATCGCCACCGCGGCGTCGCGTGGTCCAAGCAGTAGTCCCGTCAAGACGACCACAAAGGGTTGCAGCGTGAGCGGCACAGGAGTGCCGGGTAGCGGCAACGCGAACTGCGACGCGAGCGCCAGTGCGCCGACCGCGATCAGGATGGCGAGTGCGCGCGTGCGCGGCGTGCGCGCGGCGAGAGCAAGTGTGGTCATGCGTCAGCTCCGGGAAACAGAGAGTGCCACGGCATCGCCGCCGCCGAGGCAAAGAGTTGCGAGTCCGGTGTCGAGTCCGCGGTCCTTGAGCGCGTAGAGCAGTGTCGTCAACACACGCGCACCACTGGCGCCGATGGGATGACCGAGAGCGATGGCGCCGCCGTTGACGTTGACGCGATCCCAGTCCCAGCCGAGTCCCGCACCATCGGCAAGGGCCTGAGACGCGAACGCTTCGTTGGCCTCGATCAGATCATAGCTACCGATGGTGCGGCCTTCCTTCTTCATCAGATTGTTCACGGCCGTAATGGGCGCGAAGAACAAGTCGCGCGGATCCGTGGCGCCCGTCGCGTACGCCGTGATGCGGCCGAGCACCTCGAGCCCATGCGTCTCCGCATACTCGAGCGTCGTCACGATCGTGGCAGCACCGCCGTCATTGAGCGAGCTCGCGTTGCCGGCGGTCACCGTCGCTTCGCTTCCCTTCTCGAATGCGGGCTTCAGCGCCGCGAGCGCCTCCGCCGTGGTGTCGGCGCGCGGACCCTCATCGGTATCGACGACGATGGGGCCCTTGCGTCCCGCGATCGTCACCGGGGCGATCTCCGCCGCGAACTTGCCAGCCTTCTGCGCCGCAACCGCCTTGCGATGCGAGGCCGCAGAGAATTCATCCTGCGCCTGCCGCGTGATTCCGGCCTTCTTCGCCGTGTACTCGGCATGTCCGCCCATGTGGACGCCGCACGTCGCGCACCAGAGACCGTCCTTGATCACGCCGTCCACGAACTGCTGGTCGCCAAGCTTCACGCCCACCCGCATGCCATATACATAGTAGGGGGCGTTCGACATCGATTCTTGGCCGCCCGCGATGATGACCCGGGCGTCGCCGGCCTTGATGGATTGCGCCGCGAGCATCACGGCTTTCAGTCCCGAGCCGCAGACCTTGTTCACGGTGAGGGCACTGACGGTGGCCGGAACGCCCGCCTTGAGCGCGGCCTGGCGAGCCGGCGCCTGGCCGACCCCGGCCTGGACCACGTTGCCCATGATGACTTCGTCGACGTCCGCCGCTGGCACTCCCGAGCGTTCGAGCGCCGCCCTGATGGCGACGGCGCCGAGCTCCGGCGCGGACAGGGGAGCGAGTCCGCCGAGAAACTTCCCGATGGGCGTCCGCGCGGCGGCGACGATCACTGGGATGCGCGATTTATCGGACATGAAGCGAGGCCGGAGGTCCATTGACGATGACGCTGCAAGGTATTTGGCGCGCATCGCGGGAACAACTTGAGTCGTGTTGACCCATTCACAGCCGGACTCGTAAAGGAAATGGACGCCCTGGCCGATACTTCATCGTGACGCCGGATGCTCCCGAGCTGCCTACCACCTCGGAAGCGGCGATGACCAGAACAGAGGTTCCGTGAAATCAGTGCCCCGGCTGCTACGCAGCCTCGCGGCGGCGCTGCTCGTGCTGGCGCCATGCATTTCCGCGCGGGCGCAGCGGCCCGCGGGAGCGCGTCCGCGCACACCGTCGCGGGCGCTCGTCGCGGGCGACACGGGGGGACCGATCCGCATCGCCGGCCGCGTCACGATCGGCACCGGCACGATCTCGCACTCCAGGCTGCAGATCTACGTGCAGACATCCACGCGCGGGTGGCTGGTCTTCAACGACACGGGCGGAACGGCGGTCACGATCGGCGACTCAGTCGAAGCCACGGGTACGCGCGCGGCGTATCGCGGAATGCCCGAGGTATTCGGCGCCACGGTGCGCGTGGTGCCGTCGTTCAAAGCGACCACCGACCCAAAGCCGCTGACGTTCGACCAGGCGCCACGACACCTCGGCGAGCTGGTCGCCATGCGCGGTGTGGTATCGCGGACGTGGCCGCAGATCGGCAATCCGAGCGTCGAGATCATTCCCGAGGGCGCAAAGTCCCGTGGAGACTCCACGTCGGTGCAGCCGGCGTCGATCACCCTCTTCGAGTTCGCAGAGGGCACGGTGCCGATTGACTTCGCATCGCTCCATCTGGGCGATCGTGTCGCCGTCACCGGCGTGCTCTCGCGACGGGACGACATCGGCGGCGTGCACGTGTACGTGCTCCTCCCACGGTCGTCCGCCGATCTCCGGATCATGGGGTGGTCCGCGTCACGCAAGCGTATGCTGGGCGTCGTTGCCCTTGCGGTGCTCTTCGTGGGCGGCATCGCGGCGGCGTGGATCTTCGTGTTACGCCGCGAGGTCGGCGTTCAGGCCGTTGCGCGGCGGGAAAGCGAGTCGCGCTATGCGCAGATCTTCGACGAGAGTCCGGCGGGCAACTTCGTCTCCACGCCGGACGGAAGGCTCCTCGCCTGCAATGCCCGCTTCGCCTCGCTGTTCGGCTTTGCCTCAGCCGAGGAAGCGTGCCGGGCGAATACGAAATCGTTGTATCCGGATCCGTCGGCGCACGCGGCAATGATCGCGGCGCTGCGCCGTGACGGACATGTCGCCGGCATGGACATCGAGTTGCGCGGTGTGGATGGCGCGCCGCGATTCGTGCAGGAGAACGTCGTGGGACAGTTCGATCAGGATGGCGAGCTCGTGGAGCTGCACGGATTTCTGCTCGATACGTCCGAGCGCCGGCGTCTGGAGTCGGAGTTCCGTCAGGCGCAGAAGATGGAATCCATCGGCCGGCTCGCCGGCGGCGTAGCGCACGACTTCAACAATCTGCTCACGGTCATCGTTGCGGCGTCCGATCTCGCACTCGAGTCGCAGGAGTCTGGTCAGAGTCCGCGCGATGATCTGCTGGAGATCCGCCATGCGGCACAGCGAGGTGTCGATCTCACGAGACAACTGCTTGCGTTCAGCCGGCGCCAGGTGCTCAAGCCTGCGCTGAACGACGTGAGCGCCGTCGTCGCCGGGCTTGGGTCGCTGCTCCGCCGCCTCGTCGGCGAGACGATCAGCATCGCCATCACGCTGCCCGAATCGCCGCGGCACGCCACCCTGGTGGATGCCTCGCAGTTGGAGCAGACCATCATCAACCTCGCGGTGAACGCGGCCGACGCCATGCCGAACGGCGGCACGCTGCGCATCGAGGTGGCCGAAGTCCGCTTCGATGGGCAGTTCGTGGCAACGCATGAGGGATCGCGCGAGGGCAACTACTGCTGCGTCCGTGTGATCGATACGGGCGTCGGGATGGACGACGTCACACTCTCGCGCGCGTTCGAGCCGTTCTTCACGACGAAGGCGGTGGGCAAGGGTACCGGCCTGGGCCTCTCCATGGTCTTCGGCTTCGTGAAGCAGTCGGAAGGGTACGTCCTGATGAACAGCGCGCAGAATGAGGGAACGACCGTGTCACTGTATTTGCCTCTCGTCGACGAGCCGGTGCCGGATACGCATCCCGTGCGACCGCAGGCCGCACTGCCGGCTGCGCGCGCCGTTCCGCCGCGCGGAACCGCGCTCGTCGTCGAGGACGAGCCGCAGGTGCGCAACATCGCGGCGCGCATTCTGCGCGGCCTCGGTTTCGATGTCGTCGAGGCGGCGGATGCCGCGCAGGCCGCGGCACTGAGCCGCACGTTGGCGTCGCTCACTCTCGTCCTCACCGACGTGGTGATGCCGAATGGCGGTGGTGCGGAGGTGGAGCGGCATGTTCGCGCGCTGTTTCCAGGCGTGCCGCTCGTATTCATGTCGGGTTACACGAATGACAATCTGATTCTCGAAGGAATCCGGAAGTCCAGGCACGCCTTCCTGGAGAAACCGTTCACGCCGGAATCGCTCACGGAGAAGGTCTTGTCCGTGGCGGCGGATGTCCCGGCGGTGAGGAAGGGGAGAGCCGTTTAGACGGGCGTCGCTCACAGCGAGGGAACTGCGGACGGCAACAATTAGCCACAGAGACACAGAGGCACAGAGGCACAGAGATCAAAAAGTCAAAGGCAGTTCTCTGTGTCTCTGTGTCCTCTGTGCTTCATTTTTTTTGCTGGTCTCCGTAGTTCAGTGCTGCTGTCCTCTGCTGTCCTAAGGCGCCCGACCCGCCTCGAGCAGCAACGATCGCGACCGCGTCTCGTCCCGCACACGCTCAATGAAGCGATCCGCCGGCACCGGCGCGGGCTTTTGCCCTTCCCCCGCCCCACGCGTATTGACCGCCACCTGATCGGATTCAGCCTCGCGTTTTCCGACGACGCACATGTACGGAATCTTCATGCGCGCGCCTTCCGCGACCCGATACTTGAGCGTCTCCGATCTGTCATCGAGGTGCGCACGGATTCCCGCCGCCAACATGCGCTCCACGATCTTCGCCGCGACGTCGCGCTGATCGTCCGTGATAGGCAGTACGCGCACCTGCTCCGGCGCGAGCCATGTCGGGAACGCCCCCGCGAAATGCTCGATGAGAATCGCGATGAACCGCTCGAACGATCCGCTCACCGCGCGATGGATCACCACCGGCCGGTGCGTGGTGTTGTCGTCGCCGGTGTAGGTGAGATCGAACCGCTCGGGCGCGGCGTAGTCGAGCTGAATGGTGCCCAGCTGCCAGGCGCGCCCAATGGAATCCGTGACGTCGAAGTCGATCTTCGGCCCGTAAAACGCGCCGTCACCGGCCTTGAGCTGATACGGCTTGGCGGTGGCCTCGAGCGCCGCCTTGAGCGCGGACTCGGCGCGATCCCACATGGCGTCGTCCCCGACGCGCTCGGGAGGCCGGGTCGCGAACTTGAGCGTCGCCGTGAGACCGAACGACTCATAGTAGCCGAGAATGAAGTCCATGAGGAACTTCACCTCGCTCGTGATCTGGTCCTCGCGAAGAAAGACGTGACAGTCGTCCTGCGCGAACTGTCGCACGCGAGTGAGACCGGAGAGCGCACCCGTCACCTCATTGCGGTGCAGCACGTCGAAGGTGACGAACCGCTTGGGCAGCTCGCGATACGAGTGCTTCTTCGAGAGATACAGCAGATAATGCGACGGGCAGTTCATCGGCTTGAGCGAGATGTCGTGCTCGCCCGATTCCGCGTCCAGCACCAGGAACATGTTCTCGCGGTACTTGCCCCAGTGGCCGGACAACTCCCACAGCCCCTTGTTGTAGAGCAGCGGCGTCTTGATCTCGGCGAAGTCGCGCTGTTGCCGCTCGCGCACGTACTCCACCAGCAGGTTGTAGAGGATCGTGCCGCGCTCGGTCCAGAAGGTGGCGCCGGGCGAGAACGGATGGAGCATGAACAGATCGAGCTCCTTGCCGAGCCGCCGGTGGTCGCGCTTCTTCGCCTCCTCGAGCCGGAAGAGGTGCGCGTCCAGCTCGTCCTTCTTGAAGAAGGCCGTGCCGTAGATGCGCTGCAGCATCTGCCGCTTCTCGTCGCCACGCCAGTATGCACCGGCGGCGCTCAGCAGCTTGAAGTGCTTCAGGCGGCCCGTGTCGGGGACGTGCGGGCCGCGGCAGAGATCGACGAACGGTCCATCGGTGTAGGTGGAGATGATCTCGGCGGGATCGGTAAAGTCGTCGAGCCGCTCGAGCTTGAGCGGATCATCCACGAATCGCCGGCGCGCTTCGGCGGTGTCCACCTCCTCGCGCACAAACGGAAGCTTCTCCTGCGCCACCTTGCGCATCTCGGCCTCGAAGGCCGCGAGATCGTCGGGCGTGAACGGATGCGCGACCTCGAAGTCGTAGTAGAAGCCGTCTTCGATGGCGGGGCCGAAGCCGATCTTCGCTTCGGGACGAAGACGTCGTACAGCAGTTGCCAGCACGTGTGCCGCGGAATGTCGCAGCACGGCGAGCGCCTCGGGATCCTTTTCCGTGAGCACGCGGAACGCGCCACCGCGCCGCAACGGCGTCATGAGATCCTGCACCTCTCCGTTCACACTGACCGCTACTGCGGCCAACAGGAGTCGCTCTCCGATGGATCGGACGACGTCGGACGGCAGCGTGCCCGCCGGCACGGTGCGAGTGGCGCCATCGGGCAGGACGAGAGTGACCTCGGCGTGCGAGTCGGGACGGTCGATCATGTTGTGGCGAGCGGGGAGCGGGGCGTTAGCCGAGGAGCGGCGTCAGCAGCCGGGCGTATCGAAAATAGAGAATCACGCCGACCAGCACGACCACCCACACGGCCACCCAGAAGACGGTGCGGCGGAGCGGCACGGCTTCGTCGAAGGACGTGCCGTCGTCGGTTCGGAAGATTCTCGAGAGGCGCAATCGCGGACAATTTCAGGGCAAGAACACGGGCCTTCTTCTTGCACCGCGTTCGCGGAACATCGCCCTGCAAGCTATCCTTGCGGCAGACCCTTCGCCACAGGCTTTCCCCATGTCATACCTGCGCTTCCGGGACGAGGACGAGAGTCACCTCGCGGGCACGGTTACGAGCGTTTTGCTGGGCGCGCTGGCCGGCTTCGCCGTTGGCATGTACGTGGCACAGCGCGTGGGCGGGTTCAGCGGATTGGCGGAGCGCGTCCGCCGCCGTGGCGCCGAACGCACGGAGGACGAGGGCAGCCCGGCCGTCGCCGACGATTTTGCGGAGCTCGACGAGTTCGAGGAGGACGAGATCGAGGAAGAGAGCGGCACCGAGGGACTGGAGGAGCGCGTCCTCGAGGCATTCCGCAACGATCCGATTCTGTGCGAGCGCGCCGTCGACATCGGCGGCATCGGCGATCGCACGATCGAGCTCGCGGGATGGGTCAAGACGGACGCGGAGGCGGAGCATGCCGTGGTCCTCGCGCGTGGCGTGCCGGGCGTGGAAGCGGTCCTGAATCGCATGGCAGTCGGCGAGGAGGAAGACCGGGTCCGCGATTACGCGCGCCGTTACGCCAATGGCGACGACGCTCTGACCGAGCGGCATTGGGAGGGACGGACCGTGGGAACGGGACGCCGGCGTCAGGGCTCCTCGGACGATGTGGATCGGCATCAGACGCCACGTGTGGATCTCGCGGAGAAGTGGACGGGATCCGACGTCGAGGTGCGCGAGGCCGCCGATGACGTCCTGGATACGAGCCGGCGCGCGCGCAAACCCGGACGCGGCGTGCCAAAAGCCGATCACGTCGACGATCCCACGAGCGCCATGTAGCCGAAGCGGACAACAGCGTCGCACCTGCTTCTCGCGTGACCCGGGAATTAACTTTCCCGGGTCATGTCCATTTCAGCCACCCCAGAGTCGCCGGACACCTTTCCGGCGACGTATGATCCCGCGTCCTCCGAGCCCGACATCTACTGGCGGTGGCTCGAGGCGGGCTGCTTCACGGCCGACGCCGCACGATCCACGCGCGTTGGTGGCGATCGCGAGCCGTACAGCGTCGTCATGCCTCCGCCGAACGTCACCGCCATTCTCCACGTCGGACATGGCCTGAACAACGCGGTGCAGGACGTGCTCGTGCGCTGGGCACGGATGAAGGGACGCGAAACGCTCTGGGTTCCCGGCACCGATCACGCCGGCATCGCAACGCAGAACATCATCGAGAAGCAGCTCGCCGCCGAGGGACGCACGCGCGAGGATCTCGGACGCGAGCGGTTCATCGAGCGGACGCGCGCGTTCGTCCATGAGACGGGCGGAGTCATCCTCCAGCAGCTCAAGTCCATCGGCACGTCGGCGGACTGGTCCCGCACGGCGTACACGTTCAGCCCGGAGCTGAGCGTCGCGGTGCGCGAGTGCTTCGTGCGCCTTTTCGAGCGTGGGCTCATCTATAGGGGACACCGCGTGATTCACTGGTGTCCGCGCTGCCTGACGTCCCTTTCCGACGAAGAGGCCGAAGGCGAGGAGACGAGCGGCACCCTCTACCACGTCGCCTATGCGGTGGAGGACGATCCCACGCGCAGCATCGTCATCGCCACGACGCGCCCCGAGACGATGCTCGGCGACGTCGCCGTGGCCGTGAACCCGGGCGACGAACGGTATGCGTCGCTCATCGGGCGGAATGTCCTGTTGCCGATCGTGAATCTGCCGATTCCCGTCGTCGCGGACGAGTACGCAGATCCCGAGTTCGGCACTGGCGCCGTGAAGATCACGCCAGCGCATGATGCGAACGATTTCGAAGTCGGGCGCCGACATTCCCTGCCGTCGCCGGTCGTCATCGACATGTACGGCGCGATGAACGAGGTGGCCGACGCCGGTGGCCGCGTCCCCGCCGAGCTGCGCGGCATGGACCGGTTCGACGCGCGGAAGCGCATCGCGGCGCTGCTCCACGACGCGGGACGACTCGTGAAGACCGAGCAGCATCAGCACGCCGTGCGGCACTGCTACCGGTGCGACACGATCGTCGAGCCGCGGCTCAGCGACCAGTGGTTCGTGCGCATGCAGCCGCTGGCGGAGCCGGCACTCCAGGCCGCGCGCGACGGACGCATCCGCATTCTGCCCGAAAAGTGGGTTGGGGTGTACGAGCACTGGATGACCAACATCCGTGACTGGAACATCTCGCGGCAGCTCTGGTGGGGACATCGCGTTCCGGTCTGGTATTGCCGCGAGTGCGATCCGCCGCAGGACGTCATCGCCAGCCGCGAGGATCTCACCGCCTGCCCGTACTGTGGTTGCGACGTGGTGCAGGACGAGGACGTGCTCGACACCTGGTTCTCGAGTTGGCTGTGGCCGATGTCCACGCTCGGTTGGCCGAACGAGCAGGCGACAGATCTGCGCGCGTTCTATCCCACCGACGTCCTCGTCACGGCGCCGGAGATTCTGTTCTTCTGGGTGGCGCGGATGATCATGGCCGGCTTCGCGTTCAAGGGCGAAACGCCGTTCCATTCCGTGTATCTACACGGGACGGCGCGCGACACCCAGGGACGCAAGATGTCGAAGTCGCTCGGCAACGGCATCGATCCGATGGACGTGGTGCGCCTGTATGGCGCCGACGCGCTTCGCTACACGCTCATCGCGGGCATGGGGCTGGGCGCCGACGTGTTTCTCGATCCGGCGGATCTCGAGAAGTCGTTCGCCACCGGGCGCAACTTCGCGACGAAGCTCTGGAACATCGGCCGTTTCCTGCTCATGAACGTCGGAAGTGAGGCCGTTCGCCCAATGACGAGCGTGTCCGCGACTGAGCTCACGCGTGCGGATGCATGGATTCTCGATCGGCTCGACGTCGCCATTCGTGAATGCGACCGGGCCATCGGACCAATTGCGCCGTCACTCGGCGCTTGGCGCGACGACGAGCGCACGGCCGGACTCCGTCTCAACGACTTCGCTGAGACGGCGCGCCGATTCGTGTGGAACGAGCTCGCGGACTGGTACGTCGAAGCAAGCAAGGGGCGTCTCGCCGCGCCTGGCGACGATCGCGACGTTGCGCGTGCCGTTCTGGTGCATGTGTTCGATCAGGCGCTTCGGCTGCTCCATCCAATCGTTCCGTTCGTGACCGAGGCGCTGTGGCAGCGCCTCCCCGGACACGTCGACGGAACCTTCCTCGCGACGGCCTCGTGGCCGGAACCGAGATCGGCGCGGCCCGACGCGCGCTCTGCCGAATTCGACACGGTGCGCGAGATCGTGGACGCGATGCGCCGCATTCGCTCGGAGTATTCCATCGCGCCGGGCAGGAGCGTCGAGGCGGTGCTGATCGCACGCGACGGCGTTCGAGGAATGCTTGCGGAGGAATCGCCGCTACTCGGTCGTCTCGCCAGGACCACGCTCGTGTTTGCCGGCGTCGCGCCCTCGAGTGCCGCGGCGAGCGTCGTCCTGTCGGCAGGCATCGAGTTGATCGTCCCGCTCGAGGGTCTGATCGACGTGGAGCGCGAGTGCGCGAAGCTGCAAACGGAGCTGGCCGCACTCGAGAAGCAGCTCACCGCCCTCGAGAGTCGCCTGGAAAATCCCGGTTTCGTCTCGCGTGCGCCCGCGCAGGTCGTGGACGCCGAGCGCGCGAAGCGCACGGAGTGGGTGACGAAGCGGCAGGTGCTCAGGACACGCGTCGAGGCGCTGTGCGGCAAGCACTGATCGCCGTCGTCGTGCTTCTCAACGCGTGCGCCTCGGCGTCGCCCCCACCCGGCGGCCCGGAAGACAAGACGCCGCCGATACTGCTGCGCGTAACGCCGGATACCAATGCGCTCAACGTGCATCCGGACAACGTCAGCTTCTTTTTCGACAAGGTCATCAACGACCGCGGCACGGGCGCGCAGGAGGTGGACAGCTATTTCCTCGTGTCGCCCAGCGACGGAGCGGCCAATGTGAACTGGCATCGCAGCCGCATCGACGTGCGGCCTCGTCACGGCTTCAGGGACAACACGGCGTACACCATCACCCTGTTGCCCGGGCTCTCCGACCTTCGCAACAACAAGATGAAGGACGGGATGTCGCTCGTGTTCTCGACAGGTGCCACGATTCCGAAGGAACGGATTACGGGCATTGCGTTCGATTGGATCGCGGAAAGGCCGGCACAGGCCTACATCGAGGCGATCACCCCCGACAGCGTCACCTATCTCGCGCAGGCGGACACGCTTGGAAAGTTCGTCGTCGGGCCTTTGCCTCCGGGTACGTACCTCGTGCGCGGAATCATCGATCAGAACAACAATCGCGCGCTCGACCGGAACGAGCCGTTCGACACGGTGCGCGTCACCGTGCCGCAGGCAAAGCCTGTCGAGTTGCTCACGACGCTGCGCGACACTCTGCCCGCCAGGATCCTCAGCGTCGCGGTCTCCGACTCGCTCACGCTCTCGGCGACGTTCGATCATGCGCTGGATCCAACGCAGAAGCTTTCGCCGGAACAGTTCCGTCTCGTTGGTGCCGACAGCGTGGCCATCCCCGTCGTCAGCGCACGGTCGCCACGCGACGAGCATGTCGCCGACAGCACAAAAATTAGGTTCTCCGCCGATTCGACGCGGCGCGCGGACTCGCTGGCCGGCAAGACGCTTCCACCAGTGATCGAGACGGCGCCGAGAGCGGCAAATGCCAAGACGCCTCCTCCTCCGCCAAAGCCGTCACTGCCGCCGCCGTTCACGGTCGTGTTACTCAGGCTACCGCATCCGCTCCCGACAAACACCCTCTTTCGGCTCAGCGCCACGGGTGTTCGCGCTCTGAGCGGACGCGTGCAGCCGAGCGAGCGCAGCTTCACCACGCCGCGGCCTCCGCCTCCGAAGCCAAAGGCCGATTCCACGGCGGCGAAGGGTGCACCGACGCCACCCGCGGCGGCCAAACCTCCAGCAACGCGATGAGCGATCCGCGGCGGGCACTGCCGAGTGTGAGTGCGTTGCTCGAGAGTGCCGGTGTGCGTGCGCTCCTCGAATCGGCGCCACGCGGTGTCGTGGTGGACGCCGTGCGAGCCGTGGTAAGCCATGCCCGCTTCGACTCGACGTCCGCGCCGATAGCCGAATCCGAGTGGATGAGCGCAATTGCAGATCGCATTCGGCTGGCGCAGCAAGCGTCGCTCCGGCCGGTGCTCAACGCCACTGGCATCGTGCTGCACACGAATCTTGGGCGCGCACCGCTCGCACCTGATGCGATCGACGCCATGACGCGCATTGCCGCGGGCTACAGCAACCTCGAGTACGATCTGGATGCCGGCGCACGCGGATCCCGCTACACGCACTGTGCATCGCTGCTCCGCGAGCTCACGGGTGCGGAGGACGCGTTGGTGGTCAACAACTGCGCCGCCGCGCTCGTGCTCGCGCTGAACACCATCGCCGAGGGGCGCGAAGCCATCCTCTCACGAGGAGAGCTCGTCGAGATCGGCGGCAGCTTTCGCGTCCACGAGATCATCGCGAAGAGCGGAGCAGTCCTCCGCGAGGTCGGCGCCACCAATCGCACGCACCTTGCCGACTACGAGCGAGCGGCGGGCCCGCGCACGGGCGCCATCCTCAAGGTGCATCGGAGCAATTTTGCGATCGAGGGCTTCGTCGCCGATACGCCGGTACGGGACCTCGTGCCACTCGCCCAGCGACTCGGCGTGCCAATTGTGCACGACCTTGGCAGCGGCCTTCTCATCTCGCTCGCCGAGCTGGGGCTGGAGGGCGAGCCCACCGCCCGCGAGGCATTCGCCGCCGGCGCATCGGTCGTGGTTATGAGTGGCGACAAGCTGCTCGGAGGGCCGCAAGCTGGTATCATCATCGGGAGTGCGGCGCTGCTCGCTGCAATGCGCGCCAATCCGCTGGCTCGCTCATATCGCGTGGACAAGCTGACGCTCGCGGCGCTCGAGGCCACGTTGACTCTCTACCGTGAACCGGAACGTGCGATGCGCGAGATTCCGGCACTCGCACTCCTTGGCGCCTCGCTAGCCGACCTTCGTTCACGTGCAACGCGGATCCACGATGCGCTGACCGCAGCCGGCGCGGAGTGCGAGATCGTCGACAGTATCAGCACGGTGGGTGCGGGCGCGTTTCCCGGCGCGGAGCTGCCGAGCGTCGCAATCGCTCTCGCGGGAGATGCGGAGCACTGGGCGCGCCGGCTTCGCGCCGGCACTCCGGCCGTCATCGGTAGGGTACGCGACGACGCGTTCATGCTCGACGTCCGTGCCATTGCGCCCGCCGATGTGGATGCGCTCATCACCGCCGTTCTCGACGCCCGTGACTAGACACCGTAGCCGACTTGCCGCGTTGCTTGACCGCGATGGCACCATCATCGTGGACCGGGATTACACCAACAATCCCGACGACGTACGCCTGCTGCCGGGCGCAGCGGCTGCGATTCGCCGGCTCGCAAGCGCTGGCTACCCCGCCATCGTCATCACGAACCAGTCCGGCATCGCGCGAGGCAAGGTATCGCTGGAACAGTACCGTCTCGTCCGACAGCGGCTCGATGAGCTGCTTCGTGCGGAAGGCGCCGAGCTGCTGGATACGTTCACCTGTCCGCATCATCCCGAGATCACCGGTCCGTGCGCGTGCCGGAAGCCCGATGTGGCTCTATACGAGCGCGCCGCGTCAACGCACGAGCTCGACCTGGCACGTTGTTTCTTCGCCGGTGACAAGGCGCGCGACATCACACCGGGTCTCTCGTTCGGAGCGGACACCGTGCTCGTGCAGTCCTCGAACACGAAGCCAGTCGATCTCGAGTGTGCCGAAGGTTCAGGTGTCGCAATCGTGGCAAGCCTGACCGAGGCGGTCGAACGTTTCCTTGGCGGCGCGCCATGAGTCGTCAGCGCATCGCTGTGCTGGCGAGCGGCGGCGGATCGAACTTCCAGGCGCTTCTCGATCACCTCTCGGCGCTCGGCGACGAGCGCGCCGGAGACATTGTGGTTGTCGCCGCGGATCGCCCTTCCGCCGCGGCGCTGGATCGCGCGCGCCGCGCGGGGATCCCCACGGAGGTCAGCGCGTCGCGTCTTGCTCCAGAAGAAGTTCCGCTCGCGCGCGTCATCGATCGTTACATGCCCGATCTCATCGTGCTCGCCGGTTATCTGCAACACGTTCCTTCCGACGTGACGCGGGCGTTCGCGGGCCGCATCGTGAACGTGCATCCTGCTCCGCTGCCTGAATTCGGCGGCCCCGGCATGTACGGCGCTCGGGTGCATCGTGCCCTGCTGTCGGCCGGCGCCGCGCACAGTGGTCCAACGGTCCACTTCGTGGATGACGAATACGATCACGGTGCCACCATCGCGCACTGGAGCGTACCCGTTCATCCCGACGACGACGACCGCTCGCTCGCAGCCCGGGTACTCAGCGCCGAACATGTGTTGTTCCCGCGTGTGGTGCAGGCGCTCGCGGCGGGTGAGATTGGTGTCGGCGAGGACGGGCTGCTTCAGCGTCCGTTTCTCGCGCGGCCACTGCCCCCGTTCGACGACACCCTCGATGCAGACACGCTCGGCCGCATCGTCGATGCGGCACGCGCAGTGTAGTTCTCAGCCTTTCCAATCACGTATTGCCAGGTGCCACGCGCTCTTCTTTCCGTTTCCGACAAGACCGGACTCCCTGAGTTCGCCGGCGGACTTCACGCCCTCGGTTGGGAGTTGATCTCCACCGGCGGCACCGCGCGTGCCATCCGCGACGCGGGTATTCCGGTGAGTGACATAAGTGACGTCACGCACTTTCCCGAGATGCTCGACGGGCGCGTCAAGACGTTGCATCCGGCCGTCCATGGAGCGCTCCTCGCACGCCGCGATCTGCCGGCCCATATGGACGCCATCCGGGAGCACGGCATCGAGCCGATCGATCTCGTCGCCGTGAATCTCTATCCGTTCCGGCAGACTGCTGCACGAAAGGACGTCCAGCCCGACGAGGTCATCGAGCAGATCGACATCGGCGGCCCGAGCATGCTGCGCTCGGCGGCGAAGAATTTCGCTTCGGTCACCACCGTCGTGGATCCCGCGGATTACGCGCAGGTACTCGGCGTCATCACTGCCGGCGACGACGACCTGGATTTCCGGCGCCGACTGGCGGCCAAGGTCTTCGAGCACACGGCCGCGTACGATGCATCGATTGCAACGTGGTTCGCGCAGCAGCGCCATGAGACCTTTCCGGACCACATCGTCCTCGCGCTCACCCGCAAGCAGTCGCTGCGCTACGGTGAGAACCCGGGTCAGTCCGCCGCGTTCTACGTCGAGCGCGTGGGTGCCGGTCTCTCGGGCTTGCAGCAGCGCGGCGGCAAGGAGCTCTCGTTCAACAATCTGCTGGATCTCGAGGGGGCGCTGCTCGCCACCGATCCCTTCGGCGAGGATACCTGCTGCGCGATCGTCAAGCACACGACGCCCTGTGGTCTCGCGACCGGCGCCACTCCTCTCGAAGCATACAGGAAAGCGCTCGCATGCGATCCCGTCTCGGCGTTCGGTTCCGTCATTTCCTTCAGCGTGCCGGTGGACGACGCCACCGCCAACGCCGTATCCGGACTCTTTGTCGAGTGCGTGGTGGCGCCAGCGTTCACTCCGGGTGCGCTCGAGACTCTCGGCCGCAAGAAGAATCTCCGAGTCCTCGAGGGACGCGCGCGATGGAACCCCGCGTCGCACGACTACAAGCGCGTGCGCGGCGGTCTTCTCGTGCAGCAGCGGCCCTCCACGTCCTTCGACGGAAGCAACTGGACCGTGCCCACGAAGCGTCGTCCCACGGCTGAAGAGGAGCGCGATCTGCTGTTCGCCTGGCGCGCTGTGGCGAGCGTGAAGTCCAACGCCATCGTCCTCGCACGAGATGGTGCGACGATCGGCATTGGCGCGGGGCAGATGTCACGCGTGGACGCCGCATTTCTTGCCGTGCACAAGGCGACTGTCGCGGGACTCGAGACCAAAGGCGCGGCCCTCGGCTCCGACGCATTTTTTCCATTCCGGGACGGGGTGGATCAGGCGGCTGAGGCGGGTGTTCGGGCCATCATTCAGCCCGGAGGCTCCGTGCGCGATGCCGAGGTGATTGCGGCGGCGGACGAGCACGACATTGCCATGGTCTTCACCGGCGTCAGGCTCTTCCGGCATTGATGCGGCGGATGTGCACTTTTTGCGGCGTGGCGCTGTCCAAGGCACGTTGCGGCCACTGTCCCAAAGTCCGGCCAGAGGCCATCTTTGGGAGTTGATTCACCGCCCCGCCTGCGCGGGGCGTCTGCTATTCACCCCTGTGTCCAACATGGCGACGTCGTCTCCGCCGTCTGATCTCGATTATCGCCCGTCCTATCTTGCCGCGGCCGTCGTTTCCGTGGTGATACTGGCGCTGTATGTCGTCACGCTCGCGCCATCCACCGCCATGTGGGACACGAGCGAGTACATCACCGCCGCGTACACGCTCGGCCTCCCGCATCCACCGGGGAATCCGCTGTTCGTGCTCATCGGGCGCGTCTTTGCCATCCTGCCCATCGCGAAGTCGGTGGCCATGCGCATCAATGTGCTGGCGGCGGTCTGCAGCGCGGTGTCGGCGGGCATGTGGTTTCTCATCACCGAGCGCGTGCTCGTCAGTTGGTTCTCTCAGCGCTGGCAGCGCATTCTTGGCGGCTCGCTCGCGGCGCTCATCGGCGCGACGTCGTTCACCGTGTGGAATCAGAGTGTGGTCAACGAGAAGGTCTACACCGTCTCGCTCATGGGCATCGCGATCATCTCGTGGCTGATGATCCGCTGGTGCGATGAGCCCGATGGCCGCAAGGCCGATCGCATCCTCGTGCTCGTCGCTTACCTCTGCGGCCTCGGCTACGCGAACCACATGGCAGGCATGCTCGCGGCGCCCGCCGTCGGACTTGCGGTGCTCATCGTGAAGTACCGCACGCTGCTCCGCTGGCGTCTGTTGCTCGCCTGCTTCGGCGCGCTGTTTCTCGGCATCACGCCGTTTGCCATCCAGCCCATCCGGGCGGCGCACTTCCCCGCGCTGAACGAGGGTGAGCCGACCGCCTGCCGAGAGGGGCTCAAGGTGAGCTGTACGCTGAGTGCGGGCACGTATGACGCCTTCATGTACAACTTCAACCGCGGCCAGTACGGCAAGCCCGAGCTGACGGAGCGGCAGGCGCCGTTCACCGCCCAGCTCGGGATGTGGTGGCTGTACTTCCGGTGGCAGTGGCTTCGCGACGCGCACTACGATCACCCGTTCGCGCAGAGCGGCCTTGCAGCGCTGTTCCTCGTCCTCGGGCTGCTCGGCGGTTACGTGCATTATCAGCGCGACAGGCGGAGCTTCTGGTACTTCGGGTCGCTGATGTTCACGATGACGCTCGTGCTCATCTACTATCTGAACTTCAAGTACGGTGCGTCGCAGGATCCGGAGCTCACCGGCGTGAACCGCGAGGTCCGCGACCGAGACTACTTCTATCTCTGGAGCTTCTCCGCCTGGGGCGTGTGGGCCGCGCTCGGCCTCGTGGCCGTGTGGGATTCCGTGGCCGCGCTCATCGCGCGAGAAACGGTAACCGAAGGTCGCGAGACGTACGAGCGCCCGACCAGCTCCGCGCTACGTCTGGCGTCGCCCATTCTGGCACTCGCGCTCATTCCGCTCTTTACCAACTGGACCACGGCGTCGCGCGCCGGTCAGACCGACACCGTGGACTTCGCGCGCGATCTGCTCAACTCCGTCGAGCCCTACGGCGTCCTCGTCACCGTGGGCGACAACGACACATTCCCGCTCTGGTATGCGCAGGAAGTGGAGGGCATTCGCAAGGACGTCGTCGTCGCCAATACGTCGCTGCTCAACACCGACTGGTACACGCGGCAGTTGATCCGGCGTCCCGTGTTCGAGTATGACAAGGCGGCCGGCCCATCGGTGTATCGTAACGCCGAATGGAAAAAGCCTTCCGGCTCGCCGCTGCACATGAGCATCGCGCAGGCCGACTCCGTGCCCGCATACATCCAGCTCGATCGGCCGATGGTGTATCAGGGTGGCCCAGTCAGAGCCACCATCGATCCGCAGCGGCTCTCCATTCAAGGCGTGCTCCAGCGCGCCGACATCTTCGTGCTTCGCATGATCGCCGACTCCTACGGCGACCGCCCCATCTATCTGAGCCGCACGTCCGCCGGCTACGGCAACGAGCTCGGCATCGGCAACTACCTGTTGACGCAGGGGCTCGCGAGCAAGGTCTTCGTCCCGCCCACGGGACCGGGAAAAGACACTCTCATGGTGCCCGGTGCCGGCTGGGTGGACGTCAAGCGATCGCTGACGCTGTGGGACAGTGTCTTCGTCGCGCCGAAGTCCCTCGCCGCGCGGCACGACTGGGTGGATCGCCCCTCGGTCGGCATCCCATATCTGTACGTCGCCACGGGCGTCCTGCTGTCCGAGGTATTGCAGTCCGAGGGCGACACCGCCGGCGCGCAGCGCGTGATGTCGCAGGCGCGGCGAGTTGCAGTCGGCGTGAAGCTCAACGATCTCCTCTCGCAGATGGAGGTTGCGACGCCGGCTCCGCGAGCGCCGTCGCAGAGTCCGCTGCTGGTTCCATCGGCGGGCGACACGGCCCGGTCGCGATCGCTTCCGTCCAAACGCAGGTAGGAAAATGCAAGCCGACGCCGCCCCGATCGCTCTCGACGCGAAGACCATCCTGCTCGCCGCGCTGGCGATCGTGTCGGTGCTCTATCTCATCGTGCTCGTTCGCGGTCTGCGGCGTCACCATGCCGAAACCGGTGAAACGAACAAGCCAACGCCCGGCGGCATCGTGGCGGGGTTCGTCACCAATTTCTTCGACACGCTCGGCATCGGCTCGTTCGCGACGAGCACGGCCATCTTCCGGCAATGGAAGATGGTGCGCGACGAACGAATTCCCGGCACGCTGAACATCGGCCATACGCTGCCGACCGTGGCGCAGGCCTACATCTTCACGCGGCTCGTGCCGGTCGAATCGACCACGCTCATCCTGATGATCGCCGCCGCGGTGCTCGGCTCATGGCTCGGCGCGGGCGTCGTGGCACGATGGCAGCGTTCGCGCGTGCAGACCGGCATGGGCATCGCGCTGTTGGTCGCCGCCACGCTCATGGTTGCCGCGCAACTGAGCCTGATGCCCGGAGGCGGCACGGAGCTGCGGCTTACCGGAGTTTCCCTGGCCATCGGCGTGATCGGCAACTTCGCGCTCGGCGCGCTCATGACCATGGGAATCGGGCTCTATGCCCCGTGCATGATTCTCATCTATCTGCTCGGCATGGATCCCAAGGCGGCGTTCCCCATCATGATGGGCTCGTGCGCGTTTCTCATGCCGACGGCGAGCGTGCGGTTCATCCGCGAGCGCGCGTACGATGCGCGCACCGTCATCGGCCTCGCCATCGGGGGCATTCCCGCCGTGCTCATCGCCGCGTTTCTGGTGAAGAGTCTGCCGCTCGTCCCACTGCGGTGGCTCGTCGTCGTGGTCGTGTTGTACACCGCTGTCACGATGCTCCGGTCAGCGATGAAGGAGCGGAGTGGGCGCGACGTTCCTGACGTGAAGCCGACGGCGTAGCTCATGGCGCCCTGGTCGCGCGCACTGCCGCAATCGCGGCCGGCGTGCGACTTTTCAGGCGCTGGGCAGGTGGCTGAGTGGTTGAAAGCACCGGTCTTGAAAACCGGTTGACGTTGTCAGCACACGTCCGCCGAGGCTGTCCTAGTCTGGAATCGATTCTATGCGCTGAGACGCGTGAGCAGTTTCGTCCTCATGTGTCCGCTGAAGGCTCCCGTGTCTGCCTGACATTGTGCATGAGTACCGGAGGGGCCAGCGTTCCACGCTGGTCCCTTTCACATTCGTGCCACCGCCCGCATCATCGAAGGCGCGAATGCGATGATTGCTGCACTCGTACTCCTGGCTGGACGGTAGCTGAGTCTTCCCGCTGCCAGTCTCTACTTCCGCTCACACGTCGTGCCGACGTACTGTTAGGCATCTCCCAAACGTTCTCATGCCCTCTGAGCTCGGAACATTCATACGCGAACAGCGCAAGCTGAAAGGATTCAAATTGCGTGAGTTCGCCCGAATCATCAATCGATCGGCTCCCTACCTGACACAGCTCGAACTGGACGATCAGCCGCCCGTCGCTTCGGAGGAGACGCTCCTTGCGATTGGCAACGCCCTCGGGATCAACCCCGATGAGCTTTTCGCCCTCGCACGTCGCCTGCCGAAGGATTTGCGGCCAGAGTCCGCTCAGGAGGTGGCGCTGTTTCGGAAGGTCAAAGAGATGTCACTAGACGATCAGCGCAGGCTGCTCGAAGGCTAGGAGATGGACTACCCTTGGCTCACCAAAGAGCAGATCGATGTCCAAGCGCGTCGACTTCTCCACGCCGCGTTTGGCGCGCAGGCTCGTGAGCGGCGGGTCAATCTCGAGGAGCTGGTTTGCGACTACCTGAGCGAGAGAGATCGCCTCTCCTTTGACGATGAGTGCGACATTCCGACTCACAACGGACACGTCGTCCTTGGGCGCACTCTTCCCATCACAGGCAAGATTGAGATTCACAGAGTCTTGAAGCAGGACGGCGTGGACGGGAGATACCGCTTCACGGTCGCCCATGAGCTTGGGCATTGGACGCTCCATCGCCCCCTTTTTTTGGCAAGTCTCGGTGCGCTCGACCTGTTCGAACACCTGTCAGATGACAGCGTCTTGGTCTCTCTCGAGCGCTCAGTGTTTCCAGACCACCGTCAACCGGTCGCACGCGAAGAGTGGCAGGCGAACCGGTTCGCCATCGCTCTCCTGCTCGACCCTGAGTACCTGCGCGAAGAGTTTTCACTTCGCTTCAATGATCGACCCGTCGCGAGACGCGACGCACCATGGAACCTGAGGTCGTCGACTCTGCCTGAGCACTCGGCGCTCCTTGCACGCGCCGAAATAAACGGTCATCCGCCGCTCTGCGATGTCTTCGGCCTGTCGGCTGAAGCGCTCGCCATTGGCCTGCGTCAGCATGGCTTCGCGGTGGAGGAGGCAGGGCTCATCTGAGACCCACCAGGGGGCCCCCTTGAAAACTGCGGCGCCATTCGTTAGGTGTTAACCTAACGCCCTCCGCAATGGGAAGCGCTGCGAGACGGCCGCACCCGCCGCCGATGATCTGGTGTTGAGGAGGGCAACGAACCATGGCTATTCGCATCACGTGCATCAACAAAGCTGGCGGATACCACGAGGAGCCACACGAGGCGATCTCACACCTGGGATGGGTCATGGACGGGTCCGCCGAGAAGGGTCGATCGACGCGTCTCCAGATGTACGATTGGCTGTCGGTGCGGGGCAATTCTGCCTACGTGCAAGTCGGGACGGTAAAGGTAGACGTGATCACCGCCGTCACCAGTCGCGGAACGAAGTACGTGAAGACCCGCCCCGACTTCACGCCCAAGGACAACCTGCTGAAGCTCCCGGAGTGCCCAACATGATCACCATCACGATTGGGCAGGCCAGCCGGGACCTCGAGCTGGCGAACGAGGAATGGATCAAGCGAGAGTTTCGCGCTGCGCAACGCGATGCGGAGAGGCCCTGCGTTCGTGTACGCGTGGCTCAAGGGGGCGTGGACCTCCAACTCGCTGCCGGCATGTGCGGCGGCGGCGGTGGCGGTGGTCGCAGACCAAACGAGAAGGAAAGCCGCGTCTTCCAACTCTGGGAACAATCTGGCATCACTAACGGGAGCTTTTCTCCGGAGATGCTGCTCAAGTTCCTTCGCGCTCTTACTCGCATGCTGTAAACTTGCTGGCATCGGCATTCGAGCATGCGCATCCTATCCGATCCGATGTACGGGCGCGAAGAATCGCGCGGTATGCGGGCCAAGTCGACGCCTTCCTCGTGCTCATGGCATAGCTAGAAATGGGCAAACACTATGAATGGCAGCGGTTTTGGCACCCGTCGGATACCGAGCCTCGTCTCACCGAGGATGGCTTTCTGTACGATCGGGACAGCCTCGTCGCGAAGATGCTCGGGAGCAAGCTCTTCACCCTGTCTGAGCTTGCAGCACATCCCTGCTTGATTCTGCTCGGGCAGCCTGGAAGCGGAAAGAGCACAGAAGTTGCCACTGCCTTCGCGGCGGTTGAAGCAGGGTTGTCCGACGCCGACGTCGCAATGTTCGTCCAGCTTCGCGACATCGACTCACGCGCGGCTTTCAAGGAAAAGGTGCAGGACACGGCTGTATTCCGGGCTTGGCTAGAGGGTGGCTACCGGCTGACGCTCTTCCTGGACAGCCTAGATGAAGGTCTGCTCGGCTTCGCAACTCTCAGCACGACAATAGCAGAGTTTCTCGAAAACCTGCCAACCGAGCGCCTTCATTTCAGGCTGGTGAGTCGCACCGCCGACTGGCCGAAGCAGTTAACCGAAGCAATCGCAGCACGGTGGCGCATGGATTGGGCACAGTCACTCACACTCGCCCCGCTGAGACTGGAAGACGTCCAGAGCGCGGCTTTGGCCGAGGGCATCGCGCAACCCGATCACCTCATATCCGCCATACGTGACCGACACGCGGGCTCCTTGGCGACGCGTCCGGTCGCGCTGCGGCTCTTGCTAACCACTTACCAGCATCACGGCACCCTCGCCCGGTCGCGACGCGCTTTGTACAACAATGGCTGCCTACTCCTCGCCACGGAGGAAAGCGCCAGCCGTCAAGCCTCGCGTCGCACGGGAGCGCTTGAGGCTGAAGAACGTCTCGCGATCGCTGCTCGCATCGCATTCGTGCTCATGTTCGCCAACCGAAGCTCGGTCTGGGTCGATGCTGACTACGGGGACATCCCGAGCAGTGATGTACGCATTAGCGACCTGCTCGGTGGACGCCGTGAGACCGCCGGCGGCGTTCGCATTGCACTTCGCAGAGAGCACGTTTTAGAGGTCCTACACTGCGCGCTCTTCGCGGCCAAGAGTGGCTCTCGCATAGGCTTCGCCCACCAGACATTCGCCGAGCACCTGGCCGCGTGGTACATATGGCAGCACCGTCTCGCCTGGGAGCAAGTGCGCAGCATCATGTTTTCTCGGCAACGCGGTGCTGAACGCATTGTGCCGCAGCTGCATGAAACGGCGGCGCGAGCCGCGGAATACGGAATCGGTCTGCTACGGCACATCGCGGCGCGCGACCCCGATGTTGTCCTCAAAGCCACCGACATCGGTTCTCGCTCGCAGCGCGCATCACTGGTGGACGCCTTGCTTGAGCGCTCGCGCGCGGACAACGTCGCCGCATCGGCTGGCTACACCAACGACATACTGGCACGTCTCGATCATCCTCAACTCGCCGTACAGCTCCAACCTGTTCTTTCGAACGCGAAGGATCACACCGAAGCACGCAAGTTCGCTGCCGATCTCGCCGGCGCTTGTCGGTGTTCATCGCTCGCCAACGTTCTGGCAACGATCGCACTGGATGCTAGCGAGCCCTTTCTCCTGAGATACGACGCGATCGTTGCCCTCGCCCGGTTGGCTGTAGCTAGTGCGACACAACGCATGGTGCCCATTGCGGTCGATCCACCTGCGGATGATGACGACGACCTTCTGAAGGGAACTGCCTTGTCCCTCACTTGGCCAGATTTCCTTTCGGCAGAGCAACTCTTCGGTGCGCTCAGTACCCCGAAGCGCTCGAACTTGTCGGGAACTTACCAACGTTTTTTGGCCGACCTTGGTGCGTCTCTTTCGCGTGATGACCTGCCCACGGCTCTATCGTGGGCCCGACAACACGCGATGGCCGATGGGTATGTCGGAACCTGCGTAAGCGGTATTCTGCGGCGAGCATGGGAACACATTGATCTCCCTGAAGTGCTCGCGGGGTTTTCGGCAATTGCCTATGACAGGCTTCGGCAGTATCGCCCGATAGTAGCAGACGAGCGAGAAGGCTTGCTGAACGGCCGCCACCACGATGAGCCGTCGTTCGCTGAACAACTTGCGGACGACACAACGAGGCGGCGGTTGCTGGCTGAGAGGCTACTCAACATGGCCGATGACCGCGAAGTCATCACGCTCCTCCATTCCGAGCAGACCATTCTGGCAGCGAGTGATATAGAGTGGGTGGTTGCTCGGTTAGCCGGTACGCACGAAGCCAGTAGACGTAGGACGCTTATTGCAGCCGTCCGGATGCTCTTCTACTCGTCGCGTGCTCCCGAAGCAGCATACGAGCCAATATTTCGTGTGGCCCAGACTCTTGGACAGGACGATCTACGGCACGAGTTCGCCGACTTCCTCGATGGCATAGTGCTCGACTCACCACGAGCAACGGAGCTCAGAGATCAACAAGCGTCCATGTTGAAATGGCAGCAGCGGAAGGACGACGATAGACCTGCGTACCCTCCCACGCTTGCCAAGATTGTCTCTTACCTTGACCGATTCGACGCGGGAGAATCCGAGGCGTGGTGGTATCTGTGTACATACCTCGCGCGCAACGCTGAAGGAACGCTGGAGGATCGCAACTACATCGCTGTCGATCGCCAGGCAGGATGGCAGTTACTGGATGCTGGTACCGAGGAGCGGGTGGTCGGTGCGGCATCGGGATACGTCCGCGTTTGGAAGCCCAAGCTCGATGAGTGGGTTGGAAAGAATCTTATCTATCACCCTGATCTCGCGGGCATCCGGGCGCTACACCTCCTTTATTCGCGTGAGCGAAGCCGCCTTCCCTCTGAGCGAGACCAGGGGTGGGCGATCTGGGGACCAGCAATGATTGCCCAAACAGTGTACGATTCGCGTGACCATGACGCAGATCAAGTGCTTCTCGCGCGTGCGTTCCGGGCGGCTCCAGATGCCCTGTGGCCGGTGCTGGCTCAAGTGATTCGGAACGAAGACGGGACCGGACACGGCCTTTTTGCCCTCTCGCGTTTGGAGCAAATGTGGCTCGCCGGGCTTGGGGAGCGTCTGCTGTCCTTCTTGGGCCAAATGCGTCTCAGCGCGCGAAGCACCGAGCAGTTGCTCCACGAGCTTCTCGCAAGGGACGTAGAGGGCGCGCAGGATTACGCGAGCGAACTGTTTTCACGGCTCAAGTCACCAGATGATGGTGAGAGGCAGCTCGTCTTTGTCGCAGCGCGCGCGCTCATCAGGTCCAGCTCTGCGTTGGGACACTCACTGATTTGGCCGGCAATGCAAGCGGACGCGAACTTTGGTCGCGACCTGTTGCTCTCACTCGCCGAGAACCGGGACTGGCTCATCCCGAACATACTTGCCACGTGGGGAGAGTATCACGTTGGCGAGTTGTATCTGTGGCTCGAACACCAGTTTCCATCCTCGCAAGATCCAAATCCCGAAACGGTGTTCAGCCCATGGCCTCGCTATAACATCGGTCATTGGCGCAGACAGTTGCTCAACGCGCTTGAACATGCGGGTACGTGGGAAGCAGTCCAGGCGCTGCAACGAATCTACGAGGAGCTTCCATGGCCCGGTCACGCCTACGCGCTTCGGGATGGTCGCGCGGCAGCTTGGCGCTCAACCTGGCAGCCACCTGCTCCTGCGCATTTGCTCCGGATGATCGATAGCACCACGGTGAGACTCGTTCGCGACGGGCATGAGCTACTCAGGGTGGTAAATGAGTCGCTTTATCGTTTTCAAGGTGAATTGATTGGCACCACACCGCTTGTTCGAACACTGTGGCACCCTTTGCCGTGGCGACGTTGGAGGCCGCGAGATGAGGGTGAGCTTGCCGACGCTCTCGAACGCCATCTCGTGGTAGATTTGAAGACTCGCGGCATTGTCGCAGGGCGCGAGGTGGTGATTCGCCGTGGTGCCGGGGATGGGGTGAGCGGCAGTCGGACTGACATCACGGTCTTCGCCGTCACGCCGGGAAGTAGCGAGCATTCCTTTGATAGCGTCTCAATAGTGCTGGAGGTGAAGTGCTCCTGGAGTCCCGATGTACTCACGGCTCTCGACGTTCAGCTCGTGGGAGACTATCTGCAGAACAACCAGCGCACGCGTCACGGTATCTACGTTGTCGGGTGGTACGATTCACCAGTGTGGGATCCGCGCGACCAACGCAGGAAGCGCAATTTTGGACAAGGGCTGCAGGCGTTGCTCGTACGTGTGCAGCGCCAAGCACGCGCAGCGTCGCAGAGGGGCTTGTACGTGCTGGCGGGAGTCCTGGACGTCTCGCTCGAGAGGAGCATGCTGCGCCCAACGCGCCCGGTCGCCCGCAAGGCACGGCGCACAATGGCGCCATGACCAAAGACGTCGGTCAATCGCCGAGCCGCTGGCATCACTGGGTCCCGCGCGCCTACCTCCGCCGCTGGTCTCTCGATCGCAAGCGAGTCTGCACGTATGAGACACTTGTGCCGCACGAGAAATATCCCATTTGGGAGATGCGACCGATACGCTCAGTTGCTGCCGCCGACCACTTGTACACGACCACGCGCGATGGCTCCGAGCCCGACGCCTTTGAGCGGTATCTGAAGGATGAGATCGAGGACCCGGCCCTCGACGCACTCGCTCGCGCCGAGAGCGGCGGTGTCCTAAGCCAGAAGGATCATCATCGCATCACCTACTTCGCGATGGCGCTGGATCAACGAACGCCATCTGCCTTTGCTGATCATGCGGAGCGCTGGAACAAGCAGCTTCCACAGATGATGAGAGATGTTCTCCAAGGCGCCAAGAAGAAGCTGGAGCGCGCCGCAAGACGCGGGGTCCGTATTGAGCAATTTCCAGTTGCGGGACCGTTGCCACCCATTCAAGTCAACGTCCGCGTGCCAGGGAATGGCGGAGATGCGAGACTCGAGACGAGCGTCGTTAGCGGTCGAGAACTCTGGCTGTGGGCGATCCAGAATGCCCTGGAAGTCACAGCGCCAAAGCTGATCGCCTCGGGCGGATTGACGTGGTCGATCATTGCCCCGCCGAGCAGTACAGAATGGTTCACTAGCGATCACCCCTTGTTGCGCATGAACTACCACGCGTGGAACAACGTCTCGTTCGGTGGAGGATGGGGATTCAAGGGTTCGGAGATCATGCTGCCGTTATCCCCACATGCTCTTCTGTATTCCAAGGTCGCCTATACGTACCCGCCGCATCTTGCCTTCGATCGCGGGCAGTGCCTCACTGTGCAGAGCATTCTCGCGAGGCGAGCGTATCGAGCCATCTTCGCCACGTCGCCGATGCCGCGCGTGGAGTCCATGCGCAGGCGGGTGGTTGATTGCGAGGTTTACGAGGACCAGAAGCGCCAACTCGAACGCTGGCACGAAGCCAACCTTGAGCAGCATAAGTAGGCGATACGCAAGTGCAATCGCCCATTAGCCGCACGCAGGTACAACCGCGTCTCCTGTTGCCGCTTGGTATTCCCGTTCGTTCTATCGCACGCGTAGTACGCCGTTCACGAAAGCCTCAATGCGTCGACTGATCGCAGCCCGGCGATGGTCGTCCAACGTATATTCGCACTCCATGAGTGACGTCAACCTTTCAGCCTTCATTTGGTCCGTCGCCGATCTTCTGCGAGGCGACTACAAGCAATCCGAGTACGGGAAGGTCATCCTCCCGTTCACGGTCCTCCGCCGGCTCGACTGTGTGCTGGAACCCACGAAGGCGAGCGTACTCGGCGAACTTGCGACCCGCGAGAAGGCTGGCCTGAATCCCGAGCCTTTTCTGCTCCGGAAGTCCGGGCAGTTGTTCTACAACACCTCGCCGCTCGATCTGAAGAAGCTGATGGGCGATCAGGACCACGTCGGCGAGAATCTGCGGGCATACATGCATGCCTTCTCACCCGCCGTACGCGACATCTTCGAGCGCTTCGAGTTCCACACGCAGATCGACCGCCTGGCCAAGTCCGGCCTCCTCTATCTCGTCACCGAGAAGTTCGCCACGATCGACCTGCATCCCGAGGTCGTGAGCAACGCCCAGATGGGCGCGGTATTCGAGGAACTGATCCGGAAGTTCTCGGAATTGTCAAACGAGACGGCCGGAGAGCACTTCACTCCGCGTGAGGTCATCCGGCTGATGGTGAACCTCCTGTTCATCGAGGATGACGCAGCCCTCACAAAGCCAGGGATCGTGCGGCACATCTACGATCCAACGGCAGGAACCGGAGGCATGTTGAGCGTGGCCGGGGAGCACCTTTCCAGCCTGAATCCGGACGCGCGGCTGGTCATGTATGGGCAGGAACTGAATCCCGAGTCCTACGCCATCTGCAAGGCGGACATGCTCATCAAGGGACAGGATATCGGGAACATCATCTTCGGGAACACGCTCTCGAACGACGGTCTATCGGGGAAGCACTTCGACTACATGCTCTCCAATCCGCCCTTCGGAGTAGAGTGGAAGAAGATCGAGAAGGAGGTCCGCCGGGAAGCCGACCAGATGGGCTTCAATGGTCGGTTCGGACCGGGTCTGCCGCGCGTGAGCGACGGGTCCCTGCTCTTTCTTCTGCACCTCATTTCCAAGATGCGGCCTGCCGTAGATGGTGGGAGCCGGTTTGGTATTGTACTGAACGGCTCCCCTCTCTTCACAGGCGGGGCTGGCTCCGGCGAGAGCGAAATCCGTCGGTATGTTCTGGAGAACGACCTTGTCGAAGCAATAATCGGGCTTCCGACGGACATGTTCTACAACACTGGCATCAGCACGTACGTCTGGATCGTGACCAACCGGAAGCCGGACGCCCGGAAGGGCAAGGTGCAGCTGATCGACGCGAGCAGCTTCTGGCAGAAGATGAGGAAGAGCCTCGGCAGCAAGCGAAAGGAATTGAGCCCGACGCACATCGAGGAGATCACGCGTCTATTCGGCCGCTTCGAGGAAGCAACGCACGATGGGGTGCCCATCAGCCGTATCTTCAAGAACGAGGACTTCGGCTACCGCACCATCACAGTAGATCGGCCCGAGCGCGATCCGAATGGCAACGTCGTGCTTGGCACCAAGAGTAAGGGGAAGGGCAAGCCCTCACCAGATTCCGCGCTTCGTGACACGGAGAATGTGTCGCTTAGTGAGGATGTCGAGGCTTATTTCAAACGCGAGGTGCTGCCGCACGCGCCGGATGCGTGGATCGACGACGAGAAGACCAAGGTCGGGTACGAGATTCCGTTCAATCGCCACTTCTACGTCTTCAAGCCGCCACGCCCGCTAAGCGAGATCGACGCCGACTTGAAGGTCGTCACCGACCGCATCGTGACCATGATCAGTGGGCTGACGGCATGAGCTTCCCGCGCTACCCGGCGTACAAGGATAGCGGTGTAGAGTGGCTGCGTGAGGTGCCGCAGGATTGGCAGGTGAAGAAGTTCCGTCACCTGTTCCGCGAGAGTATAGAGAAAATCGAGCGAGAGATCGTTGGTTCGATGCTTTCCGTTTCCGGCTATCGCGGCGTAGAGGTGAAAGAATATGACGACGACAACCGGCGCCGCTTAGACGAGGATTTGCTCGGATATCGTATCGCGCGTGTTGGCCAGCTGGTCGTGAATACCATGTGGCTCAATTACGCCGGTCTTGGCGTGACAGAGTATGAAGGGCACGTGAGCCCCGCCTACCGCAGCTATGACATCGCGGAGGGTTTGGAGCGGCGGTACGTTCACCATTTGTTGCGCAGCGGAATCTACGTGCAGGGGTATACGCAGTTGCTGACTGGCATCCGACCGAACTCTTTGCAAATGAGCCGCGACGATCTCATGGAGTTTCCCGTTTTGGTTCCGTCGTCGCGCGAGCAATTGCTCATCGCTGCATTTCTTGACTGCGAAACCGCGAAAATTGACGCATTGGTCGCGGAACAGCGCCGGCTGATCGACCTGCTCGCTGAGAAGCGCAAAGCGGTGATCTCCCACGCCGTCACGAAAGGCTTGAACCCCGATGCGCCGATGAAGCCGTCGGGCGTCGAATGGCTTGGCGACGTGCCGGCTCACTGGGAATTGAAATCACTAAGGCATTCGATTACCAAGATCGAGCAAGGATGGTCACCGACATGCGAGAATGAACCGGCAGCGGAAGATGATTGGGGCGTGCTAAAGGTTGGCTGCGGAAATCGCGACGAGTTCGATCCTACCGAGCAAAAGGCCCTTCCACGTGACGTCGACCCGCTGACGGCTTACGAAATCAGAACAGGCGACATTCTAATGAGCCGGGGTAACACGCGCTCTCTCGTGGGCATGGCCACATTCGTGCCGCGAGTGAGGCCTCGCCTTCTTCTGTCTGACCTGCTTTATCGGTTTCGGGCGAAACCGGAACTCGCAGAGGGGAAGTTTCTCGTTCTTTGCCTACGTTCGCTCAATGCTCGGTTCCAAATCGAGAGAGAGGCCACTGGCACGAGTCCCTCCATGAAGAAGATTGGCCAAGGGGTCATTCGTGGTCTGTTCATAGCAATGCCTCCGTTCGATGAGCAACGCGAGATCGTTACGTTTATACATGCCGAGACAGCTAGGTTCGACGCTCTAACTGCGGAAGCGCAGCGAGCGATCGACCTCCTGCAAGAGCGCCGTGACGCGCTGATCTCCGCCGCCGTTACCGGTCAGATCGACGTACGCGGGTTGGTCGAAACGGTGGCAGCGTGAGCGTGCACAAAGAGGTCAGCTTCGAGGCGGAGATCTGCGATCAGCTGGGAGAGCGCGGATGGCTCTACACAGATAGTAACGCGGCGAACTATGACCGGGCACGCGCGGTCTACCCCTCCGACGTGATTGCGTGGGCACAGGCGACCCAGCCGCACGCGTGGGAGACGCTGACAAAGAACCACGGCGCACAGGCTGGTGAGACGGTGCTGGCCCGCCTCCGCGACCAGCTGGACCAGCGCGGCACCCTCGACGTGTTGCGTCACGGGATCGAGCTTCTTGGCCTGAAACAATCGCTCAAGCTCGCCGAGTTCAAGCCCGCGCTAGGCATCAATCCCGAAATACTCATCCGCTACGCGGCCAATCGGCTACGCGTGGTGCGGCAGGTCCGCTACTCGCTCCACAACGAGAACTGCATCGATCTCGTGCTGTTCCTGAACGGCGTGCCGGTCGCCACCGTGGAGTTAAAGACGGACTTCACGCAGAGCATCGGCGACGCGATCGACCAGTACCGCTTTGACCGGCTGCCGCGCTCCAAGGGAGAGCCCGCCGAACCGCTCCTATCGTTTCCGAACGGAGCGCTAGTGCATTTCGCGGTCAGCAACCGCGAGGTCCACATGGTGACCAGGCTCGCAGGCCCTGCGACTCGCTTTCTTCCGTTCAATCAGGGCGATCACGGGGCCGCTGGGAACCCGCTGAACCCGGACGGCCACCGTACGGCCTATCTGTGGGAACAGGTCTGGGCACGCGATAGCTGGTTGGAGATTCTCGGCCGCTACCTCATCGCCCAACGAGACACGAAGAAGCAGATCACCGAGGTCATTTTTCCCCGGTACCATCAGCTTGACGTCACGCGGAAACTCCAAGCGGCCGTACTCCATGATGGTCCCGGCGGCAAGTATCTCGTCCAACACTCTGCAGGCTCTGGCAAGACCAACTCGATCGCGTGGACGGCCCACTTTCTCGCCGAAGTGCATGACGCCCAGCACGCGAAGATCTTCGATACGGTGCTCGTGGTCTCCGACCGAAACGTCATCGACGCGCAGTTGCAGGAGGCGCTGTTCGACTTTCAGCGCACCAGTGGCGTCGTGGCGACGATCACCAATCAAGACGGGAGTAAGAGCGGAAAGCTCGCCGAGGCGCTCTCTGGTGACAAGAAGATCGTCGTGTGCACGATACAGACATTTCCCTTCGCGTTGGAAGCGGTGCGCGCGCTTGCAGCCACGCAGGGAAAGCGTTTCGCCGTGGTCGCGGACGAGGCTCACAGTTCACAGAGCGGCACGGCGGCAGCCATGCTCAAGGCCGTGCTGTCGCCCGAAGAATTGCAGGACCTGAACGACGGGGGCGAGATCAGCACCGAGGACATCCTCGCCGCTCAGATGACTGCTCGAGCGGACGATGGCGGGATCACGTTCGTCGCCTTCACGGCAACTCCGAAGAACAAGACGATCGAGATCTTCGGAACCCGCCCTGACCCGACGCGGAAGCCAGCGCCGGACAATGTGCCGACGCCGTTCCATGTCTACTCTATGCGGCAAGCAATCGAGGAGGGGTTCATCCTCGACGTGCTGCAGAACTTCACGCCGTACAGCCTGGCGTTCAAGCTCGCCCACGAAGGCAAGGAGATCGACGACACAGAGGTCGAGCGCACAGCAGCCCTGAAACGGATCATGGGCTGGGTCAAGCTCCACCCGTACAACATCGCACAGAAGGTCCAGATCGTCGTGGAGCACTTCCGCGAATACGTGGCACCGTTGCTCAACGGGCAGGCCAAAGCCATGGTGGTCGTCGGGAGCCGTGTAGAGGCCGTCAGGTGGCAACTCGCCATCGAGAAGTACATCACGGAGTGCGGCTACACGATCGGGACGCTTGTGGCCTTTTCGGGCGAGGTCCATGACACGGAATCAGGCCCCGATGCCTTCACGGAACAGAGCCGGACCCTCAACTCCAACCTGAAGGGTCGGGACATTCGGGAAGCGTTCAAGGGCGGCGAGTATCAGATCCTGCTCGTGGCGAACAAATTCCAGACTGGCTTCGATCAGCCCCTGCTGTGCGGCATGTACGTGGACAAGCGGCTGGCCGGCATTCAGGCGGTCCAGACCTTGTCGCGGCTCAACCGGGCCCATCCCGGCAAGGACACGACCTACGTCGTGGACTTCGTAAACGACGCCGCCGATGTCTTGGAGGCGTTCAAGGCGTATTACACGACGGCCGCACTCGCCACGACCACGGACCCGAACCTCGTTTTCAACCTGCGGGCCAAGCTGGACGCAGCCGGACACTACGACGATTTCGAAGTCGACCGAGTGGTCGCGGTAGAACTCGACCCGAGGTCCAAGCAGAGCGACTTGGTGGCCGCCCTGGAACCCGTGTGTGACCGCCTTATGAAGCGTTACACGGCCGCGCAGGAGGCACTCGCGATCGCCACGGAGAAGAAGGACGATCCCGCGATCAAAGCGGCGGACGACGAGCTAAACGCGCTGCTCCTGTTCAAGAGCGACATGGGCGCGTTCGTTCGCCTATACACCTTTCTTTCTCAAATCTTCGACTACGGCAATACAACAATCGAGAAGCGAGCCATCTTCTACAAACGGCTCCTGCCACTACTGGAGTTCGGCCGCAAGAGAGAGGGGATCGATCTATCGAAGGTCGTGCTGACCCATCATCACTTGAAGGGCCTCGGCAAACAGGCGATGCCGCTGAACGACGGCAACACGCCGAAGCTCTATCCGATTGTGGACGCGGGTAGTGGCAACGTACAGGTGAGGGAAAAGGCATGGCTCCGCGAGATCATCGAGAAGGTGAACGATCTCTTCGACGGGAACCTCACGGATCACGACAAGCTTGTGTACGTGAATCACGTCATCAGAGACAAGCTGCTTGAATCGGAGACGCTTCAGCAACAGGCGGCCAACAACACGAAGGAGCAGTTCGCCAATTCGCCGGACTTGAAGTCGGAATTGATGAACGCGATCATGGGGGCGCTAGACGCGCACACGGTCATGAGCACCCAAGCCCTGAACTCAGCAACGGTGCAGAAGGGTCTCAAAGACATCTTGCTCAACCATGCTCACCTGTACGAGGCATTGCGCGATCAGGCTGCCGGATAGGCCCGGCCGTGCGGTTGCCACCTCAGACGCCCGTCGAGAGTTCTTAGTCAACAGCGATAGCGGAACGAACCTCGCTTCTCGCTTCACGCCTACCAACGCGTCGGCCACTTTTTTAGTTCTGTCGGTGACCCCACGTTCGGTCTTGCAGCTACGAGGATGGCCACCCGGTCGCGGTAATTCCGATACATCCATCCTGTGTGAGCGCCCTATGAGAGACTCGAGCTGGCCAGAACTGACGCACTTCGCCATGCGTTTTGATGGCAAGCTGCTACAGCGCGGCTTTTGGCTGTACGTGTGGCACATCACGCATCCGGACGGCGAATGGCTCTATGTGGGCAGAACCGGCGACAGCTCTTCAGCCAATGCCGGCTCCCCTTTTGCACGGGTTGCTCAGCATCTCGATACGCGCTTGACTGCCAAGGGCAATGCGATGGGAAGGCAACTGAAGGCACTCGGCATTGCACCCGCCGAATGCACGTTCGAGATGACGGCTGTCGGTCCCATTTTCCCAGAGGCGGCCTGCATGGAGGATCATCGGCCTCTTCGGAACACGGTCGCGGCCGTTGAGAAGGCGCTGGCTGCCCACCTCCGTGTAAGAGGGTACACTGTGATCGGCCAACATGCCTCGCGCGGGACTATCAATGACGTACTTTTCCAATGCGTGAGAGTCATTGTTGACACACGTTTTCCGGGATCAAGGGCTCTCTAAAATGTCTCCTCCTCCACCGCTCGTCGCTCTTGACTATGTTGGGCAAACTGCGGTCGATGTTCGTGTGCGGCTTAACACGCGACTTGCCTAGCAGCAGTTTCATTCGCTTGGCACTAGCGGGAGCCGCACATGTGCGCAAGGGCGACTAGGTGTGCGAGCCGCTTCGAAGGAGTAGATTGCGCGCCATGGCCTCTCCCATCGACTGGAAACTCGGCGCGCTCCTCGAAGAGCGCAACCTGACCGCGTATGCGTTGGCGACTCGCATGGACATGTACCCTGCGACCATCTACAACCTGGCGAAGCAGAAGCGCATTACGCGCATTTCGACGAAGATGCTCGCCGCGCTCTGTGACGCGCTGGACTGTTCCCCCGGCGCGCTCTTGGTCATCCGCGGGCGCGAATGACCACGCGCGACTGAGCTGGCTGGTGAGGGAGTACGCGGTGTGGCGACTCATGGCAACCGCCTCCTCGGACCACGCTCGTCCTGGGGTGATGGTTACGTATTGCGACGGAGCGCGACCACGGCGAACACCTCGCCCGGCGTATCGGCGTAGCAGTCCTGTCACGCTGCACTCATAGCGCTGCTCTCGACCGCCGTCACGGAGAGACTGCACGCGACGACCTAGGAGGCGTCACATACGTCCCGCGCGGCTTCCGTTTACGACGAGCGGTTCAACCTCGCGATCCACTCCACTGCGATAGCCGCGCCCTCGACCCGCGAACCTTAAAACATATTAAGAATGCCCACGCCACAAAGACGGAAGACCAGACTTGCCTATGGCGGTCACCTTGCGGTCATTCGCCAAAACTGTTACGGTGGACACCGCCACCAAAACGTCCAGCCAATGCGCCCGGTCGCCCTCAACCTCGTTGCCGCTTCCCTACTACTCGCAGCAACGTGTACTCCGCTATCCGCCCAATCGGTCGTTGCGGCTGACTCATGCCTTTGTGGCAATCAGGCCTCGGCGCATCGCGACTCGCTGGAGAGCTTTCAGCTGGGTGTCTCAGCGCGCAGCGTAGGCGCTTCGATCATCGGAGACAAGTTCACGGCTAAACAAGAATGGATACTACTGGGCTCGTTTGGGGGTGATCATTGGGTCCCCGTTGATGGGACGAAGCGCACAATGTGTGGTCAGGTCCTAAAGGATGAGCGTTTCTATCATGGCGCGGTAGTAAAACACGAGGAGGACTGGAACCATCACGTGGTCCCCAACCCTGCCTCGGAGTTCCTGTACACTCTTGCGCCAGACAAGTTGGTTCCATGCCATGGCGATCCCGATGCCACCTCGCGATGCCTCGAAGCCGAGGTCACGCCCGACGAGGATATGCGCCCAATGCTGTCGATTTTGCCAACACGCGAGGGCGACAGTATTTGCGTCTACGGCCCCTGGGTTTGGGATGGCGGCCACGATTCTAAAGTTGAGATACACCCGTCTGAGCTCCTTTGGTGGCGCGACAGGGACCGCTCGAAGACGACGTACAGCCTACTTGTCGTCCAAGATGCCTCACAGCGCTATTCCAAACGTGACGGCTTCAGGCCTACGCCGCCGCCAACCTGGCCCGTTTGGGCCGATTCCGTTCTCGTGGCCGAGTTTAGGGTGGCTGTTTCTTTCGATACATTGGTGCGAACTGTGATGGCTGTGACAACCCCGTTCAAGTATGGTTTAGCCCGCGTCAACGCGCTTCCCAAGTCGGCCGCGCCGCTATCGGACGTCACGTGGCACGGGCGTGTCATCGCCACCCTGGCACGCTTTCAAGACCCGTTCACAGATATTCGCATCGATTCGCTATGCTTGCAGCCCGGTACGTCTAAGGTTGCAGGATACCTAACCGTCTTGGCACGGGTTGCGCGTCCAGGCGACATCTCTCGAGGCGCATTTGCGCTCACAGAGATCATGGTAACAACCGACCCAATTGATTCTGGAAAGCTGGCAGGCTTGCTGATAGCCGGGCGCAATCCCGCCTTCGGTGCACCCTTACCACCGGTGCTCAACGCCACCATCAGCGCGCCCTCACTCCGAGCTATTCGCACTAGCGCCGGCGAGACTCGTCTTGTTGCTAGCGTAATGGTTAATGCTTCTGCGCCGGGGTTGGATCTTACGCCGACGTCAACAGCCCGTGTCGGTACAACTGGCACGGAGGCAACCAACGTGCGCCAATACCGTTTGTCGCAGGCGCGCTCGAAGGTCGTAGGCCGCGTTGACTCCGTTGAGGTCTCTTCTGGCGGCGTTATTCGCTTGAATACCAAGACCGTACCGCTCTCGGTTGCTTTCCCCAGACTGTCAGTTGCGACTCGGGTCGCTGATCTTAGCCCACAGCTTGGAGATGCTGACGCGAATCACCTCGGTGCCTTCTTTCGGGCGGCGGGCGTGCCAGCGAGCAACGGCATCAAGCAATCGGCAGCACTACGCAGAGTAAACACTTGGACATTTTCAACCCAAAGTGCCTTTGCCCCTCTAGCGGGCACCGAGCATCGCATTGAAGACCGTCAGTCACTCGCCGACACTCTCAATGCGGTTCTTCTTGGAGGCGATTCTGCACAAACGGTCCGCCTATTTGCTTCGACAAGGCCGGTTGCATTTAGAGTGGCCGTTGTGGACTCGCTAGGAGCGCAACATTTCTTGAGTGACGGCACTCGGCAAGCCAGCATCGGCAATGTTCAGTATTCAATGAAGGTGTCGGGTCCGTTGCGATGGAGTTCTGGCCTGGCACTTCCGGCCGGAGATACCTCCTTCCGCACTTTGACACTGCGGTACGATAGTCACGACGTGTTCGGCGGTTCCGACCAGGGGCAGCTCCACTTGCCAAGTCACGTCCTCGCCGGGACTCCAGGGGAACTGCGCGAAGCGGTCATCTCTCTTGCTATCACCGCTGTCGACGCTCGCCCGGAGGACTTTAAGCGGGACTTGACTGACGCAGAGCGCACAGGTAGTCCAGAGTTTCTGAGCGCTCGCTTCTCTCGGGCAAGGGCCCTGCGCAATCTCGCCACCATGTACAGTGAACGTGGAGTGGTGCGACCGGAGGAGTTCGGCAGGGTTTACCAACTTGCCCGTTTGTGGTTAGCAACGCCATCCGCGCCACCGCGCTAGGCATTTTCGGTGGCTCCTCCTAGCAACCTGCTATAGATTGTCGGCGTTGGCTGCTGCCGATGCTGCGGCATCCATTGGGCAGGTGGCTGAGTGGTTGAAAGCACCGGTCTTGAAAACCGGCGGACCCGCAAGGGTCTCGTGGGTTCGAATCCCACCCTGCCCGCTTCGTTATTGCGCCGCCGGCGGCGCTCCCTTCCTCGACTTCTGCGCCTGTAGCGCAGCAATCCACGCGTCCAACAACTGCGGACGCACGTCGTTCGCGTCGCGCGTGCGTTGCGCCGCCAGCTCGTCCATCACCTGCTTCGCACCCTTCGCGTCGCCGAGCATGATGCGCGCGACCGCCGCGCCCTCGCGCAGCAGATCCGCGGGCAGCCACAGATCGCCGTGCCGCGCCGCCGGAATCAGGATGTCGGCCGCCTGCGAGGTTTCCGCGAAGTTCCAGGCCGCGAGCCCATGGATGAACGCCACCACCGCGCGCGCCTGATCGGGCGCGTGCTGCACATCCATGTAGTGGTTCGCCGCTTTGAAGAACGCTGTGTCGGCAACACCAGCGGTTCCACCACTGCGCGTCTCCTCCGACTCGCGAATGGCCGCGGCCCACACGTGCCAATCGATGGGCGCCACGTTCGCCGACATGAGACGATCGATCGTCACCGCACGCTCGGCCGACGCGAGCATCTGCGGCTGGGCGCCGGTCCAATAGCCATCGCGCCACCTGGCCGCGAGCTCCATCGCCTCGAGCCTCGGCACAAAGGCGACCGGTGTAAAGACCTCACCAGTCACACCACTGCGGCGCCCCTCGAGAATGGGTGCGATGCCGAAGCGGTCGCTCACGAGGCCGATGAAGCCATTCGCCGCCTCGTTCGTGTACCGCGCCTTCTCCGCGCCGAGGTCGAGCGTCGGGTAGAAATCGGAGTTTGCCGCACCGGCTCCCAACAGCGGCGTGAGGGTTCTTCCGTCCGCCATGTGAAGCGCGTCGAGAGTCGGCGCCGTGAGCGGATAGACGCGCCGCAACGCGTCCGCGATGCGCGGCCGCTCGAACACACTCCAGTCTGGCCTGGCCAGCTGCGGCGCCGGACTCGCCACGACGAGAATGTCGCGGTTGCCGACAGCATAGATGGTGTACGACGGAAATTGCTCGGACACCGCGCGTATCACGCTGAGCACGAGACCGTCATTGATCTCCGTCAGGTGCAGCCACTGCCCGAAGACGCCGTTGGGCGTGAGATAGCGCCGCACGTGCGCGTAGAATTCCGCGGTGAACAGTCCCGACACGCCGGCGACCCACGGCGTGGATGGCTCCGACAGAATCAGGTCGAAGCGCCTGCGCTGAGACGCGAAGTAGGAGCGCGCGTCGTCGATGGCGAAGCTGGACCGCGGATCGTCGAAGACCATCCGGTTGGCCGGATAGAACTTCGTGGATGCCCGGATCATCTCGGGCTCGATCTCGATGGTCACGAGCTTCGCGAGCCCACGGTCGAGAAGAAGTGTGTGCGACGACATGCCCGACCCCTGCCCGATCACCGCGCCCATCCTTGCGTGAGGCGCATGCGCCAACAGGATGAGCGGTAACAGCGTCTGGGTGGACGCATCGTGTGTAAACGGGCCGCGAACGCCTGGCGGATGAAACCACTCGGGACCGAGCGAGGCGTCGGGTTTTCCATTCGTCGCGAGGGAAAGTCCCTTGCTCAGGACGATGCGACGCACGCTGACGGTCGCCGTGCGGCCATCGGTATAGAACAGCACGTCCGGCACCTTCGGCGCCTTCGCCGATCCGTATCGATACACGCCGCTCGTGAGCACGCTCTGATTGAAGTCCGCGCTCGCGCCGAGAATGAACAGCGCGGACACGCCGATGGCGGCGGGCACCCAGTCGCGCCGGCGCAAACGATGCTCGCCCCGTTTCCACACCCGAGCGAGCACGGCGACGCCAAGCACGACGTCGATGAGCGCGCCGGCCACGAGCATCCACTTGAGACCGAGCCACGGCAGGAGGACGAGCCCGGAGAGCGCTACTCCCACGATGGAGCCGAGCGTATTGACGCCGTACACCAGGCCGATGGCGCGCTCGCCGTGATCGCCGCGCATCAGGAGTCGCGTGATCAGTGGCAGCGTCATGCCGGCGCAGAACGTCGCCGGAAGCATGACGGCGAGACAGATCGCGTACCTGGAGAGGCTGAACGCGCGGTATCCCGCCGGCGATCGCGAGAAGGCCGCCATGAAATCGGCCATCCAGTTGAACGACTCCATGTAGATGGGCAGCGTCGCCACGGCGAGCGCGCCCATCGCGAGCTGCACGTACCCGAGCGTGCGAAGCGACGCGACCGACTCGGTTCGCGTCCTGATGGTGAACGCACCGAGCGCGAGTCCGAGGATGAATGCGGAGAGCATGAGCTCGAACGAGTGCGTGGCCGATCCGAGCACGAGCGACAGCATGCGGATCCATCCGATCTCGTACACGAACGAGGAGACGGCCGTCCCGAACGCCACCAGGACGAGCAGGCTCCGTGCGCGCTCGATGATTTCGTCGCTCGCGCTCACCGCCGGCGCTGGAGACTGAGACGCCGGCGCAATTCCGGATTCACGACCGAGGGCGGCACCAAGCAGCGCGGCGTTCGCGCGAATCTCCGCGATCATGGCGGCGCCGGCCACCGCCAGATTGATCATTGCCGCGGCGATGAGCGTACCCGGAAGCCCGCTGATGTCGATGAGCACGAATCCGGCGAGCAGTACGCCGACGGCGGCACCGATGCTGTTGGCGAAGTACAACAGCGCGATGGCGCGCCCCGAGGACCCCGTTCGGCCGCGGATCGCGCCGGCCGTCATGAGCGGGAACGTCGCGCCGAGGAGCACGGATTGCGGCACGATCAGCAGCGCCGCGATGGCCCACTTTGCCACCGAATGCGCCGCACCGGGGCCGATGGCCGGAAAGATCGAGTCGTACGCGAGCTGTGTGGTCGCGACGAACACGTCGTGAAAGACGATCCCCAGCAGCCCGATGACCAGCTCGACCACCGCATACCACAACAGGGGACGCCGGATGCGCTCGGTCCGCCCACTGATCGCGAACGCCCCCACCGACATCCCGCCGAGGAAGATGACGAGAACGAGCACCTGCGCGTACGCACTGTGGCCGACGAACAGCCCGAGATACCGGGTCCAGATGGACTCGTACATCAGTCCCGCGGCACCCGACAGCACGAAAACGAGGCAGAGGAAGATCAGCATGCAGCGAATGTCACCCCCCGCACCGAGGGGCGACAGGACCGTCGTCACACACCGGACGTCTCCGTGCTCGCGGCCCCGTCCTGTCGTTCCACTCCGCCCCCCCTTACATTTCATTCGGCGCACGTACGCAACGCCGCCAGGAGAGATGGCCGAGAGGCTGAAGGCACCGGTTTGCTAAACCGGCATAGGGGGTCAACCTCTATCGAGGGTTCGAATCCCTCTCTCTCCGTTCCGAGGGCCCGCCGCCGTCCGCGTCGGGCCTTCGTCTTTTCACCGTTCGCACATGGCCCCCAGCGTTCCGCGCCTCCGCTTCGCTCCGTCGCCCACCGGATACCTCCACGTGGGCGGCGCGCGCACGGCGCTCTTCAACTGGCTCTACGCGCGAAAATTCGGCGGACAGTTCCTGCTCCGCGTCGAGGACACTGACAAGGCGCGCTCCACCGAAGAGAGCACGCGCGCCATCTTCGAAGGCCTTCAGTGGCTCGGCCTCGAGTGGGACGAGCCTGTGGTGCACCAGGGCGCCAATCTCGAGCGGCACCGCGCGGACGCGCAGCGCATGCTCGCGAATGGCACGGCGTATCGCTGCTTCTGCACGCAGGAGGAGTTGGCGCAACGCCGTGCGGCGGCCGAGGCGGCGGGCGCCGCATTCAAGTACGACCGCCGATGCGATCGGCTCGACCGCGTGGAGGTGGAGCGCCGCGTAGCGGCGGGCATGCCCTTCACGGTGCGCTTCCGCGTCCCCGAAGGTTCCACGAGCTGGGACGATCTCGTGCACGGCACGATCGCGTTCCTGAACAAGGACATCGAGGACTTCATCGTCCTCCGCACCGACGGCACGCCCATCTACAACCTGGCCGTGGTGAGCGACGACATCGCGATGGCCATCACGGTCGTCATGCGCGGCGACGACCACATCTCGAACACGCCGAAACAGATTCAGTTGTATCGCGCACTGGGTGCGGAGCTGCCGGTGTTCGCGCACCTGCCGATGATCCACGGAATGGATGGCAAGAAGCTCAGCAAACGGCACGGCGCAACCGCGGTGGGCGACTACCAGCACCTCGGCATCCTGCCGAGCGCGATGATGAACTTCCTCGCACTGCTCGGGTGGGCGCCGGGCAACGACATCGAGGTGATGTCGCGCGAGCAGATGATCGAGCTCTTCGATCCGAGCGGGTTGCAGAAGCGCGCAGCGATATTCGATCTCAAGAAGCTGGAGTGGATGAACGGACAGCACCTCGCGCTCATCTCGCCGGACGAGCTGCTGCAGCGCGCGTTGCCGGCGCTCGTCGCCGCCGGCTACGGCTCCGCCGAAGAGATCATGGCGCGCCGCGAATGGGTGTTCTCGCTTCTGGAGCTATTGAAGGTTCGGTCGCGCACGATCGACGAGATCGTCTGGCAGGCGGCACCGTATTTCAATGAGCAGATCGAGCTTGACGCCGAGGCGGTGCGGAAGCAGTGGAAGGATCGCGCGCTCACGGAGGCCATCCTTCGCGGGGCGCTCGAGGTGTTGTCTCCGCTTACGGAGTGGAATTTGACGTCGACCGAGGCAGCGCTGAACCAGCTGGCGGCGCGTCTCGACCTGGTGGAGAAGCCCGGCAAGCTCTACCAGCCCCTCCGTGTCGCCCTGACGGGCCGCGCGGTGAGCCCCGGCATCTTCGAGGTCCTGGTCGTGCTCGGCAGGAAGCGAGCTCAACAGCGGCTGGAAGCGGCCCTGCTGCGGCTACGACAGGACGAGCCGACGCCGGATTGACGAAACAAGTGTTGCGAAGGGTCCGAGAGAGGGTACATTTGGCGCACCTTCCCCGGAAACCGCTCGCCCGCAGGGACCGACGCTTGAATCACTTTTGTGACATTCGTGAGGCACCATGACCGAGCCCCTCACACCGCTGGAGCGCCGGGTCTATCACTACCTCATCGATTTCCTGGCTGAGAACACCTACCAGCCAAGCATTCGCGAAATTGCGAAGAAGTTTCGCATAAAGTCTACAAAAACGGTCAGCGATCTCCTGGGCTCGCTGTCGCAGAAAGGCTTCATCGAGCGCGACCAGTCGCGGTCGCGCGGCGTGCGCATCGTCGGGCACTCCGGGCAAGCCAGCACGCAGCCCGTGCCGCTCTTCGCGCGGGTGGTCGCCGCCGAGCCGCCGCTCGCGCCGGACAACCGCTCTGGCTACATCACGATGGACCGCCGCTTCCTGCCCAGCGACGACGTCTTCTACCTCCGCAACACCGGCGAAGCCATGCTTGGGCGCGGCATCCTGGACGAGGATTACGTGCTCGTGTCGCCATCCACACGTGCCAAGGACGGCGACATCGTGGCCGCCCGTCTCGCTGACGGCGCTGTGATCCGCACGCTCATGCATCGGGGCGCTACCATCGTACTCGAATCAGCGAACGAGACGAACCGGCCCATCGAGGTGGGACCTCGCGACGACTTCGCGGTGCTCGGCGTCGTGTGTGGAGTGTTTCGCCCCTTCGGCGAGCACGCGGCACCTGCTCCCCTGCTGCCCATAACCGGCGAGAATCCGATCGTCAGCTAAGAGAACAAGCAGCCCAATTGAATCACGGAGGGACACAGAGCCTTGAGCTGTAGTGCTCCATAGTGCTCCGTAGTGCTCCGTAGTGCTCCGTGTCCTCTGTGCTCTCTGTGGTTAATTGGCAGTAGAGACGCCCGTCCCGGACAAGATCTGTCCGCAGTTACGGAACGTCAGGCCCCGCCGATGGCTTGTTGCCGTCGTTCTGCCGATCGCGCCGCTCCCGATCCTTGCGCTCGCGAATGCGCTTCACCGCCGCATTGAACTCATCGTCGTGAAACTGCGACTCCGCGTGCAGCATGAGATCCGCGCGGCGCGACGGCGCGAGACGATCGCTCAGCCCTTCGCCGGGATTCCCCTGAATGTGAATCGGTAGCGCAGCCAGCACTGCGCTCGGAATGGCGAACTTGCCCAGATAGATCTTGTTTCCATCGATTCCCCACTTCTGGCCATTCTTCTCGAACGTCCAGTCGCCCGGCTCCTTGCCCTTGAGGCCAGCCGCTCGTGCAACCGAATCGTTGTACGCGTAAATCGCCGCACGCACCGCGCTGTCCACGCGCTCGGCGTGCGTCTTCGGCAGCGGCAGAAACGCGTGCGGATCGTTGGTGAGACGAGGATCGGGAAGGCGGGGGACGACACCCGCCGCTGCGTCGGCCTCTCGGGAGATGCCGCGTCCTCCTTCGGCACCGCCTTCGCGGCCGCCCGTAACGGACACGGGTGCGACGGCGGTCGGCACGCGTAATGGTGCCACCAGCCCCGGAGTCGGAGTCTTCGCGCGCGCCGGCATGCTCGCGGAGTCGGTTCCTCCGGTGACGCCACCCGCCGGCGCCGCATTGATGAACGTGACGTGCTCCCGCCTCGGCGCGCTGTAGATGGCCGTGTTGCCGTGCGAGAAGTCGTAGTGGAACGCCGCATTGAGAATGAGCGCGGCCACGACGACGTGGACCGCGATGGACGCGAGCAGCGCACCGGGCGATCGTCGCGTCACGACGTGGCTCCCGCCATCATGGTCGCGAGAACGCGGCCGGCGCGCACAGCCGCCTCTGCGATCCGCGCCGGCGCCGTGACGAACGAGACGCGGAAGAATCCCTCGCCGCCCGCGCCGAATGCGGATCCCGCCATCACGACCACGCCGGCTTCCTCGAGCAAACGCTCCGCGAACTCCGCGGACGCGACGCCGTCGGGAAGCTTGACCCAGAGATACATCGTCGCAAGCGGCACCTCGCAGGAGAAGCCCGTGGACCGGAACGCCGCCACCGCCGCGTCCCTGCGTTCCTGGAAGATGGCCACGTTGGCGGGGACGAACGTCTCCCAGCTCTCCAGCGCGCCGATGGCGGCGGCCTGAACGGCCATGAACTGCCCCGTGTCCACGAACGACTTCACCTTCGCGAGCGCGGCGCATGTCTCCTGGCGCGCAACGGCCCACCCGCAGCGCCAGCCCGTCATGTTGTAGGTCTTCGACAGCGAGTGGAACTCGACCGCCACGTCCCACGCGCCGTCCACCTGAAAGATGCTGGGCGGCACGTAGCCGTCGTAGGCGAGCTCCGAGTACGCGTTGTCGTATACGAGCAGGATGTCGCGCTCGCGGCAGGTGCGAACCACGCGCTCGAGATACTCGAGCGGCGCCACCGCCGCGGTCGGGTTGTTGGGATAGTTCAGATAGAGAATGCGCGCGCGGCGGAGCACGTCCTCGGGAATCTCGTCCAGCTCGACGAGAAACTTCGTGCGCGGCCGGAGCGGGAAGCGATACGCCTCGCCGTTGGCGAGCAGCGTGCCCCCCTGGTACGCATTGTAGCCCGGCTCCGGAATGATGCCGACGCCACCCTCCTCCATGTACGCGAACGCGATGTGCGAGATGCCTTCCTTCGAGCCGATGAGCGGAACGATTTCGTCCATCGGATCGCACGTCACGCCGAAGCGGCGCTGCATGAATGCGGCAATCGCCTCGCGAAACGGGAAGTGGCCCATGCCGAAGCCATATCGGCTGAATGCCGGTTCGCGGACGGCGCTCTCCATGCGGTCGAGCACGGCGGGCGGCGGACTGAGATCCGCGTCGCCGACACCGAGATCGATGACGTCCACGCCGCGCTCGAGGAGCGCGCGCTTCCGCTGCGGGATGTTCGCGAGCGGGTATGGCGGAAGCGCGGCGAAGCGGCGGGCGAACGGAGGCACTATGCGTCGGTGACGGGGTTGCTGACTCGGCTCACGCCGGCGATCTCCACTTCTACCACATCGCCCGGCGCGAGTTTCCCCACACCATCCGGCGTACCCGTGAGAACCAGGTCGCCCGGCTCGAGCGTCATGATTCCCGAGATGAAGCTCAGAATCGCGGGAATGTCGAACACCATGCTGGACGCGCGGCCACTCTGGCGTACGGAACCGTTGACACGCGTGGTGACCGTGAGCGACGAGAGATCGGACGGAGCCGGCCCCACCGCACCGACGGCGCAGAAGGTGTCAAATCCCTTTGCACGCGTCCACTGTCCGTCGGACTTCTGGAGATCACGCGCCGTCACGTCATTCGCAGCAACGATGCCGCCAACGGCGGCGCCCGCTTGATCCCTGCTCGCACGCCGCAATGGGTGAGACACGACGACGCCGATCTCCCCTTCATACTCCACCTGCTTTGACACCGTTGGCAGGCGGATGGATTCCCCGTCGCGAATGAGGCTGGACGGAGGCTTGAGGAAGATCAGCGGCTCCTTGGGGACCTCGTTTCCGAGCTCGGCGGCGTGAGCGGCGTAGTTGCGTCCGATGCAGATGATCTTGGTCGGGCGGAGATGCATCCCGAAATCTAGCCTGGCACCGTGCTCTCCGTCCCATAAAACGCGCGAATACCGTCGCGCAGCCTGCTCCACGGGCCGATCTCGCGACGCGCTGGCGGAAGCTCATCGAGCATGCCGCGGCCGTACTGCTTGGAAACGAGCCGCGGATCGCACACGACGACCACCCCACGATCCGTGGACGTCCGGATGAGTCGCCCGAATCCCTGCTTCAGCCGCAGCGACGCGTGCGGCAGCATGTACTCGGCGAACGAATTGCCGCCTCGCGCTTCGATCGCTTCGCATTGCGCCGCGGTGACGGGCTCCGTGGGGACACGGAACGGCAGCTTCGCGATCACGAGCCCTCGCAACGCATCGCCCGGAACGTCCACACCCTCCCAGAACGACGCGGTGCCGACGAGCACCGCCTGCCCCGCCTCGCGAAAGCGATCGAGGAGGACGTCACGGCTCTCCTCGCCGTGCACGAGCAGGGGCCAGCGTCGATCCACGCCGCGGCTGCGCAGCTCCGCCGCGAGCTGCTTCACCTCGCGATGACTCGTGAACAGGACGAACAGTCCGCCGTTGGACGCATCGGCGACGTCGAGCACTATTTGCGTCACCGCACGTCGATGCCCGTCGGCATCCACGTTGGGCGCGGGAATGTCGGTGGGGACGACGAGTCGCGCCTGCGTCGAAAAATCGAACGGTGACGGAAATACCGCGGTCGTCGGCGTGAGCGAGGCGTCGTCGAGTCCCAGCCTCGACGCAAGAAAATCGAAGCGCCGAGAGCGTGCGGCGACGTCCCCCGCCGATGCGGTGAGCGTCGCGCTGGTGACGATGGCGCTCTGGAGGCGCTTGAACAGGTCGTCGCGCAGAATGGGCGCCATGTCCAGCGGAACGCTCGATATGGCGATGGTGCGCTCTCGCCCGCGGAGCTCGATCCAGCGGATGCTGTCGTCGTCGGGCGGCGGCGCCAGTGCGCGACCGAGACCGTCGCCGAGCGTCTGAAGACGTCGCGTGACTCCGCGCAGCTCGTTCAGAAGCGGCGCAAACTCCTCCTCCAGTGATTCGCTGCCCTCGATGCGCTCGCGAATGAGCTCGAGTCCCTGCCGCTGCTGCTCGATGGCGCCGAGCGTCCCCTGAAGTGCCACGGAGAGTCCTTGCTGCCAGATCGCGTCGCTCGCAAATGCATGCGTCAGGCGCACGACGGTTCCACCCTGCGTCGAGAGCCACGTTTCCAGAAGGTCGCACAGCAGGCCGCTCTTTTCGCGCAGCTCGGCAACGGCGGGCGCGAGGCGAGTCTCCACGAGATCGAGACTGGCGGAGCTGAGCAGATCGCGCTTGGCGGCAAGCCGCGCGGCAAGCGCCGGAAGCAAACCTTTGCCGCGCCGGTCGAGCCGGCTGTCGAGCCGCTGAAGTCCGCGCCGCGTCACCGTGCAGCCGAGGTGCGATGCGGCCGCGTCCTCGAGATGATGTCCCTCATCGATGACGAGCCGTCCGTACGCGGGCAGAACGGCGGCGTCCTCCCAGTTCTGCGCGGCGCGCCGCACAGCAAGGTCGGACAGCAGCAGATGATGATTCACGACGATGACGTCGGCTTCCGCGGCGGCCCGGCGCGCCTTGAACACGAAGCACTTGTCGAAGTACGTGCACTTCACCCGCGTGCACACGTCGGGCTCGGCCGAGACTTCGTCCCACACTTCCGCTCTGGGTGGAGTGGGGAGGTCCGCCAGCGACCCATCGCTCGTTCGGGCCGCCCACTGCGCGAGCGACGCCAGTTCGCCGGCTTGCCCGTCATCGAAGAGATGCGCCGCGCCGTCAGACGCTTGATCGAGACGCGACAGGCAAAGGTAGTTGCGCCAGCCCTTCAGGAGCGCAAAGCGGACCTTCTGGTCCGAGAGCGCACGCGCCAGAAACGGCAGATCCTTGCCGACGAGCTGTTCCTGCAAGTTGATCGTGTTCGTCGACACCACCGTTCGCTCGCCGTTAGCCGCGGCCCAGCGCAGCGCGGGCACGAGATAGCCGAGCGACTTTCCGACGCCGGTTCCCGCCTCGAGCAGGCCAACGCCTCCCGTGTTGTAGATCCGCGCGATCGTGGACGCCATGGCGCGCTGACTCGCACGATCCTCATAGCGCGTGTGCAGCCCGGCAATCGCGCCGCCGGGCCCGAGGTCGCCCTCGATGTTGACGGGATCGAGCGCCGTTTGTCGCCGCGCATGCGGAATCTCGACGACGACGTAGAGGTCTTGCGCGGTGTTGTCGATGATCCCGAAGCCGATGCCGTCATCGTGAACTCGGGCGGCCACGGAATAGTCCGCGTCGCTTGGTTCGAGCAGCCCGGAGGGGTGGTTGTGGACGAGCATTTCGCCGCGCCGCGCAAATCCGGGAAGGGCGAGCACACTTTCGACGTTGCCGCGGGCGACCACTCGTGCGGTCTCCACCACGCCCTCGGCGTCCAGCGAGCAGACGAAGCAGACCTCGTTGCCTCGCGCCATGGCGATGGCCGCCCGCATGGCGGACGCAGCCGAACGGCCGAGCCGGTTTGGGGAGGTCATGACCCCTGAAGATAAACCGAAAGCCCTCGGTTGTCCTAGGTCTTCAGCGGCTTCTTCTTCGCGGCGGGAAACAGGACGTTATTGAGGATGAGCCGGTAGCCTGGGCTGCTCCGGTGGAGCGAGAGGTCTGTGGGCGGATTGCCGATGGCGTGCTGCGGATCCTCCGGGTCGTGCCCACCGAGATATGTCCAGGTGCCCTTTCCGTAGTCGCCGTGAATGTACTTCACCCAGGGTGCGCCCTCTTCGGTGGCCAGGACGACGACGCCGGACTTGAGCGTCGCCTTGGTAAAGCTGGTCGTGACGCCGTAGTAATCGCTGATGACGCTGCGGTGATCCTGCACGAGCATGCTCGGCACCGGATCAAACTTCGCCGAGAAGTTGAAGAGCGTGAAGGTGCCGAGTGGTTGGCGTCGGCCCGGTACGTTCACCTGATGGCCGTCGATGTCGCTCATCGCGTTCACGAACGGCGAGCGCTCGAGGTGCGCGTCCTTGAACGCGAGCGAGCGCTTCCAGTTCAAGCGCGAGTCGGCGTCCGGATCCATGGGCGTTCCGTCGGCAAACTCCCCAGCGATGTCGACGTCGTGTCCGGCGATCGCCAACTCGAGTGTTTCGGTGGCGCCGCACATGGCGAAGAGGAAGCCACCGCGCTCGACGAATGCCCGGATTTTCTCGGCCACGTCCTTCTTGAGTGCCGGCACGCTCGAGAAGCCCATTCGCTTGGCGGCGGCGGCATTCTTTGCGACGAGGTCACGAAACCACGGCGCGTCGCGATAGCCCAGGTGGAACTTGTTGAACTGCCCCGTGAAATCCTCGTGGTGGAGGTGCAGCCAGTCGAACTTGGAGAGGTCGCCCTGCTCCACCTGGTCGTCGTAGATCGGCGTAAAGTCGATGCCGGCATACTTGAGCGCGAGCGTGACGGCGTCGTCCCACGGCTGCGCCTCTGGCGGCGTGTACACGGCGATGCGCGGTGCCCGCTCGAGCGGAACGCTCTCCATGTTGGCGCCTGCGATGTCGCGGCGAATGGCGGCGAGCTGTGCATCAGTCACCGGCTCGACGGAAATTCCGTCGAGCGCTGCTCGGCGGCGCAGCTCCGGCGCGTCGGGCACGAGAAACGAGCCGCCGCGATAGTTGAGCAGCCATTCCGCCTGCACGCCGGTCTTCACCGCGTTGTAGGTCAGGCCATAGGCCTTGAGGTGATTGGTCTGTGCATCATCCATCGGCACGAGCAGACGTTGAGCGCGTGCGGAGGTCGCCGTGAGTATGAGCGCCAACGCAGAACGAATGACTCCAGGGTACTTCATGAGCTCGGGGGAACTGTGCCGCGAAGCTGCTCGAGCTCGCGGCGCGCCTGCGGAAGCAGCGCGCTCTGCGGCGCACTGAGAATGAGATGCTCGAAACGCGCGGTCGCGCTGGCGAGATCGCCACGTCGCCGCAGAGCGCGAGCCCATTCCAGCTCGCTCTCTGCCGCTTCGGGCGTTCCGGGAAAGTCCGCCACGATCTTCTGCCAGATGGGAATTGCGGCATCTCCACGCACACCCTTGAGCCGCGCAGCCATGAGAAGCAGCGCCGGCGCCACGGCGGGTTCCGCCGCCGCGGCTTCGACGAACTTCCCCGACGCACCGGCACTGTCGCCACGCGCCAGCGCGAGAAACGCCGCACCAACCGTCGGTGCACGATCGGTGCGCAAGCGCGCGATGATGCCCAACGCAGGAGTGAGGTCCGCGCCCGGCACTGCGCCACTGCGCAGCAGAAGACGCGCGGCATCCAGCCGGCCCTCGTACAGTGCAAGCAGTCCGGCCGCATCGCTCGAGTCCGCGTCCGCGCCCGCCGCGGTCAGCGCGGCACGCGCCTTCTGTAGATCGCCTGCGCGCACCCAGCCCATGGCGACGGATTGCGTCGCACGCATGCGTTGCACGGGAGAGAAGTACCGGTCGTACGTCGCAATGAGCGCTTCAGCATCCAGCGTCCGCCCGATGGCGACGAGTGCATCCACGTGGAGCGGCACGTACTGGCGGGCCGCCGTCGCACTGTCCGCCCCCATTTCGGCGAGCGGCGCGAGACTGAAGACGTCATTCGGCGTGCCGGCTTTCAGTGCGGCGACTGATGCGCGCACGGCGAGATGTGGCAGCCGTCGTACGCCGAGCGCCGCCGTGTAGGCGTCGCGCGCAAGCACCCACCGCTCGTCCGCGTACGCCCGCTCGGCGAACTCCGACCATACTGTCGCCGAGGCGGTGTCCGGCCGCAACGACCGCAGAGATTCCCACGCCGCCATTGGCGCGCCCCATGACAGCAGCAAGTCGGCCAGTGCACGCCGGGCGCCCAGTTCGACCGGAAACGACAGAAACACGTCCCGAATGTTCTCGCGTGCCGAAGCTGGAGCCGGCGCCAACGCGAAGGCGGCCGCAGTCGCCAGGTACGGTGCGTCCGATAACGCACGCCGCCACGACTGCGCGCTTGGCACCCACTCGCCAAGCGCCGCGCGCAGCTGTGCGTTCTCGTACTCCAGATCGCGGAGCGTACCCAGCGCGTTCTTTCCGCGCATGATGATCGTATCGCCGCTCGCCGGCCGGCCGAGCTGAATGAGAATGCGCGCGTACTCACGGTACGGTGCCGGATCGCGCGGTGACGCACGTACCCACCGCTCGAATGCCTCGCGCAACTGATCGTCGCGACGCAGCGTCTGGAGCGTGCGCAACTGAATGCTCCGATACAGCGGCTCCCTCGGATTCAATCGGATCAGTGTGTCGATGGGCGCGAGCAGCGAGTCGCTCATGCCGAGCTCCGCATAGACGCGCTCGAGCGCCAGCACCGCGGTCGGTGAAGGAGCCGTGTGGACGGCAGCGCGTAGTATCACAACGGCGTCTCGATACTTTCCGGCACTCTCGAGCTCGAGCCCCCTCATGACCTCAGGGCGCTCTTCCTGCTGCGCGCGAAGCTCCGGCGTGGCGATGCTCGCGACCAGTGCAAGGGATGCGACGCTGCACACCAAGCGCCCGGGCCTAGGGATTCGGCGCACCGTTCAACCGCGTGAAGTAATCGAGAATCGCGCGGCGCTCGTCGGCGGACAGCGAGCGCATCTCCTGCCATGTCGGCGGGCGGTAACGCACCGCGGCACGCGCATCGACGTGCCCGCCGGGGCCGAACGATGCATTTCCTTTCGCCGACGTCGCTTCGCGCTTGCCGTTGTCGTCGCGCTCCTCCTTCTCGAGCGATCGGCCGGCATCGAGGAGTCGGCGGAAGAGCTGCTGCTGCCGCGCGATCGTGGATGCATCGAGCCGGCCGTTGTCCAGCGCCTCGGCTAGCTGACGTGCTTCCTGCGCCAGTTGTGCGGCGCGCGTTCCCCCTGCCCCGTCGCCCGCGTCGTCGAGCTGCTCCGCGAGCTGGCGTTGCTGTCGCGCGAGCGCACGCGCGAGCGACTGACCCTGCGCGCTCGCGGTGCCGTTCGGCATGCCCATCAGGCTCTGCGACTGCCCGTTGATCTGGCCCTGCTTCTGCGCCATCTCCTGCATCTGCTTCAACATCTCGCTGAAGCCCGAGGCGCTGCTGGCAGTGTTGGCCCGCTCGCGGTCTCGAGCCAGCGACGCGGCGGCGCGTGTGAGTGCGTCCGCTGCGTCCGACAGCGCCGCGGCCTGCCGCTGCGCACCGCCATTCGGCTGCGTCACGCTCTCGGTGGCCTGCGACACCTTCTGCTTCGCCTCACCGACGGCCCGCTGAGTTCGCGGCGACACGAGCGCACTCTTCTTCCCCTGTCCCTGAAGCCGCTCGTTCGCCTTGTCCACACCCTGCTCCACCGCGCTCTGTGCGCTGCGCCGATCATCCGGCGACGTGGCCGAGCGCACTTTTTCCTCGAGCGTTCGTTCCTCGCGTGCGAGCTGCATCATCTCCTGAACGGAGCGGTCCAGCTCGGAGGTGAGCTCCTGCTTCCATTCGCGCACCTGTTCACTGCGCGCGTCCTGCATCGACTTGGCGGCGCGATCCATTTCGGCGGCGGCATCTCGTGCACCCGAGCGACCGTCGGAAGTCTTCTGGCCCGCCTCGCCTTTGTCGCCCGAGCGCATCTGGGACGCGGCCTCGCGCAGCGTCTTTTCCGACGCCTCCGTGTGACGGGACGCCTCCTGCGTGCGTGCCGCTCCGTTCGCGGCCTTGTCCTTCTCGAGGCGAGCAGCAAGCTCGTTCATTGCGTCGCGGAGGCGTTGGGTTCGGTCCGCGAGTGTCGTGGCCTCGCGTGCGTCCGCAGCGGCCTTGGCCTCATCGCGGCGATCCTGCTCGGCGAGCGCTCGCTCTCGCTGCGCCAATTCGCGTGCATCGTCACCAAGGGTCTGCATCGCGCCTTCGTGCGCGGCGCGCCTCAGCATTTCCGCACTCCGCTCGAGCTGCTCCCTCATGCGGCGCTGCATCTGCGCGAGGTCGCGCAGCGCGTCCCGGGACTGGTCGCCGTTCATCTGCTGCGCCGACGTCTCCAGCTTCTGCAATTGCGCGAGCAGCTCAGGCGTCAACGCCTGGCGAAGCAACGCCTGTGTCTCGGCAAGCTGCCGTGCGAGCGACGAGTCCAACGCGCCAGCCGCCTTGAGCTGCTCCTCGAGCTGCTTCGTGGCCATTCGAAGCTTCTGCACCCGGTCGGCCATCGCGCGCTGGTCCTGCGCGAGGTTCTTCGCCTTCTGCGCGTTTTCGTAATTCAGCGGCGCCTGCTGGCGTGCACCCGCGGCGCTCCGCGGAGCGTCAGCTGGCGAGGTCTGACGGGCCTGCGCTCGTGCTGCCTCGTCCGTTCGCTGCGCGAGCACCCGCTCAGCCGCGGCCGCAGCCTCCGCACTTTGCACAGCCGAATCCGCCAGCGTGCGCGCCGCACTCCGTTGTTCCTCGCTCGTGGCGCGCCGCAGCACGAGCTCGCGGCTCACGCCACGCTGCGCCCACGGCGACGCGTCCACCGCCTCTGCGCGGACGCGAATTGCCTCACCCGGCGCCAGGTGCATCGAATCCACGCTCACGAGCGTCGTTCCGCTCCAACTCGTGCCGACCACGCCTGTGATGTCACGCACGACCGGCGCCGCGTCGCGCGCATTGACGCGCATCATGCGCAACGACACCGACGCAATGCCGTGGTCGTCCGTTGCGCGCAGCGCGAGCTCGACGGGATCACCGCCGACGAGCACCGTATCGGCGCTCGGTTCGGCGATCAGGATGTGCGGCGCCGAATCAGCCACCACCTCCACGTCGAGCGGCTCGGGAAGATCGGGGACAAGACCGTTCGGACTCCGTGCGAACCAGCGCATCTCCTCCGAGCGCGTCGGTGCAAACGAGCCGCGAAACGTCTGCGCGCTCACGGTCAGCGAAACACGTTCACCGTTCGGCGACAGCAGCGCGACGTCACTGAGCGCCACCGAGGCTCGTCCGCTGATGGCGAGCACCGTTCCGCGCGGCAGGCGAAGTGGCTCGCCCACAGGAAGCGACTCGTCGCCACGCCCCAGATAAGCCGGATAATGCGCGTGCAGTGTGACGGCGCCCACGAACGGCCGATCGGCGGCGTGCACCGTCACGCTGTCGCTCGCGGAGCGGCCATCGGATGCCACCAGTTGAAGGTCCGCATGCAGAACGTCGACCTGCCAGGACGCTGCTCCGGTCACCGGGTTCACACTTACGGTATCCCGACTCCAGGCGTCACCGGTCTGGCGCGCGTCGAGGTAGATCACGCGGCGGCCCGGTGCGCGAACGGTGACACGAAGTGACGATCCGCGAAGCAGCTCGTGCGGCGCTCCTTCAATCGCCGGACGCGGCAGCAGCTTGCCGCGCCAGGCGTCGATCGGGCGGAGCATTGCGCGCAGGCCGTCGCCGAATGCGGGTGTCGCGCTCGCAAGCAGGAGCAGGCCGGCGGCCGCGGAGGCGATGCCGAATATTGCGCGTCGCATGCCGGCGCGGCGCAGTGCGGGAGCCAGCGGCTGGTTCGCAGGAAGAACGGCCCGCACACCGCTGGCCGCCAATTCTGCAAGCGCGCCAGTCCCTTCCACCTCGAGTGCGCCCACGATGGCGCCGCGCCGCATGCGCTGCTCGCGCTCGATTGCATGTGCGACGTCCCGTGCGGTTCTCGCACGCAATCGCCGCCGCGCATGGATCGCAATTGCCCCCACGAGGGCGGCGATCACGAGCCAGAGGCCAAGCGGCGTGCCGCGCGGAAGGGCGAGCCATCGCGCGCGTCCGAGCACCGCGGCTCCGATTGCGAGAATGATCGCGACCGTGGATGTCGCCAGCAGCACGTTCGCCGCAAGCTCCGCGCGCCGAAGCACTCTGCGCTCGACCTCCACCAGGGCGCGAATCGTCACGGGACCGGCCGACTCGTCACGGCATATACGAAGAGATTCACTCCCATACGCAGCGCCGCTTCGTGCAGTGCCGGCGGATCGTGATACGTCTCGGGATCTTCCCACCCATTGCCGAGATCGCTCGAGTACGAGTAGTAGACCGCGAGGCGATCTCCGAGAAAAATCCCAAATCCGCGGGCCGGCTCCCCATCGTGCTCGTGAATCTTCGGAACGCCCTTCGGAAAATCGTAAACGGCGTGATAGATGGGATGGGAGAGCGGCACGTCCACGAGCTCCCGATCGGGGAACACACGCTTGATCTCGCGGCGAAAGCTCTGGTCCATGCCGTAGTTGTCGTCGGCGTGAAGAAAGCCACCGTGCTGCAGATATTCGCGCAACCGCACCACCTCGGCGTCGCTGAACTTCACGTTGCCGTGCCCCGTCATGTGGATGAACGGATAGTCCCACAACCTTTCGTCCAGCAGCGTCACGCGCGATTCGGTGCGCTCCACCTGGAGCGTCGTGCGCTCGCGAATGGCCGTGAGGAGATTCGGCAGGCTCGACGGATTCGCGTACCAATCGCCGCCGCCGTCATACTGGAGCCGAGCTACGGTGAGACGCGGCGCGTTTCGCGCATTCGCGAGCGGCGACGACGCCAGCAGCGCAACGACGGACATGCCGACCAGCGCGCCCTTCATGGCTCGTGCGCGAGCCGATAGGCCTGATTGCGCGACGCCCCGAGGTCGGCGATCAACACACGCATCACCTCGCGGGCGTCATGACCCGCCGCGCGCAGTTCCGAAGCACGCGTGCGCAACTCCGCGTCCGATACGTCCGCGGGCGCGGCGGCACCGTCAATCACGATCACGATTTCTCCACGTGGGGGCGTCCCCAGGTAATACGCCGCAAGCGCAGCCACCGTTCCCCGCCGCAGCTCCTCGAATTGTTTCGTCAGCTCGCGCGCGACGACGGTTGCCCGATCGCCGGCCCCCGCCTCAGCGAGCTCGGCCAATGTGTGCCCCACGCGCGCCGGTGACTCGAAGAGCACGGCGACGTGCCGCAACGCGACGATGTCGGAGACGACCCTTCGCCGTGCCTCGCCCTTCCGCGGCAAGAATCCAAAGAAGGTGAACCGCTCGGTACTCAAGCCGGACGCCACCAGCGCCGCCAGAATCGCCGAGGCACCCGGTACCGGCGACACCGTCACGCCGGCGTCGAGGGCCGCGCTCACCAACCGTGCTCCGGGATCCGACAGCAGGGGGGTGCCCGCGTCGGACACGAGCGCGAGCGACTCGCCCGCCGTGAGCCGCGCAACGAGCGCCGGTGTCGTCCTGGCTTCGTTGTGTTCGTGATACGACACCGTCCGAGTGTCGATGTCGTAGCGGTCGAGCAGGTGCCGTGTGTGACGAGTGTCCTCGGCGAGCACGGCACTGACGCCCTTCAGCACTTCCACCGCGCGAAAAGAAAAATCCCCCATGTTGCCGATGGGGGTGCTGACCACGAAGAGCGTTCCGGGAGCACCGTCGGTCACGTCACCTTCCATGACAACCGGTCGAATAGTCCAGCCGACTGGAACAGATGCCTGCGCTCGTACGTGAGCTCACGCAGCAAGTGTTCCGGCCCGTCTCCCTCGTGCGTTGAGGCCGTCCAGATGACCTCATTGATGAGCGACGCCACCGCAGCGGTCACCGAGTCCGCATCGGCGACGACCGGCTTCGGGGTGCGCCCGTTGAACGTGAATCCCTCGAGCGACGGATGAATCTTCACGAGCGTCTGCCTCGCGTGCTCGGCGATGGCGGGCGCGCTCTCACTGCCGTCCGCCACCAGTCGCAGCACGAGCGAGGTCGCGAGATCCCGATACGCCTGCACCAGGCCCGCCGGAGCCTGCACGGGAAGCGGCGACGGAAGGGGCCAATGCCGCACCGTTACGTGCAGCGCCCTGTGCTCGCGGTCGAACAACATCTTCACGCGCTCCACGATGGTGCCCTTCGTCTTCCCCGCCAGAAAAGCCGTCTTCACCGCCCCATTGGCGAAGGCCAGATAGTTCACCTCGCCCTCGGACACGATCTCCACGATGCCGTCGAACGTGGTGGACATGAGGTACGGAAAAAGCGCAGACGGATCGGTAGGGCGGAGCTCCGTGGGCCACGCGATCGGCGCTTGCGTCTGCGACGCGAACATGCAGCCGAGCTGATCGAATTCCGCCTCATGGAAGCAGATCTCGCCGTACTCCGGCTCGGACGGCACTTTCTCGAGCGCCGCATTGATGGCGATCACCTGAAACGCCTTGCCATCGGTGACGCACGCGTTCACGAGCTCACCCAGCTCGAGGTAGAGAATGAGGAACTCCTCCGGCAGCCAGATCGCGACATAGCCGGAGACGCGCGCCGACCGATCGCGTTTCGCGTCGGTGAGCAGGTTGCGCAGATGGACGTAGGCCAATCGCGTGCGAGGCAAGAGCACGCGGGTATGTGGGTACCGCAGGCCGGCAACGGTGGCGGGCATCGAGAAAAAGATGGGCCAGCCGCGCGAGGGCCGCAACGGAAAAATTAAGACCGCCGGCGCGACAATATGTCGCACCGGCGGCCGCGAACCGCATCACGCCACGTGCTGCTTCACTTTGGCTTCGATAGCCTGGCGCGGCACGGCGCCGACGATCTGATCCACCACCTTCCCTTCCTTGAAGAACAGGAGCATGGGAATGGATCGCACATTGAAGCGCGTGGAGGTCTTGATGTTCGCGTCCACGTCGAGCTTCGCCACCTTGAGCTGCCCGGCGTAGTCCGAGGCAAGCTGGTCCAGCACGGGGGCAATCATGCGACACGGCCCGCACCACGTCGCCCAGAAATCCACGATGGTCAGACCTGGCGCCTTCTCGACTTCCTGATCGAAGTCCTGGTCCGTCACCGCAAGCGCATTCGACATCCGTCTCCTCTCCCGGCGGCCATCGGCGTGGCCGCCACCGAATTAGTTTTCAGCGCCGGCGCACCCTCTTCCAGCGCACTGCCATGTCCAACGTTGCTCCGCGACCAACCCGCATTTCCCACATCGGCATCGCGGTCGCAGCCCTCGACGCCATCATACCATTCTATCGCGACGTCCTCGGCATGCCCGAGGTGCCGCTCGACGACGCCGACGGCGCGAAAATCCGTGCCGTACACGCCGGCGAGTCGCTGGTGGAGCTCCTCGAGGCCGACTCCCCGGACACACCCATCGGCAGGTTCGTTGCCAAGCGCGGTCCGGGCATCCATCACATCTGCTTCGCCGTCGACGATCTGGACGCCACGCTCGCCCGCTGCAAGTCTGCCGGCATCCGCCTCATCGACGAAACGCCTCGCGTGGGTGCGGAAGGAAAACGTATCGCGTTTCTCCATCCGGGCGCCACGGCTGGCGTTCTCATCGAGCTCAGTGAGTACTGACCGAGTGCCCTATCTTGCCGTACACAGATCGCGCACCGGATCCATCGCCGCGGACCGCACGTACCAGCGGTCCCTCCCGTGCACGGTGAAGAAATCCGTCACACGCTTCACAGTTCCCCGGGTCAATTCCACCTGGAATTGCCGCTCGTTGTCCGGCGCACTGACCTCGCTGACGATGCGAAAGCTGTCGTGCTTGAAGCAGCGCATGAGAATCACCTCGCGCTGCTCGACCTCGGCGCGAGACAGCGACTTGCTGTCGCGGACGGCACCGTTCTTGTCGCCCCACGCCGCGGACATGGCCTGGAGATCCTGGGATTTCACGGCGCTCAGAAATGCGTCGAGCGCTCCGCGCGGCGTTTCCACACCCGTTCGCGCCGGTGCGGGGGCGGAACGAACCGGCTCTTCCCTGGTTCGTGAGTGGCAGGCTGCCAGCAGCAGCGCGAGACCGAACACGATCGGCTTTCTCACTCGTCATCTCCTTGGGCGTGGTGCGAAGCTAACCCGCCCCGCCTTTACGGGGCAACTGATCCAGCACGTCTCCTTCTCCCGATGACTCCGCGGCAACGGCTCTACATCAACATCGACCACGTCGCCACCATCAGGCAGGCACGGCGCGGCCACGAGCCCGTTCCTGCCGATGCCGTGCCACTCTGCGAGCAAGCGGGCGCGGACGGTATTACCGCACATCTGCGAGAGGACCGGCGTCACATGCAGGATTCGGACATCCTCGCCGTCGTTGCGCGTGTCACGACCGTCTTCAACCTCGAGATCGCCGGCACGGCCGAGATGATCGCGCTGGCCGAGCGGCTGCGTCCGCATCAGGTCACCCTCGTGCCGGAACGACGCGAGGAAGTCACTACGGAAGGCGGTCTCGACGTATCGGCCGACCCGACCACCCTGGCGGCCAACATCCGCCGCCTGCGCGTCGCCGGCATCCGCACCAGCCTCTTCATCGACGCCACCCGCGAGAGTACTACCCGCTCGCGCGATCTGGGTGCCGACGCCGTTGAATTCCACACGGGTCGCTACGCGCACGCGCCCGCGGACCCCTCGACGCTGGATGCGCTGCGAAGCAACGCCGCCCTGGGCAGGTCACTGGGGCTTGCCGTGCACGCCGGTCATGGCCTCACCACGGACAACGTGGGCGCCGTGGCCGCCATTCCGGAAATCGAGGAGCTGAACATCGGGCACCACGTCGTCTCGCGCGCCGTGTTCGTGGGCCTCGAGCGCGCCGTGCGCGAGCTGCGCGCCGCAATGGACGGAGCGAGAGCCGCGCTCTAACTTGGAGCGACTGATGCGCGCGCACACCAGCCCGGAACAGCCATGACGCACCCCACTCCGGCCGGGTTTCTGGACTTCTTCGTGCTCGAGGGGGGCGAGTACATCGAGCAGCTCGACGCTCTGGTCGTCGGCTCCGGCGCGCCGGACGCGGAGGTCATGCAGCGCGCTGCCCGAGCGCTTCGCGGCAGTGCGACGATGGCAAAACTTCCGTCGTTCGCCGAGGTGGCCGCTGGCCTCGAGCGCGTCGGACGCGCGCTCCGAGACGGAACGTTGGCCTGGGACGTGGCGTTGCGCGGCGCCGTCGTCGCGGCCATCGACGACTTGAAGATCCTGCTTCGCGACGCCCGGTCCTGGACCGCGGCGGACGACGCCCGAGCGTCGGCGCGCACCGCCGAGCTGACAGCGCTTGCGCCACTGCGCGCACCGACGCCACACGGCATTACGAACACGCAGGGGCACGACGTCTTTCTGGCGACGGAAGCCGCCAACATCGGCGCCGGACTGGAGCTGCTCGCTACACGCCCCGGCGACAGGGAATCCGCATCCAACGTCCTGCGACGCATGCGCGCCCTCCGCGGCATCGCCAGCGTAAAGGATTACGCCGGTCTTCCCGATGTTCTCGAGGCGGCGGAGCACGCGGCGCAGTCGCTCGAGCTGGGTGAGTCCGTCCTCAGCCCCGAACGCATCGCCGTGCTTCAGGCCGCGGCCACCGTGCTCCGGGCCGTGGCCCGAGGCATCCGCGAGGGTACCAACGCCGGTGCTCCGGCGGCCGACGTGGCCCGCTTCGCGTCCGCACTCGACGCAATGCAGCAGGGCGTCGACGGCGTCGAGCGCGTCGTCCCCATCGAGGATCTCTTCTTCCAGGACGGCCAGCCGGGTCTCGTGCAGGCAGCCAGTAACCCGCCAACCAGCCCGACTGAGCGCTTCCGACTGGAGGCAGTGAGCCAGGCGGAGAACCTGCGGCGCGTCATCGCGGACGCGCGCGCGGCAAGCGACGATCTCGCGCGGGAGCGCGTACGTCGCGAGCTGCGCGGCGCACTGCGCGCCCTCCGCCAGCTCGCCGAGAGCTTCCGCGAGCGCGAGATCGCCGCGTTCGTCGAGGGTCGCACCGCCGACGCACAGCAGCTCGACGCGACGGCGCTCAGGGCGCTGGACGACGTCGCGGCCGCCCTGACCCAACCGGGAACTGACGTCTCGCTTGGCGAACGGTTACGCCGGTCGGTCGCGCTGCGCACGCCGGCGATGACGCCGGCCGCGGTGTCCGCCATCGCACCGCCAATGGCCGAGCCGCAGCACAGGGACGAGTCGGCGGCATCCATCATGGCCTCGGCTGCCACACGCGCCGGATCACCCGCCGCGCGAAGAGCAGAATTGCTCGATTCCAGCATCGCGTCGCTGGGTGCGCTGCGCGTCACGCCCCTCAGCACGCCCGTCCAGATCGCCGAGCAGCCGCCCGTGCCGATCGACGTCCTGCTCTATCGCGGCCGGTCCGCCATCCAGCGCTGTCGCGAGATCCGTGAGGACCTCCGGAGGGCCGGCGGGACGGCCGACATCGCCTCCCTCGGTGAGCTGTTCGATCTTCTCGATCTCGCGCTCACGGACTAGCACACATGAAATTCGGGCTGCGCGGCGCACTCGGCATCATTCTGAGCGCGGGATTCCTCTTTCTCGCGTTCCGGAACGTGCCCCTGGACAAGGTCATCGAGAATGTCCGCGGGGCGAATGTCTGGCTGCTCATCCTGTCGGCCGCCACGGCGACGCTGATCTTTCCCCTGCGCGCGCGGCGCTGGCGGCCCATTCTCGATCCCATCGCGCCGAACCTTCCATTCGATACGCTCTGGCGGCCCACCGCCATGGGCATGATGCTCAACAACGTCACGCCGGCGCGGGCGGGTGAGCTGGCGCGCGCGTTCCTGCTCTCGCGCTCCACCGCCGCCGTCCCTTTTCCCGCTGCCTTCGCCTCACTCGCCGTGGATCGGCTCTTCGACGCGGTCGTCGTGTTCGTGCTGATGTTCGGCGCCATGCTCGATCCCGCATTTCCTCCAGGCGCGCAAGTGTTCGGCCGCTCGATGTCGAGCATCGCGCTGGGCGGCCTGCTGTTCATCGGGGTCGTCATGGTCGGGATGTACGTCCTCGTGCTCTTTCCCGTGCACGTGATCACGCTGTTCGAGCTCGTGGTACGGCGGATCGCGCCTCGTCTCGAGGAGCGCGGCCGGATGGCGCTCGTCTCGCTCACGCAGGGGCTGAGCGTGCTGCGCACGCCGAGCCGTTTCGCGTCCGTGTTCGGTTGGACGCTCGCGCACTGGCTCGTGAACGCGCTGGCGTTCTGGATCGCGTTCAAGGCCGTGCGCATCGATGCCCCCTACAGTGCCGCGCTCTTCCTTCAGGGACTCATCGCCATCGGTGTCGCCGCGCCACAGGCACCGGGCTTCTTCGGCGTGTTCGAGTTCTTCGGCAAGGCGGGGCTGGGCCTGTACGGGGTGAAGGCCGATGCCGCCGCGACGTGGGCCATCGGCTTTCACTTCCTGTCGTATCTGCCCATCACGCTCATTGGCGCGTGGTACTTCCTGCGCACCGGGCTCACGCTCACAGAGCTCGACACGGCGGAACGAGCCTCCGAGTCCGGCAGCGGCGAATGACCGATCCGCTCGCGTCGTCGGACGCGGCGCACCCTTCGCCGCGCATCGTCGAAGTCGCGGCGAACGCAAAGATCAACCTTCACCTTCGCGTGCTCGCGCGCGAGTCGAACGGTTATCACCAGATCGAGACGCTCTTTCTTCGCGTCGGGCTGAGCGACGTGGTGCGCGTTGCGCGAACTGATGGCTCACGCTCGCTCGACGTCACCGGAGATGTCGATCTTGCGGCGCTGGGCCCCGCCGAACGGAATCTCGCCTGGCGCGCCGCCGAGTCCTACTGCGCGGCGACGGGTCTCACGGGTGGGTTCGCCATCGCCGTCGAGAAGCACATTCCCATCGGCGGAGGACTCGGCGGCGGCAGCGCGGATGCCGGCGCAGTGCTTCGCGCCCTCGATGCGATGAACCCCTCTCCCATCGGCCTCGCCGGGTGCCTCGAGCTCGCCACTCCACTTGGTGCCGACGTGCCCTTTCTCACCGGCGGGCACGCCTACGCCCTCGCCTGGGGACATGGAGAGCGCATGCTGCCGCTCAAACCGCCGCCGCGGAGACGGGTACTGCTCGTCGTCCCTCCATTTGGCGTCAACACGGGGGACGCGTACGCATGGCTCGATGAGCGCCACGCTGGTGAGTCCGAATCATCCCAATCGCACGTGTTTGATGACCGGTCACTTCAGGAGTGGGACGTATTCGCCGGCTTCGCGACCAACGACCTCGAGGCGGTGGTGGCGACACGGCATCCCGTCATCGCCGAGGCGCTGGCCTACCTGCGTGGCACGCCGAATTGTCAGGTCGCCCGGATGAGCGGTTCCGGCTCGACGCTATTTGTCATTGGCACGGCGTCAGGCGGACCACTCAGGTGGCGCCCGCCCGACGGTACGCTGGCCGGCTTTCGCGGGATGGCCACGCGAACGCTCACCCGAGTTGAGCCGGTGAAGCCCATCGAGTAGGTTGATTGGCTGTGTCGGTCGCGCCCGGTCGGCCACGGCCGTCTCATGCGGAACTGCCCCTTCGTCCAATGGCAGGACAGTGGCCTTTGGAGCCACGAATCTTGGTTCGAATCCAAGAGGGGCAACTGGCCTCGTTGACCGGTCTCCTGGAACTCTCTATCTTTAAAGGCTCTGCATGGACGGGCTCGCCGTACCCGCGCACGGATTCAAGCTGTTGTCCGGGATGGCCAACCGGCCGCTGGCAGAGGAGATCGGCAGGAATCTTGGCGTCGATCTCTGCAAGCTGACGTGTACGCGGTTCGCCGACGGCGAGATCTTCGTGCGCATCGATGAAAATGTCCGCGGCAACGACGTCTTCATCGTGCAGAGCACCAATCCGCCGGCCGAGAACATCATGGAGCTCATGCTCCTGGTGGATGCGGCGCGGCGGGCCAGCGCGGCGCGGGTCACGGTCGTGATGCCCTACTATGGGTACGCACGGCAGGATCGCAAGGATCAGCCGCGCGTCGCCATCGGCGCCAAGCTGATGGCCAACATGATTGCGGTTGCTGGAGCCGATCGTGTGCTGGGTATCGACTTCCACCAGCATCAGCTGCAGGGGTTCTTCGACATTCCCGTCGATCACCTCTACGCGATGCCGGTGCTCACGGCGCACTTTCGCAAGAAGGAGCTGAAGGACACGGTCATCGTGGCGCCCGACGTCGGGTCGGCCAAGATGGCGCGAGGGTTCGCCAAGCGGCTCGATGCATCGCTCGCGATCATCGACAAGCGGCGCCCCCGCGCGAACGTGAGTGAAGTGGTGAACGTGGTCGGCGAGGTGGAGGGTCGCGATTGCATCCTCGCGGACGACATGATCGATACGGCGGGAACCATCAGCGAGGCGGCGCTCGCGCTCAAGGGACTTGGCGCGCGCTCCATCTATGCCTGCGCCACGCACGCGCTGTTGAGCGGCCCCGCGGTCCAGCGGCTGGTGGATTCGCCGATTACGGAAGTGGCAGTGACGGACACGATTCAGCTTCCGCCGGAGCGGCGCTTCGACAAACTGACCATCCTGTCCGTTGGGGAGTTGTTGAGCAAGGCAATTCGGTACACGCACGCCGAACAGTCGGTGAGCTCGCTCTTCGAGTGAACCCCGAGTCGTAAATCCGCGGTGGCGCCCTGTTGTAGTCCGGGGCACCGGCATGGTAGGGCGGACGCAGCCGCCTGAGAGTAGCACCGGCATCGCGGCTCGCTGCAAACGATGAACGCATCATCAGGACACGTCACACATGGCTAAGGCATCTCTCAGCGCGGAAACGCGCTCCGACCGCGGCAAGGGCAACGCGCGCAAGCTCCGCGCGGAAGGCCGCGTTCCCGGCGTCATCTATGGACACGCACGGGAGGCGCAGAGCCTCTCCGTGGTGGCGCGCGAGCTCGATCGTCTCCTCGGCACCATCGCCGCCGGCAGCACGGTGGTCGAGCTCTCCATCGGCGGTGCGGTCAGCAACACACTCATTCGCGAGATCCAGCGGCATCCATTCCGGAAGCAGGTTCTGCACATCGACTTCCAGGAGCTCGTTGCGGGCGAGAAGGTCTCCGTCAACGTGCCCCTCGTGTTCGTCGGTGTCCCCGAAGGCGTGCGGAACAGCGGTGCCCTGCTCGAGCAGATCGTGCACAGCATCGAGATTCTCGTGGATCCGGCGGACATCCCGAATCACGTCGATGTGGACGTGAGCAATCTCGCCATGGGCCACTCGTTGCACGTCCGCGACCTCAAGCTGCCGGAAGGCACTGAAGTGCTCACGGATCAGGACGCGACGATTTGCGCCTGCGTCGCCCCGCGCGCCGTGGTCGAGGCCGTGGTCGAGGAGCCCGGAGCCGCAGAGCCGGAGCTCATTCGGAAGCCGAAGGAAGAAGAGGAACCGAAGTAATCATTCACGCTCTCTTCGACGCATTGATCCGGCGGCTCCGTCCCCCAGGGGCGGAGCCGTCGCCGTCTGCAGACGACACGACACCGATGAAGGTGATTCTCGCCCTCGGCAATCCGGGCAAGGAGTACGAGCACACCCGCCACAACGTCGGCTGGTGGCTGGCGGATCATCTCGCCGGCCATTGGGGGCTGGACGGCTGGAAGCGCGACGGCCAGGCCCGCGTCCTCAGCGGGCACGTGCCCGGCGTGAAGGAAGTGGTGCGCATCGTGAAGCCGCAGACGTACATGAATCTTTCCGGCGGAGCTCTCGTGCAGTACGCGCGCCGTCCCTTCTGGTCCGCTGCCAACGATCTGCTCGTGCTCGTGGACGAAGCCGCCATTCCCGTCGGCACCTGGCGCATTCGCGGCGAAGGCGGCACCTCCGGGCACAACGGCCTCAAGTCCGTGCAGCAGGCCCTCGGAGGATCGCAGAAGTATGCGCGGCTCCGGATCGGCGTCGGCGACCCCAATCGTCCGCCCGGCGGCCCGCTCACCGACTTCGTGCTCGGCGCCGTCGGCAAACGCGATGGCGAAACCATCCGAGCGCTATTCCCCGAGATGACCGAGGCCGTGGACGCGTGGGTCCGCGATGGAATCAAGGGCGCGCTCGACGTGCAATCACGTCGCGGCCATGCGCCCTGACCGCCCCGGACACGTCCTGACACTTCGATAATACAATGCTCAGACTTGGCATCGTCGGTCTTCCCAACGTCGGAAAGTCGACGCTCTTCAATGCGCTCACCAGCGCCGGCGTGCTCGCGGCCAACTACCCTTTCGCAACGAAGGAGCCCAACGTCGGCCGCGTCAGCGTGCCCGATGACCGGCTGAAAACGCTCGCCGACGTCGTGCGGCCGCAGCGAACGGTACCCGCCGCCGTGGAGTTCGTGGACATCGCCGGTCTCGTCGAGGGCGCGAGCAAGGGCGAAGGACTCGGCAATCAGTTTCTCGCGACCATCCGGGAGACCGACGCCATCGTGCACGTCGTGCGCTGCTTCGACGATGACGATGTGCTCCACGTCATGGGCTCCGTCGATCCCGTGCGCGACCGCGAGGTCATCGAGTTCGAGCTCGCGCTTGCCGATCTCTCGACCCTTGAAAAGCGGCTCGACCGCGTGCGTCGCGCGGCGCGGACCGGCGACAAGGAGTCCGTCGTCGAGCTGCCCGTGCTGGAGCGCGCGTACGAGTTTCTGAAGGAGGGTAAGGGGCTGTGGGAGGCGAAGCTCGACGCGGAAAAGCTCGCGATCCTGAAGCCGCTGTCATTGCTCACCACCAAGCCCATCCTGTACGCCGCGAACGTCACCGACACGGAACTGGCGGGCGATGAGGGGCCGCACGTTGCGGCCTTGCGAGCCGCCATTGTCGCGAGCGGCGAGCTGGCGGAGATCGTTCCCTTCTCCGCGAAGATCGAGAGCGAGCTGGCCGAGCTTCCGGCCGAGGAGCGGCAGGATTTTCTGGGGACGTTAGGCCTGGAGAGCGCAGGACTCGATCGGCTCATCAAGGCCGGCTATCATCTGCTCGGCCTTCAGACCTATTTCACGGCGGGCGAGCAGGAGGTGCGCGCGTGGACGATCCATCGCGGCGATACAGCGCCGCAGGCGGCCGGTGTGATTCACTCCGATTTCGAGCGCGGCTTCATCAAGGCGGAGACGGCGTCGTACGACGACTTCGTGCGCAACGGGGGCTGGAAAGGTGTAAAGGACAAGGGGTTGATGCGCCAAGAAGGCAAGGAGTACATCGTCAAGGACGGCGATGTGCTACTGTTCCGGTTCAACGTGTGATACGTGGCCGCCTGTTAGCCGGTCGCGCCCCGTGCGTTGCGGGCTCGCGGGCGCACCTTCTCGGCGAGCCAGGTAGGATGCTCCTCCGCGATCTGCAGCAGGCGGACAGCCGCGCCGTCGGGCCGGCGCTTGCCCTGCTCCCACGAGCGCACCGTGTCCGCGCTGACGTTCAGGACACTCGCGAACACGGGCTGTGAGATCTCGAGCGATTCTCTGAGCCTGACGATGCGAACCGGCGAATAGGTCGGCACGCCATCGACGTCGGCAAACCGCGCGGTAAGCACTTTGCGCGTTTCGACTCCGGTGGTCTCCCCGCGCTCGTACGCGACGGCCTCGCGCAGCCCCGCGATAAGGTGCTGGCCCAGCGTCGTCTTCTTTTCCCGGGCGGTCATGGTTCCTCCTGTAACTGGGCAGTGAGCCTGCTGAGTTCCTTTTTTTCGGCCGCGGAGATCGACTCCTGTTCGCCCTTTCCGTACACATACAGCAGGTAGATGCGACCAACCGATCCGCGGTAGAAGTAGATCAGCCGCGCTCCGCCACTCTTCCCCGCAGCTGGCAACTTCACGCGCAGCTTGGCTACACCACCTGCGTGCGCGACGGTATTGCCGGCATGCGGATTCTCGCAGAGTACGCGCTCGATCTCCCGTTCTTCGGCATCCGTCAGGAGTTCGGCAGCGGCTCTGAGATAGCCACTCGTCCGGATGAACGTGAAGTATTGAAAGAAAGGCCGAAGGGAAGTATGGTACCGAGTCCTATACATCGTCAAGGGGCACGCGGATTATGGGTTGAGACCGGCTTGCCGACATCGGCATGGTCAGTCTGCAATGCACAATCACGAGTGCGAGATCATGACACTGCGCCATGGATGACTTCATTGCGCTAGCCATCCCTCAACGTGAGGAGCTGGGCGAGCGCCGACGATTGCCGTTCCATCACGTCGATCCGCCTGCTCGCCCCTCTCGCCTTGACGAATCGCGAAGTCACCGCCATTGACAGTGGTTGTGCGCGCGGTAACCGCGATCTCTCGAGGGAATGGAATCAACTCGGACGAAGGCAAACCGAGAGCGTGCCGTCTTCTGGGCGGCCGTCAGCGGCATCTGGACCCTGCTGGTGGTCCTTTCGATCGGCCAAACGGCGCTGCATCTCGCGCATCGCGGCGGCACGATTCCCTGGACGCGCATCATCGCAACGCATCTGGTGGACTGGTCCACGTTCGGACTGTTCCTCCCGCCGTTGTTCTGGTTGGCGCGACGGTTTCCCATCGAGCGGGAGCGCTGGCGCCGCAATCTCTTCGTGCAGCTCCTTGCCAGCATGTTGTGCGTCGTAGCGCAGTACGCGCTCTACGTGCCGCTCGCTCGCTTCGTCGTGGGGCCCGAGCAGTCGCTCTCCGGCCTCCTCGCGTCGATGGGCCTGAGCGAGCTGATGGCGTTCTGGGCGCTGATCGGAATCATCCATGCCGTGGAGTTCTATCGACGCGGGCGCGAGCGGGAGGCGAGCGCGTTGCGACTGGAGGCACGGCTCGCCGACGCGCAATTGCACGCGCTCACCGCGCGTCTACGCCCGCATTTTCTCTTCAACACCCTCGGCGCCATCAGCGAGCTCATTCATCGCGATCCGGAAGGCGCGGATGCCATGATCACGCGACTTTCGAATCTGCTGCGGGCCACGCTGTCGCGGCCGGACGATCCACTGATCTCCCTCAGCGACGAGATCGCTCTCGGCGCGCAGTTCATCGACATCATGCGAATTCGGTACGGGCCGAGACTCTCCGTGGATATCCGGCTGGATCCGCCGCTTCGCCGTGCGCTCGTACCGGCCCTGGTTCTGCAACCACTGATCGAGAACGCGCTCGAGCACGGTGTCGCGCGCCGTCGCGGACCCGCGCTGGTTACCATCGTCGTGGAACGCGTGCGACGCGCGGAGGATGACGCACTGCAAATGGCGGTGACCGACGATGGCCCGGGCTTTCCTCCCACCGGCGTGACTGAAGGCGTCGGCATCTCGACGACGCGTGAGCGCCTTGGCCAATTATACGGAACGCGCTACACATTCCGGACAGAAAATACGGAGACCGGCGGCGCGCGCGTCACGGTCACCATTCCGCTCGCGTGGCGGGAGGAAGATGATCCTGGGAGGGTGGTGTGCGCCGCATCCTGATTGCCGACGACGAGCCACTGGCCAGAAGTCGCCTGCGACGACTTCTGGACGAGCGCCGTGACTGTCAGCTCGTGGCAGAGTGCGAGGATGGCGTGTCGGCATTCGAGGCGCTCACCGAAGTGAAGCCGGACATCGCGTTCCTCGACATCCGGATGCCAGGACTCGACGGCCTCGAGGTTGCGGAAGCGTTCCGTAATGCATCGGCGGGGGTGACGGCGACGGCCATCGTATTCGTCACCGCGTTCGACGATCATGCGATCAGTGCCTTCCGTGCGGATGCACTGCACTACCTGCTGAAACCGATCGACGAGCACGCCCTCGATGGCGCGCTGGCGCGGTTCGACCAACGCCGGGCCGAGCCGGGGCCTTCCATCAGCCCTTCCCTGGTGACGTTGCTGGAGACGCTTCAGCGGGAGCGCTCGGGCGTGACCCGGTTCGTGATCCGGGACACCAAAGGGGCATACTTCGTCGCCACCACGGACATTGACTGGGCGGAGGCCGACGGCAACTACGTGCGGCTGCATACCGGCCGACGCGTCCATCTCGTCCGCGAACGGATGACGGGGTTCCTGGAGAAGGTCGATCCTCACCGTTTCGTCCGCATTCACCGCTCGTGCGTGGTCAATGTCGATCGCATCGCGCGCCTGACCGCGCATGGGCACGCGGGCGAATATCTGCTCGAGCTCGACGATGGAACGCGGATTCGATCGAGCCGCTCGTACGCGGCGGCCATTCGTCAGCTGCTCGGATGACCCCTGAGACACGCCATACGTAAAGACCGGCGTTCCATTTGAGGCCCACTCGTCACCGCAATGGACCACTTCGTCACACGCCTCGTGTTCCTCCAGTGTCGAACTGACGACCCTCCACGAGAAGGGACTGCCGCGGGAACATTACGAGTACCGCTGTACGCTGCAACACGGAATGAACGGATCCGTTGTCTGTCGTCAAATAGGGGGCTCCGTATGAACGCCGCATCGAAGCGCGTTGCCGGTCACGTCCTGGCCGTCGTCGTCCTCATCGGAACCGCCGATTGCGGTGGTGGATCGGACAGCCCGGTCACCCCGCCGGTGCCGCCCAAACCAACACCCGTGTTGACGACGCTGAACATGAGCGCGTCCGCGGTGACTCTCGTGGCGAAACAAACCGCGCAGCTTTCGGTCACGACGCTCGATCAGAGCGCGCAGCCGATCGCGGCGACCGTCACGTGGACGTCAGGCGCGGCCGCGGTTGCAACGGTGTCGTCGACCGGACTCGTGACGGCTGTCGCACCGGGAACGGCCACTGTGAGCGCGAGCGCCACGGCCGGCACGGTCACGCTCACTGGAACGACAGCCGTTACCGTCACCCCCGCGGCCGGCGTCACGAGCGTCGCGGTAACTCCGGCCACGTTGTCGCTCGTCGTGGGTGCTACGGGCACGCTGAGCGCCGCCGTGGTTGCGGATCCTGGCGTCGCCACGGCGGTCACGTGGACGTCCGCGAACGCGACGTCCGCCTCCGTGAGCTCCGCAGGCGTGGTCACCGCGCTTGCTGCCGGAACATCGCAGGTATGTGCAACCTCGACGTTCGATACGTCCAAACAGGGCTGCGCGTCCGTCACGGTGTCGGCGGTGCCCGTGGCGACCGTCGCCGTTACTCCCGCATCGTCGTCGGTGTTCGTCGGACAGACGGTTCAGTTGTCGGCGGCCACGAGCGACGCAAACGGCAACGCGCTCACGGGACGCGCTGTTGCGTGGGCAACGAATAGCGCCTCGATCGCGACCGTCTCGTCGACCGGCTCGGTCAGCGCTGTCGGTGCAGGGACGGCGACCATCACTGCCACGAGCGAGGGCAAGTCCGGATCGGCGACGATCGTGGTCTCGTCGCCGAGTGTCGCGAGCGTCGTCGTCACGCCGTCGTCGTCGTCGATCTCCGTCAGTCAGAACGTGCAACTCTCGGCAAACGTCAGCGGCTCCGGCAATCCGCCGAGGGGCGTGTCGTGGGCGTCGGCCGACGCCACGAAGGTGACGGTCAATCAGAGCGGCCTCGCGACGGGAGTCGCCGCCGGCAGCACGCAGGTGTGTGCCACGTCGTCGTTCGATCCATCGAAGAGCGGCTGTGCGACGATCGCCGTCTCGGCTCCGACCTTCCCGAGCAGCGCCACGATTTCTGCGCCGGGCATCGGATTCAACCCAACCCAGGTGGACATCGCGTTGGGAGGCACCGTCACGTATTCGTTCGCGAGCATTACCCACAATGTCACGTTCAACGCCACACCGGGCGCGCCCGCAAACGTTGGAAATACGTCAAATGCTGACGTGAATCGTCAGTTCAACACGGCTGGGACGTTCAACTTCGATTGCACGCTCCATGCGGGAATGACGGGTACGGTCGTGGTGCATTGATGTAGTCTCCCGTTGGCACGTCCTCGTGGATGTGCGCGAGACCGCGTGGAGCCATAAGGGAGGATCTTCTACTTCACCGTGACCGTGCCGTTCATCCCTGCATGTAGAGTGCACCGGTACGAGTACTCGCCAACCGCGGCCGGCATGTCGAGCGACTGGGACCCCGAAGAGAAATTCGGCGTGGAGATGCTCGGGCTGCTGAACGTGACGTTGTGACTGATGTTGTCCGAGTTCGTCCACGTGACCTTGGCACCCGGCGACACCTGAATCGCTGCGGGATTGAAGGCGGTGCCCGACATGGTGACGGACGTCGTCTGCGTCGGCGTCGCCGGAGTGCTCGGCATCGCAGGCGTGGCTGGGGTCGTCGGCGTGCTGGACGACGAGGAGCCGCAGCCGATGGCTGCAGCCAACGTGAGCGCGGCAAGTGGGATTCGCATGCCCAAGTGACCCGCCATCACCGGGGGCGCGTCACCGGCAGCACAGAGTCTCTTACGCAGCGTCGAATAGCGGAGGCTCCGGAACCTCGACCGCGTGCGCGGCCGGCAGGTGCATCCTGCGCTCGGCGGGACGCACGACGAGCCAATAGACGGCCAGCGCCAGTCCGGCACACACCGACATCGTTCCCGTCATGGCGACGGCGGTGCGTCCATCGAACAACGACGCGGCGATGGCGCTCGAGGCCGCCCCGATGATCATCTGAAGTCCAGTGAGCACGGCGCTGGCGACGCCGGCAATCTCGGGCATCGGCTCGAGGGCACATTGCGCCGCGTTCGAGCGCACTATGGCGTGTCCCACGTGGCTCACGATCACCGCGCCCACCAGCATCGCCGGTCCCAGGTGCCGAGTCCACGCAAGTACGAGCAGCATCAAGGCGACGGACACGATTACCGCCAACCCGACCTGGATGAGCGACGCGTGCGACACGCCGCGGCGGTTCAGGCGCGCATTGAGAAATGCGCCGACCATGAGACCCGATGCGGTCGAGGCGAAGAGGGCGCCATACGTCCGCTCGCTGACGCCCATGACGCCGATGAGCACGAGTGAGGAGCCGGACACGTACGCGAAGAGACACCCGAAGCACAGCGCGACGACGAGCGCATATCCGATGGCCACCGGATGCGTGATCACCCGTAGATAATTGGCGAGCGCTCCGCGCGCGCTGAGCGGAGCACAGGCGGGCGGTGCGGTTTCTCCATGAAAGAGCGAGACGAGCGCCAGCAGCACGGCACCACCAGCGGCGAGCACGCCATAGATGGCGCGCCAGCCGCCGAGCGCGGCGATGCCGACGCCGAGCGTGGGCGCCGTGATCGGCGCGAGGCCGGCGGCGAGGTTGACATAGGATTGGCGAATGCGCGCTTCGCGTCCCCTGAAGAGGTCACGCACGGTTGCGAGCACGAGCACCTGTGCCGTGCCCGCGCCGGCACCCATGAGAAATCGCCACAGGAGGAGAGCCGGCAGCGTCTGCGCGAAGGCGCCGAGCACGCCGAACACCGAAAACGCAGCGCACCCGAGCTGAAGCAAGGGACGCCGCCCGAACCGATCCGACACCGGCCCCATGACGAAGGGACCGACCGCGAACCCGATGAGAAAAACACTCATCGTGAGGGCGGCGCGGGCGGGGGTCACGCCGAGCGATGCGGCGGTGTCCGCGAGCACCGGGAGGCCCATGTCGGTCGCGAACGAAGCGAGCGTCACGAGCGCCCCGAGGAGCAGCGTCAGGCGGACCGAGTCGGGTCGCAGCTTTTTCATGTACGTCCGAGTCTAGCAGGGCCGCAACTGCTCGGCATGCCTTCACTTGCGCCCCTCCCTCGCATATCTTTGAACGCTGTCACACCAGGTCCGAGCGTCGCGTCCGCGCCGCTCCAACATTCCCCTCCTCCCGCTTCGGCAACCAGCGGGGGGCGGTTACGTCCAAAGGGAGGATTGCCCGGACATGCCACGTCCATACGAGGCGGTCTACGTTTTCGACTCAACGCTCGAAGACGCCGCCGTCACCGAAAAAGTCGACCGTTTTCACCAGCTGCTCGGGATCACCGGGGGCCTGAAGGTCGACCACTGGGGCCGGCGCCAGCTCGCCTACCCCATCGGCTCCAAGGAAAACGGCTACTACGTCGTTGCCCGCTTCGAGGCCGAATCTGACGGAATTCCGGAGTACGAGCGCGCGCTGAAGCTCGACGATGGGATCATCCGCCATCTACTCACCATCTTCGAGCACGAAGTCGGCGCCCCGCCGATGAGCGAAGAAGAGCTCGAGCTCGCGCGGAAGCGGGCCGAGGAAGACGATGAGGACGAGGAATAGCCATGCGTAGAGCTTCGAAGGCGTGTCCCTTCTGCGAGAGCCGCGTCCGCTTCGTCGATTACAAGGACGAACGCACCCTCGGCCGCTTCATCACCGATCACGGCAAGATCCTGCCGAGCCGCCTGAGCGGCGTGTGCGCGCGGCATCAGCGTCAGCTGAGCATCGCCATCAAGCGTGCGCGCTTCCTCGCGCTGCTGCCGTACACCCGGGGCCTGCAAGGCTGACATGCAGGACGCCGCGGCGCCGGCGCCGTCGGAGCGAGGGTGGGGCAAGCTCCTCCTCGCGCTCGCGGCGTTTCTGCTCGTGCCGGTGCTACCACCGATGCGCGCGTTGTTGCCAGTGGAGGAGACGCTCGTGCTGCTCCTTCCCGCCATCGCCGCGTGCTGTCTCGTCGGCTGGTGGGCGGGCGGGCGGCTGCTGTTGGCGGTCGTGTGGGTCGCGCTCGCGACCTGGGTGCTGTCGCAGCCGGCCGTGCCAGGGTCGTTTTACAACCTCGTGCGCGGCTGGAGCCTGCTTCTGGCGGGCGGCTTCGGAATGGTGTGTCTCTTTCTGCCGAGACTTCCGTTCCTGTCGCGGGCGCTGACGACACTCACGCTCGCCTTGCTGCTCGTCATGGGCCTGAGTCTTCGAGGTCCGCTCACGCCGTCGCGTGCGAAGCTGGCCATGCAGGCGGAGACGACGAGGCGCAACACGGAGTCCATGACGATGTTCCGCACGTTCGTCACGGAGCATCCGGAATTCGTGAAGGCGATGCCGCAGGTGGCGTCGCTGCCGGACGAGTTCGATCAGCAGCTCAAGCTGCTGGCGGAGACCGGGACGGGGCTCTTTCCGTCGCTGCTCCTGCTGGAATCGCTCATTGCGCTATCACTGGCGTGGGCGACGTATCACCGCCTCGCACGCACTCGATTGGGTGCGCCACTGGGGCATCTCAGGGAATTTCGATTCAACGACCAGCTGGTCTGGGGATTGATCGTGGGGCTTGCCATCGTGTTCGTCCCCGCGCTCGACTTCCTCGGCCTGGCCGGCCGCAATCTTTTGGTGTTCTTCGGCGCGCTCTACGCCATCCGCGGGTTTGGAGTGTTGTCCTGGTTTCTTGCGCCGGGCGCTCTTGCCATCGCTGGCGTCGTGGGCTTCGCCATGTTGTTCTGGCCGGTATTGAGCACGGTGGCCGTGCTCGGCTTCATGCTCCTGGCGCTCGCGGCGTTCGGTCTCGGACTCGGCGACACCTGGGCGGACTGGCGCCGCCGCGCGCGCCCTACCACGTAATCGAGGCATTCTTCTTATGGAAATCATTCTTCGACAGGCCGTCGAGAACCTCGGGCAGCCGGGGGACGTCGTCACGGTCAAGAACGGCTATGCCCGCAACTTCCTGCTTCCGCGCGGCTACGCATACGAAGCGACACCGGGCAACCTGAAGCGCATCGCGGCCGAGCGGTCGCGACTCGAGGCCGCGGAGTCTGCGCGTCGCGACAGTGCCGCGGGACTCGCCAGGAAGCTCGAGGAGGTGCAGCTCACCTTCTCGGCGCGTGTGGGCGAGGAGGGCAAGTTGTTCGGTTCCGTGACCTCGGCGGACATCGCCGAGCAGCTCGCCGCGCAGGGGCTGGTGATCGAACGCCGTCTCATCGATCTGCACGAGCCGATCAAGGCGCTTGGCGTCTATCGCGTCCCCGTGAAGCTGCATGCGGACGTGAAGCCCGAGATCCGCGTCTGGGTCATCAAGGCCTGAGCGCGATGGCAGGGCCTGGTACGCCGTATGACGTACCAGGCGCGACCCCGACGTCCATGTCATGACGGCATCCCTACAGAGAGCATCAAAATCAGACGTCGCCGCGCTGGTGCAGCGCGCCGCGGGCATTCTCCTCGAGCGCAAGGCGAACGACGTCGTGTTGCTCAGCCTCGAGGGCGTCACCGACATGACGGACTATTTCCTGATCGCGAGTGGAACGTCGGACACCCACGTCCGCGCTCTCGGCAGCGGCCTGGAGGAAGAGCTCAAGAAGGAAACGGGACAACGGCCGCACCATGTGGAAGGATTCACACAGGGCCGTTGGGCGCTGCTGGACTACGTTGATTTCGTGGTGCACGTGTTTCACCCGACACTGCGCAACTTCTACCAGCTCGAGCGGTTGTGGGCCGATGCGCAGCAGGTGCCCATCACGGCGAGCGGAACGCGCTGAGCGCATTCCGCCGCGCGGCTCTCGGCTCGCGGAGCAACTGCTTGTGATTCAGCGAACGACACTGATGTCCCTGCTCCTTGCGGTCGCCGCGTGCGGCGGGAGCGACCGGAGCAAGTCGGCCTCCACGGCGGTGGCGGCATCATCGGTCACGCCGCGTGGTCCGGATCAACTGGTCCTGCGGATCGCGCGGACCGGTGGCGTCGCACGAGTCTTCAGCTACCCGAAGGTGGACAGCGCCATCTGGAGCACCGCCGGCGTACCGGCGCCCGCTCGCGTGCTCGCGTTCGACGAGGAGGCGGGAGCGATCGCTTACATCGACGCGAAGGGCGCGCCGGCGAGAATCGATTTCCGTCAGGGAGTTGCGAGCACGGTAACAAAGGCCAAGGTGGCGTCGCTCGCCTCGTGGGACGGCTCGAACATCTATGGCGTCATGCCGGATGGATACATCGAGCGCTTCGGCCCGAGCGGCACGTGGCGATGGAAGCCGAGGCTTCCCGCGCGCGCTCTCTTTCCGCAGCGGGACGGCACGCTCCTGGTGCTGGCACAGCACGGGGACAGCAGCATCGTGTGGCGACTACGGCCGCCGCTCATGCGAATCGCCGATTCCGTAAAGGTGTCGCGTGTGAGCCGCGCGTTGCGCACGCAGGTGGGCGACCGCCTCTACCTCGGATCGGGACGTGAGTTGACCGGCGTGCGGACGCGGACGATGCAGCGCACGAGCAGCATCCGGTTCGACGCCGACATCGAGCAGCTCGAGGCGACGCCGAGCGGTGACCGGCTGTTCGTCGTGACGAAGGGCGCCACGTCGGTGGCCATCGTGGATCGCTATCGAGAGGCCGTGAGTGGACACGTGGACCTCGGGCGTCCCGCCGCGGATCTTCGCGTCGACCCACTCGGGCGCTACCTCCTGGCGCGTCCCGAGGGGACGGACAGCACACAGGTAATCGCGCTCGGCACCAATCGCGTCATCGGCACGGTGGCGTCCGCGTGGCGTGAGGACTTGCCATTCGTGGGGCCGGACGGAAGTATCGCACTGGCGCAGGGAGCAGATGTCATTCTGGTGGACGGCGAGACGCTGAGGCCCAGGTCGCGCTTGAAGGATGGGACTGCCGACGTCTGGTATCCCTTCCGATGGACGGGATTCCGGAAGCGCGACGTACGGCTCGATACGCCGGCGGCGTTCACGGACGCCCGCACGGACAGCATGCGTCGCGCAGATTCGACCGCCGCGGACACCGTCGGGGCGCTGCCGATGCCTGGCGCGGTGCCAGTTCCGCCACGCGACACGGCCCGGCGCGGGGCGGGGTTCACCGTGTCGTTCGCCGCGCTCCTCGCCGCGGACAAGGCACGTGATCTCGCGGCGCAGATTCACGTCGGCAACGAGTCGGCGCGCGTCGTAACGAGCAGCCGCGATGGATCGGTCATCTATCGTGTCGTCATGGGTCCCTACCCCACGCGCGACGAGGCCGACCGGGTCGGGCGCGAATCGCGGTTGTCGTACTGGGTGTACGAGGGAGGGCCGTGAGGCCCGTCCTCGACTGGACGGATCGAGGTCGGGAGCTTGCCGCATCCCTGAATGCGTGCCACGCCGTTGTGGTGGCCGGCACCGACGCGGTGGCCACGGCGGAGGTCGCACTCGGGATTGCACGGGAGGAGGCCACGCATCGACGCGTGGCGGTAGCGGACCTGTTCGGCGACGCGCCGCCCCTGCAAGCACTCGTCGCGAGCGACGATCCCCACGGCATCGTCGATAGCTTCGTCTTCGGCGTGTCGCTCAACAAGGTTGCGCATGCGGTGGCGAATGCCGGTGAGCTCTTCGTCATGCCGTCGGGGTCGTCACCGATCGACCACGAGGAACTGCTTCCGAATCCGCGTTGGCGCCGGTTGTCCGGCGGCTTTCGCGAAGTGGGCGCGCTTCTTCTTCTGGTGGTGCCGGCTGACGCGCCGCGGCTGCGTGATCTCGTGGACACCACGGACGGCATCGTCATCGTCGGCGACGTTGCACCACCGGACGTCCCCGTTGCACAGGCGCTCGCATGGTTGCGGCCACGGCGGCCATCCTCTGCGGCGCCGCGCGAGGCACCCCTCGCGGTCATTACGGCGACTCACGGACGGCGATCCACCGATCGGCGGCGACTCGTTGCGGCGGGCGCCGGTGTTGCCATCGCGGTGCTGATTGCGGGCGCGATGTTCTGGTTCGCGCGACGGCCCTTCGCGGGCGAGCGGCCGCCCCGCGCCGTCAGCGCACCCACCACGACGGCGCCGGTCGCAGCGCAAATGCTTCGTGCGGATTCCGCGGTATCCGCGCCGCCGGGGGCGGCCAGCGTTGTACCCGCGCCACCGTCGGCGGACTCGTTTCCGATCCTGGCCCCGGCGAACCCGGCGGATTCCGCGGGCGCCTCGGCCTGGGCGGTGCGACTCGAGCAGACGAACACGAAATCCGGCGCTATCTTGGATCTGCGGATTCGGTTCGAGACGGTTCCAGCCGGAACATATGGCTTCGACCTGCGGACACGATTCTTTTTGCTGGTGGCCGGCGCGTATCCGACGCGCGCCGGTGCGGAGTCGCTGCTCGTGCAACTCCGGCAACGTCGGATCATGGCTCCCGGCGACGGAAGCGTGATCGCGTTGCCATTGGCGTTTCTCGTGCAGCCGGACGTACCGCTCGCGGATGTGCCGGCGCGCCTCGCTCGCTTTGCGGCGCGCGGGCAACCCACGTATGCGCTGCGCCAGAGCTCCGGTGCGGCAAATCTGTATTTCGGCGCGTTCGCGAGCCCGCAGGAGGCGGCGCTCGCCGTGCCAACGGTGCGGGAAAGCGGCTTGCCGCCGACGCTCGTCTATCGAATGGGGAGAGTGTTCTAGTGCGTTTGACCAAGCTCGAGCTGCACGGATTCAAGTCATTCGCCGATTCCACGGAGCTCGTATTCGAGCCAGGCGTCACGGCGATCGTCGGCCCGAATGGCTGCGGCAAGTCCAACGTCTCGGACGCCGTGCGGTGGGTGCTCGGCGAACAGCGCGCGCGGCTCATGCGCGGCGCCAAGATGGACGAGGTCATCTTTCAGGGGTCGTCCGCACGGCGTCCGGTGAACGTCGCGGAGGTGTCCCTGCACTTCTCGAACGACGAAGGCATTCTGCCCGTGGCGTTCCGGGAGGTCGTGATCACCCGACGTCTCTCGCGCTCCGGCGACAGCGATTACTTCCTGAATCGCGCGCCCTGTCGGCTGCGCGACATCTCCGACTTGCTCCGCGGAACGGGGCTGGGCGGAGGTACGGGTGTGGTGATCGAGAGCCGGATGATCGATGCGCTCCTCTCCGACCGTCCCGACGATCGCCGCGAGTTGTTCGAGGAGGCGGCCGGCGTTGGATTGTATCGCGACCGGCGGCGCACGACCGAGCGGCGGCTCGAGGAGACCAGCGCCGACCTCCAGCGCCTCGACGATTTGATCAACGAAGTGTCCTCTCAGGTGCGGAGCCTGGCGCGCCAGCGGCGGCGCGCGGAGCGTCACGCGGAGATCACGGCTCGACGGTTCATCGTCGAGCTCGCGCTGGCAGCGCGCAGCATGGAAGCGTGGCGGGACGAGCTGGCCAAGCTCGAGGTGCGCGTCGCCGAATTGCGCGAACTGCTTCCCGCTTCGCAGTCGGCGGCGGCGAACGCGGAGCTGGCGCGTGAGACGGCGCACGGCGGGCGCGTGGCGGCGGAAGCGCGGCGAGGCGAGCTGTTTCGGCTTGTGACGGCGCAGCGCGAGCAGGTGCAGCGCATCCGCGGCGAGATGGCGGTTGCCGAGGAGCGGCAGCGCAATGCGAGCTCGCGGCGGCTGCGCGCGGAAGCGGAGGCCGACGCGGGCGAGCAGACGGGGACGAAGATCACCGCCCAGCGCGAAGCGGCCGCCACGGACCGCGCGGCGGTGGAAGCCGAGCTCCAGCGAGCCGAAGCGGAGCTCGCGCGGCATCAGGAGACGGAGACGGAAGTCCGTCGCCGCGTGGCCGAGGCGCGCACCGGAGTGGAAGGGGCGGAGCGCCAACTCCGCGAAGCGCAGGACCGGGCTCGACGTGCGGAGCACGATCGCGAGCGCGCGCACCGTGAGTTGGATGAAGTCACACAGCGCAACGACGCCCTTTCCGCCGAGCGCGCGCAGCTGGCGGATGCACTCACTCTGACGAACATCGAGCACGAAGAGTCGCAGGCGCACGTCGAAGCGATGGAGTCGGAGGCCGGGACGGCGGCGACTGCTCTGGAAGCCACACGTGCCTCGGATCGCGAGACGAGAGAGCGGGAATCGCTCGCGCGCGCCGACCTGTTCCGCGCGGACGAGGCGCTGACATCGCTCCAGGGGCGCGTGAATGCGCTCGAGGAGCTCGAGCGGGATCGCGTGGGGCTGGCGCCCGCCGCATCGCGCCTGCTTCGTGAGCGCGAGACGTTCGGCGACGGCGCGATTCTCGGACCGCTCTCCGATTTCATCGGCGCGGATCAGGACTCCGCGTTGCTCGTGGAGAAGTTTCTCGGAAACAGCGTACACGCGGTGCTCGTGCGCGACGCCGTGGCAGCGGACGCCGTGCGCGCCTGGCATTCGGACGCGAATCCTGGCCCGCTCCTGCTGTTGCCGCTTGACGTGATGACCGATTCCGCGGCCGGTGATCCGTTGCCGGACGCTCTATCGCACCTGGTGAATGCCAGCGCGCCGGCGCGAGCCTGGGTGCGCAACCTATTGGGTCACGTGCACGCGGTGGACGACGGCCGCGCATTCGTGGACGCGCGCGGTGCGGTCTGGCTGCCGGGCAACACGGCCGGTCCCGGCCCCCTTCGCCGCCGCGCAGAGCTCGCCGAGCTGCGCACGGAGCTTCAGGCGCTCGAGCGCGCGCGGGCCGATGCATCCGCCGCCGCTGACGCGATGCGCGAAGCGCTCACGGCAAGCGAGCAGCGCGTGCTCGCCGCGACGGAGGCATCGTCGCTTGCACAGCAGCAAGTGCGCGCGGCGTCCGAGCACCATGCGGAAGTCGGGCGCAGGGTGGCGCGTGCGACGAAGGAAGCAGCGGACGCGGCTGCGCTCGCCGAACGACTGAATGCGCGGCGCATCGAGTTGCAGGAGCGCGGCACGACACTCGACCGCGATGCGCAGTCCTTCGCGGAACAGGTACAGTTGCGCGAACAGGCGATTGCCGAGGCGCGTCAGCGGTACACCGATGCGGAGAGCGCGCACGACGACGCGCGGGAGCAACGGACCAACTGCCAGATCGCGCAGGCTCAGGTACGGGCACGCATGCAGATGGCCGCGGATCTCGAGCATCGACTCTCTCAGGAGGTCGCCACCGCGTCGCAGCGTCTCGCACAGCTTCGTGACGAGTTGAGCGAGCTCTCACAGTCGGACGCGGCATTGGCCGAGCAGATGGCCATGTGGGCGCTCGACCTCGAGACGCGCGAAGCGACGCTCTCGGATGGCGAGACACGGCTCTCCGAAGCCGAATCCGCCGTTCAGGCCGCCGACGACGCGCTCGAGACCGCGGAGCATACGCTGAGCGACGTGCGCCGGCAGGCGGGCGCGGTCAACGACGAGCTGCACCAGGCCGAGCTCCGCTACACGGAGCTCAACGGCCGCCGCGCGGCCATTCGGGAGCGGCTCGAGACAGAATGGCGCCGTCCGCTCGAGGAAATGATCGCCGAGGTTCCCGCGCTGGACATCGACGACGAGACGCTCCATGCCGAGGCCGACGATCTTCGCCGGCAGCTGGAGCAGCTCGGACCAGTGAATGCGCTCGCGATCGAGGAGCACGACGAAACCGTGAAGCGGCACGACTTCCTCCTCGGTCAGCGTGCAGACATGGCCGAGGCGCGGCTCTCACTCCTTCAGGCCATTCGCGAGATCGACGTCACCGCTCGTGAGCTCTTCATGGCGACGTTCGAGCAGGTACGCGTGAATTTCCGCGAGATCTTCATGTCGTTGTTCGGTGGCGGCGAGTGCGATCTCCGCCTCGAGAATCGCGATGCGCCGCTGGACTGCGACATCGAGATTCACGCGTCTCCACGCGGCAAGAAGACGCAGCGCATTCACCTGCTCTCCAGCGGCGAGCGCGCACTCGTCGCACTGTCTCTGCTGTTCGGGATATTCCTCACGAAACCCAGCCCCTTCTGCCTGCTCGACGAGGTGGACGCGCCACTCGACGATGCGAACGTTGGACGCTTCGTGCGCATGCTGAACCAGTTCAAGAGCCGCACACAATTCATCGTCATCACGCACAACCCGCGCACGACCACCGAGGCCGGCGACGCGGTATACGGCGTCACGATGCAGGAGCCCGGCGTGTCGTCGCTCGTGAGCGTGCGCATGAAGGGTCCGTCCACGGAGGGCGTTGCCGCACCGGCCGCCGAGTTGCCGGCGGAGGAAGCCGCCGCACTGTCGTGAGCATGCGGCGCGCGGCGACCGCCATCGCATTCGGTGCGCTGTCGCTACTCGCCGTGCCGTACGCTGCGGGCGGGCAGACGCCGACGGTAAAGATCGACGCGCCGCGGGACGCGCCATTTCCGGCGGCACCGGAGATCACCGTGCGCGCAGAGAGTCTTCCGCCCAACATCACACTGCCGCGCATCAGGCTGCGACTCGCGCTGGATGCCGCCATCAGACTCATCCTGTACGATTCGACCATCGCCGGGGACGTCGCGCGCTTCACCACGCCGCGCCTCCTGCCTGAAAATCGCGACATCTTCGCCGAGGCGTCGGTGCTCGACAACGCCGGGCAGGCCGTGATCACCGCAAGCCAGATCGCCGGACGCACGGGACCTCGCCTGCAGCTCGTTCAGCCGAACGGGCGTACGGGGGTCGTGGTGATGACGCGGCAGCCGACATTCTCCTGGAGGAGCGCGCAGGTGACCGCGCCGCCCGGCCCGTGGGTCTACGAGCTGTTCATCACCAACGTCAGCACGCAGGAGACGCGGTCACGCACGCGGATCACGGACTCCGTCTACACCATCCCCGATACGCTTCAGGCCAACACGAGCTATCGGTGGAAGGTCGTCGCCCGCCTGGCGAACGGTTTTGCCGGAGATAGCGCGGTCGCGACGAGCCAGTCGTCCTTCGTCATTGCGCCTTCCGACGCCCCCGTCGCGACGCTGCTCTACCAGAACTTTCCCAATCCCTTTCCCGCGGCGTCCTCCTCGACGACCTGCATCTGGTTCGACCTTCAGCTCAACTCCGACGTCGAGCTCACGATTCTCGACCTGCGCGGGAACCGGGTGCGCACGCTGATCCCCGGACAACTTCCGACGAAGCTCGCGTCGGGCCGCTATGGACGCCTCAATCAGCTCGACGGCGGAGGGTGTGATCCGCGTCTCGTCTGGGACGGCACCGCGGATAACGGGCGCGCCGTGCCGGCCGGCGTGTATCTGGTGCACTTCAGGACGAACACCAGCGCCGAATCCGTCAAGAAGATCCTCTACCTCGGCCGCTGATGCGTCTCGTCACGCTTGGCACCGGTACCGTCGCGCTCACCGCGGAACGGGTATGCGCCGGACATCACGTACAAGCGGGCGCTGTGAGCTTGCTGCTCGACTGCGGCAGCGGCATCACACACCGCCTGGCCGAGCACGGCATCGCGTGGCGGAGTATCACGCACGTCGCGTTCACTCATTTTCATCTGGACCATATCGGCGACTTTGCCACGCTCGTCTATGCGTGGAAGTACGGCGATCTCCCGGGACGGAGCGAGCCGCTCACCGTCATCGGCCCAGCGGGCACCGGAGCGCTGCTCTCGCGGCTCGCGGACGGCGTGGGAGACTGGCTGCGCCAACCGGGCTTTCCGATGCACGTCCTCGAGGTGGCACCGGGCGCCCGCGTGGATCTCGGCGACGGCACCTGGATCGAGGCGGCGAAGGTACCCCATACCGACGAGAGTGTGGCATATTGCGTGGGCCGAGGCGGACGTCGGCTCGTGTACACGGGAGACACCGGGTACGATCCGATGTTCGGCGAGTGGGCGCGCGGCGCGGACGTGCTGCTGTGCGAATGCTCGCTGCCGGCGGAGATGGCGATTCCCATGCATCTCACGCCGGAACAGTGCGGCGCGCTCGCCGCCGCTGCGCTGCCGCGGCAGCTCGTGCTGACGCACTTCTATCCGCCGGTCGAGCGCGTGGACATTCGCGCGCTCGTCGCGGCTCACTACGCCGGCCCGATCGCCCTCGCGAGCGACGGCGCCGTCTTCGAGATCGAGGAACGCTGATGCTGGTGGTGATGCAGAACGACGCGACGGACGAACAGATTCGGCGCGTCGTCGATGTGATCAAGGAAATGGGCTACGAGGGAAAGCCGATGCCCGGCGCCCAGCGCACCACCGTCGGTCTGGTCGGCAACGACGGGCGCGTCGATGGGTCGAGGCTGGAATCCCTCGAAGGCGTGGCCGAGATCATTCACGTGTCGCGCCCGTACAAGCAGGTCTCGCGCGAGTGGCGCGTGGAGAATACGCTCGTCGAGATCGCTCCCGGCGTCGTCTTTGGCGGCACCGACATTCCGATCATCGCGGGCCCGTGCTCCGTGGAGAGCGAGGCGCAGATCGTGGAGTCAGCGCTGGCCGTACGCGAGGCCGGGGGCAGCGCGCTCCGCGGTGGCGCATTCAAGCCGCGCAGCTCGCCGTATTCGTTTCAGGGGCTGGGCAAACGCGGCCTCGAGATGCTCGCACTCGCGAGGCGCGAGAGCGGCCTGCCCATCGTGACCGAAGCGCTGGATGAGGAAGGTGCGAATCTCGTCGCGCGCTACGCCGATTGCATCCAGATCGGCGCGCGCAACATGCAGAACTATTCACTGCTTCGCGCCGTGGGACGAATCGAGAAGCCGGTGCTGCTCAAGCGCGGCATGGCGGCCACGATCACGGACCTGCTGCTGAGCGCGGAGTACATCCTGGCCGAGGGAAATACGCAGGTGATTCTCTGCGAGCGCGGCATTCGCAGCTTCGACAGCGCGACGCGCAATCTGTTCGACCTCACGGCCATTCCGCTCGTGCAAAAACTGTCGCATCTTCCAATGATCGCCGACCCCAGCCACGGGACCGGGCTGCGCGACAAGGTCATTCCCATGGGACGCGCGGCAATCGCCGCCGGTGCCGATGGGCTCCTCGTGGAAATGCACCCGCACCCCGATCAGGCCATGTCCGACGGCGGCCAATCGCTCTATCCGGACCAGCTCGGCCGTCTCGTGCGCGAAGCGCGCGCCATCGCCGAGGCCATCGGGCGGTCGATCACGCCGGTGCCAGGAACCGTCGCCGCGGCGAGAGGGTAGAAAGCCACATGAATCGACTTCACTCCACCATGCTGGGCGCCGCGGCAGCGTTGACACTTGCCACGAGCGCTGGCGCAGGGGCGCCACGAGCGCGCGTACAAGGCGACCTCTTCGATCGCGCCGTCATCGCGTGGGCAAAGGTGAAGACCGTACGAGCGTCGTTCGAGCAGACCATCACCAATGCCCTCACCGGCCGTACGCTCACGTCCACCGGTGAGTACCAGCAGGAGCGTCCGGGAAAGCTGTCCGTGTCGTTCGCGGATCCGGCCAACGACCGCATCGTCGCGGACGGCAAGTTTGTCTGGCTCTATCTGCCGAGCAGCGCGCCGGATCAGGTCATCAGGAGCGTTCAGGGCGCCGGCGGAACCGGGACGGTGGATCTCACCGCGCAATTCTTCACGAATCCACGCGCACGGTACGCCATCAACCCGGTGGGCACGCTGGTGGTGAGCGGCCGGGCGACGCACGGATACACCCTCACGCCAAAGAGCGAGGATGACGCGCCGTTCAAGATCGCCTCGGTCTGGATCGACGATGCCGACGCGAGCGTTCGTCAGTTCGAGGTCACCGATCAGAGCGGCGTCCAGCGAAAGATCAGACTGACGTCGCTCGCGACAAATGTGCCGGTGGACGAGAGCGTGTTCCGGTTCACCCCGCCGCCGGGCGTCCGCATCGTCGCGCGGTAAGCGTGCCGCCCAGCCCGATCGCCCGTCTGCGCAAGATCGCGCTCAAGCTTCCCGAGGCGCACGAAGTGGAGACGTGGGGCTCGCCAACGTTTCGCGTGCGAAACAAGATCTTCGCCATGTATGCCGCGGCCGACACGCACCACGGAAGCGGGCGGCCAGGCGTGTGGATCAAGACGGGATCGGAGAACCAGGAGCTCATGCTCCAGTTTGCGCCGAAACGATTCTTCTATCCGCCGTACGTCGGCAAGAGCGGATGGGTGGGCGTCTACCTCGACACCGTGTGTGACTGGAGCGAGCTGCCCGAGCTGCTGAAGGACGCGTATCGCATGACTGCGCCGAAAAAGCTCCTTCAGCAGCTCGATTGACCTCGCCTACGTTCTCCGGCGGGTCGTGCGGCTGACGTTCTCGCGGTTTTCCTCCACGAGCTTGCCGATCTCACGCGCGCGGCGTGAACCCTCGAGCCCTGTATCGGCAACCGCGCCGCCAAGACGTATGTCGTCGCGAAGATAGTCCTGTCCTTCGGGATTCATCTCGAGATCCTCGACGTCCGCCTGGCGCACCTTGCGGTGCCCGTCAACGTCGCGTCCGTTGTGCGTCCTGTGCCGCTCCGACATGTCGTCTCTCCCTGCTGGATTGGAGAGACACAAAGGGGCAAGGTCTACACCAGATCCTTGGCGTACACACCCTTGAAGCGGCTCACTTCGCTGCGCTCACGGTCGAGCTCAGGAATGTGACGTTCGCGAAAGCCGAAACGCGTGAAGAACGCTTCATCGTTGCTCACGGCAAACAGCGTTGCCACGCCACGTCGCCGGGCGAGATCCTCCGTCGCCAGCACCAGCGCGCGCCCGATCCCCTTCCCCTTGGCATCCGGCGACACCGCAAGCGAGCGCAGCTCGGAGAGACTCGGCGCGTATTCGTCGAGGTGCACGCACCCGACGACGCTGCCGTTCTCTTCCGCTACGAGAAAATGTTCCGCGTGCGCGGCGATGAAATCCTCCGTCCGCGCCAGCAAGGTGCCGTCCGCGACGTAGCAGTCGATGAGAGACTTGATGACGGGCGCGTCCTGCGACGCGGCGCGACGAACGTGCATGACGTGCGGTGGGCCTATCTGGTTCTGGAAGGCGCGGCGCGATTGAGCAACTCTCGCGGCGCGTGGACGCCGCGCAACAGCGCGACTGCGCGTGTGACGACGGTATCCTCGCGCAAAGCCCGGTCGAACTCCGCCCGAGTGCCGAAGACATAGCGCTCGACCTGCGCGGCCAGCGCACGAGAAACCAGCGGCGCCGCGGAGTCATAAACCGCGCGAGTCACTGCAATGCCTCGCGCCTGGAGTCGACGATACAGCTCGTCACGCATGGCCGGCGTCACCACAAAGGAAGGGTCCTTCACGGCATGGGACGCCCGCAATGAGAATGCATAATCCGTGATTGCATCGCGAAACTTCGGCACGCGTGCACCGAGCTCGGTCTGGAGTGCCTTGTCGGCCGCTGTCAGACCGGGCATTGGAACGACGACATCCGGGACGATACCGCCTCCGCCGCGAACCGCGCGTCCGGCGTCCGTGTGGTACACCGGCCGCGGCGCCGAGTCGGCGGGCGGCGGCGTATCTCCGTCGTCGAGCTCGTCGCGGGACAACGGACGAACGCGGTTGATGCTCCGCCCGCTCGGCGTGTACCAGAGCGCAATGGTCAGCTTGAGCGCGCTGCCATCAACGCGGAACAACCGTTGTGCGCTTCCCTTGCCGAACGTCGTGGATCCCACGAGCAACGCCCGATCATGATCTTGAAGCGCGCCAGCAACGATCTCGCTGGCCGAGGCGGTTCCGCTGTCGGTGAGCACCACGAGCGGCATGTCACGCCACTTCTGCGGCGCCCGATCGGAGAACGCGTGCGTCTCCTCGGGACTGCGGCCACGTGTGGACACGATCGCCTGTCCCGGGTCGAGAAACAGGTCGGCGACGTCGACGCCCTGCTCCAGCAGCCCACCCGGATCGCCGCGCAGATCGAGCACCAGCGACTTGGCGCCAGCCGCGCGCAATGAGTCGACGGCGCGTGACAGATCAGGCGCTGCCTTCGCGCTGAACACGGTGAGATCCACGAAACCGACGCCGTCGCGCAACAGCACGGCATGCCGCACCGGATTCACTTCGATGATGCGCCGCGCCAGAGTGAACGGCATCCGCTCGGTGATGCCCGGCCGCTCGACCACCACATGCACCTGCGTTCCCGGCGGACCGCGCAGCGCCGCGAGCGCCTCGTCTGTCGTGAGCCCGAGCGTGGGCTTGCCCTCGATCGAGATGATGCGATCGCCCGTGAGCATGCCGGCCTGCTCCGCCGGCGTACCCGGCAGCGTCGCGATGACGGTGATGCCGCTGTCGCGGACGTCCATCTGAATGCCGACGCCGCCGTACTGTCCCCCGGTGCGTTCCTGGAATCGGTCGAGGCGGCGCGCGTCGAGAAACACCGAGTGCGGGTCGTGCAGCTCGAGCAATGCGCCCTCGATGGCGCGCCGGTAGAGCGTCGAGTCCGAGAGCGTATCCACATAGTCGTGGCGCACACGCTGGAGCACCTGCTCGAACAACCGCGCGCGCGAAGCCGCATCGCGCGACGACGCCGGAGCGCGCTCGATGAGCCATCCGCCCGTCACGAGCGCGCTCGACAACACGGCCGCCACCACGATCGCTCTGCTTCTCATGCGAGGGCGACCTCGAAAAATTCAGGCCACCGCTCGGCCACCACGGCGTGCACGCGCTCGCTGACGTCCTGCGCTGTGCCCTCGCCGCTCACCGCGACGATGGGACCGCACTCCGGATGCGCCGTCTGCCACGCGACCTCGGCAAACGTCGTGAAGGCCGCCGCCACTCGCGCATGGAAGTCCTCCCCAAAGGCCTCGATGCGGTCGTGCGACGAGGTCCGCGTTGCCGCGCGCGCAAGCCCCTCGCGCGCGGGGAACGTCAGAAGGATCGTGAGATCGGGCACGAGACCCCCCGTCGCGAACGCGTTGGCCGAACGCACTTCGGTTTCGCGCAACCCGTGACCGGCGATCTGATAGGCATACGTCGAGAGAAAGAACCGGTCCAGCAACACGACGTCGCCGCGCACGAGGGCGGGGCGAATCTCGCGATCCATGAGCTGCGCCCGCGAGGCCATGAACAACAGCGCCTCAGCGTGCGGCGTCACGTCCGACCCGGGGTCCAGCAGCACGCGACGCACTTCCCTGCCCAACGGCGTGCCGCCGGGCTCCTGTAGCGTCACGTGCCGAACGCCTCGCGCGTCGAGCGACGCCGCGAGCCGCGCGAGCTGCGTCGTCTTGCCCGAGCCCTCGCCGCCCTCGAAGACGATGATCCTGCCGCGGCCCGCCGAATCGTGCGTCACCGGCTCATCCCAGGGTGATGATCGGGCTCGCGGCGCCCCGCTCGATGCCGTCGGCAATCCAGTCGTTCACCCGCATCATGAGCTTGTCGAAGTTCTCCTGCGCGGCGATCAACCGCTGGTACACGCCGTTCGACTGCACCTTCGAGAAGAGCGCGTCCAACTCCTGTTCCATCTCCGGCGTGGGTCGCTCGCCACGCTTGATCATCGCCTGCGCGTTCTGACGCAACTGCTCCATCTGCCGAAGCATCGCGACGGCATCGCGGTCGTCGCCCAATGCATCGTTCGCGCGCTTCACAGCCTGATATTCCGGACTCTGTCCAATGAGACGTCCGATCTCCTTCGCCTTTTCCTCGATCATTCCCGATCCTCTCTCCGCGTTGCGACCACGAAGCGCTCGCGGCCCGTAAGATCCAGCACGACGCGCACGTTCTCATACGCACCCTGCGCGGCCACGTACTCGGCGACGGTGGCCGCGCGCCGCACGTCCACCTCGAGAGCCAGCACACCGCCGCCGCGCAGCACGGGCGCCGCCTGACGCACGAGATCCGTCGTGATGGCAAGCCCGTTCCGGCCGGCGTACAGCGCCACCGCGGGTTCCCAATCGCGCACGGAGTCCGGGAGCTCCACCGCCTCGTCGAACGAAATGTAAGGCGGATTCGACACCACCGCGCGCACCTGCCGTTCGGGGACAGGACTCAGCAGCGCGCCGTGCCGGAAGACGACGCGCGCATCCGTCGCCGCTCGCACGGCGTTGCGGCGCGCGACGTCCAGCGCGTCGAGCGACACGTCGGTCGCGATCACCCGGTCGAAGTGTCCCTCCGCCGCGAGCGACAGCGCGATCGCACCCGAACCGGTTCCGACGTCCACCGCCACGCCGCCGGGCTCGCCCGCCGTGGCTTCGAGAACGAGATCCACCAGGAGCTCCGTCTCGGGGCGCGGAATCAGCACGCGTGCGTCCACCTCGAGCGTGAGATCCCGGAACCATGCGTGGCCGGCCGCATACTGCATCGGCGCACCGGCCGCGCGGGTGGATGCGGCCGCCAGCAGTGCGGCGGCGTCGCCGACATCGAGCTCCTCGGCGGCGGCGAGCAACGGCCAATATCGCGGCCTGTCGAGCGTCAGCGCGATCAATTCGCGCGCCTCCTGGGCGTCGCCGATGATGGCGGCCATGCGGGCCGTCACGTCCGCGACAGACGTGGGCGAATTACTCGCGCGAGCATCCGAGCGATCGGCCACGCTACTCACCGAGTTGCTCCTCCACATCCGCCAGTTTCAGCGCGTCGATCACCGGATCGAGGTGACCGTCCATGATGCCCGACAAGTCGTGCGTCGTGAAGCCGATGCGGTGGTCCGTAATGCGGCTCTGCGGATAATTGTACGTGCGGATCTTGGCCGAGCGGTCGCCCGTGCCCACCTGCGATTTCCGGAGCTTCGAGCGCGCCGCTTCCTGCTCCGCCACGCGAAGGTCGAGGAGACGCGCACGAAGGACCTCCATCGCCTTGATCTTGTTCTGGAGCTGCGACTTCTGATCCTGCTGCGACACCACGAGACCGCTGGGGATGTGCGTGATGCGCACGGCGCTGTCCGTCGTATTCACGCTCTGTCCGCCTGGCCCGCTGGATCGGAACACGTCGATCCGGAGGTCCTTGTCCTCGATCCTGACGTCGACTTCCTCCGCCTCCGGCAGCACGGCAACCGTTGCGGCTGACGTATGAATGCGTCCCTGTGTCTCCGTCGCAGGAACCCGTTGTACGCGATGCACCCCACTCTCGTGGCGCAACGCTCCGAACGCGCCCGCGCCGGACACCTTGAAGATGGCTTCCTTCACGCCGCCAAGTGTGCCGTCGGAGTGCGAGATGGTTTCGCGCGTCCAGCCGTGCCGCTCGATATAGCGCGTGTACATGCGGAACAGATCCGCCGCGAAGAGGGCGGCTTCGTCGCCACCGGTGCCCGCGCGAATTTCGACGATGGCGTTGCGGTCGTCGAGCGGATCGTGCGGCAGCAGGGCGGGCTTGAGCTTCGCCTCGAGGTCGGCGATGGCCGCTTCGAGCCGCGCGACTTCGTTCGTCGCTTCGGCCACCATGTCTGGGTCGTCAACGGAAACGAGCTCGCGGGCTTCGGCGAGCTCGTTCTCGGACTTCTCGAGCTGGGCCGCCAGCTCGACGACCGGCTGGAGGCGACGGTGCTCTCGGCCCAGGTCGGCGACTTTTCTGGAGTCGCCGAAGGTGTCCGGGTTGGAGAGCAGCCGTTCGACCTCCGCCGCCCGGGCGACTGCGTCGCCCAGCAGGTCGCGGAGGCCCAGAAATCAGCTCTCGGTCTTCTGGTAGCGCTGCCGGAACCGCTCGACGCGGCCGGCGGTATCGACGAGACGCTGCTTGCCCGTGTAGAACGGGTGGCACTCCGCGCAGACGTCGGTATGAATTTCCGCGATCGTCGAGCGGGTCTCGAAGGTGTTGCCGCACGCGCACACCACTCGGGCGGTTGCGTACTCTGGATGGATGTCGGTCTTCATGATAGCCCTGCCTGGCCTGGAGATCAGATTCGAAAACAGCTTTTAAATATACTCGCTAAAGACCGTAAAAGACAAGCCGACAACAAGTTGCTCGTTTGACAGCCCCCGCAGAGATACATACGTTAGCCGCATTCCCTCCCCCGGGTTCCCACCGCACGTCGCGTGATCGCCAATACCTCTGATTTTCTCGCTACCGTCCCGCTCTTTCGTGGACTCGACCGCGACGAGCTCGCCAGATTCGGCGACCTGGTGCGCGAACGGGCATACCCGAAGGGCAGCGTCATCCTCTTCCAGGACGACCCCGGGGACTCGCTCTTCATCCTCCGCACCGGCCGCGTCAAGGTCGTCCTCATCGGCGAGGACGGACGCGAGGTCATCCTCGGCGTCCTGGAGCCCGGCGCGCACTTCGGCGAGCTCGCCCTCATCGACGACCAGCCCCGCTCGGCGCACGTCATCGCGATGGAGGACGCGCAGCTCCTCATCCTTCGCCGCGAGGACTTCCGCCGTCGCGTCGACGCGAACCCCAGCGTCGCCTGGGCCCTGCTCCAGGAGCTCTCACATCGGCTGCGCCGCGCGGACGAGAAGATCGGCGGGCTGGTGCTGCTCGACGTCCCGGGCCGTATTGCGCGACTCCTGGTGGATCTCGCCGAGGAGAGTGGCGGCCCGGCGATCGACAAGGTCCTCACGCATCAGACGATCGCACAGATGATCGGTGCGAGCCGCGAAACCGTCTCGCGCTCGATGAAGGAATTCCAGGAGTCCGGACTCATCCGAGTCGAGCGGCGGCGCATCGCGATCGCCGACAAGGAAGCCCTTGAGAAGCGGGCTCAAGTACGAGTGTGACAGACATCACAGCGCTCCCGTGACCGGCTCCCTCGCATTTTCCAGCCCGAGCAGCACATACTATCTGCCGGATGACGGAGCGTTGGGCTGATGTCGCTGACGCTGCGATTCTGGGGCACACGCGGGTCGATACCCAGCCCGGGGCCGACGACGGTTCGGTACGGTGGCAATACGCCCTGTGTCGAGCTGCGGACCGCCGACGGCTGGTTGGTGATCCTCGACGCGGGCACCGGGATCCGGGAGTTGGGTCGGTCGTTGCTCGAGGGCGCGAATGGCGCGCCGGTAGCCGGTGACATTTTTCTGACGCACGCGCATTGGGATCACATTCAGGGGATTCCGTTCTTCGCGCCGCTGTTTCGCAAGGGGAATCATTTCACGATCTGGGGCTCGAAGTCGCTCCAGACGAGCATCGACCGGGTAGTACGGGACCAGATGTCGCCCGTGGTGTTCCCGGTGAGCTTCGAGGAGCTGAAGGCGCGGATCGACTTTCAGGAGCTGGCGGAGGAACAGCGGCATTGCCGAGGGTATGACGTGGCGGCCATGGCCGTCCGGCATCCGGGGGGCGCGCTGGCGTATCGGTTCACGAGCGGTAACGATGGACGGCGGGGACTCGTCTATGTATCGGACAACGAGTTGAGCCCCCGCGCGAAATACGATGAGATTCCCGGCTGGCGCGACCGGTTCGTTGCCTTTTCGCGCGGTGCAGCCATTCTGGTGCACGACACGATGTTCACGGCGCAGGAGTACGACGCGTTCGTCGGTTGGGGGCATTCGACCTACGACGACGCGGTGCAGCTGGCGATCGACGCGGAGGTGGAGCAGCTCGTGCTCTTCCATCACCGCCCGGAGCGGACGGACGACGAAGTGGATCGGTGCGTGGAGAAGTGCCGCGCACTGGTGAAACAGCAGGGAGCGCGATTGAACGTCCTCGCAGCGGCTGAAGGAATGAGCCTCGAGATCGGAGGCTGAGGGCTGATGGATCGGCGCGAGTGCGCCACGGTACGGTGCAGTGCATCTGTTCGAGTCTCGGAGGAGACCATGACCCGCATGTCACGTTTCGCCCTGCTGGCCGCGGCCGCAGTCGGCCTCGTCGCCCCCCTCTTCGCAGTGCAGGCGCAGGGGAAGCCGACGGTGGCGATCATCCAGTTCAACAACAACGCCTTCGGACCCGGCGCGAAAGACTATGACGGGCTGGCCAAGGGCATCCCGGATTTCCTCGTCACCGAGATGTCCGGCAACAAGAACGTCCGCGTGATCGAGCGCGAGCAGGTGCAGAAGCTCGTGGACGAGCAATCACTCGTGAAGGGCGGACTGATCGACAAGGAGACCACCATCAAGATCGGCAAGCTGCTCGGTGCGCAGCACATGATCATGGGCGGCTTCATGAAGGATCCGAAGGACAACATCCGAATCGACGCGCGCGCCGTGAACGTGGAGACGGGCGAGATCGAGTACACGGAGCGTGTGGACGACAAGGCGGACAACATCATGACGGCTGTCGCGAACCTCGCCGGGAAGTTGAATACGGGCATGCATCTGCCGGCGCCGGTGCGCCGCACGGGCGACGCCACCCCGGCGCCGTCGCCTGCGGCACAGCAGGCAGGGACTCCCGCCGCCGCGCCCACCGCCACGACCAAGATGCCGATGCGCGTCGCCGTCCTGTACGGAAAGGCGCTCGACCAGAAGGACAAGGGCAACAAGTCGGCGGCCGTGGAGCTCTTTAGCGCCGTGCTGAAGGAGTTCCCGAACTACGAGCCCGCACAACGCGAGAAGAATTCGCTCACGAACAAGTAGCTCCCGTCGCCACTGGCAATTGAACCCGCCGCCGTCCATTCTGAGACGGCGGCGGGTTCGTCGTTTCGGACGCTCACGCTAAGAGTTCCCGCATGTCGTTGGCTCGCGCGAGGTGACACGGCCCGCATGAAACCGCTGCTCATTACAGCAATGGGACGCACGCTCTCGGCGCCACTCGGTCGCCGTGGAGACGACGTGGAGGTACGACGCGTGCCCGCGCTGCCAACGGCCCGCACGCTCGACGAGGATCGTCCCACCGTCATTGCACTGGACCGTGCGCTGCTCGCCAGCGCGGGTGACGACGACGCACGCGTGCACGAGCTGTCGCACCTCGCCGCCATCGTAGGACTCGGCGAGCCGGGCGAAACCGAGCCGCCGGCGGACTTTCCGGTCGACTGTCTGACGAGCTGGCTTCCGGGCGACGCAAAGGTGGGTGCGGTCATGGCCGCGCTCCGCGGGGCATTCCGGCACGCGGCGTCACTCGTGGCCGAGCGGCAATCGAAGGAGTTGGCGGCCGATCGCGCGCGCGAACTCACGCAGCTGACCGCCATCGGGGTGGCGCTGTCGAACGAACGCGATCTTCAGACTCTCCTCGAGTTGATTCTCACGCAGGCGCGCCGTCTCACGGCGAGCGATGCGGGCTCGCTCTACCTGGTGGAGCGCGACGACAACGGCCGTCCGTTGCGGCTTCAGTTCGCCACGGCGCAGAACCATTCGCTGCCCAACCTCCCGTTCCGCAGCTCGACGGTCGCAATCGATCATGGCAGCCTGTCAGGGTACGCGGCCGCCACCGGGGAGCCTCTCGTCATTGGCGACGTCTACTTGCTGCCAGACGACGTCTCCTACAAGCAGAACAGAAGCTTCGACGAGAAATTCGGCTATCGCACGAAGTCCATGCTCGTGCTGCCGATGAAGTCGCACCGCGATGAGGTCGTGGGCGTGCTTCAGCTCATCAATCGGAAGCGCTCGCCCGAGACGAAGCTCGCGTCCGCCGAGGTAGTGGATCGTGAGGTCCTGACGTACGACGACCGCTGTGTGGAGCTGACGTCGGCGCTTGCGTCGCAGGCGGCGGTGGCCATCGAGAACGGGCGGTTGTACGAGGACATCGAACGGCTCTTCGAGGGCTTCGTCACCGCGGCGGTCACGGCCATCGAGTCGCGCGATCCCACCACGTCGGGACATTCGTCGCGCGTCGCCACGCTGACCGTCGGGCTGGCGGAAGTTGTGGACCGAGCGAACGACGGGCCATACCGCGAGGTAATGTTCTCGCGCGAACAGATGCGCGAGCTGCGCTACGCCGGTCTGCTCCACGACTTCGGAAAGGTCGGCGTCCGCGAGCAGGTGCTCGTCAAACAGAAGAAGCTGTATCCCTCCGATCTCGAGATCGTGCGCAACCGCTTTTCGCTGCTCATGCAGCGAACGGACCTCGAGTACGAGCGGGAGCGCGCCGAATATCTGCTGTCACATGGCAGGGAGCGATATGAGGCGGCCGTCACGCGGCTGGACCAGGTGCGCGCGTCGCGCAAAGCCGAGCTGATGCGGTTCCTGGACGCCATCGCGCGCGCCAACGAGCCGACCGTGCTGCCCGAGGGCAGCTTCGAGACGCTCCAGGAGATCAATCGCCGACACTTTGTCGACTTCGACGGCACGGAGCGGTCGTTGCTCGACGATCACGAGCTCCAGTTCCTGATGATCCGCAAGGGCAATCTCGACGACCGGGAGCGGCGCGAGATCGAGTCGCACGTGACGCATACGTACCGCTTTCTCGAGCAGATTCCGTGGACGCGGGAGCTCAAAGGCATTCCGACCATCGCGTACGGCCATCATGAAAAGCTGAACGGCCGAGGATATCCCAACGCGATTTCGGCGGACGCCATTCCGGTGCAGACCCGGATGATGACGATCGCGGACATCTTCGATGCGCTCACCGCGACGGACCGGCCGTACAAGCGTGCGGTTCCCATCGAGCGAGCGATCGACATCCTGCACATGGAGGCGAAGGAGGGGATGCTCGACGCCAACCTCCTCGATGCATTCGTCGCCGCGCGTGTGTATGAGGCGCTAGCGAGGAGCAGCTCGGACGAGTGAGGCAGAGAACAGCAGAGGCCCTATTTAACCACAGAGGACACAGAGAGCACAGAGCCTTGTAAGCGGAACAGCACCGCGTAAACATGTGCTGTCAAGATCATTTCAGGTCCGAGCAAATCTCTGCGTCCTCTGTGTTCTCTGTGGTTTATTGCCGTAATGTTGTCTTGCTCTTACTGGCCTCTGCTCGTACTGTCGCAGCTCCATATCCACCTCCTCCAGGTGTCTCGATCGTCACGACGTCACCAGGTTGAAGCGTACGGCGGCATTTCGCTGGTAGCGGTTCGCCGTTGAGGAGGTTGCGACCCGTGGCTCCATCACCGCCATCGGCGACTCCGCGCGGAGCGTGACGCCTTCGCTCGGTGAGTAGCGTCACCGTACTCGGTGCCGTGGTGCGATAGGCTCGCACGACGCCGCAGCCGCCGCGGTACGCACCATCGCCGCCTGATCCATCGCGCAGCGCGTAGCGCTCGACGCGTAATGGCGTCGACCGCTCGAGCGATTCCACTGGCGTGTTGAGTGTATTGCTCATGCCGACGTGCACGCCGCTCGGCCCCTCGCCGCGCGAGCTCGCGCCCTGCCCGCCGCCAAGCGTCTCGTAAAACGTCCAGCCCGTGCCGCCGAAGGTGACGTTGTTCATCGTGCCCTGCCCCTGCGCGGCGACGTCCACGCCCGCGTCGCCGAACGCAGCGAGAATGGTATCCGCGATGCGCTGTGACAGCTCCACATTGCCAGCGGCCACCGCGGCGGGCCACGCTGCATTGAGGACGCTCCGCTCCGGCAGCGTGAGCGCCAGCGCGCGCGCGATGCCGTCGTTCGTCGGCACGTCGTCATCGAGCAGCGTGCGCAGTGCAAAGACGGCCGCCGCGCGCGTCACAGCGGATGGACAATTCACGTTGCCTGCCACCTGCGGCGCGCTCCCGGTAAAGTCCAGGTGGAGGGTGCTGTTACCAACCTGGAGCGCAACGCGCACCTCGATATCGTCGTCGGTGACGCCGTCTCCCTCGAGACAATCGCGCGCAGTCCCGCGCGCGCCCTCCATCTGCCCGAGCCGCGCACGCACACGCCGCTCGGCATAGTCGAGCAGAGCGTCGCATGCGGCGCGGAGCTTCGTCGCGCCGAGGCGCGCGGACAGCGCTTGCCAGCCGGAGGCGCCGCTCGCGCATGCGGCGAGCTGCGCGCCGAGATCGCCGCGACGCTCGTCTGGGGTGCGGACGTTCGCGAGCACGAATTCGAGGAGCTCCTCGTCAATACGTCCAGCTCGAACGATCCGGATCGGAGGAACGATCAATCCTTCCTGGACGAGCTCCGTCGCGCCTTGCGGCATGCTGCCGGGACTCATGCCTCCCACATCGGCATGATGTGCGCGAACCGCGGTGTAACCGCCGACGGCACCGTCCACGTCAACGGCTTCGACGAGGGTGAGATCCGGGAGGTGCGATCCGCCTCGATACGGGTCGTTGAGCAGAAAGACGTCGCCCGGCGATGGATTCCGTGCCCGCACGGCGGCCACGGACTCCGGCATGGCGCCGAGGTGCACGGGAATGTGCGCTGCCTGTGCGATCATGCGGCCCCGTGCATCGAAGATCGCCGACGATGCATCACGACGCTCACGAATGTTCGGTGAAAGTGCCCCGCGAACGAGCACCGCACCCATCTCCTCCGCGATCATCGCGACACCGTGGGACAGCACGGACAGCTCGAGTGGATCGATCATGGCGTCCGACGTAAGAGCCATCCACCCGTCACGTGCGGCTCGGCCGCCCAGCCATCCGAAATGCGCAAGGTCGCTCCCTCGAGGACGACGACCGCGGGGCCCGAGATGTCGGCCGCGAAGGTGCCACCGTCGTCCACGGCAGTGGACGGATCCCACGCAGACTTCGACGCGCGGCGAAACTGCACGGCGTTCGACGGGCCGCTCGCGACGTGGCGCATGCCGATGATCTCCACCTGCGCCTCGAGCGTGAATCCGTTGCGCCGCTCATGCTCGGCGGCAAAGCGCGTCGCGAGCGCTCCGCCGTCGTCGCCGGACCGAACCGCGATGTCCAGCTCGTGCCCCTGCCCCACGTATCGCATCCGTGCCGTCCATTCGCGCGACCATGTGTCGCCGGCAACGACGCCCTGCGCCGCACGCGCCATGTGTGCCCGAAGCGCGCCCGCATCCAACGCGGCCGCGAGAGCAAGCACGCTGACCATGCGCTCGCGTCGCTCGGAGGTTATCGCAAGCCCTACGGCGCTGAGCACGCCCGCGTGGGGCGGAATGAAGACTGTCGACATCCCGAGCTGTTCGGCGAGACCGCACGCGTGCAGCGGTCCCCCGCCGCCGAATGGCACGAGCACACAGTCGCGAGGGTTCACACCTCGCTCGATGCTCACACGTCGCAGCGCGCGCGCAACAGCCGCATCGGCGATGTCGATCATCGCTCGGGCAACGCGGTCCGGAGGGGCACCGAGTTGTTGCGCCAGAGCCCCGACCGCCGCACGCGCCGCGTCGGCATCCAACGTAACTCCGCCACTGAGCGCCGACGCGGTGATATGTCCGAGGAGCACATGCGCGTCGGTGACGGTGGCTCGAGTGCCTCCACGTCCGAACGCGGCGGGACCCGGCACGGCGCCCGCACTTTGGGGTCCGACCCGAAGAGCGCCGCCGTCGTCGATCCACCCGATGCTGCCGCCGCCAGCACTCACCGTCTCCACGAGCACGCGCGGGAGAGCGATGGGAACGCCCGCCACGCGTCCACCCCGCTCAACGAGTGCTTCTCCACTCAGGATGAGCCCGACGTCGGCGCTCGTTCCGCCGATGTCCACCGTCAGTGCGTCGGTGAATCCCGCCGCTTTGACCACCGCCGCTGCGCCCACGACGCCGCCTGCCGGTCCTGAGAGAGCGAGCGACGCAGCGTTCCGCGCGGCCTCACCTACCGTTCGCATGCCGCCTCCGGACGTCATGACGCCGGGCGCCGGGACGCCGACGTCGCGTGCTCGCTCGGAGAGCTTCGTGAGATACCGCGACACCGCAGGGCGGAGATAGCCTTCCGCCACGGAGGTCGCGGTGCGCTCGTATTCCCGAATCTCCGGAAACACGTCCGATGCCAGGACGACCTCGGCTGCCGGTAGTGCTTTGCAGAGGGCGTCGCCGACTCGCTGCTCGTGGGTGGCGTCCGCATAGGCGTGGAGCAGTGCGACGACCACGACGTCGGGCGCAAGCTTGCGCACGCGCTCCACAGCGGCGTCCAAAGCCTCGTCGCTCAAGGCAACATGGATACCCTCGGGCACCATGCGCTCGCGCACGCCGACCGTGTCCTCACGACGCACGAGCGGCGCGGGATGATGGCGCGCAAGATCATATAGGGACGCACGATCCTGCCGCGCGAGATGCAGGACGTCGGTGAAACCCTCCGTCGCCACGAGCACGACCCTCGATCCGCTCCGCTCCAACAGTGCATTCGTCGCGATCGTCGTTCCATGCACAAAGCGATTGACATTCGTATCGCCTAAAAGGCGTAAGGCGCCAGCGACTGCCTCGCTTTGATCGGCCGGCGTGCTCGGCACCTTTTGCGTCGTGATGCGCCCTTCCGCGTCCACCGCCACGAGATCGGTGAACGTACCGCCGACATCCACGCCAACCGAGAGCGATGACGTCTGACTCATGCGAATCTGTCCGCTCGAAAACGCGAGAGATCGAGCTCCGGCGGTTCGCCGAGAGCTTGCTGAGCCACGACCTCGCCAAGCGCGCTCGCGAACTTGAAGCCGTGGCCGGAGCACGGACTCATGAGAATCGCTCGCGGGACGCCCGGAACTGCGTCGACGACGAAGTGATGATCCGGCGTATTGGTGTAAAGACAGACAGATGATGCGAGCCGCCGTCCCACGGCATCGGGCGCGAATCGCGCAAGCAATCGGGCGACTGGTAGCACGTCCTCGTCGGTGATCTCGCGCGACAGATCATCGGGGCTACCGAGTGCGCCCTCGTAATGAATCGCCGCCTTCACACCATCGCCGAGATCCGGGATGAGATAGAAGTACCGATCGTCGTCGTGCTCGATGAGCGTGACCGGAAGGTGCTCGCTGTCGAACAGATCGCGCCGCGCGCGGGGAGCGAACCAGTGCATCGACTGTCGCTCCACGGTGAGGGGCAAGGAGACGCCAAGTCCCGCGAGTAGCTCGGCTGCCCACGGTCCGGCGGCGATGATGACCCGCCGAGCGACATGGGATCCCGTTGTGGTATGCACTGTCACACGGTCGGCAGCGGGCTCGACGCGCGTGACCCGTTCGTCCGTCGCAACCATTCCTCCCGCAGCGCGCGCCGCATCAAGATGCGCCGTCACACACGCCTCCGGATCGAGCACCCCGGCATTCTGCTCGAGCACGCCGACCATGTCGGCACCTGCCTCCAAGGACGGAAATCGCGTCCGCATTGCGGCCGCGTCGACGACCTCGACGGCGATGTCATGCCGCCGCGAGCTCTCGAGCGTGCCGCGGACGAGACCGGAGTCGGGTCGCCCCACCATCAGCCCGCTGGTAGGGCGATACAGCGTTCGTCCCACACGGCGTTCCAGCGCGGCCCAATTGTGAAACGCGCGCCGCACGAGCGGCACGTACGAGGGATGCTCGAAGTAGGCCTCACGGATGATGCGCGACCTTCCGTGTGTGGATCCGAGCGTGTGCGGAGGAACGTTCGCATCGATGCCGACGACGCTTGCTCCACGCGCGGCCACGTGAAACAGCGCGGCGCTGCCCATTGCGCCGAGACCGATCACGAGAACGTCCAGCATCTTTGCGCGAGCGCTCAGGCGCGCGCGGAAGGCGCGGTTCGAAGCGCCCACCACAGCGCCAGATGGACCGGAAGGAACAAGGCCACGACCGCCCGATTCTCCTGTGTGCCGATGATCGCCAGGACGCACGCCACGATGGCCAGCGCGGAAACGATGCTCGCGAGGCGCGAAGCAGCGACGACGAACCGATGGCTGAGAATCGCCGCGGGCGCGAGAACGGCGAGAAAGAGCGAGAACGGTGTCAGGAGCAGCACGTTCTCGTTCGACGCCCAGAAGACATGTTGCGTCGCGATCCATGCGAGCAGCAGGATGACACCGAGCACGCCACACACCAGTGACCACAGCCCACTGAACAGTGCGAGACCCCACGCCGCCGATCGGCGCGACATGGACATGATGCGCAATCCCACGACCACCGCGGCGAGGAGTACGCCGAGCACGAACGTTCGCAGCGCGAGGCGAGGCGAGTGCGGGAGCTCGGGAATTGGAGTGATACCGGCGGGCACGGGAATGGTCTGCTCGCTCGACACGACCGGCACCAGCGCGCCACTCTCGTTCGGGACGCGCAGATCACGAAGCGCATCGCGAAGCCGCATCGGGATGAAGAACGATTGCCACACTGTGAGCGGGGAGTCTGCCGGCCGCCCGAGCGCGATGTCGATTCCGAGCTGAAGTGGCCGGTCGCCATCGGTCAGACGAACGCTCTCCCGGCGGTATGTCAGTGCCGTGCGCAGCGTGTCCGTCGCCCGTTTCAGCGCGCCATCGAGCGCCAGATCGAGTGCGTCGCGCAGACGCGTAGAACAGTTGTCGCGAAAGTAGTCGTAGCGGTAGAACTTGTTCTCGTCTCGTGCGTTCCAGCTCACGAATTGGCGGAGGTGAGCGACCTGCCGGGGCGTCAGCGCCAGATGCTGGAGCGTGATCGGCCGCCCGGAATTGCGCTCCGCCGCGAGAAGCACGCGTGCGTCCTCGCCACCCATCCAGTAGTGCGTATCACCGGTCAGGAACCGCGCGATGAAATGTGGCTCATTGAAGCTGAACAACCCCCAATGGTAGACGACGTCCTGGCCAGTGCGAGCGTCGTGAAACCAGAGCGCATTGTGCCCGAACCGCTCGAATACCTCGGGTCCGAGCCCCACGGTGACGAGCGTGACGGTCATGCCCTCGCCCGCGGGCGGTCCGGCCGGTAGTGCCTGCGCCCGCACCGGATCTGCCGCAGCGAGAAGAAGGACGGCTGCGGCGGCGAGACGTCGAGCGCTCACAGGCGGATCTCGCGACCTTCGTCCGCCGACTTGTAGATCGCCTCCACGATGCGATGCAACGTGATCTGGTCCGTGGGCGCCTCGTATTCGGCGGTGCCGGTGATGACCGCCAGAAAGTGCGCGAGCTCCGCTCGATACGACTGGATGAAGGCACTCTCGCGAGCCGCCGCGCCGCGCGGCGAAACGTCCGTCGGCCGGCCGTGCAACTCCTTCACTACGCGCAGCGGTGCGAGACGTGTGCTGCCCCGCGTCGAGAGCGTTTCGAACCACCACCGCTCTTCCTCGCCGACGTAGGCGCCCGACACGTCGAAGTTGTAGACGGCGCCTGAGGAGCAGTGAAGCTGCACGAGCATCGCGTCCTCCACCGAGTTCTTGCCCGCACCGCGCTCCATGTGGGCGCTTACGCGCACCGGATCCGGATAATCGCTCAACCACAGCGCGAGATCGAGCAGCGGCAGCCCGTAGTCGAAGAACGACCCACCGCCGGCTTCCACTCGGCGCTGACGCCATCCCTGCTCCGGACGCCGGTGATGGTAGGCACCGGCGCGAATGCCCGTGAGCTTCCCGAGCTCACCGCCGCGCAGAAATCCGGCAAGGGCCTGCACGTCGCTGCGAAAGCGATGATTGTTGGCGACGATGACTTTCCGTCCCGCCCGCGCGGCGGCGTTCACGATGCGCTCGGCGCCCTTAGCCGAGAGCGACACCGGCCGCTCGACCAGCACGTCCACGCCCGCGGCGATGGCGCTCAGCACGTGCGGCTCGTGCAGGTGATTCGGCGTCGCCACGACGATCGCCTGCAGGTCCTCGTTCTCGATGAGGTCCTCGATGTCGGTGTAGACGTCGGGGACGCTGAAGCGATCGGCCAGCGCGCGCGCCTTGGGCCGGTCGTTGTCGCACACGGCGGCAAGCGAGATGCCGCGCATCATGCTGAGCACCGGCAGGTGGGCGAGCTGCGCAATGGCGCCTGCCCCAACCACGCCGATGCGCACCGGATCCGTCATATCGTGCCGACCGTGGTGCCGGGATAATAGGTGCGAAGGATCGTCCGAAAGTCCTGGCCCGCTCGCGCCCGGCCGATTGCACCGGCCTGGCACATTCCTACACCGTGGCCGTTACCGCCGCCGTGCAGTGTGAGCGTCTCGATGCCGTCGCGCCCCGGCGTCGCGTCCACAGAAAAATACGTGCTGTACAGCATCTCGCCACTTGGCAGCCGAAGCGCCGAGCGCATTTCATTGCCGCGCATCATGAGGGTGCCGCGATCGGTCTCCACGGTCAGCGTCGCCACTCGCCCTGCCGGGGTGACGTCCGTCACCGTGACCGAGCGGACGGAGGTCATCGTCCCGCTGCCGCCGATGGATCGCATGTAGCGCGCGATGTTCCGCCGGAGGTCGTCGCGCGAAAAGGTCTGCGTCCACCGAAACCGAGGTGCCTCGTCGCAGTAATAGCGCGTGGTGCCCGGAATCAGGTCGCTCACCCGCCGCAAGTATGGCTCCGCCGACGTCTTCCAGACGTCCTGCGGCTCGGCCGTACTGCCGCCGCAAGTCGAGGAGTAGGGGGCGTTCACCACCTGACCGCCGTAGAGGATCACGAGACCACTCGTGGCATCAACCGCCGCACTCGCCACCGGACGTTCCGCCTCGGCGCCTCCGTATACCTGGTCGATGACGCCAGCGCCCATGTCGAACGTTCGGCGCGTTCCGGCCAGGTGGGTCATGGCATAGCTGCGCGCCGTGACGGCCTGCGCCTCCAACGCGGCCAGTTCCGCTTGCGATGACGCTCCCAGCTCGAGAGGGACCACCCCCTTCAGGTAGTCGTCCATCGTCACGTGGTTCACGACGCGAAGGCCATCCGCGGCAAGCGACACGACCACAGCGCCGCGGTATCGCCGTCCGTCGACGGCAATCATTCCTTCGGGCGAGGCAGGACGCACCACGAGCGTGGGTTCTCGAGCCGAGACGGGGCGCGAGTCTTCGCGCATCGCCGAGATGGAGTTTCCGTCCCGCGACAGCAGCCACCGCTCGCCCGGCTGCGTGATGGCGACGGCCGCCCTCCCATCCGCCGCAACAATCTCCCACGCGCCCAAGGAAGTGAGCCGCACCTGCTGCTTTCCCTCGGACAGCGCAATGCGGACCATCTGCGTTGCGGCCTTCCCGCCCAATCGTGGCAGCGGGACAACGTCCGCATTTCGCACCGCCGCCGCCGAGCACGCGACCAGCACGGCGACGCTGGTTGTCCGAAAGAGAAGCCGGCTACGCGCCGACATCACTCAGCGCGGCGTCGAGGCGTTCGAGCGTCGATGCGATTTCCGTGTCGCCATGCGCCGCCGAGACGAAGCCGGCCTCGAACGCGGACGGGGCGAGATAGACGCCGCGGCGCAACGCCGCATGAAAGAAACGACGAAACAGCTCTACGTCGGCCGTCTTGGCGTCGGAGAAGGACCGCACGGGATCAGCGCGAAAGAAGAAGCCGAACATCGAGCCGGCGCAGTCCACCGTGAACGCCACGCCTCGACGCGCCGCGATGCCGCTCAGCCCTTCCACCAGTCCGCGCGTGCGCCGGGCAATGGCATCATGCAGCTCCGGCGTGAGTGCGGTGAGCGTCGCGATGCCCGCGGCCATCGCCAGGGGGTTTCCCGACAGCGTGCCAGCCTGATATACCGGGCCACTCGGCGCCACGAGCTCCATGAGATCGCGACGTCCCCCATATGCGGCGACAGGAAGTCCACCGCCGATCACCTTGCCCAGCGTGGTGAGGTCCGGCGTCACGCCGAACCGTTCCACGGCACCACCGTAGGCGATGCGAAAGCCCGTCATCACCTCGTCGAAGATGAGCAGCGCGCCGTTCGTGTCGGCGAGCTTGCGCAGCGCAGGCAGGAATGCGGGATCGGGAGCGATGAATCCCGCGTTGCCCACCACCGGCTCGACGATGATGGCAGCTATGCGATCGCCGTGCTCGCGAAAGAGTCGCTCGACGTCGGCGATGTCATTGAACGACGCAGTGAGCGTCAGGGCCGCCAGCGCATCCGGCACGCCGGGCGAATTCGGAAGGCCGAGTGTCGCCACGCCGGATCCCGCGCGCACGAGAAAGCTGTCGCCATGGCCGTGATAGCAACCGTCGAACTTGAGGACGAGGTCGCGCCGTGTCACCGCGCGCGCGAGCCGCAGCGCGCTCATCGTCGCCTCGGTGCCGCTGGACACAAAGCGCATCATTTCCACGTGTGGCATGCGTTCGCGCACGAGCTCCGCGAGCCGCGTCTCGAGCTCCGTCGGAATCCCGAAACTGGTGCCGCGCGCCATGGTCTCCCGCAGCGCATCCAACACCACGGTGGGTGCGTGGCCGAGGACGAGCGGGCCCCAGGAGAGCACGTAGTCGATGTACTCGTTGCCGTCCGCGTCGACGATCCGCGCGCCTGCGCCCCGTGCGACGAAGAACGGCTCCCCGCCAACACCCTTGAAGGCGCGGACCGGCGAGCTGACCCCTCCCGGAAAGATCTCTCGGGCCTGCGCGAACAACTGCCGGCTGCGCTGCATCGGCAGCTCCGGCGGCTCGGTCAACGGCCGAAGCTCCCGATCGACGTTCCCATGACCGGCAGTGCGCGCACCCGGGTCGGCGGCGCGGCCGGCGCGTCCACCACGCGCAGCAGCGTTGCTCGAACGTCGATGTCCTCCTCGATGCCCTCGATGACCGCGTCCACGATCGTGCCCGGAGCGAGCAGCTCCGCGCCCTGCACGTACGCGATGCCGTCGACGTCGTCCGCCTGCCACGCCGCACGGCCCTGTGGCTCGTCGGCGATGCGATCGATCATCACGCGCGCCGGATTGCCCACGAACCGCTCGTAACGTTCGGCGGTGATCTGCCGCTGGAGCTCCATCAGCCGCTCTAGGCGAATCCGCTTCACCGACTCCGGGACGTCGTCCACCATCGAAGCGGCATGCGTCCCCTCCTGCGGCGAGTACGTGAAGGCGCCGACGCGCTCGAACTGTATCTCCTCGAGAAATTCGAGGAGTTGGTCGAAGTCGGCGTCGGTCTCACCCGGAAAGCCGACGATGCACGTCGTGCGGATGGCGACGTCCGGCACCACGTCGCGAATGCGGGCGACGCGATCCCGAATGGTGTGCCGCCGCTCCGGGCGGCGCATCCGCTGTAGAACGGGATCCGACGCGTGCTGCATCGGCATATCGAGATACGGAAGAATGCGTGGCTCCTTCGCCATCACCTTGAGTAGCCGCGGCGTGATGCCGGAGGAATACAGATACAGCATTCGGAGCCAGGGGACGCTGGTTTCCTTGACGAGTGCCTCGAGCAGCTCCGGCAGGGTGAATCCGTCCCGCCGATCGCGCCCATAGTGCGCCAGATCCTGCGCCACGAGATTCAGTTCGCGCGCACCCTGTGCTTCCAGCAACTGCGCTTCGCGCACGACGTCGTCGAGGGCAAAGGAGCGATGCTTGCCCCGCATGAGCGGGATGGCGCAGAATGCGCAGCCGTGGTCGCACCCTTCGCTGATCTTCAGGTAGCGGATGTGCGGCGTGTCGCCGGTGAACAGCCGCACGCCCGGATGCACTCCCGGCACTGCGTCGATCAATCCGCGCGCCTGAAGCTCGGGCAGCAGCCGGTCCATCTCCGATGATCCCAGAAAGAGATCGACTTCGGGCAGCGCGTCTTGTAGCTCCTGCCGATGCCGCTCCACCATGCATCCAACCGCCACAACGGCGAGGCACGAGCCCGCCGCCTTGAGCTCGCCGGCCTGCACGATGGCGTCCACCGACTCCTTCTTGGCCGCATCGATGAAGCCGCAGGTATTGATGACGATTACCTGGGCTTCCTCGAGATTGCCGGTGTACTCGGCGCCACGGTCGGCCAGCTGTGCCAGATAGCGCTCGCTGTCCACCGTGTTCTTGTCGCAGCCGAGAGTGATGAAGCCGAGTTTCATGCCGGCGAGGAGTGTGCTGGAGAGTCGCTGGAGGGTATCATCTAAAGATAGCCCAGTTCAGGACCTCGCTGCAGCTCATTTGCGCCGCTCTGCTCTTCTCACCATCGCGCTGATGTGCGCCTGTCAAAACGACGGGCCGCACACCTTTCACACGCCGGCACCTGTTCCGACGCGTGCGCCAGCTGCCGCGCCACAGGCACCGGCGACAGAAGTGCCCCTCGGCGCGAACGGCCCGGAGGCGCGTATTCTCGCCGTCGTCGACTCGGCCACCGGCGCGCCCGTTACGCTGACGAACCTCACGGCCCCGTTCAGCGTGATGACCGTGGTGGCACGGGGACCGGGACAATGGATGCCGGACGCGAGCGCACGGATCGAGCTGGACCTTCGCGGCCCAACTCACGCCATTCTTGCACTGCCGCTCAGGGAGCCCGCGCCCGTCATCATCGCGCACGCCTTTACCGTGGGGCGGCCCGAAGCCATTGGCGGTCTCCGCACCGGCAATTATCTCATGCAGGTGAAGCTGCTGATGCGCGAGTCGACCGTGCTGGCTGCGTCCGTGCCTCTCTACCTGACCGTGAAATAGCCGCTCAGCGGTAGTTGCCGAATTGGAGCTGGACGCCGAAGTCCTTGCTTCGCAGCAGCACGATCGCCTCCTGCAGATCATCGCGTGACGGCCCGCTCACGCGAACCTGATCGCCCTGGATGGATGCCTGCACTTTCTTGAGCTTCGCGTCCTTGATGGCGGCCGCCACCTTCTTCGCCGTCTCCGTGTCGAGCGACACCTTGAGCTTCACGTCGCGCCGCACCATGTCGCCGCCCGCCTGCTTGATCTCGCCGACGTCGAGGTTCTTCACCGGGACGCCGCGTTTGATGAGCTTGGACTGGAGGATGTCGAAAAGTGCGGTCATCTGGAATTCACTGTCCGCCGCGAGCGCGATCAGCGACTCGGCGCGTTTGAACTCGATGGTGGCCTTGGAGCCCTTGAAGTCGTAGCGCTGCGCGAGCTCCTTCTGGGCCTGGTTGACGGCGTTGTCGACCTCCTGGAGGTCGACGCCCGTAGTTACGTCGAACGACGCTGCCTGTGCCATGACTTTGGATCCGAGTCCGGTCTGTGGAGTAGGATAACATAGCTTGCCCAGCGGTCGGCGGGCGCGTTGCCTTTTGCCACGCATCGTTGGGGGAGGGAGCGCGGGTCCTGGAGACGGCGTTTGAGCGTGCTCGGGCCGCTTCGGCCCGAGCGTTTACGCGAAATCCCGCCGTCGGAAGGATTGTGCGCTCCCGACCGTCAGCGTGAACTCAGCCCAGGTACGACTCCAACGCCCGCGCCCGCGAGACGTGCCGGAGCCGCGACAACGCCTTCTCCTTGATCTGCCGCACCCGCTCGCGCGTGATGCCCAGCAGTGAGCCGATCTGCTCCAGCGTCATCGGCTCCTCGCCGTCCAGCCCGAAATAGAGCCGGAGGATCTTCGACTCGCGCTCCTTGAGGTGCGCGAGTGCTTCCTCGATCGACTCCGTGAGCGCCTTCTCGAACGTCAGCTCGTCCGGCGTCGGATTGAGATTGTCCGGGAGATAGTCGAGGAGCTTGTTGTCCTCGCCGGGCGTCATCGGCGCGTCGAGAGAGAGATGCGTCTGCGAGATGGACATCGTCTTCGCGACCTCTTCCTCGGTGATGTCCATGCCCTCGGCGATCTCGGCGTGTGTCGCCTCGCGGCCGAGCTCCTGAAGCAGGAAGCTGGCGCGCTTGCCGATGCGATGCAGGGTGCCGGCGCGGTTCAGGGGGACCCGCACGATGCGGCTCTGCTCCGCGAGCGCTTGCAAGATCGCCTGGCGAATCCACCACACGGCGTACGAGATGAACTTGATCCCTTTCGTCTCGTCGAACTTGTGCGCCGCGCGAATGAGCCCGAGGTTGCCCTCGTTGATCAGGTCCGAGAGCGACACGCCCTGATTTTGATATTTCTTGGCAACGCTCACCACGAACCGCAGATTCGACCGCACCAGCTTGTCGAGCGCTTCCTGGTCCCCGATACGGATCTTTTGCGCGAGCGCCACCTCGTCTTCCCGCGTGATCAGCGGATAGATGCTGATGTCCCGCAAGTACTGATCGAGCGATCCCTCTTCGAACGACGGCTTCCTGGTGTTCGGAGTGGTGGCCATGCGGTGATTCCGGGGAACGACGGCCCCAGCACGAAGCGGGGCTCATGGGGCAGCGCGAACAGGAACGGCGACCGTCAGCGATCGCGTTGGGGAGTGTGGGTCAGTGCACGCGCTCGCCGAGGCGCGTCCATCGGACGTGCGTCAGCCAGGCGAAGTCGTCGGAAGAGTCGGGGGAAAAGCTGAAGTACACTACCTCTGGTCGACCTCGCAGCAGTGTCTCCGGCACAAAGCCCCAGTAGCGGCTGTCGAGCGAGTTGTCCCGGTTGTCCCCCAGCACGAAGTACTGCCCATCAGGGACGACCAACGGACCCCAGTTGTTACGCGAAGGATGATATGCTACGGCCGCGCCCGCCGTCCGCACGAGGAAGTCGCTCTGCCAGCGAAACTCCTCCCAGACCGGGTCCGCTTCCGGATCGGAGTGCGACACGTAGGGCTCCTGCAGCGCCACGCCGTTCCGAATGAGCACCGCATCCCGCATGGCGAGCGTGTCGCCGGGCAATCCGACGAGCCGCTTGACGAAGTTCTTCGTGCGATCCTTTGGCCACTCGAAGACGATGACGTCGCCGCGCTCCGGCTTCCGAATGGGTGGAAGGCGCCGGCCGCCCGTGAGCGGCACCTCCGCGCCGTACACGACCTTGTTCACCAGCAGGAAGTCACCCACCAGGAGCGTGTGCTCCATGCTGCCGCTCGGAATCTTGAACGCTTCCATCACGAACGTCTTGATCACGAGGAAGAGCGACACCGAGACGGTGATGATCCGAGCCCACTCCCACAGAAAGCCGAATGTGTCGCGCCGCCGATTGACGTGCTGCAGCGCAACGAGCCTCTGCTCTGCTGTGATGGTGCGCGGTGGGGGCAGGAATTCTGATCCGTCGGACATGGCCATCAGCAATTAACTCCGGCCGGCTGAGGGCAGCAAGGCGACGGGGCGACGGCCGGCGCGGTCGTGTGCGCCGGCGCGACGCTCAGTCTGGAGTTCCGAGATAGTTATCGATCTGGGCGCGCTGCAAGGCGCCCGAGAAATCGCAGTACCCCACCTTGGTCTCCGAGTAGAACTCGTAGACCTCCCAGCCGCCCTCGCGATGCCCGTTGCCCGTCTGCTTTACCCCGCCGAACGGCAGGTGTGCCTCGGCGCCAATGGTCGGTGCGTTGATGTAGGTGATGCCGTTGTCCAACTCGTTCATCGCGCGAAACGCGAGGTTCACGTCGCGCGTGTAGAGCGACGACGAGAGCCCGTACTTCACCCCGTTGTTCACCGCGAACGCTTCGTCGGCGTCGGACACGCGGATGACGCTCAGCACCGGTCCAAAGATCTCCTCCTGTTCGATCCGCATCCCTTGCTCCACCCGGGCAAAGATGGTCGGCTCGAAGAAATAGCCGTTCGCCAGCGCCGCGGCGTCGGGCGCGCGTCCTCCGCAGAGGAGATCGGCGCCATCGCTCTGCCCGACGTCGATGTAGCGCGCCACCTTTCGCCGCGCGTTCTCATGAATGAGCGGGCCAACATCCGTGCCCTTTTTCCGTCCGTCACCGAGCGTGAGCGCGCGCGTCCGTGCGAGGAGATCTCCGAGGAAGCGGTCGTGAATGCCTCGCTGGAGGATGAGCCGGCTGGTGGCCGTACAGCGCTGCCCGGTCGTCCCGAATGCACCCCAGACCACGCCATCGAGCGCGAGATCGAGGTCCGCATCGTCCAGCACGATCATCGCATTCTTGCCGCCCATCTCGAGGCTGAGCCGCTTGTGCATCCGCCCGCACACCTCGCCGACGAGACTTCCGGTGTCGGTGGAGCCGGTAAATGAGATGACGGGAACGCCCGGGTGCGACACGAGCGGAGCGCCCACCGCCTCGCCAACCCCGTGCACCAGCTGGATCACATCCGGAGGAAGTCCTGCCTCGAGCAGGATCTCCACCAACGCATGCCCGGTGTGCGGAACGTCCTCACTCGGCTTGAAGACGCACGCGTTTCCGCACAAGAGCGCCGGAAACATCTTCCACGTCGGGATCGCAAGCGGAAAATTGAACGGCGCGATGATGCCGCAGACGCCAATTGGGCGACGAAAGCTCATCGCCCACTTGTTGGCCAGCTCGCTCGGTACGGTGCGCCCCGAGAGTTGACGGCCCATCGTGGCAGCGTAATAGGCGGTGTCGATTCCTTCCTGCACGTCACCGCGCGTTTCCGTAAGCGGCTTGCCCATCTCGCGCGACATGATGTCGGCGAGCTCCTCCTTGCGCTGCGCCAGCAGGTCGCCGACTCGACGAAGGACGTCACCCCGCGCCGGTGCGGGCGTGGCGCGCCAGACGGCGAATCCCCGCTGCGCCGCGGCAACCGCGGCGTCTACGTCCGCGGCATTGGAGAGCGGGAAATGCCCGATGAGATCGCGCGTATCGGCGGGATTGCGGTTCTCGAAGTACGCGCCGGATGCCGGCGCGACCCACTGGCCGCCGATGAAGTTCTGGAAGGTCTTGGTCATGGTCGGAATCTACACGTCTCTGAACGGTGAACAGTCACCGCGCCACCACTCGCAATTCTGCCCCCCCGGCTATTTTCCGTGCGTGAGAGCTCTCTCCGCCAATCAGATCGCGGCAGCGATGGGCGTCATCGATCCCATCTTCCTCCGCACGCCGCTGCTCACGGGCTCATCGCTCGACCGCGCACTCGAGTGCCAGCTTCTCTTCAAGGTCGAGACGCTGAATCCCATCCGTTCGTTCAAGGGACGCGGAACGGACCTCGTCATCGCACGCATGAAGGACCGCCGGACCATCGTGTGCGCGTCGGCCGGCAACTTTGGCCAGGGTCTCGCGCGCGCGGCCGCGAAACGAAAGCGCCCGGTCATCGTCTTCGCCGCGCGCAATGCGAATCCACTGAAAGTCGCCGCAATGCGCGACCTCGGCGCAGAGGTGCGGCAGTATGGCGCGGACTTCGATGCGGCCAAAGACGCCGCGCGCCGATTTGCTGCATCCACCGACGCCTACTACGTCGAGGACGGCGGCATCGCGGAAATCGCCGAAGGTGCAGGAACGATCGCGCTCGAGCTCAGCGAGGCCGGGCAAATTCCGGAAGCGATGCTCGTTCCACTCGGCAACGGAGCGCTCGTCACGGGTATCGGTACGTGGTTCCGGCACGCGGAACCGTCCACGCACGTCATCGGCGTGGTGCCGGAGGGCGCGCAGTCGATGCGCCTCTCGTTCGCCGCGAAGGAGCCCGTATCCACCCCGACGGCGAATACCATCGCCGACGGCATCGCGGTACGCGAGCCGGTTCCATTCGCGGTGAGCTGCATGAAGGACACGGTGGACGAAGTCGTCAGCGTCAGCGACGAAAGCATCATCCGCGCAATGCGTCTGCTGCACGGACATCTCGGGCTCGTCGTCGAGCCGGCGGGCGCCGCTGGCCTCGCCGCCCTGCTCGAACAACCGAAGCGATGGAAGGGTGCGCGCCTCGGCATTCCGCTCTGCGGCGGGAACGTGACTCAGGAAGACGCGAAGCGCTGGCTGCTCGCGCCACGCACCTCGACTCAGCGCAAGACGAAAGCGACCACGTAGTCGCCCTTGCCCCAGTCCTCACCGCCGCCAACGGTGACGACGACATACTGGCGTCCCTCGTAGCGATACGTCATCGGTGTGGATCGCGCGCCTCCTGGTAGCGCGCCACTCCACACCTCTCGCCCCGTTTCAGTCTCGAATGCACGCAGAACGGGATCCATCGCAGCGCCGATGAACACGAGGCCTCCGGCCGTCGCGACAGGCCCGCCGAGATTCGGAAGCCCGGTCGTTGCCTTGAAGAGACTGGCGAGCTGTGGCTTCAGGAGCCGACCGTCTCCAAGCGGCACGTTCCACTTCATGGCCCCCGTGCCGAGGTCGATGGCGACGAGCGAGCCCCATGGCGGTGCCACGCACGGCAGTCCGTTGGGCGCCTTGAGCATCCGGCGGCGCATCACGTAAGGAGTGCCATGCATTCGCGTGTATTGGTCGTCGAGCCGCGACTCGTTCTGCCGCACCTGTGTCGTGTCCAACTGGTCGAGTCGAATGAGCTGCACGAAGGCCGCGAGCGTGTTCACTGGAACGACAGCGATCTGCCGCGCCGGATCGAACGCGAGACCACCCCAGTGCGCACCACCGATGTTCGACGGCCGCACCAACGTACCCTGAAGGCTCGGCGGCGTGAACGGACCTTCATTTCGCAGCGGTGTGATCTGATCGAGGCACGACTGCCGCGACTCCGCGTTGACGCCCCAGACATCGGCGGTATCGAGCCCCTGCGGACTGAGCGGAGGGATGACCGTGTTGAATGGCTGAGTCGGCGACGAGCGCTCGCCGTAGATGGAGCTCTGCGGGACTGAGCGCTCGTCCACGGGGAACACGGGTTGTCCGGTGTCCCGGTCGAGCACGTACAGCTGGCCAGTCTTGGTTGCTTGCAACACCACGTCTCGTCGGCGGCCGTCATGCGTGATGGTCACGAGCGCCGGCGGCGACGCGACGTCGTAGTCCCAGAGATCGTGATGCACGGCCTGGAAGTGCCAGACGACCTTTCCCGTTGACGCGCGCAACGCGACGATCGAGTTGGCGTAGCGGTTGTCGCCGGCACGCTCTCCGCCGTAATAGTCCGGGCTGGCGCTGCCCGTCGGCACGAAGACGAGATCGCGCGCCGAGTCGGCCGCGATGATCGACCAGGCATTGGCGGCGCCCGTGGTATGCGCCATCACGCCGCGCCAACTGCTCCATGCGGCATCCGTCGAATCGCGCGGTACCGGATCCCACGTCCACCGAAGTGCGCCGGTTCGCGCGTCGAACGCACGGACCTCGCCGCTCGCTGCGTTCGTGCGATTGTTGTCCGCGATCGCGGAGCCGGTGATGACGAGACCGCGCACGAGTGCGGGGGGCGACGTGAGCTCGTACTCCTCCAGGTACGCGGGCGTATTCAGCAGCCCTTTGCGTAGCGAGACGGTGCCCCCGTCGCCGAAGTCCGTGCACGGCGCTCCTGTCTTAGCGTCGAGCGCGATGATCCGCGCATCGATCGTGCCGAGGTAGATGCGGCGCCGGCATGGGGCACCGTTAGGCCGGGACATGTCGAGCCATGTGGACACGCCGCGGTTTGCAAAGTCGCCCCACGATGCTCCGCGGTCCACCTTGCCGTCGAACGTCCAGCGCGGCGTCCCTGTGGCGGGATCGAGCGCGATCACTTGCCCGAACGGTGTCGAGAGATACAGGGTGCCGTCCACCATCAACGGCGTCGCCTCGAACTTGGCGGTGGACCGCCTCAAGGTGGCGGTGTCGCCGGTGCGATAGGTCCATGCGACCGACAGCCGCCCGACGTTCGCCGCCGTGATGTCGGTGAGCGGTGAGAAGCGGCTGCCGAGCGCGTCGCGGCCATAGGCCGACCAGTCGCCCGTTGTGGCTGGAGGCTGCGCGCCGCAAACCGCCGCGACACACAACAAGCACGGCGCAAGAAATCGTGACATGGAGCTCTATCGTGTTTTCTGTTGTGGAGCCGGCGCGACGGGCGCTGGCACCGCGGGCGCCACACACGAGAATCCAGTCGGCCGCTGGATATCGGCCTTCGCGTAACCGACGCGTGGCAGAATCTCCACGGCGGCGAGCGTGATGCCGTACACCACCAGGAGCAATGAGATCACGTGGGCTCGCGGCGTGCGGTGACGCCATGTCCATACGCTGCTCCAGAGCCCTGCCGCAGTGACGCCAGTGAGCGCCGCCAGATATCCCGCGAGACCGAGGCCGCACCGCGACGGGTACGGCCAGAAGAGAATGCCGACCGCGAGCATGGTGGCGAGAGCGAGACGAAGGAGCGCTGGCCATGTCCGGCCCTCGACCCGTGCCGGTGGCACGCCCGCTTTCGGCGGCGATGGCGGCGGTGGCGCGCTCCTGGCCGGCATCGGCTTCAGCGCCGAGTCCGAGATGGACTCGAGCTGCCGGTCGATCTTCTTGAGCTCCGCGTCCCAGTCGGTCATGAGTCCGTGTCCTCGTCCGCGGGTGCCGCCGCCAGGACGGCCGGAGCGCCCTCCCGGTTCAGTCCATAACGTTCGATCTTCTTGTAGAGATTCGACCGGGGCATGTCGAGCGCGCGCGCCGTTTCACTGACGTTCCAGTCGAATGCGCGCAGCTTGGCGAGGAGGTACGCCCGCTCCGCTGCGTGCTTGAAGTCCTCGAACGTGGCGATGTCGAGCAGCGACCCGAGTCCTCCCTCCACGGGCTCGCCGTGCCGGCCCACCAGGCGGTCGACGTCCTCCGAAGCCACGCGTGGTCCCGGGCTCAGGATGAGCAAGCGCTCGATCGTGTTGCGCAGCTCACGCACGTTGCCGGGCCAATCGAGCTGCGAGAGTCTCGTCACCGCATCGTCGCCGATGGCGCGCGGCGCGAGCCCGCCTGGCCCCGTGAGCTGCGCAGCGAAGTGGCCGATGAGCGACGGAATGTCCTCGCGTCGCTCGCGCAGTGGCGGCACGTGGATGGGAACGACGTTGAGCCGATAGTAGAGGTCTTCGCGGAATCGCCCGGCGGCGATCTCGTCCGTCACGTTCTTGTTCGTCGCGGCGAGCACACGGACGTCCACCTGCAACGGCTTCGAACCGCCGATGCGCGTGACGACGCCGTCCTGAAGCACGCGGAGCACCTTCGCCTGAGCCGCGAGACTCATGTCGCCGATCTCGTCGAGAAAGATAGTTCCGCGGTCCGCCTGCTCGAACTTGCCCGGCCGGTCCGCAACGGCGCCCGTGAACGAGCCCTTCATGTGACCGAACAGCTCGCTCTCGATGAGCTCACTGGGAATCGCCGCACAGTTGACCTCGACGAACGGCGCCTTGGCGCGAGTAGACTGTGCGTGGATGGCTCGAGCGACCAGCTCCTTGCCGGTGCCGTTCTCTCCCGTCACGAGCACGCGTGCAGGTGTCCTTGCGACGAGGGCAATCTTCTCCGTGACGGCGCGGATCGCATACGAGCTTCCCACGATGGCGAAGCGCGAGTGCACCGTGTCGCGCAATCGTTCGTTCTCCGCCGAAAGATCGAGGTGCGCCAGCGCATTTCTCAGGGTGACGAGAATGCGATCGGTGTCCAACGGCTTCTCGAGGATGTCGTACGCCCCGTGCTGCGTCGCTTCCACCGCCGTTTGAATCGTTGCGTGGCCGCTGATCATCACCACGACCGCGTTCGGATCCTGCTCTCGCAGCTTGCGCAGCGCTTCCAGACCATCGATGCCCGCCATCTTCACGTCCATGAAGACGAGATGGGGGCGGAAGCGCGCGTACTCGCTCAGCCCGTCCACGGCATTGGCAGCGTTCCGGACGTCGTAGCCCTCGAACTCGAGCAACTGGCCGAGCGCGGCACGAATGCCCGGCTCGTCGTCGACGATGAGGATCCGGCGCTTCATGGCGCGCCAGTGGTCTTGTAGAGGGTGACGCGTCCATTCGCGATGCGGACGTCGCCGAGCGACGCGGGCGTCGGAACCGCAATGGCATCGGCGGCGACACCTTCGGGGCGCTTTCCGTGGTCGATCTGACGCAGCAGGCGCGGCACCGCGCCGGCCGGCACCTTGAAGTCCCGCAACTTGATCTCGCGCACCTGAAACTCGCTGAGCCCCGGTCGAATCACTCGAAACGTCCCGCCGAACGAGAGCGTTTCGCGGTCGTTGAGGAGCGAGGCGAGAGGGCCGAGCGCGCCGGTGCCGGTGAGTGCGCGAACGGGCACTACTGCGCGCACGAACAGCGCGTCGCCAATCACCGCCGCCTGGGCGCTATCCGCGGTGGTAGGAATCGTCTTCGCCACCGACTGGAAGACGTACGACGCCACTTCGCCCGCATGCAGATTCTCGAACACGGGACCGGTTGGCTTCGCCAATGCCTCGATGGCGCGGTGGCCTCGCTCGCCCGCCTCTGGCGTCAACGGCTCCCACACGGGTGTGCTCGATACAGTGGGCGGTGTGCCCGAAACACGCGCGATCCACTTGTCGTGCGTCAGCCACGCGACGACGCCCACGCAAAGCAGCACGAATAGACAGCCAAGTCGAAGCAGACAGCCCATCGGTCAGCGTCCTCCCAGGTTCGCCACGTGCACCTGCCGATACTGCGCGCCACCTGGCGCGACCACGCTCTCGAACAGCACCATCTCCGCGACGGTCACGCTCGCGCCGAAGTCTACCGCCTTCGCCGCCCGCGCGAGACGCCGGACCCGATCTTCCGGTTCGGGCGTGCGTGTCCGCGCAAGCGTAACGTGCGGCCGGAATGGACGCCCCTCGATCTCGAATCCGAGTTCGGCCGCGGCAACCTCGACGTCGTGATGCAGCAGCTCCAGCCGTGCCTCATGCTCTACCCCGACCCATACGACGCGTGCCCGCCGAAAGTTCGGAAAGGCGCCCACGCCGCCGATTTCCATGGCGAATGGGCGATGGGTCCGCGCGATGGTCTCGGTCATTTGCACGATCCCGTCGAGTCGCTCCGGCTCGACGGACCCGAAGAACTTCAGGGTCAGGTGACGCTGCTCGTCGCGCGTCCACGCCAGCTCCGGCGCGGCTTCGCGCAAAGGCGCGATGGCCGCTGCCAACTCCCCGAGAATCGCGTCGCCCAGCTCAAGCGCCAGGAAGAGACGCATCGGGAGTGTGTTTGGCATCGGCGTCACTTCGCAGCTCGATGGCGACGTGCGTGAAGCCGTGCTCGCGCGCGAGTGCGAGCGCCTGCCGGCGGAGCTCGGCCTCGCCGAGGCGCGCGGCCACGTCTGGCGTCGTGATGAGCACAGCGAGCCCCGCTCTCGATTCGACTCGGCACGGAACACCCAGCTCCGTCAGCCCGCGCTCCAGCGCGGACGGACCGCCAGGCATCTCGCGGCGAATGCTCACGCCGCGCTCACGCCGTGCAAGACGTTGAGAGACCCCGAACGGAACCCACGGAGATCGAGCGTCACCCGCGCGAACCCCGCGCCGCGCACGGCACGGGCGATCGATCGCATTCCGTCAGCGGTGAGCCATTCCGCCAACAGACCGGGCGCCAGTTCGACGCGTGCGAGATCCGCATGATGCCGGACCCGCAGGTCGCCACCGATTCCCAGCTCCCGCAGCGCCCGCTCGGCGCGCTCCACCATGCCGAGCCGCTCGGGAGTGACGGCGATTCCATACGGCAGGCGCGACGAAAGGCATGGTGATGACGGCTGTGCCCACGTCGGAATGCCGAGCGCCCGTGACCGTTCACGAATCTCCGCCTTCGAAAAGCCGAGAAGCGCGAGAGGACTCTCGATGGATTGCTCTCTCGCAGCCTGCGCGCCGGGCCGATAGTCGATCAGGTCGTCAGCATTCGTCCCGTCGATCACGGTGTGAAACCCGCGTCCGTGTGCTTCCGGCACCAGCTTCGACCAGAGCTCCGCCTTGCAGAAGTAACAGCGATTGGATGGGTTCGCCGCGTAGCGTGGGTCGTCCAACTCCTGCGTATCCAGCTCGAGCACCGGCACGCCGAACGCCTCCGCGACACTGCGCGCCGCGGCCCATTGGTCCGCGGGATACGACGCGCTCCGTCCGATGATCGCGAGGACATTGATCGGACCGAGCGTGCGCACAGCCTCCACGGCCAGATACGCGGAGTCCACGCCGCCACTGAATCCGATGGCGACACGGCCGCGTGCCCGCAGCCATTCCTCGAGCCGAGTCGAGGCCTTGACGCTGGTGTCTGCATCCGCATGGGGTGCCTGCATGCCGAGAATTTAGTCGGTCGCGCAGACGGTCGGGAACGCGTGATCCTTCCGACGGCGGGATTTCGCGTGAACGCTCGGGCCGAAGCGGCAGAACCGGGGTGCCGATGTAACAACGCGCGCTTGCGTCGCTGAGATAGGGTAGATCGAAAGGAGGCGGGGGCTCGTAGAGTCGGGCGACGCGCGTAGCAAGAGACCGCGCGGCAGTTTGCGCGGGCTCGCTGCGTGTAAGCCCGTCCGCCCGACGGCGCGAGTGCCCGCCGACGATCTGGCGAACTTGAACCGACCTTCACAGACCGCACTACTTGAAGGCCGCAAATCCCACCGTGTTCCCACCCGGCTCGCGGATATAGAACTCGGTTGCGCCGTAGAACGTATCATGTCTCGGCTTCACCACCGGTGCGCCGCTCGTGCGCCGTTCGATGACGTCGAGGTCCGCGACCGCCGGCACCGTAATGAACAGCCCGACGCTGTGTCCCTGTAGCTCCTGGGCTGTGCCGGGGTAGTCGGACAGCACCGACGCCTTCGTCTGATACATGATCTCCACGCCATCCTTTTTTACGCTGGCGAAGACCAGCTTGCCATCCGGCCCGGGAACTTCGTTCTCCTTCGCGAAGTCAAGCCTCTCACTCCAGAACGCGACGCATGGCTCGACCGCGTCGACGATGAGAACAGGCGCCAGCGCGCGCAGAGCATATGGTGCAGCCATGGGACTTCTCCGTTGACGGGATCACTAGTCTAAATTAGACTTGTAGCATCGTCAAGGGAGGGAATTGGCATGGCCCGAGGCACCGAGTTGTCGGTCGCCGATCTCGTCGTCCTGAGCATGCTCGCCGAGCGTCCCATGCACGGGTACGAACTGTGGGCGGAGCTGATGCGGCGGCACGTCTGGAAATGGGCCGCCCTGTCGCGCCCGCAGGTGTACTACTCGCTCAACAAGATGTCCCGCGCCGGCTACCTCGTGGCCGCTGGAGATCACGACGTCGCGCTCGGTCCCGAGCGGCGAGTGCTGCGGCCATCTGCGTCGGGACATCGTGCCCTCACCCGTTCGCTGGGGCGTGCGGACTGGTCCACTCAGCGTCCTCCGCCGCCGTTCGTCACGTGGATGGTGTTGGCGTGGCAGGCCACCTCGAAGGACTTCGTGGAACAGGTGCGTCGCCGTCATCGGTTCCTGAGTGAGCAGATCGAGGAAGATCGCGCGGCGCTTGCGGCGGTCATCGCCGAGACGTCGGCGAGCTCGGACGCCGCGATGGTGGTGCGGCTCGGTTTGCGCCTGATGGAGACGGAACGTGAGTGGCTGGCCGAGGTCAGTGCGCGGCAGCGGCCGGGCTGATCGGGCGCGGGCCCCGAAAGCAGGTCCCGAAATGGACGAGAGCGCCACGGTCCTGCGACCGGGCGCCCTCTCGCGACACCATCACATGAACCGTGTCATGCGACGTGCTTGCGTGATGTGTGATGCCGGTCACGAAGCCCTTCCGTGCTCCGCTCCGACCCGCGCGCCACTGATGCAAGCCGCGTGACCAATGGACGAAACGTGGTCCGCATGAGTAACGGCAACGACGACAACGCGTTTGGTTTCTTGAATCTTCGACTGTCTGGCGCCCCACGTGTCGAGTTGTTGCGCGGACGCCACGACACTGAGGGTTCCAGGCGTCAGCGACGCCGGTGTCCGGGCGGTCGGCGCCGCCACAGTGGCAGCGCGACGGAGCGCCCGGGTAGATTCGACCAGCAGCGTCGCTGCGCGCGACGCGTGTTCAACTCTGTTCGGCGCTGGTCGCCGTCCTCATATGCTTTATCCCGTCGCCCGCGTCATCAATCTCATTGGTCCCGAGTCACAACGCCTCTGGAATGCGACACACGCGGAGGCGACGCGGCAGTTGCTCGCGGCCGATGCGAACGGACTCCTCGGCATCCAGGGCTCCTTCGCACTTGTCGCACAGCAGGACGAGCGCGTGATACTCGCGCGGAGTCTCGACCGCCCGCTCCGCTACTTCCTGGCCAAGGCCGCGGACGGACCCGTGCTGATCGTCGCCGAGCGAATCGACGAGATCGCGTCGGAGCTATCGCGACATGGCTGGGCCGACCAGTTCCATCCGAGCTACACGCGCATGGTGCCCGCCCACCACACCACGACGCTGCGCCTGGTCGGCTGCCCCGATCCGAACCCGATCCATCAGCGTTTCTTCGACCCGGCGCGTGGAACACTTCCCGCGGATCTCGACGTGATCGGGCGACGCTACATCGAGGCGCTGTACGAGGAACTGCGCCGGTGGCTCGCAGCACATGACGCCTCGACGCCGATCGGCGTTCCGTTCTCGGGAGGAATCGACAGTGGCGCCGTTCTGCTCTGCCTGTCTGCCCTGCTGTTGAACGAGGGACAATCGGCGGCGCGACTCAAGGCCTTTACGCTGTCCATCGACGGTGGGGGCGACGACGCGCAACAGGCGCGCGAATTCCTGCGGCGTACAAATCTCGAGATGCTCGGCGAGACTATCGGCGTCCCTTCGAGCGCACTGGATCCCTTGCGTGCCGTGGCGGTCATAGAAGACTACAAACCGCTCGACGTCGAGTGTGCCGCCGTGAACCTCGGCCTGCTGGCTGCCATCCGCGGCCGCTACCCCCAGTGGCGCCTCCTGGTGGACGGCGACGGCGGCGACGAGAACCTCAAGGACTATCCCATCGAGGAGAATAGCGAGCTGACGATCCGCAGCGTCGTCAACAATCGCATGCTGTATCAGGAGGGATGGGGCGTCGAGTCGATCAAGCACTCGCTCACGTACTCGGGTGGGTACAGCCGCGCGTGCGTGCGGAGCTACGCATGCGCGCGCGAGTACGGGTTCGAAGGGTTCAGTCCGTACACGCGTCCAGCGGTCATCGCCGTGGCGGAAGCGATTCCGTTTGCCGAGCTGACGCACGGCTCGCACGAGCGGCTCTATGCGTTGAAGGGTGAAATCGTCTCACGCGGGATCCGCTCCGTGCTCGGCATCGAGATGCCGGTGTTCACGAAGCGTCGATTCCAGCATGGATCCGTGGCGGCGGCGCACGTCAGCCGCCTGTTCCCGCAGAACGAAGTCCGCTACCGCAAGCATTTCGAGGCGCTGCACGCGGCCATGGTGTGAGCGGATCTGCCGCCGACCGGCGGATCCGGAGCTTGCGTCCGCCGAAGCCGAAGGTCGATCCGTACAAGGCGCACGGGTCGGTGATCGACGAGGAGCGGCGCCCCGGCGCTACGATCGAGCGCGCACTCACCGTCTTTCTCGCCGGCGCGGAATGTCCGTTCACCTGCTCGTTCTGCGACCTCTGGCAGTGGACGATTGACGGCGCAACGCCGAACGGCGCGCTGGTTCGTCAGCTCGAGGATGTTCTTGGCACGCTCGGCGAACCGTCTCCCGACCGACTCAAACTGTACAATGCGAGCAACTTCTTCGACCGAAGAGCCGTGCCGATCGCGGATCATGCCGCCATCGCCGCGCTCGCGGCACCGTTCACGGGCATCACTGTAGAGTCGCACGCGAGGGGCATCGGACCGGATGTGGTTGACTTCGCGCGCCGCTTGAACGGCCGGCTCGAGGTGGCCATCGGACTGGAGACCGTCCATGCTGACGCAATGGCGCACCTGAACAAGCGACTCGACTTCGATCGGTTTGATCGCGCGGCGGACGATCTGGCCGCCCACGACATCGACCTTCGCGTCTTCGTGCTGCTCGGAACGCCGTACGTTCGCGCGGAGGAGAGCGTGGAGTGGACCATGCGGAGCGTCGAGTATGCTCTCGCACGAGGGGCGGCCGTCGTGTCGATCATCCCCGTGCGAGGAGGCAATGGGGAGCTGGAGCGTCTTGCGTCGCTCGGCCACTTCACGTCGCCGACGTTGACGGAGCTCGAATCGGCCCTCGACCAGTGCCTGTTTCTCGGCCCGGGTGTCGTGACGGCCGATTGCTGGGACGCGGAGCGCCTTGCGGCGTGTGACACATGTCGGCCGGCTCGGCTTCAGCGACTTCGTCGGCTCAACGTGTCGGGGCGATCAGAGCCGCGGGTCGCGTGCGCGGAGTGCGCGTCGTGACGGAGCGTTGCGAGGTCGCGATCGTCGGAAGTGGATTCGCCGGATCGCTCATGGCGCGCTGCCTCGCGGTGCTCGGCTACGACGTCGTGTTGCTCGAGCGCAGTACGCATCCACGCTTCGCCATCGGCGAGTCCTCCACCCCGCTCGCCAATCTGTCACTGGAGCGGCTCGGTGTCCGTTACGGGCTGGACGACTGTTATCAATTGGCGACGCACGGACGATGGCTCGATCATTTTCCGGAGCTCCGTCGCGGGCTGAAGCGAGGCTTCACGTTCTACCGTCATCATCCGGGAGAATCCTTCGCGAATCGCGGGCTGGACTCGGAGCGGCTGCTGGTCGCCGCAAGTCCGATTGACGCGCTTGGCGACACCCATTGGGTGCGCGCCGACGTCGATCATCACTTCGTCCGTCAGGCCGTCGCGGCGGGCGTGGATTATCGGGATCGCGTCGAGGTGACGAGCGCGGAGATCGATTCGGATGGTGTACTGTTGTGCGCAAACCGCGAGGGTATCGCGTTCACGCTGAGCGCGACCTTTCTCATCGATGCGTCCGGTCCGGGCGGCTTTCTCGCACGGCAGCTTTCCATTCCATCCGGGCTCGAACGCACCGAGACACGATCGGCGCTCGTCTGGAGCCACTTCGACGGAGTGCAGTTGATGCGTGACGTCGAGCCCGGCCTGCCGGACGGGCCGTATCCCGACGATTGGGCTGCCGTGCACCATGTGATCGACGAAGGCTGGATGTATTCGCTTCGCTTCGACCACGGGGTCACCAGCGCCGGATTTCTGCTCACTCCGCGCGGCATGGCGACCCTGCACGCGGGCGACGCAGATGCGGCGTCGCTCTGGCGCACCCTGCTCCGCCGGTATCCCACACTCGAACGTGTCTTCGCCGACGCCAGGCCGTTGATGCCCATCAAGCATCAGCCAGCCATTCAGCATCGGCTCGCGCGCGCGGCGGGCGAGCGCTGGGTGCTGATGCCTCATGCATTCGCGTTCGTGGATCCACTCTTCTCGACAGGCATCGCGTGGGGACTTCGCGCGGTGGAGCGGCTCGCGCTCGCGTTCGAGTCTGCCGTTGGCGGCCACCGGGTGCCGAGCGCGGAGATGCTTGAGCGCTACAATGCGGCGCTGGGCGCGGAGGCGGATCAGGTCGATCTCGTCGTCGCCGGGGCGTACGAGGCGATGTCGCACTTCGATCTCTTCGCCGCGCAGGCGATGCTCTATTTCAGCGCGGTCTCGTTTGCGGAGGCGCGGCAGCGACTCGTCCCGGATGAGTCCGCGCCATGGCATGGCTTCCTCGGCGTGGAAGACCCTGTGTTGGATGCCCTCCCGCGGGAGAGTCTCGGGCGTCTGCGGCATATCACGCGTCGTCGAGGGGACCGGGGCAGCCCGGAGGACCGTCAGGCTTTCGTGGCGTGGATGGCGGACGCGATTGCGCCGCGGAACGTGGCCGGGCTGGCAGATCCACAGCGCAGGAACCTCTATGCCGTGGACCTCGACACGCTGATCGCGCGGCACGAGCTCCTGGGGCTTGGCCGCGATGCTGTCATCGAGGCATTGCCGCGCCTGCGAGGAGTGGGGGCGTGAGCGGGCCGCGGCGGACACCAGGGCGGGACTGAAGAGCTGCTCCTGGGGGAAACTATACTAGTATAGAGGTATACTAGTATGCTAGTATAGTTCTCCTTTGGGAGTGCTGCGTGCCCCCCCGGCAGACAACTATGCTACTGTACAAGTATACTTGTATAGTAGTAGAGACCCCCCCCATAACATCGGCGCCATTGTCCAGCGCGATCATCGACCGTGCGGAAGAGCAGGACCACCTGTCGTCGCTTCTGGCCGAGGGAACGCCGCAGCTCGTCCTCATCTATGGCCGCCGGCGAGTGGGCAAGACGCACCTGCTCACGCATCTCTGGCCAACGGATCGGGCGTTCTACTTCACCGCCTCGGCAACGACGCCCGAGCAAAATCGTCAACAGCTCATTGCCGATCTGGCCCAGTGGTCGGGGGAGCCGTTGCGACACGAGGACTACCCAACGTGGCGGACCGTCTTTCGTCTGCTCTTCGATTTCAGAAGCCCCGCCCCCATCGTCGTGGTGCTCGACGAGTTTCAATATCTCGGCGAGACCGAGACAGCATTGTCCGGTGTCGCATCCGAGCTCAATGCAGCGTGGGAGCGCCGCAGGCCCGCGCGCCCATTGGTGTGTGTCCTGTCGGGCTCCGCAACCAGAACGCTCGAGGCACTCGATGCCGGAGGAGCGCCCCTCCACGGGCGATTTGCCTGGAAGCGACAGATCCAGCCGTTCGACTACTGGACCACTGCGGAGATGGTCCCCTTCCGCCGACTGCGCGACCGCTGCTACACGTACGGGCTCTTCGGAGGTACGCCACGCTATCTCGCGACCATCAAGCCGCGGGAGACGCTTGCCGGCAACGCAACGCGACTCCTGCTGGCGCCGAGCGGCGAAGTGCGCGAGCTCGTCCGCACCGCGCTCCTGCAAGAGCAGAGTCTTCGGGAGACCACGCAATACACGGCGATCATGCGTGCCATTGGCTCTGGCCGCACGGACCTCAATGAGATCGCACAGCGCGCAGGACTGGGCGTGGACACACCACTGCGCTCGAAGCTCGAACGTCTCATCGCCATGGGCTATGTGAGGACAGAGCGCAATCTCGGAGCAAAAGGAACCGTTCCGTTCCGATACCGCCTGGCTGACCCCGCCTTCATGTTCCACCACGAGTACGTGTCCAAGTTCGAAACGGTGCTCGAGCGCAACAGCCCAAAGGACGTGTGGAACGCCCACATCGCGCCCGTGCTCGACACGTACATGGGGCCGGTGTTTGAGCAGATCGCGGAGCAGGCCTACACACGTCTCCGGACTAGACTGAAGCTTCCCATGGTACGAGAGTGGGGGAGATGGGAGGGCCGCGACCGTGACGGCGCCTCGCTCGAGATGGACATCGCATGCGTCCTGAGCGACGGCGGCGTCATGACGGGCGGCGTGAAGTGGAACAAGAAGCCGCTCGGCGTAGCGTGGCACCATCACCACATGCAGATGATCGAACGCCTCGCGACATCAGGCGTCGCCTGGGCACATAAAGCCTCCAAACCAGATTCTCCACTCCTGTGGGTCGCGGCGAGCGGATTCACCCCGGAGTTCGAGAAGACCGTCCGAGCCGCGAGGCGGCACGCATTTCTCCTGAATCTCGAGGATCTCTACCAACCCTCGGGCCGCGCGCGCCGCCACAGATAGCACGAACCAACTGCCTTGCACGACGACTCTCCGCGGCCTCACATTCCGCGCATGACGAGCGACCCCTATGCAGAGGACCGCGACGCAGTTTTCCGGACTGTCTTCGACGGCCCAGGTGAGAGCGATCCCGCCGTACGGAACGCCGCCGCCGAGGGAACAGGCGCGCCCAGCGACCTCGAATCCCTCATCGACAAGATTCATCGCCACGCCTACAAGGTCACCGACGAGGACATCGCCGTTCTCCAGGCGACGTATGGCGACGACCGGATGTTCGAGATCATCGTCAGCGCCGCGCTTGGAGCCTCGAGAAAGCGACTCCTCGCCGGGCTCGCCGCCCTCGGTCAGGCATGAGACTTCACAGAGTTCACTCGGGCCACGGACTTCTCGACACGGTGATGCTCCGCATCATTCGACTGGTCGCAGGCCACGCCCCCGGCGTCATCCGTACGCTCAAGTACCGCAAGAAGTTCTTCGGCGACCCGTGGAGCGGTCTGACACAGCGGGTCATGCGTGGACCGTCGCCGTGGACGGTGGGCGAGCGCGAGATCTTCGCCGCGTTCGTGTCGCGCCTCAACCAATGCGTCTTCTGAACCAGTGCTCACTCCGCGGTCGCGGAGACGGCGCTGGGCCAAGGCATCATGACGCCGATCCTGAACGACTACCGGACGGCTCCGATCGACGAGAAGCTGCGTGCCATGCTCGGGCTCCTCGAGATCTTCACGTTGCAGCCCGACCAGCTCGGTCCGAGCGGCGTTCGGCGGGTGCTCGACGCTGGGGCGACACGCGAAGCGATTCGCGACGCGTTCTACGTCGCCTTCCTCTTCAATACCTACGATCGATTAGCTGACACCCTGGGCTGGGAGCTGCCCGACGAGAGCTACTACCCGAAGGCAGGCAGACGCCTCTTTACGAAGGGGTACGCGTAGGGCTCGCCAATCGGAGGTCGAACCACTTCGCCACGGGTCCAACAAGCGCGAGCGCCACGAGCGCCGGAGCGGCATTGAACGCCGTCGGCAACGGCCACCCACGATCGGACGCGAGTCGAATCAACGTCTCGGCCAGCGCGATGAGGACGACGACGGCAATCTGCTTTCCCCGGCCGCGCACCACCGTGCGTGGATCGGTGATCATGAAGAAGATGAAGAGCTGATACATCGGGCCGGTGATCGGCGCGATCTCCGGCAGCACGGGTTGGCCGAGCATCGCGGCACGCGCGCTGTTGAGCACCAGGAAGCAGGCGACGTACGTGAGCGTGATGTGGAGGACGCGCACGCGCGAGGCAATCACGAGCCCGAAGGTCCAGATCACCAGGTTGGTGAGGAGGTCATTACCCCACTGGTGACTCAACACCGACACGCGGCTCGGCGCCGCGAGCAACAGCGCGACGATGGCGAAGTTCGTCGGGTTCCACAGATGATTGTCGCGGTAGCGCAGCACGTACTTGGACGCGATCGCGATGAACCCGGCGAGCGCGAACGGCCAGAGCACGCTCCCTTGCGGCTTGAGGAGCAGCGTCAGGCTGACGCCACTGATGTACGCACTCTGGAGATTGACGACGCGTCCGCGCTCGAACCACGAGAGCAGCGTCTCCGTCAACGTGCAGATCAGCAACGTCAGCACAAGCCGCTCGTAGCCGCCGACGACGTGATACCGGAACTGCGCTACGACGAGCACGAGCGTAATGAGGCCTGCGATCAAGTACCGGGGATCGATCTGTCTGCCCCGTTCACGCCACCCCGACTGCACCCCCTGCCCCGTCACGCTCGTCTCGGCGGCGGCGTTCATCGGCCCGGTTCCGTGACGGTGAGAATCTGATCCACGGCCAAATGCTGCAGCGTTTGCTGCGTGCCTGACGGCCAGTGGATGACCACGCGGTCGACCCAATCGCGCCGACCGACGCCGAAATGGAGCCGCCGATCGTTCTGGCTCGCGAAGCCCATTCCGCCGTCAACGATCCGCCGCTGCGTCATGCCGCTCGCTTCGATGACCACCTCGGCCCCGATGGCGCTTCGGTTGCTCCGCGTACCGACGAGCTTGAGGCCGATCCAATGATTCGCAGTGTCCGGATGGTTGCGGTACAGCACCGCAGGCTGATTCTGGTTCGCCACTATCACGTCCACGGCTCCACGGTTCGACAGGTCGGCGAGCGCGACGGCGCGTCCGTCGTAGGAGTTGGTGACACCGACTCTCTGCGCGACGTCCACCCAGCCGGCGAGACCACGATTCATGTAGACACGGGCGTGCTCATATCCGGAGAGACTGGCGTTACCGAACGCGGGCCAGCTCGATGCATCCTCGAACAGCCGCCCATTGGCGCCCGCGATCTTCGACATCGCGTACCAATAGTTCACGTTGGGGTCGGCGGAGATGAAGCCGTTGGCGACGAACAGCTGATTCGATCCGTCATTGTTGAGATCACCGAACTGCGCGCCCCACGCCCAACCGGCATCGGCGACAGCACCCTCCGCAACGTTGCGAAAGCGCCCCGTCTCGAGCATCTGGTTGAGACGCAGGTTGTTGTTCTGAAAGATGTAACCGCGCTCCGAGATGTTGGTGACGAACGCGTCCAACGTGCCGCGGTTGAACGCGTCGCCGAGCGCGACCGACATGCCGCTCTTCGATTCGCTCTCGAGGCCGGCGGAGCTCAGGACGAAGCGTCGGCCGTGATCGTTGAGGTAGAGCTCCTCGGGGCCGTAGTCGTTGGCGAGGTAGATGTCGGGCCAGCCGTCGCCGTTGAAGTCGGCCGATGCCGCAGCCAGCGTCCAGCGCGTGCTGCCGACGCCCATCTTGTCGGTGACGTCCTCGAACCTGCCGTTCCCCAGATTGTGGAAGAGCAGGTTCTTTCCGCCATTCGTCGCAAACTCGAAGCTGTCGTGCATGATCTTCGTCGTCGCGACGTGCCACAGGTCGATGTCACTGCGGAAATATCCGGTGACGTAGAGATCGAGCAGGCCGTCGCGATCGTAGTCGATCCAGATCGCGCCGTTGCTGTTCATCCAGCGCTTGAGCCCGGCCTTCTCGGTGACGTCCTCGAAATGATGGCCATCCACGTTTCTGAAGAGGGACAGGTAGCCATACCGATAGACGAGCACGTCCTCGTGGCCATCGTTGTCGAAGTCGCCCCACACGGCGCCCATCGAGACGCCTTCGCCGGGACGATTGAGGTCGGCCAGGCCCGCGCTGGCGGCAACGTCCTCGAACGTACCGTCGCCACGATTTCGATAGAGCGCGTTCGGCTCACCAAAGCGGCTGTTGGTGAAATAGAGATCGGGCCACCCGTCGCCATCGAAGTCCACGACCGAGACCGACGCGCCAAGGGCGGCGACGTGGGGCTCGATGTTGGCGAGCCTGGCGTCGAACCTCGCACGGTGATGTACGAAGTGGAGTCCCGCCGCGGCGGTCGCATCATGCAACGCGAACCCGGGGTGCCCCGGATCCGTGACGGCGCCGAGCGGTTGGTGATCCAGATGGACCGCGAGGCCGATGGCCGCGAAGAACGGCACGGCGATGATCGCACGCCGAACGGCGGGACGAAGAGGCATATGGAGACGATACGTGTTCGGCCGAATCCGCGACAGTCAGCGCCGAGTGACTATTCGCGTATCGTACGCTCGCAGGTACCGTTGGTGCGCGGCATCCGACGGATACCTATCGCCGGGCGCACTCGGGTATGACTTGATGCGGTGAAATGGAAGTGGGCCCACGGTCGTGCCGAATGCGGTGTTGAGGTCTGAGTCCTTGATCCACCCGTCGGTGTAAAGGAGGAAGTCGCGCTTCCAGCCCGGCGGAAGCGTGGCCGCGGAGCCGGCGTCGAACTGCACGGTGGCCTCATCGCCCGGAGCCATGATGACGTACATGTCATCGGCTTTTCCGAGCAGCGGCAGCACGTCACCGAATCTGGTGAACGAACCCGCGATCGGCCGCCAGGGCGAGGAACGGCTCACGTCATCGTACGCGAACCAGTACGGCCCGTAGCGTCCGCCCTTGCGATACATGCGCGAATATCCGCGGAAATGCAGATCGGCCTTTACCGGAGCGAGGGTCGTCAGCTTGACCGGGCTCGACGGATCGTCCGCCGCCACGAAGGCCTGATCCCAGTAGATCTGCATGTTCGTCCGGATACGCACATGATGGTCCTTCGTCGGAAACTTTCCGGCGAGGTCGATCACCATCGTCTTGTCCTTGCCGGAGGGGAAGCTGAGGTTGGCGTAGGCGGTGGTCCAACGACCCTGGGTATCGCGCACCTCGAGCGACGGCGCGCTCACCTTCACGTCCTTCTGTTGGGAAAGGGCCACGTTGATGCTCGCGTCGGTCGGGTAGATCCATCCGCGAAGGAAGAGACGGCTCCCCGGGAGTCCGGCTTCGTCGCCGAGGTCGAGCACGAGGTCGTGGGGCTCGACGACGCCCTGATAGCGGGTCGGTGTGAGGTTCGAGACGAAGACATCGTCGCTCGCGCGCAGTGCGGGCAGGACGTCGTTGCCCCGCTCGTCTGTCGCGGATCGCGGCAGATATTGACGGCCGACCTGAAAGAGCTTGAGCGCAACCGGGCCTGGCGGCACGAAACGCTCGTCCACGAAGACATCCACCGAATCGGGATGGTCCACGGCGATGAGCTTGATCTCATCGGCATATGCGGTCTCCCACAGCTCTTCCGTGAACTGAATGACGTAACGTCCGTCCTTCGGCTTCAGCGCGTCACCGGGAATGCGCAGATATTCCTGCGAGGCTCCGGCGGGAGCGAACGCGCTTGTGCCACCCATGAGGCCGAGTGGCATTCCAAGGGCGCTACGCCACATGACGTCCGTCACGAAGCGGAAGCCGGTGCCATCCCATGTGTATGCGAACGCGCATGAGCCCTTGAGCATCTCGCGCTCGACGACATCCTGGTCAGACCCTGGGAAGTACACGGTCTGCGGCACGCCGTTGGGCCAATCCACGCGCAGAACGTCGGCCTTGAGATGCGGACCGAGACCGAAGTGTGTCACGCGGCCGGTAACCACACGCGTTTGTACCATGTCGCCCGTGCGCAGCTCCAGCCGCGCGCCGATGCCGAAATCGTTGTTCTTTCCACTGCCCGTTCGCAAGCCTTTGAGCTGCACGCGCACGGCCATGCTGGTGTTGCCGCCGTCGTTTCGCAGCAAGTGCACGCCCGCACCGGTCGCCGCGACGATGAGGTCTTCGTCGCCGTCGCCATCGAAATCGGTAGCGGCTATTGCAGTTCCCGATTTGACGGACGCGGGAAGCCTGCCGGACCGGTCGGTGAATTGGCCGTTGCCCTCATTGTGCATGAGGACGACGCCCTGCCCCGTCGCGATCGCGGGCGTGCCCACCACGAGGACGTCGAGGCGGCCATCATTGTCATAGTCCACAAACTCGGCGGCGCGTGCCGATACGCCTCGGAGCGCCCGAAGTGACACGCCAGCTGCACGATCGAGCGTGAACGTGCCGTCCCCCTTGTTGTGCCAGAGTGCCGGCTCTCCTCCGTTCATGCTCACGGCGAGGATGTCGAGAGAGCCGTCGTTGTCGTAATCAGCGATCGCTACGGCGCCTGCGATCACTCCGGCGCTAGCGAGCCCGCTCGCGGCGGTCACGTCGCTGAAGCGCTGTGCGCCGCCGTTGTGGTAGAGGGCAAGCCCCCCTGCGGCCTTCGCGACGAGCAGGTCGATGCGCCCATCTCCATCGAAGTCGCCGAATGCCGCGTCGCGCGCACCGCCTGCCAGGTCGGCGAGGCCGAAGGCGGCCGTCGCCTCCGTAAACGTGCCGTCGAGGTTGTTGCGGTACACCAGAAGCTGCCCATTGCCGACGAGCACGAGATCGAGATCGCCGTCGTGGTCCAGATCGATAAACAGCGCCTTCGTCGCGCCCTTTACGTCGCCGACACCTGCTTTCGCTGTCACGTCCTCGAACGTTCCGTTGCCCCGATTGTGGAGCAGATGGCCGCGTCCGTCGCCGCCGATGGCGAAGAGGTCGAGCCAGCCATCGTTGTCAACGTCGGAAAACGTCGCGAACGATGCCCCGGTGGGCAGAGAGATACCGGAACGAGCCGTGATATCGTGAACAAACCCGCCCTGCATCTGAAGCAGCCGTGTAACCGCGCCGCTGCGTCCCGCAGCGCCGTAGGAGATGAACAGCTCGTCGCGCCCGTCGCCGTCGACGTCGCCTGTGGCGATCGCGACAGCGGTCGGTGTGCCGGCCCCGGCCACAGTGCCGAGTGCGGTGAGTAAACCCGAGTCGTCGGTGACGTCGCGAAAGCGGACCGAATCGACGGCTCTTCCACCTTTGCCGTGCGTCGAAACGAAGTACGACGGAACGAACGTGAGGAGCGGCGTGCCACTGATCGGTCCTTCGATCCACTTCACGTCGTCCAACGACGCCTGATATGGTTTGGTCAGCTCCATCGCGCGTCGGACGCGATCGAGCGATGGCTTCGCGCCGGCAACGCTCCCGGTGCGCAGGAGCTGGATGGATCGGTCGATCTCCTGGAGTGCCTCCTTGGGCGGCTCGGGAGGTATGCGTCGTACTTCCTCGAGATGTCGCACTGCACTGTCGGCCTGTCCGCGCCCGGAGGCGATGTCCATCAAGTCCAGCCGAGCGACAATGTTCGCTGGCGCCAGCCCGAGAATCGCCTTCAGTCGCTGCTCGCGTCGCGCGAGCGCCGCACCGTCCTTCTCCTGCGCATCGAGCTCGGCGAGCGCGTAGAGAGCGTGAAGACTGTGCGGATCACCCCTGTAAACGGTCTCGAGGAGTGTGCGGGCGTCGTCGCGGCGACCTGACAGGGCAAACAGCTTCGCATGCATCAACGCGATGTCCGCGTTGGCCGGATCGAGCTTTCGCGCGCGGCTCAGTTGTTTGTCGGCCTCGGCGTAGCGCCCCTGCTGAAGGTACGTGAGCCCGAGGTTCGCGTAGCCGAGCGGGTCGTCGGGTGCCTGGTCGACGAGTTTCTTGAAGAGGGTCTCCGCCTCCGCGAGCTGGCCACGCTGAAGGCTGTACATCGCCTGCGTGCGCGTGGTGAAGAGGACCTCCATCGGCACTGCCTTCTTTCGACAGCCGATGATCGCCACGACAACGGTGGCGCCGAGCAGTAGAGCAATCGTCCGCGGGCCGAACCTGGGCATTCACGCTCCCCGATGTGGAGTACGTCCGCACCTGGGAGGCCGGCCCATGAACATCGGGCCGGCGGGTGTGAACGTGCAGGCTGCACATTTGATGAGTGTGAGGCCGCACGTCAAGCAGCACGTTGCATCTCGCTCGGCGGCCTACTCCTTCTGCCGCAGCTGCATCAGCTTCGCTTGCTGCTGCGTCGTCAGCGCATTCTTGAGGCGGACGAGGAGTCCAACCTGGGCACGCTTGAGCTCCCGCTCCGCGGACAGAACACGATCCACCTGTTCCAGGGCCTGAGACTCGTCGATGCTCGACGCCTGAAGGAGCCGCGCCAGCTTCTCCCCTTCCCCGGCCAGCTTGAACTGCGTCTCGACAAACTTTCCCTGCGCCTGCTGCACGGCCGTCATGAGCGTCGAGCGTTGCGCATCGGTCAGTCCGAGCTCGCTCTGATGCTGCATGATCAGCTCGGGCGGAAACAGCAAGCGGGCAAACGGGTCCTTTGGCGGTTGCTCGGGGCCGCCCCGCTCCTCTCCCGCAGTGGGCGGCTTCTGCGCCGCGGCAGTTGGGGCGGCGCCAGAAATCGCGGACATGACAACCAACGCCGTGACGAGCAGTGAGGTGCGTCTCATGGAAGTGCTCCCGTGGTGAGTGAATCGAGCATCGAAGCGCCAAGTCCGGGCGTGGCGCTGATGAGGGTGGTCTGCGGCAGCAGTCCATCGGTGACCGGCCGCCATGCGCCGAGCGAAACGACATCACTCGGCACCTCGAGCCTGCCTTCGCGCGCGACGACCGCGCGGTACGTGGCAACAGATGCCGCGAGCACAACTCCGGCCGCCGCAATGCGAAGCAACGGCGACCCAAATGTCAGCCTGGCGGGCGGCGCGCGCCGCTCGAGCACGTCGGAAAATGGAGGCAGCTCGCGCGCGTCCTCCGACTTCAGTTGCTCGAAGGCCGCCCGCATGAGCAGGTGCTCGCGCTCCGGATCGGTCATGGGCGGTCCCCGAAAAGCAGCGTCGCCATTCGGGCCTTGGCCCGATGGTAGTGCACCCGCGCGGAGCCGACCGAGACGTTCATGATTGCCGCCGCTTCCTCTATGGTGAGGTCGTGATAGAACACCAGCTCCAATACCTGCCGCTGCCGCGCCGACAGTCGTGTGAGCGCATGACGCGTCCGTGCCACCCTATCACCTCGCTCGGCCTCGTCTGCCGGCGACGCCGCAGGCGGGCGATCCGTGCGCGACACCTCTCGCATTCCCAGCACTGCTCGAAGCCGCTCGCGCCTGCCATGGGAAGACGCCGTTCGTCGGATCACGCCGAACAGCCACGTCTTCAGGGTGGAACGTCCATCGAAGCGCGCGCTTCCCTCCAGGACCTTCACGTACACGTCATGCAGAACATCTTCGGCCACGTCACGCTGCCGCTCGCAGCACGCCATCGCCCAGCCGAAGCAGTGCGGATGGAGCGCCTCCAACTCGTGTGCAAGGCGGGCGTGATCCACCAGCGCGTCTCCGGGCGTATCGTGTGCGTTCATGAGTGGCGTGGCGCCGGCCGTCATATGACAGGCCATGCATTGCGAGTACGCGGCACGCCATGCTTCGTTTCGCCCATGCCGATTCCGTTTCCAATATCGCGGCGCCGATGACCAAACACGAAGCGGCGGAGACGCTCGTTGTCGAGGGCCGCGAGGTCCGGATCACCCATCCGGACAAGCTCTACTTCTCGCGGCAGGCCAAGCTCTCGAAGCTGGACCTCGTTCGCTACTACCTATCTGTCGCGCCGGGAGCGCTGGCAGGCATTCGCGACCGCCCGTTCGTGCTGAAGCGCTTCGTTCACGGCGCGGAGGGCGAGCCATTCTACCAGAAGCGTGCGCCCGACAAGCGGCCAGATTGGCTGCGTACGGTCGCCCTGTCCTTCCCCTCTGGCCGTACCGCGGAGGAGGTCGTCGTTGACGACGCCGCCGGTCTCGCGTGGATCGTGAACCTCGGATGCATCGAGCTGCATCCACATGCGGTACGATCCGCGGACCTCGATCACCCTGACGAGTTGCGCATCGATCTCGATCCCATTCCAGGTGTCGCCTGGGGCGACGTGCGCCGCGTCGCGATGGAGGCCAACGCGGTGCTCGGTGAGCTTGGGCTGCGCGGCTGGCCCAAGACGAGCGGCTCACGCGGCATGCACGTCAACGTCCGCATCGAACAGCGGTGGCCGTTCGCGGACGTGCGGCGCGCGGCGCTTGCCTTCTCGCGCGAGATCGAACGGCGCGCTCCCACGCTGGCGACGTCGAAGTGGTGGAAGGAGGAGCGCCACGGCGTCTTTCTCGACTACAACCAGAATGCGAAGGATCGCACGACCTGTTCCGCGTATTCGGTGCGCCCACTGTCGGATGCGCGAGTGTCCGCGCCGTTGCATTGGAGCGAAGTCGAGGCGTGCGATCCGGCGGACTTCACTGTGGCGACGATGCCCGCACGGTTCGCCAAGCTCGGTGATCCTCATGCGGCGATGAACGATTTCGCGGGCTCACTGGAGCCGCTCCTGGAGCTCGCGGCGCGCGACGAAGCAGCCGGGCTCGGCGACGCACCGTGGCCGCCGCACTATCGCAAGACGGAGGGTGAAGCGCCTCGCGTCGCACCGTCCCGCGCCAAACGAGTCGCGCCTGCGCCGAGAAAACCACGTGCGAAGATGCCGCTGATTGTCGTCGCCAACTCGCCGGACAAGGCCAAGGCGCTGGAGGGACTCGAGCGATGGAAGCTCCGCCATGCGGAGGCGGCGTCGCATCTCGCCGTCGATGACGTGCTCGTGGACTCCATGCGTGGCCGGTCGTCGACGTGGACGCGTATTCGCGTCAACCTGCGGCACGTGCCGGAGGACCTTAGACCGGCTCAGGAGACGCCCGATCCCGATGACGATCCGACGCGAGCGTGGCGCGCGTCGCGCACGAGAGAGCAAGGTCAATGAACCACAGACTGCACGTCCACGTTCACGCCGCAAAATCGGAACAGTTACTCAACCACAGAGAACACAGAGTACACAGAGGCTTTTCTTATTGACTTTCTAAAGATGCGGTTCTCTGTGCTCTCTGCGTCCTCTGTGGTTCATTCAGCTTCGTTTTCCGCCCTTCGGTCCCTCCGTCGTTAGTCGCATTCCTCACATTCTCCGTGTCTCATTCAATCGAGCTTCGAGAAGATCTCCATCAATTCCTGTGGCGCTACCACCTCCAATTGCTCGAAGGTGCAATCCGCCGGCGACTTGTCCGACCGCCACCGCCGAAACTGCGCCGTGTGCCGGAATCGCGTGCCCTGCATGTGATCGTATGCCACCTGCACCACCAGCTCTGGTCGCAGTGGCTCCCATGACAGGTCCTTGCCCTGACTCCACCGGCTCTGCGCGCCGGGCCGGCGGCGCGCCGCGGTCTCCGGCGACTGTTCGTCCCATTCCGCCCATTCGCGCCATGGATGGTCCTCGATGGCATCCTTGCGATATGGCGACAAGTGCGCGACGAGCTCTATCCGCTTCGCATTGGTGAAGCTGGCACACACGCCCACGTGCTCGAGATGCCCGTTGTCGTCGTAAAGCCCCAGGAGGAGCGATCCAACGGAGGTCTTCTCGCCACGCTTGTGCCAGCGGAACCCCGCCACCACACAGTCGGCATCGCGCTCGTGTTTCACCTTGAGCATCGTACGCTTGTTCGATTCGTAGAGTCCCGCTTCACTCTTCGCGATCACGCCGTCCAGCCCCGCTCCCTCAAATCGACGGAACCAATCGGCGGCGACGACGCGGTCCCGTGTGGCAGGTGTCAGATGAATCGGCGCCTTTGCATGTGCCACCAGAGCCTGGAGACGGTCTCGCCGCGCCGCGAACGGAACTCCCCGCAGATCCTCTGCGCCCTCGCAGAGGAGATCGAAGAACACGATGGATGCCGGCAGCTCGCCCGCGAGTTTCTTCACTCGCGACGCGGCGGGATGGAGCCGCATCTGGAGTGCCTCGAAGTCCAGACCCGTCTCACGTGCGATGACGATCTCGCCGTCCAACACGCATTGCGCGGGAAGCGCCGCCTTCAACGGCTCGATGACATCAGGGAAATATCGCTCAAGCGGCTTCTCGTCGCGGCTCTGTAGAAAGATCTCGTCGCCGTCTCGAAAGACGAGCGTGCGAAAGCCATCCCATTTGGGCTCGAAGATCCACGACTCGCCTTCGGGAAGCTCGCCGACCCGCTTGGCGAGCATCGGTAGAACGGGCGGATTCACGGAGAGGTCCATCGTGATCAGGGGGTAGAGCTCTGGCGCTGTCCTACGGGCGCCGGAGCGTTAGATGACGGCCGTGGTCTCCCGTCATCCGTGACGGGCTCCATGATCTCCACGCGAGTTCCATCCGGATCGAAATAATTGATCTGCCGTTTCCCGTTGATACCCACCCTGACCGCCGACGGCGACTTGCTTCCACCCGGTAACGTGCGCTCGGAGAGAATCGACTGCGCCCCCGCTACGCTCGATACCTCGAGACAGATGTGCTCCATCGAGTGCATCCGATCCTGCGTCGGATATTTGTCGTACAGCATGAACTCGATGTAGTCCTGCCCCTCCGGCACGCGCATGTTGACCCAGCTCAACGTCCTGTCGTCGGCGCTCCCGCGCCAGAACTCCGCCAAGCCGAGAATGTCCCGGTAGAAGCGCATGGCCGAGTCGAGTTGGGCGATGATCACGCCGACGTGCATCAAGTGCGTCGAGATTCGCGTCTCGGGCATGAAGCGTCCGCGTTCACGCGCCGTGAATCCATCCGGCAGATATTGGACGATCTCGACGATGTTGCCGCTCGGATCCCGCACGAAGTAATTCCGGTTGCCGATCCGTCCAACCGGTGTCGAATCGGGCACCGTGACCCCGCGCGAGCGGAGATAGACTCGCATCGCCTCCGCGTCGTCCACCTCGAGCGCCACGTGATACAACCTCGGCGCGTCGGACGCGACTTCCGCGCCGGGAAACAGCTCGACCGATTGACGATCGTTGATCTTGATCCACACCAGCTCGCCGCCGCCCTTTGGGCGCGGGATCGAGAACGGTGACGCGAAGCCGAGGAAGCCTTCGTAGAACGCGCGGGCCTTCGCCATGTCACTCACGTAGAACGCCGCGTGCGATACACCCGTGATGCGCGGGCGCTTCGGTGCCGCGGGCTCCTGCGCCGCGAGCTGGAGAGCACTCGTCGCAAGAACGAGCGCGGTCAGAGCTCGACGCACGCTCATGGACGCACCTCGCCCTGTTTGCGTGCGATGACGTCGAGCGAGTCGAACAGAACGCGCCGCATCTCGCGTTTCGCCTCTATGCGCGGCCCGAGCTCGAGATAGGCGTCGCCGGCACGATCATACTTCGGCCAGCGTGGCCACTTTCCAGCCGCAGGCGGGCCGTTCGGATCTCCGCTTGCCGCGAATGCAATCCAGTAGTCGCTCATGGCGTCAGCGAGCGTGGAATCGTACGCGGTGCGACCGGCCGATGCCTGCAAGGGATGTGATCGTCCGAACACGAAGGTGATCTCGGCGCTGTGATACGCGCCTCGCTTGCGATTGGCGCTGTCGTCCCCGACGCGCGCGAATTGATAGAGAAATGCGGGCGCGCCCTGCGCCGTCACCAACCGCGCGAACGCTCGGCTCGGAGCTCCGAACGCCGACGCGGGTTCGTCCGCATTGGTGCCGACAATGACCGGCACGAGGTTCGCCTTGCCAAGCAGAATGGTGGAATCGACGGGCGCCTTAAGGACATAGCCGTCAATGTTCGGCCGGTGAATCACCGAGCCACTTCCCGCTGCGCGTCTCGACGCTGCGAGCACCGAGTCCGCACTCGCCTCGCGTAAACGCGCCACTGCGTTTGCGTCGGTACCGGCGACACCAAGCTCCCGCGCAACGCGCACGCCGATCTTCTCCGCCGAGTCTCGCTGCATTCCAGCGTAGTCGGTGCCAGTGCCGCTCTCGAGAATCGCTCGATGGAACAGGCCCTTCGCCAGAGGCGATGCGACGAGGGTGCCGACGCTCGATCCCCCAGCCGATTCGCCAAAGATCGTCACTCGCGACGGATCGCCGCCAAAGCGTGCGATGTTCCTCTGGACCCACTGTAGCGCCGCGATCTGATCCATGATTCCATAGTTGCCCGACGCGTGCCGTGGCGACTCAGCCGTGAGTGTCGGGTGTGCGAGAAAGCCAAATGGTCCAAGCCGATAGTTGATCGTGACCACCACGGCGCCCTTGCCGGCCAGCACTGAACCATTGTGCCGCTCCTCGCCTCCGAAGCCCGCGAAGAAGCCGCCACCGTGAACCCAGACCATCACCGGCCGCCGACCTGTCGTGGCTTGCGTCCAGACATTCAGATAGAGACAGTCCTCCGAGATGCCGGCCGTGAACGGATCGATGTCGGAGAACGGCTGCAATTGCACGCAGTTGTGCCCCAGCATGTCCGCGCGGCGGACACCCTGCCAGCTCGCGGCGTTGCCTGGCGGGCGCCAGCGGAGCGCACCCACAGGCGGCGCGGCATAGGGGACGCCCTCGAACACCAGGATTCGACTCGCCGAGTCGACACGCCCCTCGAGCGTGCCCGCGTCGATCGTCACCCGTGGGCGCATACGTGCCAGCTCCGTCTCCGAGGCGATAAACCCGAAGGCCGGCCATCCACCAGACCGGACGGAGCGCTCGAACTGTGCTCGTGCACGCACCGTGTCTCCTTTCACGAGATACCAGTTTCCAAGCCCGAAGCTCAGCGTCGCGACGTCCACGTCCCCGGTATCGGAGGGCGTAAAGAGCGCATCGGGGCCGATTTCTCCGCGATACAGCTTGAGGCGCTTGCCGTAGGCGTTCGTCACCGGTATCGAATCCGGACGGCGCGCGAGCATCGCGGTCGCCTCCGCCGAACGGCCGGCGCGTTGGAGCGACATCCAGAGCCAGTCGGTGGCTCCTGCGAGCTCGTTGCCATCGGGCGCTCTCGGCTGCGCGCGCCGAAACGCGTCGGCCGCCCCGTTGAAGTCTCCGCGTACGAAGCGGAGCACGCCCAGGTGATAGAGAATTCCGTAATTGAGACTGTCGATCCCGTAGCCCCGCGTCAGGTCCGCCATCGACGCGTCAAAATGGCGAACGGAGAGATTTCTGTGTCCGCGCCAGCGGTAGAGCATCGGGTCATTCGGCGCGACCACGAGCGCGCGTGTGAACGTCTGCACCGCCTCCTGCATCTGCCGAGCGCCGGCCTGCGCGGTGCCCAGCGCGATGAAGCGCTGGGCGTTGGCCGGGTCCGCCGCCAGTGCACGTTCGGCGCGCGCAACCGGCCCGGTGTCGATCTGTGCGCGGTATTCCACGCCGGCCGGAGATCGGTATTGCAGCGACTGGGCGTGTGCGTGGGACGCGAGTGCAAGACTCAGTGCCGCGGCGTGAGTGAGGAGAATGGAATGCTTCATGTGTCCTGACCGGTGGCGTCCGTTCAGCGCGGGAGGTTCCGCAGGTGATGGCGCGTGTGGAGCGCGACAAATCGAAGGCTGAGCACCCCGTTCAGCAACCCGAAGTACGGATGCCGCAGGGCGATTGTTCGGCCCGCAGCCTCTGCGGCGGCCAGCGCCTCCTCGAACTCTGTCGCCAGACGCCGGATCTCGGCGGAGCGATTCTTCGGCGTCAATCGTCCGGCCTCGACAAGGTTCGGGCTCACCTCGCGCGGGGCGCGGAAGCCTCGGGGTAACCTTCCGACGGCGAGGAAGAGCGGGAACATCACACGTTGTATGAATAGCGCACGCCGTTCACTGACCCGGGAACGCAGCCCAGGGCCGCCGTTCAGTGTGGCGAGCAGCACGTCGTAGACGTTCTGTATGTGCAGCGCCTCTTCCGCGGGGCTCCATTTCCCGGGTGCAGCGGGCGCGAGCCACTGCTCACTCGGCACCGCTTCGATGCGGGCCGCGAACTCCCTCGCCGCGGCACGGTGATCGCCGGCAGCTCTGTGCCAGCGCGCGGGAGGCGGGTTCGGTTTGTCGCTCATGGCTCCGCCGCAAACTTGCGCGTATTACCTCGCCTTTCGCCATCCCGGAAGCTTCGGCGCGCCCTCGGCAGGCAGGCGGCCACTCGCTCATTGCCCATGCTGTGACGGTGCAAATCCGCGCGCGGCATAAGCTCATCCGCGCGACAATCATCAACCTAAGGGAGCCTGGCAATGATGACAAAGCACCGGATGATCAACGTACTCGCACTCGGCATTGCGGGGCTCAGCATCGTTGGGTGTGAGCACACACCCGAACGCCTCGTAAGCGTCCCGGAGCCGATGGCCTCTTCCGCGGCGGAAAGTTGGCGCGCGGACAGCAGCGGCGTGGCTTTGTTGGCGAAAGGCCTCGCGCTCGCGATGGCATCGCCGGAGATCCGGCAGCAGCTGCTCGACGATATGCGCGACAGTCCGTTCGAGCAGCACAGTTTACCTGTGGGTCCGTATCTCCGCGGCGCTCGGGGTGCCCGGGTTCTTCACGGTATTGCCGCTGCGCTTGGTCTCCCGGAGGGACGTGTCCAGAGCGCGCTGGGACCAAATTCCGCAGATGGACTCTTCCTCTCCGTGCCCCGCTCTGGCGACCGTCTCAACTGGGATGCAACGAGGCCGATCCCCGTCATCGGAACGGCTACGAGCATCCAAGTCCTGGCGCGGCTGACCCTAGCGGGCAAGCTTTCGAGCACGGAAGGCTACGACGCGGCAGGTCAGCGTGTCACTGTGAACGTCGCCGGACCGGAAGGTGTGGCCTACATGCTCATCGGTCCCGCGTATCAGGCCTTCGGCCTCTCCCCAGAAACCACGCGCGCTGCAGCCACGAAGCACCACGGACGGACAATCGCGTCGGGTGATCTTCATCAGAACGCTGTGCCTTGCGACCCCCTTGATTGTGGCGGCGGCGGAGCACCAATCTGGTATTATGTCGTGCTGCCAGGCAGCCAGACATACAACGATTGTGTGAACGCGGCGTTGCTGTCGCCCGGAGAGCAGGTGAACGCCTCCTGTCGACAAGCGATCGCATGGGAATTCCGGCCGCACCTCATTTTCAACTCCGATGAACCATGCAACGCGCGGTCACCCTACTGGGCGGCCCGGGACGTGAGCGGTAGCCAGCGCATCCAGATTTTCTACGCCATTTCGTATGGCCGGGATTGCAATAACCGGATGCAGACGGGTCTGGCGCATTACGGCGACTCCGAGTTCATCACAATGACCGTGGGCGAGACCTATCCGGGTTCTGGGCGTTGGGTGCTATTCAGCGTGTTCCTCTCCGCGCACTATGGCGCATCGTGGGGCACGGACTCTTCATGGGGAGGCGACTGGAATGCGCTCGAGTACTACTCGAATGAAATTCGCGTGCGCCCCAAGATCTATGCGTCTTACGGTAAGCACGGCAATTACCGCGACGTCGGCTCGTGCGGGCGAGGCGCTCTGTACAGCGATGATTGTAGCTACTCGTACGACTACGGCTATGAGTTCGGTATTTCTCAGGGGACGGCGTCAGACCTCGGCTTCCGTAACAACCGTGTGCACGACTGCGTGGGTGCTCCAATCAACAACGGCAGCTGGTATAACGAGTGCTATTGGCAGAACGCGCAAATCAGCGTCTTCACGGGTTGGAACGCGCAGACGCCAGGCGCGACGGCCCACGCGTATCTACTGGGACAGATGGGTTTCTGATGCCGCCGGTTACCTCTCTCGATACTTCCATCCAGGCGAGGTCGCATGACCAAGATCAAGTTCCGGCCACCCGTGTCGAAAGCTGTTGGAAGAATCTCGTTGCTGGCCCTAGCCACCGTCATGGTGCTCGGCCTCGGCGTCGGAGCGCAAGCCCAGGCCGGTCCCATCACATCGCCGTCTGGCGTGACTCAGGAGATGGCGCGTGCCAGAGAGCGTCCCGCTTCGCTCGACTCGCTCGCCGCAGGCAGGGCTCGGTGGGCGGCGTCGGGCATAGAGAAGCTCACAATGGACATGGACGCATGGAGGGCCAGCCGAATTACACTTTACGTGGCACTCGTGCTCTTCATCTCGGCAGCCACAATCTTCATTCTCATCCTCCAGTCTGACAGGAGGAGTTAGGCTGGTACCCCTAGAGTCCATGTGCACTGGGCCCGTCGCGCGGATATCGTTTCTGACGACGGCGCTAGTGGCTCCTTGCGGTCACTTCCCACTATACGTGAAGCGACATGACCATCATCGAGTCCGGGTCACCCGTCTCGAAGGCTGTCGGAAGGATCCGCTGCCTGGTCCCGGCCAGCGTTCTTGTTTTCGGCCTTGGCGTGGGAGCGGGAGCCCAAGCCGGTGCCGTCACCTCGCCATCTGGCGTAACTCGGGAGATGGCACGTGCCACTTATCGTTCCTCTTCGCTCGACTCGCTCGCCGGAGGAACAGCTCGGTGGACGCGCTCGCGCACGGAGAACCCCACTACGGGCGTAGACGGCTGGAGAGTAGCCCGAATCACGCTCTACCTGGCGCTCCTGCTCTTCGTGACGGCAGTTACGATCCTGGTCATCGCCCTGAACACGGAGGGGACGTAGGTTGATACACGGGAGCTCATCCCCGCCCAATCCGGATCAGTCGATCCAATAAGCCAGCTTGAGCAAGAACGTGTTGTTCGGATGGAGCGCGAACAGATCGCTGTACGCCGACCCGAAGCTCCGGTCGCGAAACCGTGGATCGAAACCGTCGCGACCGTGCGTCCACACCGCAAAGAACGTGGAGCCCGGACGGAACTCCCAGCGCCCCACACTCGTGGACCGGAGTTGCAGGACGTCAAAGCCCAGGGGGACGCTCGCTGGCGCCGCATACCGGACGTAGCGATCGCCGTAGCTCGATGCGCGCGGATTGGGGCTCAGTTCGCGCACGTCGGAGTACGTGCCGCTGCTGACGAACGGAGCAGAGTAGATCTGGAGACTCAGCGTCGGCGTCGCCGTGTAGCTCACGCGCACTCCGAGCGAGCGCGTATCCTGCCCCAGGCGCGCGAACGAATAGTGCCTCTGCCCACTCGCGTCGCTGAAGTTGCCAAGCCACTGCGTGTTGTCGTGGTTGGTGCTCCAGTCGCCGGTGATGTCGAGCTGAAGCTGCGACATTGGCACGAGCTGGATCTCGGGGCTCAGGTCCCAGTAACCGGAGCGCCCGTCGTCGCTCGTGCCGGCGCTGACGAAGAGCATCGGCACGACGTGACGCCGGTCGTCGCCTTGCCAACCCACGTTGTAGTTGTACTGCGGCGAGATGCGAACGGCCGGCCCTCCGCGCGCGCAGTTGTCGCAGTACGCTGTACCGAGCTTGTTGACCGTAACGCCCAGGTGCACCCACATGTTGTTCGCGAGATTGATGTGCCAGTTGGTGTTTACGCCTTGCTCGAGCTTCAACCCGCCGATCGTCCAGTACTCCCACGCGTTGAAGTTGCCGGACATCGACCGGTACACCGGCGTCGGCGTGCGGAAGTTGAGCCCCATCCAGTTGTTGATCGTCTGCTGATTGGCTCGGCGCAGGAATCCGAGATCGTTGACCTCGTAGCCGGCGGACCGGCGATCGTACGCGGTCTGGAACTGGACCATGTTCCCGCCGAACTTTCCGAACGTCACCTGTTCCTCATCGCCGACGAGTGACGTGCGCGTGGAGTCGAGGAACAGGTCGCCGTCGGGCCGCTGATACAGATGCACGGAGTTGAGCTGCGTGCTCAGGATGGCCTGGCGAGATCCCATCACCGTGCTGCGCGAGGCATTGGCCGTGATCTCGTAGCGAGACGGGCTCCAGCGATGGGTGATCCTGCCTCCCACGACATACGCGCCGCGCCGGAGATACGCATCGGACCATTGGTCGAGCGAGCGGCTCACTCCCGTGGCGATGACGCCGAGGCTCGTCGCCCCTTCGCGAAGATCCTGCTGCGCCCGAAGCACCGTGAAGTTGGTCCTCGGCTCGGTGGTGCGGTCCTGCGTGCCTGTGACGCGTCCCGTGACTGCCTCGAGCAAGCCGATGTTCAGGCCGCCGGCCAGACGGCCGGTGAGTTTCGAGGCACCGACGATCGGTGAGACGTTCGACGAAGACGCATCGGCGTAGAGTCCGAAGAGCTGAGGCGTTCGGCCTATGCGGCGCGAATAGAACAGCCCCTCGCCGCTGCAGGTGACGATGCTACAGTCGATGGCAAAGTTGTACAGGCCAGTGCCCTCGACGAAGAACGGGCGGCGCTCCTGAAAGAACGTCTCGAAGGCGGTGAGGTTCACGACGGACGGATCCGCCTCGACCTGACCAAAATCAGGGTTCACGGTGGCGTCCAGAGTGAGGTTTGGCGTAACGCCGTACTTCACATCCGCCCCGCCGGACATCGACTGCTTGCGGCCCCAGGGCGACGCGCCGGGCGCAGCGCTCGAGTTCGCGACCGATGCGTTCTTGGCGATCGTGTACGGCACGACCTCGAGCCGACGGAACGGTGCGATGTCGTTGATGCCGCGGAGATACCCGAGTTGCGAGGAGATCCCGAATTGCGAGCTTCGATAGAGCGGCCAGCTCGTGCGCTCCTTGAACCGCTCGACGTCGCGCCAGACACCGAACCCGAACACGTGCTCGCGCGCGTTGGTGTATCGCAGTTGCGAGAACGGGATCCGGAACTCCGCCGTCCATCCGAGCGAATCGATCTGCGTCGCGACGTCCCATACACCGTCCCACGCGACGTCCTCCGTGTTGTCGTTGTACATCGCGTAATCCCGCTTCACGCCGTTCGGATTCACCGCGAACTCGAACCCCGACCGCCGGTCATTGTAGGAGTCGATCATGAGCTTGAGCTGATCCGACGGCCCGCGAATGTCGCGACGCGTCAGCGCGGTCATGATGCTGTCGGGATGCGGATCGAATGCGCGGATGAAGACGTAGAAGTTGCGGTCATCGTAGGCGACCTTGAACTCGGTGCGGAAGCGCGGCGCCTTGCCCTCGGTCGGAAGGAACTCGAGGAACTCACTCGTCACGGTGGCGCTCGCCCACACGGGGTCGTCGTCGCGTCCATCGATCACCGGGGGACGCTCGGCGCGTATGGCGGTGGCCACAGCCCGCGCGGCAGAGGGAGATCCGGCAGAGGGTTGCTGCGCCAGGAGACGCGATGCAGTGACGACCGCGCAAAGGATGGTGGTCCGGACGGCGTGCATGCGGGCGTTGTGGAGTGAAAATGCTGAAAAACAGTCGCCGCCTTCAAAAGGGTGAGACAACCCAACGTGCTGGATCGTTGGGCGCACAATCGAGCAACGACGCCGGCAGAGCGGTGAGCATCGCCGCACCGCACGCTATGCAACCCTGGTCGCCTCCGTCACATGCTCGACGCGTCCACCAGATCGCAGTACGTGAAACGTTCGTCGCGTATAACCACGGTACCGCACATGACCGCGACGGCGCGATCGAAGATCGGGCCATCGTGCACGAACGTGTGGAACTCGCCGTTCTCGCCACAGGGGTCGGCACCCGCTGGCAACGCGTCCAGCAGCGAACGGTCGAAACGCCGCCCCGCGAAAGACCCGTCGATCTGGGTGTTGTCCGCGCAGACGATCGTGGCCGAGAAGCCGGCATCGATGAAGCCCTCGGCCAATGCGCGCGTCGGCTCGCCCCACAGTGGGTACATGCCCGTGAACCCGGTATCAATCAGCAACCGGTCGCGGTAGTCGCGCACCTCCGTGAGGTACAGGTCTCCGAAAGCGACGCGCTTCACGCGCGGATGCGCCGCGGACAATCTCACCAATGCATCGCGAAACGCAGCCTCGTACTCGGCATTCGAACACTTCGGCTCGAGTGCGATGATCATCAGAGGCAGCCCAAGTGCCTCGGCCTGTCGCTCCAGCAGCGTCCGCCGAACGCCATGGATGCTGACGCGATCGTATTCGGACGTGACGCTCGTGAGCAGCACGGCGACGTCCACGTCACCGCGCTCCCGCAGAGCGAGCAGCGCAAGCGTACTGTCCTTTCCGCCACTCCAGCTCAGTGCGATGGGTTCGCGCGTTCCGTGCGACGATTGCGGCACCCGACCCTCAGTCGCCCGGCGCGGGCAGCGGCTCCCCGTGCGTGACGACGCCTCGCCTTCCTCGCACCCTCGCCATCAGTGCCTCGCGCCAGTCGTCGAAGATCTCATAGACGGTGGGAATGACGAAAAGCGTCAGCACCGTGGACGTGATGACTCCGCCGATCACCGCGCGGCCCAACGGGGACCGAAAGTCGGCGCCCTCACCTCGACCGAGCGCAACGGGAATCATGCCGGCAATGAGCGCGAGCGTCGTCATGAGAATCGGCCGTAGCCGAATCGCGCCTGCCTCGATGAGCGCATCGCGCATTGGCAGGTGCTTCTCCTCGTGCGTCCACTTGGCAAAGTCGATGAGCAGAATCGCGTTCTTTGCGACGATGCCCATCAGCAGGATCACGCCGATCAGGCTCATGATGTTGAGCGTGTCGCCCGTGATGAGCAGCGCGAGCACTACGCCGATGAGCGAGAGTGGCAGCGAAGACAAAATGGCCAGCGGATCCACGAACGAGCCGAACTGGATGACGAGAATCAGATACATCAGCATCACCGCAATACCGAGCGCTGTGAAGATCGACCCGAATACCGTAGCCTGATCCTTCACCTGTCCGCCGGACACGATCTCGTATCCCTGCGGCAGACGGAACGAAGCAAGCCGAGCCTGGACCACGCGCGTCACGTTGCCGAGTGAGCCTTCGATGTTCGCGCCAACCGTCACGACTCGGCTCCGATCGAGGTGCTCGATCTGCGCCGGGCCGGTGCTCGTCGTGATGGTCGCCACCTGACCGAGAGGTACTACGGACGGAGCGCCACCGGCCCCGCCCATCACGATGGGAATGCGCGCGATGTCGGCCGGACTCGTGCGGAGAGCAGCAGGAAGACGCACGCGAACGTATCGCGTTTCGCCGCTCGGATCGACCCAATTGCCCGCGTCCACACCGGCAAAGGCCGGCCGCAGGGATTGCGCGATCTGACCGACGGTCACGCCGAGTGCACCCGCCAGACCGCGGTTGATGCTCACTTTGAGCTCGGGCTTCTCACCTTTGGTGGAGAGTCCAACGTCCACCGCTCCCGGCGTGCCACGAACGATCTTCGCGATGGAGTCGGCCAGTCGCGTAAGAACCGCCTGATCGTCGCCCTTGAGCTGCAATTGAAGAGGCTTCATGCCGCCTCCCGGCCCGCCCGCCTCGAGCAAATAGGCGTTGACGTCGCCTCTGAATCGGAGCTCGCGGCGAATTCGCATGCCGAACTGTGTTTGACTGATGCTCCGATCGACTTTGGGCTTGAGGCGCACGTACACCGAGCCGACGTCCACACTCCCAGATCCGGATGCGCTGCCGACTGTCGCGTAGGTGTACTCCACCTCCGGATGCGTGCGCACCTGCCGCGCAACCTGCTCGGTCAACACGCGGGTGAATTCCAGGCTGGAGCCCGGCGGCGCCTCCACGTTCACGGTGAGCTCGCTGCGGTCGCTCGCCGGCACGAAACCGAAGCCGCCGACCACCACCTGAAGTGCAATGGCTCCCACGAACGAGGCAAACGCCAGCGCGATCATCGTCTTGCGGTGGTCGAGCGCCCACGCGATGCCGAGGCGGTAGCGCTGCGACTGCCGGTCGAACCAGCGGTTGAAGCGATCGAGCGTGCGCGCAATTGGATTGCGCCGTTCATGTGCCTCGATCTGCGGATCCGGCCAGTAGGCGGAGAGCATGGGATCGAGCGAGAACGACACGAACAGGGACACGAGAACGGCCGCGGCGATGGTGAGAGCAAACGGCTTGAACCACTGCCCCGCGAAGCCGCTCATGAAACCCACGGGCACGAAGACCGCGACGATCGAAAACGTGGTGGCGGCGACAGCGAGTCCAATCTCCTCAGTGGCCTCGTGCGATGCGGTAAGATGGTCCTTTCCCAGCTCTACGTGGCGCACGATGTTCTCGCGCACCACGATGGCGTCGTCGATCAGAATACCGATTGCCAACGACAGGCCTAACAGCGACATGGTGTTCAGCGTAAAGCCGAAGATCATGAGCGGCACGAACGACGCGAGCACCGACACCGGAAGCGCGAGGCCGGTAATGACCGTGGAGCGCCACGAGTTGAGGAACAGGAAGACGACGAGCACCGTGAGCAGCGCACCCTCGACGAGCGCCTCCTGCACGTTCCGCACGGAGTTGCGCACGCGGCTGCCCGCGTCGCGCACGATTTCGATCGTCGTCCCCTTCGGCAGCCCCGTCCGTAGCGCAGGGAGCCGCGCCTTGATGCCGTCGCTCACAGTTGTTGTGCTGTAGCCCTTCGACTTGACGATGTCGATGCCGATCGCCTCTCGGCCGTTGAACAACGCTGCCGAGCGACGGTCCGCAGCTCCCGCCTCAACCGTAGCCACGTCGCCGAGGCGGATCGACGTCCCGCCGCGCGTCGCTACGGTGAGCTGCGCGAAGTCTTCCGGATGCTGAAGACGCCCCTCGATGCGGATGGCACGTTCCGTAACTGGGCCCGTCACCTGCCCAACCGGCGCCGCGAGATTCTGCGCACGGAGCGCAGCGACCACCTGATCGACGCCGACACCCGCGGCCGCGAGCCGATCCGGATCGGGGATGACGTTGAGGGTCGCGCTGTCGGCGCCGACGATGTTGACCTGCGCCACCCCCGAGATGGACCTCAGCTCGCCGCCGATGGTCTGGTCCGCGATGCGCGTGAGCTGCGCCGGCGTAAGTGTGACCGACGTGAGGGCGAGCGAAACGATGGGCAGCGCCGACGGGTCGAAGCGCTGGACGATCGGCTCCACGATCTCCGCCGGCAACTGCGAGCGCACGGCTGAGATGGCATCGCGGACGTCCTGTGTCGCCTGATCGGTGGGCTTACCGAACTGGAACTGCGCGATGATCTGCGCGAACCCGTCGGTCGACGTGGAGCGGAGGATGTCCAGTCCGGAGATCGCGGCGACCCGGTCTTCGATACGGTCCACCACCTCGCGCTCGACCTGGTCCGGAGATGCGCCAGGATACGGGATGCCGATGAAGACGATGGGTGCGTCGATGTCGGGGAACTCGTCGATCTGAAGCCGAGCCAGTGCGGCAATCCCGAACACGACGAGTGCGATCGTCGTGACGACGGTGATGATCGGGCGCCGGATGGCGAAGTCGGAGATGAACATGGTTGGGATCGTCCGGTGGCAACCGCCGGGCCATAGGGCTGGCAGCGGATAGTGGAAGCTACTCAGTAGATTGTTGCCGATGACAGGAGCGCCGAAGACGGATCATCGCGGGGCGCACCGCCGCCAGGCGAAACGCGAGTTCCCGGGGCCAGGTGGCGTCCGCGCATTCTGGAAGCGCCTCGGCCCCGGCATCGTCACCGGCGCCGCGGATGACGACCCATCCGGTATTGCGACCTATTCCGTCGCCGGAGCCCGGTACGGCACCGCGTTCCTCTGGACCGCGCTCTTTACATGGCCATTGATGATCGCGGTTCAGACGACCTGCGCCCGTATCGGAATGGTCACGGGACAGGGCATCGCGGGCGCGCTGAGACACAAGTTCCCGCGCCCGCTGCTCCTGGTTGCCGCCGTTGCGCTGTTCATCGCGAACACCATCAACGTCGGCGCAGATCTCACCGGAATGGCGTCGGCCGCCCAGTTGTTGACGGGAGTGAACTCACACATCTGGGTCGTTGCGTTGGGAGTAGGCATCGCGACCGCAACGATTCGTCTGCGCTATACCGTACTCGCGGCGGGGCTCAAATGGTTGGCACTGGTGCTCGTGGCCTATGTCATCACGGCACTCTATCTAGGGCCGCGTTGGGCGGGGGTAGCGCACGACACCGTCGTGCCGCGCGTTCCACCGCTCGGCGGCGCATGGGCAACGCTCGTCGCCATCCTCGGAACGACGATCTCCCCGTATCTCTTCTTCTGGCAGGCGTCGCAGGAAGTCGAAGAGGAAAAGTCACTCGGACGTCGCCGTGCGGCGGATCGCGTCGGAGCCACCCGGTACGAGATCACGACGCGACAGATCGACATTGCCATCGGAACGCTCTTCTCGAACGCGGCAATGTTCTTCATCATCCTCACCACCGCGCTCACGCTTCATCGCGCGGGGATGACGAAGCTGGAGACATCCGGCCAGGTCGCGGAGGCGCTGACCCCGCTCGCGGGCCGCTTTGCGGCTCTCCTCTACACCGCGGGTCTCCTCGGCACCGGCGCGCTGGCCATTCCGACCCTCGCCGGTGCCGGCGCGTATGCATTCGCCGAGATTTTTCGCTGGCGGCAGGGCATGGACGAGCCATACACTCGCGCGCCCGGCTTCTACGCCGCTTTCATCTGCTCGGTGGCCATTGGCGTGGGGCTCGACTTCTCGGGGGTCAATCCGGTTTCGGCGCTCTATTGGACGGCAGTCATCAACGGCGTGCTCGCCCCGTTCCTTCTCGTCGGCATCCTCATCGCGGCGTCGGACTCGAAGCTGATGCATGGGCAGCCGATTTCGCGATTGGTGCGCGTGGTCGTTGGCCTTACGGCCATCGTGATGTTCGCCGCCGCGATCGGGATGTTCGTGATCTAACGGGACGAACGCGCTCTACCGCATTCGGGCAATGCGCAGGTTGGCGACATGGCCGCCGAAGCCCTCGCCGGCCCAGAGACCAACCGATCCACGAGCGCGATCGCCCTCCGACTTGAAGCAGGCAATATTCAGCCTTGCTGCCGATACTATGCAGCTGAGGCGTCCCCTAACAGGCGTCACTGTTGAGCCGGCGCCGGGCGCGAGACAATCCTCGTGATCGACCGCTCGGATGCAAGATCACTGTTGACGTTTGGCCCCGCTTGACGGATTGTGCCATAGATGAACTCGCCATCTCACTCCGCGAACGAGCCGGAGGGCCTCCGGGAGGACACCGCCCACCGCGCAGCCGAAGCGCGGTATCGCATGCTGTTCGACTATGCCCCGGAAGGCATCGTCATCGCCGATCCGAGGAGCTACTACCTGGACGCGAACGCGAGCATGTGCCGCATGCTCGGCTACACGAAGGACGAGTTCATCGGGCTGCATGCGTCGGACATCGTCGCACCGGCCGAGGTGCCGCACATCGGCGAAGCGCTCCGCTCCCTCGAGGGCGAGTCGCACCATCATGAGCGGGAATGGATCTTCACACGCAAGGACGGATCGACATTCTCGGCGGAGGTGACGGTCTCCCAGATGCCCGACGGAAACTACCTGGGCATCATTCGCGATTCCACCGAGCGCAAGCGGCACGACGCTCGCCTCCGCCGTCTCGTCGACTCGAACGCGCAAGGCGTGATGTTCTGGAACACGCGAGGTGACGTCACCAGCGCGAACGGGGCCTTCCTGGACATCATCGGCTATGGGAGGGACGATCTCGATGCCGGCACCATCAAGTGGACCGCCATCACACCGCCCGAGTATGCCGAGGCGGATCGACGAGCGTTGGCGGAGGTTGCGGCCCGGAGTGTCTGCACGCCGTATGAGAAGGAGTTCATCCGGAGGGATGGCTCACGTGTCGCCGTCCTGATCGGCGCAGCGTCGTTTCAGGACGACTCCGACGAAGGCGTGTGCTTCGTCCTGGATCTCAGCGAGCGCAAGCGCCTGGAGCAGCAGCTCCTGCGCGCGCAGCGGATGGAAAGTATTGGAACGCTGGCCGGCGGCATCGCCCACGACCTCAACAACGTCCTTACGCCGATCCTCCTATCCGTGGAGCTCCTCACGGAGATGATCGATGATCCGGAAGCGGAGCAGTATCTCGCCACGCTGAAGACCAGCGCGGAACATGGGTCATCGCTCGTGCGCCAAGTCCTCTCGTTCGCGCGGGGTGTTCAGGGTCACCGCATTGCGGTGAATCCCGTCCACCTGATGAACGAGCTCCTGAAGATTCTTCGCGACACGCTTCCGAAATCCATCGACGTACGCTTTACCTCGCCGCCCGACCTCTGGACAGTTACGGGCGACCCGACGCAGATACACCAATTCCTCCTGAACCTATGCGTCAATGCCCGCGACGCGATGCCAACCGGAGGAGTGCTGAACGTCACCATGGAGAACACCGTCGTCGACGAGACGTACAGCGCCATGCACATCGATGCGCAGCCCGGTGCCTATGTCGTGATCACCGTGGCCGACACCGGCGTCGGGATGACGCCGGACGTTCAGGATCGCGTGTTCGAGCCCTTCTTTACAACGAAGGCCACGGGAAGCGGAACGGGCCTCGGACTCTCGACGACCTTGGCCATCGTGAAAGCCCACGGTGGCTTCATCCACGTTTACAGCGAGCCCGGACACGGTGCCAAGTTCAAGGTGTATTTGCCCGCCAACGCCGCGGAGTGCGCCTCCGATCAGATCTCTGCGGAGGCAACGTCCCTACGGCGCGGCAATGGCGAGATCGTGCTCGTGGCGGATGATGAACCGGGTATTCGTGCCATCGCCCAGGGCACGCTCGAGCGATTCGGATATCGCGTACTGTTGGCCTCCAATGGCGCCGAGGCCGTGGCGCTCTACGCGCAGCATGCGGCGGACGTCAGTGTGGTGTTGACGGACATGGCTATGCCGATCATGGATGGTCCGGCCACGATTCTGGCACTCAAGGCCATCAATCCGGACGTCAAGATCATCGCGTCGAGTGGGCTCGTCACGGACAACGCGCTCGCGAAGGCTATGCGCGCCGGCGTGCACCACTTCGTGCCGAAGCCTTACACCGCCGAGACGCTCCTCAGGACGCTGCACGCGATACTGAACGAGGAGTGAGGATTCGCGCGCGCAAACTTGGTCACGCTAGCTCTGGTCATCGATGTCTCGCCAGACCAATTCACTCTTCTTGAACACTTCGATCCGGTGAATCGGGTGAATCTCCCACAGTGTGCGGCGGTACTTGCCCAGATGCCCCTTGTGAACGGGATCCAGCAGCAGGTAACCGCTCACGCGGACCGAGTCCTCGGTGCCCTTCAGTGACTCCAGAGCGGCGGGCACCCAGTTGGGATGGTGTTGCTTGATGCGCGGTGTCGTTTCGACGACCATGGCCTCCGGCTCCTTGTCACCGAATTCGCCGACCAGCGCGATGTGCCAATCCGTATTGGGCTCCCCCTTTTCACCGCAGTTGGGGGACTCGCCACTCTTTCCCTGCGGCCGGAACGCGACGACGAAGCCCGTGACCGTGATCGCCTCGCCCTCGAACGGAGCGATCTGCGCGAGTTGATCCGACGTCCACTTGTCACGCCGTGTCGTGGCCTCATGCGGCCAATCGAGGTCCGTGAGGGCGCTGAATTCCACGGCGTGGTAGCCGCTCGGCAGGTCCGTTCGGTTCTTTCGTTGATTCGTGATCTTGTCCGACTTCTCCGCTCCGAACCATGGACATCCCGGCAGGCTGCTCTGGTTCGGCGCCGGCTTCTCCCAATTCTGGTCCAGCTCCGACGCGGGAGCGTCCAATCCGATGCGCGGAATCGCCTTGTCGGCCGCAATCGTCGCGGCAGGCGTCATCGTCTGCACATCGAGCCCCGTGGGCGCGGAAGGCAACGTTACGGGACTCCCATTGAGCTTCATGGCGAGCCCGAGAGCCACCGGCAGCATCGCCGCCGCGGCATGTCCGCCCTTTACGCCACCGCCGGCCCGGTGCGGCTTCGCATGCGGTGGCCTCTCGGGTACAGTCTTCTTCGGCATGATCCCTAGTCTCCCGCCGCGACGGCGTTAGCCGGCGCGATCTTCACGATCGCCGAGCCCACACCGAGCGGATTCGCGACGCTCTGCGCCTGGATCGTGTCGATCACCCCCCCGGGAGGCACCTTTGCCGGCGCCGTGTAGAGACCCGTCTTCGAGTTGATCGTTCCGGACGCCGGCGCGACGATGGCCCACGTCACCTCCGTGTTTGACGTCCGCTGCACCTCGGCCGAGAATGGAACCTGCTGGCCGGGTGTCACAGAGGTGTTGGACGGTGTCACGGCGACGTGCGGAGGACGGTCCTCCACGCCCTCCGGCTTGCTGAACTGGATGCTCTTGCTGACGACGTACGAGCTCGCGCTGATGCCGAGCAACGTCAGCACGCCACCGGGGACATCGGGGAGCTGCGGCGTCGCCTGCGACACCACGATGAGGAAGAGACTCAACGCCACGACGAACGTGAAGATGAGCAACTGGAAGCGCGACATGCTCGCGTCTCCGGTCGGCTCGCTCAGGAGGCGTGTCAGGTCGATCTCGTGCGTCAGAACATCCCGCAGAATCGCGAAGGCGAATGCGGCGACGATCAGAAGGGTCACCCATGCCGAGGCCAGAAAGACGTACGCGGTCGCTTGCTTCATATCCATGGTCGTCTCCGTGTGGGACCTACATCTTGTCGCTGCCCGTGGTATCGCGGCCGCGAAATGAAAGCGCCTTTGCGCCCAGATAGATGAATTGGCTCGCGCCCTGGGCGGCGAGCCATGAGGCGGGAACGTCGGGTAACCGGTTCGTGCCGCGCGCCTGAAGGGTCTGTTGGACGTACCAGCTCGCCATGGCGATGGTCGACAGCAGGAGCTGGATGCGTTCGGGGCTGGCCTCGACGGGGTCGCCCGAGCCCTTTCGGTGCAACAGGCCGTGCGTATTGATCTCGCCGGTCAGGAGGCGCTGGGCGACGATGGCCGCCAGCGTGGCGAGAAACAGGATGATGACGGCGCTGGTAGCTCGAGCGATGAGTGACATTCGTCGTCTCTCGGGAGCGGGCGCGCCAACCATACGGCGCGATGGGACAGGGCGCCAATCGAGACTGAGAAATTCTTAAGAGTGTATCTCGCTTGCCCTCATCACGCCGGCTTTGACCGACGTCTCCCGCTTAGCTGGGCGCGATCACCCGCAGGGACGGAAAGTACGAACGGTACAACGTTCCATCGCGCGTCAGCAGCGACGCGCCCTTCACCGCAGCGTGCGCGCCGATATAGAAGTCTGGAAGGGGCGACCGCTTCGAGCCGCCACGCCTCCGGTACGTCAGGAAGCACTTTCCCGCCAGAAATCCCGCGTCCCACGGCAGCGGATCGCGACGGAACACGCCCGTCGGCAGCGCCTCATCGAGCTCCTCGACGCGCGCGAAATTCACCGAGACCTCGGCGTATACGATCGGGCTGAGAAGCAGGACCGAACTCTCGGCAAGCTCCGACAACGAGCTCGACGACCACTCGAACCACACCGGGTCTTCGGTCAACACGTCCAGCAGGACGTTGCTGTCCACGAGAACTTCGCTCATCGCGCGCCTGGATCGGCCGGACGCGTCAACGCGAGAATCTCGTCCGTGGTGAGCCGTCCGCGCCCGCGTCCGCGCATGTGCTCGATGAGCATGCGCCCTTTGCGATGAGTGCCTGCCTTCGTCAGCACGGCGGTATCGCCGCGAATCGTGAATTCGACCTCGGTGTGTGGAAGGAGGCCGAGCGTCTCGCGGACCGCCAGCGGGATGGTCACCTGCCCTTTGGTTGTGATGCGCATGAGAGACTCCGAAGTATTACTTGGATATGTAATACTATTGGCGTCTCCTTCTTCTGACAACTCCTCAGCGTTGCTCATCAGGCCACCTCCAGGCCGGACTCGTGTGTGTGCTCCATTCCCCGCGGGCGATAGCCCAGCGCCTCGCTCACATGGGCGACGCTGATGCACGATTCGCCGGCAAGGTCGGCAATTGTGCGCGCAACACGGAGCACGCGATGGAAGGCGCGGGCCGAGAGATGGAGTCGGTCTCCAGCAGTCATGAGCATTGTCCGCGCGGAAGTGTCCAAACCGCCGTGGGTCTCCAACCATCGTCCTGGCGCACGGGCATTGCACGCGGACTCGCCGTCATACCGCCTTCGCTGGCGCAAACGCGCCTGCTCGACTCTAGCACGAATGGCCGCCGATCCGTCACCACCATAACGCACCGCGAGGCGTGAGAGCGCGACCGGTGGCACGCTGACGTGCATGTCGATCCGATCCGCCAATGGGCCCGAGAGACGCCCGCGATACTTCAGGATCTCCGCCGCGGCGCATACACACGGCTTGATGGGATCGCCGGAGTGGCCGCATGGGCACGGGTTCATGGCCGCCGCCAGAGCGAAGCGGGCTGGAAACCTGACCGACGCCAGCGCCCGCGCGATGGTGACGAAGCCATCCTCCATCGGTTGACGCAGTGCCTCCAATACGCCGCGGGGAAACTCGAGGAGCTCGTCGAGAAACAACACGCCGTGATGTGCGAGACTCACCTCGCCGGGACGCGGCGTCGATCCGCCGCCGATGAGTCCCGCCGTCGACACGGAGTGATGAGGGGCACGAAACGGACGTCGCGTCACGGCGCCCGTTGCGACGTCGAGCACCCCCGCCACCGAATGCACCGCCGTCACCTCGAGCGCTTCCGCGTCCGTGAGCGCGGGCAGAATGGTAGGAAGCCGGCGCGCGAGCATCGTCTTGCCCGCCCCTGGCGGTCCGACGAGCAGAATTCCGTGCGAGCCCGCGGCAGCGATCGCCAGCGCGCGCTTGGCGGCCTCCTGTCCCGCGACGTCCGCGAGATCGATGAGGTGTTCTTCATTCCGCCATGAGGAGCGAGCACGCGCTTCCGGAAATTCGCCGTTCTTGAGCCACTCGACGAGCTCTCCGAGTGACGCCGGAGCGGCAATACGGACTTCGCGAACGAGCGACGCTTCGGCAACATTCGTCGGTGGAAGCACGAGGGTGAGCGCGCTGCAGTTCTCAGACGCCGCCACTCGCCGCGCGATGGAAAGGGCGCCGCGCACCGGACGCAACGTCGCATCAAGGCCAAGCTCACCGGCGAATACGCATCGGTTGACGGCGTCGGGACTCAGCACACCGCAGCCAACGAGGACGCCGATGGCGATTGGGAGGTCGAATGCCGTTCCGTCCTTCCGGATGTCCGCAGGCGCGAGGTTCGTCGTGATGCGACGCGACGGTATGGTGAAGCCGGCGTTCGCGAGCGCCGCGCTGACGCGCTCGCGGCTTTCCTTTACGGCGCTGGCCGCGAGGCCGACGATGACCCAGTTGGGGAGGCCGCGCGCGACGTCTACTTCGACGGTGACGTCATAGGCGTCGATGCCGAGGACGGCGGCGGAGCGGATGGAGGCGAGCATGGAGCAGCTTCGCCTCGGTGCGTGGACTTACCGTCATCGAATGATTGCGCAGGCTACCTACGTCACGCAGTTAGCTGTGAGGGCCCGACTCGCGGTTGTCTCGTGCGTCCGACGCCAGCCTGGCCACGGATGTGCTCCAGTGCTGCCAGAGTGGTCCGCTCGTCGCGCGACTAATGCCACGCCATTCGACGCGCCAGACCGTTTCGTTGGCGTCGGCGCATCTATCTTCGCAATTTCCGCCACTGCTTATGCGACGTCCTTGCCTCGCCGTCTTCGCCCTGATTGCCACGGCGCTTCCTGCTCTGTCTGCGCAGACATGCCTCACGCGGAGTGGCGATTTCGGTGCCCAGTTCCGTCGGATGGCTCGCTACCTGAACGCTCCAGCGACTGCCGCCGAGCGCACCGCGCTTGGCGTAAGCGGCCTGGACACGAGCGCGATGCACCTTGCCACGCTCGACAGCGTCTGCGCGCGCGTCGATAGCGCCGTGATGCGTAAGGGGGTAGCTCCCGATCGCTTGGTCAACCTCCTGATCTATCAACTTGGCCCCGCGTATGTCGCGATGTACCCGACGCCCGACGATCCAGCGCTCTTCCTCGTGGATGCGCAGTTCGAGGTAGCGACCTGGTTTGCCAACAGCATGCTGACACCGCCTGCAACCGGCAGAGCCTCGTCACGCAGCAGTCACCAGTTGCTGGGCGCGCTCCTCGGTGGTCTTCTGGGAGCTGTGACTGTGTTCGTGGAGGTAGCGCGATGTCACCCAGCGCACGAGATACCTTGCGGCCTGGGCGCTGATTATATCCTGTCTGTCGCGGTCACTGCCGGTGCGCTCGGTGGCTTTCTTATCGGCAGCGTCATACCGGCAGCCGACACTCCGAGACCCGAGCCGCGCTAGATGCGCACCAGCCGAGCATCGCGGCGAGATTCACGCAGTATCCGCCTTTTCGTTTCTCCTTTGCCCGTGATCAGGGCTGCGTCAGCGCTTTCGTGGCTTATCGGCAAACGTCACGGGGCGGCCGAACATCCATTGACTGTGCTCCCGCTGCTCTTTGGGAACGGCCAGGAGACTCTTCAGCATGGGAAAGAGCTCCTTCTGCGCGGGCGTCACGAGAGAGTCCGCGATCTCCGGCTGCTCCCAGAAGATCTTCCAATACGCTTTGGACGTCGCTTGCACGGTGTCCAACTCCGCCTTGCCCGCGCCGCCCTGCGCCTTCGCCAGGAACTCGCCCAACGGAACGTAGACAGCCCTTACGCGATTCGAGAACGCGGAATCGGCGCGTTCCAGACCGGCCACCTGTCCCACGCTGAGGAAGAGAGAATCAGCTTCCTGAATCAGCGCCTTGAACACGCTCGACGTATTGGACAGATAGAACGCCGCGAGTGAATCGGCCGAGCGACGCTGCCAGCCCGCATCGTTGGGCGCACGGATCGGCTCCACCGCCCGGCGAAGCTTCTGAAGATCGTAGTCGGTCGAGAGGTTCACGCTGAAGTCCACGACCACGTGGAATGGATTCAACAACACGTTTCGACTGGGTCGCGTGTCGGCGAAGCGCGGATTCACGTCGTAGCGGAAGCGATTGGCGCTCGGGTCGAAACCGTGCGGGACGAGCAACACCGCATCGACGGCGGCTGGCGAGCCCCAGCCGCTCATGTTCTCACTGCCGTGCACGAGTTGATCGACGCCCGCGAGCACATTCTGGAAGTACACGCTGGGCACAACGCGGCCGCTGAGCCTCGACGGAAGCCGAGGGCTCCATTGGACGTTGAGTGACTGCGTCCACGGCCCACGGCAGCCGTTGCGCTCCGCTACTCTGCCGAGGTTCTGTGCGATGCACGACTGCGCCGCGGAGGCACCATTCGCGAGCAGAGAGCGTATCTGCGCGGCGACCGTGGGATCCAGCTCGCGGCCCGGATCGGGCACAAACGCACGGTCCCCAAAGCGCCCGTCACCGTTTATATCCCCCTGTACGACCGGAGTGAACGGCAATCCACTCTGCGCCCGCGTAAACAGGGTGACGACGCCGATCTTCGGTGCATAAAGGCCAGTGCTGAACACGATCGCATGCCGCGCGTCTGACGGCCCGGCAGACCATTCGATGGTGCGCGGATCGCCGAACGACGCGCCGTCGAATCCGCGGAATTGCCGCCGAGTGGCCTGGAGCGTGTAGCTGAGCGATCCGAAGAGCTGGTACCTGTTGTTGAATCGGAAGACGTCGGGCGAGATCCCCAGATTGAGCTGTCCCCCATACCCGCGAAGGTCGCTCACGCGCATGGCGACGCGACCATACTGATCGCTGCGACGAGACTCCGCCGCCGATACGGCACCCGATGATGGGTCGATCGCTGCCGCGGACACATACACAGGCCGATTGCCTTCGGACGCGAGCGTGAAGCGCTGCGTTCCGCTGAAGTTCGCGTCGACGGTTCCGGGCTGTGACAGATCGTAAGAGCCCAGCACGCCCGCGCGCAGCAGCCAGGAGCCGTAGCTGCTGTTCCAGTCGAGGGACGCTCGCCAGCTGTGCGGTACGTCGTACCCCGGATCGATCAGCGTGACGCTTGGTGCGCGCTCCGCGAGCACGCCACCGCCGGAAGCGCAACTCGTCGGGATGGTCGCGGGGTCCGCCGCAAAGCGCGTCCAGTCCGCGGTGGGAACGGAAGAACCGACGCACGAGAGCACCGCCGTCGCATCCGCGAGACCCGTCGCCGCCGATGCGTCCGCGAGAACGTTCGGGTGCAGCAGGTCGCGGAAGTCGCCGATGCCACCGCGAATGACTCCCGTGGGGTAGCGAAAGTACCGCCCGACTTGAGTCATGTTCATCCCGTTGCCGTTCGATTTGTCGCGATTGTAGGTGTAAGAAAACCCGAGCCTCGGGCTGACGTGCAGACGCATCGGGGCAACGCCGCTGCGTACGCCAAGTGCCTGCTCCAGCATGGGGTTCGAGGCGGGCCTGCTCGCGAAGCCATCCGCTTCCACGCGCGCGCCGTACAGGAGGCTGAAGAAACGCGTGGGAGACCAATTGTGCGCTATCGCGCCAGCGGCATTCCACACGGTTCCCGCACGCCGCGGCTCCGCGAGCGTGCGAGTGAAGCTCGAGGGGCGTCCGGCCTGTAGGTCGGCGATGGAGTTGTACGTGAAGGTTCCGAGGCGGTTGGGGATGCCGTCGGACCGAAGTCCGTCCGCGCGAGCCCAGAGCTGCGTCTTGAACCTGTGACGGCGGCCGCCTGCCATCCACGTCGTCTCGTTGGCGCCTTCAGTCGTCCAGCGCAAATCATCGGTCGCGAGATTGGGCGCACCGCCGAGCGTCACGCCGGCTATTCCGCCGCTGGCGTCGAGGCCGTCCGAGCGAACGAGCACGCTCGCTCCGGGCATCTCGCGATAAGGCGACGCGGTCGCTCTCACGGCGCTTGCGGCAACGCGGGTCTCCGTGAGTACGCGCCGGCCCTCACCCACATAGTTCCCGAGCGTGAGCTGCCCACCATACGTCTGCTCGTGCCGCTCTCCGGACGCCGACGGCGCAGCGAGCGGACCGAAACCCACCGCACCGTCGCGGGTGTAACTGGCATACGTCGTGAGCGCGCGCGTGGACAGCGTATCTCGTGTGTCGTCGAACCGTGAGAGAAAGGTCGCGACATCGTGCTGCCGATTGGCCGGAACGGCCCGAGAGCCACTCGTCAGGCCAAGAGGACTCGCCACAGTCATCAGTCGAGCAATGGAATCGGGCGAAACGCCCGCGCGCAGCAGGACGTCGGCATCCGCATTGAGCAGCGTGGCCGGATCGCTGACGCTGCGACCTACGTCGAGCGAGACGTTGTACGTCGCCGCTTGCCGGATCATCTCGCCGTCCGCGGATGCGCTGCCGCGCGCACCGCCGCTGCGCGCGCCGAGCGAGCGTCCGGCGGCGTCGGTGAACTGTAGCGCCTGAGGGTCCAACGTCAGGAACGCATTTCGACGCTGATAGAATCGATCGCCGCCGCCCAGCTGCACGTCGATGTTCGCGCCGGCAAATCCTCCACGCGTGGGATCGAACGTGGCGGCGGTAACACGTGTCTGCGTGTTGGCAGCGCGCGGAATGTTCCCGCCAGCGAGCGCCATACCGTTCAACGTCGTCAGATTCGACTCGGCGCCGGAGCCGAGGATCGACGGCCCGAGTCCGGTCATCGTGACGTTGGACATCGTGCCGGCGATCGCATTCGGATCCCCCTGCGACGATGGCGGTATGGCGCCATTGACGCCATCCATCCACTTCTCGGCAGAACCGGGCTCGAGGACCATTGGCCCGACGTCGTTCCTTGCGCGGACGGCCTTGTCCGCCGTGACCTTCATGGTGTCGAGCAACGCGACGTCGCGCGTCAAGCTGAAGTCGGCGACGAACTCGTGCTCGTTGGTCTGTCGCGTGACGCGGCGGCGCGCCGCCTTGAACCCGGCAGCGGTCACGTATACGAGATAATCGCCGGTGCCCTGTTCGAAGCGCACCAGGTAACGTCCCGCGCTGTCGGTGGTCGTTTGCTGCGTGAGGCGATCGGGCCCGCGTGTCACCATGATCGTCGCGGTGGAAGCGACACGTCCGGAATCGGCAGTGATCTTGCCGCGGATTACCTCTGGGACGTTCTGTGCATGGACGGAAGTGCCGGCGAGCAAGAGCAGCAGCGCAGCGGCGAGTGAGCGATGGGAGCCCATGCTTGGTGGGATGGGGGAATCGTGTTACGGGCAAATCGGGCGTTCGACACCGCGAGGACGACCAAGGTTCCCTCGGCCGCGACGCCAGCCGGGTACACTACGAGCAAGTCGGCTCGTTGGTGTCCCCGGGAGTTACCACGGCTCGCAGCGTTACCACCTCAGACTAGGGTCTGCACACTCCGGCGACGCGGACGGTGTCAACCTTGATGATGGTCTCTCTCCCCACGTCGATCGTTACCTTCGCCCGACGGTTGGCCTGGAGCCCCTCTTTGGTATTGCTGGGACTGAAACCCGTGGTCTCGCCTTCGCCGACCGACGCCCTTACACGATTTCCATCGATTCCGCGGCTGATGATGTACTCGCGAGCGGCATCCGCACGCCGCTGCGAGAGCGCCAGGTTGTGTTTCGTGTTGTAGACGGTGTCCGCCCATCCCTCGATCTTGAGCGTGACGCTGGGGTACTGCTTGAGAAAGTCGATCTGTCTGTCGAGGATGCCGCGCGCGGTGTCGCGCAGCGCGAGCAGGTTGAGCTCCTTCTGCCTGGCCTCGCGCCGAGCCGCCGACCGATACCGGGGCGCGACCTTGGGTGAGTCGGTGGCAAAATGGATCGCGGTATCGAGTGCGCTCACCGCCACCCTGTTGACCGTCGTGTCATAGCGAAACGTTGTCGGCCCCGTTGTGGTTCCGAGGACGATCACGTCTGCGCGATCGGATGCACGGGAATCCGCCACTGACGTGGCGCTGACAGTGGTACTGCCCGCTTTCACAGCGGTCACGATCCCGGACGCATTGACCGTAGCAACGGTCGCGTCGCCGACGCTCCACGTCACTGCCTGCGAGACGTTCGCGGTCTTGTTGCTCGTTACGGTGTCATAGAACTGCCGTGTGGGCGCCGGCCCAACACAGAGGAGCTGAAGCGTCTGACTCTTCGGTCGCACGGCAACCCAGATCGACTCCGGCCGCTGTGTGAGCGGCAACCAGCTCAGCCCGACCCGCCCCTGGAAGTTCGTGAGATACGCCGCGCCCTCATTCACCGCCCCCACCACGGGCGCTGGAAACTTGTACGTCGCACTCGTCGGGTTCGGCGCAAACATCATCGACCCGTCAATGCGAAGGTGCCAATCACTCGAGAGGGGTATGCGCAACCCGACCAGAGGCGAAAGAATCAGATCGCTGTGATCGTCGAGCGCATTCGCGCCCGCACCTATCCCGAGCACCGCCAACGCTGAACCGAGCTGCCGATTGTAGTTCAGCCGGCCGACGTAGTAGTTGATCTGCACGTCGCCCGTCTGGATGCGCTTCGCCGTCGGCTTGGCGCGCGAGAACGAGGCTTCTCCCTCGAGCTCCCACGTGGGATTCAGGAACCAGCCGAGCCGCGCCCCGGCGCCCAGCCCGACACGGTCCGTCTGCATGGCCTTGTCGAACCAGTCGATCTGCCCGAAGACGCCGGCCTCCACGGCGCCGGCCGCAGGCGGCGTGCGTTGCGCATTGCTGCGAGCCGATGCCCCAACAACGAGGAACGAGAGCACGAGAACAAATCCTAGACGAGACATGCGCATCGAGAGCTCCTTGTGACGGTGGGTAAGGAAGAAATGTGAGCGACCGAACATACCTCGGAACGTTCGCGACTGCACGCTTAGAATTCTTTAAGCCTCACTCGGCAGCGTTGGGCGTCGCACGCCCACGTCGCCGGTTGCGGTCGTACAATACGATCGACAGCACGGCAATGACGACGCCCGCGCTCCATCCGCCAAGCACGTCCGTCGCCCAATGTACGTTCAGGTAGACCCGACTGACACCGACGAGCAGCGGCACGAGGATCGCAAACCACAAGGCGGCCGAGCGACGCACGAAGCCCTCGCGCCAGTACACGTAGGCCAAGGTGAGGCAGACCGCAGTTGCCGCGGTGGCGTGGCCGGACGGAAACGAATACGAGCTGGGCACGATGCCGCCAAGCCCCACCGGGCGCGGCCTCGCGTAGGCTTGTTTGACGACCGTGAACACCGCCACTGCCGCCACCGGCGCCAGCAGCACCGTCGCCGCCACTCGCCGCTTCTCACGATACCAGAGATAGCCCGCACCGGCAGCCGAGAGTACGCAGACGGGGACGACGCCTCCCGCGTTCGTGATCACGATGAACACCCTGTCCAGCCAGGGCGTCTCGTGCGCGAGCATCCACCGCTGCACCGCTGCATCGAACGCGGTCGACTCATGCGCAAAGACATCCTCGCCAACGCGGGCTGTGCCCAGCAGTGCGAGCACGCCGAGGATGACAACGACCGCCCAGTCGCGGAGAAAGCGCGTGAATACCGAAGATGAGACCATTGCCAAGACCCAGGGCCGCGACGAGATGCCGGGCACAAACGAGCTCAGCCAGATGCAGGAGTCGCGCCAGTCATTGCTTGCGTCGCGTCCCAGATCGATGTGTCGACCTCCACCCCATTCGCCAAACTCTCGCGCCGCGTCTCGAGCGTGCGCTCGCCGGGATACCGCGCGCCGTCACCCGCTCGATGCAGATCGCCGACGATTCGATCGACGACATTCGACGCATCCGTCGCCACTCCGTGCATCGAAGGATCCATGGCGAGAAAGACCTGCGACTGGCCCGTCTCGTCCGCAGCCGCATCGGGGATCTCGTGGGTCGCACGTCCGCCGGACAGCAGCGCCGCGATCATGTCGAGCACCACCGAGAGCCCGGAGCCCTTCCAGTATCCGATCGGCAGCAACCGCTTCGACGCTTCGATGGCCGCTGGTGAACGCGTCAGCACTCCCTCGGCATCAAATCCTCCGTCCACCGGCAGCTCTGCGCCGCGCATGCGATAGAGCGACAGCGCGCCGTACGAGAACTGCGACATCGCCATATCGAGCACCACGTGCCCGCTCGCCCTCGGCACCGCGATGACGATCGGGTTGTTTCCGATGGCCGGCTTCACGGATCCCCATGGAGGCATGTTCGGCAGCGTGTTCGTCCAGCAGACGCCAATCATCTTCGCCTCGGCGGCCTGCCAACCGAAGTTCCCCGCACGCATCCAATGATTGGTGTTGGCCAGCGCTACGGCGCCGATGCCATGCAATCCCGCCAAATCGATCGCGCGGCCCATGCAGTGATGTGCGTTGAGGGGACCGGGCCCGTGCTTGCCGTCCCACCGTTCGATCGCGCCGAACGCTGCAACGCGTACCGGCACGGCGCCCGGTTCCACGAGCTTCCGCTCGATGGTGGAGACGAACAATGGGAATCGGTTCAACCCGTGCGATGGGACTCCGTCACGATTCGCATCGGCAAAGAGGCGCGCGCACAGGTCGGCGCGCTCGGGCGACATGCCCTTGGCCGCGAGCACGGCGCGTAGCGTGTTGTGCAGGACAGCGTATGGGACTCGCATGGCGCGAAATGGAAGCGAGTGGAGCGGGAGCGTCAATTGCGAGCGTACACGCACCCGCATCGCGATCCCCGTACGCTGACGCGCTCACACGCGCGCTTTCGCCGGTCCTAGTGCCTCGACCGAGTCGCTCCAGCGGCCTTAGCTGCTGGCCGACGGGCCGCAGCGGGAAGGAGCACCATCGTCCCCATCATTCCTCCGTCCTCGTGCTCCAGAATGTGACAGTGATACACAAACTTGCCGACCGTTACGGGCTCGTAGAATGGCACGATCACTTTCACCACACCCGGCTGAGCGCCAACCACGTATGGCAGATTCACATTGTCTTGCAAGCTCACGGAGTTGGCCGGCTGTCCGTTGATCTCTGTAACGAGGTAGTCAGTCTGATGTATATGAAAGGTGTGCAGCTCTCGCGTCTGGTTGATGATCGTGAACTCGATCACGTCACCGACGTGGGCATAGGTGTCGTTTCGGTTCGGGTCGAACTGCTTTCCGTTGATGAAGAACTGGTTGGTCAGAGTGTCTTCAGTGTAGACCAGCGTGTCGCGCCTCGTGATAGCTGCATACTTGAGTGCGGCCGGTGTCGGGCGAACGTTCGTCGCTCTCGTCGTGTGTGGAACCACCAGACGACGCCTCGCGGCAACCATGCGCGGCGCTGCCAGCATTGAGCTGCCTCCCGACACGAGCGTTGCCAGTTGCACTTGTGGATTTGGGTCGCCGTCCGGACCGGTATCCACGGCCAACGAGTTGATCGCGTATGCTCCGGGACCTGGACCGGATACGATAATCTCCACTCGGGACGACGGGGGAAGAAGATACTGAGTCACAAGCACGGGACAGACCTGAGGTCCCCAGCGATTGAGCGGAATGCAAGCAGTCACGTTGCCGTCAATCGCGATCACGTAGAACGGGAGGCCTCCGAGGGACAGGTTCACGTACGAGTCCGCCCCCACGTTTCCGATGCGCCAAAACTGGAGCTCGCCCGGTTGGATGGTGATGACCGGATTCAGCTGCCCGTTGATCGTCTTGGTCTTCGGCGCGTCGGCGGAGTCTCCAGGTAACTGGATGTCTTTGAGGAGCATGACATGCTCGCGAATACCGACGAGCTCGGGATAGTTGTCCTCCAAAAGGCCGTCGACGATGAGCGCTCCGGACATGCCGCCAAGGACCTGAGATTCGCTGAAGCCGTGCGGATGGGGATGATACCAGTACATGCCTTCCGAGTGGTTCCACGGCAATTGAAACTGGTAGTAGTAGGATGTATTGACGGGCACGTGCACGAAGACGTCGTCGCCCTGCGCCTGTGGCGTGACAGCCCACCCATGGTAGTGAAGATTTGTCGACTGGCCGGAGCCGACTCCATTTTGAAGGGTGAGCTCCAGTGAATCACTGCGTCTTACGTGAAGCGTGGGAGGCGCGTAGAGACCGTTGTACACGTTCGTTGCGATGACCTGCCCGCCGATGATCACCGAGGCGGGCGCCGCCGTGAGAGTCACCACGAGCCTGCCGCTGACGCTGGCAATGCTGGGCGGGTCGATGAGCGTGTCCGCTTGCGCCCTTACGACGGGCGCCGCTGCGACCGCAATGAGACCTGCAAAGACAACGGTGAATCGATTGTTCGTTGTACCGCTCATGGTCGCTCGCATCCCGTGAGAATCCGGTGTATAGGGCCCACCAGCCACCGTGTCAACAGTGCGCTTAAGTTTTCTTAAGGCGACTTCGGAGCTTTCTCAGCCATTGACGAGGGCGGCTCTTAGACGTGGCAACACGGCGGCTTGTGCAGTCCGCTGGCGGGCCTCCGCGTTCGCCTTCGGCGATATCGCGTGGCACGAGCCTTTATGGGGTGAGCAGCGGAACACGATGATTCGTTTGGAGGAGCAGGATGAGCTGGACCAGCTGGAGCGCGAGATGCGCGCGCTCCGCAGCCGCCAACCTCGTGCGTCGAGCTAGGAGCGTCGCGCGTCGCCGCTCTCTCAGGGGGTCGGCGGCGCCGAAGGACCCTCTTCCGATTCCGACTTCGGACGCAATCGCAGCGCCTGACCGAAGTTCCGCGACACCGTCAGGAACAGCGCCCGGGATCCAAAGAACCGCTCGCTGTACTCCACCACCGATCCATTCGCCGTGCGATACCCGAATTTCTGCATCTTGAACGGATCGTTGATGCGCAGCGAGATGTTCCCCTGGTCGCCCCAGACCTTGTATCGGATGCCGGCATTGAGATTCACCGACGCCAGCTGCGACCCACCCTCCGTCTTCGTCGGCGCGCGATAGAACGAGAACATCTGCGCGTCGACGATGCTCGACAGCTTGTACGTGCCGTTCGCCCGCAGGGACCACGAGAACGTATTCGTCGACAGATTCGTCGCAAGGTTGGTGGCGTCGCTCGAATAGTGATACGCGCTGCCCCCGGCGCCCGTCGTCAACGGACCGTTCCGGTAGTTGAGATTGAGATCGCTGCCGATGGTGGTCGTGCTCGCGACGTTCTCGAAGGTGCTGACCGAGATGCCGTTGGCATCCACGAACTGGATGTTGCGTACGGCATGCGCAGTGTGACGCACATAGGGGTTGAGCTGGAGCGAGCCCCATGTATGCGCCTCCTGCAGGCTGAAGTCCACCGCATTCGTGTACTCGGCGGCCAGATCGGGATTGCCGCGAAACACGTTGCGCGTGTCCATCCGGAACTCGATGGGGCTGAGCTGATACGGGTTGGGCCGAGAGACGCGGCGTGAATAGCTCGCTCGCACCGAGCGCATGTCGGTGATGTTGTAGGTGAGCACTCCGCTCGGATATGCGCTCGCGTAGTGTTTGTCGAAGTGTTGGCCCGTCAGCGGGAGATCGAACATCGTGTTGGCGTCCTCGAGACGCACGCCGCCCTGCGTCTGGAACTTGCCCAGCTGCCGAGAGAGCAGTGCGTACGCGCCGCCGATGTGTTCCCGATATGTGAACGACGTGTTGCGTGCGGGATTGACGTCGAATGCCCCGGTGGCTGCGTTCAGGTAGGCAGCGGTGAAGTCGTTGCCGGTGTTGCGGTCCGCGTACTTCCCGCCCGTCTCGAACTTGGTGGCCGGATTCACGGGATACGTGAAGTCCAGCTTGGCGTTCACATACGGATAGCGCCCAACGGTGTGATCGCGCTCGGTGGGGATGATGGACGGCGTGGAGACGTCTGGTTTGGTCACCAACCCCGACAGGTTCACGTCGGTGTTGTTGGTGTTGTTCGCGTACTCGATCTCGGCGGTGAGCTGCGGCGTGGTCGGCTTTCCCTGCCGCCGAAATGCAACGTCGTAATCCTGTGACAGGTTGTGCGAGTCGTTGTCGTTCAGCTGATTGAACGCGCCGATCATGTTGCGCACGGTGTCGAGATCGGTGTAGTAGGTCGCGTTCCTGCCGCCGTAGTGGCCCGCGTAGAGATAGCTGTCGAAGGTCAGGGCGTCGCGGTCGTTGAACCGATACTCCCCGCGAAAATTGCCGCCGCCCGACAACGGCCGCTGTCGCCCGGACATGCTCGTCTCCACAAAGGCAGGCACGGGGATGACGAGGTTGGTGCGCGAGATGGTGCCGGAGGTGGCGCGGCTGTCCCGATATCCGAAGAGCGACATGAACCCGGTGACGTGCCCCTGTTGTTTGCCCACGTTGCCGGAGGCGTTCACCTGCCCCGTCGTACCCGTGCCGACATTGACGCCCCCGCTCAGACCGATCTCCGCTTCCTGATTGAGCACGATGTTGATGATGCCGGCGGTGCCTTCCGGATCATCCTTCGCCGAGGGATTCGCGGCGACTTCCACGGTCTTGACGGTGTTGGCCGGCATCTGCGAGAGGAAGGTGCCGAGCTGCTCGCCCTTGAGCGGAGTGGAGCGTCCGTTGATCTGGACGACGACGTTCTGATTGCCGCGGAGGCTCACCTTGTTGGTGCCGTCCACCTCCACCTGCGGGATGTTGCGGAGGACGTCGATCGCGGTGCCGCCGCTCGCGGCGGTCATGTTCCTGGTGTTGTACGATGTGCGGTCCGGCGCGATGACGGTCTCTTCGCGCTCGGCGACCACCTGTTGACCCTCGAGCTTGGTCACCACGCCGTGCAGGTGGAGCACGCCCAGGTCGACGGTCGGATTGGCCGCGGTGATGACGATGCCGGAGCGCACGAATTGCGCGAACCCGAGCGCGCGAATGCGAAGCGTATAGGTGCCCGGCGCGACGCCGTCGATGTGGAAGCTTCCGTCCTCTTTGGGCAGCGCCCCGCCGGCAAAGGCGGTATCGCTCGCTCGACGAAGGGTGACAGACCCACTGGTCACGGCTCGCCCGCTCGTGGAATCGGCGAGCCGGCCGTGAATCTCACCGACTCCGCCGCCAGCGGAGCGCGGGGCCGCCGCCGGAGCCTGGGCGTCGACGGTGCCTGCGCACATCGCGGCGGTGGCGAGGAGGAGTACGCTGTGGAGCACTTGTCTGTCCATCGAACACGTGTACGGGTTACGCTGTCAGGATGCCGCTCGTTGCCAGAATCCTACAGGAGGACGGGAGGACGGTAGTACCGAAAGCGCCGCCCGGCGATTCCCAGCCCCCAGATAGACAGAATCGCCCGGCCAATGGTTGGCACGGGCGACATTCAGGGGGCGGGCCAGCTGGGGAGCGGCGCAACGCGCCCCCCGCAAGCCCACACACTCTCCTCATTTCCTGCAAAAAGCGGCGAGCCGATTGTGGCTCACCGCTTCAGTCGTTTGTCAGGGCCGCTTGGCCTTGAGCGCGTTCAGGATCGCGCACATCGCGACCGCCTGCACCTCGGCGTCTTCCTGCGTGCGCTTGGTTCGGGTGCCGTAATACACCTTGTGACCATATCCACTCCTCCCGTTCTTCACGAGAATGGCGCGGTTGGACAGGTCCGGCACAACTTTCCAGGGGCCCCGTCCAGGATTGGTCACGTCGAGGCGGCGCAGATTGATGTCGGGCATAGGATGAGATTAGAGAGACGACAGGCTGTCGTCGGTCTGACGCCGATGGCGCCACATAGAGCGAGAAAGGCTGTTGCTCGCCCGCTTAAGATTTTCTAAGCCTAGTCTAAGTGCCCAGGCCGGTTTCCGCCAGAAGGGCCTGAAACCCCCACGAGCCCTTGACGAAACCCCGGCACGGCAATATCCGGGCGCGCCACCATTCACCCCATGCTCTCACCCCGCGCCGACCAGCCCCGCCGGCCGGTAGCGGACATCAATAGTATCTGAAGTCGAAGTAGCCTTTCTCATTCGTCGTGGCCATGACGGCGTGCGGCGTCAGGGCGGCCGAGTGCATGCGCGTGACGTCGAAATGGCTCGTCATGCTGCGGTTCGTCGACGACGCGCGACCGGGAATGAATTGCCCCGTGGTCACCGCGCACGCCTGGCAGAGTAACGCGGCTGCCAGCATGAGTGTTGCGCCTGCGACGCGACGCATGCGGATCGTGTCCATCATGTTATCCCCCTCGCTCAGGTTCGGGTCCGGCCAATGGGCCGTGTGAGAGCTGACACCGGAACCTACGATCTCCCCATGAATCGTGCCAATTACAGCGGACCACGGCTCAGAGCGGAAGAGCCAATTGGCTCGGGAATTCCGGCGACTCGACAACGTCGGCTGCGTCGCCATCGTCCTCGTAATATCTCCCGAACTTGACGCCGTGCCGTTCGCAGACCGACACGAAACGCTCGCGCAGGGCGGCGCGGTACTGCTCGCTCACCTGGTGACTCCTCGCATACGCGCGACGATAGCGATCCGCGAGCGTGGGAAATTCGCTCTCGATGAAGGGGAGATACCGAGCGCGCGCGGCCGACTGAAGCCGCAGCGCGCACGCACCCACGTAGCTCGCACGCGATTCGGCGATGCGGCCCACGAGCGCCTCGATCTGGTCCGCTGCATCGGTGATGCCCGGGAGCACGGGCATGCAGTTGACGCCGACTTCGATGTCGTGCGCGCGCAGGCGGGCAATGGCTCGCAGCCGAGACTCGGGCGTCGGCGCGCGCGGCTCGAGCCGGCGCGCGAGCTCTCGGTCCACGGTGATGAGCGACACGTGCACGGAGACGCGGTTCGCCCGCTCGCGGAGGCGAACCAGGAGATCGATGTCTCGCGTCACGAGCGGACTCTTGGTGATGATGGTGACGGAGAGACCGTGCTGCGTGGTGAGCACCTCGAGAATGCCACGCGTGATCCGGAAGCGCCGCTCGGCTGGCTGATAGGGATCGGTCGCGGTGCCGATCACGACGGATTCGTGCTGAAGCGCCGAGTGAACGGCGGGGCGAGCGAGTGCGCGGCGGAGGAGCAGAGGTGCCTCGCGCTTGACCATGATCCGCCGCTCGAAGGCGAGCCACGGCGGCAGCTCATCCACCGGGAGTGCCGTGTCCCCACTCTCCGCCGCGGCGGAATTGAGACGCTCGGCGGCATAGCGATGCGCGTACCTCGCGTAGCAGTAGGCGCAGCCGAATGCGCAGCCGACATATGGGTTGATGGACCAGAAGCCCATGCCGGTGGCAGTCGGTGAGTTCAGGACGCTGCGCGGCACGCTTGCGTAATACCGGATGTCCTTCTGCTCGCCCACCATGGGCAGCGCGCGTGCACCGGTTGCGTCGCCAAAAAACGTGGTCTGTTCGCGCATTTGAAGCTCCCGCATCGACTTCGGGATATACCGAATAAAGACCGAAAGCACAACCGGGCGCGGAACGTGATTCGCATCGGTGCGGAGTCCAATGCGACGTCTCGCCACTCTTGTTCTTCCGACCGTGCTCTGCTGCTGCCAGCGCGGGCCCAGCCATGAGGAGGCCCTGGCCGCCATTCGCCGCGCAAGGCCGGCGGAAGACTCCGCGGTGGCAACCGTGCGCGTCTGGGCCGACGGCCCGCCGTGGTTCTCCTGCGCCGAAGTCCTCGCCAAGCTCCGCAGTCGATCAGATCGCGCCGTAGTTGCAGAGCCGCTCGCCAATTGGCGTTGGCTCGTAATGGCCGACTGGGTGACGCTGCGCGATACGTCGGCGGGACAGGTGGTGGAGCCTGGCTGGTGCGCAGCCACGTTGCGCGACGAGGCGCGGCTCACGGCCGACGGGTGGGCGCCCGTCCATGGCGCGAGCATTCCAAATGGAGGCGAGCGGCGCGGATGGGACGTGACGGCGGGCCGCCGACACGTCGCCGTCGGAGGCACGGCGCCGATCGGGGCCGACTCGGCGAAAGTGAGCTACCTCTTCACCATCCTGCCGAACGCGAACGGCGTCGCGCTCGGCGCCGACCGTGATACGGTGAGGCGGGTTGCTCTCCTCGAGAAGCTCGACGGCCGCTGGCGACTCGTCCGATTGGAAGACGGCCGCTAGCGGTCATCGCAGTACGTCAGGCGAAGCGCTTGAGCGAGCGCTCCTTTGCCTTTCGGGCTTCCTCTTCGCGATTGCGCGGCGGCGCGTGAATCTCGATGGCGTCGATCAGCCGGCGCGCGGTCTCGGTGACTTCATCCACGGCGCGACTGAAGGCCTCCTCGTTCGCGCGTGAAGGCTTTGTCGTCCCGCTGAGCTTCCGCACGAATTGCAATGCGGACGCTCGCACCTCGTCATTGGTGGCCGGCGGTTCGAAGTTCGCGAGTGTCTTGATGTTTCTGCACATGATTCGGTCCTGCGGTTCTGGTCAAATGGCGGCCGATGCTTCGCTCGCGCTCCACGGCTGCCAGCCGGGACGATACTCTCGCGTGAGCCACTGATTCGCGTCGGCGATGTTCGTCACCTTCATCTGTGCGGCGTCGTACAGAATGCGCTGGGACTGGCCGGCACGGAGCGCCACGATGCCGAGGAGCATCGTTTCGGTGAGCTTGGCCGCGTAGTCGAACGGTGAGCTCGGAGCAACGTTGCCCTTGCACGCATTGACGAAGTTGGCTTCGTGCGACATCTCGATGCGCGTGACGGACATGGGCACCTGCTCCGCCCGAGCCGCGGCAGCTTCGGGATACACCTTGGGACGGTTGCCATACGTCTCGTAGGTGATGAAGCCATTCTCACCAACGAACACACCGCCGCCGCCGTCGCCGCGGGGAAGCACAAAGTCGCCGCTGATCATGGGCACGAGACCACCGTCGTACCATGTCAGGACGACGGGCGGCTGATCGCCGCGCGCGGCGAACTCGTAGCGCGTGGACATCGCGAGCGGGTACGTCCCGGGATTGTTGGCGGGTCCGCCCCACGCCGTGGACGTGGACGTAATGGCAGTCGGCAGGCCGAGTCCGAGGGCCCAGAACGGTTGGTCGATGAGGTGGGCGCCCATGTCGCCGATGGCGCTGACGCCGAAGTCCACCCAGCCGCGCCAACTGAACGGATGATAGGCCGGGTGATAGGGGTAGAACTTGGCCGGTCCGATGAAGAGATCCCACTGAAGGCCGGGCGGGATCTCCTGCGGATTGGCGGCCATCGCGGCGAGGACGGCGCGGTCGACGGCGCGCATGTTCCAGCTCGGGGGCGCGGGCGGAAACGGGCTCGGTGCCGGTGCGGGCGTTGGCGCTGGAGTCGCACCCGGCAGCGCCGGACGCGGAATGCCCTGGGCCCAGTAACGCTGCGGCCGGTCGGTCCATACGTGCACTTCACGAATGGGTCCGATGACGCCGGCGTTGATGAGCTCAACGAGGCGGCGGGTGCCGTCCATCGAGTGGCCCTGGTTGCCCATCTGCGACACGACTTTCGTGTCGCGCGCAGTCCGCGCGAGGATGCGCGCCTCCTGCACCGAATATGTGAGCGGCTTCTGCACGTACACGTGCTTGCCGTGCTTCATGGCCGTGTAGGCGATGACGGCGTGCAGGTGATCGGGCGTGGCGATGCTCACGGCATCGATGTCCCGCTGCTCCTCGAGCATGGTGCGGTAATCGGTGTAGCGCTTGGCCTTCTCGAAGGCGGCCTTCACGGCCTGCATCTGCGGCGCGAGCTCCGTTTGTCCCTGCGGCGGGCGAAGTCGGCCCGCCATGGCCCGCTCGACGTAGCCCCAGTCGGCGTCGCAGATGGCGACGATGTTGGCGCCGGCGTTGGCGAGGGAGATCATGTTCTCCTTCCCCATTCCGCCGATGCCGATCATGGCGACGTTCAAGGTATCGCTGGGAGCCTGGAAGCCCATGCCGAGCACGTGTCGTGGCACGATCATAGGTCCAACGGCGAGTGCGGCGGCGGTGGTCGCTGTGTTCTTGACGAACGTGCGACGTGAAATCGGTACGGAATCGTCAGCGGACATGCGCAGTCTCGAGGTCAGTGGAGATACGTGAATATTGAACGCGGGACTCTGCGGATGGGAGGGGCGAAGTCGCCACTCACAGCTTTGCCCGCTCGTACTGCTTCGGCCATGTGACGTCCACGCCGAGCTCGCGCGCCGCCCGCAATGGGAAGTGCGGATCGCGGAGCAGCTCGCGCGCGAGGATGACGACGTCGGCCTGTTCGCGCTGGATGATTTCGTCGGCCTGGAGGGCTTCGGTGATGAGGCCCACGGCACCGGCCAGCACGCCAGCCTGGCGCTTGACCCGCTCGGAGAAGGGGACCTGATAGCCGGGCCCGGTGGGGATCCGTACGCCCGACACATTTCCTCCGGTGGAGCAGTCCACGAGATCCACGCCCCGCTCGCCGGCGATGCGCGACAGCTCGACACACTCGTCGAGATGCCAGCCGCCTTCTGCCCAGTCGGTGGCAGAGACGCGGAGGAAGAGCGGGAGCTGGTCGGGCCAGACGCCGCGCACGGCATCGATGGTTTCCAGCACGAAACGAATACGGTTCTCGAAGCTGCCCCCGTAGTCGTCGTCGCGGGTGTTGCTCAGCGGCGAGAGAAACTCGTGCAGCAGATACCCGTGAGCGCCGTGCAGCTCGAGCACGCGGAATCCCGCCTTGAACGCCCTTTGCGCGGCGGTGCGAAAATCCGCCACAACGCGGGCGATATCGGCCGTGGACATCGCAACGGGCGCCTGATATCCCGACGCAAACGGAATGGCGCTCGGCGCAAATAGCGGCGACCAGCCGCCGTGCTCGGGATCCAGGGGCTTGCCGCCGTTGAATGGCGCATCGACGCTCGCCTTCCTGCCGGCGTGCGCGAGCTGCATTCCTGGAATCGCACCCTGCGCCTGGATGAATTCGGTGATCCGCGAGAGCGGCGCGACATGCTCGTCGCGCCAGATGCCGAGGTCGCGCGGAGAGATGCGTCCCTCAGGAGACACCGCCGTTGCCTCGGCAACGACGAGCGCCGCGCCGCCCACCGCAAAGCCGCCGAGGTGGACGAGGTGCCAGTCGTTGGCGAATCCGTCCACGCTGGAGTACTGGCACATGGGGCTCACGACGATGCGATTCCGCAGCGTGAGCGAGCGAATCCGGAGCGGGCTGAAAAGAGATGCGGACATCCAGTGTCTGGCTCTGTGTGTCTACGGCATTCCGTAACCCGGACCGCGAAGGGCACGGCCGGGCTTCTCGTTCGTCGCCGCACCGTTCTTCCACACGGTGACGCCGTTCACCAGCACCACATCAACGCCGGTGGCGAGCTGGTGAGGCTGCTCGTACGTCGCGCGGTCGGTGATGGTTGCCGGATCGAACACAACGAGATCGGCGAACGTTCCGGGACGGACGAGCCCTCGGTCGCGAATGCCGAGTCGCGACGCCGTGGCCGAGGTCATCTTGCGCACGGCGTCCTCGAGGGTGAGGACGTGTTCGTCGCGGACGTACTTCCCGAGGATGCGCGCGAAGGAGCCGTAGGCGCGGGGATGCGTGCGTCCCTGCGCATTGGCGGGATCGAATCCCTCCGCGTCGCTGCCGATGACGACCCACGGCTGCGCGAGCTGCATCGCGACGTTCGTCTCGCTCATGCTGAAGGTGATCTTTGCCACGCGGCCCTGCTCCGCCAGCACCAGATCGACGAGCGCGTTCTCCCATGTCGTCCCGCGATCGGCGGCGATCCGGTCGAGACGCCATCCCTCGTACTTCCTGTTGGCGTCGGTCTGAAGACCGACGACCATGATCGCACTCGGCCCATCCAGCTGACATCCCTGGTTCGCGCCCGGCGTGGTGTCACCCATCTCGCGCACGATGCGTGCGCGCTTCGCGGGATCGCGCAGGTTCTGGAGCAGCATGTCGTTCGCACTCGCCCAGTTGGGAATGCAGGCCTGGAGCGAGTTGGAGGACGCCGGATACGGATACATCGTGGCGCCGGCGTCGAGCCCCGCTTTGCGCGCGGAATCGATCTTCGCTACCATGGCGCGCGCCTTTCCCCAGTTGCGCCGAGTGGCGGCCTTGAGGTGATAGATGTCCACGGGGACGCCCGCGCTCCGGCCGATGAGAAACGCTTCGTCGATGGCCTCGAGCAACTGATCATCCTCGGACCGAATGTGCGAGATGTACGCGCCGTGATAGGGCGCCATCGCCTGCGCCATGGCGACGAGCTCCTCCGTGCTCGTGAACGCGCTCGGCGGATAGATCAACGCGCTGGCGACCCCGAACGCGCCGTCGCGCATGGCATCGCGGACCACGCGGCGCATGGTGTCCAATGCCGCTGGGCCCGCACGTCCCTCCGCATAACCCATGGCGAAGACGCGCGGATTCTCGGCACCGAGGTAGGAGCCGACGTTCACGCTGCTGCCGTGCCGCTCCATGGCCGTGAGCCACGCGTCGAATCCGTGCTCGCCCGTGAAGGTCGTCATGGAGCGCTTCATGAGAGAGTCCGCTGGGGCGACCGCTGCGATCATCGCGGAATTCGCGGGTGCCGGAGTCCCTCCTTCGCCCAGAATCTCCGTTGTGACACCCTCGGAGATCTTGCTGACGACGCGTCCGTCGCCGAAGAGGTGTTGCTCGTACGATTGCGCCTGGATGTCGATGAAGCCGGGCGAGACCACGCGATTCGTGGCGTCGATACGTCGAGCAGCCCGCGCTGCCGAGAGCGCCCCGTGGGGCGCCACGATGACGATGCGATCGCCGCGCACGCCGACGTCGCCATAGTACCAGGGATTGCCCGTGCCGTCCACGATACGGCCACCGGTGATGACGACGTCATAGGCTCCGTCGTCCGGTGTGGGTGCGACGCTGACCTGGCGGGCGCACGCAGTGAACAGAACACCGAGCGCGAGGAGCGGGCGACGGAAATGCGAACTGTGCATGGCGGCCGGGATTTCGAGGTGCCGGAAGTTACGTCCACGCGCATTCGCGGCTAGCTTTCGCGCGGACGAATCCAACCTCATCGCATGCGCCGAGCCTTTCTCGCGTCGCTGCTGCTCGCCGCGGGTGTACCAGCGCGTGCGCAGAACGCCCTTCACGAGTTCCGCCCCGAGTTGATCATGACGTCGCCCCGCGCGTGGGGGGTCGGCGTGCAACTGTTGATCGAGCAGCATCTGGCGACGGAAACGTTCGCCGTCAACGAGCGCATTCAGGGGCTCGGTCTCGTGTCGCCCGGTCCGATCGGCACGCGGTTGGCGCTCGAGGTCCGTCAGGTCTCGCAGCCGACGATGACCGAGCACCGGTACATCCCCACGGTGTTCTCGACCATTCCGTTGAGCGGCGGCTTCGAGATACGCAACCGCACGCGCGTGGAGATCCGCGACATCGACCGCCAATGGTCGCGGCGATGGCAGGACAGGACCGCGGTCGGCCGCGACGTGGACATTCTTGGCCAACCGGTGTTCACGTATGGCCAGGTCGATTTCTCGTACGACTCGCACTACTCGACGCTGAACCGGATCGACAAATCCGTCGGCGTTCGTGTGCCGCTGGTGCCGGGCACGAGCATCGACACGTTCTTCACGCGGCAGGATGACACGCGTCGGACGACGCGTGTCCTATACGCCACTGGCGCACTGCTCCGCGTAGCGTTGTAGCGCTATTCCGGCGGACGACCTCCGCCGCCACCAAGTCCGCGGCCACCGCCGCCGTCTCCACCGCCAAATCCGCGGCCACCCTGCGGCGGAATCCTGATGCTCTCCGGCAGCTTGTCCCACTGCGCCGGCGTCAGTGCAGCGTGAAGATCGGCCACCGCCTTTTCCGCGATCGTGCGCGCTTCGTTCGTCTTGCCCTGCATGCGCGCCCCGATCACCTGTGGGTCCGGTGCGTTGCCTGCGCTCGTGAGGACGTCCGCCATTTCCTCAGCAATCCGATCGATCTTCGGCGCGAGCTCGTCGGAGAGCGCCTTGAGCTTCGACTTCTGGTCGGCCGTCAACTCGAGCTTGAGCGAGTCGTTCTGTGCAAGCGTGGCGAAGAAGGGGTTGGGAATGATGCGCGAAAGCCTCGACTTGTAGCCTTCCTTGGAGAGCGGCTTGCCGTCCGGCCCCGTGCCGAACATGCGTCCGAACTGTTGCCGCGCCGGATCCTGCCCGACGGTGAGGCGCCCCTGCAATCCGATCTGGAACGGCAACCGGTACGGACTGTTTTGCGCGTTCTGCACGCCGAAATGCTCGTTGACGGCGTACTTGAAGGATTGCGTGGCCGGATCGAAGCCGCGCACATAAAGGAGCGTGCGGTCGGCAATGACCGGTTGTCCCCAACCGTGCAGGTTGTTGGTGCCGTGCAGAAGCTGATCGAGCCCGACGAGCCCGTTCTGAATCTGGAGCTGCAGCGTGAGCCGCCGGGCGAGACCGAACGCGTCGGGCTTGAGGTTGAACTGCATGTCCAGCGACGGAGACCATGGCGCGGAGCAACTGTTCCGTGTGGCGATGGTGCCGAGCTGCGAACGAATGCAGTCCTGCACGCGGACAGGGGCGTTGGCGAGGATGCGCGAGATGCCGTTGCCGACCGCCGTATCCGCGGTGGCGGAGGGGTCGAAGATGAACGCGCGATCGTTGCGTGACCCGTCGCCGTTGATGTCGCCGTTGACCGTGGGCGTGTATCGCTGGCCGGCCGTGAGGCGCGCGATCATCGTCACGTCCAGCCAGGTGGCCGCCGGCATCGTGACGGTGCCAAGGAGCGAGTGGCGGCGCTCGAGGTCGGAGGTCCCCCAGCTCACGACGTTGGGATCACCAGCAGTCGTTGCGCCACCGAATCCACCGCCGCCGCCACTGAATCCGTTTTGCTGGTCGCGCGAGCGAAGGAAGGTGTATGCGCCGTTGAACGTGAGTCCCTGGAGTGTCACGCCGCCGAGCGAGACGGTGACCTGCGTGGAGAGCGAGTGCAGCTGGGACGTTATCTCGCTGACGCTTCCGTACTCCGGGTGCAGCCGCGATGCCGTAATCGTGGTGGCGCCGGTCGTCGGGATGATGAACTGCGACGAGCCGAAGACCGGACGTCCGCTTTCGTTGGCGAGCGAGAACTTGGGCGTCGCACTGAGGTTGAGATCGTGCGAGCCCGTCTGGTTCAGTCCGTACGCAAGCGATCCGTCCAGGCCGAAGCTGTAGCGATCGAAGAAGCGACGACTTCCACCGAGCGACGCACGCCACACCTTTGGCGCGCTGAACTCGTCCTCGAACGTCGTGACGTTTCGTCGCTGCGTGAGATTCGGCGGCACGACGCCTCCGTTGCCGGCGGCGCACTGTGTCGGAATCGTCGAGGCATCAGCGAGATACGACGTCCAATCGGCCGTGGGAACGGAGTTTCCGATGCAGGTCAGCGTGGACTGTCCGCCGGCGAGCCCGGTGGCGTCTACCGCCGTGGCGACGAGGTTGGACGAGATGCGCCCCCGAAACTCGCCGACGCCGCCACGAATGGTCCATGCCGCGGCGTTGAAGCCGGCTCGCTGGCCGCCTCCTCCGCCACCTGCTCCACCGCGCGCCGCACGATTCGTATCGGCCGCGGCAGGAGCCGGATTGTCAGCAGGCGCACCCATGAAGTACGTGAAGCCAAGGCGCGGGCTCACGTGCGTTTCCGATGGCGTGTGATCCGTCCGACGATTGAATAACGTCTCGACGTCCGGATTGTAGTCTGGCGTATTGGGGAAGCGCGTCGCCTCGGCGCGCACACCGTACACGAACTGGAGACGCGGTGACACGCGCCATGCGTCGCCCAGATAGAGCGCGGCATTGTCGCTGCCGGCGATGCGATCGCGTCCCGACATCGTGCGCGTGAACTGCGACGGCCTGTTGGCCTCGAAGTCCGCCAACGAGTTGTAGTAGAAGGTGCCGTACCGATTCGGAATCGTGCCCACCGTGGAGCGGTCGGCGTTGGCGAGGAGGCCCAGCTTGACGCGATGCCCGCCACCCCTGCTCACCCAGCTCACTTCGTCGCTGCCCTCGAAGAGCGATGAGCGGGATTCCTGCGGCAGCGACGGATTGCCGCCGAACTGGAGGCTCGTGATGCTCTGCGTGCCGTCGGCCAACGACGAGGCCACCGTCACACGGCCGTCGGGCGCGAGGAGATACGGATCGGTATTCTGGTGATCCTGTGAGCGATACACGCGGGCCTCATTGATGAAGCCGTTGAGATGCGACGTGAGTGTGGCCATGAGGCCGCCGCCGGTGGTGTGCAGCTGTCCACCGGTACTCGGCACCGATGTCGCGCTGATGCGCGTGCCATCCTGAATCTGTCCGCGCCAATCGCCACGGAGTGTGAGCGTGTGGAGATCGCCGAGGGACCAATCGTACCGGACGATCGACGACGCGTTGTCCGCCAACCGCTCGTCGGGTACACCGGGCAGCGTGGGACGCACGCCGAGCACGTTGAGCTTGTCGATGAATCGCGTTACCGAATCCTGCGCTGCACCGAGCCGGGCGAGCGTGAGCGGATTGGCCGCGAGGAGTGACGACAGAGGGTTCGTCCGCCGCGACACGGATGCGGCGCCAAAGATGAACATCTCGTCCTCCACGATGGGCCCGCCGCTGCCGAAGCTGAACGAGTTCTGCATGTACTTCTGTCCGAACGTCGCGGATGACTCGTCGACGAATTCAAGCTCCGGATCGCGCAACGAGTAGGTGAACACACCCTGCACGTTGTTCGTGCCGCCGCGTGTAGTGGACGCTACCTGGCCGCCGGTGAATTGTCCCCGGCTGACGTCATACGTGTTCGTGATGACTCGCGTGCTCCGCACCGCCTCACTCGGCACGCTCCCCGAGCCGAATGAGAGTCCGTCGAGGGTGATCTGATTCTGGTTGGTGGGCTGGCCGGCCACCGAGAAGACAGCCGCGGTGGAGTCGGTGGCGATGGTGAGCACGACGCCGGGCGCGAGGGACGCGATGCTGGCGAGATCACCCTTGTCGATCGGCAGGCGGTCGAGCTGCGCCGACGACAGGTTGCGCTCGATGCTGCCCGCCGTGGGACGGTCCTGCTGCTGATTGTTGTTGTTCGCCCGCACCTGCACCGCGGCCAATACCTGAGGATTCCGCGTCAGGTGGACGTTGTGCACCAGGCGGTCCTCGTCGCCGACGCGCGTGACGTTGCCCTGATACGGGCCGAAGCCGATGAAGTTCACCTTCAACAGATAGCTGCCGCCGCCATCAGGGAAGAGAATGGAGAACTCTCCCTTGTCGTTCGTGGTCTTGCGACGCGTGATGCCCGTCTCGTTGGAGGTGACCTCCACGCGCGCATTGGCGACGGGCTCGTTCGTCGGTCCGGTGACCCTGCCCATGATGATGTCCGTCGTCGCACCGACCTGCGCCGCGGCTGGAAGTGCGGCTGCAAGGATGACGACGAGGAGAAGAAGCGAAAAACGCGCTACGCGCATGACGAGCCGATGTCTGTGGGACGGGAGACGGCTGCGGCGATGCCCGCGCGCAGTCCGATCATTCGCCTCTAATACGCTTCGTCGGAGCGGAACCGTTGGTGGAGGGCGCGCCGTCCGTGGGCGCGCCACCATTCGTCGGCGGCATGGTGGAGATCATGATGGCGTCGCGCACGGCATCGAACATGTCACGCGAGGCGCGCGTGACGATGCGTGCGATGGCGCCGATCGACGCGCCGACGGCACGCATCGGATCGATCTGCGGGCGCGCGCCCTCCGGATAGAGCGATGCCATGATGCGTCCGCGCAGCGACACCGCAATCGGCGTGGCGAACGCGAGAGCGTTGAAATGGGCGTCGTAGTGGGTGCCGAGCCCTTCGATGAGTGACGCCGTGCGTGCAAAATAGACGAGCTGACTGGGAACGATGATCGGCCAATCGTACAGCTCGGCAAGGACTTCGTTGGCGAGCAGCTCCACACGTTCGCGCGTCGTCGTGCGGCGGTCGGCCACCGAGAGCAGCGTTGCCGTGAGACGGCGAATGACTGTGGGATCGGCACCACTGGTGACGAGGCCGAGCCGATGAAAGCTCTCGGCGAGCGCGTCGGCATCGCGTCGGATGGCGGCGAAGATCGCCGTGACCAGCTCGCGGCGCAGCTCGAGCGGCACGCGCACGACCATGCCGAAGTCGAGCAGGATGATGCGGCCGTCCGGCGCGACGTGGACGTTGCCGGGATGCGGGTCCGCGTGAAACAGCCCGTGAACGAGCATCATCCGCGCGTACAGCTCCATGACGTCGCGAATGACTCGTTCCGGAGCGACGCGTCCATCGCGCACCCACTCGTCCAACCTGTCAACGCGAATGCCGGCGCAATACTCGAGCACCAGCGACCGTTGCCGCACCATCGGTACGACGACGCGCGGAATCCACACGTTGCCCTGGCCGGCGAAGTTCGCGCCGATGGCCACGGCATGCGCCGCCTCCATGCGGAAATCCATCTCCTCGGCGACACGCACGCTGAACTCCTCGATCACCACGCGCGTGCCGATGACGTGCGGGTTGGGCCACCACCGCTCCACGGTGCCGACGATGCGCTTTGCGGCACGGACGTCGGCCGCGACGAGCTCCTCCACGCCGGGACGGAGCACCTTCACGACGACTTCCTCGTTCTCGTAGCGCGCGCGATGCACCTGCCCGAGCGACGCAGCGGCGAGCGGCGTGCGGTCGAACCGCTCGAAGAGCTCATCCGCCGGCGCGCCATACTCCTCGAGGATGATGCGCTCCACTTCCACGGCGGCGACCGGCGGCACCTGATCGGTGAGGCGCGTCAGCGCCTTCGCGTACGCCGGCGCCAGGATGTCCGAGCGGCCTGCGAACAGTTGCGCCATCTTCACGAACGTGGGGCCGAGTCGCGCGAGGGTGGTTACCAGTCGCTCGGCGCGACGCTCGTGATCCTGCGCCTTGCGGTCAGCTGGCGCCCCGAAAAAGAGCCACCGACGGAAATCGCGCCAGAACGCCAGCGCGAACGGCAGCAGCCTGTAGACGATGACGACGAGGCGCATCCCCGCACTCAGCGGGCACGCATCGCGCCAGGATCCACTCCCTGCGCGAGGCACCAGGCCTCGTACGCGTGCGGCATGATCTCCGACGGCTTGATCTCACTGCGACCGCCCCAGAACACGTTCGTGTACAGCACGGGAATGCCAACTTCCTCGAGGTGGCGGTCGATGGCCTCCTTATGCGCCAGCACCGTGGCCTTCTCGGCGCCGTGGGCCACGGCCATGATGTTCACGTTGGCGAACTCCGGCCCGCCCTCGCGCCAGTACGCATGCGTGAGGATGTGGTGTCGTCCGACCTCGCGGCCAGCCTCGATCTCGCGCCCTTCCGGCACGCGCCAGTGATAGAGCGCGTTGTATCGCGTGACGCGCGTTCCCGCGGCAGAGGGTTTCACGTGCTCGAGGAACGTGGAGAAGCGTCCGATGACACCTCGTGCCGCAAGTCCACGCGCGACGTTTAGGAACTCCTCATAGGTGACACCGGCTTCCTCGGCGCGCGTGCGCCACGGCGACGTCGTGACCTCGTCAGGAGACAGCTCACGCTTGAGCGGACCAAGCACCTGCCACTCGAGCGCCGACAGCTTCACGATCTGCGTGTCGATGACGACGCCCGGTGAATCAGTCCGGCTTCCGGGCTCCATGCCTTTCCGTCGCACGTGGCCGACGCCCAGCGCGAACAGGCGCTTCGCGGGCATGACGCGGTACGCTTGTGCGCCAATCCGACTGGCGAGCAGATCGCAATGTCGCTCGATGGAGAACCCCTGCGGCACCTTGAGCGTCGTCCAGAGTCGGTAGACGGAGCCCGGTGTATCGGCGTCCGTGGAGCGGATCACTACATGGCCCGAAAAGGGATCGTCCATGGCCAGGCGATCGAAGCCTTCGTCGAGCAGCTCGGTGGGGAGGCGCCACGCCACGAGTGCGCCGGATGCGAGGTTCGTGGCCATGAGGGTCTGGCGGATCCGGCGCACCACGCCGGCCTCGAGCATGGCGCGGAGCCGCTCGAGCACCGCTTCCACCGGAACATCGGCCACTCGCGCGATCTCCGCGAAGGGATTTTCGAGAAAGCCGGCGATGCGATCCTCGCTGACGGCGAGAATGCGCGCGTTGAGGGGATCGGTGACTTCGATTGGGAGGGTCTGCTGCATCAGTCAAATGTAGCAAGCTCCCACTCCGAGACTCGCGCGCCAGACCCGCCCAGTAGTGAAGACCAGTACCCGGTATCCGGCACTCGGTAAAAAACGTATCCGGTACGAATCCACCGATGCGTTTCGGAGTCAGAGTCTGATCTCTGACAGCCGACAATCCTCCGTCAGTCGTCCCATCGCCGCAGGGGCGTCTGCGGCGGAGAGTCGTGGAGTGGCATTTCCGATATCGAAGTCCGTTCAGTAGCCCGGCAGCTTGTTCCTCACATCTTTCGCTCCCGACGCGACGCCGAGTCCAACCGAAAGTCCGAGGGTCAGCGCGGTGCCCGTGCCGACGAGCGGAAGAAAGGCCGCCAGCGGGATGGCGACCACGGCCGTGAGGGCCCCGGCGATCCACGGCGCGAGTGCGGACTGCACCGCATCCACGTAGCGCAGCCGGCGGGTCACGAAGTTACGCGCCTGGGCATACGCCAGAATTGCCAATGCGCTGGATGCGAGAAAGCTGAGGATGAACCAAATCATTGAAAGCCTGCCGGGTTCGTGTACATGCTGACCTACGCACCGCGCGCCGCCGGAGTTTCGTCCCACCGCCGCGCTGGCTCGCCGGAGACCGGACGCGTATTCTTTGGCACCCCCATCCCTCGACGACGACAGCATGATCACGCTACGTGTCACTCGCCACGACCGCAACGAACAGTTGCTTGCGGAGTGCCAGAGCTCGGTGATCCCCGCCCGGGGCGAGGTGTTGCAGCTCGACACGATCGAGCGCGACGGCACCATGAATCGTCCCAGCACCATGTGGCGGATCGTCGCCGTGACGCTGCACGTTCCGTCCCTTCAGTCCGCCGCGCCGCTCGACGGAATGCCGTTGCGCGTCCGCACCGTAGAGGTGAGCGTGCTGCCGGACGTAACGCTGCTCGCGGGACTCGCGCAGGCCGAGGAGGAAGTGCTCTCCGAGTCGCGAATGTGACACCTCGTGACCGCGCGGACTCTTGCCGGTCGCGCTCGCTCGCTAGGTTGAACGCGTGACCAGAATTACCGCACCGGCATCCCGCCCGCGAGCGCGCGCCGAGCGTCCGCTGCGCGCATCGGGCGACACACAGCACGTCACCCACGCGCTGCCCGAGCACCTCGCGGACTGGCAACTTCCCGTCGCCTGGAGCTGGGGATCCGAAGGGCTCTGGACGCAGCATCGTCACCATCAGGAAGTCATTGACGCCCTGGGGCGCTCCCTTTCGCTTGTCAGCGCTCCGGACTCGTCCCACGCACCCTGGCTGGAGGCGGAAGCACGCGCCCTCGCGCATCGCAATCACCCGGCGGTGCCCACCACATACCACTATTGGGCGACGTACGCCGACAGCCGCCGCGGGCCCGGCTACCTTCGGCGCTGGATCGCCGGCGAGACGATAGGCGCCCGGCTCGTCCGCGCAGGACCGGAGGATGTGCCCACGGTCCTCCGCGTGATGCGGGAAATCGGCTCGACCATCTCGTACCTGCACGACGCCGGCAGCGTTCATGGTGCGCTGTCCGTGCACTCCGTCTGGACCACGCCGATGGGCCGCCTCTGGCTGCTCGACTGGCAGTGGGCTGTGCCGCTCGCGTCCGTGCCGGACGCCCTCGCTCCCGATGCCACTGGCATGCCGCTTCCTCCCGAGTGGACGGACGGATGGGCGCCGACGGCGCTCAGCGATCAGTGGCAACTTGCCGCGCTCTGCTTTCACGCCCTCACGGGTGAGCGTCCTCCACTCGCGGACATTCCGCCGATCTCGCTGGTGCGCCCCGAGGTTCCACCCTCGGTATCCAACGTGCTCGATCGGGCGTTGAGAGTAGATCCCGGGCAGCGCTTCACGTCGGTCGGCACGATGGTGCGCGCAATGGATCGCGTTCTCGGCAGCCGCACCGTGTTGACCATGAGCGGTGAATCGATGGCCGCGTCGCGGGAATCGCCTGAGGTGCGCCTGCGGTGGGCACTCGCCGATGATTACGAGGTGCTGGCGCCGCTGGGCGCGGGGACGTTCGGGTCGGTGTGGCGCGTCCGCGATCTGTCGCTCGGACGGGAGGTGGCGCTCAAGCTGCTGCACCCGCACGTGGCGCGCGACGAGCGAGCGGTCGGCCGGTTCAGGCGCGAGGCGCGGCTGGCGGCCCAGCTCGCGCACCCCAGCATCGTCCCCATCTATGATTGGGACAGCCGCGGCGACGTGTCGTGGTACACGATGGAGCTCGCCGAAGGCGGCTCGGTGGCGGAGCTCGTCGCACGCGCTGGGGCGCGCACACTCGCGGAAGTCGCTCCGCAGATCGACGCCGTGCTCAGTGGTCTCGCCGCCGCGCACGCCGTGGGCATCCTGCACCGCGACCTCAAGCCGGAGAATCTGCTCATCGACCGGTACCGTCGGTGGCGCATCGCGGACTTCGGCATCGCGAACCCGGCGGGAGAGGAGGCGGCCGGCGCCTCGGGCACCCCAGCGTTTTCGCCCCCGGAGCAACTGCTCGGCGAGCCGCAGGAGGCGGCGGCGGATTGTTTTTCGATCGCGGCCATCGTTGCGTTCGTCCTGACGGGTGCGCCCCCGTTCGGCGACGTCGACAGCAAGGTCATCATTGCACGCGAGCTGAGCGGCGATCTCGACGTGTCCTCGTTTCAGCCCGAAGTCGGTGAATGGATCCGCAAGGGGCTCGCGCCCCAACCGGAAGACCGCTTTGCCGATGCAGCGCAGATGCAGGAGTCGTGGCGTGTGGCCGCGGGCGCGGCGTTGGAGCGCGAGCGACACGTGCCGTGGTGGAAGCGCATCTTCGGAGGCGAGGAGCCTACAGCCGGCGAGAGCGAGTGGGGGCAGCAGGGAATCGCCGGCGCGTGAGCGAGCACGATCGCTGCATCTGATCGGCACATGACGCTGCAATCCATCAATCCGGCGACCGGCGAAATCCTGGCCGAGCTCGCGGAGCACTCCGCCGGCGAGATCGAGGCGCGGCTCGCCCGCGCGGCCGCCGCGGCCCACAGGTGGCGATTCACTCCAGTGGCGGAACGCTGCAAGGTCGTCGCGCGGCTCGGCGACCTGCTCGATGCGGAGCAACAGCGGCTCGGCCGCCTGATGACGCTGGAGATGGGAAAGCCGATTCGCGCCGGGGCGGAGGAAGCGGCCAAGTGTGCGCTCGCGTGTCGCCACTATGCGGCTCACGGCGCGTCCATGGTGGCGGATGAGCCGGTGGCCGACGACGAGCATCGCTCGTACATCGCGTACGATCCTCTGGGAGTCGTGCTCGCGGTGATGCCCTGGAATTTCCCCTTCTGGCAGGTCATTCGGTTTCTCGCGCCGGCGCTCGTGGCCGGCAACGTCGGGCTGCTCAAGCATGCGTCGAACGTTCCGCAGTGCGCCCTCGAGTTGGAGACACTGGTTCGGCGCGCCGGCGCGCCGGATGGCGTCTTCCAGACCCTTCTCGTTGACTCTTCCGCTGTGGCGGACATCATCGCGGACCCACGCGTCGCGGCGGTAACCCTGACCGGCAGCGAACGGGCGGGCGGCAGCGTGGCGGAGACCGCCGGCCGCGCGCTCAAGCCATCCGTGTTGGAGCTCGGCGGCAGCGACCCGTTCATCGTGATGCCGAGCGCGAATCTGCCGCTGGCCATCGAGACGGCGGTGAAGGCACGGACCATCAACAACGGACAGAGCTGCATCGCGGCAAAGCGATTCATCGTGCATCGTGACGTCGCAGAGCGGTTTACCGCAGGGCTCGTCGCAGGAATGGAGGCGCTTCGTGTCGGCGATCCCCTGGATCCACGAACGCAGCTCGGGCCGCTCGCGTCGGCGCGTCTTGCCACCGAGCTGGAGGAGCAAGTGCGCCAGTCCATCATTCTCGGTGCCCGCGCCCTCTGCGGCGGATCGCGCGAAGAGCCGAAGTCCGCCTGGTTTCCCGCTACGGTGCTGATCGACATTCCCGAGAATGCACCCGCGTATCGCGATGAGTTGTTCGGACCGGTTGCCTGCGTCTTCGTTGCGCGCGATGCAGGCGACGCGATACGCATCGCCAACTCGACACGCTTCGGGCTGGCGAGCAGCGTCTGGACGAACGACGACGCGGAGCGTGATCGCTTTGTCCGCGAGATCGATGCGGGCAGCGTGTTCGTGAACGACATGGTCGTGTCGGATCCACGATTCCCGTTCGGCGGCGTGAAGTCCTCTGGCCATGGCCGTGAGCTGAGCGAGCTCGGGCTCCGGGAGTTCACCAACATCAAGACCGTGCGCATGCGTATCGCCGGCGGCGCCCGCGACGCTGCGACCGAATAGGCGTTACGACACGCGGAGCGCGACGCGCACCGTGGTGCCGCTGCGATCCGACGCGGCAATCATCACCGACCCACCCCAGCTCTCCACGAGACGTCGCGTGATGGCGAGTCCGAGCCCGCTGCCACTGGTGCGGGTAGAGAAATGCGGCTCGAAGATGCGCGCGAGGACGTCATCGCCGATACCGGTGCCGTCGTCGATGACGTCAATTTGCACGAAGTCCTCGACGCGCGATACGACGGCGTGAACGCGCGTGGCGCCCGCATGTCGCGCATTCTCGAAGAGATTCAGCAACACCTCGCGTAACTGATCCTCTCTCGTCAGCGCGAGCGGCACGGCGCCGCGCACGTCGCATTGCCACTCGATGTCGCCTCGGCCGAGGGTCTCGAGCGCCACGACGTCCGACACCGTCGCGGCAACATCGGTGGGCTCGGCCGGATCCCGCGCCTCCGGCGCCTCGCCGTAGCGGCTGAATGCGCGCGCGATCTCGTCGAGCCGGTCGATCTCGTGAAGAATTCTCGTCACGTTCTGATCGAGGACAACGTCGAAGTCCGCACGTCCCACCGAGCGGCGGAGATGCTGCACGCCAAGGCGAATGGGCGTGAGCGGGTTCTTGATCTCGTGCGCCACTTGCCGCGCCATCTCACCCCAGGCCAGCACTCGTTGGGCGCGCGCGAGCTCGGTGACGTCGTCGAGCGTGAGCACTGCGCCGCCGCGCGCGAGCCGCGTGAGTTGGCCGCGCAAGGTGCGTCCTCCGCTATCGATCTCGAATCCGTCCTCGTCGAGACCTCCCTTTAGAAAACGTTCGACGCGCGACACCACGTCCGTGGCGGGCGAGCGATGCAGCGCCTCGCCGGCCGGCGGCACACCGCCGAGGAGCGCCTCGGCGCGTGGGTTTGCGAGGATGACGCGTCCGCTTTCGTCCACGGCCACGACGCCGCTGGCCACCGTGCGTAACACGGCATCGGTGCGACGTTTGGCCTCCTCGAGCGCGGCGCGGCTCTCGCCGAGGTCGTGCGCCATCGCGCGGAACGACGCGAACACTGGATGAAACTCGCTGGCGGCATGATCCGGCAGCGGTACCTCTCGCTCTCCGCGCGCTACGGCGCGAGCAGCCTCGCGCAGGGCGCCGATGGGACGCGCGAGCTGTCGCGCGGCGACGGCGCTCGACCAGAGTGCCGCGACGGCCCCAAGGACGGAGGCAAACAGCACCAGCACGCCGAGATCACGGCGCCGACGATCGAGCAGGAAATCATCCACGCGTGCCGGCGCTGCCAACACGAGGCGTCCCTCGGTGTTCGGGAGTACGCGATATCCCAACATGCCGGTGGCGCCATCGAGCGGCTCGGGTTTCGTCGCGCTCATCTCGTCGGAAACGCCGAGCTGCAACGCCACGTCGGGGCGCAGCAATTGCCCCATCGGCGCCAAGTCCGAGAAGAGGGAATCGCTCGAGGCGATCAGCACGCCGGAACGGTACAGCAACAGTTTGGTGTCGAGGCGCCGAGCTTCCCGCTTGAGCGCGTCGTCCTGCGCGGGATTCGCCGCGAACGCGCGAATCGTTTCCGTCACCAGAAGGCGGCGTGCCGCCTGCGCGTCGTCATAGAGCTGCTGCCACGACCACACTGCGAACGCCGCGGCCGGTACGAGAAAGAAGAGGAAGAGGGCCACCGAGAGTTGTGCGCGGTAGCTGCGGAGCCGGCGCCGCCGCAGGCGAAGCCAACGCGCCGCACGTCCGTCAGCGAGCGCGCCGAGGAGCCAGACGAGCGACACCATGGTGAGATCGATGATGACGAGAAGACCGCCCCGCGGCACCAACGTATCGAGCCACCGGAGATCGACCTCCACGTGCGCGCGGGCCGGCCCCACCGTGCTCATGATGGGCCAGTCGCCGTGCAGTTCGGTGCCTTCACGGCGCCACCGCACGTCTGTCCGCGGCCCGATCGGCTCCGGCACGACCTGCACAGTGTACGGCGGCTCGTTGCTGGCAGGCGACGCGAGACCGTACCACCGCGCATACGCGTCGGTTGGAATCAATCGTGTTCTCGGAGCCACGATGATGGTTACGGCACCATCGCGCACGGGAACGGCGACGATCCGCACGCCATACGCAACGGCGGGCGCCGTCACCGCCACGGTACGGCCTTCGCGCTCGGCCACGGTCACCACCGCTTTTGCGGAATCGAACGCCGTATCGAACGGCCCGGTGCCGAACGCCGCAGCGGGCAAATCGCGCTCCCACGAAACGAGCGCCACCGGATAGCCAGCGGACGCAAGATCGGAGGACACGTATCGCTCGAGCAGCGCTTGCGGGGTGCGCGGCAGCTCCTCTCCTTGAAGCGAGCGGGCGAGACGGTCCGCCAGCGTGCTCGCGTATGCATCCGGCGCCGCCAAGCCACGCACGTCGCGCTCCGCGAGATCGACGCGGCCGCGCGATGCACTGCCCCACACGACCGTCGCGGCGCCAAGCGCCGCGACGCACGACGCGGCAAGGAGTGCGCGATGCGATGGGCGAGAAAGCACCAACGTCGCAACGGCAGCGGCCCAGAGAAGACTGTACCACTGCGGCCACTGGCCAGGTGCCTGCCACAGGAGCGGCGCGAGCATTGCCGCGGCCATGGCGATCAGCGGGCCAACCGCCACAGGGAGTCCACGCCGCCCACCAAGCGCGCGTCGTCCCGCCCAGGCAGCCAGCACCAGCAGCGCCGTGGCGGCGAGCGTCAAAGGAACGCTCCAGATGATCCAGAGTGAGCCGTTCGCTCCGTCCGGAGGCGGCGTGATGCCACGCGACAGGGAGCGCACCGCGAATGGACCGGCGGCAATGGTCGCCACCGCAATGCCGATCGCGACGCCGCGCGGCACGTGTCGCCCCACTCGACGCACGCCAAGCAGCACGAGCAGAAGAATCGTTGCCGACGAGAGCGCGAGGGCGGCGGCGTTCGCCGTGAGGGCGCGGCCCGCCGGAAAGTAGAAGACGCCGGCGTCGAAGAGCCGAGATCGCGTGGAGAACTCGCTGAGCGGCACGAGCGCGATGCAGGCGAGTACGATGAGCGCCCCGCCGACGACGGAAACCGCACCACTCTCACGGCCGGAGACTGCGATCAGAAACGCGATGATCGCTGCAAGCAGCGCGATGCCCACGCGCACGCGGGCTCGCTCCAGCAGGCGAAAACGAACCTCTTCGGCGCCTCCGGCCCTGGCTTGTGCGACGAATAACGGCCGTGTGGCGTCGCGATAGATCAGCGCCTGCGGCGTGGAGTCCGACGGAGGCCCAAAGGCGAATCCTTCGGTGACCTCGTCGCTCGACATGCGCTGCGACAAGCCCTGTGTGAGTCGATCCGCCGGCGTGGTCGCGTACAGCAGCGATGTCGCGATCGTGCGCGCGGAGCCACTGGCATCGGCCGCGTAAATGGTGAGCCCGAACGGCGATGCCACCACGCCGGATGCGCCGGCGAGTCGCCGCACGTCACCGTGAAACGTGCCGGCCCACACGACCAGCGTGTCGCCGCGCGTCACCAGAACGGCTCGATGCTCGCGATCCCCAAGAACGTGCGTGAGTCGTGCGATGGCTTCGGCGGGATCCGGGGGCAGGCGTCGGCCGGTACGTGCAATGGACCGAATGGCCGCGAGCTCCTCGTCAACGGCAAGCCGCAAGCGCTCCTGCTGTGCCGCGCGGGCAGCCCGGGCTACAACGTCCGGCGCGCGCGAGAACCGATAGAGCCGCACCTGTGCGCGGAACGCAAATCCGGCGGCGATTGCAAGTGCCACAAAGGCGACGGCGAGGGGGACGCGGATCCCCGCCCGCATTCCTCCTCTGAGCGCGAGAACGCCGCCACACGTAGCGATGACAATGGCCGCGAGATAACCTACGCGCGGCTCCGCGAGCCAACCGCTCGCTGCCAGCAGTCCCGCGCCCGCCGCGGCGGAGGCGAGCATCACTCGCCGCCGGGTCGGATTGGCCATTGGACCTTTCGCGTCGTTCAGAATGAGCTACTCCGGGCCCGCGGCCGGCGAGCCGAAGCGGATCAAGGAAATGCGTCCGGACGACATCGCGGCGGCGCTGGCGAGCGACGCGCGGCTCATCATTCCCGTTGGCACCTGTGAGCAGCACGGCCGCCACCTGCCCCTCGGCGCCGACACGATCATCGTGGAGCGGATGGCCGACGACTTCTCCGCGGAGTTCGGCATTCTGCGCGCGCCTACCATCGAGTACGGCGTCAATGTCGAGACAGAACGAGGGTTCGCCGGAAATGCGTCCGTCCGGAAGAAGACGCTGCACCGCATGCTGAACGATCTGCTCGACACGTGGGAGCTCACCGGGGTGAAGGAGTTCATTCTACTCACGGCGCACGAGCACGATCCACATCAAGAAGCACTCGCCACCGTGCACACCACGGCCGCGCGCGTCCGGGTGGTGGACGTCTTCGCGGTCGATCTGCATCAGCTGCTCGAGGGGCAAACCGAGCCCATGCATGGCGACGAAGTGGACACTTCCGTTCTGCTGTATCTCGCGCCCCAACTCGTCCGGCTGGATCTCGCCGAAGACTATATGATGTCCCGTGACGAGGTTCGGCGATACCGCCGTGGCTGGCTCCGGATTCCACGGGACAGCTCGGGGTCCATCGGCAAGCCTTCCCTCGCGTCGGCGGCCAAGGGAGCAGCGATTTACTCGCATATCATGGAAAAGGTCCGCATGCGCGTGTTCGTCGCACCGGGACCTGACGATACTGCTTGATTGGCCCCCCTTGATCCTCACGTAGCGTGAGGCTTTACCCTCCTGCCGTGGCCACGAAGGACACGTCAGGAGCAGACAGATGAAGGCACCTCCATGGAAGGTGGGCGAGCTCGCGAAGCGGACAGGCATGTCCGTCCGCGCGCTTCACCACTACGACGAGATCGGGCTGTTGCAGCCCGCGCTGCGGACGCCGACCGGACACCGTCTCTACGACGCCTCCGACATCCAGCGCCTCCAGCAGATCCAGTCGCTGCGCCTGATGGGCATATCACTCGACGAGGTGAAGCGGCTGCTCGACGGAGCCGCCGTCTCTCCCCGTCAGGTGATCGACATGCATCTCGCCAGAGTGCACGAGCAGATCACCGCGCATGCACGGCTGGCCGAGCGTCTCACGGCGCTCGCACTCCATCTGGACGCGGCGGCGATCGGGTCGGTCGACGATCTCTGCCTCATCATCGAGGCTATGACGACAATGGAAAAGTATTTCACGCACGATCAGCTCGCGGTGTTGCGCGAGCGGCAAACGAGTGTCGGGGACACCCGAATTCAGGCGGTGCAGGACGAATGGGCCGAGCTCATCCCCGCGATGCAGCGCGCCATGGATGGGGCGGTGGATCCGGCCTCGCCGGACGTCGTCGCCCTCGCGCGGCGCTGGAAGGCGCTGGTGGATGAATTCACCGGCGGCGACAGCGGCATCGGGAAGGCGGTCATGACGATGTACGAGCACGAAGGGGCGGCACTCAAGGAGAAGCTGGGCAACGTGCCGACGCCTGCCATGTTCGCGTATGTTGGCAGGGCGATGAAGCACCTGTAACAACCGTGCACGGTGAACGGTGAACGGTGGACCGTTCACCGTTTACGTGCTTTGCGAACAGGGGCCGCCATTCGTCCTCTCAGTGGAGCTGAAACTCCCTCCCCACGGTCCCGTACGGCACCGTGACCAACTCACAAGGATATCTCCCTCCGATGCGTACTCTGGTGCTCGCGCTCGTCGTCGCAGTTGCCGCTCCCGTCGCGGGCGCGCAGGTCGTTGCGACCCCCTCCGGCGCCACCCTCACGCTGGACGACGCCATAACCCTGGCACGTCGCAACAACCCGGTGTTCCTCGCGCAGACCAACGCCCGGAAGACCGCCGACGCCGCCGTGCGCAGCGCGCGAGGCAGCCTGCTGCCGTCCGCGGATGCGAGCTTCAGCGGCCGGTATCAGCAGGCCGGCCAGCAGGTGTTCAGCGGACAGTCGTTCAGCAACAGCTCCGCCACACTGCAGTCCGGGTACAGCGTGGGCCTCAACTATCGCGTCAATCGCTCGACGTTTCTGACGCCGAAGGCAGCGGCCGCCAGCCGCGATGCCGTGGAAGCCGACATCGTCGGCTCGTCAGAGGCGCTCCGCGCAAGCGTTACACAACAGTATCTCACCGTGCTCCAGGCAGAGGCGCGCGCCGCCCTCCAGGACACGCTCGTCAAGACCGCACAGGCACAGCTCGATCTCGCGACTGCGAAGGTCGAGGTGGGAGCTGGTACGTCGCTCGACGTCCGCCGCGCCGAGGTGGCCCTCGGACAGACGCAGGTGGCGCTGCTGCGCGAGCGAAACAACGCCGAGGTCGAGAAGCTCCGTCTCTATCAGCAGCTTGGCGTGGTGCAGCCGGAGTCGGTGAAGCTCGTGACCGACTTTCCGATCGTCCCTCCGTCCTTCACGCTGGACCAGGTGATGAGTGACGCGCGCCGCCAGAACCCGGCGATCGTCGCGCTGCGCGCACGCGATCGCGCCTCGGCGCTCAACGTCGACGTGGCGAAGTCCGCCTACACGCCGACGCTGAATCTCAGCACCGGTGTCGGCGGAAACTCGTATCAATACACCAACAGCGAGTTCCTCGTGAATCAGGCGCAGGCCGGCATCCTCGGCCAGCAGTCGGCGTGCTTCCAGCAGGACACGATTCGCACGCGGGTCGGCCTGACCACCAACAACTGCGCGCAGGCATATCAGTTCACGCCGGCAATGGCCGACGCCATTCGGCAGCAGAATCGCCAGTTTCCCTTCAGCTTCCAGCGCTCGCCGCTCGCGCTGACCGCGTCGCTGTCGCTCCCGCTGTTCGACAACTTCAGCCGCGAGGAGCGCGTGCAGCGTGCGCAGGTGGACCGCGACGACGCCATCTACAACGTGAAGGCCAAGGATCTCGCGCTCACGGCCGACGTCACGCAGGCATTCCGCACGCTCACGACGTCCATCCAGACGGTGCGTCTCCAGGAGCAGAACGCGTCGAAGGCGCGGGAGGAGCTGGCCTATGCCGAGGAGCGGTACAAGGTCGGTGCGTCCACGTTCCTTGACGTCGTGACGTCGCGCGGCACCTATGAACAGGCGTTGATCGACCGCGTCAATGCGGTGTACGACTATCACAAGGCCTTCGCCGCGCTCGAGAACGCGGTCGGACATCCTCTCCGCTAATCCATCCCACTGGACATACAGTCATGAGCAAGCGTGTGAAGTACTCGGTGTTCGGCGGGGTGATCATCGCGATCGCCGCGATTGGCGGTCTCACGGCCATGAAGCGAGGCAACAAGGCGGTGGAGGTGCGCACGGAGAGCGTCCAGAAGCGCGATCTCGTCGCCTCGGTCACCGCGAGCGGGCAGGTGCGGCCGCAGACCAAGGTGGATCTCTCCTCCGACATCACCGGCAAGATCGTGAAGCTGGCCGTGAAGGAGGGCCAGATGGTGACGAAGGGGCAGTTCCTCCTCCAGATCGACGCGCAGCAGGCACAAGCGTCGGTGGAGCGCATGCAGGCGTCGCTCGCTTCCAGCAAGGCGCAGCTCGCGCAGGCGCACGCCAACCTGTTGCAGGCGGAGAACAGCTACTCGCGCACCGCCAAGATCAAGAAGGCCAACCCGCAACTCATCTCCGACGAGCAGATGGAGCAGTTGCGCACGGCTGTGGACGTCAACAAGGCGCTCTACGAGTCGGCAAGGCATTCGGTGGACCAGTCCTCCGCCTCGCTGCGCGATGCGCAGCAGGCGCTCGGCAAGACCACCATCTATGCGCCCATGTCGGGCCGAGTGACGCGGCTCAACGTGGAGAACGGTGAGACCGCAATCATGGGAACGCTGAACAAGGATGCCGCCACGCTGCTCACGATCGCCGACATGAGCGTGCTCGAAACCAAGGTGAAGGTGGACGAGACGGACGTCGCACGCATCGCGGTCGGCGATTCGGCGGTCATTCAGATCGACGCATTTCCCGACACGACATTTCTCGGGCGCGTGACCCGGATCTCCAACAGTGCCGTGAAGGGCGCCGCGACCAGCAACGCGGCCGATCAGGCCGTGGATTATGAGGTGACGGTGCAGCTCCTCAACACGCCGTCGGAGACGCGTCCGGATTTCTCGGCCACCGCCAAGATCATCACCGATACACGCCGGAGTGCGCTCTCCATTCCGATCATCGCGCTCACCGTGCGAGAGAACGAGGCCGCCATCAAGGGAGACACGGCAGTCGGCCTCGGCAAGGCGCGGCCGAAGAAGGAAGTCGGCAAGAAGGACGTCGAGGGCGTCTTCGTGGTGGGCAAGGACAACAAAGTCACCTTCCGGCCCGTAAAGGTGGGTATAGCCGGCGAGAAGTATTTCGAGGTCGTGAGCGGCCTCAAGTCGGGTGAGAAGATCGTGGCCGGCACGTACCAGGCGATCCGCGAGCTGAAGGACGGCGCGTCGGTGCGTGAGACGAAGGCCGACACGAAGAAACCACAGGCGAAATCGTGATCAACGAGACGGTTGAAGCGCCGCTCGGCATGACGGCCGAGCGGCAGGCGGTGGTAACGGAGGTCGGAGCGGCGCCGCCGAAGGACTGGATCATCGTGACCCGCGGCATCAAGCGCGAGTACGACATGGGCGGCGAGATCGTCCGCGCGCTGCGCGGAGTGGATATCGCCATCATGCGGAACGAATACGTCGCGATCATGGGACCGTCGGGCTCGGGCAAGTCGACACTCATGAACGTGATCGGCTGCCTCGACACCCCCAACGCCGGCGAGTACTGGCTGAACGGCAAGGAAGTGTCGCGCATGACGGACGATGAGCTGGCTCGCGTGCGCAACAAGGAGATCGGCTTCGTCTTCCAGACGTTCAACCTGCTGCCGCGTGCCACCGCACTCCACAACGTCGAGCTGCCGCTCGTCTATGCCGGTGTCGCTGCGGACGAGCGCAAGCGCCGCGCCAAGGAAGCACTGGCGCGCGTGCAGCTCGAGACGCGCATGGATCACCGCCCGAACGAGCTGTCCGGCGGACAGCGCCAGCGCGTGGCCATCGCGCGGGCGCTGGTGAACAACCCCTCGATCCTTCTCGCCGACGAGCCCACTGGCAACCTCGATTCGACGACGTCGGAGGAGATCATGAAGGTCTTCGAGTCGCTGGCGAATCAGGGGCAGACGGTCATCATGGTGACGCACGAGCAGGACATCGCGGCGCATGCGCGGCGGGTGGTGGTGCTGCGCGACGGATTGGTGGCGTCGGACGACAGACGGTCCTCGTTCGTCGAGAAGATCGGATTGGCTGGTTAGCCGTCTCCGTGTCTTTTCTCGAAGCGGCACGACTCGCCATGCAGCAGATCCGGGTGCAGAAGCTCAAGAGCTTCTTCACCCTGCTCGGCGTGATGATCGGCGTCACCTTTCTCATTGCGGTGGTGTCCATCGTGGGCGGCATGAGCCGCTACATGACCGACACGCTCGTGGGCAAGATCATGGCGGTGAACTCCTTCGAGCTCCGCCACCGGCCCAACATCAATCTCGGTGAGCATGACGAAGGGTACTGGCGCGAGCTCTGGCGCCGCCCGCGCATTCGTGAGACGGACGCCGAGCCGGTCATCGCGTCGCTCCCCGACGGCGTCCGCTGGGCCGTGATCGGCAACGACAACCTGGTCGTCGAATCGAAGTACGTCGCGAAGCCGCAGCAGGTTCAGACCTATACCGTCACCGAGGACTACTTCGCGATCAAGCGCATGGAGCCGGCGCAGGGGCGCCTGTTGTCGCCGCAGGAGTACGAGCGCGGCATGCCTGTCATCGTCATTGGAGAGGACGTGGCGAAGTACTTCTTCCCGTCGCTCGACCCCGTCAACCGGCAGGTGACCATCCGCGGCATTCCGTACACCGTGGTCGGCGTGATGGAGAAACAGGGCAGCGCGTTCGGCGTGTCGTTCGACAAGTTCATCATTGCGCCGCACAAGTCGGCGCTCAACCGCTACGTGAACGCCCACGGCGTCATCGACGCCATCATGTTTCAGACGCAGAGCCGCGAAGGGCTCCAGACGGCGATGGAGTCGGTACGCCAGGTCATGCGCGCGCGGCACGGGCTGCGGCCGAATCAGAAGGACAACTTCTCGCTCGAGACGTCGGATTCCGCGCTCGAGTTCTGGAACAAGATCAAGAGCTATCTCGTGATGGCGGGCGTCGCGCTGCCCGCCATCGGATTGGTGGTGGGCGCCATCGTCATCATGAACATCATGCTGGTGGCCGTCGCGGAGCGGACGCGCGAAATCGGAATCCGGAAGGCGTTGGGGGCGCGGCGCAAGGACATCATGTCCCAGTTCCTCGTCGAGAGCGCCATGCTCAGCACGCTGGGCGCCGCGCTCGGCATCATCACGGGATTCGCGTTCGCGCAGGTCATCGCCGCGGTCACGCCGCTGCCTGCGGCCGTCGAGCTCTGGTCGGTGCTCGTGGGCATCTCGATTGGCGCCGGGGTCGGCATCGTGGCCGGCGTGTACCCCGCGAGCCGTGCGTCGCTCCTCGATCCCATCGCCGCGTTGAGGCAGGAGTAGCGCGTGTCGCTCATTCAGCAGCGGATCTTCGGCATGAAAGAGGGCGTGACGATCGCTCTCGATTCCATCCGTGCCAACAAGGTGCGCGCGGGGCTGACGATCCTTGGCATCGCCGTCGGCGTCTTCGTGGTCGTCGTGATCTCGGCTGCCGTGCACGGCATCAACAACAGCGTCGCGAAGGACTTCGAGAGCACCGGGCCTACGACGTTCTTCATCTCGCGTTATCCGATCTCGTTCGAGGCCTGCGACGGGACGGACGCCACGTGCAAGTGGCTGCGCAACCCGCGCCTCACGATGGCCGACGTCGCGCTGATTCAGCGGCTCCCCTCCGTGCGCGTTGCCGGCGGCCGGTTGGATACGTCGCGCCCGATCAGCTACAAGGACAAGCGCCTTTCCGGCATACGGGTAAGTGGCCTGTCCGGCAACTGGCAGCAGATCGACGGCGGCGGCGACATCTATCCCGGACGCAACTTCACGGCCGCCGAAGCCGAAGCGGGCGAGCGCGTGGTCGTCGTCAACGACGAGCTGGCGATGCAGCTGTTCGGCGACTCCGACCCCATCGACAAGACGATCGGTATACAGGGTGTGCCCTTCAAGGTGCTCGGCGTCTATCACTACCAGGCGAGCTTCCTCGCTGGGGGGAACAGACCGCGCGCCATTTTGCCCATCGAGGCCGCGCGCCGGCACATCAACGTCTCCTGGGCGGACATCGGCATTGCGGTCATTCCCGCGTCGACGTCCACGCGCGCCGACGCAATCGACGACGTCATCGCTGCGCTCCGGGCGAATCGAGGGCTGCGGCCCGGGACCGACAACACGTTCGCCATCATCACGCAGGACCAGTTGTTCGACGTCTACAACAAGATCTTCGGCGCGTTCTTTCTGGTCATGGTCGTGCTGTCCGCCGTCGGCCTCATCGTCGGCGGCGTGGGCGTCATCGCCATCATGATGATCTCGGTCACCGAGCGCACGCGTGAGATCGGCGTTCGCAAGGCGCTTGGCGCTACGCGCGGCACGATCCTCTGGCAATTCCTTGTCGAAGCGGTGACGCTGACGGGGATCGGCGCCGTCATCGGGCTCGTGACCGGGACATTGATGGCGCTGCTCATCAAGTCGATGACGCCGATTGCGGCGAGCGTTCCCCCTATGGCCGTGGTGGCTGCGCTCCTCACGAGCGCCTTTACCGGCGTGCTGTTCGGCATGCTCCCCGCGGCGCGGGCGGCGCGACTCGACCCGGTGACAGCGCTGCGATACGAGTAGGCGCTGACACTTTCCGGCATGGCGCCCGTAGGTCCGCCCATGCCCTTTCTCGAGGCCGTCCGGCTGGCGCTCCGGCAGATTCGTGTGCAGAAGCTGAAGAGCTTCTTCACCCTCCTCGGCGTCATGATCGGCGTCACCTTCCTCATCGCCGTCGTGTCGATCGTCAACGGCATGGGCAAGTACATGGAAGAGGACTTCGCCGGCCGGCTGCTCGGCGCCAACACGTACACGCTGAGGCGCTTTCCATACTTCGGTGACGCCACTACCGAAGACGAGTGGAAGGAGTGGCAGCGCCGGCCGAGAGTGACGCACGCGGACGTGGCGATCGTGCGCAATTCACTTCCGCCCGGCACACGATACGCCGTGGAGAGCCAGGAGAACCTCTACGCAGCCACGCGCTATGCGCGGCCGCGCCAGATCGACGCCCATGCCGTGGAGGGGGATTACTTCTCCATCAAGAAGTACGACCTGACCAAGGGACGTACGTTCACGTCGCAGGAATTCGAGCTCGGCGCCACGGTGATCGTCATCGGCGACGAGGTCGGGCGCTATTTCTTCCCGGCCCTCGACCCGGTGGGACGCCAGCTCCGCATCGGTGGGATTCCCTACACGGTCATCGGCGTGATCGAGCACCAGGGCAATCTCTTCGGCATTTCCATGGACAAGACCGCGTTCGCGCCGTTCCTGTCTCCCCTGCACCGGCTCACGAACCCGCGCGGCGACGTGGACGGGATCCTCGTGCAGGCCCCGAACGACCTGATGATGAACGACGCGATGGAGACTACCCGTGAGGTCATGCGCGGCCGCCGCGGACTGCGCCCCGGACAGAAGGACAACTTCGTGATGGAAACGTCCGCGTCTGCGCTCGCGTCGTTCGAGAAGGTCAAGAACATCATGACCATCGCCGGCTCGGCGCTTCCCGCCATCGGACTGATCGTGGGCGGACTCGTGATCATGAATATCATGCTCGTGGCCGTCGCCGAGCGGACGCGCGAGATCGGCATCAGGAAGGCGCTCGGGGCGAGACGCAAGGACATCCTGCGCCAGTTTCTCGTCGAGGCCGCGACGCTGAGCACCCTCGGCGCCGTGATCGGCATCGGATTCGGCATCCTCGGCGCCAAGGTCATCTCGTGGAACACGCCGCTGCCGGCGGCGGTGGCGCCGTGGTCGCTCGCGGTGGCCACGATGCTCGGCATGGGCGTCGGCATCGTCTCCGGCGTGTATCCGGCGAGGCGGGCCGCCTCGCTCGACCCCATTGAAGCGCTGCGTCAGGAGTAGCCGATGCGATCACTGCTCTCGCCCCTCGCACAGATCTTCGACGGCGTCGGCATCGCGTTCGACGCGCTCAAGGCCAATCGCGTCCGCGCACTCCTCACCATCATGGGTGTCGCGCTCGGCGTATTCGTCGTCGTGGCAATGTCCTCCGTGGTTCAAGGCATCAACGAGTCGTTCCGGCGCGACGTCGAAGCAGCGGGACCGACCTCGTTCTTCGTGTATCGTCGGCCGATTGGCGGATTCAACGTCTGCGACGGTACGGACGAGACCTGCCCCGAGCGGCGCAACCCAGGTATCACCCTCGACGAGGTGGCGGCGCTCGACCGCCTTCCGACGATTCGTGCGGTCACGGCGCACATCGGGAGCGGCGCCTCGTTCCGCTACAAGGACAGGCTCATTCCACGCACCGGCCTCGAGATTTATTCGCCCAACTGGACCGAAGTGGACGGCGGCGACATCTATCCCGGGCGCAGCTTTACGGAAGCCGAGAATGCCGCCGGTGCGCGCGTCGCGTTGGTGAACGACAAGATGGCGGAGATTCTCTTTGCCGGGTCGGATCCGCTCGGCAAGGTGTTCCTCATCGACGGCGTGCAATTCACCGTCATCGGATTCTATCACTACACGGCGAGCCCGATGGGGACGCCGACATCGGCCGGCGGCGGCGATTCCCCAAAGGCGATCGTGCCCTTCGAGTCGGCGAAGCGAAGCCTCAACATCTGGCTCAAGGGCAACAACCTCATCGTGAAGCCGCGGACCGGAGTCAGCGTCGAGGAAGCGGTCGACGACGTCACCGCTACGCTGCGGGCGCGGCGCGGTCTTCACCCCGGCCAACCGAACAACTTCGACATCGTCACGCAGGATCGCCTGTGGGCCATCTACAACAAGCTGTTCGGCACGTTCTTCGTGGTCGGGCTCGCGCTGTCCTCCGTCGGACTGCTGGTCGGCGGTGTGGGCGTCGTCGCGATCATGATGATCTCCGTCACCGAACGCACGCGGGAGATCGGAGTGCGCAAAGCACTCGGTGCCACCCGCTGGACGATTCTCTGGCAGTTTCTCGTCGAGGCGGTGACACTCACCGGCGTCGGCGCCTCGATCGGTCTCGTGCTCGGCATACTGGTGGCCATTGGCGTGCGTACAGCGTGGCCGTCCATTCCGGCAACGACGTCGTGGAGCACGGTGGCAGCGTCGCTCACCATGAGTGCGTTCACCGGCATCGTGTTCGGCATGCTGCCGGCCATTCGCGCGGCTCGCCTCGACCCTGTGGTGGCGCTCAGATACGAATAAGGGCGCCGCGCATGCCCGCGCCCCTGTGATATATTCTCGCCCATGTCATCCGTGGACATCCTCGCCATCGGCGCGCACCGCGACGACATCGAGCTCACGTGCGGCGGGACGCTCATCAAGGCGGCAAAGGCCGGCCATCGCACCGCGATTCTCGACCTGACGGAAGGCGAGATGGGCACGAAGGGTTCGGCTCCCGAGCGCGCTGCCGAAGCGGCGCGGGCCGCCGACATCCTCGGATGCGCAATACGCGAGAACCTCGGCCTCCCCGATGCCGGCATCGAGAACACCCCGGCCACACGCGAGCGGCTCGCCCGCGTCATTCGACGTCTCGCGCCTCGCATCGTGATTGCCCCAGCGCTCGAGGGCCGGCATCCCGACCATCGCGTCTCCGCGCAGCTCGTGCGCGACGCCTGCTTCGTCGCCGGCCTCCAGAAGTTGGCGCCCGACGTGCCCAAACACCGGCCGCACAAGATCCTCCACTCGCTCACATATCGTCAGGATTTCGTCCGTCCGACGTTCGTGGTGGACATCAGCGACGAGTTCGAGCGGAAGATGGAGGCGGTGCGATGCTATGCGTCACAGTTCGAGGGAGCGAGGCAGGCCGGCGAGGTGTACCCGAACGGCGAGCCCCTCTACGACATGATCGCGCATTACGCCGCGTACTACGGTGCGCTCATTCGCACGAGATACGGTGAGCCCTACTTCACCACCGAGATGATGCGAGTGGACGACGTGAGCGCGCTGGAGGTCGCCACGTTTTGAGAGACGACGAAGTCACGTACGGATCGTACCTCGCGTTGGATGAGCTTCTGCAACTCCAGCGCACGCGTTCGGGCCATCCCGACGAGCTGTTGTTCATCATCGTGCACCAGGCGAGCGAGCTCTGGTTCCGCGAGATCCTGCACGAGCTCGATCTTCTCATCGACGCCCTGACCGCGCATGAGCCGACGTTCGCGCTATTTCGCATGGGACGTCTCAATGCGCTCATGCGCATCGTGTCGGCACAGCTGTCCGCGCTGGACACGCTGCCGCCGCAACACTTCGCCGAATTTCGCGGCCACCTGGGCACCTCCAGCGGTTCGCAGAGCGTTCAGTTTCGCGCCATCGAGGCGACGTCGGGCCTCCGCGAGCCGCACTTCATGCAGGTGCTTCAGGAACACGGACCCGTTCCGGACGTCGTACAACGCGCGCTCTCGCGACCTCCGTTGCAGGACCTGTTTCTCGAGCTCTTGCGAGCGCAGCACATCGAGCTCGAGGCGCTGTACACCGGCGCGCAGCCGACGACCGAGTTCTTTCTCGCCGAGGCGCTGCTGGAGTATGAGCAGCAATTCGCGGAGTGGCGCTTCAAGCACGTGCAGCTCGTGGAGCGCATTCTCGGCCCTCTCACGGGCGGTACCGGCGGGACACTCGGGGCCAAGTACCTCTCCCGCACGATCGATCAGCGGTTCTTTCCGACCCTCTGGGCGGTGCGAGCGAAGTTCTACGGCTCCGCCTGAGGCAAACTCGCCCCGTCTGCTCTGCTCCGTTAGCTTTCCTACATGCCCGACCCGGTCTACCTCGACCACGCCGCCACCACGCCCGTCCGCGCGGAAGTGTTCGACGCGATGCAGCCGTTCTTCGGCCCTCGCTTCGGCAATCCGTCCAGCGTGCACCGGTGGGGACGCGAGGCGCGCACGGCGCTCGACGAGGCGCACGAGCGCGTCGCGCGATGTCTCGGCGCGTCCGCCGATGAAGTGGTCTTCACCTCATGCGGCACCGAGGCCGACAATCTGGCGGTGCTCGGTATCTGGCGCGCGCGTCGCGCGGAGGGACGCCGCGCCGTCGTAACGACGCCCATCGAGCACAAGGCGGTGCTCGCCGCGGTGCACGAGGTGACGCGCGAAGGCGGCGACGAGCGATTGCTCGCCATGACGCGCGACGGGCTCGTGGACGACAGCTCGTTCGACAAGCTCGTCACGGAGGACGTCGCCATCTGCTCGGTGATGTGGATCAACAACGAGATCGGAGCCATGCAGCGCGTGCCCGATCTCGCGGAGCGCGCGAAGGCTCGCGGCGTGGTGTTCCATACGGACGCCGTGCAGGCGTTCGGCAAGGTGCATATCGACGCACGAAGCCAGAAGTTCGATCTCCTGTCACTGTCGGGCCACAAGATCGGCGCCCCCAAAGGAATCGGCGCGCTGTATGTCCGGCGCGGCACGCCGTTGGAGCCGCTGATGTTCGGTGGCACCCAGGATCGCGGCCGCCGTCCGGGAACCGAGAACGTCGCGATGGCGGTGGGACTCGCACGCGCCGCGGAGCTTGCGGTGGCGGAACGCGAGCACGAGTGGAAGAAACTCGAAGCGCTGCGTGATCGTCTCGAACGCGGACTACTCGAGAAGCTGCCGGACGCGGTGATTCACGGGCGCGGTGCACCACGCGCGCCGCACATCACCAACATCTCCGTTCCGGGGACGGACAGTGAGTCGCTGCTCATGGCGCTCGACCTGCGCGGCATCGGCTGCTCGGCGGGGTCGGCATGTCAGAGCGGATCGGTGACCCCGTCGCACGTGCTGTCGGCCATCGGCGTTCCCGCCGAGCTCGCGGGGTCGGCCATCCGATTGAGTCTCGGCTGCCTGAGCACCGAGGCGTGCGTGGATCGCGTACTCGACGTGTTCCCCATGCTCGTCGAGAAGGCGCGCCGCCTTCAGACGGCCTGAGACGACAGGTGGGCGAGCGTGTGCTGGTCGCCATGTCCGGCGGTGTGGATTCGTCCGTCGCCGCGGGGCTGCTCGTGAAGCAGGGCTTCGACGTCGTCGGCGCCACGATGAAGCTCTTCTGCCATGACGAAGATCTGCCCGACCGCCCGTGCTGCTCGCTCGACAGCGTCAATGACGCGCGCCGCGTCTGTCAGCAGCTCGGCATTCCGCATTACGTGCTCAACCTGGAGAGCGCGTTCGGACGCGACGTGGTGCGCGATTTCGTGGACGAATATGCGCGCGGCCGCACGCCGATCCCCTGCGTGCGGTGCAACACGTTCACCAAGTTTCGCGATCTCGTGCGGAAGGCCGACGCCATCGACGCACGATGGATTGCGACGGGACATTACGCCCGTGTGGTTGACGGTGTGCTCCGCCGCGGACTCGATCCGGCAAAGGACCAGTCCTATTTCCTCTGGGGTATCCGCGGCACAATTCTCTCGCGCATGCTCCTCCCGGTCGGTGAGCAGACCAAAGCCGAGACACGCGCCATGGCGCATGAGCTCGGCCTCGAGCTCATCGCCGAGAAGACGGAGAGTCAGGACATCTGCTTCGTGCCGGATGGGGATCACACGAAGGTGATCGCTCGGCAGCTCGGCGGCGACGCGCCAGCGCTGAGCCGCGGCGCATTCGTCCGACGCGACGGTTCCGTCGTCGGCCAGCACGAGGGATTCGCGCGATTCACCATCGGCCAGCGGCGGGGGCTTCCCGGTGGATTCGCCGAACCGATGTACGTGGTGGAAATCCGGCCGACGACACGCGAGGTCGTCATCGGTCCGCACGAGGAGCTGGCCGGCCGCGGCGTCGTTGCGCGCGAGGTAAACTGGCTCGTTCCACCACTCCAAGCGGGTGACGAGCTCGAGGTCCAGATCAGGCATCGCGCGCGTCCCGTGCGTGGTACGCTCGTGCGATCGGAGGCAGACGAGATCGAGATCGCGCTCGCGGACGGCGCATCGGCCATCACGCCCGGACAGTCGCTCGTGTTCTATCGCGGCGACGTGGTGCTCGGCGGAGGCGTCATCGAGGCGGCAAGACGCGAGTTGCCAATACTCGCGGCCTAAAGCCTTCCAAGGGCAGTACCAAGTACGAAGGCCAGTACCCGGAACTCGGCACTCTGTATTGAGGATTCCGGTACCGCAACGGAAAACAGCCGGCTCGGGCACCTCCGGAGGATGTCCGAATGTGAGGCCGCCTCGTCGGCTCACCCATCAACCCGGTTTGTAGCTCACCCATCAACCCGGTTTGTACCGAATACGTCGTTTACCGAGTGCCGGATACAGAGTACTGGCCTTCAGTACTGATGTTGTGTGCGGTGAATTGGTCCACCCTTTGTCTCAAGTGCGGGTATCGTGCGCCATGCACGATTTTCGGAGATTGAAGGTCTGGGAGCGCTCGCGCTATTTCGCCCGTGACGTCGCTCGGTTGACCGCACGCGTTCGCCGAGTCGATGACAGGATCACGGCGACTCAGCTTCGCCGGTCGGCCCTCGCGATCCCGTCACTCATTTGCGAGGGATGCGGCAAGCGCACTCGCGCGGAGACGGTCCGGTACCTCGACATCGCTCTGGGCTCGGCGACGGAATCCGAAGGTCACCTCGTGCAGGCCATGGACCTCGCCCTCTTGCCGCACCAGGAATGCCGCAAGCTGATCAGCGAAGCGGTCCAGATTCAGCGCATGCTCCACGCCCTGATGCGCAACTTGCCCGCCGATCCCCGGTATGACCCGTGAATCCATTACGGGTGTTTTCTTACCGATGTTATCGACCGTTTTCTTTCGACGTTTTCTTTCGGCGTTTTCTTTCGATGTTTTCTTTCGATGTTTTCTTACCGGGTACTTTTCATACCGAGTGCCGAGTACCGGGTACTGTTGTTACTACTGTAGTTTTCAGGGTTTCATTGTCTCCCCAAACTTCCGCATGGCCTCTTCCTGCTCCGGCGTCAGCTTTTCCGGAACGCGGAGGTCCACCTGGACGATGAGATCGCCCCGCGTGCCGTCCTTCTCGATGCCCTGCCCTCGCACGCGGAACCGCTTGCCGCTCTGCGTTCCGGGCGGAATACGGATCGCCACTCTTGTCCCGTCGAGGGTTTTCACGTTGATCTTCTTGCCGAGCGTCGCATCCACGATGTTGATCGGAACCGGCGCGATGAGATCGAGTCCCTCGCGCTTGTAGAAGCGATCGGCCTTGACGTTGAACGTGATCAGCAGATCCCCGGGCGGAGCGCCCTTGGTGCCCTTCGCACCCTTGCCCTTGAGGCGCATCTTGGTCCCGGTATCGACCCCGGGAGGCACGGTGATCTGAATCTTCCTGCGCTGACGCAGCTCGCCGGCACCGCCGCACGTGGGGCACCGCTCGGTCGGTACCTGACCGCGCCCGAGGCACACGGGGCACGGACGTTGTACCGCGAATCCGCCCTGGCCGAAGCTGATCGTGCCGCGCCCCCCGCACTCGCTGCACGTGACGAGTCGCGCTCCAGGCGCCGCACCCGAGCCATGGCACGTGGTGCATTCCTCGTTGAGATCCATGTCCACGGCGATCTTGCCGCCGAGGGCCGCCGTGCGAAAGTCGATTTCACCCGCGATCTCGACGTCATTTCCCCGCTGCGGCTCGCGTCGTGCGCTCGAGCGGCCGCCGAACATGGAGGAGAACAGGTCGCCCAGGCCGCCGAGCCCGACGTCGCCGAAATCCTCCATGCGGATGTTGCCCGTGGCACCCGGCGGCGGATAGCCATACTGCGCACCGGGGCGGTCCTGGCGCGCGCCGCCACCGAAACCGCCGAACGCGCCGAGGCGGCGCATGTCGTCGTATTGCTTCCGTTTCTCAGCGTCGCCGAGCGTCTGATACGCCTCGGAGATCTGCTTGAACGTATCCGCCGCTTTCGGATCGTTCGGATTCTTGTCCGGATGATGCTTCGAGGCGAGCTTGCGATACTTCTTCTTGATCTCGTCCTGCGACGCGGACGCCGCGACGCCGAGAACCGCGTAATAGTCTGGTGGTTGAGCCATGCCGACCTTACGGGGTCAGCCGTTCCACTGCTTCACCACGACGCGCGCAGGGCGGAGGAGCTGTCCGTTGAACAGATAGCCCACCTGAAATACGCGCGCAACGAGGTGATCCTCCTCCGGCGTCCTGGCAGGCTCCGTCATCACGGCCTCGTGCAGCGCCGGATCGAAGGGATGATCGACCGGGTTCACGATCTCCATGCCGTGGCCGGCGAGCGTCTTGAGCATCTTGCGCTCGACCATTTCCACGCCGTCCACGATGGTGCGCGAATCCGTCGTTGCGGGATCCACGTGCGCGAAACGGCCCAGATCGTCCAGCGGATCGATGAGGCCCTTCAGCATGTCGGCCTGGCCGCGCAGATGCGCTTCCTGCCGCTCCTTGGCCGTGCGCCGCCGGAAGTTGTCGTACTCGGCGGCGAGGCGAAGGTATTTCTCCCGCTGCTCCTCGAGCGCGGCGGATGCCGCGTCGGTTCCAATAGCAGCGCCGACGCCGTCGCCGTTGATGGGCGGAGGGCCGCCATCAGCCTGTGCGGAGGGATCCTCGGGCAGGGCATCCTCGATGAACGGGTCGTCGTCTGACATGCGTGAAATGTCGTCGTTCGTGGTCGAGCGGGGCAACCCTCAGCGCTGCAGCCGGCGACGCAACATCTCCATGGCCGCCTGCGCCGAGCGGTGACGTATCTCCGCGCGGTCGCCAATCATCATGAAGCGCCGCGACTCCACCTCGCCCTGAAAGTCCAGCGCGATCCATACCGTACCGACGGGTTTCGCCTCGCTACCGCCCCCGGGGCCAGCAATTCCCGTGATCGCCAGCGCCGCGTCGCTGCCCGTCAGGATGCGCACGCCGGCAGCCATCGCCCTCACCACGGGCTCGCTCACCGCGCCATGTTCGCGCAACACGTCCGCCGGCACACCGAGCACGGATCGCTTGATGTCGTCATGGTAGGCAATGACACCTCCACGCACGACATCGCTGCTTCCCGGTATGTCGGTCAACCGCGCACCGAGCAGGCCGCCAGTGCAGCTCTCCGCGACCGCGACCGTGAGACCTTGAGCGCGGCAGAGATCCAGCACCACCGCCGCGAGATCCGTAGCGTCCTCGCCGTACGCATGAGATCCCACCACCGACCGCAACCGAACTGCCGCGAGTGCCAGACGTGCGTCCGCAATCGGCCGCGGTGCACCTCGCACGGTGACGCGAAGGTCCGTACCGTCCGCGTTCGGCAGGTACGCCAGCTCGACGTCGCCCAGTCCATCCGGAATCGCAGTGACGAGGTCCGCGATGTGCGACTCACCGATGCCCGTCGTGCGGATCGTGAGTGATCGCACCGGCCATCCTTCACCGCCGAGTCGCTCCCGCAACAATGGCAGGAGCGTGTCGGCCAGCATGCCGCGCATCTCGCGCGGGACACCGGGGAGCATGGCGACCCAGCGTCCCTGCTCATCCTCGAGCCAGATGCCGGGCGCGGAGCCGTGTTGATTCACGAGCTTGTGGGCGCCGCGCGGCAGCATCGCCTGTTGACGATTCGAGGCAGGCAGCTCACGCTGAAAACGTGTCCGCCACCGCTCCTTCATCCACGCGAGATGCTCCTCGTCGAGCACCATCTCGCGCCCGAACAGTGCGGCGATGCTCGGCTTCGTCAGATCGTCGCTGGTGGGTCCGAGTCCTCCCGTCGTGATGACCGCGCCGGTTCGCTCGAGCGCGTCTCCGACCGCATCGGCGATGGAGGCCGCAGTGTCGCCGCACGTGGTGCGACGCGCGACTTCGATGCCCTCGGCCGCAAGCGCCCTGGCGAGATGCGCGGCATTGGTGTCGATCGTGAAGCCGAGCAGCAGCTCGTCACCGATGGTGACGACTTCTATCCGCATCGGATCGCTAGCTGCGCACCGGCGCGCCCGTCAGAAACTTGCCATAGTAGCGGACGTACAGGGCCATGGAATACACCGTCAGCGCCACCGCGCTGCACATGGCGAGAACGCCCACGAGACCGTTGAAGTTTGCGAACGCGTTCCATGGGTGTGAATCCCAGCCGCGCTCCGCCGCGAGCGTGGCCGCGAAGAACCAGCAGTACGCGGAGCCGATCCAGAGGAGCTGCATCGCCGTCTTCCACTTGGCCGGCCCGATGGCGGCGATCACGACGCCCCGCCGCGCGGCAAGCTGGCGGAAGAGCGTCATGAACAGCTCGCGTCCGAGGACGACCGCGAGCACCCACCACGCAAGCGGTATGTCCCCGAAGGGCGTGCGGAAGGGCAGCACGTTATCGAGCGCCTTGCCCGGCCACGCATCCTCGGCGTGCGCCCCCGGCCGCATGAGGACGAACATCGGTATGAGCGTGGCGACGAGCAGGAGCTTGTCCGCCAGCGGATCGAGCAGTCGTCCCAGATCCGTTTCCTGTTTGCGCGACCGCGCGAGCCGTCCGTCCACGTAATCGGTGACCGCCGCGGCGACGAAGAGCAGAAAGGCTCCGAGCCGCGGCGCCGACGACGGCGCGAGCGGGAGCCACGCGATGAGCGGCGTGACGGCGATGCGTCCGACGGTGAACGAAGTCGGCAGATTCACTGGTACGGCCAGCCGTCAGGCCAGCGACTTGAGTACGAGCTTGCTGACGCCGCGCAGCGTCTCGAAGACGCCGTCTCCCGTGACCGCCACGGCCTCGAAGTACTGCGCCCGCTCGATCCACTCACCCGTCGGGAGCTGCTGCACGAGATTCTCGCCGGCGTGATAGGGATCGGGCGACACCCGTTGCTTCGCGGGCTCGGTCACCTCCCAACCGGGATTGAGCGCCGCCTGGAGCTCGCTGAGCGGCGCGGCGTTCGGCAGGTCCCGTTTGTTGTACTGGATCACGAACGGCATCTTCGTGAGGTCATACCCGTACTCCGCCATGTTGTCGTACAGGTTTTGCATCGCCTCCTGATTCGCCTCCATGCGCTCCACCTGCGAATCGGCCACGAACACGATGCCGTCCACGCCCTTGAGGATCAGCTTGCGGCTGGCATTGTAGTAGACCTGGCCCGGCACCGTGTAAAGATGGAACCGCGTCTTGAAGCCGCGAATGGTGCCGAGATCGACGGGGAGGAAATCGAAGAACAGCGTCCGCTCGGTTTCGGTGGCGAGCGAGATGAGCTTGCCGCGCGTGTCGGGCTGCACCTTTCCGTAGACGTGCTCGAGGTTCGTGGTCTTGCCGCCAAGTCCGGAGCCGTAATACACGATCTTGCAGTTGATCTCGCGCGACGCGTAGTTGATCATCGACATGGCTGTCGTCTCTCCTATTGGAACAGCTTGTCGATTTCGTCGTCGGCGCCAGCGAGGAGTCCGGGACTCCCACCCTGTGCCGCCGCGGGGCGGTTGAACACCTGCTGAAACAGGCCGGTCAGCTCTTCCACGGTCTGCTTCATCTTCAGCCGGACCAGGCCGAGCGTCGTCCGATTGTCGAACAACACGACGAGGATGACTCGCCGCGCGACGTCCGCGAGGTACATCGATTCCTTCTCGCCCTGATGGAAGAGCGAGTTGAAGTCCGATTCCCCAATGAGCTTCGCCAATTGATCGTTGGCGCTGAAATCGGCGGCGGTGAGCGTCGCGAAGGCGGTCGGGTCGAACTTCGGCTGTTCGCCCACCGTCGCGACGAGCTGGCCGCTCCGGTCCACGATGAGCGAACAGCGCGCGTTGCTCTCGTAGAGGAAGCGGTTCAGCGATTCCGTGATGGCGGCGAAGTCGTCCTCCGTGAACGACCAGCTCGCAGCGCCTACTGGCATGAGTGTCCCCGCTCGTCGAGGTAAGCGTTCATGCGGCGCAGCAGGCGCTCGCCGCGCCGACGAAGGGCGGGGCGCCGTTCCCACTGCACATAATCTCTCAGCAACCGGGCCGATCGGGCTCCCGGGTGCCCGCCAAGATAGCCCAGTGCGCCCAACCGGCGCACGGGCGACGTGCTGAATAGCTCCCGGCGGCTCCGATGCAGGTGCAGGCTCCAGAGGGCCATTCCCGCAGCGATACCGCTCAGAAAGCCCAGTCCCGTCAACGATTGCCGTCCGCTCACATCGCCCTCCGCGCGGACAATGCCTGGGCAATGGTGACGCCGTCGGCGTACTCCAGATCTCCACCCACCGGCAGCCCCCGCGCGATGCGCGTGACCGTCACCCCGTGCGACATGAGCTGCCGCTGGACGTACAGCGCGGTCGCCTCGCCCTCGAGGCTCGGATTCGTCGCCAGGATGACCTCGCGGACGCCGCCGGAATCGACGCGATTGAGCAGCTGCGGAATGGCGAGATCCTCCGGCGATATCCCGTCCAGTGGCGAGAGCCGGCCGCCCAGCACGTGATACTGGCCCCGATACTCGCCGGCCCGCTCGATGGCGCCGATGTCCGCGGATTCCTCGACGACGCAGATGATCGCCGCGTCGCGCCGCGGATCACGGCAGATGGAGCACAGCTCCTCCTCGGTGAGATTCGCGCACCGCGCACACGGATGCACCTTGTCCGACAGCGTCCGCAACGCCTCGGCCAGTCGCCGGCTCTGCTCGGGCGGCTGCTTCAGCAAGTGATACGTGAGTCGCAACGCGGTCTTTCGCCCGATGCCGGGCAGCCGCGCCAGCTCGCCGGTGAGGTCGTCGATGGCTGACATGCCGCGAACGTTCAGAACGGCAGCTTGAAGGGGAGCGGAAGACCGCCCGTGAGCTTCCCCATCTCGCGCTGGGCGACGTCCTGCGCCTTCTTCTGCGCCTCGGTGACCGCGACCAGCACGAGGTCCTCCAGCATCTCGACGTCCGCCGGGTTGACCACGCTGGGATCGATCCGGATTGAGCGGACGGTGCCCTGCCCATTTGCTTCGACGGTCACCATGCCACCGCCGGCCGAGGCTGTCACGGTTTCTTTCTGCAGCTCCGCCTGGAGGGTCTGGAAGCGGCCCTGCATCTCCTGCGCTTGCTGCAGGATTTTCATGAAGTCAGCCATTCGGGATGCAACTTAGTGTGAATTGTAAACTTAGGAGGCTGTAGGACGGTAGGACAGTAGGTCGGCAAGCACCGTCCTACGCGCTCTCCGTCCTACTGACCTACCGTTTCAATCTGCCAGATCCAGATCCAGCACTTCGATCGCCCGATCGAGCACCGGATCCTTGCGTCGCATCGCCGTCAGGCGCTCGGTGCGGACCATCTCGTCGGTCAGCCGCACGGGTGCGGACGCCTTGCCCTCCGCCGGCCGAACCGTGACGCGCGTCACACCGGCGAACGCAGTCTGGAGCAATTCCGCGATCTCGCCCTTCTGCGCGTCGAGCGCCTTTTCGTAGATGGCGTTCGGCTCGTCGAGCCCGATGGTGATTTCGCCCCGGCCCGTCACGGCGATTGGTGACGCACTCGCCAACGCTGTGGCGGCCATCGTCTTTCCATTGCCGCGCAATGCCGCGACCAGTGCATCCCAACGCTCGACCACGTGGCTGACGTCGGGAATGGGAGGGCCGGGCGGAAGCGTGGCGCCACGATGTTTGGGCAGCGTCTCCGGCGCCTCTTCCTCGAGCAGGAGGGGGGCAGCATCACCGCGCTCGGCTGCGCGCCGGTCGGCATCCCGAACCACGGAACGCCAATCGGTAGCGGGTGCGTCGGCCGCTGGCGGTGAGGCCGAGCGCGAGCCTGATGCATCGGCGGGCGCGGCGCGTCGAGGTACGGGCGCATCCGTGACGGTCGCTCCACCGCCTCCCATGCCGCGCAACATCGCCTCGAGCGACACGGTGTGGTCGATCAGCGCGAACCGAACGAGCAGCGCCTCCAGCAGCAACTGCTGCTGGCCGCTCTTTCGGAATCTGGGCTCGAGCTCGGTGATCGCCGTGAGCATTCGCAGGAGGTCGCCGGCGGCGAAGGCTTTCGCCCGCTGCGTCAATGCTTCGCGTACGCGGTCGCTCACACCAGGCGGCGCGCCGCCGAGCGTCACGGCGAGTTGCGCGCGAATCATGTCGGCGAGCCCGGTGAGGAACTGGCCGAAATCGATGCCGGCATCCACCAGCCGAGCGACGAACGCGAACACGTCGCCCGCGGCGCGCGCCGCGAGCAGATCGAGGAGCGCAAGGAATTCGTCCTCGGGCACGAGGCCAAGCGCTTCGCGCACGCGTTCCGCCGTGAGCGTACCGTCTCCCATCGACAACACCTGATCGGTGAGCGACAGCGCATCGCGCATGGAGCCATCGGCGGCACGGGCGATCATCGCGAGCGCGTCCTCGCCGTGCGTGACGCCCTCCGCCGCGAGCACGCGATCGAGGCGTGCGCGGATGTCGGCGGGCCCGATGCGCTTGAAGTCGAAGCGCTGCAGGCGGCTGAGCACGGGCGCGGCCATCTGCCCGATCTTCTGCGGCTCGGTGGTGGCGAAGACGAATACCACGCGCGGCGGCGGCTCCTCGAGGATCTTGAGGAGCGCGTTCCAGGCCTCGCGCGTGAGCATGTGGGCCTCGTCCACGATGTACACCTTGTAGCGCTCGTCTCCTGAGGGGGCATACATGGCGCGCTCCCTCAGCTCGCGAGCGTCGTCCACGCCGCGGTTGGAGGCCGCGTCGATCTCGACGACGTCGAGGCTCGATGCGCCCGACCAGATGCGCGTACAGCTCGCGCAGACTCCGCAGGGCTCGCCGTCGAGCGCGGCATCACCCCGCCGCTCGCAGTTCAGCGCCATCGCCAGAACGCGGGCGAGTGTCGTCTTGCCGACGCCTCGCGGACCGCACAGCAGGTAGCCGTGCGCGACCCGGTTCCTCGCGATGGCGCCCTTGAGGGTCGCCGCGACGTGTGACTGCACTGCCACGTCGGCGAAGGACTTCGGGCGGTATTTTCGCGCGAGGGCGAGAGCCATGAGGGAAGATACTAGTAGGACGGTAGGCCAGTAGGTCGGTAGGTCGGTAACCGCGTTTGCCGTCCTACTGACCTACCGACCTACAAAAAGCGCGGGGACCGATCACACGATCGGTCTCCCGCGCTTTGAGTGCCCCAGGCCTGACGAAGCGACGTCAGACACCTCATGCCGCTGCTACCTTCGGGGTCCTGACGGAGTTAGAAGGCTGGCGCCCTCCGGGACCTGGGACCTACGAAATCTAGTCGAATGCCGGCGGCTGAGAAACCCCGCCCGTTGTTCACCCAGTCGCGCTCGACTACGGCTTCTTCACCGTCACCGTCGGAACCTTCACTTCCGTCTTCTTGGTACCCACGACCGGCTTGTCGATCACGATGGTGTCCTTCTTCGTTCCCACGACGGGCGTACTGATGGTATCGGTCTTCGTGCCGACGTTCACTTCCGGCGTCTTCACGACGTGGGTGTCCACACCGATCGTCGGCGTCTGGACCTGATACGTGTTGTCACCGGTCTTCTTGCACGCCGCAACGCTGAGCGCGAGCGCGGCGGCAACGACAAGCGTGCGCATGGAATGCCTCCCTATGAGTGGCGCGTTCGACCGGCGAGAGGCAACCTTCGCGCCAGAGCTCGGTCCTGCGCTCGGACAGGCGGGCTGGACCTCACTCCAGAAACGCCTCGCGCTGCCGTTTTCGGGTCCGCCGGAGCTCGTACACCTGGCCCACCTCGCCGCCCAGGATGAAGATCAGCGCGGCGTAGTAGACCCAGAACACCACGACGACGATGGCCGCGACGGTACCCGTGTAAAACGAGCTGGGATTGAACGAGCTCACGTACGAGGTGAAGATCAGCTTCGCGATCTCGAACATCATCGTCGTGAACAGCGCAGCCACCCACGCCGTGCGCGTGCGGACGCGGCGGATCGGGAGGAACTTGTACAGCGCGAAAAACATGGTCGCGGTGATCACCGCCGCGACCACCTGGCTGCCGAAGGCCGTGGCCTCGCCCATCACATCGCTTCGGATACCGAGCTCCTCGAGGAGACTCACGCTCCTGCCCGTCGCGATCAGCACATACCCGCTGATGAGCGTGTTGGCGGTGATGAGCACGGTGGCCAGCACCGTCATCTGGATGTCGAAGATCTTTCCGGCAATGATGCTCCGCTCGTTCTCTATGTCGAAGACGCTCGCGAGCACGGTGCGGAGCGACCCGAACAGGCGAGTGGAGAACCAGATGAAGCCCACGGCGCTCCAGATGCCGAGTCGCGGGTGTGTCCCGAGAATGTCGGTGAGCAGCTTGTGATAGGGTGAGACCGCCGTCTCCTCATGCGCCGGCAGGAGCTTGTCCAGATAGTTGATGACCACGTCGTTCGTTTCCGCCGACGTCTTGTTCAGCAGATACGTCAGGAAAAACACCAGGAGGAGAACGAACGGCACCGCGGCGAGGAGGATGTTGAAGGCGATGCCGCCGGCGAGGAAGAGCACGTTGTCTTCTCCCGCATTGTCCCACACTCGCTTGGCGTAGTCGCGTAGCGTCCACCACCCGTCGGCCAGCCACGAGCGCGGCGACATTCGCAGTGGCCCAACCGTGGTGGCGATGGCTCGCACGCCTCGCTCGCGTGTCAGACGGGCGAGTCGTCCACGTCGGGCGCGCGCCGCCGCGCGCGGGCACTGCGCGCGACATCGGCGCCGGCGTTGTACGCCGCCTTCGTTTCCGCCAACCGGCGCTCCAGATCGTCACGCGCCTGCTGCGCGGCTTCGCGCCCCGCATCCATGGCGCGCGACACCTGTTCCTTCTTGGCGGAGATCGCGCTGCGGGCGGACGCGATCTGCTCCTCGACCCGCTCGCGCGCGCTGTCGAGTGTCTCGCCGACCTTCTCGGTCATCTCATCGACACCCGTTCGCACGGCGTCGCCCGCCTCGCGCGCGGTGCGACGGATGGCGCGCCGAGTCTCCTTCCCCGACTTCGGCGCGAACAGCAGTGCGACGCCTGCGCCGATCAGCAGGCCCACGAGCAGTGTGCCGATGTCGTTGTGCTTCTCGATGATGATCGGCGGATCACGGTAATCGTCGCGCATGATGTGGCCTCGGGAGCGGGCTAGCGTTTCTTGCCAGGGGATTTCTTCGCGGGCGCCCTGGACGATGGCGACGACGGCCGTGCGGGCTTGGATGGCGTACCCGCCTTGGCGGTGGGTTGCGGCGCGGGAGCTCCATTCCGCTCGATGAGCGACCGCAATTCGGCACGAACGTCCTGCTCGCTCAGGCCGAGCACCTTGCCGGTGCGCACCGTGTCGCCGGACGTGGACGCGAACGTCCGCAGCACGAGCTGCTGTCGCGCCTCGGCGGCGGTTGCGCCCACGGGAATCGTGACCGCCGCCGGCAGGTTGCCGCCAGTGCGAATGTGTCTCGGGATGACGTCTCCCGGGCCAATCGTGGTGCCGCGCGCCATGATCACCGCGCGTTCCACCGCGTTCTTGAGCTCCCGCACGTTGCCGGGCCAGTGGTAGCTCATGATCCACTCCCAGGCGGCGTCCTCGAACCGCGTGATGTTCTTGCCGTTCTGCTGCGCGAACCGCGCGAGGAACTCGTTTGCGAGAAGCTGGATGTCGTCCACCCGCTCGCGAAGCGGCGGCAGCTCCAGCTCGACGACCGCGATGCGGTAGTAGAGATCCTCGCGTACTTCTCCGTCGGTGATGGCCTTGTGAAGATTCTTGTTCGTCGCGGCGACGATGCGGATGTCGACGTTGATCTCCTTCTTGCCGCCCAGGCGGCGCACCTGGCGTGTCTCCAGCGCGCGCAGGAGCTTGACCTGGATGTCCGGTGACATCTCGGCGATCTCGTCGAGGAAGATCGTGCCGCCGCTCGCCATCTCGAACGCGCCCGGCTTCTCGTTCGTGCTGCCGGTGAACGCGCCCTTCTCGTGTCCGAACAGCTCGTTCTCGAGAATCTCCTTGGGCAACGCGGCGCAGTTGAGCGCGAAGAACGGACCTTTGGCACGGTCACTCTTCGAGTGGAGCGCACGCGCGACGAGCTCCTTGCCGGTGCCGCTCTCCCCGAGCAACAGCACGCTGGCCGTGCTGGGCGCGACGGCCTCGATCACCTGATACACGGCGCGCATGGCGTCACTCTGTCCCGTCAGCTCACCGTAATGGGTGAGCCCCTCGATCTTCGATGCGAGTTGGCGGTTGGTCTCCTGGACCTGATACTTGTCGAGCGCCTTCGGGATGAGTGCCTTGAGCCTGTTCAGCTTGTCGGCGTTGAGAGGCTTCTCGATGTAGTCGTACGCGCCCTGCTGCATCGCCTGGACTGCCGAGTCCACAGTGGCCTGGCCGGTAATGATGATGCACTCGGTCGGGATCTGCCGCTGCTGGAGCTCCGACAACAATGCCAGCCCATCGAGGCGCGGCATTTTGAGATCGGCAAGCACGACGCCGAACCGCTCCGCCGACAGTGCCTCGAGCGCCTTTTGACCGTCACCGGCGACGGCGACGTAATAGCCCGCGTCCTCGAGAATGGCCTTGAGTCCCGTCGTGATCGCGGCTTCGTCGTCCGCGATGAGAATCCGTGCGCGTTTCATCGTCCTCGCTCGCGTCGCTTCGCCGGCGGTCATCCGCGCGGAAAAGTCAGTGTAATGTCCCGATCCCCCTCACGGCAGCTCACGCCCGCGGCACGCACCGCCTCCGCGACGTGCTCCGCGAGCGCGAGACGTCGTCCCGCTGCCGCGATCCTGACCGATACGTCATCCGCCGTGCCCGATATCGTGCATACCACCTCTGACGCGGGGGCTGCGCGGGGCACCCCCGTCGCGGCATCCAGCAGTGTCGCGGCAAGAGCGACGCGAGCTGCCGCGCCTCCCACACGACTCATGGTCGGATCCGCGGCATCCCGCACGACCACCCGCACCCGCGCGTCCGACGAGGACGGCGACGCGCTACACAATACGCTCACGCGACGCAGCACACTCGCAATATCCACCGGTTCCGGCTCCGGCCGGCCGAGCGCAAGCACGGCGTCCACCAACGTCGTAAGACGCTCCAACTGCGAGACGGCTGCTTCAGCGAATGGTTCAATCGCCGACGCCTGCATGTCCGTTCGCCCCGCGCGCGTCCTGATGACCTCGAGATTCACCGTGACGCCGTTCAATGCATCCTTCACGTCGTGCGCCGCGCGCGTCAGCGCGCGTTGCAGCGTTTGCAGCCAGAGTGCGCCGATGTCTTCCGCCGCGGAGATCTGCGTCATTCAGTCCGAGAGGTCCGCATCGTCGGGCGCAGCGGCGTGCGCTGGTGTGGCATCCATCGGCATCGGCCGATGAATCTCGGCCGGCTTGACGAATCGATTGGTCACCGCCGCGGTGTTGCCAATCGCGAGCTCGTCGAACAGGAATGAAAACTTTGTGTCATACGCCGCCGCCAATTGCGCGCGAACGTCGTCCGGAAGACTCCAGAGCTGCCGCTTGAAGGGTCCCAACGCCTTCTTGCGCGTCTTGTAGAAGAACTGCTCGTCGGAATCGGTCGCCTTCCGCTCGTCCTTCGCGTTGACCGTGAGCCACTGATACACCTCCCTGCGCAGCGCGTCCGGAAGGTGGTCGAACAGCATGGTCTGGAAGTTCGTGGCGAGATGAATCTCCGCCGTCTCGCGCTGCGGAAAGTTGTGAAAGGCGGTGTCCGGAAGCGTGGAGGCACCGTGCTGCACGGCGCCGGCGAGTCCATATTCCTCGCGTGCCGCGATGCTGAGACGCTCGAGCGTGTCGAGATCCAGCTTCACCTCCGCAATGCTGCCGTCCGCGAGCACCACGCCGCCGTGCGACGTGCCACTCTGCACGCTGATCTTGGAGAGACCGGTCATGCCCTTCGGCAACGTCCGGTTGAAGCCGTCCATGTACGCGCGGAGCTCCTCCACCGTGGAGTTCTGCGTGCCGACTTCGCCGATCTCTCCACCCACGGAGATGGTGACGCCATTCGGCTCGACACGACGGACTTCCGTAAGTATGTCGATGCCGACTTCGTAGTTGAGGCGCTGCTGCTCGTCGAGCGACGACTTGGACAGATCGACGAGCGTCGAGGTATCGACGTCGATGTTGTAGAACCCCGCGCCGACCGCCTCGCGCACGAGCGCTTTCACGCCGGCGACTTCGGGCTCCGGATTCACCGCGTACTTCTTGTGGTTGATCTGGAAGTGATCGCCCTGAATGAAGACCGGCCCGCGGAATCCTTCGCGCAGTGCCGCCGCGATCATGACCGCGACGTACTCCGCGGGGCGCTGGTCGGTGTAGGCGATCTCCGACCGCGCGATCTCGAGGATGAACGCGCCCGCCTGCTTGCGAATGGCCGTCCGAAAGACGGCGCGCGCAGTGTCGTATGACGCGCCGCGGATGTTCATGGCGGGCACGGTGAACCCGTGCGTCAGCCCCTTGCCGCGCGCGATGTACAGGTCGTGAATGGACGACGCGCGCACGCCTACGGCCTGGCCGATCTCCCAGATGAGCCACCGGGCGTATTCCTTGGCGTGATCGTCGCCGAAGACGGCGGCACTCACGAGCTCATCCATCTTCGTTGACGCCAGCTCGGCGGCGTCGGAGACGGACACGCCGCTCTCGGTGATGGTCAGTGCGTTCCCGAAGAGGGCGTTCAGAGCATCAATATCGTGCATTGAATCGAAGCCTCACAAAGTTGCCGTCGCGTTGAATGGAGCGAGGTGCTCAGGTGAACCTGACCGCGCCCGCCGAGAACGGCAAGGAGGAACGTGGACAGGCGACGACTGATGGAAAAACACCGGATTCGCGTCAGATCACGCGATCCGGATTCGATTTTGGTAGCAGGTTCCATTCCTGACGAGCCTGCTCCGCGTCCGCGCGGCCCAGCATGGCGTAGGTGAACTGTTTACCCAGCTCCACGCCCGGCTGGTCGAAGGCATTCACGCCATACAACTGTCCCGCGTAGGCCGTCGCGATCTCCAGGAACATGAACAGCGCACCGACATGCCACGCATCCACCCGCTCCAGCGTCAGCGTCATGTTCGGCCGGCCGCGCCGCGCCAGCGCGCCGGCCGTGGCGCGCTGCTCGATGTCCAGCAGCTCGCCGAGATCATGGCCGCCCAGGTACGCCAGCTCGGGTATGTCGCCATGCAGCTTCGGGATGGTGACCTCCACGTCGCCCTGCTCCACGGCGATGAACGTGACGGTCTTGTCGCCCGGGCCCTCCATGAACAACTGCACCTTGCTGTGCTGGTCGGTGGCGCCCAGAGCGCCGAGCGGCGTTGGGCCGAAGCCGGCGTCGCCCGGAGTGCGATGTTTGCCCAGGCTCTCCGCCCACAGTTGCACGAACCAATCGGCCATGTCGCGCAGTGCGTCGCTGTACGGCATGAGTACGTGGACGTGCCGGCCGTGCTTCTGGTCGGCGAGATACTGTAGGCAGGCATAGGTGCCGGCGATGTTCTTTCGAACGTCACCAGAGCTACAGCGCGTGCGCATTTCCGCCGCTCCGGCGAGCAGCTCGCCGGTGTCGATGCCGACGAGCGCCGCGGGCAGGATGCCCACCGGCGTCATCACGCTGAAGCGGCCGCCAACGTTCGCCGGAATGTCCAGCGCGGTCACGCCTTCGGCGCGAGCGATGGCCCGCAATGCTCCCTTCTCCGGATCGGTGACGAAGACCAGACGTTGCTTCGCCGCCTCATCGCCGAGCGCCGCGGCCAGCCGACCGCGGACTACCATGTATTGCGCCATCGTCTCTGCCGTGCCGCCGGACTTGGAGGTGACGACGAACAGCGCGCGCGAGAGATCGAGGCGCGAGAGCAGCGCCGCGATGTTGGCGGGATCCACGTTATCCAGCACGTGAAGGCGCGGCTCGCCCTTTCGGGCCGCGTCGTCCAGCAGGTTCCATCCAGGCGCTCTGAGCGACGTCCGCAGGGCGATCGGGCCGAGTGCCGAGCCGCCGATGCCGAGCACCACGACGTCGGACGGATAGCGCCCATCCCGCCGAAGCTGCGCGACGTAGTCCGTGGTCTGACGATGCAGCTCCCGGTCATCCGGAAGGTCGAGAAAGCCGAGCGTCCGGTCCGCATGCAGTCCGGCGACGGCCTTGTGGGCTGCCGTGAACGCCGTCGCCGCGTCGCTCCACTCGGCCGCGGTAATGCCGCCCTCGATGGGCGGCGACATCATGTTTGTGTAGTCGAGATGAATCGCCATTGGGCGCTCAAACGGTGATGGTCAGCCCATCGAACGCCGGGGAGATCCCGGCGGGAAGCTCCGCTTCCAGATCGGCGTGAAAGTTGTCGTGGGTGAGGTGCGTGAGGTACGTGCGCTCCGCCCCGATGGCGCGCGCCACCTCGAGCGCCTCCGAGAGGCTGAGGTGTGACGGGTGAGGACGGCGGAAGAGGGCGTTGATCACCAGCACGCGCGAGCCCTTGAGCATCGCGATGCTGCTCTCGGGAACCGTCTTCGCGTCGGTGACGTAGGCGAGCGCACCGAGACGATACGCGAAGACGGTGACGCCGCCGTGCGCCACCGGCACCGCGGTGACCTCCACACCGGCCACCCGCATCGTCTCGCCCTCGTGAATGACGACGCCGCGCCCCTGCGGCTTCGACGTCCCCGGCAGCGGCTTGATGGCGTCGTCGAAGATGTAATCGAACTTCTTCGCGAGTGACTGGAGCGTCTCCGCCGACCCGTACATCGGCAGGTGGGTGTCGCGACGCGCGGTGATCGCGCGCAGATCGTCGATGCCGTGCGTGTGGTCCGCGTGCTCGTGCGTGAACAGCACGGCATCCACCGTGTCCACCTCCGCCTGGATGAGCTGCAGCCGAAGCTCGGGCGGCGTATCGATGAGAATGGTCTCGCCTGCAACCGTCTCGACGATGGCCCCGACGCGAGTCCTTCGGTCTCGCGGGTCGCGCGAGTGACACACCTCGCATCCGCAGCCAAGCTGCGGCACGCCGAAGCTCGTGCCCGTGCCGAGAAAGGTGAGCTTCACCGCCTCACACCGTCTCCACTTTCATCAGGTTCGTCGTGCCAGGGACGTCGAACGGAACGCCCGCCGTGACGACCACGCGGTCGCCCGTCACGGCGAGACCGCGATCCCGCACCGCGTCGAGCGCGAGTTGAACCATGTCCTGGTAGGTGGCGCAATGTTGCACGAGACAGGGCACTACCCCCCAGACCAACGCAAGCTGGCGGTACGTGCGCTCCTGGTCGGTGAGCACGAGAATGGGAACGTCCGGGCGGTGCGCGGCGATGATGCGCGCGGAAAATCCGCTCTTCGTAAACACGATGAGCGCCGGCGCCCTCAAGCTGCGAACGGCGGACGTGGCGGCGGCGGCGATCGCCTGTTCGGTCGAAACGGCCACCTCGGGATCCGTCCGTTCGTCGCGCGGCTCCCGTGGGTGACGCTCGATCTCGGTGATGATTCGCGTCATCGCTTCCACGGCGAGCCGCGGATACTTGCCCGCGGCGGTTTCCGCCGAGAGCATAACGGCATCCGTGCCGTCGAAGATCGCGTTGGCCACGTCGCTCGCCTCGGCGCGTGTCGGCCGGGGATGCGTGATCATCGACTCGAGCATCTGCGTCGCGGTGATGACCGGACGTCCCAGCTTGTTGCAGAGCGAGATGATGCGCTTCTGCGCGATCGGTACTTCCTCGAACGGAAGCTCGACGCCGAGGTCGCCTCGGGCGACCATGACCGCGTCGGAGGCGAGGACGATGCTCTCGATGTTCTCGAGCGCCGAGTCCTTCTCGATCTTGGCGACGACGAGCATGTGCCGCGGAATCTTCTCGCGCAGCTCGGTAATGTCCTCCGCGCGCCGCACGAAGCTCAGCGCGAGATAGTCGAGCTCGTGCTGCACCGCGAAGGCCACGTCGGCCCAATCCTTCTCGGTGATGGACGGCGCACTCACGGACACACCGGGCAGATTGATGCCCTTGTGACTCTTGATGCGCCCGCCGTGGAGGACGCGCGCCGTGACGGACGCCGGTGTCACCTCGAGCGCGACGAGCTCGATCAGGCCGTCGTCGATGAGGATGCGGTCGCCGACCCTGAGATCGTCGCAGAGATGCGCGTATGTCGTGGGAAACTGATCGCCCTGCGCATTCTCACCGGGCACGAGGACGACGTCCTGTCCGTCGCGCACGTCGCGCGGAGCGTCCAGGTCGCCGATGCGGATGCGCGGACCCTGCAGATCGCCGATGATGGCGACCGGCCGGGACAGCTCGCGCGCGGTCTCGCGTACCATGGCGACCGTCTCGGCGTGCTGTTCGTGGGTTCCGTGAGAGAAATTGACCCGAGCGATGCTGAGCCCCGCTTCCATCAGGCTGCGCAGTGTATCGCGCGAATTGGAGGCGGGGCCCAGGGTGCAAACGATTTTTGTACGGGGGAAAGGCACGTTGGTTGTTATCCTACCAGTTGCAGTTTTTTCTTCTCCAGGCCTCCGATCAGGGAATCGAAGCTCTTCTGGAAGCTCGCCAGCCCGTCCACGAGCAGCTTGGCGGTCACGTCGGACATGCTGATGCCCGTGGCGGCGAGGTCGCGCATGACGCCTTCCGCCGCGGGGAAATTGGCGTCCACGGTCCGCTTGATTTCTCCGTGGTCGCGGAACGCGTCGATGGTGGCCGGAGGCATGGTGTTGACCGTATCCGGACCGATGAGCTGCTCCACGTAAAGGACGTCGCGGTACGCGGGGTTCTTGGAGCTCGTGCTGGCCCAGAGCGGACGCTGAAGTCGTCCACCGGCAGCCTTGAGCGCCGCCCATCGCGGCGACGAGAACTCCCCGAGGAACAGCTTGTACGCGAGCTGCGCGTTGGCCACGGCCGCCTTGCCGCGCTGCGCGAGGATCCGTGCCTGCTCGGGTGCCGTGGCCTTGGCCGCGAGTGCCTCGAGCCGCTTGTCGATCTCGGTGTCCACGCGACTGACAAAGAACGAAGCCACCGAGGCGAGGCGATCGATGGGCTTGCCGGCCGCGCGGCGATCCTCGAGGCCCGCCATGTAGGCGTCGATGACGCGTTTGTGCGCCTCGATGGCGAAGAGCAACGTGATGTTCACGTTGATGCCCTGGCTGATGAGCGCGCGAACAGCGACCGCGCCCTCGGCGGTGCCGGGCACTTTGATCAGCACGTTCGGGCGATCGACCATGGACCACAGGCGCTGCCCCTCGGCGATCGTTTCCGCCGCGCTGTTGGCCGCGCCAGGGGATACCTCGATGGACACGAATCCGTCGCCGCCCGAGGTGGCCTCGTACACCGGCATGAACTGATCGCATGCATCGCGTACGTCGGTCGTCTCGATCAGCTCGAACAGGTCGTGCGGCGACAGCTCGGGATCCGCGCTCTTGAGCTGGTCGTCATACGCCACGCCTTCCGCGAGTGCCTTCTCGAAGATCGTCGGGTTCGACGTCATGCCCGTGAGGGCGTCCTCCTGAATCCGGCGGCGGAGATCCCCGTTGCGGAGCATCGTGCGGTCGATGAAATCCAGCCAGATGGACTGGCCGGCATCGTGCAGGCGTTGCAGGCGGTTGGTGGACATCGCTAACTCGGCGTCGAAGGGCGAGCTCCGGCAGCTTCTGCCGGAGCCCGCAAGATACACGGATTCACCGATCAGCGCGGACCCGTATACATCACGCGCCAGATGCGGCCGCTGGCGTCATCTCCGATGTAAAGTGATCCGTCGGGACCGGTCGCCAGCCCAGTGGGACGGCGCAACGTACCCGTGGTGCCTTCCGCGGGCTTGAATCCGGTTGCGAACACCTCGAAGTCGCCGGCGGCCTTGTCACCGTTCAGCGGCTGGAAGACGATGTTGTATCCCGCCTGCGGCAATGGCGCGCGATTCCACGAGCCGTGGAACGCGATGAACGCGCCGTTCCGATACTTGGCTGGAAATTGCGAACCGGTATAGAAGAGCAGTCCGTTCGGCGCCCAGTGCCCCGGAAAGGACGCAACGTTCCCCTTCATCGATGTGCAGCGGCCGACGGTCTTGCCGTCACCGCCGTATTCGGGCGCGAGCACCTTTCGTCCGATCTGGCGGTCATAGTAGCAGTAGGGCCAGCCGAAGTCGTCACCCTTGGTGACGTTGAACAGCTCCTCCGCCGGGGTCTCTGCGCTCTTGGCTTCGTCGAAGAGCTTCGGCCAGTTCTGCGCGAGCTGGTCGCGTCCGTGCTGCGTGACGAACAGCGTGTTGTCACCCGGGTGAATCGCCATCCCCATGGCGTTGCGGATGCCGGCGCCGAAATGCACGCCGTCGCTCGGATGCTGGTTGAGGCGATCCGTACGGAAGGCCCAGATGCCCGCGCGCGTAGTGCGCTCCACGCACGGATCGTTGCCCGGGATCTCGAGCTGACGGTCGGCCTTCTGACAACTGTTGGTGCCCGATCCGATGTTCATGTACAGCGTCCCGTCGTCGGCGATGACGAACGGCTTCGCGGAATGGCCGTTTCCGGGCAGGCCGCTGATCAGCGTGTCGGCGGGCCCTGACGGCGTCAGTGAGCCCACGGTGAACGGATAGCGCAGAATTGCGGTGGTCGCGTCGACGTAGAGATATCCGCCGTGCAGGACCACCTCGGACGAGCGATAGCCCCCGCCCCACTCCTTCACGATGTCGGCGCGGCCGTCGCCCGACGTGTCGCGCAGCACGATCACACCGGCGCGTTGCGACGACGCGACGATGTCGCCGTTGGAGAGTACGGTGAGATGCCGCGGCTGGCCGAGATTATCCGCCACGACGAGCGCGCAGAAGCCTGCGGGCAGCGTCAGGCCGCCATTGTCAGGTGCGCAGCGCGGCTTGGCTGCCGCCCTTGCGTCAGCGTGGGAACGATTCGCCCGCGGCGTGCGGGCGGCGGGAAGTGTCAGCGATGTCGCGGCGACGACCGCGAGCACGGCGCGGAACGGGAACATGAGCGACTCCGAGTGGCTGAAGGGACACCTGCATCACCTCAAAAAACTGGTCAGGTGAGCGCCGTTGCAACAGAGGCGGACTCGGCCGTTGACACTTTTGAAACGTGCTGCGGCGAGAAAAGGTCCAGCTTGCCCGCGTGTTTCGAACGCCGCGGCACGAGGTCTGCCATTCCCCGAGCGCGGCAGACCCGCGACGACCCTCGTCGCACCCGCAACCTCGCCCGCGGGGAACGAGAACATTGGGCGAAGGCGACGGAGGACAAGAATGAAGACCAGAAATTTTGTGCTGTGTGCACTCGGCCTCGCTGCCGCCGTAACGACCGGTAACGCGACGATCGCATCAGCGCAGGCGGCCTCACAGCGGCGAATTCCCGTGCGGAAGGAGCAGCCGGCGGAGGCGCCCAAGATCGACACCGTGCGAATCGTGCGCGTCGACACGGTAACGATTCGCGGGCGCACGGATACCGTGGTGCGGACCGTCGAACGGCTCCGCGTGGACACCGTGATGCAGACGCTTCCGCTGCACCGGCTTCCGGGCCTGTACTTCGGGCTCGGCGCCGGCGTGGCTGTTCCGATGAACGACTGGCGTAACACGACGAAGGACGGTCCCGCCATCCAGGGCATCCTGGGATGGTTCCCCAAGGACGGTGCGCTCGGACTTCGCGTTGACGCGCTCGGGGACTTCTTCGGCCATCGGGCGACGGACTGTCCGTCGTGCCCGAGCCCGAAGCTCTGGGAGGGCAATGCGGACGTCGTGCTCCGCTTCCCGCTCGACCGACGGAGCGATCTCAATCCCGTCGTCTATTTCATGGGTGGCGGCGGCGTGGACAAGTTCACCGACTTCCTGCCGTTCCGGAACTCGAGTAGCAAGATCGTCACGGCCGGCTCGGATACGTATCTCAACTATCCCGGCCTGACCCTGTCCAGCACGGCGGGTGCCGCCAACTTCCGTGGCGACAAGAGTCTCTTCTGGAACTACAACGCCGGCGCGGGGCTCGACTGGACGATGTGGGATCTGCACTGGTACGTCGAAACCAAGTACACGACCGTTGCGACGACGAACGGCAACTCGCACTACTGGCCGATCACTGTCGGGCTGAAGTTCTACTAGAAAGTCCGGCCCGAGTCGTGCAAGACTGCGGAGGACGTGAACCTTCACGCCCTCCGCAGTGTATTTTTCGTAGTGATGCGATTGACGATGACACGACTGGCGGCGGCAGCGCTTCTGTTCGCTTTGTACGCCGCCCCGGCGCGAGCGCAAGTCCAGGCACGAAACCTCGATAGTAGCAGCGTCACCACGCGAGCGGACTCCGCCGAGGCACAGCGCGGAGGCCATAATTGGTTTGTGTCGTTGCTGCGCAAGATTGCCCGGCGGAGCGACGACGCATCCTCCGGCAGCACATCCGAGACGGCCGGCACCGAAGTCACAGCCACGGCCGCGGCGTCGTCCGAGCGGTCGTTCAAGTCGCGCAAGGACCGGTTGGCGTGGGAGAGCGCGCGTACGAGTGCCGAGAAGTCCGAGGGCTACCGCGTCATCGTCGATCTGTTCGGGCGACAGCTGCGCGTCATCGACGGCGAGGATACGCTACGCACCGCCACGGTCGCCACCGCGATGAACGCGACACTGGAGTACGGCGGCAAGATCTGGCGCTTCACCACGCCTCGCGGCGTACGCACGGTGCTACGCAAGGATCGCGATCCGGTGTGGACGCCGCCCGAGTGGCATTTCGCCGAGGTGGCGCTCGAGCACGGCCTCAAGCTCGCGCAGCTCGAGCGCGGCCGAGTCGTAAAGCTGAAAGACGGCACGAAGCTGCTGACGCAGGGCGACGAGGTGGGCATCATTCGGCCCGGGGGGGATGAGTTCGTGCCCATGATCTACGACGAGCACATCGTCTTCGACAACACGCTGTTCATTCCACCACAGGGCACGAAGCACCGCCGCATTCAGGGCGAGCTCGGTCACTTCCGGCTCGACCTCGGCAACGGCTACCTGCTGCACGGCACGCCATACGCGAAATCGATCGGCGCCGCCGTGACGCACGGGTGCGTGCGGCTGCGCGACGAGGACATCGAGTGGCTGTACGAGAATGTGCCGGTGGGAACACGGGTATACATCTACTGAGACCAACAACAGTAGGAAGAACAGTACCCTGTATCCGGCACTCGGTAAAACGACGTATCCGGTACAAACGGCAAAGGCGTCACGCGAGGCCTCCGCGCCCCGTACTGGATACGTCGTCATACCGAGTTCGCTAAAACAACGTATCCGGTACAAACGGCAAAGGCGTCACGCGAGGCCTCCGCGCCCCGTACTGGATACGTCGTAATACCGAGTGCCGAGTTCCGGATACTGGCCTTCGTACTGAGTACTGTTCTTGGTAGCTCAGTACAGTGGCTTGGCTGCCCCCGCTGCGTCATCGTAGAACTGGATCGTGCCCGGCGCATGCAATTTGGTCAGCAGAATGATCTGCCCCGTGTGCATCGCAAAATGCTCCACCACGTGGTAGATGGCCTCGAACACGCTCACGTCGCGGTCCTGAATCACGCGCCGAGTCGCGAGGTCGTCCGGCGTCAGCCGCGCAAGCACTGCATCGGCGTCGACGAGCGTCCCGCGTAAGGCGGCAAACAGGCTCTGCGCATCCGTGCCGCCGGTGGCTGCGAACTCCGCCGCGCGGTGCCGTTCATCCGGCACACCTCCCACGCTGCTCACGATCCACTGGCGGACGTTTCCCTCGAGATGCAGCAGCAGGTTACCGACGCTGTTGGACTCCGTATCCGACCGTGCCCACAGCGTGCCCGGCGGAAGCGCGGCGAGACAGCGCTCGATCTTTGCCGGGTATTCGCGCACGAGATAGCGGCGCGAACGATCGATGAATTCGAGCGGTAGATCAGCGACGGTGGCGTCGCGCCGCGCTGGAGAGTTCGTCGTCATTTCGAAGCTCCGTTGCCAAGCTCGAACACCGGCAGCTTGAGGCCCCACCAGATGGACGCAGCGCGGAGTGCGGCGCACACGACCATTCCAACGTACGCCGCAATCACGCGAGAAGCACCCATGCTGCCGAGCACGAAGTACGTGGACGTTCCGGCGATGGCCGCCGTCGCGTAAAGATTGCCGCTGCGGAGCACCAGCGGCACCTCGGCACTGAGGACGTCGCGCACGACGCCGCCGGCCGTGCCGGTCACGGTGCCGAGCAAAATGCCGCTTACGGCGGGCATGCCCTGCGATTCCGCAATCTGCGCCCCGACGATGCTGAAGAGCGAGAGCCCGAGCGCGTCGGCCACGAGCAGCGCTGCATGCGGAGCCGGCCGCCACCGGGCGTATGCGACCGTCAGCAACGAGCTCGCGACGATGACGATGAGATACGCGGGATCGGCGAGCCAGAAGATCGGATGTCGTGCCAGGAGCACGTCCCGAATGGTGCCGCCTCCCACGGCGGTCACCGCGCCGAGCACGATCACGCCGATGAGATCGAGCCCGCGGCGTCCGGCGGCGAGCGCTCCGCTGATGGCGAACACCGCGACGCCGGCGAGGTCCAGCAGGTAGCGCAGCACGCCGTCAGCGCGCCCGCGCCCTTACGGCTTGATCTCGACGGGCGTGCCGATGGGCACGACGCTCCAGACTTCCTCGATCTCCTCGTCCGTGAGCGCCACGCAGCCGTTCGTCCAATCGTTCAACCGATGCGACGCGCCCGCCGATCCCATGCCGTTGGGCAACCCGTGGATCATGATGTCGCCGCCAGGCTCGGCGCCGAGTGCCTGGGCGCGCGCGCGATGTGCCGCATCGGGATACGAGATGTGCAGCGCGAGGTGATAGCGGCTATTCGGCTGCCGTGCGTCGATGTAGAAGAGGCCTTCCGGCGTGCGGTTGTCGCCGATCCGCACCTTGTCGCCGCGCGGCTGTCCGCCAAGCGCGACGAGAAACGAGCGCATGATGCGGCCGTCACGGAAAAGCGTGAGCGTATGCGCCCGTTTCTCGACGACGATGCTGTCGGCCAGTCCGAGAGGACGGTGCGCGGCGCTCGCGGGTACGGCCGCCGCAGCGACCTTTTTCGGGCCGGGCGGGGAGACGATCAGATGTGCGGAGATGACGCTGACGAGGAGGGCGTTCAGCATGCGAGAGCGGAGGGAACGAACGGACGTACGCTCGAGCGTGCCGTGTGTTCCAGCCCGCTCCGTCATAGGACGAGCGAGTGGGCATATCGTTGCGTCCACACGGGCTCGCCTAGCGAAATCTGCGCCGGATCGCGACGGTACGCTCGAGCTCGTCGCGCGACTGAAGAATCTTCTCTTTCAGGTCGGACGGCAAGTCCCTCCGCCGGCCGAGGAAACGGTCCACCGCCGCCAGCGACTCCGCGGACCGCTGGCCGTCGAGCGTTGCCGACACCCAGTTGCCCAGGAAGAAGATCCGCCGGTTTCGCTGGATCCAGGGAAGACTGTCGAGGGCAGGCAGCAGGTAGGGCCGCGTGAGATCGTCTCGCGCGGGATCGTGGAAGCTGCGCAAGCTGGCGGTGACCCAATCCTCATTGAGATCGCGGTCGCCGAAATAGCGCGCCCAGTACTCGGCTTTCGTCGCGGAATCGGGACGCGCGGCGTTCGCGACGAACGCTCGACGCTTTCCCTCACTCGTGGAATCGCGCTTCAGTTCGGCCGCGAGTCGCGTATCGGCCGTTGCCCCGCCGCGCGCCACGAGTGTGGTGACGATGGCCCACCTCGCAGGAGCACGCAGCGGCGCGCCGGCCACGTTGGCGCTGTCGAGCATTCCATCCAGTCTCCTCAGCGCACTGTCGGTGCGCGCGACGCCGGTGAAGGTGTCGAGCGCGTTTTTTCGTACGCCGTACGTGCGGCGGTCGTCCCCGATCTCTTTCAACAGTGCCGCCTCGACCTCACGCGCCAGCGTGTCGCGCCGCGCGCCCTGCAGATAGGCTGTCAGCGAACGGGAGACGCGGCCAAGTATGACCGGAACGAGCTGCTCGTCCGTTTCGCGCGGCAGCTCGCGAAGGGCCAATCGAACGTACGCGGCGGGATCGAGCCCTGCGTCACGAACCTGATCCCACATGGCGCCCCACAACATCGAGCGGAGAAAGTCGTCGCGCACGGAGCCGATGTTCGCCTCGAGCCACCGCATCGAGCGCCCGTCGAGACGCACGAGCGCATACCCGTAGTCGCGGGCATTGGCGAACACGAACGTGGGCGCGGGTTTACCTGCAACCGCGACGCGCGTCACGCGGCCGGTGAGCTCCACGGGAATCTGTTCCGACGAACCGTCGGGATGGCCGAGCAGCAGTTCCACGCGTGCCGGCCAGGGTGCACTGCCGGAGAGTGCGCGTGCTGGCGACTGGGCGAGGGTCAGACGTACGATTCGTCCATTTCGTACGATCAGCTGCTGGTCGACCACCGGCATGCCCGGGCGAAGGATGTAGCTCGCACCCCACGCATCCAGCGGGCGGCCGGCGGCGTTCCCCACGGCCGCGAGCAGGTCGCGCCACGTGGCATTGGCGTAGTCGTGCTGGCGCACGTACGCGCGCAGTCCCTCGCGAAACGCGCTGTCGCCGACGAGGTAGTTGAGCTGCTTCAGAATGCCGGGCGCCTTGTTGTAGACGATCGCGCCGTAGTTGCTCTTGGCCTTGTCCAGATTGTCCAGCCGCTGCCACACCGGCGTCGTTCCGGTCGTGGCGTCCACGCCATATGCCGCCGGCTTGTTGCGCAGGTAAAAGGTCTTCCAGGCGTTGGCGGCGGGGTTCAACGACGCCTGCATCACCGCGGCGAGATACGTGGCGAACCCCTCCTTCAGCCACAGGTCGTCGAACCAGCGCATGGTGACGTCGTCGCCGAACCACTGATGCGCGACTTCGTGGTCGACCGTCGCCTCGCGTCCGAGCAACTGCGAGAGCGTGGGACGCTCCCGGTAGATGAAGCTCTCCTCGTTGTAGAAGATCGCGCCGGGGTGTTCCATGCCGCCGAACGGAAACGCGGGCGCGAGAAGAAAATCGAACTTCTCGAAGGGGAATGGGCGCGCGGTGTAATGTTCCATCCATGCGAGCGCCCGCGCGTTGAGCGCGATGAGCGTGTCGGTCTCCGCGTCCTTGAAGCGCGACGCGCGGACGTAGATGGAGATGGGACGTCCGCGAACCGTCTCGGTGCGCACCGACCATGGTCCGGCTGCAAACGCCACCAGATAGGTGCTGATCGGTGCCGTTTCGGCGAAGTGATAGGTCGGAGTCGTCGCGGTATCGACGCGGGTGACACCACCGTTGGCCACTGCCGTCCATCCCCGCGGCACGGAAAGCGACAACGTGACGCGCGCTTTCAGGTCTGGCTGGTCGAAACAGGGAAAGAGCTGATTGGCGTCGGCGGGCACGAGCAGCGTGTACAGATAGTCCGCCCCGTCGGTGGTGTCGTGATATCGAATGACGCTCGCACCGGCGGCAGCGATGGCGGCGCGAAACGCGAGCTCCACGTCGTTCTCGCCGTCCTGCACCGCACCCGTCGGCAGGACGAGATGCCCATTGCGCCACGCGGGCTCGATGGCCCTGCCGTTCACTCGTACGGCCGACAACCCGAAGCCGCGAAAATCGAGAATGACGTCGCCGCCTGCCCTTCGCACGAACCGCACGCGCGCCCGGCCCACGACGGTATCCCGACGCGTGACGTCGAGCGCGAGCTCGTATCGCACGGCGGAGAGCTGCGCGGCGCGATATTCGGCAAGCTGGTGAGACACGCCGGGCACGAGCAGGCTGTCGCCCGCGGCCATGAGCGACGACAGACGCAGCACCGCGAGCGCGAGCATCATGCGGGACTCCACGCAAACAGGGCCGTCACGGTTGCTCGTAGATGAGGTCGACGGGAATGCCGAGCTTCGCCAGCCGGTCGATGTCGCCCTGCAGCGTCGGTCCGACGACACCGAGCTCGGCGTACATCTTCGCGACGCCCGCGTAATCGCCATTTCCTTGCAGCGTGAGGATATCGCGTGCGAGCTGGTCGGCAGCGGCGCGCATCTTCACCGCGTCGATCCGATATTTTCCTCCCGCGTCACGGGTGAACGCGCCAGACCGTTGGAGATAGTTGAAGGCCACGACGTTGGCCCGGCCATGGGCGTCGGCCGCGCCGAAGCGAACGGACCGGAACAGGCTCGCGAGAAACGTGACAAGGTTGTCCTCCATGCGCCCGCCGGAGAGCTGCCGTTTGTCGCGTAACTGCCGAATGAGATAGAGGCCGAGGATGTCCGCCTTGCCCTCTTCGAGCGCGCCCCCTTTTTCCTTGAGTGCCGCGCGTACCGTGCTCTTGCCATCGATCGTGTTCTTGATGCCGAGTCCGTGCGCCACTTCGTGGAACATGACGTTCTCGAAGAATGCATCGAATGTCACGGCCGAAAGCTGGTCGTCGGCGATCATCGCCTTCGCGATGGGCGTGAGGATCCGGTCGAACTTCGCGCGAATGGCGTTCTTGAGCTGCAGCCGGCGCGCGCCCTTCTTGAGCTGGACTTCCTCGTCATTCGGCAGGTTGATGGCGATCGTCTTGGGGCCGGCGTTGGCGTGGCCGGCGACGTACACCACGTCATATGCGTTGAGATCCGCGTCGGTGCCGGGCCGCTCACGACGATACGCCGCGTCCACGGGAAGGCCTTGCTGCAACGCCGGGAGCTCCTTCGCGAAATTCGCGAGCCGGCGGCTCCACGCCTGATCCTTGATGAGCACGAACGCCTCGTTCGCGGCCTTGTAGCCGAACAGCTCGTCCTCGTACGTCTCGATCGGGCCGATGACGATGTCGAGCGTGTTCTTCTTCATGTCCATCCATGCGAAATCGCTCGGCCGATATTTGTCTGTCACCAACGCGCTCGCCACCAGGGTGAGGTACCGCTTCAGGCCCGCGTCGTCGGCGAGCATGGCCGCCTCGCGCAACTTTGCCGCGGCGCGCGCATTCGGCGCAGCGAAATACCGGGAGTAGGGCACGCTCACGAGCGAGCCGGCCGCACCACGCCTCACCATCGTGTACAGCGACTTGAGGCTGTCCGCGCGAGCGCCGCCGGAGCTCACCGCCTGCGCGAACTCGTTCTTCGTCATGTCGCGGGGATAGAAGTTCGCTCCGTCCGGCTTGCGCCCCGCGCCTCGCACGAACGGCACGTTCCCATCCAGCCGGTCCCACGGACCTACGGTGACCTCGGCGAGTGCCCGCTCGGACGCATCCGTGATCGTGGACAACACCGAGTCGCGCGGTCCGATCGCCTGCTCCCAGAAAATGCCGTGCATCTCCCGCGCGGCCGCAACGAGGAGCGGAAGCATCTGCCGCTCGTGTTTCGTGAGCGTGGTGGTGTCAGCCACCAGTCGCACGGTGGCGTATCGCGCCAGGCGCTCCGCTGCGCTCGCGACCGCAGGGGCGACGGGCTGCGGAATCGTGGTCGGCGGTGGTGGTGGCGGCGGTGGAAGACGCTTGCTGGTGTCCCTTTGGCTCTCCGTGGAAGGAGCGGGCACGGGAACGTTCGTGGTGACGATCTGTGGACCGCACCCGGCCTCGAGCACGAGTAGCGCTGAAATCGCCAGCGCGAATGAGCGGAACTTCACGTTGAGAGGCATGCGTTCGAGGGTTGAGTCGGGCGGAAGCGGACGCGACACCGGAAAGGTGCTCGCCGCACGGGGCAAGTGGAACATGCCTTGCCAAATCGTCATGCGTGGCCCACCCCAACCACCCAGAGGCAGATGCAGAGACGTTCGCGTTCGATCATCGCGCTCCTGTCGCTCCCCATTGCCGTCGCCCTCGTCTTTGGCGTCGGCGCCGCCATCAGGGCACATGAAGGGAGCTCGTCCTTGACGCTCGAGGCGAGCCTCAGCGAGCGCAAGCTGAGCGTCATGCGAGATGGTGAGACGATTGGATCGTACCCGATCGCCGTTGGCTCATCGACACATCCGACTCCGCCAGGATCGTATCGCATCAGGACCATCGTGTGGAATCCGGACTGGATTCCGCCCGATGCGGCATGGGCGCGCGGCAAGGCACCCGCGGCGCCCGGAAGCGCGGACAACCCGATGCGCACCGTCAAGATCTTCTTCCACGAGCCCGACTACTACATCCACGGAACGAACAATCCGAAGTCGCTCGGTGAGGCGGCGTCGCACGGGTGTCTGCGCATGGATCCAAACCAGGCGGCGGAAGTCGCGCTCCTGGTGATGGACAACAGCGGCATCACGCGCGATTGGGACTGGGTGAAGGGCATCCTCCACATTGGCGACACGCGGATGGTACGGCTGCAGGTCGCGGCGCCCTTCACCATCACGAACTGATCGCGCGCAGCTAGTCGGCCGCTGAGAACGTGATGTCGGTGTCGATCGGCTTGCCGTGACGCCACACACCGGCCCCTGAACGCGGCGGCGTCAGCGCCTCGAACCGCACCTCGAGCGGCTGCGGTGCGTCGGCGAATGTCGGCCGGAGATCCTCGAGGACGGCGCTGTAGGCAGCCTCGTGATCGTGCGCCGAAACGATGCCCACGTGAATCGGATGGGCGAACCGCTGCATCTCGGGCGCTCCCATCAACTTTTCGGCGATGTAGTACACGTACGTGTTCATGCTCACGGCTTCCCCTCCTTGTCGCGTCGCACCGGAACCCGGCGTCCCTTGATCGTAGTGGATCGAAGGCTTTCGATGATGCTGTCGGCGGCCTCTTCAGGCACCTCGACGAGTGAGAAGCGGTCCGTGATCTGAATGGCGCCGATGGCGCGGGGGTCGATGCCCGCCTCGTTCACGATGGCGCCGACCAGATCAGCCGGCCGCACCTTGGCGGTCCGCCCTGCTCCGACGTAGATGCGCGCGACGTCCCAGGTCGGGGTGATCCGCTTCTTCGACGCCGCCTTGTCGCCGCGTCCAGGCTTCTCTCCGCGCGCCGGCTTTTCTCCGCGTGCGGGCTTCTCGCCTCGCCCGGCTTTCGCGCCCCGTTCGCGTTGAGACGGCCGCTCTGGCCGCGTGATGACACTCGGGATCTCCGCCTCATCCGCGGCATCCTTCGCGTCGGCCATTTTCACCGCCGCCGCGGCGACATCCATGACGTCGAACTCCTCCGCCAGCGCGCCGACGACGCCACGGTAATGCTCCAGATCGCCCGCAAGAATGGATTCGCGGAGCGAAGCCTTCGTGAGCTCGATGCGCTTCGCACGCAGATCGGCCACCGTCGGCACCGTGGCAATCTCGATCTTCTGCTTCGTGAGATGCTCGATGTTGCGAAGCAGACGATGCTCCCGCGGTTCGGCCAGCGTGATGGCAACGCCCTCGCGCCCCGCGCGACCCGTTCGGCCAATTCGATGCACGTACGCCTCGGCCGCACTGGGCACGTCGTAATTCACGACGTGCGAGACATGCTGCACGTCGAGCCCGCGGGCGGCGACATCCGTGGCCACGAGTAGATCGGCCGTGTTCGCGCGGAACTTCTTCATCACGCGGTCGCGCTGCTCCTGCGAGAGACCGCCATGCAGCGCCTCCGCGCGATAGCCACGGCCATTCAGCGATTCCGTGAGCTCGTCCACCTCGGTGCGCGTGCGGCAGAACACGATGACCGAAGTGGGATTCTCGACGTCGAGCACGCGGCCCAGCGTCGCCATCTTGTGCGCGCGGCTGACGATGTACGCCGTCTGGCGGACGCGCGGGGCACTCCCCGACGGCACGACCTCGCGGTCGATGCGCACGCGCACCGGATTGTCGAGATGCTTGTTCGCGATGTCCGCGATGCGCGGCGGCAGCGTGGCGGAGAAGAGCGCCGTCTGACGCTCCGCCGGCGTCTCCGCGAGAATGGCCTCGAGGTCCTCCGCGAAGCCCATGTCGAGCATCTCGTCCGCCTCGTCGAGCACGACCAGCTTCACGTTGTCGAGGCGCAGCGTGCGGCGACGAATGTGATCCAGCGCGCGACCAGGCGTCGCGACGACGACGTCCACACCGCGCTTGAGCGTGCGTAGCTGCGCCTCCATCGGCGCTCCGCCGTAGATCGGCAGCGCGATGATCCCCATGGACTTGCCGTAGCGGTGCACGGCCTCCGCCACCTGCATGGCCAGCTCGCGCGTGGGAACGAGGATCAACCCCGCGGTCCGCTCGCGCGGTTCTCTCGAGGGATCGAGGAGATGCAGCAATGGCAGCGCGAATGCCGCGGTCTTGCCGGTGCCAGTGGCAGCCTGGCCGAGCACGTCGCGCCCCGAAAGCAGCGGCGGAATGGCCTCACGTTGTACGGGCGTGGGCTCCTCGTAACCGAGCTGGGCGAGTGCGTCGACGATGCGGCCGTCGAGGCCGAGGGCTGCAAATCCTGACTGTGGGGCGCGATTGGGCATCCCTGTAAGCTACTCGCCCGACCGCGATTCCTTCATCTGGCCTTGCACAGATACTCCAGCGCGATCGCGCCCAGCGAGCCGCCAAGCGCCGGCCCGAACCCCGGCAGCTTGTTCACGGTGCGCTCCACCACCTTCGTGCTCCTGGCGTCGGAGTAGTAGACGTTCTCGCGCGCGGCCAGCGAGTGCTTTGCGCAGTCGAGCGTGGCGGACGTCCTGGAGCTGGCCCACGTGCCCCTTGCAGCCTTGACCGGCGTGGTGAACACGATGCGAACGGTGGCGCTCACAAGGCCGCCTCTACGCTTTACCGACGCCGGATCGACCGAGACGACATTTCCGCTGGAGGTGGTACCGATGTCCCTCCAGCGCTGCGCCCGTAGGCTGCCCGGTGACATCACCGCGGCAAGCGCGAGGATACGGATGAGGCGCTGTGACATGGATCAAAGGTCGTAGTTGCTGGCGAAGCGCCTGCCGGCGTAGAGCCCGACCCCCGTTCCGACCCCGGAAACGATGACGGCCGTCATGATTCCGACTTTCGCGCCAATCCACCAGCCAACAGCGCTTCCGAGTGTGGCTCCAACGAAGGCGAGCAGCTTCGACATGCGGATCGGGGGTGCGGGATGCCGGAAAGTCGCGTTTTACGGGGGAATGCGCCAGTCAGTGTCAAGGCGTACAGCTCGGGGCCTCAACCGGTTAGATTGAGGTTCACCCCGTGAGGAGTAGCGATGATCCGAGGGTTCGAGTTCGAGGAGGACGGGCGGAAGTACCGCTGCACGGTGGAGGCACGCCGCTCCGCCCCCGACGACGCCTGGTGGTGGTTCGACGTCTCCGGCGACCGCCAGCGTTATGCGCCCTTCCATGCCGCGTCAGCCGACACGCAGAAGACCGTACGGACCAAGATCGTTGCCTTCTACACGAACGTCCTGGAAGCGCGTGCACGCCCGGCGGAGCCGCGTAGCCAGTGGGGCCGCCGGCCGAAGCAGGAAGCGACCGTGACGCCAGCCTGAGCCACTGATTCCGTGAGGCCGCTGGCGTTTTAGTCCGCGCCAGCGAGCCGAACGGTGGTATCCCAGGGATCGGTCGCCAGCCAGTCCGCGCCCGATTCACTGACGTCGAAGCCGGACGACCGCACGGCCTCCGCCACATCGGCCGCGGCCTCGCGAGACGGAAGTACGATGCGCCACTCGAGCAAACGCGCGTCATCAGCCGTCGGCTGTGGCGCGTTCTGACCGGCCCACACGTTGAGGCCGAGGTGGTGATGGTATCCGCCCGCGCTGAGAAAGAGTGCGCCCTGGTACGTCCAGACCGTCTTGTCGAGTCCGAGCGCCTCGTGGTAAAACCGCGACGCGAGCTCGAGATCGCCGACATGGAGATGGACGTGCCCCATCGTGGTCCCGCGCGGCATCCCGCTCCACGGCTCGCCGTGCGCTGCTCTCACCACCTCGGCGAGGTCGAGCGGCGCGGTTGCCATCTGCAGCTGTCCCTGCACCACGCGCCAGCTTTCGCGCGGACGATCGACATATACCTCGATGCCGAGGCCGTCGGGATCGCGCAGGTAGATCGCCTCGCTCACGAGGTGATCCGACGCGCCAGCCCGTTCACCCACCTCGCCGAGATGCGCCACGAATCGGCCGAGCGCGGCACGGTCGGGCAGCAGAATGGCGAAGTGATACAGACCGAGCCGCCCATGCTGCGGCGACGATCTGGCCCCGGCCCGCTCCGTCAGCACCACGAGCGGCGTCGCGGCGTCTTCGGTGCCGAGCATCGCGTGGGATGCCGAGCGATCGACGACGCGCAGCCCGAGAACAGTTTCGTAGTACGCAATGGAGCGGGCGAGATCCGCGACCTGGAGCGACACGTGGCCAAGCTGCATCTCGGCCGGCATCCGACGCCCCGATGGCGCGATCCCGACGGGCATCACTGAGTCGAGCGGCGAGTCGCGATGGCGTGGTCTACCGAGAAGCGTCCGCCGCCGGCAACCGCGAATGCAACCGCCGCGGCACAGAGCTCCAGCACGAACTCATAGCCCTTCGGCAAAAAGAACCCGCCCGCAAAATGCACGAAAAACATGGCGCCGAGCATGTCCACGGCGAAGCCGAGCGCGACGAGTCGCGTGAGCAGTCCGAGTATGAGGGCAATGCCGCCCACGAGCTCGAGATACGAGACGAGCGGCGCAACGAGCGCGGGCACGGGGACTCCTGCCTTCGCGAAGAATCCCTGAATGTTGCCGACGCCCATGCCGAAGACCTTCTGCCAGCCGTGAGCGGTAAAGACGACGCCGGTGACGAGACGCAGGATGAAGAGGCCGATGTCTTTTTGACGGTCGGTTGCGGAGAAGAGAGGGGACGTCATGGCCGGTCCGTGATGAAAGTGTAGGACGGTAGGACAGTAGGCCGGTAGGACGGAAAACAGTTCCTTGTTTGCCGTCCCACGGACCTACCGTCCTACTGCACTACCGGCTCTTCACGCATGAACCGAGCACATTGCGCTTCACGCTGTCGTACGTGCCCGTGTCCTCGAAGAATTCGGCGAAGTAGGTGAGCGCATCCTTCGCCGTCCGCTGATCGAGGAGCCGGCCGACCTCATCCGTATAGAGCGCCATGATGGCGTTCTTCCTGGCGCGGACCGCACTGAACGCTCCCTCGTACTCGTCCTCGAACGCGCAATAGCCGCGAAAGAGCCGCTCACGGACCGAGCGGATGGAGAGCTTGGGATCAACGGTGGCATAGGGCGCATTCACCGCGCCCGAGAAGTCGAAGTCGTACGCGATCGGGATCACCGGCGATCCATCGGCCCGCTGCACGAGTTCCCCATTGTGCAGCCCGTTGAACGAGAAGTCGGTGTTGCCGATGAGGTATTGGAACGCGTAGACGAGTGCGCCGGCTCGATGATCGATGTCCTCGGGACCGGCGCCCTTGATGCGGACGAGCTGTCCACCGAGCCGCGTCGCGAGCTGGTCCGGATCCTCGAACAGGAAGCCGTACCGCGTCGCGTCCACCTTGCCCGTCGCGCTGTCGGCGTACGTGACGCGAAGCAGCCGCGCGTGATGACTCTGCGGCGTGAGCAGCTGGTAAATGCGATAGAGCTGATACTCTTGCAGTACGAGCTGCTCGTACCGGTCCTGATCGCGACAGGTGTTCACGAACTTCGGGCGGCCGAGTCCATGAAACAGCGTGTGCTTCGTGGTCTTGTCGGAGAAGCTCAGGCGAAGGGGTGGAAACTCACAGTGCTTGAGCCGCCAGATGCCGTGCGTCTTCACCCGAAGCGGAACGATGACGGGCTTTCCACCGCTGTCGGTGTATGTGATCGTCGCTGCGTGGTACGGTGCGTTCTCGCCGCGGTCGTTGCGCACCTGCTTGAAGTTCGCGGTGATCGTGACCGCCACCGGCGACGTGGACCTGAAGAGCTTGGGAACCGTGAAGGTGTCGGAGTCGGCGGATGATGGCGCCTGGCCGACGCAGACTGCGGCGTGCGCGCACACCGCGACGAGGAACGACAGCACCACCGTACTGGCGCGCACGCCTACTTCAACTCGGCGTCGAGGATCGCCGACGACCCTGCCGCGCGCAGCAGCGAGAGCAGCTCTTCTGGCGGCGTCTTTTTCCGGAGCTGCACGAAATACTCGACGACGTCCACGCCGTCGACCGCCGTGACCGTGCCGATGCGCCACCGCTTCGTGTAGTCCTCGAGCTTCGGCTCCACGACCAGACGCATGCTCGCGAGGTCAGTGGTCCGAAGGCGGAGACGCGTCTCCTCGCTGGAGGGAGGACCGTCGTCATCCTGCGAATGTGCGCGGCGCCATGCGCGCTCCGCGACGCCCTCCAACTGTTCCCGACTCATGTTGCGGAACACTTCATCGTCGATGCGGGCGACGAACGTGCCGGTGCGCGCCAGTTGCCGGGCGCGGCGGAGGCGGCGCTCCGCGATACGTCCGTCGAGCTCCACGGGCGCAATGCCGAAATCCGTGTACCACAGCACGAGGACCACGGCATTGAAGCCCATCGAAATCACGAGCGCCACGGGAAGGTTCACCGCGCTCGCGAGACCGATGGCAGTGGCCAGAAATACGTAAACGGCGTCCTTGCTGTCCTCGAGCGTGTTGCGGAACCGGACGGCCGCCACGATGCCGGCGAGCGAGAACGCCAGCGCAAGACTGTATTTCACGAGCAGCACGATGCCGGACACGACCAGCGGCAGCACGATGAGAAGCTGCACGACAGACTGTTGGTAGCCGCGCTTTGCGCGTGTGAGCTGATAGACCCACGCTACCGGGAGCGCGAGCAGGACCGCCGCCAGCATCGCGACGCTGACCGTGATCGCGAGCGTCACTTCGTCGAGCGGCAGCGCCGCCATGCCCCGCGTAACCGGCGGCCCGCCACCGAACAGCGCGTCCAGCGACGTCGGCGCAAATCCGCCGGCGTGGGGGAGCAGATTCCAGACGAGGGCTCCCCCGCCGGTCAGCACCGCGTAATACACGACGGCACGTATGACGAGACGGGTTGGCGCGGTCGTGTTCAAGGTGTCGGACATGCACGCGCTCCGGTCGTGACGCCCTAGTATCGCGCGGCGAACGTGATCGCGCCATGCTTGCCGGGCCACACGGCGCGGAGCACATTCGTCCTATGGTCTCTCTGCGCGCTCGCGGCGTCATCTGCTCGCTCCTTCTTGCCACACCGCGCCTGCATGCGCAGCCGTCGCCAGCGCGCGCGGTGCCGCGCCTGATCGTGCTGCTCACGATCGATCAGCTTCGTGCGGATTACATCCAGCGCTTTTCTCCGCAGCTCACGGGCGGCCTCGCGAAGCTGTCGCACGGCGGTGCGTGGTTCACCAACGCGCATCACGACCACGCGATCACCGAGACGGCGCCCGGGCACGCCACGCTGCTCGCGGGGCGATTCCCCCGCTCCACGGGCATCATGACGAATCGCGCAGGTGTGGAAGACGACGCGTATCCACTCGTCGCCGGCGGCCTGGGATATGGCGCTTCGCCGCGCCGATTCGCCGGCACCACCCTCGTGGACTGGCTCCGTGCGAAGGACGCTCGCTCGCGCGCGCTGTCAGTGTCGGTCAAGGACCGCGCCGCCATCCTTCCCATCGGCCGGTCGAAGGCGGACGTCTACTGGTATTCGCCCGACGGCCGCTTCGTGACGAGTACATACTATCGAGACTCGCTCCCGCCCTGGGTCACCGCCTTCAATGCCCGGCATCTGCCGCAGCGATTCGCCGAGAAGAGCTGGACCCTATTGCTGCCCGCTGGCGCGTACCCCGAGCCGGATAGCGTGGCGGTAGAGAGCGGTGGCGTGGACTTCGTATTTCCGCACCTGCTGCCCGACGATTCCCTCGATGCCGCGAGCGCACTGCGCGGAACGCCGTTCATCGACGGCATCACGCTCGCGTTCGCGCTCGACGGATTGCAGGCACTATCACTCGGCGTAGACTCCTCGCGGACGGACGTCCTTTCGGTGTCGCTCTCGGCGACGGACTACATCGGCCACCGGTACGGTCCGGACTCGCGAGAGATGCACGATCAGATTCTGCGCGTGGACCGCGCGGTGGGAACGTTCCTCGATTCGCTGTACAGGCTCCGCGATTCAGCGACCATTACGCTCGTACTCACCGGAGATCACGGCGCCGGCACGATTCCCGAGCTGGCCACGAGCGTGCGACCCTTGCCCACGCGCGTGACGATCGTATCGCAGATCCAGCGGCTGCGTGCCGATCTTCGTACGGCGGGCGTGGATACGCTCGCCGTCGATTTCGATCAGCAGATCATCCGCGCGGACCGCGATGCATTTCGGCGGGCAGGGCTCGATGCCGACTCGGTGCTGAACGTCTTTGCGGCCGCGGTGCGCGCAATTCCGGGCGTGGCACGGGTGGACCGATTCAGTACGCTGCTCGCGGATACGCTCACGGACGCCGTCGCGCGTCGCTGGAGTCATCAGATTCCGGCGTCGGCGCGTGTCGACCTGGTGATCACACTGACGCCGTACAGCCTTTGGGGCAGCATCGTGGCGTCGCACGGGTCGCCGTACGATTACGATTCGCACGTCCCCATCATCTTTTTCGGCGCGGGCGTGCAGCCGGGACGTTACGACGGTTTCGTGCGCAGTGTGGACATTGCGCCGACGCTTGCGCGGCTTGCGGGTGCGCGACCGCTAGAGCGGTTGGATGGCGTCGTGCTCGAGGCGGCGATCCGCCCTTAGGCCCGCTGTCCTACCGTCCTACCTCTCTACCAGGCGCCTGATCGACGTGATGTTCCGAAACGTGACCGGACCGCCGAGCACGCGCTCGAGTTTCGCTGTCGTGATCTTCGTCTCGTTGAATTTCATTCGGAGCAACCAGTACAGCGACCGGTCACGGAGGTGAAATTCGTCGGTCGGGGTCTCCAGCGCCTTCAGCCCCTCGAGCTGGCTCGGCCCTGGCGTCCCCTTGAGAAAGCCGATTTGCAGCGTGTGGCCGTCATCCGCGTGCGACTCGTAGGGGTGGCCGTCCAGCAGCGACAAGAGTGAGTCGTGCTGGCGTACAAAGGTGGCCACTTCGTATCCGAGCGCCGAGGCGAGATGCGCCTCGATGCGTCGCTCCAGTCCGGCAAGCGCTTTGACCTTGCTCTCGAACAGCACATTGCCGCTGGCGATGAACGTCTCTGGATTCGCCAGGTCCAGTTCCATGAACAGCGCGCGCAGCCGATCCATCTTCACGACGCGGCCGCCCACGTTGATGGCGCGCAGGAACGCGACGTATCGCGGCACCGTCACTCCACCTTGAGCCGACGTAACGACGGCTCCGCCTTCGGGTAGCGCAGGCCAAGGGAGGCGAGCGTATCCGCGATGCACCGCGCGACGAGCCAGTCGCGCACCTTGGCGTCGTCCGACGGCACGATGTACCACGGCGCCCACTTCGTGCTCGTGCTGGAGAGCACGCCGCGATACGCCTTGGTGAAGGCGTCCCAATTGCGCCGGTCCTCGAGATCTCCCTCGCGAAATTTCCAGTTCTTCTGCGGATTCTCGAGGCGCTCCTGAAGCCGCTTCTTCTGCTCGTCGCGCGACACGTGCAACATGAACTTCAGCACGACGACATGGTTGTCGGTGAGCATTCGCTCGAAGTCGTTGATCTCCTCGTAGCGGCGCTCACACCGCTTCTTCGAGAGAGTGCCGTGCACGCGCGGCACGATGACGTCTTCGTAATGCGACCGGTTGAAGATCCCGATCATGCGGCGCGACGGCACCGCCTGATGCACGCGCCAGAGATAGTCGTGCATCTGCTCGGCCTCTGACGGCACTCCAAAGCTCGTGACCTGGCAGCCCTGCGGGTTCACGGCGCTGAACACCCTGCGGATGGTGCCGTCCTTTCCCGACGCATCGCGGCCCTGCAGCACGATGAGCAGCCCGTAACGCGCGTCTGCGTACAGCACCTTCTGAAGATCCGCGATGCGGTCGCCCTCGTGTTGCATCGCAGACTCCAGATCGGGACCGTGCTTTACACGACCGTGCACGTGCGCCGCGCCGTCGCCCAGCGTGATGTCCTTCTTGCCGCGTACGGGGCGGAGCCTGGTCATCGACGCGCTCAGTGGACGGCGCGAACCGCAAGTGGAACGATGGTCGTCCCCCAGCGCAGCTGAAGCACCGCGGAGTCGGCATCTACGACGGGAAATGCAAACTGCAAGGTCTCGACGTGTTCTCCGCGCAACGGCGTCGTCCGGACGCGAAGCACGTCCTTGCCCTCCGGATAGCGAAGATGAAATGCGTCCGCCTCCCCGCTGAAGATGACCGTCCACTCGGTCGAGTCAGGAATGGCCCAGATTCCGTAAGTACCCGCAGCGAGCGCGGCGCCGTTGACAGTGACTGGCGCCGAGACCGTGAACCGCGCGGCACTATCGGCGCTCGGCGTCCAGATCCGCCCCCATGGCACGAGCGCTCCGAACAGTGATCTCCCGCGAGCAACAGGGCGATGATAGAAGACCTCGATGCGCGTTCCCGCCACCATCTGCGTCACGGTGCCGGGCTGGCTGCGCTGCGCGTTCGCGCACGACGAGAGGATCGCGCTTGCCGCGGCGGCGAGCGTCAGGGCGCCGATGCGCCGACGCGTCGTTCGTTCAGCCATGCGCCCTGCGCCAGATGGATGCCGCCTCGATGAAATCCGCGAAGATCCGCCTGGTCCGTGCATCGCCGTCCGCGAGCGCCTCGGGGTGCCACTGCACGGCCACCAGGTAGCCGTCGTCGCTGCCCTCGAGTGCTTCGACAAGCCCATCGGGCGCTTCCGCGGTGGCAACCAGTCCGTGTCCCAGCTCGCGTATACCCTGATGATGCATGCTGTTCACGCGAAGCGGGCCGGCACCCACGAGCGACGCGAGCCGCGTTCCCTCCTCCACGTTGACCTCGTGCGCGAGAAAGTCCCGCGAATGGCTTTGCGGTCCGAACGGGAAGTAGTCGTGCTTGATGGCGCCTGGCAGCTCGCTCGCGATGTCCTGATAGAGCGATCCACCAGCGGCGACGTTGATGAGCTGCATGCCGCGGCAGACGCCGAGCACCGGCTTCTCATCCTGCTGCGCCCAGCGCGCGAGCGACATCTCGACGCGGTCCCGGTCGCGGTCCGTGCGATCACATGACGGGTGCGGATCGGCGCCGTAGCTGCTGGGATCGATGTCCGCGCCGCCGGGAAGAAAGACGGCATCGAGCTCGTCGTAGATGGCGCGCAGCGTGTCCTCGTCCACCAGCGGAATCATCCACGGAACGGCGCCTGCATTCGCGAGCGTCAGGATGTAGCGCTGGCTCATCACCCACGAGGCCGGGATGCTCTCGGAGATGCCGCCGAGGCTTTGAAGGGTCTGCGTCGGAATGCCAACGACGGGTCTGCTGCGTGAGGTCACGTTTTCTAGGTTGCTTTCAGTTGTTCAGGCAAGCTCGTTTCGCCGCTCATGACGGCCCGATGCGGCGCGCCCTCCGCCGCACGGTCTGCAAACGTCCGCGCAATCTCGGGACGAACACCTTCTGCCGTCTCCGAGACTACGCGGTCCACCACCTTTCGAAGGTCGCGGGTGCGATCGTACTGCGCGAGCTGGCGATCCGCGCTCGATCCATCGCGCATGATCTGGAAGGCGTACTCCACCTCCCGCCTGCTGCCCAGCTCGTCCACCACGTCGTCCACGAACCACTCGAGCATCTCCGCGATCAGCTCGCGCGCCGGCTGCTCGATCTCACGGCCGAAATCTATCAGCTTGCCGTCGAGCCCGAAGCGGACCGCGCGCCATTTGTTCTCGTCGATCATGGCCTGCGGATAGAGACGGAAGGTGAGGTTGTCGCGACGCAGCTTCCAGATCTTGCTCACGATCGCCTGAAGGATTGCGGCGAGGCATACGGCTTCGTCCACACGAGTGCAAACGTCGCAGACGCGGAATTCCAGCGTGGGATAGGCATGATGCGGCCGGACGTCCCACCAGATCTTCGAGCCGTCCGGGATGCAGCGCGTCTTCACGAGCGTGTCCACCAACTCGTCGAACTCCGCGTATGACCGCAGCACGGGCGGCATTCCGGTGCGCGGGAAATTCCGGAAGATGATGCTTCGATAGGACTTGAGTCCCGTGCGCCGCCCCTGCCAGAACGGAGAGCTGGTGGAGAGCGCGAGCACGTGCGGCAGAAGGTACCGCGACACGTTCATGGCTTCGATGAGAAAGTCGCGATCCTCGACGCCGACGTGCACGTGCGTCCCGAAGATGAGCAATTGCTGCGCGAGATCCTGAAGATCCTGCTTTACGCCAACGTAGCGATCCAGCGGCGTGATCTCCTGTCGCGTCCAGAGTGAGAACGGATGCGTGCCCGCGGCGGCGATCACCAGTCCGTTCTTCCCCGCGAGATCCATGACCATGCCGCGCAACCGAACGAGCTCGCCGCGCACTTCCTGTGGCGTCCGGCACACCTTGCTGCCGATCTCCACCATCGACTGGTGCAGCTCCGGCTTCACCTCGTCGAGGATCATGTGATCGCCCTTGAGGATCTCCGTGATGTACGACCGGAGCTCGCGAGTCTCCGGGTCGATGATCTGGTATTCCTCTTCGATGCCGAGCGTCAGGGAGGGTGCTTGCATGCAGGTACCGTGTGTCGGTCTATCTCCGTTCAGCAATGAACGTGGGGGTCTGACTCCCACCGCCCGCAGTGACGTTGAGTAGCGATGCCGTGCCCAGCCTCGACAGCACGCCGTCCACGTGATCTCCGTAAGCGACGTACGGTGCGGTATCCACCATTCGATCGATCAGCGCGAGCTTGCCGTTCACGACGCTGGGGTAGCCTTCCATCGGCAGCTCGATACGCTCCTGAACGATGTACGGCTCGTGCAGCGCCGTCGCTAGCGCCGTCGTCCAACCCGCATCGTCGGTCTCCCACCCCAGGATGATTCCCTTCCCGCCATACTCGTCGTTCGGCTTGAGGACGAGCTGGTCCCGGCGGCTTGCGATGAGCTCGAGCAGGTCCACGCTCTCACCAGCGTAAAGAGTGGAGCGCTCCTCCACGACGCGCGTCCAGGGAATGGACAGGGCAATGGCCTGGAGCTCCTCCGCATCGAAGAGATGTGCGTTGCGCTCGTCATGCAGCACGGCGAGGCTCGCCTTCTTGTGCAGCACCTTGCAGGCGGGTGGATTGACCATGCACACGTTGCCCTCGCGAAATGCACGCAGAATGGGATGATCCAGGCCGCCGCGCTCCACCAGCTCGTGGAGCAACACGCGCTTGTAGATCAGCTCGATGGGACCGTGCGGACCACGGAGCTTTCCGCCGGTGTACGTGATCTCCGCGGGATCGACGATGTCGGCCGGCGCGCCCTGCCGGTTGAAGTACTCCCGGAAGAGCGTGAACTCACTCTGTGTCGGCACGTCCGCCCAATCCACGATCGTGATTTGCGGGCGCTCGCGACGACCGGACCACTGCTCGAAGGCATCGAGCAGCGCGTGCAGCACGTTGTGGCGGGCGGGCAATGGCCGTACGTCCCACGTGCGGAGGAACTCCCGCATGATCGGCAGGCCGAAGAACACCTCCGTCAGGACGTCGTTGTATGCGCCCCCCGCCGGCGTCTCCGCGTTGTATTCGGTAAAGCGGATGCCTCCCGGCCCGCTGAAGAATGCATCCAACCGCGACACGGGGCTGGAGTCACGAAAGCCCGTCGAAACAGGAACGAGCTGGCGCTCCCAATCGAGGAGACGGAACTGATCGAGCACGGCGGCATCGGCGAGCGCGGCCCGATGCACCTTCCGGAATGCGCGCAGAATCACCGCGCTGCGCCGCTGGAGAAACCGATATTGCGCTGGCGAGAGCATGCGCGGCCGAAGCACGGTACAGAGGGAGCGCGAGCCGAAGAACAGGCCACGCTGACGAAGCTGATCGTCGAGCTGCGCCTGCGTCTCACCGGCCAGCTCATCGGTGAGGAGCGCATGATACTGATCGATGCCGTCCTGGAGCATGCCGTCTTACGCTATCTCGCGTCGGCCGAGCAGAAACTCGCCTGTGGCCGGATTCCGGGACGCGCGCGGCTCGTTAGCCAGTCGGATCACCAGGTCGGCCATGTGGGTGAGCACCCATTGAAAGTAGTGCGGCGTGAGCGAATTGACGTCCATGTCCGGAGCCGGATTCATGAAGTCGATGGCGTAGGGCACACCGTTTCGCACGGCAAACTCCAGCGAGCACATGTCGTAGCCGAGCGCACGCATGAGCGTGACGCTGTGTGCTTTGATGCGCGCCTCGAGCTCCGGAGCGAGATGGTCCTCTTCGGGCACATAACACCGGTGCTTGGGGTCGTACTTCATGCAGAGCACGTCACGCTGACCCAGCGCCATGCAGCGCACGAACTGCTCCCACTCGATGAACTCCTGCACGATCATCGTCAGAAGCCCCGAGGTGTCGTAGTGGTGAATCAGCTCGTCGAGCGTGTGACAGACGTACACCTCCTTCCACCCGCCTCCGTGCGCGTCCTTGAGAATGCACGGCATGCCCACGTGCGCGGCGATCGCGTTCCAATCGAGCGGATAGCGGAGATTTCGCAGGCTCTCATCGTGCTTGATGCCGGCGACGTATTCCTTGTTCGGCAGGGCGATGGTCTTCGGGCTGGGGACGCCGAGCCGCGTGGCGAGTGAGGCGTCGAACAGCTTGTCGTCGGACGTCCACATGAACGGATTGTTCACGACGGTCACGCCTTGCAGCACGGCGTGCTTCAGATAGGTCCGGTAATACGGAACTTCGTGCGAGATCCGGTCGACGATCACCGCGTACGGGATCGGCTCGTCCATCGACGTGCCCCCGAGCTGGACGTACTCGACCTGCACACCCGCATCGCGGCGCGCGACCTCCTCGATGAGCGCAGGCGGAAAGGACCACTCACGACCGACAATCAGACCGACCTTCTGCATGGGGTCCATGGGTCAATTGTGGCACCTGCGCGGCGGTCGGTTAGTCGTGGCCGCCAATGTAGACGGTGATCATCTGCTGCCAGAAGGGCCAGTCGTGCGCCCAGCCGTCCCAGATGCGGAGCGCGTGCCAGACGTTTTTCGACCACAGGCGGCCCGAGAAATACTCGTTGTTCCCGCGCAGGCGGTCCTCGCGGCCGACCGCAAGAATGATGTCCATGCGCCGCATGGTCTCCAGGCGTCCATGATCGTGCTCGCCGAGTATGAACTCCGCGGGATTGAATGGATAGACGTGCTGATCCGTGTATCCGTCGATGACCTCACGGATGTCGTAGACACCGCTCATCCCGATGGCCCGGTTCACGAGATGTGGGTACCGCAGAGCGAACGTGAGCGCATGGTACGCCCCGAAGCTCGCGCCGGTCGTCATCAGAAACGGATTGTCATTGAGGAGGCGGGTCAGCGGCAGCACTTCATCCCGCAGATACGCATCGTACCGGCTGTGGTAGTGCGCGCGGTCGTCCGGATGCTTGTGCTTCGCATACCAGCTTTCCCGATCCACGCTGTCCACGCAGAAGAGCTGGAGCCACCCCCGCTCGAGAGATTCGGCCAGGGCACCGATCATGCCCCGGTCCTCCCACTCGAAGAAGCGTCCCATGGAGCTCGGGAACACGAGGGCACGCGCGCCGGCGTGCCCGAACACGAGCAGCTCCATGTCGCGTTCCAGCCGCGGGCTGTACCAGCGATGGTGCTCGCGGTGCATTCAGGCGCGTCCGGCGGGCGGGAAGAGAAACCTGAGCACGTCGCCGAAGCGTGCACCCCAGCTCGACTCGTTGTGCTCTCCACCCTGCGCCTCGAGGTAAACCAGGTCCTCTCCCGGCACCCATCCCTTGGCCACCAGCGCATCGCGCAGCGCCCGCGCGTCGTCGAGCGTCGTCGCGCCTTCTCCCGTGCCGGCGTCGAGCCAGATGCGCAGCGGCAGTTTGTGCTCCAATGACTCCACCTCGCGCAGCAGCACACGGCCATCCCACCACACCGCAGGAGACAGTACAGCCAACCGGCTGAACGCGGTCGGATAGCGGAGCCCGAGATGCATCGTCAGCAAGCCGCCGAGCGATGAGCCGCCAAGTGCCGTGCTTGCCGCGCTGGGAAGCGTCTTGTACGTCTGGTCGATGAACGGCTTCAGCTCCTCGATGAGCATTTGGCCGTAATCGTCCGCGCGGCCGCCGCGTCCCTTCTCGCACGTCGGCGTGTACTCGTCCACCCGGTGTTCGCCGGTATTGTAGATGCCGACGATGATCACGGGCGCGACCTCACCCGCCGCAATCAACGCCTGCGCCGATTCGTCGGCGTGCCACTCCTCTCCGAACGACGTGGCGCGATCGAAGACGTTCTGCCCGTCGTGCAGATACAGCACGGGATATCGATCCGCGGAGTCAGCGTGGTACCCCGGAGGGAGATAGACGACGATCGAGCGATCGTGCTCGAGAAAGCGTGAATGGAAATCCTCATGCAGCCGGACGTCACCGGTGATCGTGTGCTCCACGACCTGCTCGGCGCTCGGTGCGGCGGGTGACGCGTCGGACATGGGGTTGGGCTTTTGTGACGATTCCACGTCACCAGTCTAATGCAAGCGCGATGCAGCTACGGCAACTCCATGATCGTGATGATGATGGCGAGCACACCCTCACTGAACGCCTCGAGGCAGCTTTTGCCCCTCCGGGCACCAGGATTGCCTCGTGCGCTACCAGACCATTCAATGGGAGGCGCCCGTGGGAACCTCATTTCGCGCGGCAGGCATCGGCGTCGCCGCACTGGTCCTGAGCGCATGTGCGCAGGCGGGCGGACTCGGCAGCATCCTCGGCGGCGTGTTGGGCAACAACAACAGCAACCAGGTGACCGGCACCGTGCAGCGCGTGGACACGCGCTATCATCAGATCAACATCACGCAATCGAACGGTCAGGCGGTCTCGATCAATTACGACAACCAGACGCGCGTGGTGTATCGGAATCAGGACTATTCAGTGGGGTCGCTCGAGTACGGCGATCAGGTCACCGCCCGTATTCAGCAGACGCAGAACGGTGCCTACTACACGGATTACGTGCAGGTCGATTCACCTGCATCCGGGTCCGTCGTCTCGGGCAACTCGCAGGTGCAGACGCTTCAGGGCGTCGTGCGGAACATCGACGTGTCGAACGGCTGGTTCCAGATCGACGCGAGCAGCAACGTCCTGTTGACGATCTCCATGCCATACAATGCGAACGCATCGGACACCCAACGGTTTCGCTCGCTCCGCATCGGGGACGCGGTGCGATTTGCCGGAGTCTTCCTGAACAATTCGCGTGTCGAGCTGCGGCAGTTCTACTAGGACGCGAGCAGAAATTGCGCGAGGCGTCCAAAGCCCTCGCGCACGGAGTCGAGGTCGCCGGAATAGGACGCCCGCACCCAGAGCGGAACGCCGAACGCGTCACCCGGAATCACCGCCACGTCGCACGCCTCGAGGAGCCGGCGGGTGAAGTGTTCCGCGGTGTCCACGTGGGGCGGGCGGAAAAAACTATAGAACGCGCCACGTGGCGCGACGAGATCGAGGCCCTCGACGCCGGAGAGTGCCTCCGTCGCGCAGTCGCGCCGCGCGCGGAACGCGCTTCGGATCGAAGAGACAAACGCCGCCGCGCCCTCGACGTCGCTCAGTATCGCCAGGGCGGCCGCCTGCGCCGCGTTGCCCACACCCGCCGTGGCTTGCGACTGAAGCGTCACGATGAGACTCGTCACAGGCGCCGGCGCAATCGACCAACCCACACGCCACCCCGGCATCGCGTAGGCCTTTGACATGCCGTTCGTCACCACCAGGCGATCGAACTCCGGACTCACCGAGAGCAATGATACTGCCGTCTCATCGTACGCGAGCTCGCGATAGATCTCGTCCGAGATGATCCACCATCCGCGCTCATCCGCCAGCCGCACGATGTCAGCGAGCTCGCTCGGAGAATAGACGGCACCGGTCGGATTGCAGGGGCTGTTCAGGATGACGCCCCGCGTGTTCGGCGTGGACGCCGCTCGAAGACGATCGGCGTCCACCTTGAACGATGACGCCGGATCTCCGAGCACGGCCACGGGACGGGCGCGCGCAAGACGGACGATGCTGTAGTAGCTCGTCCACCCCGGCGTCGGAATCAGAACCTCGTCCCCTTCGCCGAAGAGCACGAAGCACGCGTTGAAGAGGGCCTGCTTCGAGCCATTCGAAACGACGACGTTGGCCGCGCGGAGATCACCGTCGCGAGGGCTCAACCGTCGCGCCTCCTCGGCGATGCATTCCCGCAATGCAGGCGCGCCCGCAACCGGTCCGTAGCGAAGGTCGCCAGATCGCACGCTCTCGATGGCGGCGCGCGCGCCAGCTGGTGGGGCGGGAAACACCGGCTCCCCGAGCCCCAGGTCCAGTACGGTGCGGCCCTCCGACCGGCGGCGGTGAATCAACTCGAGCAGCGCCAGGGTCGCGGACGTCGCAACGCCATCCATGTTTCGTGAGTGTGCCGTCACGCGCGACGCGGCCTCACGGGCCATCGAGCACTTCGCGGACCTTTTGCACCAGGTCGATCGGACTGAAGGGCTTTTGCAGGAAAGCGACTCTCGTTTGCGGCACGCTCAGGGGGAGGACGGCTTCGTCCGTGTAGCCGGAAATGTACAGCACGCGCATGCCGGGCCGTGAGACAGCCATGCATTCGGCGAGCTGCCGCCCGCTCATCACCGGCATGACGACGTCCGTGACGAGCAGGTGAATCATGCGCGCGTCGTGGGCCGCGAGATCGATTGCCTCCTGTCCGTTGCGAGCCTCGAGCACCGTGTAGCCGTGGGATTCGAGGACGAGCTTCGACAGGCCGCGCACGGCGGTTTCGTCCTCCACGAGCAGCACGGTCTCGCTGCCGCTGGAGACCGCCAACGCCTCGCGCGCCGGCTCGGCGACCGCCGCGTCGAACGTGCGTGGCAGATAGAGCCTGAAGGTCGAGCCCTGCCCCACCGCGGTTGCGATCTCGACGTGCCCGTCGGATTGCTTCACGAAACCATACACCATGGCGAGGCCGAGACCCGTTCCCTTTCCCACGTCCTTGGTGGTGAAGAACGGATCGAAGACGCGCTCTCTCGTGACGGCATCCATGCCGTGCCCCGTGTCGCGCACGGACACGAGCACGTAGCGGCCCGGCCGCACCTCCGGCAGGCGCTCGGCGTGCTGCGCGTCGAGTTCGACGTTACTCGTCTCGATGGTCAGGCGGCCACCCGTGGGCATCGCATCTCGCGCATTCACGGCGAGGTTGATGATCGCCTGCTCGAACTGCATCGGATCGATTCGGGTGAGACCCAGCGCCGGATCGGGTACGAGGACGATGTCAATGTCTTCGCCGATGAGACGGCCCAGCAGGCGGAGCAGCTCATGAAGCACTGCATTGAGATTTACAACGCGCGGCTGGAGAATCTGCTTGCGGCTGAACGCCAGCAATTGACGCGTGAGCGTCGCCGCGCGCTTTCCGGCCTGGAGGATCTCGCCGAGAGGCTCCCGATCCGGATCGTTCGCGTCGCGCTCGTCGATCAACATCTGGCTGTAGCTGTTGATGACCGTGAGCAGGTTGTTGAAGTCGTGCGCCACACCGCCTGCCAGCCGGCCGACTGCTTCCATTTTTTGCGCCTGGCGGAACTGTTCCTCGAGCCGCTTCAGCTCCGTGACGTCACTGGAGATGCCGACGAGGCCGATGACCTTTCCCTGTTCGTCGCGGTACGCGCCCTTCGTCGTGACGTAGATGCGAGTGCCCTCCCCCGTCGTCATTTCCTCCTCGAACGTTTGCGACTCGCCCGACTCGATGACCTCGCGATCTCTGTCTGCGATTGCGCGCGCGACATCCGGTGGAAACAGCTCCGCATCGGTCTTCCCGACCACCTGCTGCACCGTCCTGCCCGTTGCGCGCGCGCCGGTGGTGTTCATCATCAGGTAGCGGCCGTCCATGTCCTTGGCGAAGATGGGGTCCGACGTGCTTTCCACGATCGCCTTCAGCAGCCCGTGGCTTCGTCTGAGCGCCACTTCGGTTTGCTTGCGATCGGTGATGTCCTGGACCACGCCGAATGCGCGCGTCGGGCGCCCGGATGCCTCGCGCGCGACGTCGCCCACGGCCCGAATCGTTCTCACCTCTCCCGACGGGCGAACGAGGCGGAGCTCCACATCGTAGCGCCATTCATCGAGCTTCCTTCGCTCGTTGATGTCGTCCTCCACGGCCCTGTCGTCGGGATGCAGGCGCTCGAGCAAAGTCGCCTGTGTGGGTTCCACCTCCCCTGGCTCCAGCTCGAGGATCCGATACATCTCGAGCGACCACGTCATGCGGTCAGTCTCGAGGTCCTGGTCCCAGTAGCCGACGTGCGCGATGCGCGCCGCATCCTCGACCTTCCGCTGTGCTTCGCGCAACCGCTGAACGGTTTCCACGCGCTCGGTGACATCGCGACAGAACGTGAGGATGTTCGGTTCCCCGTGATACTCGACGTAGTGGCCCCACGTCTCGAAGGAGTGATACTCGCCCTTCGCGTTGTGCACGCGCCACTCGAGTCGATCCGAGTCTCCGGCGACCAGGCGTCTCCACCAGTGGCGGGCCCTCTCCAGGTCATCGGGATGAATGTTGTCGAACTGGGTCTTCGGATACTTACCGAGGAGCCGGACGGCGGACGGACTTGCGTAGACGACGTGTCCGTCGGTGCCCAGCACGCGGATGATGTCAACGGACGTCTCCGCCATGACGCGGAAGAGCTCGTCGCTATCTCGTGATGTACCGCTGGGCCGGGCGGCGTCGCCGGGTTGAGCCGTCACAAGGCGCACCTTGGTGAGAAGCTCTCACGGCGCTACGGCTGTGCCACGGCGTCGTGGAAAGCGCTGGCGCCGTTTCATAGCAAGATCATGTCCAGCGGTCCCGGCCTTGGTGCAGCGCGCGAGTCAGTGCTGGAGCCGGACGGTCACGGCAATCCCGTTGACATGGCACTCGCCATTTGTGACGGCGACGCCGCTTCGCGACCACAGCGCGAATCCCTTTTGCAGGACGGTGAGGTCGTAGGTCCCCGCACGCTCGTAAACGAGTCCGTACGGGCCATCGAAGACGCCCGTGTCGCGCGAGGTATCGGCGAACGCGCCCTCCCGCACGATGATGACGGACCCGCGGCCTGCGGAAACGTTTGAGGCAGAATCGCGGACGTCCACCGTGATGCCGGCGCGCGCCTCGGTAGTGCAGACACGTCCACCACCGGTGGGCACGCCGCTGCAGGCGGCAAGGCTCAGCACAGGAATCGCCACCGCGGCGAGCCGCCGCGCGAGCGAGCGGCAATGACGGGGCTGCGTCGGAGGATCGAGGGGCTCGTGGCATGGCATGCCATGAGAACCACGATGCCCCTTCGCGCGGTCACATCATCCGGTCACATGCCCAGCCAGTACGACGCCTTGATCTGGAACACGTTCACCGGCCGGTCCCGGAACAACGCCGACTTGTCGCGCATGAAGTCGAAGTCGCCGTAGGCCTCCGAGCCGCTGCGCTGTTGTGTCCATACGAAGAACATCGTCGACCCGGGACGATACTCCCAGCGGACCACGGCGGTGCCGCGCAGCGAGCGCACGTTGAAATCAGGATTGCCCACGGTGAATGACTGAGCCGGTCCCTGGCCGTCGGGATCGACCGTGTAGCTCGACGTGATGCCGTCGGCCCCACGGTTCCCCACCACAGTCCCCACGTCTGTTCCGTATACGAGCACATCGCTGACACGAGGCGCCGCATATTGCTTCAGTTGGCTATACGCGCCGCTGGCGAGAAACGGCTGCGCGAACAGCTCGAGCGTCAGGTTCGGCGTGAAGGTGGCGTTCAGGCGCGTCTGCATCGAGAATGAATGCTGATCGAGCCGCGCGAACACGTTGCGCTGGCCGCCAAATGCAGTTGCCGTCTGGTCCGTTACCGTGGTCACGAACTGGTTCGGCTCCACGTTGCGGGAATAGTAGGGGCCGAATGACAGCCGCACGTTCACGAGGGGCTTGATGACCAGATCCGCATACCCGTCCGCCTGCCAGCCGGCGTCCGTGATGTTCCTTCCCTGGCTGGACCCACCGTCCCATGAGATCGCGTTGCGCTGATCGCCCCAGAAATTGATGGCGAGGAAGTTGTATCCCGACGTCTTCTGCACCACGCCGCCCCGCGTACGCAGCGGATCCAGCACCGGCGGATGATTGATGACGAAGCCGCTGACTCCGATGTAGTTCGGCAGCGTGACACGTCCCCAGATCTCCGACTGAAGGTCGGTGCGATCGCCCTCGTAGTTGAATGCGGTCTGGCCGCCCACGATTGCTGCGGCGTCGCGATACCAGCTCGTGGGCTTCGTCCACTGCCGGAGCACGTCCGCCATCATCCACTTGTAGCCGGTGCGGCTCAACGTTCCGAGGTCGTTCACCTCGAAGCCGGGGCTGCGCCAGTTTTGCTGCGTTTCCCACAGCCAGTCGCCGCTCTCCTTCGCCAGGCGCGCATACAGCCCGTAGCCGCGCAGCGACGTCCGCGTGGGATCGTAGCGAATGTCGAACAGACCGTCGCTCGTCTCCGTCCGGAACGGACGCTGGAAGTAGTGCGAGCTGCCGAGTTGCGTCCGGCGCATGGCGGCCGTGTCGCCCCCGACCTGCGAGACGGCGAGCTGCGTCCAGAACGAGTAGGAGCGATTGCCCCAGTAGTGCAGCACGTCCACACCACCCAGCTCCGCGTGACGGCGCAGCCGCGAGACTTCGGCGGTATCGCTCATGAAGCGGTTCGTGGACGTCCCGATGACGCCGATGCGCGTGTCTCCGCGGCGGAAGTCCTGGCGCAGACGTCCCACAAAGTAGTTGGTCAGCGGCTCGGTCTCGCGTTCCAGCACGGGCGCGCCTGGTGCGGCGCTCGTGACGTAACGCGCGTTCGCGCGATTGGTCAGCGCGTCGAGGAGCGCGACGGAGAGTCCGCCGGGCGTGCGGCCGGTGATCTTTCCGGCGCCGAGAATGGCGGAGGCATCGGGCACGTCGGCGTACGCGGACTGTGACCGCAACAGCCCGCCGAGCTGCGGCGCACGGCCGATCCGCCGTGAGTAGAAGACATTCATGCTGGACGTGTTGCTACAGAAGAAGCAGTTGAAGCCGCCGAACGAGAACGCGGACGCATTCGCGACGAAAAACGGTCGCTTCTCCTGAAAGGTCGTCTCGAAGTCGCTCAGGTTGACGACCGCCGGATCCACCTCCACCTGGCCGAAGTCCGGGTTCACCGTGGCGTCGAGCGTTAGATTCGACGTAACGTTGTACTTGACGTCCCCTCCCACGCGCTGCGACACCTCTCGGCTCTTGTGGAACGGGTCCCCACTCGCCGGCAGCGCGAAACTGCTCTTAGATACTACGTAAGGAAGCAGCTCGAGCTGCCGTGGCTGCTGCGCAAGCGCGAGCCCCTCGATCGTTCCAAAATACCCAGGTCCGCCGCTTTCGTTGAGCTTCCAGAACGCCCACATGTCGGCTTCGTTGCGCCGCGCGAGCGTGCGCCAGATCTGCATGCCCCAGCGTTGCACCGAGTCGCGCTGAAAGTGCAACTGCGAAAGCGGAATGCGGAATTCCGCGGTCCATCCGAGCGAGTCCACGTGCGCGGCCCCTTCCCACACCGGGTCGAACGAGGCGTCGCCGTTCATGTGATCGCCCTTCACGCCGAGCGGATTGAGCTCGAACCAGACGCGGGTCTGGCGGTCGTGATAGGGATCGAGCACGAATGCGATCTTGTCCGACGCGTTGTCGTTCAACAGTTGATCTCGGCGCACCAACAGTTTGCGGACGCCGTCGGGTGCCTGGCTGTCGTACATGCGGGCGCCGATGTAGATCGCGCCGGCGTCGAACAGGATGCGCACCTCCGTTCGTTCCGTCGGCGGCTTGCCTTCGTCCGGCGCCTGCTGATGGAAATCGATGATCGGCTCGGCGGCGGCCCATGCGGCGTCGTCCAGCTTTCCATCGATGACGATCGGTTCGCGACGCAGGGCCGCGTGCGCAATGGGCCGTGGATCGTTTTGCGATGCGGGCGTGGGGGGCGCCGCGGGCGGCGCCGTCTGCGCGAGAAGCGTATGGCCGCCAACGTTCAGCGCGGCGAGCAGCAGCAGGAGTCTGGAGCGTTGCATAAGATGGGCGGTTCGTCTCGCCCCTTATGACAGCAGCACTCCGTGAATGGTTGGATGACCCGCCGAGGACAAAGGGCTGCTCCACGGTGGGATGAGCATCGTCGGCCGTCAAACAAACGGATTGACTCGCGCCGCCGCCGACCGTACGGTTGGCGTACCTCTTCCCATACCCGCCCTCATGCATCGCCGCGACCTCCTGCGCGCCTTCGGCGCGGCCACCGCCTTGGCACTCATTCCCGAGGACGCGATCGCCGCGTGGACTCGGCTCGCCGCCGGCGAGCGCCCCGGTCGCGAGCTTGGACGCACGCAACTCGAGCTCATTGGCGCAATTGCGGACACCTTGCTCCCGCGCACGGATTCACCGTCCGCAACGGACGTCCGAGTTCCCGCCTTCGTCGAGATGATCGTCGCAGACAACTTCAGCGACGTCGACCGAGCTGCCTTCATCGCCGGGCTCGGTCTCATCGACGATGCGGCAAAGCGAATCGGCAACGCCGACTTCGTCGCGCTGTCTCCCGAGACGCGTGAACAGATCATCGCGTCCATCGAAAGCGGCGACAGACGAAGCGAGCCCGGCCGAACCTACTGGCGGCTCAAGGATCTCATCATTCATGGATACTTCACGAGCGAGTCCGTGATGAAGACTGTCCTCAAGGTGGAAGTGATGCCGGGGCGCTTCGACGGCGACGTCCTCATGCCGGCGCGGGCCGCGGCGGCTGGGGCACAGCACAATGACTGACCGCACGCATTATGACGCCATCGTGGTGGGCTCGGGCATCAGTGGCGGATGGGCTGCCAAGGAGCTCACGGAGCGCGGACTGAAGACGCTCGTCCTCGAGGCCGGCGGGCCCGTCGATCCGAACACCGATTATGTGGAGCACGTCCAACCTTGGGAAATGCCGTATCGCGGGCGCGGCGACCGCAAGGCGCTCGAGCGCGATCATCCCATCCAGCGCGGGTGTTATGCGTGCGACGAGCTCGGACACAAGTTCTTCGTGAAGGACCACGAGAATCCATACACGACGCCGGAGGACGCGCCGTTCAAATGGTTCCGTGGCCGACAGGTCGGCGGCCGCTCCATCATGTGGGGACGTCAGGTCTATCGCTGGAGCGATCTCGACTTCGCGGCCAATGCGAAGGACGGCCACGGCAACGACTGGCCCATCCGCTACAAGGACATTGCACCGTGGTACACGCACGTCGAGCGCTTCATCGGCGTGAGCGGAGCCACCGAAGGTCTTTCACAGCTCCCCGACGGCGACTTCCTGCCTCCCATGGGAATGACGTGCGTCGAGTCCGACGCGCGGCCCAAAATCCTCAAGGCGTTCAACGGTGAGCGGGTGATGACGATCGGCCGTGTGGCGATCCTCACCAAGCAGCATAACGGACGGCTGCCGTGTCACTACTGCGGCACGTGCGAGAAGGGCTGCGTCACACACTCGTACTTCAACAGCCTCGCAGCCACGCTGCCGGCGGCTCGCCGCACAGGCAACCTGACGCTGCGGCCGAACAGCGTCGTGGCGGAAGTGCTGTACGATTCGAAGCGCAACCGCGCGCGCGGCGTTCGCATCGTGGACGCCACCACGATGCAGGAACACGAGTACACGGCTCGCATCGTCTTCCTGTGCGCATCGACAATAGAATCTGTGCGCCTGTTGCTCAACTCGGGCGGCCCGCGCTTTCCCGACGGACTCGCCAACTCGAGCGGCACGCTCGGCCGTTACGTGATGGACCATCATTATGGGTCCGGCGCCGGTGGCGTTTATCCAGGCTTCACCGATCGCAAGACGTTCGGCCGCCGCCCCAACGGCATTTACATCGCGCGCTTCCGCAACGTGACCAAGGAGCATCCGGATTTCCTGCGCGGCTATGGCATGCAGGGCGGCTCGGGCCGGAACGGGTGGGGGCGCGGCGGTGGCATGCCCGGCTACGGGCCGGCGTTCAAGCAGTCACTCATCGACGACCTGGGCGCATGGCATCTCTCCGCGTCTGGGTGGGGCGAGACGCTGCCGCATCCCGACAATCGCGTCACGCTCGATCCCGTCGTCAAGGACAAGTGGGGCATTCCCGCCGCGCGCATCGACGTGCGCTGGCGCGAGAACGAGAAGGCGATGGAGAAGGACATGCAAACGGCAATGGCGGAAATGCTGGACGCCGCCGGATGCGCCGACATCCGGACGCACGAGTCCAACAATCCGCCCGGACACTGCATCCATGAAATGGGCGGCGCGCGCATGAGCAAGACGGCGGACGCAGGCGTCGTCAACGGATGGAACCAGGCGTGGGACGTGAAGAACCTGTTCATCACGGACGGCGCGTGCATGGCCAGCACGGCCTGCCAGAATCCGAGCATCACCTACATGGCAATCACCGCTCGCGCCGTTGCGCACGCCGTCTCGGCCCTCAACCGCGGAGAGCTGTGACGCCTCCCATTTCACGCAGAGAAGCACTCGGCGCACTCGGCGCGCTCGCCGCAGTGAGCGCCATTGCACCAGCCACAGCCATGGCGGCCCCGCGTGACGTCTCGGCGGGACGACTCAAGATCTCCGTCTCGCGGTGGTGCTACCGGCAGATTCCGATCGACGACCTGTGCGAGGCCGCGAAAGGATTCGGCTATCGCGGCATCGATCTGCTCGATCCCATGGACTACGAGGTGCCGCGGCGCCACGGAATGGTCTGCGCAATGGCCAATGGCTTCGGAACGATTCCCGTCGGCTTCAATCGGCCGGATCACCATGACAAGCTCGTGGCGGATGGAGAGAAGATGATTCCGCTCGCCGCGGCGGCTGGCGTCCCGAACATCGTGTGCTTCAGCGGCAATCGCGCCGGCCTGAGCGACGGCGAAGGCATCGCAAACTGTATCGCGGGCTTCAGGCGCCTCGTGGCCACCGCGGAGAAGTACGGCGTCACGCTCTGCATGGAGCTGCTCAACAGCAAGGTGGATCACAAGGACTATCAGTGTGACCACACCGCATGGGGCGTTCAGGTCGTACAGGGCGTCAACTCACCACGCATGAAGCTCCTCTACGACATCTACCACATGCAGATCATGGAAGGCGACGTCATCAGAACGATCCGCGCGAACGCGCCACACATCGCGCACTTCCATACGGGTGGCGTTCCCGGTCGCAACGAGATCGACGACACGCAGGAGCTCAATTATCGGCGCGTCATGGAGGCCATCGCGGACACGGGCTTCACGGGCTACGTGGCGCAGGAGTTCGTGCCCAAACGCGATCCCCTGACGTCGCTCAAGCAGGCCTTCGACATCTGCGACGTGTGACTACGGTGCCGGCGCGTACACTCTGACATAGTCCACGAGCATCGTCGCGGGAAAGATCGCGTCCGACGCCGGATCGCCATCGAAGTGCCCGCCGACGGCCAGGTTCAGGATGACGAAGAACGGCTGATCGAAGACCCACGGGCCCCGCTGGTCCACCTCGCGCCGCGTCGCGACGTAGTGGACGCCGCCGTCCACGAGAAAGCGGATGTGCAGCGAGTCCCACTCCACCGCATAGGTATGAAATCCGTCCGCGCTCGCGCCGGCTCGCAGCGGGTGACGGTGGGCGAACGGCGTCTGGCCGGAGTAACCCGGCCCGTGCACGGCGGAGCTCGTCGTCGTGGATTCGCTCCCCTTGTTCTCCATGATGTCGAGCTCTCCCGACTTCGGCCACGGCGTGCCGGGATGGCTGGCGCCGAGCATCCAGAAGGCGGGCCAGAGCCCCTGTCCGGCAGGCAACTTGATGCGTGCCTCCACGCGTCCGGGACCACCGAGCATGCGCCCGTGCGTCGTGATCTTGGCCGACGTGTAGCGGCAGGCACCATAGTAGCAGGCGAGGCCTGACGGCGCCGTTCTCGCGACGATGATCAGGTGACCATGCCCGTCGAGCGCGACGTTCTCCGAGGCATTCGTGTAGAACTCCTTCTCCGTGTTTCCCCATCCGCAGATGCCAACCGCACAGCCGTCGCCGAGGTCGTGGCGCCACTTGGTGCTGTCGACGCGCGAACCCACGGGACCATTGAACTCCTCGCGCCAGACAAGCACCCACGGGCTCGGCACACTCGCCGAATTTGTACCGGCAGCGCGCGGAGCACATGCCATCACGCCGCCCGCCATGAGCGCGCCAATGACCGCCGTCGTTCGGCGAGCGTGCACACCCACACGACGTCGACGCTTCATTGGGCGGCCGCTCGTTCGACGAGACCGATGCGAACCAGTTGTTCGTGCAGAACGCGGAGTGCCATGTCGATATTGCGTTTGTGTGTGCGGAACGACAGCGCAACCATTCGCAGCGTGAATCGGCCATCGAGCATCGTCGAGGACAGAAACACGCGGCCGTCCGCGTGCGTCCCCTCGATGATTCGCTGGTTGAGCGCGTTCGTCTCCTCGAGCGGCATCCCCGGAGGCGCCCATCGATACGTGACCACGCTGAGCTCCGGTGCCGGACCCACCTCGAAGCCAAGCTTTGCCACTTCACCGCGGAAGTAGCGAGCGAGCAGGAGCTTCTCCTCCAGCGCGTCGGCGAACGGCTGTGTGCCGAGGAGCATGAGGGGAAGCCATATGCGGAGTCCGCGAAATGGTTTCGTCAGCTCGGGTGAAAGATCTGCGGGGGAGATTTCGCTGTCGTCACGCAGCGCGTCCTGCATGTAATGTCCCGAGGTGCCGTGCGATTCCACGAGCGCCCGCCCGTCGCGCACGATGACGACACCGGCGCCCCAGGGCATGAACAGGCTCTTGTGCGGATCCAGCACGACCGAGTGCGAGCGCTCGATTCCCTTGAGCAGACGACGGCCCTCCGCGGTGAGCAGGAAGAACCCGCCATACGCCGCATCCACGTGATACCAGCACCCCTCTCGCTCGGCCACGTCGCCGATGTCCTCGAGGGGATCCACGGCGCCGACGTCGGTGGATCCGGCGGTCGCAACGATCATCCATGGGAGGAGTCCATGCGCGCGATCGTCCGAGATGATCGTCGCGAGCGCGTCCGGACGCATGCGATGGCGTGCATCCGTCGCCACGTAGCGCAACTGGACTTCGCCGAGTCCCGCGATACGCAGGGACTTCTGGATGCAGTGGTGCGTTTGCGTGGTCAGGTACACCACGGCGCGCGGCACGTCTCCGCCGCGGATGTCGCGTGCATCGCGCGCGGTGACGACGGCGGTCAGGTTCGCAATGCTGCCTCCCGACACGATGCTGCCGAGCGCGGATTCGGGATATCCGACCAGATCCGCCACCCACCGCACCATCATGTTCTCCAGTCGCGCGGCACCTGGGCTGCTGAAGAAGATCGACGAATACTTGTTGCTGATGGCGGCGAGAAAGTCCGCGAGGGCCGAGTGGTAGAGGCCGCTGCCTGGGATGTAGGCGAGGTGGGACGGCGCGGACGGGTGCGCTCCAGGCTGCACCACTTCACGCTCGTAGAGTGCAATGACGTCCGCGAGATCGTGTCCGGCGCGGGCAACGGGTAGCGACAGCACGCCTGCTCCCTGATCCGCGCCGGCGACATACCCCTTCTGCCCATGCAGCTTGCGCAGATGGCGCTCGGATGACGCCATGACGGCATTCCGCAGCGTCTTGCGCCGCCCGCTCCCTGGATCGAGCGCGCGCGAAGCGCGCTCCAGCCGGCGAATGCGTTCGATCAGCGCAGCGGATGACTCGTCGGAAATGGGTTGCTCGTCACTCACGATCTGTTTTCAACAAGGTTCGGCGGCCCGCCACGGCCATGTCCCTTCAGGCCGGCATCAATCTGCGGGCTGCACGCATCGGAGGGAACTGCGCTTGCGATGAACAATTGCGACGTTCACCCTTACGCCATGCGTATCCTACTCCTTTCGTGCGCGCTCCTCGCGAGCTGCGCCTCCGCCGCGACGTCGTCACGCACCGCGGCCGACACAGGCGTCATTCCCGGCGTCGAGGTGCTGCTCAGCGATTCCCTGCACCTCATCCGCGGCAAGCGCGTCGGGCTCCTCACCAACCATTCCGGGCGGGACCGCCGGGGTACGAGCACGATCGACCTCCTGTATCGTGCCCCGGGCGTGCGGCTCACGGCGCTCTTCGGTCCGGAGCACGGCATTCGCGGCGAGGCGAAGGCCGGTGAGAAGGTCAGCTCAGGCGTCGACTCCGCCACCGGCGTTCCGATCTATTCGCTCTATGGCGACGCGCAGGTCCCCACGGCCGAAATGCTCGGGAACGTGGACGTGCTCGTATACGACATCCAGGACGTCGGCGCGCGCGTCTATACCTATGAATGGACCCTCGCCAACACCGCGAAAGCGGCGCACAAGCCGGTCATCGTCCTCGACCGTCCCGATCCCATCCGCGCCGATCGCATCGAGGGGAACATTCTCGATCCGAGATTCGCGTCGCTGGTGGGACAATATCCTGTCGCGCTTCGGTATGGGCTCACGCCGGGCGAGCTGATGCGGTTTCTCGCGGGCACCAAGCTCATTGACGCGGACATTCATGTCGTGCCGATGAAGAACTATCGCCGGTCCATGTGGTTCGACGAAACCGGTATTCCCTGGCTCAATCCGTCCCCAAACCTCCGGACCGTCGACGCCGAGCTCCTCTATCCCGGCACGGTGTTCTTCGAGGGCACGTCGGCGACGGAAGGCCGCGGCACCGATGACCCCTTCACTCTCATCGGCGCGTCCTGGATGACTGACAACGCCGCCATCGCCGCGGAGCTCGACTCGCTTCACCTGCCCGGCGTCGCCTTCGAGGCGACCACGCGAACCATCGACGCGGGCTACAAGTTCGGTGGGCAAACGATTCCGATGATCAAGATACACGTCACGAAGCGCGATGCCGTCCATCCCGTGGAGCTCGGCGTGCACATGCTTCGCGCGATCTACGCGCGACACCGCACGGAGTTCACCTGGCGCCAGGGTCAGATCGACCGCCTGGCCGGCACCGACAAGCTTCGCACGGCGGTCGAGGCGGGCACGATCGACGCTCTGCTGATGGAATGGAACGCGGACGCCGAGCGCTTCACCCAGAGGGTGAAACCGTTCTTGCTGTACTGACGTGTCCGTTCGCGTTTCACCGCGAGCCGTCCACCACATGAAAGCTCGCGTGCTCTTCGCGCTGCTCCTCGTTCCATTCGCACTTCACGCGCAGGGAGACACCGTCGCGACGCAACACGTCGCACCCGGTATCACCTATCGTCATATCGTGGAGCCGAAGGGCCCATTCGAGATACACGTCCTCCACGTGAGCTTGCAACGCGCCGACCTCGAGATCCGGCATGCTCGCGCGCACGATCAGCTCAAGGGACGCGAGACGACCTCGGGAATGGCAAAACGTGCGGTGGACGGTGGCGCCCATGTGGTGGCGGCGATCAACGGCGACTTCTTCAACCTCGCCACCGGGGAAAATGAGAACAATCAGGTGATCGCGGGCGAGTGGTGGAAGGGTCTCAAAGTCACCGACTCTCCATCCGACATGTTCGACAACGTGCACGTTCAGCTTGCGATCGACCGCGCCGGCCGTCCGGCGATTGATCGTTTCATCCTGGACGCGCACGCGTGGGCGCACGAGAAGGCGACGCCCATTCTCACCGTGAACTTCAATCCCTCCGGTCGTTCGGAGGGCACCGCGCTCTATACACCACGTTTTGGGCCGTCGGCCCCGCGCGATTCCGCACGCAAGACAGTGGAGGCGGCGCTCACCACCGCCGGGCGTCGGGGCGACACGCTGCTCTTTGTAAGACTAGGGCCAGTGTCCCAGACATCCGGCTCGGCCATCCCCGTGGACGGCGCCGTCCTTGCCGCATACGGCGCGGGCTCCAGGATGCAGGAGGTGCTGGCGATGCAGCCAGGAGACACCGTTCGCGTCCTGTTGGGCACCCTTCCGAAATTGTCGTCGGGTGCGCCGGTAACGCTCATCGGCGGTTGGCCCCGCATTCTGCGTGACGGCGTGGACGTCAGCGCCGATGAGCCGACCGTGGAAGGAGCAACCTCACACCTCGCGGAGCAGAGGCATCCTCGCACCGCAGTCGGTTTCTCGCAGGACTCGACGACGCTGATTCTCCTTACTGTAGATGGTCGCTCCGAGAGCAGCGGCGGCATGACGCTTGGCGAGCTCGCGCGCCACATGCGGAACCTTGGCGCATGGCAGGCCATGAACCTCGACGGCGGCGGCTCGACGACGCTCATCGTGAACGGCGTGCTTGTGAACAAGCCCTCCGACGCCGCCGGCGAGCGCGCCGTGGGCAACGCTCTGCTCGTCATACGAAAGGAGTGAGGACTGCACTGCGTAAGCCGGAGTTTCGGCCATCCGCGCATCGTGTCCCGCCGCGGCACACTTAATACGATATAGGCCGGCGAGGATACAACCACGGAAACCCGTCCGCCGTTGGGGAAGCGGACCCGGAGCACAGTGCTCGGAACGTCCTTGCCATGGTTGAGTCCTCGAGGAGAGAGGACACCATGTCAGCACGACACATCGCATTCGCGGCACTCGTCGTCGGGGCGGGCCATCTGGCCATGTGCGAAGCGGATGCGCAGGGGCCGGCATCGTTTGCGCGCCGGATCCGGGACATCACCTCCGTCGTTCTCGCCGAGCAGTTGGGGACTCGGCTAGCGCCGAAGCAGCGCGCGACGCTGCCGCTGGGCGCCAGCGTCTCGGGTGAGCTGTCTCACCCCGCGCGGCTCGCGAAGCTCGGTGTCGCGGGTGCGCAGGTAGGCGCACGCGTCACCGCGTTCCGGCCGGCGGAAGACAAGCTGGTCATCGAGGTGGACGAGATTGATCCGATGCCGCGCACGCGTCGCGCCGTACTCAGTCTCGACGACAACGGCAAGCTCAGCGTGCCAATCGACAACCTGTCGCCGTCGCGAGGTCCGCGAGGAAGTTGAGCGGCAGCGAATAACGTCAGTCGAATTCCGCCCGCGGAGCAGGTTGACGTACCCCCACCTGCCCCGCGGCAATGTCCGCCCGTGCGTAATTCTCGGCGCGTACGGGAGATCCGGCGAGTCGCCGTAACATGTTCAACTGACCAACGTGCGTGAGCGCGTCAGCGAGCGGGCCCTGAAACAGCCGCTCGATGGACGTCCCGAGCACCACGTTCGACGCCAGGATCGCGTCGAGCTCCTGGAGAGCGCCGTGAAAGCGCGCCACTTCTTCGTTCCACGGCAGCGGTTCCGAGTTATTCCACCGGTGCTCACCGCGACACATCCACAACGCCCAGTCCAGAAGGTCGCCGATGTGCGCCAGAATCTGACGTGGTGTACGCGACTCCGCTCCAATGCGGAAATCGCCAAAGTCCGCAGGAGCGCCGCGCACCGCCTTTCCGCCACGGTACGCCAGTGTGGCGAGCGTATGCCGCAGAAACACGCGCGCTTCTGCCGCCGAGGCGCTGATGTCACTCACGAGGATGATGCTCTCTGGTGAACGCTGAACCGGCCATGTCCGCCCGCGGCGAATGTACGGTTGCTCAGGCCGTCGCGCCAACGCCGGCCAACCATTCCTCGAGTTCCTGCCGCGCATCGATGACGTGAACGTTGGCGCGAAGCTCCGGGTGAAGCTGGTCCGGCTCGTAGCCCGTCGGCTCGCCAGTCTTGCGGCTTACGATCCACGAATGCCGCTGATCTCGCTCCCGTCCACTCATCAACGTCCTCGGCGCCCTGCCAAGGAGTGCCGCGACGGCGCCGTAGGTGGCGCGCTGCCGTCCACGCTCGAGCGCATCGAGAATCTCGTCCATCCGTTCGTCCGTCACGGTGTCCTCCTTCGGAGTGGGTATCGGTGTGCTGCGCTCGTGGAAGGTGCACGTGTCAGTGCAGCGGACGTCATCCGAAGAGTGCGCGCTGGATCGAATTCACGCGCCATGCGAATGTTTCAGTCAGAGGTATTTCATCCAGGGCGCCGGGGCGGTTCCCTTCCGCATCGCATACCAGCGACAGGGGAGGTACAGGATCGCGATTGCGGCGGCGAAGACGAGGTACAGCAGGCCCAGGCTCCATCGGTAACCCGGTGGCACGGGCGGCGGGTCGAATGGATGGTTGCCGAACAGCCACGGGTTGACCGCACCTTCGCGGATCAGCGATACCACGATCGCGAGAGCATGAATGAGCGGGATGTGCAGCAGGTAGTAGAAGAGTGGCACGCGGCCGAACGTCGCCACGAAGTCGCTCACCGCCCCTTTCATGCGCTCCGCGAGGGGAATGAACGCGATGATCGGACCCAACGTCATCAGGAGAAAGAGCGGCGAGGCCGGATACTTTCTCTGATTGAGGATGCGGACGAACAACGGCGGCCCGTTGTCTCCGTGCGGGCCGAGCACGGCAAGCCCCGTCGCAATGAGCAGGAACGCTGCGGTGGCACCCAGTCCCATCCGGAAGCACCGGCGTCGCCGCGCCTCCGGTTCGAGCGTGATCACCGTTCCGAACCAGTAGCCCATCGCCATCACGCCGATCCACGGCACGATGACGTACAGCACCCCGATCGGGAGGCCGGCAATCTGCGTCACACCGCCAAGATACAGGAAGCTTCCGATCGGACCTGGTAATGTCCTTGCGATGGGATCGAACACGGGTTGCCCGAGAACGATCAACGCGCCGATCACTCCGATGGCCGTCATCGGAAGGTGCACGAGCGCAGCCATCAGGATCATGCACCATCCGAGCATCCAGATGACTCCCGCGAGATTGTAGTGCGCGAAGTCCGTGTTGAACGTCCATGCCAGGCGGATGACGGTGAGCTCGAGCAACACGAGCATGATCCCGCGCACCAGAAGGAAGCGCGAGAGCGCGCCCGAGGTGGCGAGGCGTCGCCCATAGAGAAACGCTCCGGTGCCGGCGAGGAACGCGAACCCGGGCGCGGAGAAATGTGTGATCCACCGCGTGAAGAAGACGCCGGGCGTGGACCCGCCGGCCGGAACGCCCGCGTACACCCGGACATGATCCACGGCCATGAGGATCATGATGATCCCGCGGACGATGTCGAGCGAGTTGACGCGCCCCGCTCGGGAGCTTGCGTCGCTCTGTGGTTGGAAGCCGGTGAGAGTCTCGTCGTTCGCGCTCACGCCCATGTTTCCGCCTTGCCGGGGTCGCCACCATCTTCGCGTCCCCGGGCGGAATGGGCAATGTCTCGCAGTAGCGAGTGGCTCAGCCCCCGTGCTTGAAGTACTGCACGGCACGTTCGTGCTTCTCAGCCGCCGCGCGCGACTTGAACGTGCCGAGGTTGCGCCGTTTGCCTGTCTTCGGATCCTTCTTGCGCGAGTAGAGCCGGTAGCCGCCGACGCGAAGCTTGCGAATCATTGCTGGGCCTCCTCCAGGTGTCTGGCCCGATCAACTGCAAGCGATGGACCCCTTCGGGGGGGAGTTCTACTTCTTCAGCTGGCAGTTGAACATCCAGTTGATGCCGAACTTGTCCGTGAGCATGCCGAACCGGGCGTCCCAGAACTGGTCGGCAAGCGGCATCACGACGGTGCCGCCCCTGGCCATTGCGGCAAACAGGCGATCGATCTCTTCGACGCTCTCGCAATCGACGTTCACCCACACGTTGTTGCCCTGCGTAATGGCTTTGCCCGGCATGCTATCGGAGGCCATGAGGATGCCGTTGCCACTCGCAAGGCGAGCGTGCATGACGCGGTTCTCATTGCCGGGAGGCACGGGAGTATTGGCCTCCGCGAACGTCATCATGTACAGGTCGCCGCCGAAGCACTCGGTGTAGAACGTCATCGCGTCGCGCGTGCTGCCGTCGAAGTTGAGGTACGGCTGAAACGCCTTCATCCGAGTCTCCAGTGGTAGCGGTTCACCGTTGACGTTTCTCGTCGAGGTACAACAAGTAGTCCGTAGACGGCGGTGTCTCGCCCTGCTGCCTGAGAAAATGCGCGATCTGCCCGCGATGATAAGTCCCGTGATTGACTACGTGTTGTAACACATCGCCCAGCGGGTATGTGTACGTCCCGCCGCGAAGGCTCGTGTACGTGAACGGTCGCGTCAGCTCCGCTGCCGACAGAGCGGTCATGAATCGCTGCTGGCCGGCCTTGATGTCGTCCCACTCGGCTCGAAAATCTGCCGGCGTATCGCAGCCGCTGAGGTCAGGCACCTGTGTGGGAGTCCCGCCGTTCCATCGCTCGAGCCAGAGCCGTTCGACGCCGATGACGTGAGTGAGAAGACCGCGACCCGTCGAGAAGCTGCCGCCGAGTGGCCGGTCCAGCCGCTCAGCCGGAAGGCCGGCGGCGGCGGCGAGCAGCCGGTCAGTTGCCCAGTGATGGTACCCGACCAGGCGCGCGAGTGTATCGAGATCCATGAAGCGAGGACTCCGCAGACGTTCCCGTGAGACTAACGGTCTTCATCGTCCCCGACCATTGCCTTCGGCCCCGACACGCGATTCCTGGCCTCCTCCTCGATGATCGCCTTGTGCGCAGCGATTGGCGTCGACGTCACGGACGGAGATCTCGTGAGCACCGCCATGCGCCGCACGAGAGCGAGGCGGTCGTCCGAAAACGATTCCCACGCCGGTGGCACTTCGTCGAGCGACAGGCGATACCGCTCGCCAGTCTGCGCACTCTCGAAACACAGCCACCCACCGCGGTACTGCTCCGCCAGGAGATGGCTCCCTGTCAACGTCGTGGGCTGGACCGGCCACATGCTCCACCGTGTGCCGTCCGGGTCGGCGAAATAGCGGATCGCCATGATCCTCTGGTCTGCGTGGGGACGCTGGCAAACGCGCCGCTCAGGCGCTGCCAAACGTGCGCACTCTCGGGGCAAGTCGCATACCCTGGAGACCCGCACCCATCGCGTCGCGTCGTGGATGTGATGCGCGTCACGCCGGCCACGTGCCTCGCGCCACATCGCACGAGTTCCGGCATCCATGAAATCCCGATAGCTTCCCGCGCATGTCGCAACGAGCTGACGTCGTTGTCTGCGGCGCTGGCATCGCTGGCGTTGCGGCCGCCTATCACTTGGCGGCGAGGAAAGGCGTGTCACGCGTGACCATCGTGGACGAGCGTGAGCCGCTCACGCTCACCAGCGACAAGGGCACGCAGGGCTACCGCAATTGGTGGCCCGGTCCCGATGCGACGATGCTTCGCTTCATCTCGCGCAGCATCGACATCATGGAGGAAATGGCAGACGAAAGCCGCAACGCGTTTCGCCTCGGCCGCACCGGCTACCTGTTCGTCACGGGAAGTAAGGCGGGCACGGATCGGCTGCGTGAAACAGCGCACACCGTTTCCGGATTCGGCATGGGTCCGGTGCGCGAACATCCGGGACGGGAAGCATATCGTCCCGCGGTGCGAGATGGATATCGCAATCAGCCCGTGGGAGCCGATCTGCTGGCCGGCGAGGAATTGCGACGAGCCTTCCCCTTTCTCGCTCCCGAAGCCCACGCCGCGCTTCACGTGCGCCGCGCAGGGTGCATGAACGGCCACGCCATGGGCGCCTGGATGCTGGCACGCGCCCTCGGCGCAGGTGCAACGTTCGTTCGCGACAAGGTCACGCGCGTCGCAACAACGGGTGGCCGCGTGCGCCGAGTCGATCTGGCCTCCGGCGGATCTATCGACACCGACGCCCTTGTCATCGCAGCCGGACCAATGCTCCCCGAGGCAGCGCGGCTGCTCGGCGTGGAGTTGCCGGTGTTTCACGAGCTGCACGCGAAGCTGACGCTCCGCGACGTGCTGGGAATCGTACCGAGGACGTGCCCCTTTGTGATCTGGAACGATCCGGTGAGCATCGCATGGGACGACAAGCGACGCCGCGAACTTTCTGGTGAGGCGCGCACACGCCATCTGCTTGACGCGCTGCCGGCCGGCGTTCACCTCCGCCCCGTGGACGGCCCGTATGGCGACGAGCTGTTTCTCATCTGGACGTATCACACGGAACCATGCACGGCCACGTGGCCGCCTGCCTTCGATCCCCATTACGGCGATGTCGTGCTCCGCGGTGCGGCGCAGATGATTCCCGGTCTGCAGCGGTACGTCGCGAACGCCGCCGACGGCGTCGTAGACGGCGGCTACTACTGCAAGACCGCCGAGAATCGGCCGCTCATAGGCCCACTTGGCGTTGACGGCGCATTCGTGCTCGGCGCCTTGTCGGGTTACGGCCTCATGGGAGCGCACGCAGGAGCGGAGCTCGTCGCGGCGCACGTGGTGGGTGGCGCACTGCCGGACTACGCACGGGCATTCCTGCCCTCCCGCTACGAGGATCCCGCCTATCGCGCGCAGGTGGCGGCGTGGGACTCTCTGCTCGGACAGCTCTGACGCGCATGATCGTCCACCTCATCGACGGCACATATGAGCTGTTCCGTCATTTCTACGGGCTTCGCCGCTTCACCAAGGGTGAGGACCCTCCGTTCGGCGCGGTGATCGGCGTGCTGAATACCGTGCTACAGATGGTGGAGACAGGCGCCACGCACGTAGGCGTAGCAACGGATCACGTGATCGAGTCGTTCCGCAACGACCTCTGGGACAGCTACAAGACCGGCGAAGGAATGGAGCCGGCGCTCGTCGCGCAATTCCATCCTCTCGAGGATGCTCTCGCCGCAATGGGCGTCGCTGTCTGGGCGATGACCGATCTGGAGGCCGACGACGCACTCGCCTCGGCGGCGCACGTCGCTGCCGCTGACGAACGCGTAGAGAAGGTGTGCATCTGGACGCCCGACAAGGATCTCGCGCAATGCGTGAGCGGCGACCGCGTGGTACAGGTCGACCGCCGCAGCGGCCAGATTCGGAATGCGGACGTCGTGCGAGCGAAGTTCGGTGTCGAGCCCGCGCTCATTCCCGACTATCTCGCGCTCGTGGGCGACGCGGCGGACGGATATCCCGGTCTCCCCGGCATCGGCGCGAAGACCGCGGCGCGGCTGGTGACCAAATACGGACGGCTCGAGGATTTTCCGGCCGACGTGCTGGGTGACAACAGGCAGGTGGCGCTGCTGTTCAAGGAGCTCGCCACACTGCGGACAGACGCACCGCTGTTCGCCGACGTGGACGAGCTCCGCTGGCGCGGGCCCCGCGCTGAATTCGGCGCGCTGGGCGAACGTCTGGGTGATACCCGTGTGGTGATGCGCAGCGAGCGCGCGGCCGCGAAGGCTCTTGTCGACACGGGAGACGCCTAGCATGACGACGACCAAGGCCGTCATTCTCGCGCGTGGCTTGGGCAGTCGCATGCGAAAGGCGAGCGCCGATTCTGCTCTCAGCGACGAGCAGGTGAGCGCGGCAGACGCCGGGATGAAAGGCATGATCCCGATCGGACGCCCATTTCTCGACTACGCCATCAGCTCCCTCGCCGACGCCGGGGTCACCGACGTGTGTCTCGTCATTGGCCCGGAGCACGGACGCGTTCGCGACTACTACACCACCGGAATTTCACTCTCGCGTGTCCGCGTCCACTTTGCCATTCAGGAGCAGCCCAGAGGCACCGCCGACGCGTTGCATGCCGCCGAGCGGTTCGCCGCGGGAGAGCATGTGCTGGTGGTGAACTCCGACAACTATTATCCCGATCACACACTTCGCGCCCTGCGTTTGCTCGAGTCCGCAGGCGTCGCGGTGTTCGAGCGGAATGCACTCGTGCAGTTCAGCAACATCGATGCTGACCGCATCGCCAAATTCTCCGTGGTGATGAGCGACGAATCCGGAATGCTCCAACGCGTCGTCGAGAAGCCCGACGCCTCCGTGCTGGGCGCGCTCGGCGACGAGGTGTACGTCGGCATGAACAGTTGGTCGATGCCGCCGGAGATCTTCGAGGCCTGCCGCCGCATCAGGCCGTCGGTGCGCGGGGAGCTCGAGCTCCAGGATGCCGTGCAGTTCGCGCGCGACGAAATGGGAATCCTGTTTTCAGTGCTTCGATTTCACGATGGCGTGCTCGATCTGTCGAGCCGCGGAGACATTGCATCGGTTGCGGAACGCCTGCGCGGCGTGGAGCCTCGGCTGTGAGGCACTTCGCGGAGCGCCTTCAGCGCGAAGGAATGTCGGAGCTGGAATCCGTCCGAAAGGCTGACCTCTTCGCGCGTTGTCGAAACGCGCTGCAGGGCCAGGAGTCCCTCGCGTTCTTCGTACCCGGACGAATCGAGGTGCTGGGCAAGCACACGGACTACGCGGGAGGCAGGAGCCTGCTCTGCGCGCTCGAGCGTGGCATCGCCGTGTTGGCCACGCCTCGTACGGACCGCATCATTCGCGTCACCGATGCCACGTCGGGAGAAACGCGCGAGCTTGCACTCGATGCCGCAGCCGAAGCCCGTCGAGGAGACTGGTCCAACTATGTCGCGGCCGTAGCAAGAAGCCTCGCGAGAAACTTCGCTGGCGCATCGCGCGGTGCGGAGATCGCATTCGCCAGCGATCTCCCGGCGTCATCGGGCATGAGCAGCTCCAGCGCACTCGTGATTGCAATTTTCCTCGTGCTGGACGCCGTCAACGACCTCCACAGCGACGAGACATTCCGCAGCATCATCACGTCGAAGGAGACGCTCGGCAACTACCTGGGCGCCGTGGAGAACGGACGGAGCTTCGGGCCGCTCGCGGGCGACCTCGGCGTCGGTACGCTCGGCGGGAGCCAGGATCAGACCGCAATTCTGTGCTGTCGCGCGGGCATGTTGAGCCAGTACTCGTTCTGCCCCGTGCGGGCTGAGGGAGAAGTCTCCCTCCCCGAGGATCGGGTGTTCGTCGTCGCATTCTCCGGCGTGGGCGCCTCGAAGACGTCCAATGCCCTGCACCAATACAACGAAGCGTCGCTCGCCGTCAGCGAGATCCTGACGTTGTGGAATGAAGCCATGGCTCGCCACGACGGCTGCCTCGCCGACGCAACGGGCACGAACGCGGAATGTGCCGAGCGCATTCGTGCAATGATTCGGGCATCACGGTCGGCGGAGTTTACTCCACACCGGCTTCTCGAGCGGTTCGAGCAGTTCGTCGAAGAATCGTACGACATCATCCCTCAGGTATCCGACGCGTTTGCCCGGTGCGACCTGGTCTCGGTCGGCGAGCTGGTGGACCGCTCGCAATACAACGTCGAGACGCTCCTCGGCAATCAGATTCCTGAGACCATCGCGCTCGCGCAAACCGCCAGAGAGCTTGGCGCGGACGCTGCGTCGGCGTTCGGCGCGGGGTTCGGCGGCAGCGTGTGGGCGCTTGCGTCGGCATCGGATGCCGAAGCGTTCTCCAGAGCGTGGAGAGACGCGTACGCGCAGCAGTTCCCCACCGCCGCGGCCAGCTCGGAGTTCTTCGTCACACGCGCTGGACCCGGTGCAGTGAAGTTGTAAGAATCTCATCGCTAAGTCATCAATCACAGGGGACATTCACGCATGAGCGATCTCTCCCGCCGCGATCTCCTCAAGTCCGTGGCCGCCGCCAGCGCGGGTATCGGACTCGCGCAGCTCGGCTTCGCCGCACCGGCCGACGCAGAGCCGACTGCGCCCGTGGCCGAGAGCATGATGGGCGTGAGGTTCGAGCCGCGCGATGTGCCGCGCATCGCCATCGTCGGCACGGGACTCCGTGGCCGCAGCGTCTTGGGCGAGCTGCTTGGCGTCGGCAACGTGCGTATTACTGCACTCTGCGACATCGTGCCGGAGAAGGTCGAGATGGCAAAGGCGCAGATGAAAAAGGCCGGGCACGATTACGAGCCCGCCGTTTACACCGCCGGCGAACACGATTTCGAGAAGCTCTGCGCGCGAGACGACATCGATCTCGTCTATACCGCGACGCCGTGGCGCTGGCATGTGCCCGTGGTTCTCAGCGCCATGAGGAATGGCAAGCACGCCGCCACCGAAGTGCCCGCCGCGTACACCATCGAAGATCTGTGGACGCTCGTGGACACTTCGGAGCGAACCAGACGCCATTGCATCATGATGGAGAACTGCTGCTACGGCTACAACGAGCTGATGGTGCTCCAGATGGTCCGCGGCGGCTTGTTCGGTGAGTTGAAGCACGGCGGCGCCGCCTACAATCACGACCTGCGTTCCATTCTCTTCGAGACGAAGGACGAAGGACTGTGGCGTCGCGCTGCACACACGAACCGGAACGGCAACCTCTATCCCACGCACGGACTCGGCCCCGTCGCCCGATACCTCGGCATTCACTCGGGCGACCGCTTCGACTACATGGTGTCTGTCAGCACACCAGAAATGGGGCTCACCAAGTGGCGCGCCGAGCACGTACCCAAGGACGATCCCCGCTGGAGGGAGCGTTACGCCTGCGGCGATCTCAATTCGTCACTGATCAAGACGTCGCGTGGACGCACCATTCGTCTCGAGCACAACGTCTCGAGCCCGCGTCCCTACAGCCGCATCAACAGCATCGAGGGGACGAACGGCCTGTTCGAGGACTATCCGCCGCGCATCTACATCGAGGGTCGCGGAAAGAATGACACTTGGGCGACGATCGACACGTATCGCGACGAATTCGAGCATCCGTGGTGGAAGCAGCAGGGCGAGCGGGCGCGCACCGGCGGTCACGGCGGTATGGACTTCATCATGGCCTGGCGGCTCGTCGAATGTATCCGACAGGGCCTCGCGCCCGACCTCGACGTCTACGACGCCGCGGCGTGGAGTGCTCCAGGTCCTCTGTCTGAACGTTCCGTCGCGACCGGAAGCGCGCCTGTGAAGTTCCCCGACTTCACCCGCGGCAAGTGGCGGGCGAAGGGCGAGTGACGCTCACTGTCAATTACCACAGGAGCGAACTGCCAAATACCACAGAGGACACAGAGAGCACAGAGCAGCTACAAAAGCCTTGTATTATTTTGTTGTTCTCTGTGATCTCTGTGCCCTCGGTGGTCAATTGACCAGCGTCAGCACGATGACGCGATCCACCTCGTCGCTCGGCGGCACGGTGAGCGTGACCCCCGCATCGGATTGCCGAAACTCCACCGGCGTGCCTGTGCCGAGCAGCGTCGCGCGAGTCACGCGGCCCCCGAGCGGCGGAAGAGAAAGCAGGCGGTCCGACCACTGAAGGACGTGAACGAACACCGTGTCGCCGCGCTGCGTCGTGACACCCCAATCTCTCGGCGACACCGGGCCGCCGCGCGTCCCGTAGATCGACGCGCCGTGCGAGCCGAGCCACACACCGAGCTCGCGCAGACGCTCCACAGCTTCGGGCTGAATCGTGCCGTCGGGCCGCGGCCCGATGTTGAGGAGCAGATTCGCATTGTTTCCAGCTGCCTTCACCAGATAGTGGATCAGGTCGCGTGAGGACTTCCACCGCGCGTCGGTGATGTTGAAGCCCCACGAGTTGTTCATCGTCAGCGACGTTTCCATCGGCAACGAGCCGATTTCCTTCGTGTTGAATCCGGCCGTGTTGGCGCCCGGCAGATCCTGCTCGAAGGTCTGGACGTCCTCGCCCGGCAGCGGCGCCTTGTGGTGATTGGGCACGATGAGCGCCGCTGGTTGCAGCCGGTGGATGAGCGCGTATGTGGACGCGAGGCGCCAGTCCGCCGTCGGCTTGTCCCACATGCCGTCGAACCAGATGCCGCCGAGGGGGCCGTAGTTGGTCAGCAGCTCCGTGAGCTGGCTGTCCATGTAATCGAGGTACCGATTCCAGTCGCCTCGCTCCGGCCGGCCGACCTTCGTGCCGGTTCCTCCGCGCGGCCAGTAGTCCGGATGATGCCAGTCCAACTGCGAGTAGTAGAAGAACAGCTTGATCCCCTGCCGCCGGCATTCCTCCGCCAGCTCCGCGAGTGGATCGCGCTTGAACGGCGTGTAGTCCACGATGTTGTACGGCGAGGTCGCGGACTTGAACATCGAGAATCCATCGTGGTGCCGTGACGTGATCGTGATGTACCGGACGCCGGCGGCCTTGGCGAGCGTGACCCACTCGCGTGCGTCGAAGCGAATCGGATTGAACGCGGACGCCAGCCACTCGTACTTGGGGACCGGTATTTCCCGCTGCTGCATTACCCACTCGCCCTGCGCGAGCTGACTGTAGACGCCCCAGTGGATGAACATTCCGAACTTGGCGTCCTGATACCATCGCCTCGCGTCGCGGCGCACCGCCGGAACGGAGTCGGATGTTTGCGCGCCGGCGGTGGCCTGCGGGGCAAGCGGCGCGGCGAGCGTGGCGGCAAGGCAGAGCGAGCGAAGGGGTCGGTTCATGCGCCTAAATTACGCGCCACGTCCGTCTGCGGAACCATTCCGGACGGAATGGTCTTATGCCCGAGGACCCGCCGAACGGGTTGCCCAATACCGCCGGCTGTACCACTCTTGGCATACGTCGCTCACCGGTAAAACAATCCATGGCCATCTTCGAGAACATCCTCGGCACCGTCGGCAACACACCAGTCGTCCGGATCAACCGACTCGCCCCCAAGGGCGTCGATCTGTACGTGAAGGTCGAAGCCTTCAATCCGCTCGGCTCCGTGAAGGACCGCCTCGCGCTCGGCATCATCGAGGACGCGGAGCGCACCGGAGCGCTGAAGCCGGGACAGACCGTGATCGAAGCGACGAGCGGCAATACGGGGATCGGGCTCGCGATGGTCTGCGCGCAGAAAGGATATCCGCTCGTCGTGACCATGGCCGAGTCCTTCAGCGTCGAGCGCCGCAAGCTCATGCGCTTTCTGGGCGCCAAGGTGGTCATCACCCCAGCAGCGGAGCGCGGCACGGGTATGGTGCGCAAGGCGCGAGCGCTGGCAGACAAGAACGGGTGGTTTCTCACCCGCCAGTTCGAGAACGAGGCGAACGCGGATTTCCACTCGAAAACGACGGCCCGAGAGATCGTCAATGATTTCGCCGGCAAGCGTCTCGACTATTGGGTCACCGGCTTCGGCACAGGCGGCACGCTCAAGGGTGTGAGCCGCGTGCTTCGGAAGGAACGTCCGGAGACGAAAGTCATCGTGTGCGAGCCCGCCGATGCGGCGATGCTCACGAGCGGTGCAGAACAGGACAGAAACCCCGATGGCTCGCCGACCAAGAGCCATCCGGCGTGGAATCCTCATCCGCTACAGGGCTGGAGCCCCGACTTCATCCCGAAGCTCACCGCTGACGCGGTCGGCGCGGGCGTCATAGACCGCGTCATCACCGTGCCCAATGCCGAGGCGATGCACTGGAGCCGGCAGCTCGCGCTGAAGGAGGGAATATTCGTGGGCGTGTCGTCCGGTGGCACGTTTGCCGGCTCGTTGAAGCTCAGCGCCGATCTTCCCGCCGGGTCCACCGTGCTCTGCATGCTGCCCGATACCGGCGAGCGCTATCTGAGCACACCCCTTTTCGGCGACATCGCCGCGGACATGAACGAGGAGGAGCAGCAGATCGCGCAGACCCTGAGCTGAGCCTCAGGGCGCTTTCGCGCGCGGCACCTTGATCGTGATGTAGCGAATCGAGTCGCCGCGCGCCACGAGGACCTGATGTGGCACGCCAGCGGGCACGAAGAGGAAATCTCCCTCCTTGAGCTGGCGTGTCGAACCGCCGGTGAGCGTGCCTCCGCGGTGCTCGCCCGGCGAGCGGAGCGATGATCCCGTCACGCGACCGCCGCTGAGCAGTGTCGCGTGGCCCGCCTGGACGTACGTCGCGTCCATCCAGTCGTCGTGCACCTCCAGTCCGCCGTTTTCAACGCGTCGCGTCTCCAGCACCTGAATGCCCGGGTGATCCCGGAACAGACCGCTCGTCCGAGTTCCGCCCGCCAGCTCCGCGTTGATGCGCCTCAGCTCCTCGGCCGTGGTCAGATAGGTCGTGTCTCCCGACGGCTGCAACGGAGCGGCCGTCGTGTCGCGAAGGCGCGCGGCGGCAACGTGGGATGAGTCGCCCGGTTCGCGAGCGTCCGCAGTACACGCGGCACACGAAACGACCAACGCGATGTGAGTGAGAGATTGTCTGCCGTTCATCGCATGTTTCCTGTATGACCGAGTGAAAAGCGTCCGGGCTGCGGCCACACGCACAACCCGTGTGGCTCTCGCCCGACACTGATGCGGTGTTTCAACTGTCCCGTCGCCGTGTCGAACACGTAGACCTCATCGTCGTAGCGACCCGACACCCAGTACTCCTTGCCGTCCGCGCTCACATTCCCCATGTCCGGGCTTCCGCCGCCCGGAAGCGCCCACTTGGCCACGACTTTTTTCGCCGCCGGATCGATGACGCTCACCGAGCCCGGGCCGCGATGGCCGCCGGCCGTGGTATGCCAGCCGCGGTTCGTGACATACAGCAGCTTGCCGTCGCGGCTCGGATTCAACCCGTGCGTGCCAATTCCCGTAGCCAGGAAGCCAACGGTCTTGAACGCCACGGGATCCAGCAGGTGCACGCCGTCGTGATGCATGTCGGCAACGTAGAAGATCGACCCGTCGGGCGAGGAACGGATGTCCTGCGGCATCGCCATCGCCTTCGAGACGTCCGGCTCGAGATCGAGGTAGCCGACCACCGACAGCGTCCGAAGATCTACCTTCACGAGATGTCCCGAGAACTCGCATGTCGCGATGAGATACCGGTTGTCCGACGTGAAGTCCATGTGGTCGATACCCTTGCAGTCCGTCGGGAGCGACCGCACGAGCGTAAGCGAATCGGGATCGCGGAAGTCCAGACGGCGACGCCGCTCCGCCACGACGATCGCATATTTGCCATCGGGCGTGAAATACATGTTGTAGGGATCGTCCACGTGAACCGGCGTGCCGTTCTCTCCGGTAACGGGATCGATCGGCGTCACGGTGCTCGACTGGTTGTTGAGCACCCAGAGGCGCGTCATGTCGTACGACGGTACGACGTGCTGCGGAATGTGACCCGTCGAGAACGTACGGACGACCTCGTATGTCGCCGGATCGATGACCGACACGCTGGCCGAGCGAGAGTTGGGGACGTAGACCAGTGGTTTCACACGAGCGGCAGCGGGCGAAAGCGCTCCCGCTCCGGCGGCGGAGTAGATGTTGGCCGTCGAAGCGAGCGCCACCGATCCGTTCGAGAGGTGCATGCGGGAACGGATGGCGCGTGAAGAGTCCGTGTCGCCACATCCGATGCTGGTGGCGGACGCGAGTGTCAAGGTCGCAAGCAGCGTGAGGCGATGAATCGGCACGAAGGGCACCCGGGTCTCGAGAGAACTTGTCGCCCGGATCAATGCAACATGGGTTCCTTTACCCTCTTCCCACGCCGGAGGATGAGCGCAGCGCATCGGCGACGGCCATGAAGAAGCTCCAGTCGTCGACGACGGCGCCCCCGCTCGGTTTGGGCTGCGCACTCCATACGACGATGACCAGATGCACCGCGGGGTTCACGTAGAGAAACTGCCCGTGGATCCCCTGCGCGTCATACGCGCCATCGCGGCGGGCCGAGAGCGAGGTCGGCGTCCACCACAAATAGCCGTAATCCAGCATCGAGCCATTTCGTAACCGCTTGGGCGTCGTCGCCTCGGCTAGCCACCCCTCGGGGAGAATCCGCTCTCCGTTCGCAACACCGTCGTTCAGGAGAAACTGTCCGAACCGCGCGTAATCGCGCAGCGTCGCGCTGAATCCGCTTCCGCCGATCTCCGTGCCGCCGGGAGAATCGAGCCACCATTTCGCGTCAGACTCCATGCCGACTCTGCTCCAGACGCGCTCCGCGAGATATGTCGACAGAGGCTGTCCGGTGGCGTGCCGTACGACTTCCCCGATCACCTGCGTCTCGCCGGTGCTGTAGTTGTTCACCGTCCCCGGCGGCGCTGCGCGCGGCAGAGACCGCATGACGGCCATCGCGGACCCGGGCACTTGGGAGATCTGCGCTTCCAGCAGCCGCCGGCGGTCCGACGCCGGATCCGTATACGTCTCGTTCCACCGCACGCCGGAAGACATCATCAGGACGTCGCGGATCGACACACCCTCATACGCGCTCCCTGCGAGCGCAGGCACGTATTTCGTCACCGCGTCGTCGAGCGACGCGATGTACCCCTGCTTCAGCGCCGCGCCGACGAGCGTGGACGTTATGGACTTGGCCACCGACATGGACATCCATCGCGTGCGCGGCGAATTCCCGAGCCGATAGCGCTCGAACCGAATGCGTCCGTCCTGGAGAATGAGCAGCCCGGAGACGCGATTTCGCCCCAGGTAGTCGTCGAGCGTGTACCGGACGCCACGGTCGGTGAAGCTGAGGTCTCCCAGTGGCGTGTCCGCCGCGGGCAATGGCAGCGGATGCGCCGACCTCGGTATCGTGCGCGTCGGAAACAGGCGATCGATGTTTCGAAACGTGTAGACCGCCAGCGACTCGCTCAGCGCCCCATCGTAGCTCTGTCGCACCGTGCCAATCGGCTCGGCGGCATGCGGGTAGCCCCCATCGGCTCGCGTTGAGGACGAGCAGCCCGCCGTAACGAGCGAGCAAACAATCATGGCGGCGCGCTGGACGCCGGGCCGAGCCGTGTGCATCATCCCTCTCCCTCAATTCGTTGGGTGTTCCATGACCAGATCCCCGTTTCTCGCTTTCGCGACCCTTCTCGCCCCAGCGCTCCTCGCCGCTCAGTCACCCGTTGCGGCGGCGTTCCGCGAGAACGCGGCGCAATATGGCAAGAACCTCGTCGCCGCCTCGGAAACGATGCCGGCCGACAAGTATGGCTACAAGCCGACGCCCGCGCAGATGAGCTTCGCGGACATTGCCGAGCACCTCGCCAAGGGCAATGACTACCTCTGCGGCGCAATCGGCGGCGTCAAGGCGCCCGAGCGCTCGAAGGTCGGCCCGGACGCAGGCAAGGAAGCGCTCATCGCGCGCTTGAAGGAGACGTTCGCCTTCTGTGACCAGGCCATCGCCAAGCTGGACGACTCGCAGCTCGGCGAGATGCTGCCATTCTTCGGTCGCTCGCTGAGCCGCGCGGCCTTCGAGATCGCCACGGCAACCGACTGGGCCGACCACTACAGCCAGATGGCCATCTACCTTCGCATCAACGGCGAGCTGCCGCCGACGGCCAAGAAGAAGGCCATGTAACGCCGCGCCAAATTGGCGTCGACGACTACCGACCGTACTTCCGCAGTGCCGCGAGCAGTCGATCGTGCGGTAGGGCGAACACACGGAAGTCGTCGGCGCCGGTCATGGTGCGCGCTGCAAGCAGCGCGTTGACGATCGCCTCTTCCGTTGCCTGGACCGTCGCGTAAAAGAGCGGATTCATGCGCGGATTCGGCAACATGTCCAGCTTCGTGACGCTCGCCTCGTTTGCCGTATGCGCGTTGGCGGTGGAGAACGCCACGAAGATGTCGCCCGAGCTGTTGCCGCCATAGCCGCCCGTGCGGCCGACGCCGAGTGCCACGCGGGTGACGAGACGTTTGAGCTGATGCGGTAGGAGTGGCGCGTCGGTCGCGACGACGACGATGATCGAGCCTTGCTCGACGGTCTCGCTGCCAGAGCGCGGAGCTTCAGTTGCCGAATCACAACGGCGCGTCCCGCGCCGCACACTCGTGTCCGCAGTCGCGATGCACGGCATGAGGTCCGCGATCTCACGTCCCACCGGAACGCCTGCCACACGGAAATCTGGTCGCGCGCCATAGTTGCACTGCACCAGCACGCCCACGATGTAGCCGCCGTCGCGCACCTCGAGCCGCCGCGACGCCGTGCCGATACCCGCGGACGTGTACATCGGCGTGAGTGAGCGACGTGGCGGCGGTCAGGCGGGCACGCACTCCACTCCGCAACCAGGGCGCCACTTCTTAAGATTTTCTCAGTCGTGCCGCTAAGGATTCTCTAAGCGGCGCGACTTGGTAGAATGTACTCATTGCGTTTTCGATAACCGCGCCTATACGTTCGACCTTGCGGTAGCGAGACGGCCTTAACGAACCGCTGCTTGGGGCATCTCCAGGGCCGACGTCGGCTTGGATGGCAGAGACACTGTGGTGACTTCACCACGACTCCCGCGATACTCAGCCCGCGCGCACCTCTGACATAGGCAATTATGTTGTGTCGACTTGTGTACCGATCAACGACCTTCCACATGAGGAATCCCCATATGTTGTCGATGCACTCAAGCCGCTTGCGCAAACGAGCGTGGCGGCACTGTCTCCGTATCGCATTACCTGTCTCACTGCTTGCGCTCGGCGCGTGCGACCAGGAGCGGGATGGCGTTCCGACACGGCCAGTCGCGCAAACGGCAAGCAAAGCCGTGAGTCCGACCGCCCCAGCGACTCGCCCGGAAGAGGCCGGCTTCAGCGAGCTAGCGAATGTCGTGGCGAGTTCCGGGGGGTTCTTTTTCGATAATCGGGGCAGGCTGATCGTCGTCGTGCGCGACACCGTGGAATTCAGAAACGCTCCCACGGCCATCTCGAGCCTGATTGGGCGTGGCAAGATTAGTCTCAGCCCGGAGAAGCCGGGCAATCCTCAGATTATTCTGCGGCGCGGTGATTTCACATTTCGACAGCTGGCAGCATGGCGTGACATGGTGTCTGACTACGTTGACAACACGCCGAACACAGGTGTTGTGTCCCTGGACCTCGACGAGGCAGTCAACCGAGTGGTGGTCGGCGCATTGCCATCCGCTTCGACCGATGGACTGCTTGCGCGCTTTACATCGGCAGGCATTGACCCCAAGGCACTCGTGTTCCACGCGAGTCAGCCAATGAAGTTCTTGAGCGAGACGGGAAGGCGCTCCGCCACCGTTAGCAGGGGGGCGTTATCAGGCACCTCCGTCATGACGTTGTCCGATATCCGGCAAAGTGCGCCTACCATGATCGGGGGCATCTATGTCGGCATAGTGTGGAGTGGCGGCCAGCTGCAGCGCGGGTGCACGCTTGGTTTGCCGGTGCTACACAATGGTCAGGTCGGCTTTCTTACAGCTTCCCATTGTACTGAACGCCTATTCAGCTTCGATGGCGACGGGTTTACACAACCCGCGAATGGCTCTCCGATCGGCCAGGAAAACCATGATCCGGCTTATTATCTGTGCGGATTATTTAAGTGTCGACCCACGGACGCAACCTTCGTGGCGACCAACCCCGGCATTTCGGTCGGACTGGGCCTGATCGCATGGCCTGCGAACCCGGCTACAGATGATCCCCACAGCTATGACCCATCGAATCTTGCCGTCGTGACCCAGACGGAGGCGTTCAATCTGTATGTCGGCAACACTGTCTACAGCGAGGGATCACAGAGTGGTGCCAGCAGTGGAGCGATCACGAACACATGCGTCGACCACTGGATGAGTCAGTTTCCGTATAAGATCACGTGCACGTACCAGGCGTATATAAACGCGATTGGTGGAGATAGTGGTGCTCCGCTGTACAAAAAACTGAACATGGGCAATGAAGTCATGGCCGCAGGAATACTGTCGGGACTGGACGGCGGCAATGCGTTTCAGTTGATCTTCAGCGGCATCGGCCGAATTCGGAATGACTTCAATGGCGAGGGTGCGCAACTCGTCTTCACGGCGCCAGCTACCGTGGCAGGTCCGACCCTCTCGGCAGCAATCGATGCGAATAGTTACCCGGCGTTGACGTGGAGTTCCGTTCCTGGTGCGTTGGTGTATCACGTCTTTCGAAGACAGTGGACCTCGCCGTGTAACTCGCCTACCGACTCCGAGTTTGACGTCTACAGTACGTCGTTCAACGATTCGGCCATTATCGCCACTAGCATCATCTATTCCAGTGGTTGCCCTGGCGTCCAATATGAGGTCTGGGCGTCGACGGGGAACGCGATAACGGTGCATAGCAACACGGTGTTCTATCTTGGCCAGTAGCTCGAGGCGTAGGCAGGTTGGGCAAAACCGTATACCCTGCGGCCCATCAGAAACGTCTGGGTCGGAGAGGAAGGCAATAGCTGATTGTCACACACCACTGTCATTGTCTCACTAGCTCCCTCAGGGGGCGTGTGAGAATCTGTCCTATGGCGGTCATGTTATGAGGAGCCTCATCATGAAGTACGATCTCATCATCCTTCGTCGATCGCGACCGCTGTCGGTGCAGTCGTCGCGCCCCCTGTGGTTAATTGGCGTCTTGACCTCTGTTATGGGAGTTGCCGGGTGTGAAGCATTTTTGCCATGCGGCAATGATCTGATTTACAATGCCGTGACTGTCTTTGTTACGGATGCCAGCACCGGCAAGGGGATCGCCCCTGGGGCCACCGCCGTAATTACCCTCAGCGCGGACACCGAGTCCTATACATTTCCGATGAGCGCTGCTGATAGTGGCGGTCATCTGTCGCGATTCGATAAGGGTGGTACATACAACATTCGCGTGTCGAAGGCCGGCTATGCGGACTGGAATCAGAGTGTCAGCGTCAGTGGTGATCGATGCGGGCACGCCATCGGCGTGGCGGTTCGGGCCATGCTCACGCAAGTTCAATAACGAACAGCGCGTGTTTCGGACCGATGCGCGTATGGAACCGCGGCGTTTGCATGTCGCGATAGCGTGCTCCCTGATTGGCGGCCACGGCAAGCATTCTGGACCTTCTGTTAGTGCAGGCGCGGGGGATCGAGCCATTCGGCGTATCGTGTATCATTCCGATATCTCCCACGCTTTCGCCCTGCCGAGCGCGCGTACCCACCCCTTGGCGATCCGTGTCCGCACTGCGGCCTTCATCACTGGCTTGAAGCGCGCATCGGCGCGCCATTGCCTCGCGATGTCCGCCTGACTTTTCCAGTAGCCAACCGCGAGCCCCGCCAGATACGCCGCGCCCAGCGCCGTCGTCTCGGCCACCTGTGGACGTACAACCGGGACGTCGAGCAGATCCGCCTGGAGCTGCATGAGAAGGTTGTTCGCGCTCGCACCGCCGTCCACGCGGAGTTCCTTCAGTTTGATGCCGGAATCCGCCTCCATCGCCTCGAGCACGTCGCGCACCTGAAGAGCGATGCCCTCGAGTGCCGCTCGGGCAAGATGCGCCTTCGTCGTTCCACGCGTGATACCGACTATCGCGCCGCGTGCGTATTGATCCCAGTGCGGCGCGCCCAGCCCGGCAAACGCTGGCACGAGATACACGCCGCCCGTATCGCTCACGTTCGCGGCAAGTTGCTCGATGTCGGGTGCCGCGCGGAACAGCTCCAATCCGTCGCGCAGCCACTGCACCACAGCGCCCGCAATGAAGATGCTGCCCTCGAGTGCGTATTCCGTGCGACCGCCAATGCGCCACGCCACAGTCGTGAGCAGGTTGTGCTTCGACGCGATAGGCTTTGCGCCCGTATGCATCAGCATGAAGCAGCCGGTACCGTAG
>NGFI01000010.1 GCA_002215645.1 Gemmatimonadetes bacterium 2013_60CM_65_52 | reverse complement strand
TCGAGCTGATCACGCCGATCGCGATGGACGAGGGGCTGCGGTTTGCGATCCGCGAGGGTGGGCGGACCGTGGGCGCAGGGGTGGTCGCAAAGATCCTGAAGTAGGACTGACCTACCGTCCTACTGATACAGAAAGCTCACAGTCTCTCTCTCTCGATATCTCTATGGCAGGCAGAATCCGCATCCGTCTCAAGGCCTTCGATCACGCGATCATCGATCAGGCGTCGGCCGACATCGTCCGCACGGCGGAAAAGACGGGCGCACAGGTGTCCGGCCCGATTCCGCTGCCGACGAAGACGCAGCGCTGGACGGTGCTGCGCTCGCCGCACGTGGACAAGAAGTCGCGCGAACAGTTCGAGCTGAAGACACACAAGCGGGTCATCGACATCCTCGACAGCCGCGCGCAGACGGTGGACGCGCTGACGAAGCTCGATCTGCCGGCGGGTGTGGATGTGGAGATCAAGGTTCAGTAGCCGTAGACAGTACAACCGCAGCTCCAGCAGGGCGCGTTCACCGCGCAGTTCGGCGGCGACACCGCTCACAGTCCAACGGAGCCTGGCTCCGTGACTCAGCACAGAGGAAATACATGATCGGAATCATTGGCAAAAAGCTGGGCATGACCCAGCTCTTCAACGAGGCGGGGCAGCAGATCCCGTGCACCGTGATCGAGGCCGAGCCCAACTCGGTGCTCGCGGTCACGAGCACGTCGCGGATCAAGCAGGTGCAGCTCGGCGGGCTCGGCGTGCAGAAGAATGCGCGCGCGAACGCGAAGGGCGAGCACACACCGCGCGGCCGCCGGGTGAACAATGCGGAGCTCGGGCACGCCAAGAAGGCGGGGCTCGATGCCGCGCCGCGCGTCGTCCGGAGCGTCCGTCTCGACGAAAAGGGAAACTCCACGGTGGAGATCCCATCGCTGACCGTGGGCGAACTGATCAACGTCGGCGTCTTCTCGGTTGGCGAGACGGTCAAGGTGACAGGCACCACGAAGGGGCGCGGATTCCAGGGCGTCGTGAAGCGCTGGAACTTCGGCGGCGGTCCGAACACGCACGGCAATACGAAGCATCGCCGTCCGGGATCCATCGGACCCGGCACGGATCCGTCGCGCGTCATCAAGGGAAAGAAGATGCCGGGCCATTTCGGCGCCGAGCGTCATACGCAGATCGGCCTCCGGGTGGAGAAGATCGATCTCGAGCGCAATCTGATCTATGTCCGCGGCCCGGTTCCCGGTCCGAAGAGCGGCATCGTCGTCGTCCGGAAGCAGGGATAAGCCATGAGCGAGACCGAGAATCTGAACGCGCCCGCGTACACGGCGCAGGGGACGGCACGGCGCGAGCGGGTGACGCTGCCGGCGTCCACGTTCGACGGCGTGATCAACATGCCGGTGATGCACAAGGCGGTGCTGGCCTTCATGGCCAACCAGCGTCAGGGCAACGCCTCGACCAAGATCCGCAAGTTCGTGACGGGTGGAAACCAGAAGCCCTGGAAGCAGAAGGGCACTGGGCGGGCCCGTCAGGGCTCCACGCGAGCGCCGCAGTGGGTTGGTGGTGGCACGGTGTTCGGCCCCACGCCGCGTGCGTATGACCAGTACGTGCCGCGCCAGGTCCGCGCGCTCGCGAAGAAGAGCGCGCTCAACGCGCGTGCGCGCGAAGGTGCGATCGTCGTGATCGATGCGTTCGACTATGCGGCGCCGAAGACGCAGGCGCTCGTTGCGCTCGTGGCGCGAGTCGAGGCGTCGGACAAGAAGGTGCTCATCCTGACGGACGGCGTGAAGCAGAATGTGTTCCTGAGCGGCCGGAATCTGCCGAAGGTGCACGTGATGCCGTACACGGATGCGTCCACGTACCACATCCTGTGGTCGGATGTGGTGCTGGTGGAGGCGGGTGCCCTTGGTACCGCGCTCGAGCCGGTGGCCGAGGAAGCGCCGGCGCCGGTGGTGAAGGAGGCGCGCGCGAAGAAGGCCGCGGCGCCGAAGACCGCGGCGAAGAAGACTGTCGCGAAGGCGGCGAAGGCTCCGGCCAAGGCGGCGGCGAAGACGGCCGCGAAGAAGACGGCGACGCCGTCCAAAAAGAAGGAGAAGTAATCGATGCCGACTCTGCATCGTACCATCGTGCGGCCGCTCATCACCGAGGCGAGCTCGGTCGCGTATCAGGACCGCGGGGAGTACCACTTCGAGGTGCATCCCGGCGCGAACAAGACGGAAATCCGCCAGGCCATTCAGACGCTGTTCGGCGTCAAGGTGACCGGAGTGTGGACCTCGAACCATCGCGGGAAGGACAAGCGCGTGGGGCAGAGCGTCGGGCGCAAGCCGCACTGGAAGCGGGCGATCGTCAAGCTCGCGGACGGCGACAAGATCGAGATCTTCGAGGGCTGACCCGATGCCGATTCGTCAATTCAAGCCGGTGACCAAGAGCAGCCGTTTCCGCTCCGTTGCCGATTTCACCGAGATCACGCGTACGACGCCGGAGAAGTCGTTGCTCGAGCCGCTCACGAAGAGCGGTGGGCGCGACAATCACGGGCACATCGCCATGCGTCGTCGTGGCGGCGGGCACAAGCGGAAATACCGGATCATCGACTTCAAGCGCAACCGGCTCGGCGAGCCGGCCACCGTGCGCGAGATCGAGTACGATCCGAATCGCTCGGCGCGTATTGCGCTGGTGGAATACGCCGATGGCGAGAAGCGGTACGTCCTGCATCCGAAAGGATTGAAGGTGGGCGACGTGATCGCGTCGGGTCCTGGCACGGATGTGCGGCTCGGGAACGCGCTGCCGCTGGGCGAGATCCCGCTCGGCACGGCGGTGCACAACATCGAGCTGAAGGTGGGCAAGGGCGGTCAGGTCTGCCGCTCGGCCGGGATGTCGGCGCAGGTGATGGCGAAGGAGGGCGAATACGTCACCCTGCGCATGCCGAGCTCCGAGGTGCGCCTGGTGCACCAGAAGTGTCTGGCGACGATCGGTGAAGTCGGCAATGCCGAGCACGAGCTGGAGTCGTGGGGCAAGGCGGGCAAGAGCCGCTGGATGGGCAAGCGTCCGAAGGTGCGCGGCGAGGTGATGAACCCCGTCGACCACCCGCACGGTGGGCGGACGCGCGGCGGACGCAACGTCGTGAGCCCGTGGGGCAAGAAGGAAGGCGTCAAGACGCGCAACAAGAAGAAGGCTTCGCAGCGGATGATCGTCCGCGGCCGAAAGCGCGGCAAGGCCACGCAGTAATCCGGGATAGAGACCATGGCGAGAAGCATCAAGAAGGGTCCGTTCGTGCAGGCGGCCCTCGTGAAGAAGGTCGACGCGCAGAACACCGCGGGCTCGAAGAAGGTGATCAAGACCTGGTCACGCTCGAGCACGGTGCTGCCTGATTTCGTCGGCCATACGTTCGCGGTGCACAACGGCAACAAGTTCATTCCGGTGTACGTGACCGAGAACATGGTGGGGCACAAGCTCGGCGAGTTTTCGCCGACGCGGCTGTTCCGTGGTCACACGGGCACCAAGGCGGCGGACAAGAAGGCTCCGGCACCGGCGGCTGCGCCGGCGAAGCCGGCGGGAGGCAAGTAAGCCATGCCGACCGCCAAGAAGACTGTTGCGAAGCGGGCGAGTGGCGCGCGTGCGCCGCGTGTCGCGGCCATCGCGCGACCCGCGACGGAAGCACGCGCGTTTCAGCGCGGCACCCGCCAGTCGCCTTACAAGATGCGCCTCGTGATCGATCAGATCCGCGGCAAGGACGTGAACGAGGCGCTTGCGCTGCTCACGTTCTCGAAGAAGCATGCGGCGAAGCAGATCACGAAGACGCTCAAGTCCGCGGTCGCGAACGCCGAGCAGGCGGCGCGGTCGGCGAATGCGGCGCTGGACGTGGATGCGTTGTATGTGAAGCACGCGGTGATCAACGAGGGTCCGAAGCTCAAGCGGTTCATGCCGGCCGCCCAGGGGCGCGCGACTCCGATTCAGAAGCGGACGAGCCACGTCGAGATCGTGGTCGCCGAACGGCACGGTGGGGGACGCTAATGGGACAGAAAACGAATCCGATCGGCTTTCGCCTTGGCATCAGCAAGCAGTGGAGCTCGCGTTATTACGCCGGGCGTGAACTGCCGGCGCTGCTGCGCGAGGACGAGCTGTTGCGGAAGTACCTGAAGGCGCGGCTTGGACACGCGGCAATCGCGAACATCGTGATCGAGCGGAAGCCGGGCAAGGTCGTCGTCACGCTGCACACCGGCCGGCCGGGCGTCGTCATCGGGAAGAAGGGCGCCGAGGTGGACAAGCTGCGGGACGAGCTGTCGCACCTGACGAACAAGGAAGTCGGGATCAACGTGGAGGAGATCAAGCGTCCCGAGCTCGACGCGCAGCTGGTGGCGGACAACATCGCCGCGCAGCTCGCGCAGCGCATCTCGTTCCGCCGCGCGATGAAGCGTGCGGTGCAGAGCACGATGCGGATGGGTGCGGCGGGCATCAAGGTGAAGGCCGGTGGCCGTCTGGGCGGCGCGGAGATCGCGCGCGTCGAGGGCTATCACGAGGGACGCGTGCCGCTGCACACGCTGCGCGCGGACATCGACTATGCCATTTCGACCGCGAAGACCACCTACGGCACCATCGGTGTGAAGGTGTGGATCTTCAAGGGTGACATCGTGCAGGATCGCCGCGGGACCACGTACTCGAGCGGCCAGTAAGGAGAGCGATCGATGCTGAGTCCAAAGCGCGTGAAGTTCCGCAAGATGTTCAAGGGTCGTACGAAGGGGCTGAGCCAGCGTGGCAACACGGTGGCGTTCGGCACCTACGGGCTGCAGACGCTGGAGCCGGGCTGGGTGACCAGCCGCCAGATCGAGGCGGCGCGCGTGGCGCTGACGCGTCACATCAAGCGCGGTGGAAAGGTGTGGATTCGCATCTTCCCCGATAAGCCGATCACGAAGAAGCCCGCCGAGACCCGCATGGGTAAGGGAAAGGGCTCGCCGGAGATGTGGGTCGCGGTGGTGAAGCCAGGACGCGTGATGTTCGAGCTCGAGGGTGTGAGCGTGGACATCGCGAAGAAGGCGATGGCGCTGGCCGCGGCCAAGATGCCGGTGAAGACCAAGTTCGTCGTGCGTGAGGAGGCGCATACGGATGCCAGCTAAAGACGTTCTGCGTCCCAGCGACATTCGCGAGATGTCCGCGGAGGACATCCAGTCGCGGATTGCGCAGCTCGAACGCGAGCGATTCAATCTGCGATTCCGTGCGGCCACGCAGCCGCTGGACGATCCGCTCCGGTTGCGGTTCCTCCGGAAGGACATCGCGCGCCTCAAGACCATCCTGCGCGAGCGCGAGCTCGGGAACGCGCGTTGAGCGCGGGGGGAATGACCAATGGCTGAAATGACCAACGAGCAAGCCGCCACACGGGGCACGCGCAAGACGCGCACAGGCCTGGTGGTGAGCGACAAGATGCAGAAGACGGTGGTGGTGGCGATCGAGCGTCGCGTGCCGCACCCCGTTTACGGCAAGATGGTGACGCGCACCAAGCGGTTGAAGGCCCACGACGAGGAGAACTCGGCGAAGGTCGGCGACACGGTGCGCATCGTGGAGACCCGGCCGCTGTCGAAGGACAAGCGGTGGCGCGTGGTCGAGATCGTCGACCGTGCACGGTAAGGGAGGCCGACCATGATCCAGCAGGAATCGATGGTGAAGGTCGCGGACAACTCCGGCGCGAAGACGGCGCTGGTGATCCGCGTCCTCGGCGGCACGCGCCGGCGCTATGCCGGCCTCGGCGACATCGTCGTCGTGGCTGTGAAGAACGCGCTCCCGAACGGAACGGTGAAGAAGAGCGAGGTCGCGAAGGCGGTCGTCGTGCGCACGGTGAAGGAGACGCGGCGGAAGGACGGCAGCTACATCCGCTTCGACGAGAACGCCGTGGTGATCATCAATGATGCGGGTGAGCCGAGGGCGACGCGTATCTTCGGCCCGGTTGCCCGCGAGCTGCGCGAGAAGAAGTACATGAAGATCGTCTCGCTCGCGCCGGAGGTCTTGTAGGATGCGCGAACTCAAGATTCGGAAGACGGATCGCGCCGGGGTAAAGGCGCACAAGCGTCATGCCCGCAAGGCAGAGCGCGTGAAGCTGCACGTCACGACGGGGGATACCGTGCGCGTGGTGCGCGGCGACGACCGGGGACATGTGGGCAAGATCCTGCGCGTGTACCGCAAGACGGGGCGCGTGGTGGTGGAGGGGGCGAACATCGTGAAGCGGCATCGCAAGGCGCGCACGGCGGATGAGCAGGGGGGCATCATCGATTTCCCCGCGCCGATGCATGCGTCGAACGTGATGCTGCTCGACCCGAAGAGTGACCGGCCGACGCGGACGCGGCGGCGGATCGATACGGATGGGACCAAGGAGCGGATCAGCGTGAAGAGCGGGGATGCAATTCCCCGCGTCCACTGACCGTCGAGGATACGAGAATGGCGACGAAAGAGAAGCAGGCCGGCGCGCCGAAGGGCGGCTCCAAGAAGAAGGGCGAAGCCCCGAAGACTCGCGGCCCGCACGCGGGTGCCGGTCGTCCGGTGCCTCCGCCCCGGCTCAAGTTGTTCTACGAGAGCACGGTGCGCGGGCGGCTCACGGAGCAGTTCGGCCTCGGCAACAAGCATCAGCTGCCGACGCTCACAAAGATCGTGGTGAATGTCGGTGCGGGCGAGGCGATCAAGCAGCCGAAGTTCCTCGACACGATCGTGGAGGAGCTCGCGACGATCACGGGGCAGCAGCCCGTGCGGCGCAAGGCGAAGAAGTCGATCGCCAACTTCGGGCTGCGCGAGGGCCAGGAAATCGGCGCCTCGGTGACGCTGCGCGGCGCTCGCATGTGGGAGTTCCTCGACCGGTTCGTTACGGTGGCGCTCCCACGAGTGCGCGACTTCCGCGGCGTGGGCACGAAGTCGTTCGACGGGCGGGGCAACTATTCGCTGGGGGTCAAGGAGCAGATGATCTTCCCGGAGATCAACTACGACTCGATCGAGTCCATCCACGGGATGGACATCACCTTCGTCACCACGGCCGGCCGCGATGATCTCGCGTTTGCCCTGCTCAAGGAGCTGGGGATGCCGTTTCGTGGTGATGACAAAAAGGGCACGCGCCTCTAGGCGTTCCCGTCACTTCAGGAAAGAGAGAGAGCGATGGCTCGGAAGGCCATGATCGAGAAGAGCAAGCGGAAGCCGAAGTTCGCCGTGCGGCAGCACAATCGGTGCGGCCGGTGCGGACGTTCGCGCGCTTTCGTGCGGCGGTTCGGCCTCTGCCGAATCTGCTTCCGTGAGCTCGCATTGTTCGGGATGATTCCCGGTGTACGCAAGGCAAGCTGGTAGATCAGTAGGTCTACCGCAGTTCAATACACATTCACTTCCTCCACGTCCCTCCGGATACGAGAGGAGAAGGAATCACTCATGAGCATGACCGATCCGATTGCCGACATGCTGACGCGCATCCGCAACGCCTGCGGATCGAAGCACCGCCGCGTCGACATGCCGGTATCGAGAATGAAGACCGAGATCGCGCGCATCCTGAAGGACAACGATTTCATCCAGGATTACGCGACGGTCGAGACCGAGGATGGCACGAAGGTGCTCCGCGTGCGGCTCAAGTATGCCGCGGGCGGCCAGCCGGTGATCCGTGCGCTCGAGCGTGTGTCCACGCCCGGGCTGCGCAAGTACGTCGGCGTGGCCGAGGTGCCGCGCGTGCGCAACGGACTGGGCATCGCGATCCTCTCCACGTCGAAGGGGCTGATGTCCGACCGTGAGGCGCGTCAGGCGCGCACGGGCGGCGAGCTCCTCGCTCTCGTCTGGTAGGAGCGCCCATATGTCGCGAATTGGCAAGCATCCCGTCGCCCTGCCCAAGGGCGTTACCGTCACCCTCCACGAGGGGAACGGCATCACGGTCAAAGGTCCTCGTGGTGAGCTCACGCGCAAACTGCCATCGGCCATGCTGGTGTCGCAGGATGCCGAACAGGTCGTCGTCACGCGTCCGTCGGACGAGGCGGCGCACAAGGCACTGCATGGGCTCACGCGTACGCTCGTCGCCAACATGGTGGAGGGCGTGACGAAGGGCTTCTCGAAGCAGCTCGAGCTCGTGGGCGTCGGCTACAAGGCGGAGGTGCGGCCCTATGGGCTGCAGCTCGCGCTCGGCTTCTCGCATCCGATCGAGTACAAGGCGCCGGCGGGCATCAAGCTGACGGCTCCGCAGCCCACGCAGATCGTCATCGAGGGCGCGAACAAGGAAGTGGTGGGACAGGTGGCCGCGGAGCTCCGCAGCCTGCGTCCGCCCGAGCCGTACAAGGGGAAGGGCATCAAGTACGTGGGTGAACAGATTCGCCGGAAGGCCGGTAAGGCGGGAGGCAAGTAACATGGGACGCATCGGAATTCCGAAAAATCGGGCCGAGAAGCGCGTGCGTCGGCATCTGCGCGTGCGGAAGTCGGTGAAGGGCACGGCGGAGCGGCCGCGGCTGGTGGTCTTTCGCTCGCTCAAGCACATCACCGCGCAACTGGTGGATGACGCCGCGGCGCGGACGCTCGCGACGGTGACGTCGACCAAGGTCGGCGAAGGGAAGAAGACGGAGAAGTCGCTCGAGGTCGGCAAGCAGATCGCCGCGGTCGCCAAGCAGAACGGGATCACGAAGGTCGTCTTCGATCGTGGCGGATATCAGTTTCACGGCCGCGTGAAGGCGGTGGCCGACGGCGCCCGCGAAGGCGGGTTGGAGTTCTAATGGAAAATTCGAGCAGCGAAACGACGACTCCTACTCGCACGGGCCGCGGCGGGAGTGCGCGCAGCGGTGGTGGCGGCGGTGGCCGCGGTCGCGGTGGACAGGGTGGTGGTGGCCGCGGTGGGCAGGGCGGTGGTGGTCGCGGGCGTGGCGGTCCGGGCGGTGGTCCGGGCGGCGGCGGCGGCGGTGACAACCGTGGTCGCGGTGGCGGGGGCGGCGGACGTGGCGGAGACAACCGCGGTGAGCGCGAAGGCAGCGATCTCATCGAGAACGTCGTCGCGATCAACCGCGTTGCGAAAGTCGTGAAGGGCGGCCGGCGCTTCAGCTTCAACGCGCTCGTGGCCGTCGGCGACGGGCAGGGCCGGGTGGGCTTCGCGTCGGGCAAGGCGAACGAAGTGTCCGAGGCGGTCCGCAAGGCCGTGGACGCGGCGCGCCGCAGCCTGGTAACGATTCCGCTCACCGGTTCGACCATTCCGCACGAGGTCACGGGTCAGCACGGCGCCGGAAAGGTCTGGATGAAGCCGGCCGCTCCGGGTGCCGGTGTGATTGCCGGCGGTGCGGTGCGCGCGGTGATGGAGTGCGTCGGCATCAGCGACATCCTCACGAAGAGCCTCGGCTCCACGAATCCGCACAACATGGTGCGCGCGGCAATGGATGGACTCTCACAGCTCACCACGGTGGATCAGGTGGCGCGCGAGCGTGGCATCGATCCAGCGAAGCTGGGCTATCGGTCGCGCTCGAAGGCGAAGGCAACGGTCTGATATGGCACGCACATTCGTTTGGCATCCCGGTAAGGGGCCGAAGACGACAGGAAAGAACGAGTTGACGTCGGGCAAGGTCCGCATCACGCAGGTGCGGAGCGGCATCGGGCACTCGTGGAAGATGAACCTCACGCTCAAGGCGATGGGGCTGAAGCACCACCAGCACGCGGTGATCAAGCAGGATTCACCCGCGCTGCGTGGACAACTCAAGCAGGTGCGCCACCTCGTCGAGGTGGTGCCCGTCGAGGAGTAAAGACAGTGGCCACGGAGAAGATCGGCCTGCACAACCTCTCGCCCGCCCCGGGCAGCAACCGCGACCGCAAGCGTCTGGGACGCGGTCCGGGCTCCGGAACGGGCAAGACGTCGGGCAAGGGCCACAAGGGAATCAAGGCCCGCGCGGGACATCACGGTCCCGGTGGCGGCAAGCCGCAGTTCGAGGGCGGCCAGATGCCGCTCACGCGCCGGCTGCCGAAGCGCGGTTTCACGAATCCGTTCCGCGAGGAGTCGAATGTCATCCGTCTCGATCAGCTTGCGTCGATCGACGGCGAGGTGACGGGCGACTCGTTGCGCGCGGCGGGACTCGTGAAGCGGAGCGGCCCGGTAAAGGTGCTCGCGAACGGCGCGGTCTCGAGTGCGGTGACGGTGCGCGGTCTCAAGGTGAGCGCGAAAGCGCGCGAGGCGATTCTCGCCGCCGGCGGACGCGTCGAGGAGTAACGCCGGACCACCAGGAGTCATCATGGCACAGAGCAATGCCGCCGCGGCGGTGTCGAGTGTGTTCCGGACGCCGGAGCTGAAGGACAAGATCCTCTTCACGCTCCTCTGTCTGTTCATTTACCGGCTTGGCGCGCACGTCACGGCGCCGGGCGTGGACGTCCTGGCCCTTCAGGACTTCTTTGCCAATCAGTCGAAGAGCGGAGGAGGAGGGCTGCTCGGCCTGTACGACCTGTTCACGGGCGGCCAGTTGTCGCGCGCGACCGTGTTCGCGCTCGGCATCATGCCGTACATCTCGGCGAGCATCTTCGTGCAGATCGCCGGCGCGGTCGTGCCGCAGGTCGAGAAGATGCAGAAGGACGAGGAAGGCAGGAAGCGGATCAATCAGTGGACACGCTACGCCACGGTGTTCCTGGCTGCGGTGCAGGCGTGGGGGTTCGCGCTCTTCACCGAATCGCTTCAGGGAGCGATCGCGTCGCCGGGTCTGGGCTTCCGGCTTCAGATGGTGTTCTTCCTCACCACGGGCGCGTTGTTCGTGATGTGGCTGGGTGAACAGATCACCGAGCGCGGTCTCGGCAATGGGGCGAGTCTCCTCATCTTCTTCTCCATCGTCGAGCGCATCTGGCCAGGCATCGGCACGGTGTACGGGTTCGTGACCACGGGCGCGATCGGCACGTTCTCGTTGCTCGTCCTCGGGGTGTTGATGGTCGCGGTCGTGGCCGGCGTGGTGACCATCACGATGGCGGCGCGCCGCATCCTCATCCAGATCCCGCAGCGCACGATGGCGAGGGGACGCATGCGCGAAGCCGCGCGAAGTTTCATCCCGCTGCGCATCAATACGGCGGGCGTCATGCCCATCGTGTTCGCGCAGTCCATCATCGTGGTCCCGGGCGCATTTGCGCAGTTCTTTCACAACGCCACGGCGCAGCGCGTTGCCGATCTGTTCGCGCCGGGCACGGTGTGGTACCTGCTGCTGTCGGCGGTGCTGATCCTGTTCTTCACGTACTTCTACACGTCGATCATTTTCAACCCCATCGACCTGGCGGAGAACCTGAAGAAGCAGGGCGGGTTCATTCCGGGCGTGAAGCCGGGTGCGAAGACCGCGGAGTACATCGACCAGGTGGTGTCGCGCATCACGCTGCCGGGGGCGCTGTTCCTGACGGCCATCGCGCTGTTGCCGGTAGCCATCTCCCGGACGATGAACGTGCCGCAGTCCGTGTCGTTCGGCGGAACGTCGCTGCTCATCGTGGTCGGTGTCGCGCTCGATACGCTGGCGCAGATGCAGCAGCATCTTCTGCTGCGGAAGTACGACGGCTTCATGAAGAAGGGCAAGCTGAAGATCCGCGGACGCCAGCAGCCGGGACCCGCGGGATTCTGATCCCTCGCCATTCGACATGATCATCGTACTTTTCGGAAAGCCAGGGGCCGGAAAGGGAACCCAAGCGCCGCTGCTCGCAGCGGCGCTTGGCGTTCCGACCCTTTCCACGGGTGACGAGCTTCGCGCGGCCATTCGCGCGGGCACGGCGCTGGGCCTCGAGGCCAAGGGATACATGGACCGGGGAGATCTCGTGCCGGATGCCGTCATCATGGGCATCATCAAGCAGGCGTTGAGCGAGCCGCGCGCGGCGGGCGGCGTGCTGCTGGACGGCGTCGTCCGCACCATCCCGCAGGCCGAGGGTCTCGCCGAGGTGTGCGCTCAGCTGGGTCGAACGGTGGACGCGGTGCTATGCTTCGAGATCGACGACGACGAGATCGTCCGCCGTCTCGGCAGCCGCACGGTCTGCGAACGGTGTCAGACGCCCTACACGGGACGAGAGGCCGGAACGCCGTGCGACAAGGGAGACGGGGTGCTGGTCCGCCGGAAGGACGATGAGCCCGCGGCGGTCCGAAATCGTCTCGAGGTGTACGAGCGCCAGACGGCCCCCGTACTGAATTGGTATCGTGAGCACGGCACGAAGGTGGCAAAGATCGATGCCGTCGGATCGGTGCAGGACGTGACGGCGCGCGCGCTCGGTGCGCTCGCGGCTTGAAGGACACCAGAGGCGACGTGATCCAGCTCAAGAGCACGCGTGAGATCGAGCTCATGGCCGAGGGAGGGAGAATTCTCGCGGCGACGGTGCAGTTGCTGCGCCGCGAGGTGCGCGCGGGGGTGTCCACCCAGCAACTGGATCAGATTGCGGAGGAGTTCATCCGCAGCCATGCCGGCGCCACGCCCGCGTTCAAGGGGTTATACGGCTTTCCGGGCACGCTGTGCACCTCCATCAACCAGGAGATCGTGCACGGCATTCCGTCCAAGAAGCGCGTGCTCAGGGAAGGGGACATCATCTCCATCGACGTCGGCGTCGGCTTCGAGGGCTACTTCACGGATTCGGCGACCACGGTGCCGGTGGGGCGGGTGGACGACGTGACGAGCCGACTGCTCGAGATTACCGAGCGCTCGCTGGCGGCGGGCATTGCGGCGGCGGTGCCGGGCAACCATCTCGGGGACATCGGCGCCGCGGTGCAGCATGTGGTGGAGGACGCCGGATTCAGCGTCGTCCGCGACCTCGTGGGCCACGGCATCGGCGTGGAGTTTCACGAGGAGCCGCAGGTTCCCAACTACGGCAAGCCGAAGCGCGGCTTGAAGCTCGTCCCAGGCCTAACACTGGCCATAGAGCCCATGGTGAACATCGGTGGGCCAGCCACGCGCACGATGCCGGACAAGTGGACGATCGTGACCGTGGACGGCTCGCGGTCGGCGCACTTCGAGCATACGGTCGCGATTACGGACTCCGGGAATCGTGTGCTAACGGCCGCGTAAGCTGGAGCGCTCACGCAGTCGGTCCGTGGCTGATACCACAGAGACCCAAAGAGAACTGCACATCAACCACAGAGGACACAGAGCGCACAGAGAACTACTGAGTCCTTTCGTAGTTTCTCCGTGGGCTCTGTGTCCTCTGTGGTGCATTTCAACTGCTGTTCTCGCAAACGCGCGAACAACCTGAGCGGCACCTCAATTCGTTGCGGCCCAACGAATCTCCCAGCACATACGTTCTTCTCCGAAACGATCTCCCACCATCTGTCGAGGACGCTCGATGATCGGTTTTTCCAGGCGACACGTAACGGCTGCCACGGCCGCAGCCGTGCTCACGGCATCCACGCTCAGCGCACAGAAAATCACGTCCCCGAAGGAGCAGTTCGGCTTCAGCATCGGGGACGACTACAAGCTCGCGAACTACACACAGTTCGACTCCTACTGGCATACGCTGGCGAAGGAATCGAACCGCATGAAGCTCGTGCCCATCGGCAAGTCCGCCGAGGGGCGAACGCAGCTCATGGCGATCATTTCGTCGCCGGCGAATCTGGCGAAGCTCGACCGCTACAAGTCGATCTCCGGCACGCTGGCGCACGGGCAGGTGTCCGAAAGCGAGGCGCACGCGCTGGCGCGGGAAGGAAAAGCGATCGTCTGGCTCGACGGCGGCCTGCATGCCACCGAAGTGCTCGGCGCTGCACAGCTCATCGAGACCGTGTACCGGTTGCTGAGCGCGACCGACGCGGAGACGATGCGGATCCTGGACGACTGCATCATTCTCGCCGTGCATGCCAATCCCGACGGCATGGAGCTCGTGTCGAACTGGTACATGAAGGACGCCGACACGCTCAAGCGGAACATGAACATTCCGCGCCTTTACCAGAAGTACATCGGGCACGACAACAATCGCGACTTCTACATGTCGAACCAGCCCGAGTCGCAGAACATCAATCACCAGCTCTACTGGGAGTGGTATCCGCAGATCGTCTACAACCACCACCAGACGGGTCCCGTCGGCACGGTGATGTTCGCGCCGCCCTTCCGCGATCCGTTCAACTTCAACTTCGATCCGCTCATTCCGGTGGAGCTCGACCTCGTCGCGGCCGCGATGCACTCGCGCTTCGAGGCGGAGGGCAAGCCCGGCGTGACGATGCGCAGCGGCTCGACATATTCCACGTGGTGGAATGGCGGCCTGCGCACGACGGTGTACTTCCACAACCAGATCGGCCTGCTCACGGAGACGATCGGCAATCCGACGCCGATGACGATTCCATTCGTGCCCGACCAACAGCTGCCACGCGCGGATCTGCCGTTTCCGATCGCGCCGCAGCCGTGGCACTTCCGGCAGTCCGTCGAGTATTCACTGACGGCGAACCGCGCGGTGCTCGACATCGCCTCGCGGTACCGTGAGACGCTGCTGTTCAACTTCTGGCGCATGGGGCGCAACTCCATCGAGCGGGGCAGCCGCGACGCGTGGACCACGAGCCCGAAGGCGATCGACGAGGTGAAGGCGAAGGTCGCCGCGGCGGGAGGAGCGTCACGCGGCACAGCCGAATCTGCTGGCGGCGCCGCGGGCGATCCGCTGTTCCAGTTCGGGCGCGGCGTCGATCTGAAGTATTATACCGAGGTCCTTCGCGCACCCGAACGGCGGGACGCCCGCGGATACATCCTGCCGAGCGACCAGCCTGATTTTCCGACCGCGACGAAGTTCGTGAACACGCTGCGCCACGTCGGCGTGGACGTGTATCGCGCGACGGCCCCGTTTGCGGTGAGTGGTAAGCAGTATCCCGCCGGGTCATACGTGGTGAAGGCGAATCAGGCCTTTCGCCCGCACGTGCTGGACATGTTCGAGCCGCAGGATCACCCGAACGATTTCGCCTATCCGGGCGGACCGCCGAAGCGCCCCTACGACAATGCGGGCTATACGCTCGCCTATCAGATGGGCGTGCGATTCGATCGCGTTCTCGAGGGATTCGATGGTCCGTTCGAGCTGATCCAGGGGCTGGCGAAGCCGATGGAGGCACGCGTCGCCTCGGTGAGCGGCGTGAAGGGATACCTGATCAGCCGGTCGATCAACGATGCGGTCATCGCCGTCAATCGCGCACTGAAGGCCAACACGGACGTGTTCGTGCTGCGATCGCCGCTGACGTCGAACGGTACGACGTATCCAGCGGGCACGTTTTACATCGCGGCTGCTCCTGCTACGACTGCCCTCGTCCAACAGATTGCGCGTACCAATGGCGTGGCCGTCGCGGCGACGCAGGTGACGCCGGGCAGCGACGCGCGAAAGCTGCATGCGTCGCGCATCGCGCTGTGGGACCAGTATGGCGGCTCGATGCCGTCCGGACACACGCGGTGGCTGCTCGAGCAGTTCGAGTTCCCATTCGACGTCATCTATCCGAACACGCTCGACGCGGGAAATCTCGCGAGCAAGTACGACGTGATCATCCTTCCCTCGGGTGCGGTTCCATCCCGTGAAGGGCAAGGACGCGGCGGCTTCTTCGCGCAGGACAGCTCGACCGTGCCGGCCGAGTATCGTGACCGCCTGGGACGCATCAGTGTGGCGACCACGGTACCACAGCTGCGCCGGTTCCTCGAGGCGGGGGGCACGATCATCGCCGTTGGAACGTCGTCCACACTCGGCACCTTGCTCGGCCTTCCGGTAACGAGCGCGCTAGTGGAGAAGACGGCAACCGGTGCGACGCGCGCACTTCCCGCAGACAAGTTCTACGTGCCCGGATCGATTCTGCGCGTGCAAGTGGACACGGCAGCCGCGGTTTCCGCGGGGCTGCCGCGCGATCTCGACGTCTTCTACGACAACAGCCCGGCGTTTCGTCTGGGAGCCGACGCGGCCGCGAGCGGCGTGCGTCCTCTCGCGTGGTTCGCCACTGGTGCGCCGGTGCGCAGTGGCTGGGCGTGGGGACAGAACTATCTGGACGGCGCGGTGGAAGCGGCGGAAGCAACCGTCGGCAAAGGAAAGCTCTATCTCTTTGCGCCGGAGATCACGTTCCGTGGACAGCCACACGGCACGTTCAAGTGGCTGTTCAACGGGATCTACAGCGTGGGGGACGCAGCGCCCGTCCCCTGATCGCCTATGGGATCGCCTTGTCGACGAGCTCCAGTGCCTTGCGTGCGGCGCTGCGAGCTCGCTCGACATGGGCCTTTGCTGTTTCGCCAAGCGCGGCCGCGTTCTCCCGATCTGACATGTTGCCGATGTTGATGCGCACGTTGAACGCCGCGCCGAGGCAACCGGCCTCCGCGGCGAGTGCTGCGACGCCGGCGTCGCTCGCCGCGTTGATGTTGCCCTTTTCGGCCACAAAGAGCGCCAGCTCGGCGACATCGGCGCACGCGCGCGCGGTCTCGAGGGGTACCTCAGTGGCGTAGAGGAGCGCTTCGTCGATCTGACGAGCCCTTGCCGCTTTCTGACTGTCGGATTCAGCAGGGAGCTTGTATGCCGCCGACACCATGTTGTACGCCGCCGCGTCCCGCGCGACGAGCGCGCTGAGCGTGTTGCCAAGCGCCGCTGCACGAATGGCGGTTTCGCGCATGTCGGCGTCCACCGCGGCGTATTTCTTTTTTCCCATCGTCAGCCCCGCAACCATCTGCGCCAATGCGGCGCCGAGCGCGCCAATGAGCGCGGCCACGCTTCCGCCGCCTGGCGCCGGTGTCGATGACGCCAGTGCGCCCAGAAAGCCGCTCAACGACTCGCCTCCGGCAACGGCCGTGCGGACCTTGTGCTCGAGCACCATGTCGGGCGAGAAGTTGCGCAGTCGCAGGTGGCGCGCGGCGGCCTCGAACAACACGCGCTCCGGAACCAAGCCGACGATCTCGCTCCACGTCGGCGTGACGCCTCGTGCCTCGGCCTCCATCGTCACCGCATCGTACGCCTGGTGCAGTGGCGTCTTCTCGGTATCCACGAGGTTCATGGAGACCTGCGCCTGTCCGTCCACCTCGAAGGCCAGTCCTTTCACGTAGCGCAGTCCGCCGGCCGAGCCGCGGACGGCTCTCGCGACGTCCTTCGCGACCGGAAGGTTGGACGCGGCACCCAGATAGACGTTGTACGCCACGAGAAACGGGCGGGCACCGATGGCCACCGCGCCGGCGGTGGGATGCACCTTCGCGGGGCCGAAGTCCGGCGTCCGCTGCGGCGTGGCGCCGATGTCCGCGCGGATGCCCTCGAACTCGCCGCGCCGCACGTCGGCCAGATTTTCGCGATCGGGGCGCGTAGCGGCGCGCTCATATAGAAACACGGGGATGCCGAGCTCTCGACCGACGCGCTCGCCGAGCTCCCGCGCGAGTGCGATGCAGTCCTCCATCGTCGAGCCCTCGAGCGGAATGAACGGCACGACGTCGGTTGCACCCATGCGCGGATGCTCGCCCTTGTGCTGTGTGAGATCGATCAGGTCGCGCGCGGTGCGGATGCCCTCGAACGCCGCTACGACGACCTGTTCAATGGGCGCGACGAACGTGATGACACAGCGGTTATGGCTCGCGTCGGCGCTGGCGTCGAGCACGCGCGCGCCGTCGACCGCCGCGATGGCGTCGCGAATGGCCGCGACGACTTCGGGGCGGCGGCCTTCGGAGAAGTTCGGAACGCACTCGATGAGCTTCATGGCAGCAATGAAGATGGAGCAGGACGATTCTGTCGGCGAGGCGTCATGCGGCGCGCAACGTTCGCAGCAGCCATGCGTGCATTGAGGGACTCCCGGCGAGCAGCGACGACTCACGAACGTCCGCCAGAGCGCCGTCCATCGTGGTGACGATGCCGCCGGCTTCGCGAATGAGCAACGTGCCTGCCGCGAGATCCCAGGCATTGAGCCGCAGCTCGAAGAACGCATCGAACCGTCCCGCGGCCACGCACGCGAGGTCCAGCGCCGCCGCGCCGAAACGACGAATACCCGCGGTGGCGCTCATGATGGCGGGCAGCATCGGCACGTACTCGGCGATCTCGTCATCACGCGAGAATGGAAACCCGGTTGCAATCAGCGCGCGCGACGGATCCGTCTCCTGACTCACGTGAATCGGTGCGCCGGCGCGACGCGCGCCACCGCCCGCCGTCGCCGTAAAGAGCTCGCCCGTCGCGGCATTGATGACCGCGCCCGCCTGGAGCTCACCGTCCACGAGCGCGGCAATCGAGACGGCGTACCACGGCACGCCGTGGAGAAAGTTCGTCGTTCCGTCGAGCGGATCGGCGACGAACACGAGCCCGCGTGACGCGGACGCATTGGGCGATCCCTCCTCCGCGACGAGCACGGCCTCCGGGTGACGCGAGGCGATGATCCGTGCCAATGCGGTCTCGCTCGCGCGATCGACTTCGCTCACGAAGTCGAAGCTGCCCTTCGATTCCCATGCGAGCGTGGCGACGCGTGACGCGCCGTCGCGGATGACTTCCGCCGATCTGGTCGTGGCGGAGACGCACGTGGCGAGCAGCGCGCGGCGATCCCTGTCTGTAATGGACGACACCGAGTCCTCGTTTGCTTGCTTGGCCCGCGACGCGCTCATTACGTTCCGGGGATGGCACGCATCTTCAGCGGAATCCAGCCGTCCGGGGAGCTCCACATTGGAAACTACCTCGGTGCGGTGAAGAACTGGGTGGCGCTGCAGGGAACGGCCGAGTCGTTCTTCTGCATCGTCGACTACCACGCCATCGTCGTCGCGTACGACCCGGCGCTGCTCCGGCAGCGTCGCCGCGACATGGCGCTTGGCCTGCTTGCCGCCGGACTGGATCCGGACCGGTGCACCGTATTCGTGCAGTCCGACGTGCCGGAACATACCGAGCTCGCGTGGATCTTCAACACCGTCACCCCGGTGGGCGAGCTGGAGCGACAGACGCAGTTCAAGGACAAGGCGCAGAAGCAGGAGAGCGTGAGCGCCGGACTGCTCAACTATCCGATTCTCCAGGCCGCGGACATTCTGCTCTATCTTGCCGACCGTGTGCCGGTCGGCGACGATCAGCTTCAACATCTCGAGCTCTCGCGTGTCATTGCGCGCCGCTGGAACGCGCAGTTCTCTTCCGACGGCGACTATTTCCCGGAGCCGCAGCCGCTGCTGACGCCCACGCGCCGTATCATGGGGCTCGACGGACAGGCGAAGATGTCCAAGTCCATGGGTAACACCATCGGACTGCTCGAGTCGCCGGAGGAGATCTGGGCGAAGCTGCGGCCCGCCGTCACGGACCCGAAGCGCATCAAGCGCACGGACCCCGGGACGCCCGAGGTCTGCAACATCTATCACCTCCACAAGGCGTTCAGTGCCGCCGACACCGTGACGCACGTCGCGACGCAATGCACGACCGCGGGCTGGGGATGCGTCGACTGCAAGCGCGTGCTCGCGGACTCGATCGAGACGGAACTGGTGCCGATTCGCGCGCGCGCAGAATCATTGCGGCGCGAGCCCGGACGCATCGATGACGCGTTGGCCACTGCGGCCCGAAGGTGCCGCGACATCGCACAGGAGACGATGCGCGTGGTACGGGACAGAATGGGTTTCGCGTAAATGCTGCTCGACACGCTCATTCCGTTTCTGCATGGCAATCGCTGGACGCTCGCGTGGTATCACATTGCGTTGATGCTTGCGCTGCCCGCCACGTTCCTGGCCGTGGCGGATCGACTGCTGCGCCGTTCGCGTTGACGTGTACATAGGCCACGCCGCCATCGCGCTCGCCATCAGGGCGCGACGACCCGACGTACCGATCCTCGCGCTCACGCTTGCGAGCTACGGACCGGACTGGATCGAGACCGTGCTGATGATGCCGCACCCGCGATCCGGCGTGGCGCCGCTCACGCATTCCATCCCCGCCATCGTGATCGGAGCAACCCTCGCCGCGGTCCTGTATCGCGCGTTCGTCCCCGGACGTGGGGCCCTGATGGTGGCGCTGGCGTGGCTGTCGCACTGGCCCCTGGACCTCGTCACGGGGCTCAAGCCGATCATCGGCCTCTCTCCACTCATCGGGCTGGACGTCTATCACATTCCTCTGCTCGATTTCGTGATCGAGGCGCTCGTCGTCAGCGTCGCCTGTCTGGACTACGCGCATGCCATGGCGTGGAACCGACGCCAGCGCTTCATCGTCACGAGTCTTTGGGGCGCGCTTCTCGCCGCGCAGGGCCTGTGCGATTATGCCATCAGCCGGACGGATCCACGCGAGTGGGCACCCTCGCTGGCGAAGAACGGCCGGCGGCCTCATGTTAGGCACCGTGAACTCGCCGATCATCATCCGGATGTCGTTCCGCATGGGTCTTGCATCAATGCCGTGCTCTCGAGTGGAGTGAGCCATGAGCCGGAACGGGCCGAAGGGCGTTGTCACGCTGGTATGTCTGACCTGCGGCAAGGAACGATTCTTCACGCATGACGTGCCCGCGACGCTGTCCTGTGACCAGTGCGCAGGAACCGTGTTCCGGACATTTGCCACCCCAACCGAGCCCGACGACGCGGCAATCGATGCGCTCGAGGCACAAGCGCGCAGCATGGCGTACGGCGACAGCTCGCCGGACACCACGCGAGACGACGTGCGCGACCTCGGTCTGCTCTGAGCCGGCGGCGGGCGGGAGCTCGCCATTCTCGACCCCGCCGCGCAACACCTGACTCCGTCGCCCCAGATGATGGAGGTCGTGCGCACGCTGCGCATCGATCTCCTCGTCAAGCTCTTGCTGGCCGCCCTCATGGGAGGCACGGTCGGCTTCGAGCGCGAGCTCGCGGGCAAACCCGCAGGGCTTCGCACCAACATTCTCATCTGCGTCGGCGCCGCATTGCTCATGGATCTCTCCGTTCGTATCGGCATCGTGGAGGGGCAGCGCATCGGCGACCCATCGCGCATCGCCGCGCAAATCGTCACGGGCGTCGGATTTCTCGGCGCCGGTACGATCATGCAGGCGCAGGGCACGGTCATGGGCCTCACGTCTGCCGCGACGATCTGGGTCGTTGCCGCCATCGGCATGACGCTCGGCGCCGGACTCTTTATCGAAGGCGTGGGAGCGACTCTTCTGGTGACATTCGTTCTGGCGGGGTTGGGCGGCCTCGAGCGGTGGGTTCGTCGTGCGCGCCGTGTGGCAGGGGCTACCATTCGGGCGCGCCCGGGCACATCGCTGAGCACCGTGACGGCGGCGCTGAAGACGCACGGCATCACCATCCTCGAGGATCGCATGTACGACCACCCGGAGGACCGGACGTTCGAGCTCAAGCTCTCCGGACCGTCACGACAGTTCGAGGTCGCCTCCGAGGCATTGTCGGCTCGCGACGACATTCTGAGCGTGAATGTCGACTGAGGCCCGCCATCTCGTCCTCGATCTCACCGCAAAGTCCCGCAACTGGGCGCTCACGCCGGAGGCGGAACAGCGTGTGCGCGCCGAGGCGCCTCCGGGGTGGGTGGTGGACGTCGTGCGGTCGCCGACGAGCTCCGATGGCGACGGCCCTCAGCGTGCCAGCGAGGAGGCCGTGCGTCTCATGCCCGAGGCCGAGATCTACTTCGGATTCGGCATCACGCGCGATCTGCTCGCCGCGGGGCGGCGCCTCCGATGGGTGCACTCGGCGGCGGCCGGTGTCGGCAGCGTGCTTCAGACCGGCATTGCGGATACCGACATCCTGCTCACGAACTCCGCGGGCGTCCACGGTCCACCGATCGGCGAGTTCGTCCTGGCGGGCGTGCTCCACTTCATGCGGGGATTTGACGCGGCAGTAGACCAGCAGCACCGTGCGGAATGGAGCAAGGCATTCTTCGTCGCGGAGGAGTCGCCGTTGCGGGAGATCAGCGGCGCGCGAGTGTTGATCGTGGGCACCGGCGGGCTCGGCCGTGAGGCGGCCTGGCGGTTTGCGGCGCTGGGTGCGACGTGCGTGGGCATCCGGCGCCGGCCCGAGTTGGGCGCGCCGGAAGGGTTTGCGTCGGTGGTGGGCATGGATGCGCTCGACGGAGAGCTGGCGAAGGCCGACGTGCTCGTTCTCGCGGCGCCGCTCACTGGAGCGACGGCCGCGTTGATGTCGCGCGACCGGCTGGCTCTGCTTCCGCGCCGTGCCATCGTCGTCAACGTGGCGAGGGGGGCGATGCTCGATGAAGACGCGCTGGCCGAGATGGTCGAATCGGGCCGGTTGCGCGGCGCAGTTCTCGACGTCTTTCGCGAGGAGCCACTGGCATCCACGAGTCGCCTTTGGCAGCTTCGAGCAGTGCTCGTGGCGCCCCATGTCTCGCCCGTGTCTCCCGGGCGATTCTGGCCTCGGGCACTCGACCTTTTCTTCGACAATTGGCGACGTTACGTGGCGGGCACACCGCTGCGGAACCTCGTTGACAAGACGGCAGGGTATTGAATCATGGAACGCATCATCAAGGCGGCGGTGGATCGCGGCGCGTCGGACCTGCACATCAAGGCGGGCGACGTCTTCCGCGCGCGCATCCACGGCAAGCTCGTGCCGCTCACGAAACAGGCGCTGACGCCGGAGCAGACGCGCACGATCGCGCTACACCTGATGTCCAACGAAGACGACAAGGCGCGCATCGACAAGATCATGGACTACGACTGCTCGTGGTCCTCGGTCGGCATCGGACGCTTCCGCGTGAACATCATGAAGCAGCGGTCGAGCTTCATGGTCGTAATGCGTGTCATTCCATTCGAGGTGCCGACGTTCGAGAAGCTGCGGCTGCCGCCATCTCTCGAGCGCGTGGCGCAGGCGGAGCGGGGCATGGTGCTCGTCACCGGCGTCACGGGCTCGGGCAAGTCGAGCACCATGGCGGCGATGGTGAACTACATCAACCAGCACGAGAACCGGCACATTCTCACGCTCGAGAACCCGATCGAGTTTCTCCATACCGACATTCAGAGCGCCATCACGCAGCGCGAGATCGGGTCGGACACCATGGACTTCAAGAATGGGCTCCGCGCCGCGCTGCGTCAGGACCCCGACGTCGTCATGATCGGTGAGATGCGCGACGCGGAGACGATCGACACGGCGATGAAGGCCGCGGAGACGGGCCACCTGCTGATCTCCACGCTGCACACGCCGGACGCGCAGAGCACGATTCTCCGCATCATGGCCATGTTCCCGCCCGAGGAGCAGGACGTCGTGCGCATCCGGTTGAGCGAGACGCTGAACTCCGTCGTGTCACAACGCCTGCTGCCGCGCGCCGACGGCCACGGCCGCGCGGTGGCCGCCGAGATTCTCATCGTGACGCCCGCGGTGCGCGACATGATCGCGGACGGCAAGCGCATCGGTGAAATCCGCGACTACATCGCTGACGGTCGCGACCAGTACGGCATGCAGACGTTCGACCAACACCTGGCCGACCTCGTTCAGTCGGGCGAGGTGACGTTCGACACCGCGATGTCGGCGGCCACCAATCCGTCGGACTTCGAGCTGAAGATGCGCATGTTCAGCCGTGTCACCTCGTCGGTCAGCGCGTCGGCGGTCGCTGCGGCGGAGGCGGCCGCGTCGGCGGAATCCGCGCCAGCCGCCGCGGGGATGGACGGCATGACGCAGGGCGGCGGCGGGTTCGATTTCCTCGGCCAGTGACGCCGATGCCGGCGGCGTCCGGCATCTCCGCGCAATCGCGCAGCAGCCTCGAATGGCCGGCTCGGCCGAGGAAGCGGTGGCGCGCGCTTACGCCACGGCAGTACTCGAGAAGTGCGGGTTCGCGGTAAGCGAAGAGCCGTTCGACTTTTCCCGGTTCCCGTCGAGGTTTGCGTCGCCGCTCGGCGCCCTACTCATTTCGGCGACCGTTGTCGGGGCGGCACGCTTCGGATCGAGCGGAAGCGATCCGCGCCTTGCGGCGGCGACGCTGCTTGCGGGACTCCTGCTCACGGTGATCTTCGCGGGTGCCATGCTCGGCGACGCCGTGCTGTGGCTCCCCTTCCTGCGCGGCACCTCGCGAAATCTCGTCGCGACGCGCGGCAATGGTCCGCCGCGCGTGTGGCTCGTGGCGCACACGGATACCAAGTCGCAACCCGTGCCGTCGGCCACCCGCGTTGCGGGAATCGTCGTGCTCGGACTCGGCCTCGGCGTGTCATTTCTTTCGGTGATGCTGACACTCGGCGGCGTACCGGCCCGTACGATGTGGGTGACCGCGACGGTAATCACGGTTGCCGGCGCACTGCCCCTGGCGCTGAGTGTTCCCGGCAACCGATCGGCTGGCGCGCTGGACAATGCGTCCGGTGTGTCCGCCGTGCTCGTCGCCGCGGAGCTGCTGTCACCGAAACTTGCGATCGGGATATTGCTGCCGAGCGCCGAAGAGTTGGGGTTGGCAGGTGTGCGGGCGTGGATGCGCGGGAAAGCGCCATCCATCGCACTCAACTGTGACGGAGTGGACGACGATGGGTCGATCGTGATCATGTATTCGCGACGTCTGCCGCAGGACATCGCTCGCGCGGTGTCGAGCGCGACATCACGCGAGGTCCGCGTGCGGCGAATGCCACCCGGCCTGTTGACCGATTCAACGGCGCTCGTTCAGGCCGGCTGGCAGGCCGTTACGGTGAGTCATGGCTCTGTAAGCTCGTTGCGCCGCGTGCATCTGCGCGCGGACTCGTTGGACGCAATGCGCGGCACTCGCATCGACGAAGTGGGCGCCATCCTTGCGCACGCGGCGGAGGCATTGGCTCCATGAATCAACTGCTGCTTGCCCTGGTGCTGCTGCTCGGCCTCGTGATGGTGCCATTCGGCTTGCCCGGGACGTGGATCATCGCGGGGGCAGCGCTGGGCTACTCGCTGCTCGTGCCCAACAGCGTGGGCATCGTTACGGTCGTCGGCGTCACGGTGCTTGCCGTGGTCGGCGAGGTCATCGAGTGGACGCTGACGGCGAAGTACACGCGGAAGTACGGCGGCTCGCGGCGAGCCAGTTGGGGTGCGGTCATCGGGGCGATGGTCGGCGCGTTCATGGGCGTTCCCCTGCCGATTGTCGGATCGGTGATCGGCGCGTTCGTCGGAGCATTTGTCGGCGCGTTCGTGTTGGAGATCTCCGGAGGCAGCGGCGGCGCGAATGCGACGCGGGTGGCGACAGGGGCGTTGATCGGGCGTGCGTTGTCGGCCGCAGCAAAGGTGGGCATCGGCGTGGGGATGGCGGCGTGGGTCATGGTCGCGGCACTCCCCTGAATGGGGACGCAGACCCAGTAGTGAAGACCAGTACCCGGTATCCGGTACTCGGTAAAACGTCGTATCCGGTAGGACTACGGACGCGGCTTAGCGCGGGAATACCATACCGAGCGACGGCCGACAAAGACCGCCCTGCTGCATACGCGTTTGTACAGGATGCCGGATACCGGGTACTGGAGTTCCCTCCTGATACTGCTGTTGCGTTTGTTGACTTCGTCCACCCATCCGGTAGATTCAGCCAACGCCCACGCGAACCCGCGGGGCGTTTTTTGTTGCCCACGGTAGACTGCTCGGAGCCTCATGTTCGGTCCGGAATCGCGCGTGGTGGTCGTCGTCGGTGCGCAGTGGGGCGACGAGGGAAAGGGGAAGCTCGTGGACGTCCTGGCGGAGCGCGCCGATTGGGTGGTGCGCTACCAGGGCGGCGCCAACGCCGGACATACCGTGGACCTCGGCGACCGCTCGTTCGTGCTCCACCAGATTCCGAGTGGCATTCTGCATCCGGGAGTCCGGTGTGCCATCGGCAACGGCGTCGTCCTCGATCCTGACACGTTGTTCGATGAGGTCGACGGCCTCGTGCAGGCCGGCGTGGACGTCGAGGGGCGACTCTATGTGAGTGGCCGCGCGCATCTCGTACTGCCCTATCACAAGCTCGTGGACGCGGAGAGTGCGTCGAGCCGGGCCATCGGCACGACCGGCCGGGGCATTGGCCCTGCGTACGAGGACAAGGTGGCGCGGCGCGGTGTCCGCGTGCTCGACCTGCGCTACCCGGATCGTCTTCGCGAGCTGGTCTCAAAGGGCGCCGAGCATGCACAGTGGCGCCTCAAGCGTTATGGGTCCGATACGACGATCGACGTGGACGCCATCGTGACGAAGCTCGAGCAGCTCGCCAAACGCCTGGTGCCGCTCACGGACGACATCAGCCTCACCATCTATCGTGCGGTGAAGTCGCACGCATCGGTGCTCCTGGAGGGCGCACAGGGCTCGCTGCTGGACATCGATCATGGCACGTATCCGTACGTGACGTCGAGCAGCACGACGGCCGGCGGTGCGGCCATCGGCGTCGGCATTGGTCCCAACCTCGTGGACCGGGTACTTGGCGTGGTGAAAGCGTACACGACACGCGTCGGCAATGGGCCGCTGCCAACGGAACTCGGCGAGCCGCTCCAGACTGAAGTCCGCGGCCTCGGCAACGAGTTCGGCGCGACCACGGGCCGCCCGCGCCGCTGCGGCTGGTTCGACGCCGTCGTCGTGCGATACGCCACGCGAGTCAACGGCCTCACCGATCTCGCGGTGACAAAGCTCGACGTACTCGACACGCTGGACTCGCTTCAGCTCTGCGTCGGGTATGAGATCGATGGCGAGTTGCACCAAGAGTTCCCGAGCGATCTCATGGCACTCGAGCGCGCGGTTCCGCGCTACGAGCGGTTCGAGGGCTGGAAATGCTCGACCGCGGCCGCCCGGACGCTCACGGACCTGCCCGGCGCCGCGCGTCGGTATCTCGATCGCATCGAATCGCTCGTCGAGGCGCCGATCACCTATGTGAGCGTCGGCACCAGGCGGGACCAGATCATTGGACTCTGACGCGCCAGTCATCGACCTGTTGGTTGTCGGTGCCGGACCCTGTGGGCTAGCCGCGGCCATCGCGGCGCAGCGCGCCGGGCTGAGGGCGCGCGTGCTCGATGCCGGGTGTGTCGTCAGCACCATCACGGAGTATCCTTACTACGTCAGCTTCTTTTCCACGGCGGAGAAACTGTCGCTCGGCGGCGTTCCATTCGTGGTGGCGACGGAGAAGCCCACGCGCCGCGACGCCTTGGCGTACTATCGCGCCATCGTGCGGCATTTCACTCTCGACGTGCGACAGTACGAGCGGGTCAGCCGCCTCGAGCGTGTGGGCGATGCGTGGAGGGTTTACTCGGTGACCACGGAGGGCGCGCAGTACGAGACGCAAGCGCGCTCCGTCGTGGTTGCCACCGGATACTTCGGGTCGCCAAATCGGCTGGGTGTGGCTGGTGAAGAGTTATCGCACGTCCGGCACACATACCGCGAAGGGCACGGTGCGTTCGATCAGGACGTCGTCGTCGTGGGGGGCGGCAATTCCGCTGCCGAGGCGGCGCTCGACCTCTGGCGCGCCGGCGCTCGTGTCACACTGGTGCATTTCGGTCCCACGTTCGACAAGCGCATCAAGCCGTGGGTGCTTCCGGACTTCGAGAATCGCGCCAAGGAAGGCGCGATCGCGACGCGTTGGAATTCTCGCGTCGCGCGCATCGAACCCGGCGTCGTGGTGGTGCGATCGCCGCGCGGCGAGGACGATCTGGCCGCGCGATTCGTCTACCTCATGACCGGATTTGCTCCGAACACGGACCTGCTGCGCGATGCCGGCGTACCCATCGACGGAGTGACAGGAATTCCGACACATGATTCCGAGACCCTCGAGACCTCCATGGCAGGCCTGTACATCGCCGGTGTGGTCGTGGCCGGTTACGACGCCAACAAGGTCTTCATCGAGAACGGGCGTTATCACGGCGACAGGATCGTGGCGCACCTGCTGGGACGTCCCACGCCCGAGGCGCCCACACTCAGCGCAGAGCTGGATACCTGAGTACTTTTCGCGGACCCATGCCGGCAAGCACACAACCCGACGTAATGGACAAGCTCGTGTCGCTCGCAAAGCGACGCGGCTTCATCTTTCAAAGCTCCGAAATCTACGGCGGAGCGGGCTCGGTGTGGGATTACGGGCCACTCGGCGTCGAGCTCAAGAAGAACCTCAAGGACGCATGGTGGCACGCGATGGTGCGCCTGCGCGACGACATCGAGGGGCTGGACGCCGCGATTCTCATGCATCCGCGCGTCTGGGAGGCCAGTGGGCACGTCGCTGGATTCACGGATCCGCTCGTGGACTGCCGCACGTGCAAGGGTCGCTTTCGCGCCGACAAGCTGCAGGATGCGCGTTGTCCCCAGAAACCGAGCAAGCGTCCGGGCGAGGCGGAGCAGTGCCAGCTCACCGAGCCGCGGCTGTTCAATCTGATGTTCAAGACCTTCATGGGTCCCGTGGAGGAGAGCGCGGCCACGGTGTACCTCCGTCCGGAGACGGCGCAGGGCATCTTCGTCAACTTCCTGAACGTGCAGCAGAGCACCCGTCAGAAGGTGCCGTTCGGCATCGCACAGATCGGCAAAGCGTTCCGCAACGAGATCACGCCCGGAAACTTCATCTTCCGCACGCGCGAGTTCGAGCAGATGGAGATGCAATTCTTCGTCGAGCCTGGAACGGACATGGAGTGGTTCCAGTTCTGGAAGGAAGAAAGAATGCGGTGGCATCAGGGCCTCGGTCTGGCAGCCGCGCGACTGAATTACCACGAGCATCAGGGTTCGGAACTCGCGCACTACGCACGCGCGGCCTTCGACATCGAGTTCGACTTCGGCGGCACGCTCGGCTTCCAGGAAGTCGAGGGCATCCACAACCGCGGTGACTTCGATCTGTCGCGGCACCAGGAATATTCGGGCAAGAAGCTCGAGTACTTCGATCAGCCGAAGAACAAGCGCTATCTTCCCTACGTCATCGAGACATCGGTCGGCGCGGATCGGACGACGCTGGCGCTGCTCGTGAATGCCTATCGTGAGGAGACGGTGCAGGGGGAGGAGGAGGGGCGCACCGTGCTGCGATTGAGCCCGTCGCTCGCACCAATCAAGGCGGCTGTCTTCGCGCTGACGAAGAAGGACGGCATGCCGGAAATGGCGCATCGCATCGCGAGCTCGCTTCGGCAGCATTTCCCCACGGACTACGACGAGACCGGCAGCATCGGAAAGCGGTACCGCCGGCAGGACGAGGTAGGCACTCCCTTCTGCATCACGGTGGATGGCGAGTCCGTGAAGGACGGCACCGTGACCGTGCGCGACCGTGACACGCTCTCACAGGACCGCATCGCCGCCGACGCAGTCCGCGACTACGTGCGCGAGCGAATTGCCTGATGGCGGAGCCGCTGTCGCTCGATCGCCTTCGCCGCGAGGGCGAGGAGTTCATGATCGAGCTGTCTCGCGAATTCTACGAAGCGTACAGTGGGCTGAAGGGCGAAGCACAGATTCAGCCATTGTACGAGAAGCACCGCGCGATCTTCTCGCATGACTCGCTCGCTGTCGCGCGAGAGGCATTGCTCGCCAGCGAGGAGGGGAGCGAGGAACGACGCTCGGCAAGGCTGCTGCTCGACTGGCAGGTGGAGTCGCAAAGCAGCCGGGAGCTTGCGCCGCTCGACGAGCGCGACATCGCGTGGGAAGGCGCAGCGATCGTGCGGCTTCCGGATGGACGCGAGATTCCCCTGCAGCGCACGTCCATCGAGATCTCGAACAGCACGGACCGGAAGGAGCGCGCAATCATCGACGCTGCGCGCTCGGCACTCGTAGAGCGCGAGCTGGCACCGATCCGGCGAGAGCGCTTTCAGCGTGAGCGCGAGATCACCGAGTCCGTCGAGATCGCGAACGACTACAATGCCACCTGGGAGCTACTGAGCGGCATCTCGCTGGCCGGCCTCCGTGCGGAGTGTGAGGCTTTTCTTCGCGATACGCAGGCCATGTGGGACGACGTGGCCCGAGTTGAAGTGAAGCGCGTGCTCGGCATGGAGCTGCAGGAGGCGACGCGTGCGGATGCCCTCGCCCTGTTTCGTGCGCGCGAGTTCGATGAGTACTTCCCCGAAAGCGACATGGAGCTCGCGATCCGTCGCCAGGTGCACGAGATGGGAATCGATCCGGAAGCCAACGGGCGCATTCACTTCGATACGGGCGAACGGGAAGGAAAGCGGCCCCGCGCATTCTGCGCGCCGGTACGAGTGCCGGACGAGGTGTACCTGGTACTGCGCCCGCACGGCGGCCAGGTGGACTGGAATACGTTTCTCCACGAGCTCGGGCATGCGCTGCACTATGCGTACATGCGGCCCGATCATCCCATGGAGTTCCGCTTCATGGGCGACAACTCGGTGACGGAGAGCTACGCCATGCTCTTCGATCATCTGATGCAGGACGCTGGCTGGTTGCACCGCTACACGGGGCTCGACAAGCGGACGTCGCCAGCGTTCCTGCGGAGCGCCGGGTTCGAGGAGCTGCACTTTCTCCGCCGGTACAGCGCGAAGCTGATCTACGAGACGCAGCTTTATGGTGGCGGAGTGCCGTGGGACTCGCTGCCCGATCTCTACGTCGAGCTACTCACCGCCGCGACGGATTTCCGCTACGCGCGCTCGGATGCGTTCGTCGACGTGGATCCACGGTACTATTCGGCGCGCTATCTTCGCGCGTGGCAGCTACAGGCGCTGCTCAACGAGACTCTCGTCGAGCGAGATAACGAGGATTGGTGGCGCAATCCTCGCACGGGGCCGTGGATGACGAATGCGTTGTTCGGCGAGGCGCAACGGGAGCTGGCCCACGAGCTCGCAGAGCGCGTGACGGGCAAGGCGCTCGGCTTCGCGCCCCTCGTGAGAAAGATCGAGCAGCTCCTGCGCTGAGCGGCGCCGTCGCCTCGCAGCGGAAACGCGATAATTAGAATTTTCTAAGAGGCACTCCGCCACACTTGACCGCCGCCAGCATCGATAGAAGTATTGTTCGCCTCAGCCTTCCATTTGGGAGTTTCTATGGCGGACCATGTTTGGATGGACGTCCCGACCGGCGCACTGATGGAGCTTGCCACGTCCGGCACCGACGCGTACCTCGCGGATGCGCACGTGCACTTCGACATGAAAGCGGGCCCTCCACCTCGCGCAGACTACGCGATCCCAGAGGAGCAGTTGGACCCAGGTCCGTCGACCATCGACGTGCCGAACGCGGGGACGGTCGCGGTCACGGTGGGAATCATCTTCGTGAAGCCCAGTGCGACGACGGTCACGGTGACGGCCGTCATCAAGAAGGCCGACGGGACGAATTTCACTGAGCCATTCAGCAAGCCCTATCAGGGCATTGCCGGCGACGGCAAGCAAACGTGCGTGATCATGGCTCGGGGCGATGGCGTATGAGAACCACCGTTAGGACCCTCGCCAGAATGTGGGTCACAGGCATCGGCGCGCTCATCTCCGCCAGCTACTCTTTGTCGGCGCAGAACCCGTGCGATCCAGCAAGCACGTTCGGCGTTTGCGTTGCAAGCTACCAAACACGGCCGCCCGCACCCAACCAGGCGCGGGATGCGGAAAAGGCGAAGGCCAAGGCAACGGTCGAAAAGCGCTCCACCGGAGGCGATGGCCCCGGCGTGGGCGCCGGTACGACAATCGCGAACTATCTGCCTCGTCTCGCCGCGGCCGTCGCTGCTCCAGGCCTGTCGGGCGACACCGCGGCGCTCGGCCTCAGCCTCAACGTTCCTCTCAACGACGGCGTCCTGTTCAACACCGGCGTGCGACTGCAAATCGGCATGGTGGCGCACAAACCCGAGATCTTCTCGCAGTTGGCCGACAGCATTCCGGAGGCGAAGAGAGAGGCCATCGTGAAGAAGTTCCGCGGCGGCCTGAACGACCTGGACGACGCCGAGTTGACGGGCACTCTCTCGCTGGACAATGGCTACTTCGGCCGTTCGTTCGACGGGTACGACGCCATGCTCAATGCGTTCGCCAGCGACATCACGGGCACGCTCGACGCCGCCGTAGCAGCGGCAGTGAATGCCGAGACGAATGCACTCAACAATCTCGCTCGAGACCCTGCGCAGGCCGCGAACGCTGCGTGCCGCGTCCCATCGCTCGACGACCGACCCCTCTCCTGCTACACGGAAGCCACTCGCACGCCATACCTGCAAGCGGTGAAAGCTGCCTCCTCCGCGCGTCAGGCGTTGACCGATCAGTCGAAAGTGGCCTTTCACGCGACCGGCTTCGACAGAATCGCCGACCTCGTCGACAACCAACCGCAGCTTTCAATCGCCGTATTCACACGCAACCGGCGCGATCTCGTTGGGCCCAGCCAATTCGGGGGCCAATTGAAGCTCGAGTGGGGGTTCGCCAACCTCAACCGCCTCACGTCCTACTGTGGGGGCGTTGCGAGCGCCGGCTGTCTGTCGACGTTCATGAACAACTCTGCCGTCGCCGGCTCGTTAGAGCGGGGCGACCGTGTTTCGCTCTCCGTCGACTTCAAGTCGCAGCCAGCGTTCAGTGTCGTCAAGAAGGACACCGTGACCGTTTCGCTCACTCCGTCGTGGAGTCTCACGCCTTCGCTGGCGTACGGCTTCTATGTCGGCAAGAAGGCCGACGGCGCCGACAAAGGGAGATTCGACCTGCAGGTGCAACACGTCTGGCAGCTCAAGGAGTCGCAGCGAGCAGATCAAACGACAGCCAAGCTCACGCTGACCCAGCCGGTAAGCGACCAATCTTCGCTGCTCTTTGGGCTTTCATGGGCGAACAAGCCCGAATACCTCGGAGCGGCCGAGGTGAAGATCCGCGCGAACGTCGGACTGACCTACCACCTGACCACGGCCGCCGGCAAGTAAGACCAGCGTCAAAGCGGAAGCCGCGGCCACAGGCTGGAGACGACCCACACCTCGATGAGTCCGACGATCGACACGATGCTCACCGTGGGCGTCCAACTGCGCAACGTCTCCTCCTGCGTGAGTCCGCCCATGCGGCACACCACCCAGAACCCGGCATCGTTCATCCACGCGAGGAACTTTGCGCCGAAGCCGATGGCCAGGAAGATGTACAGCGGATGCACGCCGAAGCCGTCCGCTCCCGCAATGGACAGCATGATCCCGGACGCCGCAATCGTGGCCACCGTGGCGGAGCCCTGCGCGGCGCGGATGAGCGCCGCGAGAAGCCACGCGAGAACCACGTAGTTGATCGAGTGGCCGGTTGCGAGCGCCTTCACGGCGTCGCCGACGCCGGCGTTCTTGATCATCGCGCCGTACGCGCCGCCGGCGGACACGATGAGAATGATTACGCCGGCTGTCTCCAGCGGCCTGCCGAGAATCCGCGCCGCGTCGCGGCCGGTGACGTCCTTCTGGCGCGCATACATGATCACCGCGATGACGCCGCCGATGGCGAGGGCGACGTTCTTGTTGCCGAGTGTCTCCATGGCTGTCTCGATGACCGGCGACCAGGTCTTATGCGCCAGCGCCGCGAAGGACGCAATCGAGATGAGCAGCAACGGCACGAGCACGGGACACACCGAGAGCCAGAGCGGCGGCAGCTCCGACTCGGGCCGCGCGGCGATGAGCCGAAGAGAATCCAGCGTCGAGCCGGGAACGGGCCGGACAGGAACAGTGATGCGCCCGTCGAACCACCGTGCCGTGACGAGCGCCGCGGCGAGCGGAATGATACAGAACACGACACCGGCAATCATCGCGATGCCGAGCGGCAATCGGAGCGCCTCGGCCACGAAGAGCGGGCCCGGCGCCGGTGGGATCACGCCATTCGCGAGCGACGCTCCGGCGCACACGACGAGCACGTTCAACAGGTAGTGGCGGCCGGTGCGAAGGCTCAGCGCGCGCGCGAGCGGTAGCAGCAGCATCATGACCGTGTCGACGAAAACCGGTCCCGCGATCACGAAGGCGCCAAGCAAGAGAGCGACGCTGGCTCGCCGTTCGCCGAAAACGGCGATGAGACGACGGATGATTCGGTCCGCGGCGCCGCTCTCGAGCAGACACATGCCGATGACCGCGGCCATCGCGATCGTGAAGCCAAGCCTCCCCATCACGACACCTGCCTCGGCCATCACGCCGTCGATTGCCTTGACGAAGCGAAGCGAATCGCTGCCCTTGGCTGAGAGCACGGCGACGACCGCTGCCGAGAGCAACAGCGAGAAGAATGGATGCAGCCGCAGCACGCCGACGGCGAGAACGACCACGCCGACGCTGAGCGCGAGAATCAGGAGCGGATTCACCAGCGCGTCGGACTGAACGTCCAATCAGGAACCTTCTTTCGCATCTCCGGTGCGTCATCGCGCTCGGCGTAACCGCAGCGCTTGTATGTGTCGTGCGCGCGTGCGAGCGCTGCGCGATCCAGCTCGACGCCGAGGCCGGAGCCGGTTGGCAGCACGATACTGCCCTCGTCGAAGACGAAGCGGCCGCCGACGATGATCTCCTCGCACTGCCACGGATAGTGCGTGTCGAGCGCATGGGAGAGATTCGGCATCGCCGCGCCCAGGTGCGTCATCGCCGCGAGTGAGATTCCCGCGTGATTGTTGGAGTGCATCGACACGCCGCGGCCGAAGGTCCGGCAATGTGCAGCCAGCTCCATCGAAGCGCGCAGTCCGCCCCAGAAGTGGTGATCGGTGAGAATGATGTCCTCCGATCCCAGCGCGACGCTCCCGGGCAGATCGTCGAACGACGTGGTGCACATGTTCGTCGCGAGCGGAAGGGTCAGCGCGCGGCGCACCGTCGCCATTCCGTCCTGCCCACGCACGGGATCCTCGAGATACTCCAGCACGCCCTCGAGCTCGCGCCCCCATCGGACGGCCGTCTCGACCTTCCAGAGTGCATTCGGGTCGAATCGGAGGGGCACGGATGGCCCGAACGCCTTGCGGAGTGCATGTATGGCGGCGACTTCACGCTCGGGCTCGAACACGCCGCCCTTGAGCTTGATCGACTTGAAGCCGAACTCGTTCACCATTGCCGTTGCCTGCGCGACGATGGCATCCGGGTCGAGCGCCTCAGCCTGTCGCGCAGCAGCCCATCCCGTTGCGCGCGGATCGATGTCCCACCCCAGCGCGCCGCCGGCACCCTCATACTTGTAGAACAGATAAGCGGAGTACGGCACTCGCTCGCGCACGATGCCGCCGAGCAGCGTCGCAACGGGAACGTCGAACGCCTTTCCGGCGATGTCGAGACAGGCGACGTCCAGCGCGCTGAACACCTGCACGCGTGTGCGGCCGTCCCACGGCTTGTCGCCCCTCGTCGCAGACGGCTCGGGCGACGCGCGCTCCGCGATGCGTGCACGTAGCGCATGCCAATTGAGTGGATCGGCGCCGAGCACTGCGTCGCGCGCGTCCTGGAGTGCGTCTGTCACCGCAACGCCGCCGGGAACTTCCGCCACTCCCGTTACTCCATCGTCGGTCCGCAGCTCGACGATTGTGCGCAAGCAATACGGTGCATGGAGGCCCGCCGCGTTGAGCAGCGGCGGATCGCCGAGCGCGATGGGCGTGACCTGCATGTCGGCGATCCTCATGCGGTCACGAACCGGTCAGGGCGACGCCCGCAACACGCCGATGTTCTTCTGTATTCCTGCGAGCACGGCGCTGCCGTCGGAGCCGAGCGCGATGAACGTGAAGCCCAGCCGCCGGCAGATGGCCACGTGCGCCGGATCGGCGAGCAGAATGCCCGCGGCCTTTCCCGCGGCTCGTGCGACGGACGCTACGTGCGTCCACGCTTCCTGGCAGCGCGGATGCAGGTAGTCTCCCGGCACGCCAAGGCTCACGGAGAGATCCATCGGGCCAATGAAGAGGACATCCACGCCGTCGATGGCCGCGATGGCGGCCGCGTTCTGCACGGCCTCGGCCGTCTCGACCTGCGGGATGGTGACGAGCCACTCGTGCGCGTGCGTGTAGTACTCGTCGAAGCGGGCGCCGAAGCCGCTGGCGCGCGTGAGCTTCGCGACGCCCCGTATGCCGCGGGGCTGATAGCGCATTGCATTGACCACGGCCTGGGCCTCGGCCGGCGTGCTGATGTACGGCACCATTACGCCGTGTGCCCCCGCGTCGAGCACGCGTTTGAACCGCGCGGGATCGTTGGTCGCAATGCGGACCAGCGGCACCGCCGGCGTCGCCGATGCCGCCTGAAGCTGATGGAGAATGGTTTCTTCGCTGCCGGGTCCGTGCTCGTGATCCAGCAGCACCCAGTCGAAGCCGGCAAGGCCGGCCATCTCCGCCGTCACCGGCGAGCCGAGATTGAGCCAGCATCCGGCGACGAAGTCGCCGGCAAGTAGACGGGCGCGGAAATCGCCGCTGATGGTCATTGAGATGTGTAGAGTTGGTAAAGCACCTGCGTTCCCTTGTCTGCCCATCCGAGCGCAGCGACGCGCTCGTACAGCTCCCGCGCGCACTGCAACCCGGGCACGGCCAGGCCCATCTCCTCCGCGCTGTCGCACGCGATCTTGATGTCCTTGAGAATGTGCTTCACGAAGAAGCCCGGCTCGAAATTGCCGCTCAGGGCCCGTGGTGCGAGGTTCGTGAGCGCCCAGCTTCCCGCGGCGCCACCGCTGATGCTGGCGTGCACCGCGTTGGGGTCGAGCCCCGCTTTTCTTGCGTAAGCGAGTGCTTCGCACCACGCCACCATCCCAACGGCGACGGCAATCTGATTCGCCATCTTGCAATGCTGACCCGAGCCGGCGGGTCCCAGGAGCGCGACATTCTTGCCCATGCGCTCGAGGATGGGCTTCGCGCCCTCGAAGGCGTTCGTCTCGCCGCCGACCATGATGACGAGGCGCGCCTCGCGAGCGCCGATGTCGCCACCCGAGACCGGCGCGTCGAGTGACTCGAGGCCGCGGGCAGCCGCCTCGGATGCGATGCGACGCGCGAGCACCGGGCTCGACGTCGTCATGTCGATGAGCAACGCGCCGGGCCGCGCACTGGCGACGACCTTGCCATGCCCCAGATATATGTCTTCGACGTCGCTTGGAAAGCCGAGCATGGTGATGACGACATCCGCGGCGCGTGCGACATCGGCGGGCGAATCGTGCCACTGCGCACCGCTGTCGACGAGCGATTGTGCCTTCTCTCGGGTGCGATTGTGGACGTGCAGCTCGTGGCCGGCGGCCTTGAGATGCTGGGCCATGCTGCGGCCCATGACGCCGGTTCCGATGAAGCCGATGACGGGAAGGGTGCTCATGCGGGAAAAGTCCATCGCCGCGCGCATGAGGACAAGTGCGATAGTTTTACTGTCATGAACACGCGTCGGCGGCAATCGGCATGAGTGCGGGCGAGGGATCGGCGCTCGTCACGGGCGCGTCGCGCGGCATCGGCCGTGCGATCGCGCTTCGCCTTGCTCGCGATGGCTACGAGGTGATCGGCGTGGCGCGAGGTCGGGGTGCGCTCGACGCGCTGCGTGACGAGATCGTCGCGGCGGGTGGGCGTTGTCGTCCCATCGCTGTTGATCTCTCTAATGCCCAGGACACGGCGCAGGCGCTCTCGGGACTCGACGTCGACGTGCTCGTAAACAATGCCGGCACCGGGATCATCAAGCCCTTCGTGGATCTCTCGCTCGACGAGTGGCGCGCGATGGTCGACCTGAACGTCAACGCGCTCTTTCACGTGACGCGTGCCGTGCTGCCGGGCATGCTGCAGCGCGGCCGCGGGCAGGTCTGCACCATCGGCTCCATCGGCGGACGTAGCGCGTGGGTGGGCGGCTCGTGCTACGGGGCGACCAAGGCCTTCGTGACCTCCTGGTCGGAATCCCTGATGCTCGAGGTGCGGGAGCGCGGCGTGAAGGTGTCGGTGGTGATGCCAGGTGGAGTGGCGACGGAATTCGGCGGCAAGGTGCCGAACGAGGCGGATCGCTGGAAGCTGACGCCGGAGGACGTGGCGGATGCCGTGGCTCACGTCCTGGCCGCGCCCGGTTCGGTGCTGGTGCACCGGCTGGAGATACGATCCAGTGCGGCCCCGCCCAAGCGCCCCCCACCCTAAACATCTGGCCCCACAAACGTTTCCCCTACATATTGAGGCTCGTGACGAAGATCACTCCGCTCACGAGGGATCGCTTTCGCACGCCCGCCGAGCCCACGGACTCGGGCCTGCGCGAGCTGATCGCCGTCCGCGAGATCGTTCACGCGTTCCTCACGGCCGACCGGCCGGAGGAAGTCTTTCAGTTCGCGCTCGATCGGGTCAGCCCACTGGTCGGCGCGTCCTTCGCGTGCGTGTATCTCATCGACGGCGCATCGGAGCTGATGCGGCTGGCGGCCGTTCACAATTGGCCGGAACGCTACGCACCATTCCTGGGCGAGATGCGAGTACGCCTCGGCTTCGGGCCAAGTGGCGAGGCGGCCGCTGAACGACGAGTGATCGAGGTGCCGGACGTCATGTCCGATCCCTCACTCGAAGACTGGGCGGAGGTCGCGAACGAGCTGGGTTTCCGGGCCATCGTCGCGCTCCCACTCCAAACCGGCGACGGCGTCCTTGGCGCCGTCGCGTTTTACTTCGAGCAGGCCGGCGCCATCAGCGCCGAGACGCGTTCGCTGCTGCGCATGGTGGCGGATCAGATGGCCGCCACGGCGCAAAAGGCGCGGCTCATCGAGGATCTCCGCCGCGCCAATGGCGCCCTGCTCGAGACCAACGCGGAGCTGGAACAGCAGTATGTCGCGCTCCTCGAGGCCCGCCGTGTGAAGGACGAATTTCTCGCCAACATCTCGCACGAGCTCCGCACGCCGCTCACCGCGGTGATGGGATACCTTTCCCTGATGGAGGAGGGGCTCGCCGGACCGGTGACGCAGGAGCAGCTCCGTACGCTCGCGCAGGTCAAGACGTCGAGCCACCACCTGCTCGATCTCATCGGCGACCTGCTGGAGCTCACGACGCTCAAGCGCGGCGGCATCGAGGCGATCACGTCGATCTTCGACATCCGGGATCCGTTGCACGACGCAATCACTGCCACGCGTGGCCGAGCGGATGGCGTGGCGCTCCGCGTCACCGAGCCGGATGCCGCGGTGATGATGATCAGCGACCGCCGCAAGATCGCGAAGCTGCTCATCGCGCTGCTAAGTAACGCGTACAAGTTCACCACGGCGGGCGAGGTTCGCGTGGCCGTCTCGACGCGCAACGACCGCGTCATCTACACGGTGACCGACACCGGCATCGGCATCGCGCGCGACCTGCAGCAAGTGGTGTTCGAGGAGTTCCGTCAGGTGGACGGCTCGAGCACGCGCAAGTACGGTGGATCCGGCCTCGGCCTGTCGCTCGCGCAGCGCCTCGCGGGCCTCCTCGGCGGGGAGATCCACGTCGAGTCGTCGCTGGGAGAGGGCTCGACGTTCAGGGTCGAGCTCCCCATCGAATACCAGCGGGCGGACCGGACCTGACGTCTCCTGCGGACGGACGGCACTCCCGGCTTCGCTCGGCTCGTGATTACTCTTCAACAACCCATTACCGCGGCCCGTTGTCCAACGGGCTCAGCGCCTACGCGTCCTCGCCGACATGAACCAGTCCCAGCGCACGCTCCAGGAATTCAAGACCACGCTTCCGCCCGCCGACGTGTTGGCGCGCGCGAAGTCGTTCTTCACGCGCCGCAACAGCATCTACGCCACGTTCCTCGAGAAGGAGAGCGCGAATCACGCGACCTTCCGCGGCCAGGGGGGCGAAGAGCTCGTTATTGCGGCTCGCTCGGAGCACGGATTCACGCTCGTCACCGGCTCGACGTACATCTTCGACATGCAGGTGTCGCGCTTCTTCACGACGCTGCCCGCCGTCGAGGCCACGGAGCTGCTGCTTCCCGAGCGGAAATCGACCGACAAGGTCACGGCATGACACAGCCTTTCGTGACGCAGCTCAGGGCACGTCCCGATGCGATTCATCTCGCGCCTCCGGGAACGGCGGCCATCACCGTTCGTGTGGAGATGCCGGAGGTGTGGGATACCGTGAAGGTGGTGGTGTCACCGGACCAGCCGGTGTCCGTGCTGAAATCCGCGGCGCTCGGTGCGTTGTTCCCGGATAGTATTCCGGGTGATTTCCTGATGAAGCTGCGCGGCTTCGAGGTGCTCGACGAGCGGGCCTCGCTGCGCGACATCGGATGCGTGGACGGCTCGATCTTTCTGCTCACGCATCGCCGCCGGCGCGCCGTCCGCTGAGCTCCGCCGCGTCGCTTCACACCGCCCGGTCATCCGACCAGCCCGCGTTGCGCGATGCACTCCATCGACTGCGCGCCGAGGTCCAGCGCCGCATCGTAGGGCAGGGCGCGGCGCTCGACGAGATCCTCATGGCACTGGCGGCCGGCGGACACGCATTGCTCGTTGGCGTGCCCGGCCTGGCGAAGACGTTGATGATCCGCTCCATCGCCGAAGCGCTCGCACTCGAGTTCCGGCGCATCCAGTTCACGCCCGATCTCGTGCCGAGCGACATCACGGGCAGCGAGATTCTCGAGGAGGATTCGGCGACGGGCGCGCGCGCATTCCGATTCGTGCGCGGTCCGATCTTCGCGAACATCGTGCTGGCCGACGAGATCAATCGCGCTCCGCCGCGCACGCAGGCGGCGTTGCTCGAGGCCATGCAGGAGCATCGCGTGACCGCGGGCGGCGAATCCCTTCGCCTGCCCGAGCCGTTCTTCGTGCTCGCGACGCAGAATCCAATCGAGCAGGAGGGAACGTATCCGCTGCCCGAGGCACAGCTCGATCGGTTCCTGTTCGACGTGCGCCTCGGATATCCCGACGTCGACGACGAGGTCTCGATTCTCCGCTCCACCACAGGAGCTGCGCAGGAGCCGCTGCGACCGATACTCGGCGCCGATGAAACGGTCGCGCTGCAGCGCGCCGTTCGCGATGTCTCGGCTTCGGAGCCCGCGTTGCAGTACGCCGCATCGCTTGCGCGCTCGACTCGGCCGGATGATCCTACGGCGACAGCGCTGGTGAAGCGCGCCGTCCGTTGGGGCGCCGGTCCACGCGCAGGCCAGGCCCTCATTCTCGGAGCCAAGGCGCATGCATTTCTCGGCGACCGCGCCGCGGTTGCGCCGGAAGACATCGTTCGCGTCGCGCTGCCCGTGCTGCGGCATCGCGTGCTCACGAGCTTCGCCGCAGAGGCGGAAGGCATCACGCCGGAGCAGATCGTAGCCGACGTGCTTGCGCGCATCACCCCGCCGCGGAGCGGGCTGGTGATCTAGCATGCCGGCGGGCCCGTACGGCGCGCTGCTCGACGCCGTCCGCGGAGTCCGCTGGCCGGCGGCCCGCCGCGTGGCTGGTGCTACACTGGGCGCGCATCCGTCGCATCTCCGCGGCAACTCATCGGAGTTCAGCGAGTTTCGTCCCTATCGACAGGGTGACGACCCACGTCGTGTCGACTGGCGGCTGCTGGCTCGGAGCGACCGGGCGTTCGTAAGACTGACGTCCGATCGCGCCACGTTGCCGACGACCGTGATCGTGGATGCGTCGGCCTCGATGGCGTTTCCCCAGCCGGGCCGCGACAAGTGGCGCCTGACGCGCGAGATCGCAGTGGGGCTCGCATCCGTCGCTCACGGGGAGGGCGATCCCGTTGGCCTCGCCGTGGCAGGACCGTCGTCGACGGTGCTGGCTCCTCGTGCACGCCGCAGCGTCCTGCACGAGATGATGCGCGCACTCGACGAGACGTCGCCTGCCGGAGCCGCTCCGATTGCTCCCCTCGTGTCGGCGGCACGTGCTGGACGGCTCGTCGTGATCACCGACCTGCTCGGCGACTTCGATGATGTGCTGCGTGCGGCCCGACTGCGCGTGGCGCGCAGCGACGAAGTCATCATCGTGCACGTCATGGCGACGGAAGAGTTGGATCCCCCCGGCGGAGCGGTGCTGGCCGTCGATCCGGAGAACCCGTCGCTCCGACGCATGCTCGACGAGCCGGCACGCGCGGCATATCAGGCGAACATCTCGCGATGGTTGCACGATGCGTCCAGTACGCTGCGTGCGGCGGGTGTTCGCTACGTTCGCGCGGAGACCGACACGCCCGCGGCAGGCCTGGTGCGCCGCATCGCGGGCGCCGCACGCCGCGGACAATGACGTTCCTCGCTCCGTGGGCGCTGCTGGTCGGCGTGGCCGGCGCGGTTGGCATGGTGCTGCTGCATCTCGTCTCGCGGCAGCAGCCGGCTGAATATGCGTTGCCGACGGCGCGCTTCATTCCCGATCAGCGGTCGCTCGTGAGCCGCGCCGCGTTCAGACCACGCGACCTTCTGCTTCTCGCCCTTCGCGTGTCGATGCTGCTCGCCGCGGGTGCCGCATTTGCGCGCCCTGTCCTTGCTCCGATGCGCGGAAGCGTCGCCCACATCGTATTGCTCGACCGGTCTCGCGCGGCGGGTGACATGCGCGACGCTGTAAACCGGGCGAGAGCAGCGATCGGCAATGACGCCAACGCGACGACGATCGCGTTTGACACCACGCTCATGGTTGTTCGCGGGTCAGCGCTCGATTCACTCGGCGACGCCCCCACGTCGCGGGCACCAGGATCCCTAAGCAACGCACTCGTCGCCGCGCGCCGAATCGGAGCGTCGCTTGCCGAGCAGGCGGACTCGGTGCGTCTCACACTCGTGTCGCCGATTGCGATGAGTGAGATCGATTCGGCCACGAAGACGCTTCGTGCTGAGTGGCCGGGCGGCGTGGAGATCGTGCGCACCGCGCTCGCGCAGGACACCGCGACGTCCTGGCGACTCTCGATGGCGTTGGCTCCGAGCGATCCCCTCGCGCCGGCCGTCGCTCTCATTCCGATTGGGTCCAGGGGTCGGGCAACGAGGCTCGTGCGGACGTCGCCGAGTGCGGACGACACCGCGTTCGTGCGCGGCGGTGGAACGGTCGTACGGTGGCGTGCGGCGCCGACGCCACGCCCGACGCCCCAAGGCCTCGCATTGGGAGACGAGGTCATCGTCGCGATGCTCGGCAGAGCGGCCATTCGCGATGAAGGAGCTGTCATTGCGCGTTGGGCCGATGGATCGGCCGCGGCACAAGAGACTCGTTTGGGTGCGGGATGCATGCGCGAAGTCGGCATCTTGCTGCCATTGCGTGGCGATCTTCCGCTGCACGCGCCGTTTCAGCGTATCGCGCGGCAACTGCTTGCACCGTGCGGCGTTCGTTCAGCCGAGATCGCGGCTGATTCCGCGAGCGTCAACAACGTGCTCGGTGGCTCGCGCGCCAGTGCTCCCAGCGCCGTCCTTCGTGGCGAGGGGGATCAGGCTTCGCCGATGGCGAAATGGCTGCTGCTCATCGCACTTGCGGCGGCCGTGCTCGAGCTCGTGGTTCGCGCGCGCGCGAGGCAAGAGATCGCATGAGCGCACGCGATCGTCTCATCGGGCTACAGCGTTCCATGCGTCTCGCCGTTGCGACGCGCGCGGCAACGATTGGCATCACTGTCTTTCTCGCGGCCCTGGTGCTGGTGCGCATGAGTGGTGCGCCCAGGTGGGCGATGGGTGTAGCTGCACTGGTTGCCGCAGTCGCTACAGCGTTGTTTCTGCTGCGCCTTCGCGGCATGGCATCGCTGCCGCGTGTCGCGCTGTGGGTGGAGGAGCGAACGCCGTCGCTGCGGTACGCGCTGGTGACCGTCGCCGAAGGTGTTAAAGATCCTCGCCTGGAGACACAAGCGCTCTCCGCGCCATGGTGGGCGGACGCTTCACGGACGCTTCTAAGGTCGCTCGTCGCGCCATTGCTTGCGCTGCTCGTGACCGGAGGCATCGCAGTATGGAGTCACAGTGCCTTTGCTCCAACGTTCTCGAACGAGCCGACCCTCGCTACCGCGGCCGCGTCGATGGACGTCCTTGCGACGGTTCACGTTGCGGTGACGCCGCCCGCCTATGCCGGCCGCGCGGCGATGTCCACCGATGATCCGACGAGTGTCGATGCACTGATCGGGAGCGTCATCACGGTCAGCGGCTCTGGCGACGCGAGGCTGCTCACTGCCGAGGCGGATTCGTCCCCACGCGCCGTGGCACAGCGGGGAGCTGGATGGAGCGTCTCATTGGCAATGCCGGCGCGGCCTGCCTTGCTGCACCTTCATTCCTCGGCGGGACGTGACCGGCTGATCGTGCTTGCACCCGCCATGGACGCCGTTCCTGTGGTGACACTGATCGCTCCATCTCGCGATACGATCGTGCGTCGTGCGTCAGGCGTGCTTGCGCTCAACGCCGAGGTGCGCGACGACATCGGGCTGCGTGATGCGTCGTTCGAGCTCGTGATCAGCTCGGGGGGCGGCGAGTCGTTCACGTTTCGGACCACCACGCTCGCGCGCACGGTGTTCGCCTCACGCACAGAGGCGACACTCGCTACGCGGCTCTCACTCGACTCACTCGCGCTGAAGCCCGGCGATCTGCTTCAGGTGCGCGCCGTAGCGCGTGACGGCAACACCGTCACCGGTCCGGGCGTCGGCGCTTCCGAAACACGTTCCATTCGCGTGGCACGCCCGGATGAGTATGACTCGCTGTCCGTCGAGGCGGCACCGCCGCCGGACGAGGACGCACAGGTGCTGAGTCAGCGCATGCTGATCAATCTCACGGAGGCGCTCGTGCGCCGGCAGCGGCAACTCGTGCGCCCCATGCTCGTGGCCGAGTCGCGCCGCATTGCGAGCGATCAGCAGCGGCTTCGCAAGCGGGTTGGCGACGTCATCTTCCAACGCATCGGCGCACAGCCGTTAGCGGAGGAAGGTTCCGAGGAAAGCCGGGGAGGAAAGCTGACGCCGGAAGAACTGCTGCGCCTTGCCGATTCCGTCACGGGCGGTGCTGGCGCCGTGATGGACGTCGAAGGAGACGAAACGCCTATTCTCGCGCTCAACAAGCCGTTGCTCGAGGCGTTCAACGCCATGTGGGACGCAGGGCGCGCACTCGAGATCGGCGAGCCGAGGAACGCGCTCCCTCCCATGCGCGTCGCGCTTGCCGCAATCGAACGGGCGCGGGTTGCCGAGCGGATATATCTCCGCGGGCGCACCAAGGGCGCGATCGTCGACGTGGCACGCGTGCGTCTCTCGGGGAAGGACAAGGGAACCCCTCCCCTTCGCGAGACTCGTCTCCCGCATGACCCAGTTTCGCGCCGCCGCGCCGAGGCATTTGAGCGTGTGACGCCGTTGATGGCCACGCACCCTGATGCCGCCGCGGACTCGCTGCTCCTCATGCGCGTCGACGCGCTCGGCGATGCGCCTGCGCTCGCGGCCGCGCTCGACGACGCGGCCAAGGCGCTCAGAAAGCACGACCAGCACGGAATCGCTCTCGCATGGACTCGCGTCCGGCGCGCACTCGGCGGCGCACCGCGCGTTCGCGCCGGCATCTCATCGTGGAGCGGTGCGCCGTGAGTGAGTTCGTCTTCGCCACTGCGCAATACGAGTCCGGCGATTGGGACAGCGCACCGCTGCTGCCCGCGAACGTCATCGACTCCATCGCGCGTTATACCAGCATCGAGGTGGCGCCCACGGGCGTCATCGTGCCGCTCTCGTCTCCCTCGCTGTTCAGATATCCTCTCGTCTATCTCACGGGCCACCTTCCGGTGCGATTCAGTGACGCCGAGCGGGCGAACCTCCGGCAGTTCGCCGCGCGAGGCGGGCTGTTGTTCGTGGACGATCACAACCACGACATCGACGGCACGTTTCACAAGACGGCTACCGAGGAGCTGACGCGTGTCTATGGCGGGTTGAAGCCGCTGCCGAAGACACATCCCCTCTATCAGGCGTTCTTCGTCTTCGAGGATGGCCCGCCGACCACGAGCCACGAACTGAACGGCTGGGGCGACAACCTCGTCCACAAGACGCTCTCGGGTGTGGAGCGCGAGGGGCGCCTCGTGCTGCTTTTCAGCAACAAGGATTACAGCTCGGAGTGGAACTACCACCCCGAGAACAAGCGCTTCCTCTCCGTGGACAACACCAGGTTCTCGGTCAACATCGTCGTGTATGCCCTCACGCGCTGACGTGCGGCATGCGGCCGAGATCGCGCTTCGTGCTGTGCTGCTCGCGACGCTCGTGCTGGCGCTCTGGCGCAGCCTGCGGCAATCGCCCTCGGCGTCCCGCGTCATCGCGGCAAGGACCGAGACGCTCGACCGGGACACGCGCCGCGCTCTTCACAGCAGCGAAGTGAGCGGCGTCGACGTCGAGCTCTCCGCTCCACCGACGGCTGCGCAGCGAGACGCGCTCGTGGCACTGCGGAGGAATAGTATTTCCATCCACTGGCGCGGAGAGGTGCCAGGCATTGCCCTCGAGGTCATTCGGCGACGCGAGCCCGCCGGCGGAGCCACGATTACCGTCATTGGCGCCGGCAGCGCTCCGCTGGTCCTTTCGGATTCCGCCGGCCTGATCGACACCGTGCGTGCCGGGGCGGTGTCGGTCGACGTCGGCACGCTCGTAGGCGCCGTGAGTGCAACTCGCCTCACCACTCTCGCAAGCGCGCGAACGCCGAAGACGACGCCACGACGGGCCGTCCTCGTACTCGGCCAGCCCGACTGGGAGGAGAAGTTCGTCCAGGCAGCGCTCGGCGAGGCAGGCTGGCAGGTGCGGGCGCGCGTGCCCGTGGCGCCGGGCGTCGTCGTGCGCGACGATGGACTTCTTCCCATCGATACCGCTCGGTACGACGCCGTCGTGGTGCTCGACAGCAGTGCGAGTGACCTGTCGCCGGCAATAACGCGATTCGTGCAACAGGGCGGCGGCCTCGTGGTCAGTGGCGGCGCTCTCGGCATTCCTGCGTTGCGCGCACTGACCCCGGCTGCGGCGGGTGATCGCCGACCAGGACGGATACTTCTCGCGTCGGACACCGTGTCGCCGAGCGATCTGCCGTTTCGCCCACTCCTCGTTCGTGAGGATGCCGCGACACTCGAGCGCCATGTCGCGGGCGTCGCCCTCGCCGTACGGCGCGTCGGACTTGGTCGCGCGCTCGCGGTGGGCTACGACGAGAGTTGGCGTTGGCGCATGCTGGGCGGTTTCTCCGGACTCGCGGAGCATCGCGACTGGTGGTCGCGTGTGATCGCCGCGGTGGCACCGGAGCGGGCGGATACGTCTGCCGCCGGCGCCGACGCCGCGCCGCGCGCGGCACTGATTGACGCACTCGGCCCTCCGTCGGGCGCGGCGAGCGAAACGCCTCGCGTGCCGGAAGACCGGCTACCCGCCATCCTCCTTGGAATTGTCATTCTGGCGGAACTGGCAGAAACGGCGTCACGTCGCTTCCGTGGAGTACGATGAGCACCGTCGCCTATATCTCGCACGCGGACTGCGGCACGCACGACACTGGCTGGGGACATCCCGACCACGTGGGAAGGTTGCGCGCGATCTCGCGCGCTTTTCGCGACGACATCGAGCTGTATCACGCGCTCGACCACCGCGAGGCGCGGCATGCGACGGCGGACGAGATTTCCCTCGCGCACGAGGCGTCGTACGTCGCGCAGGTCGAGTCCCTCGCGAACACCGGTGGCGGCCGGCTCGATGCGGACACCGTGGTCAGCGCCGGCTCGTGGCTGGCGGCAACGGCCGGAGTCGGAGCCGTGCTCGACGCCGTTGATGCAGCGTTCGGCGACGGCCCGCGCCGCAGCTTCTGCGCGGTGCGACCGCCCGGACATCATGCTCTGCGTGGACAGGCGATGGGGTTCTGTCTTTTCGGCAACGTCGCCATCGGCGCGCGGTATGTCCGCGCCAAGCACGGCGCCGAACGCGTTCTGATCGTCGATTGGGACGTGCATCACGGCAACGGGACGCAGGCGCTCGTCGAGGACATTGCCGACGTGCACTTCGTCTCCATGCATCAGTGGCCGTGGTATCCGGGCACGGGCGCCGCTTCGGATCGCGGACCGCACGACAACGTTTGGAATGTCCCGCTTCCCGGTGGTCTTCCCCGGCAGCGATACGTGGATGCGTTGGTTCGGGCCGTCGACGACGCCACGTCGGGCTTCACTCCCGACCTCGTCCTGATCTCGGCGGGCTTCGACTCCCTCGCCGGCGATCCTCTCGGGAACTTCACCCTCGAGCTCGATGACGTGGAGGAGCTGACGCGCGCTCTCGTGTCGCGCGCCGAACAGTGGTGTGGTGGCCGCGTGGTGAGTGTACTCGAGGGCGGGTATGTCCCGGATCGACTCGGCGCGGCAAGCGCCCGGCACCTGCGCGCGCTGCTCTGATCGCCTGTTCGCAGCGCGGCACCGGACATATCTTCACAGCTCGGCCCTGGCGTCGGGTGAAACGCAAAGGAGCGAGCGCGTGGCCCTGAATCTGTTCGGCGTAACCGTGTACGACGCACACGTGACGGACCTGCAGGTGCCCGACGCGATGCTCGTCACCGTGCGTGACATCGCCGCGATCTGCGGAGCCACTGAGTACCATCCCACCGAGCCTGATGATGCCACCGTGCAACACTTCGCGGACGTGGTCGCCGCCTACGGAGCGCGGGGACCGGTGCTGCCATCACCGGTGGGCGTCGTGTTTCGCTCCGAGGAGTCGGTGCAGCGGTGGCTCGAGCTCCATTACAGCACGTTGACAGACGCGTTGAGTTACGTTGAGAATCGCGTGGCGGCGCGCGTGCACGTCAGGCGCGCGCACCGCGGCGAGGCTCGCGACGCGAACATCGACCTCGCCACCATTGCCGGCGAGAGCCTGCGAGTGTTGCGGAGAGCGGCGGTAGCGTCGCTGCCACTGCGAATGGAGGGGCAGGCGGGCGTCGTCCTCAGCGCCGCGTTTCTCGTTGAAGACGAGCTCTGGAAGGATTTCGTGGCGGAAGTGGAAGCGCAGGGCAAGACGACGACGTCAGTCCGCTTCGAGATCACCGGGCCCTGGCCGCCCTACGACTTCGTTCAGATGCAGCTCGGAGCCTGATGTTCTGTCCTGAATGCGGCACGTGGAATCGCGCGCTCGCCGCGACGTGCAGCCGGTGCAGCGCCGCCCTCCCGGCGGTGGCCGGCGTCTCCACGGAAAAACCCGACGACGAGATCACCGCGATCCGCCGCGCCACCGGCAGCCGCTATCGCATCCTCGGCCGGCTCGGCGGCGGCGGCATGGCCACGGTGTATCGCGCCGAGCAGATGCCGCTTGGGCGGGACGTCGTCGTGAAAGTGTTGCATCCGCATCTCGCGCGGGATACCGAGATGGCGGAGCGCTTCCGGCGCGAAGCCGAGGCGGCCGCGCAGCTCGTGCATCCGTTCATCTGTCCGCTGCTGGATTTCGGCCGCTCGGGTGAGACGATCTACATCGTCATGCCTTTTCTGGCCGGTGGCTCGCTCGCCGACCGCGTGCACAAGGAGCATGCGCTCGCGCCCACATTCATCGCCGCGGCGGCGGCGCAAGTGGCCGTCGCGCTCGATCACGCGCATCGCCGCGGCGTCGTGCATCGCGACGTGAAGCCCGACAACATCCTCTTCGATGAGGACGGAAACGCCCTCATCACCGACTTCGGCATCGCGACCGCGCGATTCCACGCGCGTCTCACCGCCAGCGGACGCGCGATGGGAACCCCGCACTACATGAGCCCGGAGCAGGCCATGGGCAAGCTCGTGGACGGCCGCAGCGATCTCTATGCGCTCGGCATCGTCATGTACGAGGCGCTCGTAGGGTTTCCACCCTTCGACGGAGCGGATGCGTTTTCCGTCGGATACAAGCATGTGCACGAACAGCCGGTGGACCTCGCCGTCGTGGACTCGCGCCTGCCCGAAGGCCTCGTCAACGTCATCATGCGATGTCTCTCCAAGCAGGCGTCGGAGCGGTACGAGCGAGGCTGTGACGTTGCCGACGCGCTGCTCGCATATCTTGCAACGGCCGACGACCCGAAGACAACCACCCGCCGTTCCGCAACTCTCGCCAGGCCACTGCTCTCCGAAACGACATGAAGCTCACGCACGAAATCCTCACGCTGCGGACGAAGAACCCCTTCTTCATCTCGCGCGGCGGGGCGAGTGAATATCGCGTTGTCCGCATTACGGTCACGGACCGCGACGGCGCCACGGGATGGGGCGAGGCCGCACCCAGCGCATTCTACGGCGAGACGGCCGATACGGTCGTGGACGTGCTCCCGATCCTCGCGTCGGCCATCGCCGGCATGGATAGCTGGTCGCTGGAGGCAATGGAGCACGCACTCAAGGGGCCGATTCGCTTCAACGGCGCGGCGCGCGCCGGCGTGAGTGCGGCGCTGCACGATCTCGTCGGAAAGCGACTCGGTATCCCGGTCTATCGCCTGTGGGGGCTCGATCCGGCGGCGTCTCCCCGCACGAGCTTCACCATCGGCATCGCGCCCGACGAGAAGACGCTGCGCCAGCGCGTGGAAGAGGCACAGCAGTACCCCGTGCTCAAGATCAAGCTCGGCAGCACGTGGGACGAACGCATCGTGCGCGTGGTTCGCGAGCTCGTTCCCGACAAGGTGCTTCGCGTCGACGCCAATGCCGCGTGGACGCCGAAATCCACGCTCCGTATTGTGCCGCTGCTCCAGGAGCTCGGCGTCGAATTCGTCGAGCAGCCCTTGCCGCCCGGTGACATCGCCGGCCTGCGCTTCGTACGCGAGCGGTCGGCGCTCCCCATCATCGCCGACGAGAGCTGTCTCGTGTCGGGCGACATCCCAAAGCTTGCCGGCGTGGTGGACGGCATCAACATCAAGCTCGCCAAGTGCGGCGGATTGCGAGAAGCGCTCCGCATGATCGCCACCGCGCGCGCACACGACATGATGGTCATGGCGGGTTGCATGATCGAGAGCTCGCTCGGCATCACCGCGGCCTGCCACTTCGCGCCGCTGCTGGACTGCGCGGACTTCGACGGGCACGCGCTGGTCTCCAACGATCCCTTCGTCGGCGCGACGATCGACGACGGCATCATCCGACTGCCCGACGGGCCCGGACTCGGCGTCGACGCGCGCACGCGCTGAGCGGCGCGGGGGCATCGTGTGTCGCTGATCGACGTCGCCCTCGCGCTGCCCCTGTATCGCACGTTCACCTACTCGGTGCCTGAGGGGACGACAGGAAGCGTCGCCGCCGGATCGCGCGTGATCGTGCCCTTCCACGGTGGCAGGGAGCTCGGCATCGTCGTGGGGACTGGCGTCGCCAATGACGCCGTGCGCGTGAAATCCATCGCTGCCGCACCGGATGAAGGCCCGGTGCTGAGCGACGCGATGATCGCGCTCTGCCGATGGATTGCAGACTATTATGTCGCCCCGCTGGGCGTGGCCTTGCGTGCCGCTTTACCCGCGGCCCTGACGGGAGCCGAGGCGCCGGAGCCGACTCGCGCGAAACGGCGTGTGGCGCGACTGCGCGGAGAGCTGCCGTCGCTGATGCAGCGCGAGAAGGTCTTTGCACGCGCGCCGCAGCAGCGCGCGCTCTATGAGCTCATCGAGGCGGTGGGCGGCTCGGCAGCAGTCGAGTCGCTCCAGGAGAAGTTGCACTTCTCGTCGTCGGTGCTCAAAGGGCTTGCCACGCGCGGCCTCGTGGACGTGGAAGACGAAACAGTCGCGCGCGATCCGTTCTTGTCGCGCGCGCGCATGTCGCCGGCACGTCACACGCCCACGGAAGCACAGCGTCATGCGATCGCGCGCCTGTCTGCGGCGCCGCCGGGCCATGTCGCTCTGCTGCACGGCGTCACCGGGAGCGGCAAGACGTTGGTCTATCTGGAGCTGCTCCGTCGCGTCGTCATCGAGCAGAATCGCACGGCCATCGTGCTCGTGCCGGAGATCGCACTCACGCCCCAGACGGTGGATCGCTTCCGCGCCGAGTTCGGCGACCGCATCGCCGTGCTGCACAGCGCCCTGTCGACGGGTGAGCGTTACGACGCCTGGCTCGCCCTCGCGCGCGGAGAAAAGCGCATCGCGGTCGGCGCACGCTCCGCCATCTTTGCTCCTCTGCGAGATCTCGGCGCGATCATCGTGGACGAGGAGCACGAGTCGAGCTACAAGCAGGGCGAATCGCCGCGATATCATGCGCGCGAGGTTGCCATCGTACGGGCGCGGGCTGCGGGCGCGGTGGTGGTGCTCGGCAGTGCGACGCCAAGTCTGGAGAGCTGGACGAATGCGACGTCGGGGAAGTACGAGCTGCTCACGCTCCCCGACCGTGCAGGCGGTGCGTCGCTGCCAGAGGTACGCGTCGTCGATCTGCGCGTGGAGCGGACGACGACGACTCCACCGCCCGCGGCAGACGTCACGTTCCGACTTGCCGTGAGCGAGCCGCTCGAGACTGCGCTCCGTGACCGGCTGGCAAAAAAGGAACAGAGCATCCTCCTGCTGAATCGCCGCGGCTACTCGGCGTTCATCCAGTGCGGTACCTGCGGCGACGTGACCGTGTGTCCCAACTGCAGCATCAGCCTCACGTATCACCGCACGCCGGAACAGCTCGTGTGTCACTATTGTCAGCACGTCGAGCCCCTTCAGCTCGCGTGCGTTCGTTGCGGCGGACAACGACTGCGTCAGCGCGGCCTCGGCACGCAGCAGGTGGAACGTCTGCTGAGCGAGCGTTTTCCCGACGCACGGGTCGCCCGTATGGATGTGGATACGACCAGCGGAAAATGGGCGCACACGGAGATTCTCGATCGGGTTGGCGCAGGCCATGTCGACATTCTGCTCGGCACGCAGATGATCGCGAAGGGGCTCGACTTCCCGAACGTCACGCTCGTTGGGGTGATCGACGCGGACGTCGGCATCAACCTCCCGGACTTCCGCGCGTCCGAGCGCTGCTTCCAGCTTCTCAGTCAGGTGGCCGGCCGTGCCGGCCGCGGACCGAAGGGTGGGGAAGTGCTCATCCAGACCAGAACGCCGTCGCATCATGCCGTGCGCTGCGCCGTCACGCACGACTATCACCGGTTCGTCGAACAGGAGCTTGCCGGACGTCACGATCCCCCGTATCCGCCGGACGTCCGCCTCGCGAACGTGGTGGTGAGTGGAACGCAGGAGGAGGCGACGGCGACCTTTGCGGCGACCGCCGCCGCCTGGATGCGCGATCTGCTGGCCGCCAAGCCGGCGCTTCGCGTCTCCGTGATTGGGCCCGCCCCCTGTCCGGTGGAGCGTGTCAAACAACGCTGGCGGTGGCACGTGCTCCTCAAATCCGACCGGCCAGCGGATTTGGGCCGGATGGTGAACTATCTGGCTCGGCGGCTGGAGGTGCCCCGTCAATTCGGGTTGCGAATGACGATCGACCGCGATCCCCAGCAGCTCATGTGACGCGACGCGTTAGCTCGCGACGCTTGTAGCTCGATGGCGGGGTAGTGAGATTTCACCTCGTGACCGTCTCCGCCCCCGATTTCTCCCGAGCACCTTTCACGGACTTTCCCGACGCGCGCTTCGAGCCCGCGCCAAAGGACGGCGTCCTCCCCGAAGGGTTCTTCTCCACGACCAATCTGCCGACGTACGTGCGGGTGGACGGCACGTGGCGCATGCCGAAGGAGCCGCGCATGGACTCTGCCCTCGTGCTCGACGCGGCCGGTGAGCTGTGGGTGAGGGAGCCGAGGCGCGTGCGGGTGGGAGAGCGCGTTGCGGTCGGGCAGGACGAGAACGGGCGCGACGGAATCTACGTGGACGCCGCGGGCTTCCTCGGCGATCGCGACGGCGAGGGCGAGTTTCGGTTCATGGCCAGTGAAGTCTCGCGCGAGAAGCCGACCGACTACGCGCTGATGGCGCGGCTGCTCATCGACGAGCGTGAGCGCGGCGGCTACGTCGCGTGGGTCACGGGACCTGCGCTCGTGCATTCGCGTGCGCGCAACGACCTCGTGTGGTTCATCCGGAACGGTTTCGTCAGCGTGCTGCTCGCCGGCAATGCCGTCGCGGTGCACGACATCGAGGCCTCCATCTTCGGCACCACGCTTGGCATGACCGGCGAAGGAGAGACCACCGCCGGCGGCCATGGACTGCACATGCGGGCCATCAACCGGGTGCGCAACGCGGGCTCCATCGCGGCCGCCGTGCGGACCGGCACCATCACGAGCGGCATCATGCACGCCTGCGTGGAGGAGAACGTTCCCTTCGTGCTCACCGGTTCCATCCGCGACGACGGTCCACTCCCCGACGTCATCACCGATGCGCTCGAGGGACAGGATGCCATGCGCTCGCACGCCGTGAAAACCACGATGGCCATCATGATCGCCACCGCGCTGCACGCCATCGCGACGGGCAACATGCTGCCCGCGTTCGTCACCGAGGCCGACGGCCGTGTGCGTCCGCTCACGACCATCTGCGTCGACTCGCTGGAATTCGTCGTCAGCAAGCTCAAGGACCGTGGCACGCACCAGGCATTCGGTGTGGTGACGAACGCGCAGGACTTCATGCACATCCTCCGCATCTTCGTGGAACGGGAGCTCGACCAGCGCGGCCTGACGCTCGTCGCCGCCCGGGCGAGCGCATGACGGACCAGACGCGACTGCGCTTTCTCGCCGCCATCGCGCGGCAGATTCCGCCCGAGCGGGTCGAGGAGGTCCATCTGTTTCCTGCCATCCGGCAGGGTGGAATGGAGAGCGGCGTGGCGGTCATCGCCCTCGCGCGCGATGGGGTGACGTCGCTCGACGTGGACGGAGGCTACGTGCCGCCTGCCGACGTGGCGGAGGCCGCGGAGGTCGAAAGTCACGCGGAGTTGGCCGTGCACGATCAGTTGGCCGACGAGACAGCCTTCGTCAGCGACGAGACGGTGGTGCCCGACGTCGAACCGGTGGTCGCACCACGAGTCGATGCCGCACCATCCAGATACACCGTCTACACGGCCGGTTATCGCCTCACGCTCAAGGGGCCCGATCGCGGAAAGTGGGAAGTCTCGGTCACGGAGGAAGCTGATGCCCCTCTCGTAACAGTGGATGCCGTCGTGCGCGGCGTGCAGCGACGCTCCGGGGACTCGGACGAGATCACGCGGCTCTCCGGCGACGATTTCCGCGCGAGTCTCGCGGCCGCAACCGTCTGATCCCGGGCGCTGTGAACGACGCCGCGCCGGTCGGACTCGCAATCGCATTCGGCGCAGGCCTGCTCAGTTTCATCTCGCCCTGCGTGTTGCCGCTCATTCCGAGCTACCTCACGTTCGTCACGGGGCTGGGCTTCGACGATCTTCCGCGAGCACGCCGTGCTGCGTTCGTGCATGCGCTGCTCTTCGTCGCCGGATTCACGATCATCTTCGTCGCCCTCGGCGCGTCGGCAACGTTGCTCGGGCGTGTGCTGCTGCACTATCGCGTTTGGATCACGCGTGCCGGTGGCGCACTCGTGATTTTCTTCGGCCTCTATCTGCTCGGCGCTTTGCGCATTGCGTCACTCGATCGCGAGCGACGTCTGCACCTTGCGCACAGGCCAGTCGGATTCCTCGGTTCGGCCCTCGTGGGCGTCGCGTTCGGCGCGGGGTGGACACCGTGTCTCGGCCCGATCCTAGGCGCCATCCTCACGTACACGGCCGCGAACGGCGAGCTCTCGCGTGGAGTTCCGTTGCTTCTGGCGTACTCGCTTGGCCTGGCGCTGCCGTTTCTCGTGGCGGCGGTCGCGCTCGAGCGGTTTCTGGAGACGGTGCGCGCGTTACGTCCGCATCTGTCTCGCGTGACGCAGGTCAGCGGCGTACTGCTCGTCGTCGTCGGAGTGTTGATGCTCTTCGACTACTTCGCCGTCATCGGGACGTACCTTCAGAGCGTGACGCCAGAGCTTCTCAGGCAGCGACTCTGACGCCGCTCACGGTGGAGTGAGCCATTCCTCCGCCATGCGCAGCAGCTCCCTCGGCGCCACCGGCTTGAGCAGCACGGCGACGCACCCCTCCGCGCGACAGCGTTTGGCCAGCTCCGGATCGTCGCGCCCGGTCAGCGCAGCAATCACCCTTGGCCGTGCCGATCGTGAACGCAGTCCCGCGAGCACGTCGAAGCCGTCTCCGCCCTTCAGGGTGACGTCGAGGAGGAGAAGGTCCACCGGGTCACGCGCCGCCAGCTCGATGATGGCGCCGACCTCTCCCGCGATGCTGACGCGATATCCCACGGCCTCGAAGAGCACGCGCATCGCATCCGAGACGAGCGCATTGTCCTCCGCGATCAGCACGTGTGGCGACGTCACCTGCGCTCAGCGCGGCAAATACGGGATCGTAAAAAAGAAACGGCTGCCGACACCGAGCTCGCTCTCCAGCCAGATCCGGCCGCCGTGCAGCTCCACGAGCTTTCGCGCGATCGTGAGGCCGAGCCCTGTGCCGTGGTGCTGGCGGGATGGGCTGGCGTCCACCTGCGCGAACTCGCGGAAGATGAGCTCGTAGTGCTCGGGGTCGATGCCGATACCTGTATCGCCGACTTCCACCTCGAACATCCCGACGTCTTCGCGTGCCCGCACCCAGACACGTCCACCGGTCGGCGTGAACTCGATGGCGTTGCCGAGCAGGTTGCTGAGGATGTGGGCAATCTTTTCGCGATCCGCGAGCACCGGCGGCAGGTCATCCGGAACGTGGGTCGTGAGCTGGAGCTGCTTCCTGTCGGCGAGCGGCTCGCTCAGCGCGCTGCTCTGCGCGACGACATCTGCGAGACGGAACTCGGTTGGCGAGAGACCGAGCTGGTCGGCGGCGCCGCGTGCGTAGGTCAGGATCTCGCCAACCTGATCGAGCAGTTGACGTCCGCCGCTGATGATGCCGCCGATGCTCTCGAGCTGGCGCTGCGTCAGCGGGCCGAGGATGCCGTCGCGCAAAATCTCGGCATGTGTGATGACCGCCGTGAGCGGCGTGCGCAGGTCGTGCGAGATGTTCGCGAGAAACTGCGTCTTGAGTGAATCGCGCGCTTCGAGCTCAGCGATTCGGCGAGCCGCTTGCCTGAGCTGCGCGTCGAGCAGCACCGAATCCAGTCCGCCGACGACTGGCGCCGTCAGGGAATCGTCTGCGCGCGTCATACGCAGAAGTTTACCAGCCGGACAATCGACTGCCAGTGTCGATTACCGAGCGCCCGCCGGCTCCGCCTCGATGGCTTCCTCCAATTGTTGTCGGCGCAATAGTGCCGAATAGCGTCCGCCCGCCGCGATGAGAACGCCGTGCGTCCCCTGTTCCACGATGCGGCCTTCGTCCAGTACGATGATCCAGCTTGCGTCGCGCACGGCGCTCACACGATGTGACGCGATGACCGCCGTGCGCCCCGCCAGCGTACCGCGAAGTCCTTGCAGGATTTCCGCTTCCGTGTGTGGATCCACCGCCGACAGGGAGTCGTCCAGCAACACCACGTGTGGCCGCCGCGCCAGCGCGCGCGCGAGCGCGAGGCGCTGCTTCTGCCCTCCGCTCAGGTTGATCCCGCGTTCCCCTAGTACGGTACCGTACCGTTCCGGAAACTCCGAGACCGTGGGGTGAAGTTGCGCCACGCCCGCGGCCCAGAGGTGCGGCGATGCGGCATCGTCGCCGGATGCGTGCGCTTCGGCATCGCCGTTTTCCGCGGCACGGATCTCCGCCGCCTCGCCATAGGCGAGATTGGACGCGATCGACTCGCTGAACAGGAACGTGTCCTGAGGCACGTAGCCGATCTCGCGACGCAGCGCCGAAAGATCGAGCTCTCGCAGTGGCACGCCGTCGAGCAGGATCTCGCCTTCCTGCGGATCCCGGACGCGCGGGATCAGATCCATCAATGCGCTCTTGCCACTCCCTGTGGCGCCCACCACCGCGAGCGTTTCACCAGCGGGAATGTCGAACGACACGTGGCGCAACACCCAGCGCGGCTCGGCTCCATCGGACGCGGGATAGTGAAAGCCGACATCGCGAAACGAAATCGCGCGTCCCGCCGACGCCGGTGGCAGCGCTCTCGGCTCGCGCGGTGACGCCGCACTGGTTTTCGCGTCGAGCACCTCGAGCAGCCGCCCCATCGACGCGGCACCGCGCTGAAAGAGGTTGATCACCCATCCGAGCGCAATCATCGGCCACGTGAGACTGGTGAGGTAGAATCCGAACGCCACGAACGCGCCGATCGTGATCGTGCCGCGCACCACCATCGTGCCGCCGACACCCAGCACCACGGCGACGCTGAGCCCCGCGAGCAGGCCGAACATCGGATTCATCATGCCGTAGAGCCGTGCGAGCGCGAGATTGCGCTTCACGTACGTCTCATTGAGCGCGCCGAACCGCGCCGTCTCTGCGCGTTCCTGGCGATACGCGCGCACCACGCGCACGCCGGAGAGGTTCTCCTGCACCTGCGTCGTGAGTGTGCTGAACTGCTCCTGCACCGCCTCGAAGCGCCGGTGAATGGCGCCGCCCATCCGGATCATGATGATCGGCAGGAGCGCCATCGGAATGAGCGCGAGCAGTGTGAGACGCGCATCGATGTGCACCATGAACACAAGCGCGAACGTCGCGCCGAAGATCGTGTTCGTGAGGTACATGATGGCCGGACCCGCCGCCATGCGCACCGCGCTCAGATCATTCGTGAGCCGCGCCATGAGGTCGCCCGTGCGCATGCGGCCGAAATACGACGCATCGAGAGTCGTGAGATGCGTGAAGAGGTCCTGCCGCAGGTCGTACTCGACGTATCGACTCAGTCCGTTCAGCACCTCTCGCATCCAGTACCGCAGGGTGCCGCCCACGAGCGCCACACCGATGATGCCCGACGCGATGACGGCCATGTGTGACGGCGGCGCGCCGGCGTGCAGCGCGTCGATGCCGGAGCGGAGCAGCCACGGTACGATGGCGCCTATTCCCGACGAAACCACCACGAGCGCGAGCCCGGCGGCGAGCTTCGCCTTGTACGGGCGAAAGTATGGAAACAGGCGCCGCAAGGCGGGCGGAACTGGCAGGATTCTTGCCACCAATATTCTTCTGCCCCTGGCTTAACTCGTTGCGGGATAGCAGCTTCGCCACCTGGCTCGCGGAGTCCGCACCACATCATTCGGAGGCGTCACCATGACGAAGTATATCCGCGGGCTGAGTGCACCGCTCGCGCTGTCCATTGCCCTCGTGCTCGCCGCATGCACCGTGTCGGAAAAGAAGAGCGACACCACGCTCGCCACGGACACGGCGCTCAAGAGAGACCTGGCCCTCGCGAACCGCGACACCACGTCGCAGCCCGCGCTCAAGGACATTCCGGCGACGTCAGCGGCGGCGCCCGCACCCGCACCGGCGCGCACGACGACGGCCAGGCCCGCGCCCGCACGCAGGCCCGCGCGCACGACGCCACCAGTGTCCGCACCTGTCACGACGCCCACCGGAAACACCGTCACGCGGAACCCCACGGGGTCGGCCGCTTCGAGCGCAGGTGGATCAGTAGGCACCATCGCCTCGGGGACGACGCTCGCACTTCGCTCCAACGCGCGCGTGTGCACCAACACGTACACGGTGGGACAGAGCTTTACGGCCACCGTCGCGAGCCCCGTGACGGGTTCCAACGGCGCCACCATCCCGGCCGGCGCGACGGTCAATCTCGAGGTCACCACCCTGAAGCGCAGCGAAAACGTCAACGACAAGATCGTCATGGAGTTTGCGGTGCGTTCTGTTTCGTATGGCGGACACACGTATCCGGTGACTGCGTCAGTCGCCAACGCCGACATCGAGCGCGTGCGCAATGAGCCGAAGAACAAGGACGTGCAGAAGGTCGTCGGCGGAGCGGTCGTCGGCGCCATTGCCGGCCAGATCCTCGGCAGGAGCACCAAGTCCACCGTCATCGGCGCGGCCACCGGTGCGGCCGCAGGCGCGGGCGTTGCTGCCGCAACGGCCAACTACGACGGCTGCGTGCCCGACGGCGGCAACATCTCCGTCACCCTCAACAGTCCGCTGCAGGTGAAGCTGACGTCCTGATCGCGGGCTCACCAACGGTTGGGCGCGCCGACGAATACATAGAGAAGGCGCACCACTCACGAGGTTTGAGCCACGTCTTCGATCGCGCGAATCGCGCCTGTGACCGACCTGGGTCCGGACAATGAGTCAGAGTCGGACGCGCGAGCCGTAGCGCGGCAGCGCGACATTGCGCTCGTCGCACGCGTTCGTGCCGGCGACCGCTTGGCGTTCGACGGCCTGGTACACGCCTACATGCGGCCCGCATTCCAGCTGGCCTATCGTGTCGTCGCGCACCGGGAGGACGCGGAGGACCTGGTGCAGGAAGCCTTTCTGGCCGCCTATCAGTATCTGGATTCGTACGACGCGGGGCGCCCATTCGGTCCGTGGCTCATGCGGATCGTGTTGAACCGCGGCGCCAACCTCCGCCGGTCGCGTGCACGGCGCTCGACGGAGCCCGAGGTGGACGCAGTCAGTCCGGCGCCGTCGGCGCTGGAGGAAAGTGAACGGTCGGACACGCGCGCCATGCTCACCCGCGCGATGGCCATGCTCTCCGAGCGGCAGCGGCTCATCGTCACGCTCTTCGACGTGGACGGTTTGACGAGCACCGAGATCGGCGAAATGCTGGAGCTCTCGCCGGGCACGGTGCGGTGGCATCTACACGAAGCGCGCCGCACGCTGCGCCGCGCGCTCACCCCCTTCTTCAAGGGCGACGGATGATGGATTCGAACGGAACACTTGGTGAAGGCGCCTTCGGCCCCGAGCCGGAGCGCGATCTGACACTCGCCGCACTGCTTCGCGAGCATCTCGGCGGCGCGCCGATGTCGGAGGCGGCGTGGAGCGCGCTCGCGGCGCGCATCGGCGACGCGGTCGCGACACAGCTCGCGGCGCCATGGTGGGCGTGGGCCACGCGATGGGAGCGTCGCGTCATTCCGCTGGCGCTCGCGGCGGGCATTGCGGCGTCGGTGGCGCTGTGGACCAGCGCGGTCTCCACGTCGAGCTCGACACAGGTCACGGCCTCGGACGTCTCCACCGCATTCGCGGGAGGCACACCAGCCGAGGATGTCGCGCGCCAGTTTGCGACCTCGGTGGCGAGCATCGGCGACCCGAGCGCGGGGATTGTCCAATGATGGGCGGTCGACTCCGAGCGGGATTCGTCATTGCGCTCATCGTCGTCTGTAGCGCGCTGGCCGGCGCCGCCATCGATCGCATGACGACGAAGCGCATGCGGCACGGCCGCCCGGGAGACCACATGTCCCGGGAGCAGGATGCAAAGCGCCGCGCCGAAATGCTCGACAAGATGACCAGCGAGCTTTCGTTGAGCACCGCGCAGCGCGCCGGCATCGACAGCGTCATGCGTGCAACCGACACGTCGCTACGGGCCATTCGCGGCGAGATGGAGCCGCGCCTCCGCAAGGTGTTCGAGGGCTCGCGGGCCGAGATGCTGGCGCGGCTCGATGCGGAGCAGCGCACGAAGTTCGAGAAGATGATGCCTCAGCGAAAGCCTCGCTGAGGGGCGCGGCCGATCAGTATCCGATCGGCCGTCCCGTCGATCGTGGATCGGATACCCCTTCGTATCCGCCACGCACCCGCATGATCGCGTTCACGAGCCCGATGCCGCGTCCGGTGGCGACGCCATAGCCCATCGCGCGCAGCGAGTCGGCCACCTCGGGACGCACGCCGGCCGCTTCCACCAGCAGAGAATCCGGCAGCGCCTGATGATGCAGGCGCGGCGCGCTCATGGCATCCGCGAGCGTCATCTTGAAGTCGAGCACGTTCAGGATGACCTGCGACGTGCTCGTGATGATGCGCGGACCGCCGCGGCTTCCCACGACGAGAAGCAGCGAGCCGTCGCGGTCGAGGACCACCGTGGGCGACATCGCGCTCAACATCCGCTTGCCCGGCTGGATGGCGTTCGCCTCACCCTGTACGAGCCCGAACATGTTCGGCTTGCCGGGTTGCGCGGCGAAGTCGTCCATCTCGTCGTTGAGGAAGAAGCCGGCCGTCGTCACGTACACGCCCGAGCCGAAGAGGTTGTTCAGCGTCGTCGTGGTGGCGACCGCGTTGCCGCGCTCGTCGACCACCGAGTAGTGCGTGGTCTCCATGCCTTCCCGCATGGTCGCGCTGACCGTGGCCGTCGGCGTCGCATGCATGTGGCCGATGGTTGCTCGCAGCTTGGCGGCGTAGCGCTTGTCGGTCAGCTCGCGAATCGGGACTGAAACGAACGCCGGATCCGCCAGCTTCTCGTTGCGGTCGATGAACGCGCGCTGATACGCCGATCCCAGCAGATGCGCCCAGCCGGCGCTCCCGAATGCGGGGAGTGAATCGAAGCCCTCGAGGATGTTGAGCGTCTCCGTGATGGTCACGCCCCCCGACGACGACGGCGGCATCGTGAGCAGCGTGTAGCCGCGATACGCCGAGCGCACGGGGTCATGCCAGGCCGGACGGTAGCGCGCGAGATCGTCCATCGTGATGATCCCACCAGCGCGCCGGAGCTCGCTCGTCCACGCTTCGGCAATGGGACCTGCGTAGAACGCATCGCGGCCGCGCTCCGCGATGGCGCGCAGTGTCTTTGCCAGTGCGGGCTGCTTCAGTGTCGACCCGAATGCAGGCGGCTCACCGTTCGGCAGGAAAACGGAACGGCCGTCGAATTTCTCGATGAGCGCGCGACCGCCACGCAACGACTTGTAGGTGATGCTGTCGACGGGAATGCCATCTTCCGCGTAGCGAATCGCGGGCGCCATGACCTGCGCCAGCGACATCGTGCCGTATTTCGCGAGCGCTTCCGTCAGCCCTGCAACCGCACCGGGGACGCCCGATGCCGTTACGCCGACGACGCTGCGGTCGGTGAGCTTGCCACTCTCGTCGAGGTACATGTTCCGTGTCGCCGCCAGCGGCGCAACCTCGCGGTAGTCGAGCGTGGCGTTGCGGCCATCGGCCATGTGGATGACCATGTATCCGCCGCCGCCGATGTTGCCGGCCTCCGGATACGCCACCGCGAGCGCGAAGCCCACGGCGACAGCGGCATCCACCGCGTTCCCGCCCAGCTTGAGGATCTCCACGCCGGCGGCGCTTCCGAGCGGCGCGTCGCTCGCCACCATGGCATGTGTGCCGATGATTGGTGCGCGTCCCGCCTTGTGTCGCCACTCCATGGGGAACACGGCCGCGCGGCGATCCGGCGCTGGAACGTAGCGCGCATCCGCGGACAGGGATTGCGGAGTGCCGGCGTCCGTCGCGCCGCGCGTGGGTGCGGGCGCAGAGGAGGTTCCACTATGACATGCCGCGAGCGCAAGCGCCGCGAGCAGAGGACGGCGTGAGATCATGTGTGCTCCTGGTAAGGCGCGGATCTCGCGCTTCAAATCCGACCGATCCGCTCACCGCGCATTATACACCCTGCGCGCGCGCTTCACTTCGTTCCGATTGGAGCACTGAGAATGACGGCGGAGGCGCTCGGCCGGCCATCCGGTCCTGCTTTTGTCAGCACGACGACATTCGCACCGGGAACAAGCCTGGTCTGGGTGAGCGCGATCGTGGTCACCGTGACGCCGGCCGGAATCTCGATGGTTTGTGTGCCGCCCTGATACGTCACCGTGTAGGTGGTAGCGCCCTTCGTCGTGCCGACGGTGCCGTTGGTCATCCGCGAACCCGCCACGCTGCCATTCGTCATTCGGGAGGGCGACACGGAGCCGTTCGTCATCGTGCTGCGCCCCGCGCTTCCGGCCGTCTGTTCCATCATGCGGCTCCCTTCGCCGGTGCCCCGCAGCTCCTCCGGGAAGACGTGGATCTCGGTCGCGCGTTGCGAGCCGTCCGGCTGCGCTACCGACGTGATGCCCACGAATGCATTCGGTGTCACATGTGCAAGATCGGACGGCGTCCGCGTGTAGACGTGAAGCGGAGCGACGATGTGGATCGTCTGCGCACCCGTCGCGGTCGTCACCGTGATCGACGTATCGCTCACGGCGGCAACGCTGCCGCGCACCGGTGTCATGGGGCTACTGGACTTCGCCGACTCGGCCGGAGCGGGGGCGAGCGCTGCGGTCGAGTCATTTCGTGGGGCGTCGTGCGTGCCGCATGCAGCCGACGTCATGAAAGTTGCCGCAACCAGTGACCGGACGACTGCGCCAACCGAAGCGCGATTTGACATGTGAGACTCCCGGCGTAAGAGCGATCTGCATCATTGGTGCAGCCTTGCTCGCTGCAAGATCCCTTCCCGCGTGCGCTCAGGGCTCGGGCATCCGGTCGACGCGCCGTTCCGTGGCTGCGAAGGTGCGGAAGAGATAGGCGAGTGCCGGCAGCAGGATCACGCCGCCTCCGACCAACCCGTACAGGAGCAGCCGCAGCGTGACTGAGGGCGCCGCCGCGTCGCGAAGCGTAAGCGTCGGCGGCACGACGAATGGATACTGCACGATGACCCAGCCCCACACGATCAGCGACACCTGCGTCGCCGCGGCCACACGCGCGGCCGCATAGCGCCGCGTCCAGAGCGTCCAGAGCGACCAGATCGCCGAGAGAGCAGCGAGCGCGATCGCGGCCTGAAGCACGAGCGCGATCCCGTGCGTCATGCGCCAGCTCACGTGCGGCACGTGCAGCTCCGCCACAACGAGTCCACCGAACGCCGCGATGAACATCGTCAGTGCTGCGCCGAGCGCGCGTCGCCGGAAATCGTCGCGCAACGGTTCGTCGCCCGCGGCGACTGCGAGATACACCGCCGCGAGAAACGCGAACATCGTGAGCGCAAGCACGCCCATCGCAAGCGGAAACGGCGAAAGCCACGGGGCCACGTAGACCGCGACGAACGAGGACGACTCGGCGCCTGGCGATACCGCACCAACCGCGCCCGAGGCGATGGCACCGACGATGACGCCAAGAAGAAGAGGGGTAAGGAGGCTGGCGATGGCGAACACGCGTCCCCAGCGTCGCTGGCTCAGGTCGTCGCGCGCGCCGTAGCTGCGAAACACGAACGACGATCCGCGCAACACGATCCCCGTCAGCATGAGCGACAGCGGGATGTGCAGCACAGTTCCGAGCGTGGCAAATGCGGCTGGAAACGCGGTGAACAGAATCACGACGACGAGAATCAACCAGACGTGGTTCGCTTCCCAGATGGGCCCGATCGCGTGCGCGATCAACGTGCGCTGTGCGTCGCGGCGCGGGCCGCGCGCCAGCAGATCCCACATGCCTCCACCGAAATCGGCTCCGCCCGTCAGCACATATGCGTTGAGCCCCATCACCATGATGCCGGCAATGATCTCCGGGAGTCCTATCATCTGGTCTCCCGCACCAGCGATGCGATCAATGCGACGACGATCGCACCGAGTCCCACATAGAGAAGGGTGAAGATGACCATCGGTACGATGAGCCCTGGCATCGGTGTCACGGCGTCAGACGTCCGCATCAGCCCTTGCACCACCCACGGCTGCCGGCCCACCTCCGTCACGATCCAGCCGGCCTCGGTCGCAATGAATCCGAACGGCGCGATCACCACCAACGCGCGCAGCACGCGACGACTTGCCGCGACGTCGCGCCGCCGCCACGCGACCCATCCCGCCCACAGCGCCACGAGCGCCATCGTCGTACCCAGTCCCACCATTGCCTGAAACGCGAGGTGAACGACCGCAACCGGCGGCCGATCCGACGCCTCAACGCTCTGCAGTCCTTTCACCACCGCGCCCGGATCATGAAAGGCCAGCAGTGACAATCCGTACGGAATCTCCAACGCCCACCGCGTCTGTTCACGTGCGGCATCCGGCCATCCACCAATGCGAATTGGAGCGCCCCGCTCGGTCTTCCACTGCGCTTCCAGCGCAGCGAGCTTCACCGGCTGCGTGAGGGCCACGACGCGAGCGCTGATGTCGCCCGATATGGGCTGGAGCACGGCGGCTGGCCCGCCAACGGCAAGCGCGATGGCGAGCGCGCGACGATGGAATACGGGCGAGGCGCCGCGCAGCAACATGAACGCATGCACGCCAGCCACCGCGAGTCCGGTGGCCGCATATGCGGCGAGCAGCATGTGCAGCGCCTGCTGAAACGCCGCCGGACTCTGCATCGCCGCGATCGGATCGATGTCCACCAGGTGGCCACCGGAGTCGAGGGAATATCCGGTCGGAGTATTCATCCATGCATTGACCATCACGACGAACACCGCCGACGCCGCGCCGCTCGCTGCGACGATGATTCCAGCGGCGAGATGCACCTTCGGGCGCACACGATCCCACCCGTAGAGATAGACGCCGAGAAAGATCGCCTCGAGAAAAAAGGCAAAACCCTCGAGCGAGAACGGCATGCCGATCAGCGGGCCGGCGAGGCGCATGAAGCCTGGCCAGAGCAGTCCGAGCTCGAAGGACAACACGGTCCCGGACACCGCACCCACCGCGAACAGAACCGCCGTTCCGTTCGCCCACCGCTTCGCGAGCTGAAGAAATGCGGCGTCTCCCGTGCGCCGCCACCGCCATTCTGCGATCACCATCATCAACGGCATCGCAATCCCGATCTCGGCGAAGATGATATGGAAGCCGAGGGAGATCGCCATCTGCAGACGCGCGGCGAACAGATCGTTCACACAATCAACGGCAGTAGTGAAGACCAGTACTCGATACCCGGCACTCGGTAAAAAAGCGTATCCGGTACACGACGTTTCCGAGTCAGAGTCTGATCTCTGAAAGCTGATCTCTGCCGTCAGCCGTCCCATCGCCGCAGGGGCATCGGCGGCGGAGAGTCCTGGAGTAGTAACTCTGACGTCCGAAGCTCACCATCCAATTCTACCCATAATTCGTGTCCCGTGTATGCGAACCGAGGAATCCGTGTTTGGCGGCACTCCGCTGGATGAATGCAGATCCGTCGTGATGTCCTGCACCACATCCACCGCGAACGTCGGAGAGAACGCATAACCCAATCCGTAACCGAACGCGAACGAGAAGTCCGTCGTCGCGCCGGACGGGCCGATCTGCGCACCCGTGTCGCGCCGCTGAAAGTTCGAGTAGATCGTCGCGCCGGCGCTCGCCTCGAGCACGCTGTGAAAGCCGACGCCGCTCGACAGACGCGCGGTCGCGAATATGCGCGAGACATTCGCGTCCGCTTCAGTCGCCGTGATGCCGTTGAACAGGAGCGGCACGCGTCCCGTTGATCCGTGGACTCCGAGCGTGGCACCCGGCGACACGCTCTTCTCCATCGTCACATGATATTGCGTCGCGCTGCCAAACTCCCAGCGGCTGTTCGTCTTGCCATCGATGACGGTGAAGCCCTGATCGAGGCCGACGCCGGCCGAGACCCACGCGGCGGGCTGGGTGAATCCGAATCGGGAACGGCCAATCTGCGCGCCGGCCGACGTACCGGTCGCGAGGATGAGCATGGCGATGAGTCGTGTGCGCACGGAGCTCCGGCTTGCGAGTGGCGAACGACGCCCGGTAACTTAGCCGCGTCGTCCGAGAGTGAACAGCGGTTTTCTACCCGCGGTTCCCGTTTTTGTTGTCGTCTCCCAACCGGATCACGTGCGCGTTCCTGATCCCCGCGTTACCGAGCGGCGCAACCCGCGCACGCAAGACATCGATCTCGCGGAGCCAGCAGGCATCGTCGACCTCATGATCGCCGAGGATCGCACGGTGCCCGATGCCGTCGCCATGCAACGCGACCGCATCGCCGAGGCCATTTCCTCGGCGGAAGATACGTTCAGAAAGGGCGGCCGCCTGTTTTACGTCGGCGCCGGAACGTCGGGACGACTCGGCGTCCTGGACGCGTCCGAGTGTCCGCCCACGTTTGGCACCGACCCCGAGATGGTGCAGGGAATCATCGCCGGTGGTCCAGCGGCATTGACGAGATCACAGGAAGGCGCGGAAGACGACCTCCCGCAGGCGCGCGCCGATCTCGCAGCGCGCGGCGTTCGCAAGGGAGACATGGTCGTCGGTATCGCCGCTTCGGGGACGACACCCTATGTACGAATCGCGCTCGAATACGCGCGCGGCGTCGGAGCGCGCACGGCCATCGTCGCATGCTCTCCGCCGCCGCCGGAGACGCTGCAATGGGTAGACGTCCCCATCGTCGCCATCACGGGACCGGAGGTCGTCACCGGAAGCACACGTCTCAAGGCGGGGACCGCCACCAAGCTGATCCTCAACATGATCACCACGGGCGCGATGGTCCGGCTGGGCAAGACCTTCGGCAACCTGATGATCGACCTGCGCGCCACCAACGACAAACTGGTCGACCGCAGCCAGCGCATCGTGGCCGAGGTATGTCGCGTGTCCCGCGACGAAGCGCGCGAGCTGCTCGAGCGCGCCGACGGTTCCGTGAAGCTCGCCATCGTCATGAACGCGCTCGGCATGTCGCCAGAGGAGGCTCAGCGTCGCCTGGCCGAGAACGGCGGTGTCGTGCGCCGCGTCATCGGTGGCGCGCCGCCACCGGTCGAATGACCGCCGACGAGCGTCAGGGCGGAACATACGTCGGACTCATGTCGGGCACGTCGCTCGACGGCATCTCCGCCGCCGTCGCACGCTTTGCACCATCGACGGGCTCCACATTTGACGTCGAGCTGCTCAGCTTTCGCGTCGCCGAATATTCGCCGTCACAGCGAGAGCGCCTCATGCGAGCGATGCGCGAGGGCGCCGCGCGAGAGTATTGCATGCTCGCCGTGGATCTCGGCGGCTGGCTCGCGGACGCCGCCGTGGCAGTCATCGCTGATGCCGGCGTCGCGCGCGAGGACATTCGTGCAGTCGGTTCACATGGCCACACGCTCTGGCATGAGCCGCCGCACTCCACCTGGCAGATCGATGCGCCATCGGTGATCGCCGAGCGCACTGGTCTTCCGGTCGTGAGTGACTTCCGTGTGCGCGACATGGCCGTGGGAGGGCAGGGCGCGCCACTCGTCACCATCGCGGATGCGCTGCTGTTCGGAGGAGGACGCTGGCGCGCGCTTCAGAACATCGGCGGCATCGGCAACGTGAGTGTCGTGCCGCCCGACGGCACGCTCGCGAGCGTGCGTGCCTTCGACACCGGACCGGGCGTTGGGATCGTAGACGCGGTGACGCAGAAGCTCTTCGACAAACGCTACGATGTCGACGGCCGCATCGGAGCGTCAGGCCGCGTGCTGTACGACGTCGTCACGACGCTGCTCGCCGAACCCTACTTCTGGCTGGAGCCGCCGAAGAGCACCGGACGCGAGCTGTTCGACGACAAGTATTTCGCGCGCTTCATTGCCTTGTGCCGCGACGCGGGCGCAGAGGACGCGGACGTCGTCGCCACCGCGACCGCGCTGACGGCACGCAGCATCGCCGACGCATATCGGCGATTCATTCCCGAGCCCGTGGAGGAAGTCCTCATCTCGGGCGGTGGCGCCAGGAATCCGACGCTGGTTGGCCAGCTGCGGGAGGCACTCGCCCCGCTGGACGTCGTTCCGTTCGACGAGCGCTATTTCGACGGTGAGGCCAAGGAAGCGGTGGCCTTCGCGCTGCTCGCGCATCTGCATCTCGAGGGAATTCCCGGAAACGTGCCATCCGCCACCGGCGCGAGAGAGCGGCGCGTGCTTGGCATGCTGACGCCCCCTAACGGATAATCGCCGAGCCTTCGCTGCCGAGGAACGCCGCGACGCGCTGCGCGGGAATCGCGTACACGATGCGGCCGTTGCTCTCCCTCGCTCCGCCATAGATGACGCCCACCACCGTGCCGGCGGCGTCGAACACGGGACTCCCGCTGGAGCCGTGGCCCGCGTACGAGTCGATCTGGAGCACGTCATCCAGGCGCTTGCTCACCGTGCCGGCCGTGATGGTCGTGCGCGCCGTGATCTTCATGCCGCTGCCCTCCATCGGCGTGTCGGTCGCGCCCGGATAACCGATCGACGCCACCGCCGCGCCCACGCGCGCCAGCCCGCCAGCTCGGCTCACGCCCGCCACCACCGGGTACGATCCGGGCACGTCGATCTGAAGCAGCGCGAGATCGTCCGTGTCGCTCGCGCGGACGATCTTCGCCGGGAGCCAGACCTTCGTGTTGGCGAAGATCACCATCACACGTCGCGCGTCCTTGCCCCCCTCTGTGCGCACCACGTGGCGGTTCGTCATCAACAGCCCGCCGGGCGTGACGCCGAATGCCGTGCCCGCGAGGAAATTTCCGTCGAAGTCGCTGGCGATCATCGCGACAGCCGCATCGTTCAGCTCGGAGACGCGCGCGAAGTCCATCCGCGCGACCTCTGGCACAGGGCCCAGGCGCCGCGACAGCTCTTCAACCGTGCCCTTGCCGTCCGCGACGAGCTCGCGCGCGCTCGCCATTTGACTCCTCTGCTTGGCGAGCTGTGCCTCGAGCGATGCACGCAGCGCCGAGTCCGCGGGGCGCATGGACGCGATCGTCTTCTGAAGCGCGGCCGTCATGCTGTCGCCATGTGCAATGAGCGCGTTCAGCTCCGCCTCGTGCGACGCGGAGCGACGCTGGCTCCAGACCAGTCCGGCCGCGCCGGCCAGTACGACGACCGCGATGACTCCCGCGAAGAGCCGGCGCATTGCCCTGGTCTGCTCATTCACGGCGATCGCCACGCGCACGCCGGTGTCCACGCGTCCCGATGCCGTCCGCAGTGGAATACCTGCGATTCCCGGACTCAGTCTCGTCGCCGGCGCGGCGCCGGATCCGCCCAGATGAACTTCCACGCGAGGTCCGTTCACACCAAAGTTGATCACGTCGCCGTCCTTCAGCGCCTTGCTGCCGGAAACGCGCACGCCGTTCACGTACGTTCCGTTCGTGCTCGCCTGATCGATGATGCGCCACAGACCGTTCTGCTCATGGAGCTCCGCGTGGCGTGTGGAGACGTCGAGATCGGCGTGCGGATCGAATCGCAGGTCGCTCGTTCCATGGCGTCCGACAGTCACGTCGGACTTGTCGAAGCTCAGGCTCGCCCCCGCGCGCGAGCCGCTCATCACGCGGAGCTCCAGCGTCATGGCGTGGCCGGCGACGCGTCGCGCTGTCGAGGTCCCATCACGGACGACGCGCTGTTGTAGACGAACCATGTGGCCATCGCGAGGAACAACACCACGAGGCCGAGTGCGATCATCGAGCCGCGCATTCTGCGCTGCGTGAGGTCGGGCGCAGGACGCGCCTCCACCGGCAGCTCGAATTCCTTGGTGGACACACGCACCGTCGCGCGATCGTCCTCCGTCCGCACGCCGCGCGTCTCGGCCGTCACCTCGCCTGCCGGTGCGGTCGGACGTGCGGCAGCCGGCGCCTGTCCCGAGTCACCAGTCAGCGGGAACACGCGATGTCCGATTGCGTTCTCACTTCCGGCCGGCAAAAGTCCCTGACCGTCGAAGCGCGCGGCAATCACGGTGATGTTGTCCGGCCCGCCGTTCTCATTCGCGCGGTCGATCAGCCTCTTGCACACCTGCATCAGGTCCGGCTCTTCGGACACCACCCGCGCGATCTCCTCCAGCTTCACCTGCCCGCTGAGACCGTCGCTACAGAGGACGAGAACGTCGCCTCGGCTCACCTTCTGATAGGTGAGGTCCACCTTGATCGCCGCTTCGGGGCCGAGTGCCTGGAGAATGATGTTGCGGCGCTCGCTGAGCTCCGCTTCCTCCTCCGTGATCTCGCCGGCCTCGATCAGCTTCTGCATGAGCGACTGATCCTTCGTGATCTGCTGCGCCTTTCCCTCGCGGACGAGGTACGCGCGGCTGTCGCCGACCTGCGCGAGGTACAGCGTGTCGCCGAGCACGCCCGCGACGGTTGCGGTGGTGCCCATGCCGCGGTATTCCGGGTGCTCGAGCGCAAACTGGTGGATGGCCGCGTTGGCGGCGGCTGTCGCGCGCTTGAGTGCGGCGGCGTAGGTCGCGCTGTCCGGCGCCTGCACCGCGCTGAAGGCCTCGCTCAGTTCGCGCAGCACGACTTCGATGGCCATCGCGCTGGCGATCTCGCCGGCGGCGGCGCCCCCCATGCCGTCGGCGACCATGAAGAGGGTGCCGCGGTCGCCGACTTCGTGGGTGCGAACCTCCGGTTGGAGAGTCGCGTTGCCACGCGTCATGTCGGCGACGACGAACGCGTCTTCGTTGTGCTCGCGCGTGCGGCCGACGTCGGTTCGGCCGAAGACGTGGACGATCACGGAGCCGGGGTTCACTCCCGCTGGCATTGGTACGGTCACGAGGTCAGGAGCAGGAGGAAATCCCCTCATCGAGTTCCCTTTTTTGCGCGGGATTCAGATCTGCGCGCTTCACGTCCTTCAACACCTTACAGCCTTTCTCGATCTTGCCGCTAGTGATATTAGCCTTTCCCTCGATCAAACCAAGAAACGCCTTGTCCGCCGGCAGCTGAAGGCTCGAGCGAATGACCTCGATCCTTCCGATGGCCGTTTGTGCGGAAACCTGATCCTGGATCGAATTATCGATCGCATCGAGATCGGACGCATACGAGACGAGCGGAGCCCCCGTCGAAGCGTCTGGCTTGGGCGGCGCTGCCGTCGTGCGCGAGCCGACTGGTACCCCTGGATTGGCCTGTTGCCTGGTGCCCCCTGTCGCCGGCGTTCCTAGATTCTGTGCCCCACCTTGCGGCGGCGCTGTGACCGCCGGCACACCCTTCGTCGAATCCGCCTTCACGGTTCCACCCGACTTGTCCAACGACTTCGCACCATAGATGGTTGCCAGGACGGCCAGACCCAACGCCGCCGCACCGCCCCCCGCGTACATCGGCATACGGCTCCTTGCCGCCACCGGAGCCACCGTCTTCTCCGGAACCGACGCCGCACTCGCGTCAACCCGCGTCGGAGGCGGCGCCGTCATCACCGCCGTGGCGCCGTCCATCGCACCCACCATCTGCGTCGCACCGGCCAACGCCTGCTTCGGCATACGGTTGACGGCATCCCACAACTCCTGTCCGAACTTCTGTGCTGACGTATACCGGTCCTCACGCCGCCGCTCCAGCGCCTTCCGCATCACCCGCTGCACGTCCGGCGGCCACGCGACGTCCGGCTTCATGTCCGCCAGCGTCTTCGGCTCGTCCGTCAGGCGCATGATCATCGACTCCTGCGCCGACTCCGCCTGGAAGGGCAGCTTGCCTGTAAACACGTTGAACGCGACGAGCGCCAACGAATAGATGTCGCTCCCGCCATCCAGTTTGTCGCCGGCCAACTGCTCGGGGCTCATGTACTCCGGCGTCCCGACCACCAGGCCCGTCTTCGTCACCTTCTGATTTTCGGCGCCCGCTGCCTTCGCGATCCCGAAGTCCACGACCTTCACGAGATCCGAATCGTTCCGCCCCTTCGCGATCATGATGTTGTCGGGCTTGAGATCGCGATGCACGATGCCCATGTCGTGCGCCACCTGGAGCCCCTCGGCGGCCTGTCGCACGATCTCCGCCGCCCGCTCCGGCGGCAGCGCGCCCTTGGATTCAACCAGGGACGTCAGCGACTGCCCCTCGATGAACTCCATCGCGAGATAGATCAGCCCGTCGCTCGTCTCGCCGAAATCATAGATGCCGGCGACGTTCGGATGGTTGATGCGACTCGCGTTGGCCGCCTCGCGATTGAACCGGCTGATCGCGTCCGCGTCGTTCACCATCCCCGGGTTCATCACCTTCACGGCGCTCTTGCGCCCCATCTTCACGTGCTCGGCGAGGTAGACCTGACCCATTCCCCCTTCGCCCAGCTTCTTCATTACGTGGTAGCGCTCGGCGATGATCGAGCCGACCAGATCGGCGCTGCCGCTCTGGGACCTGAGCGCGGTGCCGTCGCGCGGACAGAACCGCTCGTTGGCGGGATACTCGGTGCCGCAGGTCGGGCAGATCTTTTCGTTCTCGCTCACAATCCGAGACTCTCGACGCGAAGCACGTGGTCGCCCATGAGAATGCGCTGTCCCGGCGTCACCTGACGCTGGCCGCGCACCGCGAGCGCGACACCGTTCCTGCTGCCAGCGTCGTGCACGAAAAATTCCGCATCCTGACTCCGAACTTCGGCGTGGCGGCTGCTCATCGTTTGATCGTACGGGAAAACCCAGTCGCCCGATTCGCGTCCGAGCAGAACCGTTCGGGCCGGCGAGAGATGGAACGTATCGCGCACACTGCCATCCGCGCGAAGCTGCTCCAGCACTGCAACGTCCGCCGACGGGACGAGTGAGCCCATGCGCCGGGTGGAATCCGCTTCTGGCGGGTGGGGACCGGGATATCCGAGCCGGCGAAAGCGCAGGAGCTGCGAGCCCACGAGCACGATGTCTCCGTCCGCGAGCCTCGCCGGCCCGTCGATGAACGTCCATGTGCCGTTCCGCGACCCCAGATCGCGCAACCACAGCTCACCGTCGTGCAGCTCGAGCCGCGCATGCATCGGCGAGAGGTAGACGTCGTCGAAGCGGATGTCCGCGTCGCCGCGGCCGAGCACCGCTTCGCCCTGATCGAGCGTGTAGACCTTGACCACGGCGCCCTGTTCGTCGAGCAGGGCCAGACGCGGGCCCGTGTCGGGCGTCATCGCCGCCCGCGTCAGCGTCGAAACCGCGTCGTTCAGCTCCACGGAGACCCGTTTGCCCACACGCGTGCCGCAGCGTGCGCAGAAGAGGTCCACACCTTCCGTATAATCGGCGCCGCACGTCCAGCACGCGGCTTCGCTCACGATGGCCGTGACGCGTGCTCCGCAGTGGCCGCAGTAGGCAAGGCCGCCGTCCACGATCTTGCCGCACTTGGGACATGAGTTCGTCGCTGCCAGCGGCGACATGCGGGGCGGCGGCATGAGCGCCCCCGATCCCACCGCCGCACCAGGCACCGGAGGCTCGTTCGCCGACCCGGCCGACACACCGCCCGACGTATAGGCGGGAACAGGTCGTGCGGCGGAGGCCGTCATCGGTTTGCCGCAGTCGATGCAGTACCGGGAGGACGGATCGTTTTCGCGGCCGCAGAAGGCGCAGGCGACGAACGCAGTCACGGAACGGAGGGTGCAGCCATCGCGCGAATATACGGAGCGCGAACAAATCGCGTCAACGCGGCGGCCCGCCGGCCGCCTCACGGCCCCTTCGGCCCCGCCTTAGCTTCCCGTTCATGAACCGAACAGTCGCCGTTGCGCTGCTCGCCTGTGGGGCGTGCGCTGGTCCCGGACCGTCGCCCGCGCCCGCGCCGTCACCGAGCGGTGCCACCCCTGCCGCCACACCCGCTCCGGGACGCCCGGCCGCAAAGCCCCTGCCTCCGATTCCGCTCGTGGACGGTCCGCTCGACGTGAAAGTCGTCTACCCCACTCCCAATCAGCAGATCGCGTCGCGCGACTCGAATTTCATATTCGGATCCATCGGCAGCGGGCGGGCGTCGCTCACCATCAACGGTGTCCCCGCACGGGTCTACCTCAACGGCGCCTTCATGGCGTATGTCGTCAATCCGCCGGCGAGTGCGCCGAAATACGACCTCGTCGCCGCCCGCGGCGCCGATACCGCGCGCGTCACTCGACTCATCCGCTACCCCGTGCCGCCAGCTCTCGCAGCACTCCCCGCACCGCCCCGCAAACCGGAGAACCTCCCGACATCGCGCGCCGACACCATCGCCGCACTCACCTCGCGCATCGACTCTCTCCGCACGCAGCTCGCGCGCAACGAGCCCATTGGCGCGGTACAGCTCGGGAGGCAGGCGGCCGTAAACGACACCGACGTCACCGTCATCGGACGTCCCATCACGAGCGGCACCTACAAATGGTTCTTCACGCCGGGCACCATCGTGCCGCTCGTGGGTTACGTGAACGGGAGCGCCCGCATTCGGCTGGACAACGATCTCGACGTCTATGTCGACTCCGCCGACGCACAGCCGGCCATGCTTCCCGTTCCGCGGCGCACGCTCTCCAACATGCGCGTTCGCGCGTCTGCCACCGGCGCCGACGTCATCATGCCCATCGGTGTACGCGCACCGTACTTCGTCGAAGAGGGCGACAACGCCCTGCGCATCACCCTGTACGGCGTGCGTGGCAACACCGATCTGGTGAACTACGCGTCCGCCGACTCGCTCGTGCGCACCGTTGAGTGGGAGCAGGTGAGCACCGAGCGCCTGCGCGTCACCGTCAACTTGCGACACGAACCCTACGGCTACCTCGTGGTGTTCGACAACAATGCGCTCGTCGTGAAGGTGCGCGGACGCCCGGCCATCGACAACAATCGCCCACTCGCCGGCCTCACCATCGCCGTCGATCCGGGACATCCGCCTATCGGCGCCACGGGACCAACCGGTCTCTGGGAGCCGCAGGCCACGCTGCCCATCGGATTCGCGCTCAAACGTCTGCTCGAGGAGCGCGGCGCAAACGTCGTCATGACGAGGACGACCGACTCCGCCGTCGCACTCGGTGACCGCCCGATCGTCGCACGCAAAGCCAACGCGCACGCATTCGTCTCCATCCATCTCAACGCGTATCCGGACGGAGTCAATCCCTTTCTCCATCCCGGCACGGGGACGTACTTCTTCCGCACGCACAGCGCGCCCCTCGCGCGCGACATCCAGCACGGACTCGTCGCCAACATCGGCCTCGAGGACCTCGGCGTGAACTACGACAACCTCGCCGTTGTTCGGAGCACGTGGTATCCCGCGGTACTGTGTGAGGGCGCATTCATCATTCTGCCCGATCAGGAGGCCGCGCTTCGTATGCCCGAGTTTCAAGAGCGATACGCACGGGGCATCCTTGAAGGGCTAGAGGCATACTTCCGAAGCCTTGGCAATCGGTGAAGCGCTCCAGGAGCAGTAGTAACACCAGTATCCGGTATCCGGCACTCGGTAACGGTCGTATTCGGTACCACTGCGGCAAACCAGCCAGCGTGCCGACTGGAAACCAACGTCGAGTGCCGAGTACCGAGCTTTCTAAGAACAGTAGTAACACCAGTATCCGGTATCCGGCACTCGGTAACGATCGTATTCGGTACCACTGCGGCAAACCAGCCAGCGCGCCGACGAGAAACGCCGTTTACCGCGTACTCCAATACCGAGTGCCGAGTACCGGATACTGGTTTTCCCTACTGTTGTTATTTGTGCTTGTGTTCCTCGCCCCCACGACATCTGCGCAACCTGCTCCCTATCATCGCTACCTCACCCTCGAGACTGCGCACTTCAATGTGCATGTGCCGAAAGGCCTCGAGCGTGAAGGACGCGTCGCTGGAGCCTACGCCGAGCGTGCGTATTCACTCATTGCGCGCGATTTGAAGGAGCCTCGCGGGCGCATCGACCTGGTCGTCACCGACGATGCGGATTATTCCAACGGCTACGCCACGCCCGTTCCCACCAACCGCATCGTCATCTTCGCAACGCCTCCGGTCGCGAACGAGTCGCTGCGTCTCAACGAGGACTGGCTCCAGCTCGTCCTCACCCACGAGCTCACGCACATCTTCCATCTCGACCGCACCCGCGGGCTCTGGAGTCTCGCCCAACACATTTTCGGCCGCGGGCCGGCGCTCTTCCCGAATCTTTACGGACCCGCATGGCTCACCGAGGGACTTGCCGTCTACTACGAGTCCAAGCTCACCGAAGGCGGGCGGCTCAAGGACTCCGAGCATCGGCTCCTCGCGCAAACCGCCGCCGCCGAGCATCGCCTCCCCAACCTCAATGAGCTGAGCCTCGGCACACCAGTCTTTCCCGGTGGCGTGCGCGCATACGCATTCGGCTCGCTCTTTGTGGACTACCTCGCCAGCGTCTATGGCGACACGAGTCTTCGTCACTTCGTCGATGCGCAGAGCGCTTTCATTCTTCCATTCGCACTGGATGCGGAGGCGCGCCGATCGTTCGGCATCTCGTTTCATGATGCGTTCGAGAAGTGGCGCGACTCCGTACAGAAGAGTGTGAGCGACTATCGTCCGCCTCTCGCAGGATGGCGCGAGCTCACCACGCACGGCTACGCCGCGCTCGACCCGCGCTGGGTCGACGACACGACGCTTGTGTATGCGTCCAACGACGGCCGCTCGTCGCCCGCGCTCTATCGCGTCGACCTCGCCGGAAATCGACATCGCATCAGCCGACGCAACTCACTCGGCGCCAGCGTCCCGTGGCCCGGTGGAGGTCTGCTCTTCGCGCAGCTCGACTTCACGTCACCCTACGAGCTGCGCACCGACCTCTACGTCGAGCGTGGTGGACGTCAGCAACGTCTCACGAGTGGGCTTCGTTTGAGTCAGCCCGATGTTCGAAACGACGGCACCATCATCGCCGTACAGTTCGCGCCGACACGCGCGAGCCTCATGCTGCTGGATTCCACGACGACGCAGCGGCGGTACCTGCGCGACGCGGAGTCTGACGAGACCTGGAGCGAGCCTCGCTGGTCGCCGGATGGGCGGTTCATCGCCGCGATTCATCGGCAGCACGGCGGCGTGTTCACGCTCGAGGTCATCGACGTCGCGAGCTCCGTCGCAGAAGTGCTCGACCGCGCGGCCTCGATATTGTCGTCGCCATCGTGGTCGCTGGATGGTGCGTTCGTCATCTACACCAGCGAGGTCACGGGGACGCCTGCGCTCGCGCGCGGCCGCGCACATCCAACTGCGCGTGAAGCGTCCGTCGCTCGAGAGGGTGGCGCGGAGAACATGTACACGCCGGAGTATTCGCCGCGTGGAGATCGTCTCGCCGCAGTGACCCTTCGTGCGGATGGCTTTCACGTCGGCATGGCGCCTGCGTCGACGTTGACGTTTCCAGGTACTGCCGCCGCCCGCGCGGACACACTGCGCGTCCCGCAGCCCCAGCCACTCGCCGCCGGCGATTACCACGCGTATCACGCGTGGCGAAGCGTGCTGCCTACCTACTGGTATCCCGTCGTCGAGCAGGCGCCCGGGCGCGGCGTGCGACTTGGCGCCTCCACGGCGGGGCACGATGTCGTCTATCGCCACCTGTACGACGGCTTCGTCGCCCTGCCGACGACCGGCTCCTTTCCGACCGGGCGCTTCACGTATCGCTACGCCGGCTTCAGGCAGCCCCTGATCGATCTCAACCTGTCGCAGGATTTCACCGGGGAGTTTGACCTGTTCAACGGCGGCACCGCCGAGCGTCTGGGCACGCTGCTGCGGCGCACGCAGAGTGCGTCGCTGGCCACGACCTTCACGCGTCCGCGCGTGCGTACGTCGTCGTCCATGTCGGTGGGCGCCGCCGTGGAGCACCGAAATTTCTTCTCCGATCCCGATCAGTTTCTCAAGCAGCTCGACTCTGCGTTCTCGCGCGGATACGTGTTCCCGAGCGTGTTCGTCGCAACGGGCTGGTCGAATCTCCAGCGTCCCACGCTGAGCATCTCGCCGGAGGACGGCATCTCGGTGTCGCTCACCGCGCGCGAGCGTTGGCGCAGCGACATTCCCGGCACGAGCCGTTCGGCGAGCCTCATCGGCGTGACGTCGCTCTACAAGAGCCTCGATTTTCCAGGGTTTGCGCATCACGTCGTCGCCCTTCGCGTGGCCGGCGGCATCGCCGATTCCCGATCGGCGTCTGCGTTCCAGGTGGGCGGCGTGAGCGGCACCACGATTCAGATTCTGCCGGGCTACGTGATCGGGGAAGGGCGGCGCACGTTTGGCGTGCGCGGATTTCCCGCGGGGTCGGTTTATGGAAATCGTGCGCTCACGGGGACGTTCGAGTATCGTCTGCCGCTCGCGCTGCCGGCGGCGGGCATCGGGTCGCTGCCGTTCTTTCTGGATCGTTCGTCCGTGAGCTTCTTCGCCGACGCCGGTGTCGCGACCTGCTCCGATTCGACGTACGTTCGGAATCTCTGTGCTCCCACGGGCGTGATCGGGAAGACCATCGGGGCAGTGGGTGCGGAGCTGGTCCAGTCGGCCGCAGTGCTGGATTACGACACGCCACAGAATATCAGGGTGGGTTTCGGACTGCCGGTGGTTGGACGGGCGGGCGGCGCGAGGGGTTCAGTGTATCTCGCATACGGATTGTCGTTCTGATCTGCATTTCATCGCGAACTAATTCTCGTGAGTCCAAGCAAGCAATTTCCAACCTCTGACTGCTTTTGCTTGCCGTCCTACTGGCCCACCGTCCTACTGTCCTACCGGGTTCGTCCGTCTAAGTCTCGAAACGAACGCCACTTAGCTCTGTAACGAAACAGTCACAGCCGCTCCAATGATCGCAAACATTCGTTTCACATCCTGCCTCCACCTGTTTTCCACTCTCGGCCTCATCCATTCCTAACAAAGTGATGCATACAGTGGAACTCGTTGCCGCCAAACGAGTTAATATAGGACTGGCGCGGACTCACGAGTGCGGGTAGAATGCGCCCCCGCAGTTGAATCCGACAATTGCACCCTTTGCGCTGCTCCCCGGTCTAGCGACGACGCTCCCCGCCGACGAAGCGCTGCTGTATAGTCACAATTGATCCACTTGGGAGAAGCAGAAATGTCCCTGACCTCCACGTTCCCCACCGGTCCGGTCACGCTCTCACAGAACGCTCGCACCGTTCTCGGGAAGCGATACCTCGTCAAGGACAAAACGGGGAGTCCTACGGAGAGTCCCGAGGACCTCTTCTGGCGCGTGGCCACCGTCGTCGCCGAAGCAGACGCGCGCTATGGTGCGACTGAAGGGGCGGTGCAGGCGGTCGCGGAGGAGTTCTACTACCTCATGACCCAGCGTCGCTTCGAGCCCAACTCCCCGACGCTCATGAACGCCGGCCGTCCCCTCGGCCAGCTCTCCGCGTGCTTCGTGCTGCCCGTCGAGGATGCCCTCGCCAACGGCAAGAACGGCATCTACGACACGCTCAAGTCCATGGCCATCATTCACCAGAGTGGTGGCGGCACGGGCTTCGGTTTCTCCAAGCTCCGGCCAAAGGGCTCGATGGTGCGGTCCACCACCGGCGTCGCCAGTGGCCCCATCAGCTTCATGAAGCTGTACGACGCCAGCACCGACGCCGTGAAGCAGGGTGGTACGCGCCGAGGGGCCAACATGGGCATCCTGCGCGTGGATCATCCGGACATCATGGACTTCATCTCCTGCAAGGAAGACCTCACGCAGGTGACGAACTTCAACATCTCGGTCGCCGTCACCACGACGTTCATGGAGGCGGTAAAGAATCGGACGTCCTACGATCTCGTGGATCCGACGACGCACGAGGTCACCGGCCAGCTCGACGCCAACGCCGTGTGGGACAAGATGATCCTCGGCGCATGGCGCACCGGGGAGCCCGGCTGCTTCTTCATCGACGAGGCCAATCGCTACAACCCCGTGCCGCATCTCGGTGCGTACGAAGCGACTAACCCATGTGGTGAGCAGCCGCTTTTGGCATACGATGTCTGCAATCTTGGCAGCATCAACATCGGCGTCTATGTAAAGGACGGCGCGCTGGACTGGGACGCATTCCGCCGCGACATCCAGCTCAGCACCCATCTGCTCGACAACATCATCGATGCCAACAAGTATCCGCTCCCGGAAATCGACGCGCTCTCCAAGCGTATCCGTCGCATCGGGCTCGGCATCATGGGCTTCGCCGACACGCTCGTGCGGCTCGGCATCGCCTATGACAGCAACGAGGGCGTCGCCTTCGGCAAGAAGGTGATGGAGTTTCTCGACGTCGAGAGCAAGAAGGAGAGCGAGCGTCTCGCCAACGAGCGCGGCCCGTTCCCCGAGTGGCACAAGTCCATCTGGGGTCCGGACGCCACGTGCGCGCGGGACGCGGACGGCAAGCGCATTCGTCCCATGCAGCTCCTGCGCAACTGCAATGTCACCACCGTCGCGCCCACCGGAACGATTTCAATCATCGCCGGGTGCTCGTCCGGCCTCGAGCCGCTGTTTGCCGTTGCGTTCATGCGCAATCAGGCCGGCGTCATGATGCCCGACGTGAACGAGGACTTCGTCGCCATCGCCAAGCGCGAAGGCTGGTACAGCGACGCCCTCATGGAGCGCATCGCCAAGGAGGGCCACATCTCATTCGCCGAGGTGCCGGCGAAGTGGCAGCGTGTGTTCGTCACTGCCAATGCCATCGCGCCCGAGTGGCACATGCGCATGCAGGCCGCCTTCCAGGAGCACTGCGACAGCGCCATCAGCAAGACCACGAACTTCGCGCACACCGCCACGGTGGAAGACGTGCGCAAGATCTACGAGATGGCGTACGACATGAAGTGCAAGGGCGTCACCGTGTATCGCGACGGCAGCCGTGACGCGCAGGTGCTGAGCACCGGCGCCACCGCCAAGGCCAGCGAGCAGCGCGCCAGCGGCGCCACCTCGATGGACAGCCGCAGCGAGATCGGGGACCTCAAGGGCCAGCTCGCGGAGAAGGACGCGGACATCGACCGTCTCAAGAAGGCGCTGTTCGACGTCGAGGCGGAGAATCTTCAGCGTCGTGCGAAGCGCTCGCGTCCCGACAAGCTCCGCTCGACGTCCATCCGCAAGGAAACCCCGCTGGGCACCATGTTCGTCCACCTGACGGAGGACGATAAGGGGCAGCCATTCGAGGTGTTCGTCACCCTGGGCAAGGCCGGCGGTTCCGCGATGGCGGACGCTGAGGCGATGGGGCGGTTGATCTCGCTAGCGTTGCGGTCGGGGATTCCGCTGATGGAAGTGCATCGTCAGCTGCGCGGCATCTCGTCGGATCGTGCGGTGGGGCTGGGGCCGAACAAGGTGCTGTCGGTGCCGGATGCGATCGGTCTCGCGCTGGAGGAGTGGTGGAGAGACCGGACGCTGGGGATTCAGCAGAATCTGCTCGGCATGGAGACGCCGGTGCATGGGACGCCGATTCCGCAGGCGGTGCCGGTGGCGCGAGGGTCAGGGCAGAGTGGGGAGCAGGGGCAGCTCGAGGCGTACAACGGTGGGGAGACGTTTATGGGGACGTGCCCGGACTGTGGAGCGCAGCTCGAGTATGCAGAGGGGTGTGTGAAGTGTCATGTGTGCGGGTTTAGTGAGTGCGGGTGATGTGAGAATCCGCTAGCGCAAAACCGCGAAAGAAGCCGGGGAAATCTCCGGCCTTTCTCTTTCGCACGGGAGTCGTGCCTAGGGCCGCGCTTTAGTCCGTCCGTATGGACCTCCCTTTCGCGTCGAAGCGTCGACATCGAGCCGCATCATCGCACCTACCGGATCCTCTTAGAATTCTGTGACGCTGCCTTTACGAATGCCGACGATGAGTAGGATGAAGAGGATGCATGGCGGCGCCGTCGCGGAAGAGAAGTACGCAGTCGCGGTACGCGACGCGGGCGGCCTTCATCTGTTCATGTGGGTGCGAGTGTCGCTGCGAAGTGAATTCTTCACGATGCTGCCACGGCCGCGTGACCCTAGCATCAATGCACATGCAAGCCTCCATGCCGACGGAAGCTACCATATCAAGTCGCATGGGCTACCAAGGTGCATGGAACGGCAGAAGCAAAAGCCTGATGGCACCCTGGTCGATACCGAGCATCTCATGGATCAAGGATTGAACCGCGCCGGCGTTCTCTCGATCGGCGAAAATTGTGATCCGAGAGAGTGGAATGGGGTCTTCGAAATACCCATTGCGGATCTAGCGAATGGGCCCAACCACACCAGCCATGTTTCGGCCGACCTTATAGGCAGGGGCGGAAAGCCGACGTTGTTCCCCGAAGCTCGTGCAATTGACCAAACCATCTTTCGGCAGAACTATCCCCTTCTTGTATTTACTCACTATTTCGTGCCGATTCCTTAGCTTCAGGCAATCACATTCCTCTCGGCGAAATAGGATCGCGGTTTTTCTCAGAGCCCAGTCCTGTCCGCCTGGTGCCTCTAAGTGCAAATGCTTAGCCGAACGGGGGACGGCTATCTTCAATTTGTGATTGGCCCCATATTGGCCGCACGGCAAGTCGCTATTGCGCCTGACGTCACTGAGCGCCTCCGTAACGCGGCGGTTGCCATCGCGAATGAGGATTGCGACTAATGGCTTGCGACTACAACGCCATTCGCCACGAAAACGAAAGGCGCTACGGTACCGACATCGGGCGCATCGGACCGATGTTGCTCGCGGATCGGTACGACGACCGCACGCACTTCATTTTCGAGCTTCTCCAGAACGCTGAAGACGCGCTGTCTCGAAGAGCGGAGTGGGAAGGCTCGCGTGCGGTATCCTTTGACCTAACCAACAACGGCCTGCGTGTCAGCCACTTTGGTCGGCCGTTTGATGAACGGGATGTCCGTGGCATTTGCGGAATCGCCGAAAGCACCAAGGACATTACGGCGATCGGCCGGTTCGGGATCGGCTTCAAGTCCGTCTACGCGTTCACGGACCGCCCAGAGATCCATTCGGGCGACGAAGCCTTTGCGATTGAGAAGTTTGTCTGGCCGGTTGCCGCGAGGAAGGAGGTGCATGATACAGAGGAGACGGTCATTTCAATCCCCCTCAAGGCAAACGATGCAACAGGTCACGACGAAATGGCGTGCGGGCTCGGCCAACTAGGCGCCACTGCGTTGCTGTTTTTACGCGAAATCGAGGAGATTCGCTGGAGCGTCGATGGGGACCGGTCTGGACACTATATCCGTGCCTCGAAGGAGATCGCGGTAGGTGTACGACGCGTCACTGTGATTGGCCAAGAGGAGGCACAACCCGCGTTTCATGAGACGTGGCTGCTATTCAATCGAGGAGAACCTGCGACGAATTGGCAGCCAGCGGCGCACGTCGAGCTCGCGTTTCTTATCACCTTCGATGAGCGATCCCAACGAGAGCGCATTCAACGTGTCGAGCGGTCGCCACTCGTGGTGTTTTTTCCGACAATTCTAGAGACGCATCTCGGATTTCTCATCCAGGGCGCGTATCGGACGACTCCGAGTCGCGATAACGTGCCTCGCGCTGACGCCTGGAATCAGCTTCTGGTGCGAGAGACAGCTTTGCTGCTTCGGGAGGCACTCTTCTGGTTGCGAGATAACAAGCTTCTCGATGGTCAAGCGCTACGGTGCCTGCCGCTAGACTCGGGAAGGTTCGGGGACGACACCATGTTCGCGCCACTCTTTTCCGCCACTAAGTCGGTGCTCCTGTCTGAGTCGCTGCTTCCGCGCTTTGACGATGGACACGTGGCGGCCGTTGACGCGCGCCTCGGCCGTACACAGGAAATCCGGGACCTGCTCACCCCAATGCAACTTACGGAGCTTTACGGCGGAGAAGGTCACGTCGCGTGGATCAGCGGCGACATCACCCACGATCGGATGCCGGAAGTGCGCCGTTATCTGATACAGGAGCTGGATGTTGCAGAGCTAGCGCCGCAAGACGTCATCGGTCTGCTCACGCCATCGTTTCTGGTAGCGCAGTCCGACATTTGGATCGAGAGGCTGTACGCCTTTCTTAATGATCAGCCCGCGTTGCGACGACACTTGGACGACCTGCCACTAATTAGGCTGGAGGATGGCACACACGTTCTGTCGCACGCGGACGGACAGCCCCAAGCGTTTCTGCCCGGGAAGATCGCAACGGGGTTTCCCATTGTGCGCGGCACCGTTTGCGGTCGAGAGACAGCCCTCCATTTCCTGCGTTCACTTGGCCTAACTGAGCCAGATCCCGTGGACGACGTAGTGCGCAACGTTCTGCCGAAGTACCGACAGCATGTCAGCATGAGTAAGGCGGAATACGAGGCCGATATCGGTCGAATTCTGAATGCATTCAGCACTGATTCAAAGGCCCAGCGAGAGAAGCTACTTGGGACGCTTCGCGAGACTGCGTTTGTCATGGCGGTCAATATGGGCGACGAGAGCGAGCAAATGGCGAGGCCCGGCCAGCTCTATATCGCAACCGAGCGACTCAAGGAGCTGTTCGCGTCGGTGGCGAACGTTCTGCTAGTCGATGGTCGGTATTCTTGCCTGCGAGGAGAGGGAATACGCGAGCTGCTTGAAGCCTGTGGCGCGGTGCGTTACCTGCGCCCGATTGGCGGCATTGGCCTGTCATGGCAGGAGCGCGAGGCACTGCGTGTGCAGGCAGGCCACGCCGAGACTTCTGGCTTCAAGGACCACGTTACTGACTGGACGCTCCTCGGGCTTGAAGGCCTTCTCAAATCCCTCTCTGGGTTCACGCTTCAGGTGCGTCGCACCAAAGCCGGATTGCTCTGGGAAGAGCTTGATCATCTCGAAGAGCGCCGTGGCAAGGATATATTTGATGGTGAGTACAGTTGGTCTCACTACGGCGGTTACCGACGACGGTTCGACTCGACGTTCGTTCGCGTACTCAATACGACGGCTTGGATTGCGGACGGAGATGGCAATTTGCAGGTACCCGATGCGATTCTGTTTGGCTCGCTCGGCTGGAAGGCGAATCCGTTTCTTCTCGCCAAAGTGCGCTTTAGGCCAGCAATTATCGACCAACTGGCCAAAGAGGCTGGTATCGAGCCTGGAGTGTTGGACTTGCTCAAGCAGCTTGGTGTAACGAGCGAGTCGGAGCTCCGCGCGCGGCTCGGCGTTGCGGATGAGATAGTTCCCGATGTGACGTCGGGCGAAGGCGATGTGGAGAATGGCGCCAAGACGTCGGATGGGGATACGCTGAATGACGAGACGTCCGTCCCGCACCGGGATGATCAAGATCCTTTGGTGAGTGCTGTCGACGGGGGCGATGACGGTGATGCTAACGGGGGCGGCGCTGATTCTGGCCAAGATCACACGCGTAGCGAAGGCACCGGGGGCGACAAGGAAGCGAATGACCGCGAAGCGGGCGCCAAGCGCGCGCCCGACGGCACGGGAAAACGACCCTTCGTCTCCTACGTCGCGGCCCATTCTGAAACGGAAGCGCCGGACCCTGACGGCCTTGATCATTTGGCACGCATGACGCTTGAGAGGAAGGCCATTGATCTGATCATTAGCAAGGAGCCCACGTGGCGGCGCACGCCAGCTAACAACCCCGGTTTTGATTTGTACCAGGGCGAGGCGCTGGGCGCCGCTACCCGCTTGTGCGAGGTCAAGGCGATGACCGGCAGTCTCGATGATCGATCTGTAGGGATGTCGCGAACGCAGTTCGAATGCGCTCGCGATCGCGGCGAGAATTATTGGCTGTACATCGTCGAGCACGCGGGAAGTGAGGTTCCCCGAATCGTCCGAATTCAAGACCCGGCAGGCAAGTCCCAAAGCTTCACATTCGACCACGGTTGGCGGAGCATCGCCGAAGAGCGCTGAGGTCACAGGTACCGCGAGGGGCGACCGCGTAATTGAGCGCCTGTCACCGACATTCTTGACAGCGCACTGTAAGCGACTCCTTGACTCACAGCGACGGCGGCGGCATGGTTCCTCCGGCTGCGCGGCCCGTCCTGAATGGCATCAGGAACCGCCGACTCGGCTGATGGTCGCGTTAACGTCGGACGCCCATGTAGTTCGCCCGCCGCGCGCAGGATGACGCGCCTCCGCACGCACAACCCCACAAGCTCCGAATGGACATCATCGGGAAGGTCTCGAAGGGACTAGCGGAGCAACTCGCACCTGACCTCGCCGACGCCGGCCGTCTCCTCACGGACTTGATCGAGGAGGCTGCGTACGTCGGTGACGTGTACTCATTGTCATACGCCGAGAGCCTGGTGCAGATTCACGACCACTACCGGGCGAAGGTCGGAGGCGTGCCGGCACTCTCCTTCCTTCTGGCGAGCCGCATTTACCCTGATCAGACGGTCGACGTTAGAGAAGAAGACACCTCTGTTCTGTTGCTTCGTGTACTTGATCACGCTGATCTCCCGAATGCGCAGGAGGCCCTCCGCGTCCGCGTGGAGACGGCGCAGCGCGTGAGCGGGGAGGTCGGACGGCACTGGGATGACAAGTCCGTCATGGACGCGACAACCCACAACCTTTTGAGCTACGCCGGTGTACGTTGTCGCGTGCTCGGGACCTTTTACGTGTCTGAGCTCCCGCCTGGCACCGCCGGTGGAAGGTACGGGCTTGTTTTTGGCTCGGACATCAGCAACTACTACCCGAATCAGGGCCTCAAGGTCTACAAGCCGCGCGCCGAGGTTCTTCGTCGAATCGTGAACTACCGCGACCCGCGCGATCCGAAGGCCTTCGACCCGACCGTGCAAGTGACTATCGGCCATGTTCGCTATGCCTCGACGAACCGGCCATTCCAGAGGATCGCCAATGTACCGGTCGCGATCGGTCCACGCGATCTGCTCGGCCAAAAGTCCGCGCTCTTCGGCATGACGCGAACAGGCAAGTCCAATACTACGAAGGTGATGCTCAAGTCGATCTTCGAGCTGCGCTGGCACGACTCTAAGGAGCGGGTTGGTCAGCTCGTCCTCGATCCGAATGGCGAATACGCGAACGAAAACACTCAGGATGCGCAGAAGAGAGCGCAGCCAACGGCGATCAAGAACGTGTGGATGTGCGGCCCGACGTCTGAGCAGGCGATGTCCAAGGAGGATGTCGTGACGTATGGGATCATGGCCCACCCACACGATCCCGGGCGCAGGTTGATGCTCCTGAACTTCTTTGTTGATGGCAATCTTGAAATAGGCAAGAGCATAATCGATCTCGCGCTTTCGCCCGACCGGGGATCGAAGTACATCGGCAACTTCAGCGACGTCCGGCTGGAGACACCAGCTGCGACTGATCGCTCCGCCATGACGCGACACCAACGCCGCGTGCTGGCATACAGGGCGCTTCTCAGCAAAGCTGGCCTGGTACCGCCGACCACCTTGAAGCCAATAACGACGAGCCTCTTCAACCAGGACCTGCTCACAGCTCTTACATCGTCGGGCGGCAAGGATCCGGCGGCGTACGCGTTGTGTGCTACGATCCTTGGGAAAAAGGCGCCCGGTTGGCCAGAGCTCGCCCAAGCGTTCGGGACGCTGCACGACTTCATAAAGGACGGCGCATCAGGCTGGACCGGATTCGATCAGGCGTACGTTCAGACGAGTTCATCGGGTTCGTGGGCCGACGACGACCTTCGGAAAGTTCTCGAGATGTTTGCGTATCCGAACGGATCTCGGCTCATCGGCCGCGTCAAAGCGCAACACACGCCAGATACGAGCACCGACTATGCGGACGATATCTACGCACACGTCGCGGCCGGCAAGCTCGTGATCGTGGATCAATCTAGCGGTGAGCCGCTGCTCAACAAGGCCGCCGCCGACAGAGTCATGTGGCGCATTTTCGAGAAGAACCAGGAACTCTTCCGAACCGCGCAGATTCCGCCCAGCATCCTGATATACCTTGAGGAGGCTCATAACATTCTCCCCTCGTCCAACGAACAGGACTTCTCCGACGTCTGGGTCCGCACTGCCAAGGAGGGCGCGAAGTACCAGATCGGTCTCGTCTATGCGACGCAAGAAGTGAGTTCGATTCAGAAGAACATCCTCCGCAACACCGCGAACTGGTTTATAGGACATCTCAACAACACGGACGAGACAAGGGAATTGCGGAAGTTCTACGACTTTGCGGATTTCGAGGCGAGTATCTTGCGTGCCCAGGACAAGGGCTTCCTGCGGGTGAAGACCCTCTCAAATCCATACGTTGTACCCGTTCAAGTGGACCTGTTCAGCATCGACCCAACTATTGCCGGAGCGGATGGCGATGCCGTATGAGGGGGAGTTCGCAGGCTATCGCGCGCTCCAGCGGCTCGCCGACACCGAACGAGTCAAGCAACTTCTTACACGTGCACGAGTTCACGCGCCCGCTTCGAGCGAGCCAGCTGCCCTTCCTGCTCAAGCGCCCACCGCCGATGACGCGCTTCCCCAGTTCGTCGTAGCGATCGACGGGAGCCAATCTGAAGTCGATGTTCGCAACGGCTATCCGGGCGCGAAGGTCGGGTACCTTACGGTTGCCAGTGTTCTCCTCGACCTTGAGGCGGTCAATTCGCTTGATGAGCGGCGTCCAGCCGACCCCGTCGAGTTTCGAAAGACCGAGCAAGCGGCGACCATCGACGCAGCTCTGCCGGGAAGCAACGTGGTCACTCGGACGCACACGAGCGCCCGCGTGGCCTTTCGGGAGGAGGTGTACGACGTTTTCCACAATGGTGTCGTAGACAGCCAGGACCTGACGCCACTGCTCGACACATACGAGGCCCTCCTGGCCCTCAAGCCTCGGACTCGGCCCCAGGTGTGTCCATACAACCTCGACACGGCGTGCGAGGAGCATTTCGCCATTGGCCACGGACTGTCCTCCTGCGCGTGCACCCTCAAGCGCTCCGTGTGGTCAACTGATGCTCTCCGCAGTCACGAGGCATTTCGCGACACCGGAACGAATGGCGAGGCGTTCGGCGAGATCATGCAGGTGTGGGAGCGCGTGCTTCTCATTCACCTTCTCCGCGCTTTCGAACGTGGAGATCTGCTTGGCAGCGCTCATCGGTTGGCTTTCTTTCTCGACGGCCCACTGGCTCTCTTTGGGCATCCGGCGTGGCTCTCGGCTGCGATCTCAAGCGAACTCCAGCGTCTCAACGCAAAGGTCCGCGAGTCAACTGGACGAGACCTCCTGATCGTTGGCGTGGAGAAGAGCGGAGCCTTCGTCGCGCACTTCGAGGAGCTCGACAAATCGGAGACGGCTGGCACCACACGCTTCGCGCCGCGCGACTACATGCTTCTCACGGACGACTACATAAAGGAGCGGATCATTTTCTCGACATCGGAGAAGCGCTACGGCCTGGATACCTATTTCGGTCGCAAGTTCTTTTACAAAACGAGAAGCGGAGCGCGAATCGTCGCGAGCATCCCGTTCCTCGATCCGAAACAAGACACTCTTGAGACCGCCGATATCTCCATGTATCCGGCGTTTCCGGTTACGTGTGCTCTTCTAGACAAGCTCGTCTCGTCCCGCTTTCCAAACGCGCTCGCGCCGATTGTCTCGGCACACGCCCAAGCCGCGATCCCACTCCATCTCGGGGCAAAGGTACTCGAGCAGCTGGCCAAAGCCTTGATGCTGGCGACGTAGACCGCCCATGGCTCGGCACATCGACTATGGTACCGCCGCTGGGCGATGGGCAGGGCTCGGCCCTTACTATGCCATGTTCCCGACCGGCTTCGCGGACCGAGTGGTTCGCGAACACACGCAGGCCGGCGATTTGGTGCTCGATCCGTTCGCGGGTCGGGGCACTGCTATCTTCAGCGCCGCGACACAGGGTCGTGCCGGTGTCGGCATCGAAATCAGCCCGGTCGGGTTTGTCTACGCGAAGGCGAAACTTGCTGCGGCGGAGCACGATGAGGTCGCGCATCGCGTGCAGGAAATTGGCCGCGTAGCCACTGCTGCGCGATACGTAGAGAGCGCCCGTGCGCTGCCGCCCTTCTTTCATCGGTGCTTTGCGGCGCCTGTTCGCCGTTTTCTCTTAGCGGCACGCGATCGGCTCGACTGGCGCCGATCGGCTACGGATCGTACGGCCATGGCGATTCTTCTCGTGTACCTTCACGGAAATGAAGGCGCGGCGCTCTCGAACCAAATGCGACAGACGAAGTCAATGTCGCCGGACTACGCAATTCGCTGGTGGAAGGAGCATAACGCTCGGCCCCCACAGGTGGATCCTGTAGACTTCCTCACCTCTCGGCTCGCCTGGAGGTACGCAAAGGGAACTCCTGAGTGCGAATCATCGACTGTGTATTTCGGTAACAGCATGACTGTACTGCCACGCATCGCTGCCCGAATGGCACGCGGCGATCTCCGAAGGGCGAAGTTACTCTTTACGTCGCCGCCCTACTACGGAGTCACGAACTATCACTATGATCAGTGGCTGCGTCTCTGGTTGCTTGGCGGCCCTGCCCATGCCGCAAGGAACGGAAACTGGCTCCGCGGCAAATTTGAGCATCGTGCGAATTACGAGACCCTCCTCAGCGAGGTGTTTGCCCGCGCTAAGCGGCTACTGCGACGAGATGCCACGATCTACGTCCGAACGGACGCGCGCAAGTTCACCCGCGAAACAACGCTTGCTGTCCTCCGAGAGACATTCCCCACAAAGGATCTTGTAATCCGGAGACGACCGGTGGCCGGCGACACCCAAACTCACCTTTTTGGTGATTTCGCCAAGACGGCGGGAGAGATCGACCTCATTCTCACGTCATAGGCTAGCGCTGCCTGTTTCAGGGAAGCGAGGAGCTTTAAGTCTCAAGGCCGATGGGTGTTCACTGCGCCCTCTGGCGTGGTGCCGGCTGGTGTGGAATCCAAGCACCCCAGCTTGCCCCGTTATGACTCAGTGAACAACCTCTCAATCAATTGCAGCTACTAGCCACGTCGTGGCAGGAATGCCACCTTGAGTTCCGTCTTACGACGTGTTATTGGAGTTAACCAAGCCTCGTGGCACACATCGCGTGGGCGCAGCGCATATGCGGCAATTGGGACAATCATGCCAACCCACGCAATCTAGGACTCGTATTCTTCGGATGATCTTTTGGATGGGCACCAAGCGCTCGTCATGGGCATGACTCAGACAAGGGTGACGTATGTACACTAACAAATGGGGAACGTTTAGACAACACAACGTCCTCTGGACGGTGCTACTCGTAGGTGCCGCTGAAGGCGCCCTGCTATTGCCGATTCTCCTTGGCTGGGCGCACTTTGATCCAAACATCGGGATGGTCGTATTCGCTACTGTACCAGCGTTTGCGATTACGATTGCGCAACTGGTACGAACGCAGCAAGTGCAGCGCGCCGCTTACGTCAAAGATTTCTTGACTGAGTTCAGGAAGAACGGTGAATTGTTCCTGGCCTTCTATGACCTCGTGTATCGGTTTCGCGACGAGATCTTTAGCCAAGTCGATCGCACTGCGCATGAGTATATCAGTGCGAGAGGTAAGGTGCCCGCGCAGGATAAGCCAGTATTCGGCCCGTTTGAACGGCTAAATGCAGGAATTGAACCGGGCTGCAGGTTCTACCATCCATTGCTGTTTCAATTCAGCCCGGAAGAGAAGAAACTTGATGGTCTCCTCGATTACTTCAATGCAATCGGGCTGTATGTCTATGAGGGGCTGATGCGTATTGAGGATGTAGTAATCATTCTTGGCGATTATCTTGCAGTAATCGCCGATCGAAAGATCGTGCAAGAGTACCTACGCATTTGTCATAATCCAGCCGAATGGAAGTATGACGATACGGTCGGCGCGAGCCCGCCGTACCAGCATCTCCAGTTCCTGCTTGAGGCGTACAAGGGCTACAACCTGAAGACGCTAAACAGGAAGCGACTCGAAACACTCAGAGGCGCTATAGCGGCGAAAGAACTGGAAGTAGCAGCATTGCGCGATAAGCTTCGACAGCCGGCCTAACCCAGTCGAGATCAGGAGGTAGTTATGATGGCATTAGCGACGAACGGTGTACGGGAGCGTGCAATCGAGATCGCCTTTGGTCAGGCCTCTATTCCAAAGAGTCCAGCGACACGCGATACGCAAGGCCGCGTAATGCTATGTCTCGCGGCGATTGTAGCAAAAGCCGGCTTTCTTGCGCGAGGCCGGCAATCTGATGCAAGCGAATTGGAGAGAGACCTGGCTGACGGTGGCGCTCCGGAGCGACTTGAACGCGCCTTCGCGGACCTCGGCTGGGATATCGGTGAGTGCCGCGCAAAGATGGAATACAATGACAGAATGGAGGAGGGCGATCGCAAGCTAGCGGTCTTGAAGTACCTCACGACGGCCAATGAATCAACCCTCTGTCTGCGCGGTGATGCGATCTCGCACATGGACGTGTCCGAGTAGCGCCTCTAGGGTCAGCGAGGAGGCGGAAGCTCTTAAGCCGTGCGCGATGGTGGTGGGTGTTCCCGGACGGGGGTAGGACGGGCCCGGATGTGTCTCCCTGGAACTAGGGATGTCTGACGGGGCAGCGGCGAAGGTGGACGCGTGAGTACTGAGGTCAACCACTTGAGCGCTCGTCCTGCTCGTCCTGCTCGTCCTGCTCGTCGCGCAAGCGGTCCGAACATCCGGCTTGCTGATGGCGTCGTGCATCGCGTACGACAGATGGTGCTCGACCATCAGCAATACTGGTGAAGTAGGACAAGCCGCGTCAGTCGAGTACCTGGGATCGCAGGCGTCTCCGCCTTTCGCACAAAGGGAGACGAAGCGTTACAGTAGCAGAGGAACTCGTCAACGCGTGCCGGGTTGACGCGCTCAGCAGCTACGGCCGATCCCTCCATCGCCTGGAAGAATAATATATGCGCATTCTTCGCCTTGCCCTCGTCGCCACCCTGTGCTGTCCGGCGATCGCGTCATCGCAGCCGAGCGCAACCCTGTCTTCGAACGGATTGGCGCCCGCCGCGTTCGATGCCGAGCGGCTCGCGCGCGTGGACGCCTGGGTGCAACGTCTGATCGCCGACCGGAAGATTCCGGGCGCGGTCGTCATGCTCACCCGCGACGGGCGGACCGTGTACCACAAGGCATTCGGCAGCCGGGATCTTGGTACCCACGTCGCACTCCAACCGACCGACATCTTTCGCATCGCCTCGCAGACCAAGGCCATCACGACCCTCGCCGTGATGATGCTGTGGGAAGAGGGGCGCTTCAAGCTCGACGATCCCATCGGGAACTACCTGCCCGCATTCAAGGAGCAGACGGTCCTCACCAAGTTCAATCCGGCTGACTCGTCGTATGAATCCAGACCGGCGCGCCGACGCATCACCATTCGGCAGCTCCTCACGCACACCTCGGGACTCGACTACCCCGATATCGGCAGCGACGACTTCAAGGCGATCTACGCAAAGGCGGGCGTGCGCGCCCTCGGTCACGAGGGCGACATCCTCGGCGAAAAGATCGACGTGCTCGGCAAACTCCCATTGAAGAACGAGCCCGGTGAGCGCTTCACCTACAGCCTCTCCCTCGACGTGCTCGGCCGATTCGTGGAAGTGATGTCGGGCATGCCGCTCGACAGATTCTTCCGAACGCGCATCTTCGACCCGCTCGGCATGGTCGACACGTATTTCGAGGTCCCAGCGAGCAAGCGCGACCGGGTCGTGGCGCTGCACATGATCAAGGACAGCGTCCTCGTGGCGTCGCACGAGAAAACCAGGGGAATCCATGCGGACTTCCCGGCGCGCACGGTGTCGTACTTCTCGGGCGGTGGCGGATTGGCGTCCACCACGGCCGACTACGCGCGCTTTCTCCAGATGTTCCTCAACGGCGGAGAGCTCGACGGCACGCGGCTGCTCGGGCGAAAGACGGTGGAGATGATGCTGACGAATCAGATCGCGCCGTTGCAGCCGGCATTCGGACTCGGCTTCGCGCTCGAGACGCCGGAGAACGACTACCGCTCGCCGCTGTCGGTGGGATCGTTCTGGTGGAGCGGTGCCTTCAACACGTGGTATTGGGCTGACCCGAAGGAGCGGCTGGTCGGGCTGATCTTCACCAATACCTTTGGCGCGCCGACAGACCTGGGAGATACGTTCAAGGTCCTGGTGTATTCCGCGCTACGCTGACCGCGCTCGCACAAACAGGGGCGAGCGCACCTGGAGGTTGATATGAAGACGCAGCGGCTATTGGTCGCCCTCACAGTCGCGAATGCTGCACTGCTCGTGTTCTCACTGACGCATCCGCGTCCCACGACGGCGCAGGACTTCGCGCCCGTGCTCCGCGGCCGCGCGTTGGAAATCGTCGACGATCAAGGGCGTGTTCGCGCGGAGATCAGGGTGCTCCCGGCCGAGCCCAACGTGAAGATGCCCGACGGCACCACGGGATTTCGGGAGGCCGTGCAATTGCGCCTGATCGATACGAAGGGCGGCCCGCGCGTGAAGCTCGGAACGACGGAGGACGGATCTGGGCTCGTGCTTGGTGGCGAAGGAGGCGCGTATACTCAATTGCTCTCGCGTGGCCCGAGCCCCTTCATCAAAATCATCACCAGGGACGGTCGCGAACAGACGATCAAACCGTGAACCAATCCACAGTCTCAGACATTAGCGGCTGTCGCTGAGAGACTGGGCGTCCAAGAGGCCGACATTCGCTCATACTAGCACTCGGCTCATTTCCCGGTTCGGTCATGAGCACCCGATGGTTGCGTCGCACCAAGAGTCCAACGATATTTGCGTATCAGTCGGACAGCTGACGTCTCTCGTAACAACGGAGGCTTCGCCCGTGGGCTGCACATTCTGTCGTGTAACGCTGACCTTCGTGATCGGGTTGGCGGGCCTTGCCGCCGGCTACTTTCTCGGCGCCGGCATTGCGGCGGCGCTGGGCATCGAGGCAAGTGCCTCGACCATCGCCAACTGGAGCGAAGTCATTGGCTTTGTCGTCGGCCTCGGCATCGGGATCGTCGACCTCGCGTCGTACCTGTGCTGTCGATTGGCCAACTGCAAGGAGTACTGTCCCAAGGGCGCCACGGAATTCTGGACCGCGTACGCCAACGCCGTCCAGAGCACCAACGGCCACCTGACATCGAAGGACTGCAAACACCTCACCGCTGTGATCAACGGACTCGTGACCCGTGGCCAGATCGACGACGCGGCAGCGGAAACCTTGAGAAGGGTGCTCTCGAAACGGTGTCCCGATTAGGCAAAAAGGTCGCGCGGCCATACAACGGAGGCAACGCTCGTGACGAAATCGTGCACTTGGTGCAAGATCACGTTGGTCGTCGTCGTGACCCTCGTGGTAACAGCCATCGTCGGCCTTACGGTGACATCGGGCGGAGCCGCCGGCAGCGCAATCGTCGGCGCAGTCAAAGCCGCCGGGTACACCCTGGGCGCCGCGGCGGGCGCGGCAATCGCCAAAACGCTCATCACGCTGATCAGCGCCGGCGTGACGTATCTGCTCGGCGACTTTCTCTGCTGCAAGTTGTTTGGCGTCGACGCATGTTGCATCAAGGAGAGTGTCGAGTTCTGGACGGAGCTTTCCCGTAGGCTCGAAGCCAGCGGGGGAGGTAGCTTGTCAGAGGACGACTGCGCCGCGATGAAGAAGATCATCGATAAGCTCGTCGCAGAGAAGAAGATCGACGACAGCACGGCGCAAACGTTGCGCGACGAACTCAAGCAGCATTGCCCGCAATAGCAGCCATCTCATGTCTACGCAGCCGGCAAACGATGGCAAGAACAGACCGCCCTGCCACTGAACGCGTGGCGCGCTGATAGGTCTATCAGCTCTCGTCGTCGCCGTAATCAGCTACTTCATCTTTCTCTCGTAGGACCGGTGGCCGCACCCATTGCGCCCGGGATGGCAATCGCGCAGATTAACTGTGCCATGTGCCACAACTCCCGATGATCGTCTCCGAAGCCGTTGCTGCCGTCCTGGGAGGATATCCGCTCCTGGGGACGGACGTGCACTCGGATTTCGACCTGGCGACGGCTGCCATGGAAGGAATTCCCGCGGCCGCCGCGTACCGTGCGGTGGAAACCGGGGTGCTCGACGCCGAGGAGTTCTATTCGCTCGTCGTGCCGCGGCGCACCTTCGAGCGACGGCGCGACGAGAATGAGCCGCTCACGGTGGTTGAATCCGATCGGCTGCTGCGGGTGATCCGCATCGCGGTGTACGCCGCCGACGTGCTCGGAACCGAATCGAAGGCGCGCGCCTGGCTCAGAGCGAGCAACAGATCGCTCAGAGGGAAGGCGCCGATCGCTCTGCTGGAGACGGACGTCGGCGCGAGGCTCGTCGAGCGCGCCCTCGGCCGGATTGAACACGGCGTGTACAGCTAGAGCGTTCCGGTACAGTGCGAGTCTGGCGGATCGCGAGACGCCAGTATCAGGCTCTCGATGGCGAGGGCGCACGGCTGAATGGCGGACGCTGGAATCCCGCGGGCATTCCCGTCGTCTACACGTCGCAAAGCCTGTCGCTCGCGGCGCTCGAGTTGCTGGTCCACGTGGAACCGCTCCTTGCGCCCATCGATCTTGTCGCAAGCGAGATCGACGTGCCGGAAACGGATGGGCTGGGCGCACGGGTGACGGTCGGGCAGTTTCCTCCCGGGAACTGGCGGGACTACCCGGCGCAGGAGTGGCAGGCAGAGCTGGGCACGATGTGGGTCGCGGATGCAGCGTTCCTCTGGCTTGCAGTGCCATCGGCAATCGTCCCACAGGAGTACAACGTGCTGCTCAATCCACGGCACGCGGCGATGGCCCGGGTCAAAGTCGTCTCCACGCGACCATTTGCTTTCGACGGCACCGGGCACACATCGTCTTCGATCGCTAAGAAAACGGTCAGAACCTCAGCGTCGAGATGTAGTTGAAGTCGCGACGGACGCTCTCGAGCGGCGTACCCGGATATGTCTCCTGCTCGACGAACAGAAGCTTCTCGTCGATCCGGTCGATGCTCGCCAGCAGCCGGCGAAAATCGAGGATGCCCTTGCCGAGCTCCGCATCCGGCGTCGGTCCGAACTTCGGCACGTCCTTGATGTGGAACGACCAATAGCGGTCGCCGAACCGCTGCATGTAGTCCATCGGATCCTTGCCGCCCATCGCCGCATTGCCGACATCCAGCTGAAGCCGCACGACTGACGGATCCGTCCGCGCCGCGAACACGTCATACGCGACTGCGCCATCGAGCACGGCGTAGTCGCCCTCGTGATTGTGGAAGCCGATCCAGATGCCGCGCTCGCGCGTAATGCGCCCCGCCTCATTCAAACGGTCGGCCCAGCGGCGATAGTCGTCGAGCGTCGGCTTTCCCGGGATCGGCAGACTGGCCACGATGATGTACTCGTGGCCGAGCGTCTGCGCGTCGTCGAGCTGGCGCGGGAGATTGTCGAGTGCGTTACCGCCGACGTGCGTCGACGGAGCGCGCAGGCCATGGCTGTCGAGCACTCGACGAAGCTCCTTCGGTGGCATGCCGAAGTTGTTCATCGAGCCGAGGAGCTCGACGTCGTTGTAGCCTACCGCGGCGATGTCGGCGATGGTGCGCGCGAGATCGCGTCGGGCGTCGTCGCGCAGGCTGTAGAGCTGGAGGCCGACACGCTTGAGACGTCGTGTGCCGCTGCCGCGTGCGGCGGTGAGGCAGCCGAACTGCGAGAGCGCAGCCGCGGATCCGAGGGCGGTGATGAATTGGCGACGATGCATGGCGCCAATATCTCAACTGCCGGCGTTCATCGCCAGATCGACGCTGAGGCTTCAGCGGCCTGCTCCCTCCAGCGCTGCTCGTTCACGCCGAAGACGAGAAGCCACACGACGACCACGAAGGCCCCTATGACGCCGGTGCCGACGATGTAGAGCTCCAGGCGGCGCGCGAGTGGCTCGTACAGGTACATCAGCCAACCAAGACCTCCAACTGCCGACAACACGCCCAGCACCCGAGGCAGGAAGGTGGACCTGAGCAGGAGATAGCTCTGCACGAGCCCCTCGAAGCCGAAGAACACCACGGCGATCGTCTCGGCCGCGTAGTTCACGCGGAGAAAGAAGAACGCCAGCGCCTGCAACTGCTTCGGATCGAAGACGCTCAGATAGGGCGCGCCTCCGAGCACGAGCAGTGGCGCGAAGAAAAAGAGGCGGCTCACGATCTTGATGGTGCAACCGACGAGGCCGAACGTCGCCGCAACGAAAGAGGCGCTCCTGCTCACGGGTTTGAGCAATTCGTAAAGGAGCACGATCATCGCGATCTGACACGCCATCTCTACGAGGTACGTGGCGAACGCAAGCCGATAGAGCGGCTCGTGTGCCACGATGCTGGCGGCTGTTGCCGCGGCGTCGCCGGATACGATGAGACGTCCGCCGATGAATCCCTGGGCGAATCCGCCTGCGAGCATGGTGAGCAGCAGAAGACCACCAACCAGCCTCGCCTTCACCTTCGGCGACATGTCCGACGTCATGGCGAGATCTCCTCTTCGTCCAGGGTTGGCGCGAATTCCAGCAGGTCACCCGGCTGGCACCGCAGGGCCTCGCAGATGGCCTCGAGCGTGGAGAATCGGACGGCCCGCGCCTTCCCGGTTTTCAGGACAGACAGGTTGGCGAGCGTGATGCCGATTCTGTCCGAAAGCTCGGTCAGCGTCATTCGACGCTCGTGGAGCATGTCGTCCAGCTTGACGATGATCGACATGTTCAGACCGTGCCCTCGAGATCTTCGCGCATGCGCGCGCCCTGCTCGAAGACCTGCGCGAGCACGAAGAGCATCAGCACCGCGAGCCATCGCGTCAGGGAAAAGCCCCAGCCGAGGTTGAGGGGAACGGCGGCCGTCGAGACGGAGGCGGCAATGGTGCCGACGGCGAAGTGCAAGAGCTCCAGCGCCAGTATCGCCCAGGCGATCGTCTTCAGGCGGGCCGCGTTCGCCAGGACGAAGGGATTGCCGACGCCGACCGTCTCGACGATGGCGAGGAGCCGCGCCAGAACGAGATGCACGATCGGAATTCCGCAAAGGCCAATTACCATGATCAGGCGCATGCCCACGTACAGCATTGCAGTGCCGCGTGCTGCACCGAGTGCGCGCATGACCCAGGATTCGGCCACCAGGCTGGCAATGAGCAGCGTCAGAATGAAGGCGCCCATCAGCAGGTTCAGCGTGGTCAGCACGCGGAGTACTCTCCGCGACAACGCCAGGGTGTCAGGGTACGACTGGGGCATGAGACCTTGTCCTCCATGCAGAGTCAGAAGTAGCTGTTATTATCGAATAACGATATACAAGGTATCGTTTTTCGGCAAGTAGCATACTGATGGTCGATATGCCACAATTGAGCGCCGCCAACCCGCGCTTCAGCCTTTCCGCAAAAGGCTCGAAAGGGACGCCCCGCATGGGAACGAGATTGCCGGTGACGCACGGCACGGCGCGCCGCAAGTCGTCGTTGAAAAGTTCGGTGGTCTGCAATCCACTGCGCGGCACTCGGCTTGACCGACGCGAGGCTGAGAATTTCTTAAGCGCACAATTACCGCGATTTCAGCCTAAGAGCTGCTGAGACACACGGCACAGGACAGAGCGAGTTTTTCATTGCGTTGCGTAAAACGGCGGTCTATGGTTGGCTCCGAGTAAGCCCCTGCCTCGCCCAGAGAAGTTGCAATGACGTCCGGATCACAACAGCCTGCCAGGCAGGACGAGTTCGCAGTCCCTGTCGGTCCCGCGGGCGGGCTTTCGATCCGTGTGAGGTTGTTCCTCGTGATCGGGACGCTCCTGGCGCTCGTGACCGCTGCCCTCTCGGTCGCTGCGTATCGGGAGATGCGCGCATCGGCGATTGCGACCACGTTCACGCGTCTGGACGGCATTGCCACCCAGTGGGCACGGCTCTTCGAAGCGTCCACGGCCCGTCAGCTGGCTGTGCTTCGAGCGGCGCGAGACAACCGCATCATCCACGAGGCCCTCGACCATTCGACGGCAGCGGCCGACTCGGCGGCGATGCCGATACTCAGGCCTCTGCTTTCCGCCGAGTTGGCGAGCGTCGTTCGGCTCCTGAATGCGGAGGGCAAGGAGATCGCGCACGTGGGCGACGACCCGATCGCGCTCGGCGCGACGGTCAGCCGCGAAACGCTGGACCGAATACCAGCGCTTGACTCCGGAACCGTCGCTCCGCTCCGCGGCGCAGGTCCAGCGATCCTGGCCACGACAATCGTCAGGGTGCGCGACGGAGCGGTGCAGGGCTACCTGACGCAGACCACGAGAGTGCACGTCAGCCCGTCTCCCGAAACCCTGAACCGGCTCTTCGGCGGTGAAGCGACGCAAATGCGCTTTGCCAATCGCGACGGCACACTCTGGACTGACCTCTCGAAGCCGATCCCGGCTCCGGCCGTGGACTCATTCCGAACCGGCACGCTCACGTCATACACGAGCGCCGTGACCGGTCAGCCCGTGTTCGCCGTGTCCCGGCTCGTTCGCGGCACTCCCTACATGGTGGTGCTGGAAACCGCTCACGACGAGGTTGTGGCACAGGCAAAGCGCTTTCTCGTTCGAATCCTGGGGCAGGGCGCTCTGATCATCGTGCTCGGACTGCTGGTGGCAATCTGGTTGAGCGAGTCGTTCACGCGGCCCATTGCGCGCCTGACGCGTGCGGTCGGATCAGTGGCCGCCGGCGATTACTCGCACCAGGCCAGCCTTCCGCAACGCGGAGACGAGCTCGGGCAGCTGGCGAGTGCGTTCAACGCGATGGTCGCGCAGGTCGAGACGGCGTTCGCGTCGACGCGAGCCGCCGAGGAGAAACATCGCCTCCTGTTCGAAGCCGTCCCACTGCCGCTCTGGGTCTACGACCTCGAGACGCTTCGCATCCTCGCGGTCAACGACGCGGCGGTCCATCACTACGGCTACGAGCGCGACGAACTGCTTGCGATGACCGTGGCGGACATACGGCCCGCCGAGGATGTGCAGCGTCTCCGCGAAGCCGTCCGGGACGTCAGTGGGGCGAATTACGGCGGCGGTGAATGGCGGCACAAGAAGAAGGACGGCACCCTGATCGACATCGAGACGAACGCGCTCTCGATCGAGTTTCAGGGACGTCCCGCGCGAATCGTGTTGATTCACGACATCACCGAGCGCAAGCGGGCGAAGGAGCTGATCCGGCGGCAGGATGAACGATACCGGCGGCTGGTCGAGGAGTCGCCCGATGGCGTCACGCTTGCGACGATGGATGGCCGCTTTCTGGCGGTCAATCCAGCCTTTGCTCGCATGCTCGGCTACGACTCGATCGAAGAAGTCCGAGCGCTCGCCGTGCACGCTCTATTTCCGAAACCGGCCGACCGGGACGCGTTGGTCGCGAGGCTCGTCAAAGCCGGGCGACTTCATCGTCATGAAATTCAGCTCAAGCGCAAGGATGGCTCGCTCATCACGGCGTTGTATACGGCGCGCCTTGTGACCGATCCCGATTCTGGCGAGCAATACCTCGAGGCCGTCACCGAGGACGTGACAGACCTTCGGCGCATCGAGCGGCAGTTTCTCCAGGCACAGAAGATGGACGCGGTGGGGCAGCTCGCCGGCGGCGTGGCACACGACTTCAACAACATGCTGACGGTGATTCTCAGCTATTCCGATTTCTTGCTGACGGAACTGGCCCCTGATGCTCCGCAGCGGCCGGATGTAGAGGCGATTCGTGAAGCCGGTCTCAGTGCGGCGAAGCTCACACGCCAGCTTCTCGTATTCAGTCGTCAGCAGGTCATCGAGCCGAAGGTGATGCGGCTCAACGATCTCGTGGCGGGAACGGCACAGATGCTCACACGCCTGCTCGGCGAGCATGTGGAGTTGTCCACGTCGCTCGATCCCGGCGCTGGCGCCGTAAAGGTCGACGCCGGGCAGATGGAGCAGGTAATTGTGAACCTGGCCGTGAACGCCCGCGATGCGATGCCGAACGGCGGCCGTCTCCTGATCGAATCAAGGAATGTGGAGTTCGAGCAACCAAGCGCGGACCGAGTCAACATCTATCCTCCCGGGCCGCACGTCATGCTGTCGGTGAGCGATAACGGCGTCGGCATGGATGCGGCGCTTCAGGCGCGCGTGTTCGAACCCTTCTTCACCACGAAGGCGCCGGGCAAGGGAACCGGGCTTGGGTTGGCGACCGTTTACGGAATCGTGAAGCAGAATGGCGGGCAGATTTCCATGTACAGCGAGCCGGGACGCGGCACGAGCTTCAAGATGTACTTTCCGCGCTTCGACGAAGCGACCGAGGAGGCTGAACTGCCCTCGGTTGGTGTGGCCCCTGCGGGAGGAAACGAGACCATTCTCGTTGTGGAGGATCAGCCAGCCGTGCGGGAGATCGCGCGTCAGGTATTGGAGCGCGCCGGCTATCACGTGCTCGAAGCACCCCATGCCGAATCTGCTCTCGAGGTCGCGTTGAAGCACATCGGGCAGATCGACCTTCTCATAACCGACGCGATCTTGCCGCGTGTGAGCGGCCGCGAGCTGGCAGATCGATTCACCCAACTCCGGCCGTTTGCCGGCATTCTCTTCATTTCAGGCTATACGGATGACGCGATCGTGCACCACGGTGTACTGGAACGCGAGATGCAATTCCTCCAGAAGCCGTTCACTCCCGATGCCCTTCTGCGCAAGGTACGCGTCGTCCTCGACGGCGCTCCACGGGTACAGGCCGACTGAATCGTGCGGCACATCACGGTAGCGGCGGGCACGTTCTCTTCGCGTCGTAGGTCGCGCGCGCGCCGTTCGGGATTGCTTGCCCATCCACCATAAGCGTATTCGAGAATCCCGTCGGATCGCTGAACCACGCGTTGGCCCAGCTCGTGTTGCCATTGAGCGTGAGCGCATACGTGGAGCCTTTCAGGTACGCCGCATTCGCCAGACCCAGCGCCGTTGTGTGCCGGCTGAACGACACGAGCAGATCGACCTGACAGCTCAGTTGCAGCACGTTCTGGCTCAACGTGACGTCGATGTCGCCGCGAAGGGTCGAGGTTGCGACGGGAAACGCCGCGTCGAGGATGATCGCAAAGTTGTTGTTGGTCAGTGCATTGTTGGCGATGGTGACGACGCTGTGCCCGGCAACGTTCGGCGCGCCGATGCCGACCGCGCCTACGCGGACCCCGACGCCAACGGGCTTTCGCAGATGATCGCGCACCTCGTTGTTCGACACCGATGCGGTCACGGTCGACGCGGTCGGAAGCGTGAATTGCTCGACATCGCTGACGACAGGGAGAATCAGCGCCGGCACGATCAGGATCCCGGGAATTCCGCCGGCCAGGAGGCGGTTGCCGGTGATCTTGTAGTCGCCAGGCCCGGCCACACAGAGGTCGCACGCGCCGGAGCTCCCGCTCAAGTGGTTGACGTCCACGGTGGCGCTGCTGGCTCGCAGGTCGATGGCTTCCGTAAAGAATGCCTCGAACTTGTTGCCGCGAACCGCGAGACCGGACACGCGCATCGACTGCACCCCCTGGCCGCCGGGAATGGTGTCGATGCCCTCGTGTCCCGACCGGAGGATGAACCCCTGGATCGTCACCTCGTTACCGGCGGACCCGCCCGGGTGACCGTTCACCATGAAGATCGGGACAGACGCTCCGGTCTGTGACGACGTGCCGCCCACGATCGGCAGCGGATTGATCGGACTCATGGTCGTCGCGATGGCGCCTTCGGCGGTACCGAGGGCGCGGCCGCTGGCGTCCACCTGCATCTTCATGGCGCCCACGACGGCAATCGCCGGCACGTCGATGATGATGGGGAAGTGCTCCAGCGTCGGGTCGGCATTGGGCGCCGCGTCCCCGCGAACCAGGCCGGCCGCCACCGAGATCGTGATCGGACAGGCGGCGGACGTCAATTCACTCCGCGCCAGTCGTCCCGCCCGCGCCACGGCCAGCGCATCTCCGATGCGCGTGAAGTGCACGCTGTCCTGGACGGCGCTTGCCGTCGCGCTGACGGATAGTTGCGTCGGATAGTCGCCCTGACTCCGGTGAGCCGCGAGCTGGGACGAGGGCACGCTGATGACGCTCCCCGTCGCGCCGACGACGTGGCACATGGAGATCAAGTCCTCTAACGGTGCACTCGCAGAGTCGCCGGAACACCCAACGACCATCAGGGTCGCGGTGAGACATCCAAGGAGCATGGCTGGCGGACGGACTTGATGAGCGCGCATGTTCTGATGTCCTCAATGGCGGAGTGGTCGGAGCTCGCGAGGAGTCCGCGGTCATTGGGACGGTACGGTCGCATCGTCATCAAATCGTCTACAGCCTTCGCCGAGCCCGTCGTGTCCCACCTCGATGCCGCACGCGTGCGCATTCAGATGCTCGGCACGCTGCACGTCACCACCGCAGATCGTGACGCCGCCGCGGTGACACAGCCTCGGCGGCTCGCACTCCTGGCGTATCTCGTGCTCGCGGAGCCGCGCGGATTGCACTCACGCGATACGCTGATGGCGCTGCTCTGGCCCGAGGCCACGACGAATCAGGGCAGGCAGGCACTCCGCAATTCGCTGCACGAGCTGCGGAAGGCCCTGGGCGACGAAGTGATCGTCACCGCAGGGCACGATTTCGTCGGCGTGGCGAGCGACCAAATCGAGTGCGACGTCGAATGCCTCGAGCGCGACATGCTCCAGGGTCGCGTCATCGAAGCGCTCGAGCGGTATGGTGAGCTGCTGAGCGGGTTTCATGTCTCGGGCGCGCCCGAGTTCGAGCGATGGCTCGACGGCGAGCGCGATGCACTTCGGCGTCGGGTGGTCGAGGCCGCGCTCACCGCCGCCACACGTCACGGTGAGGCCGGAGAAGTAAAGGCGGCGCTCGGCGTTCTTCGCCAGGTGTACGCCATCGACCCTGACGACGAGCATGTACTTCGCCGCTGCCTCGAGGCCACGGCGGCAAGCGGCGACCTTCGCGGCGCGCTTCGCATGTACAGTGCGTTTACCGCCCGTCTCGCGAGCGAGCTCGATGCAGTACCCGCACCGGAGACGACGTCCCTCATGGCATCGCTCACCACGCAATACGGCGTTCGCATGCGCGACGGCGCGGCGCCGAGCGACTTCACGCTCCCGACGACACGAGCGAACCTCCTCGCGCTGGATGAGAGGTTGACTGCGGCAAGCGTCCCCGCGAGCGACAGCGACGATGAGGCATACGTCCTCTACGTACGTGGAACCTATCTCTTCCTGCGCGCAGCCCACGTCGGCGGCAGTGTCGACGATCTGAAGCGATGCCGAGAGTATTTCGAGCGCGCGCTGGTGCGCGAGCCGGAGTTTGCGCTCGCCTACGCCGGCCTCTCCAACTACTACGCCGTATCGGCGGCGAGAAATCTTCTGCGTCCCTTTCGCGAGCACTTCGATCGCGCGATCTCGTTGAGCCATCGGGCCCTCGAGCTCGACCCGCTGTTGGCGATCCCGCACGTTCACTTTGGCGTGCAGGCCATGTACCTCGAGAGCAATTGGGACGTGGCAGGGGAGGAGGTTCGCCGCGCCGTCGCGCTCGACCCGCGATATGCCGAAGCGCGACGATTCCTCGGCATCTACCTCGGGGCAACCGGCGATCGTGATGGGGGCATCCGGGAACTGCGCGAGGCCGTGCGTGTCGAACCTTACATGCCGCTATTCCGCAACTCGCTGGCTGACGCGCTATTGGCGACCGGCGCTTATGACGAAGCCATTGCAGAGCTGCGTGCCGCGCTGCTGCTGGACAGCGGTTACAAGGCGGCGCGTGCCCGCCTCGTGCGGTGTCTCGAGCATGCCGGCCGTTACGCCGATGCTATCGATGAGCGACGGATCGCTGACGGCGCCGAGGCGACCGAACCATTCGTGTTGGCGTTCGCTCGTGACGGCGCGGATGGCTATCGTCGCCAGCGTGCCCAGGAGCTTCGGGCGGTGATCGCCAACCTCACGATGCGTCTCGGTGCAGGCACACCGGAGAACGCCGCCGATCTGTTGAATGCTCCGGAGCTGCAGCTCGCGCTGTCCCACGCCGAGCTTGGAGAATGGGACCAGGCGTTCGCGTGGGAGGAGCGGGCATCGGCATCGCAACCAGCACGGCGTCTGTGGTTTACCGGTCGTCCGGAGCTGGATCCGCTGAACACCACGGGATTCCGCTTCAAGTAAGCTCGCCTAGGGCGCGAGCGAGCACGCACTGTCCTCGTTGATGTTCACGATCGACGCCTCATCTGCGATCCACGAAGAGCTGACGGCGTCCCACTTGAGAGCAGAGGCGTAGTCCGCCGGCTCGCACCGCACCTTTTTTCCGGAGAACTTCGCGGGTCCCTTTGCTGTTCCGACGGCGTCGATGGCGAGCTTGTAATTGATCCAGCGTCTCTCGCCGGATTGGTTCATCGCCGGCGTCCCGAGGATGGTTACTGCGCTTGGCGTGAAATCCGGACGCGCCTTGCGCCACGCCGCGAGGAACAGCTCACTCGCCGCCTTGCTCGACGGAAGCGCCGGCGCGCCGGGCGCACCAAGCTCCGCGACCGGGCCCACGGCGATCTTGTCGAAGCGATATTTGTTGTCCGCACCCCGATAGAGCGCCGCAACCTCGAACCGCGCTCGGCTCCTGTTCGCGCGCTCGACCGTCACGAGAGCGGTCTGCCGCGCAAAGGCGCCGGAGATCTCCTTCACGTCCGTCCACCACCAGTCGGTTTCGGTAACGCGCTCGGTGGACGAATACTCCACGCCGCCCTTGGGCTCCACGGAGAGAACCTTTTCAGTCGGGTAGGTGGTGCTCCAGTGGGCTTCGATCTTCTTCTTCAGCTCGGGCCAGGCGGGCATCTTCGAGTCGCTCTGCTGTGCGTTCGCCGTAAAGGCGCCGAGAAGTAGCGAGGCGGCGAGACCGCCGTACACGATCGAACGAGAGTGCATTGGAGTCTCCTTGATCGGCTGGGAGCAGAACGTGACGCGTGCTCCAAGAGACGCTACGCATAGCCGAAGGGGAAGGGGGTGTTCCGGGAGCTTTCGCACCGTTCTGCGGAAAGTTGATGACGCTCCATGGCGCTCGGAACACCACTATGCGACATCACCCAACGGAGCGATGCTGCCGTTCAGCGTCGGCCGGTTGGACCTACCGCAATCTGGATCACCTATGAGCAGTTCATTCGACGCGACAAGCGTTGGGCTCTTTCTGCTGGTGGTGTTTCCTGGATTGGTCTCGACGGCGATCTATCGGCTGCTCATGCCTGCGCGGGCACTCGAGTGGGGCAACGCACTGTTGCAGGGCTGTTCTACAGTGCCGTGAATCTCGTACTCGGCGTGCCGTTCCTGTTTCTGCTGGTGGTTGGCTACGATCCATTGGCCCATCCGGTGCGATACTCGGTGGCGGCCATTCTGCTCCTGTGCATTACGCCGATTGTCTGGCCGTTGATACTGGTCACGATCTTCAAGTCAACGCGACTCGTTACGCGTATCAGGCCCCGTACCCCACCGCCTGGGACTTCGTCTTCGATCAGACTGGGGAGGGCTTCGTCCTTGTGCACCTGAAAGACGGGGACGTATTAGGCGGATACTGGGGAAGGCAATCATATGCGGGCTCGGTCCCCAACGACGGTGACATCTATATCGAGGCGGTGTATGACGTCGGCGAGTCAGGCGTCTTCGGTCGTCGGATTCCGAACACTCGTGGCGTATTGCTCCGAAAGGAGCAGTACTCCTATATTGAGTTGTTCTCCGTGCCTCAAGTGGAGGGATCCTAGATGCCGAAGGACGATCAGAACGAGGAGAGACGCCCGTGGGGCTTTAGACCCACGAACGTGGGGTATTCGGGCACTGTACCACGCGGAAAGGTCTCCCGCGCTTTGGACGAGAACGGATTCCCGAAGGCTCCGAGGGGAGGTACGGGAGCGAGCGGAAGACGGCCTAAACCGGACACGACGACAGAGCCGGAAAAGTGACCTGCAATAGGTAGCGAGTATTGGCAGTGCGGCAGCAACAAGGAGAATGGCGCCCGGCGATGGGCGCCTTTGCGTTGTAGTGACTCGTGGTCGTAAGAAGCCGGCCGTCTACTTGATCACGCCCCGCGTCGATTTGCCGCCGTTGCCGAGCCACAAGATGCCGTCGATGATCAGCCGGTCCTGAATCGGATTGTTCAGCGTGTATGACAGGGTCTTGTTGGTCGTATCGTACCTGTGCTCGTAGTCGATGTCGTTGTGACCCATGTTCATGTAGATCATCCTGTACTTTCTGTTGGTCCACACCACGGGATAGTACCCGCTGTGCCAGATCTCATGCGGTTTGGGACCGGTGCCGAGTGGAAAGCTCGTCGAGTCGACCGAGAGCAGGATGTCGATGTCGGGATTACGTCGCAGATCCTTCTCCCACCGGTACCACTCGCTCGGCGATGACTTGAACGTCTCCGGCAGATGTTGCGTCGCCGGATGGCCGCGGTCTTCGACTCGCAGGATGGCGGACGTCGGCCTCCATGTGTTGCTCGCGTAAGAGCCCGAGCCCAAAAACGTGTTGTGGTACCAGTCCCAATTGGCTGGATACGTGGACGGAGTCAGCGCGAAGCCCGCGAAATGAAAGCCCATCCAGCCACCGCCGTGCTCCATGTATTCCTGAAACGCGGCGCGTTGCGCGGGATCTTCAGGGCGTGTATCCAGAAAGACGACGACCTGATAGTTGGCGAGAAAGGCTGAATTGAGATTCTGCCAGTTGGACGTGGTGTCGTAGATGAAGTGATGTCTGGACGCCACTTCAGGAAACCACTTGTTGGCTTCGTGCACGAAGCTGATGTGCGCCTGATCCTGCCTGGCCGTGAAGAACGCGATGACACGGAAGTCTGATTGGCTTCCGCGGGTGCCGAGGCTCGCGCAACTACCGAGGAGCGCCGTGGCGAGTGCAACGAGAGTTCGAGTGATCATGCCGCCAACCTTCATATAGGACGCAGCCGTTGACAACCCGAGCATTATCTGACTAATGTCAGAGAATGATACTCGGGCAGGTCGAGCAAGTCCGGCGCTTCCATCGGCTCGTCACGCAACGAGCCGGCGCTCTCGACGACCACTTCCTCGGTCGCGACCGACCACTCGGCGAGTCCCGCGTGCTGTTCGAGATCGGTGCCGAGGGCGCCGATCTCCGCGACCTTCGAGCGCGGCTCGGGCTCGATTCGGGATACCTGAGCCGCCTTGTGCAGTCCCTGGCGGCCTCGGGTCTCGTAAAGCTTCGCGCCGGGTCGGACGACGAACGAGTTCGATACGCCTACCTCACGCGCGCGGGAATCGCCGAGGTGGACGAGATGAACCGGCGATCGGATCAATTGGCCGAGGGCATTCTGGCGCCGCTGACGGAGCCCCAGCGCGAGCGCCTCGTCACCGCGATGGCGGAAGTGCGCCGGCTCCTCCAGGCGGCGGGGATACGGATCGAACGAGTGGACCCGGCCAGTCGCGTAGCTCGCTGGTGTGTCGCACAGTATTTCGCCGAGCTGGCCGAACGATTCGAGGAAGGTTTCGATCCGTCGCAGAGCCTTCCGACCGATGACACCGAGTGGCGTTTCCCGCTCGGAGCATTTCTCGTCGCAAGCGTGGATGGAGAGCCCGTCGCCTGCGGCGCAGTAAAGGCGATCGCCCCAGGAATCGGTTACATGAAGCGCATGTGGGTTGCAGGTACGGCCCGCGGACTCGGACTCGGCCGCCGAATGCTGGCCGCCCTCGAGACGCAGGCGGTGGAGCTCGGATTCACCACGCTTCGGCTCGAGACGCACCGGGCGCTCGCGGAGGCAATTCGTCTCTATAGAAGCTCGGGATACGAAGAAGTTGCGCCGTTCAACACGGAACCGTACGCTAATCACTGGTTCGAGAAGCGCCTGTCCTGAGGGCGCCGCGACGCGACGGGGCACTGACACAAGGGCGCGAGCATGGAGGAAACACCAGAGGCGCAGATTCACCATGCGCTCGAGCGGCACGATGCGGACACGGTGCGGCGGCTGCTCGAGCGTCATGCGGAGCTTCGCGCGCGCATCAATGAGCCCGTCTTCGCCTTCGACGCACCCGCGATCGTTGCGTTCTCCCGCGATCGCTCGATCGTCGACGTACTGCTCGACTTCGGCGCCGACCCGAATCGGCGCAGCGACTGGTGGGCCGGCGGCTTTCACGCCCTTTACTCGGCAACCGGTGCCGCGGCGGAACGACTGCTCGCGGCCGGTGCAATTCCGGACGCCTGCGCCGCGGCACATCTGGATCGTCCGGAGCTGCTGGCCCAAATACTGGCCGAGGATCCGGGACGCGTCCATGAGCGCGGCGGTGATGGACAGACGCCGCTGCACTTCGCGACGTCGCGCGCGATCATCGATCAGCTCCTCGACGCGGGCGCCGACATCGACGCGCGCGACGTGGATCATCGGTCGACCGCCGCGGAGTGGATGCTCGAGCAGAAGCGCGGCGCCGGACGCTACGAGCTGGCGCAGTATCTCGTCGAACGCGGCGCGTCGACAGACATCTTTCTTGCCGTGGCGCTCGGGCTCACCGATCGTGTGCTTTCCATGCTGCGGGCCAAGCCGGCCCTGCTGGATCTGCGAACGGGGCAGGGTGACTACGCTGAACAGCCGCCGAGCAGTTATCACATCTACTTCTGGACCATCGGCGCCGATCGCTCGCCACTGGAGGTGGCGACGCAGTTCGAGCAGCACGAGACGCTCGAGGCGCTCCTGTCGCTCGCGTCCCCACTCCAGAGATTCGTGGTCGCCAGCCGGCGCGGTGACGAAGCGGGGGCGCGCAGTCAATTGCGCGAGCATCCGGAGCTCGTCGAGTCGATGACGCAGCACGAGCACCGGGCGATCACCGACGCGGCGTGGGACGGCGATGCACGCGCTGTCGCCCTGATGCTGGAGCTCGGCTTCGATCCACGAACGCCCGGTCAAGATTCTGGCACGGCGCTGCACTGTGCGGCGTGGGCGGGCTCCGCGGAGACCGTTGCCGTGCTGCTGGGCCACCGCAATGGCCGCGAGCTCGTCGCAATCGCGGACGCACAGCATGGCGGAACGCCGTTGGACTGGTGCTGTCACGGATCACTCAACGGGAATAACGCCGGCGATCACGCGACGGTGGCGCAACTGCTTCTCGACGCGGGCGCCCGGTCAGCCACCAGGCATGCATCGCCATCGGTCGAAGCGGTGCTCGCCGCCTGGCGTTCGCCCCGATAAGACGGCGAACGCGCGCCGCGCTGGAGAATCAGAGACAGGTGGAGGCACGCTCGCTAACCTCGCAGAGGAATGAGCGACCACAGGTGCGCGTCGCGCAGCAAGAGGCCCGCCCACACCAACACACCCACACCGACCGAAAAGAGGAAGCCTGCATCCTTGAGGCGCGCCTTGGCCGCCGTCGCACCACCAAGAAATGCGGTCAACAGGATCGCGCCGAGGATCGAGGTGCGAGGAATCGCATAGAGGATGGTGCACGCGAGTCCGAGGACCCCGAGCAGGCGAGTCAGGTCCTCGGGATACCCGAGTTCTGCCTGTGCCACCATCACGGGCGCCACCTTCATCAATTTGGCGACACCATCGAAGAGCAGGAGCAGTATGACGGCGCCGCTGACGATGCTGCCCGCCCAGAGCATCCCCGTCGAGACGGAGTCTGGTTGAATCACTGATTGCATGGGGTCTTCCTCCACCGGTCGTTGGAAGTGAGAACAACTGGACGTGCAAACCGTCCGATGAACGGCCCATCCGTCACGATCTAAACACCGAGCTGCCGCAGGTGGTGGTCCAGGTGCTTGTACATGTATACCGACCACTCCTGCGGCGTCATTCGTCCGAAAAAGGGATGCGGATGCGACGTGCAGCCGCGCGGACCGGAAGAGACAAATCGGTTGATCAAGCCGACCAGCCACGTCTGTTCCGTTTCGACATCGCACTCCTCATCTATCACGAGCTCCTTCACCGTCTGTGAATTCGGGCGCATCGGTGTGTCCGCGCCGAGCTCCTTCGACTTCATGTTCCACCCGAGGAGCCGACCTACCAACTTCCGCGGCGGACGGATGTCCCCAGTTGCCATGTGCAATGCGGCCGAGCAGTGCGCCAAGACCTGCGCTGCGCTCATTCTGCCCCACAAGGGACTTGTATCTGGCCCTAAGCCGGCGATCCGCTCCTTCACTCCCTGAGCGGTCGCCGGGTCAAAGAGACTCTTCATGGCTGTGCGGTCGTTACCAGCCCTGACTGTTTGACATCGCCTGCCCGCTCTCCAGCAGCGTCTTGAGATCGCTGAGGATCCAGGTCCAGCCACCGCCCTCTCCCGGACCCTGCTTGTCGCCCGCGACCATGGCTGCGTGTCCGGGTGTTCCGGTGAGATCGTGAATCACGCTGAGGCGGCTCACACCGCCGCGCCCTTCCTCGATCTCGTACGTGAGGCGTGTGAAGCCCTCAGCGGCCAGTTTCGGATTCATCGCCATTCGCCAGGTCACTACGAGCTTGCTTGGCGGATCCGATTCGATGACCTCGCCGTCCACAGTGACTTCCGGCATTCCCATGGAGAGCATGCCCTCGTTGGCGTATGCGCGATACTTGCCGCCGGGGCGCAAGTCGTATTCGTCGCGCACGCGATAGCCGAAGCGCTCCGTCCACTCGGGTTTGGTGATGGCGTCCCAGATCGCCTGCGGGGTTGCCCTGATGAAGACACGATAGATCTGCGTCGTGAGACTCGTGTCGGGTGGTGCGGTCTTCGTCGTCATGCTGACTCCTTCTCCAGTTGGCGCTTGAGGTCTGTGAGCGCCGACACGCGGCGCTCGGTGAACTTGTCGATCCATCGGTCGTGGATGAGCCGGATCGGAACGGGGTTGAGAAAATGCAGCTTCTCTCGCCCCGACTTCCGGGTCACCACGATGCCCGCATCCTCGAGGATGCGGAGATGCTTCATGACGCCGAAGCGAGTCATCTCCAGCTCGGATTCCAGCTCCGTGAGCGTGCGGCCATCGCGCACGAAGAGCCGGTCGAGGAGGAATCGCCGAGTGGGGTCGGCGAGGGCTTTGAAGACGCGGTCGTCGTCAGTCACGGGAGGAGTATAGGTGACCAAATGGTCACATGTCAAGCGGAGGGATGCAGACCCCTCTTCGCGAGGGCTTACTTCACTCTGATCGTCAGCGCCGCGAGCGGCTGATTCACCGCCGACGTGACCGTGAGTCTGAGATCGCCTGGCGTCGTGGGCGCGAACTCGAAGTCGTACGTCTCACCGTTGCCCATCTGCTGGATCGACGGTCGCACCGTCGCGCGTGAAGGCGGAAGATCCATTCCGTCCTTCGCCATGGCGCGCCAGGTGACGAGCGATGAATCGCGCAGGACGCGCGCAATCATGCTCGGTCGAGACGTGTGCACGTCCACGAGACGTAGTCGATAGCGCTCACCGACCCGCAGTTCGAGTGGTGGGGGCGTGAGACTGCCGTTGATGTACACGGAGCCGCGGTTGGCGCCGAGTCGCGGGACCGTGAGCATCAGCACGATGTCGTGCGTTGGATCGAACGCTGCCGCATCGTCGACGACCAACAACACACCTGTAAGGCCCGCCCGCTGCTGGCGCATTTCGTCCGCATGCGGATGATACATGAACGTGCCGCTGCGCGGCGGCGTGAAGCGCGCCTCGAATGAATCGTTGGGCGCAATGGCGTGCGCGACGTGCGCACCGTTACCGGAGAAGTCGGCCACCCCGTCGAAGTAGCTCTCGAGCTCGATGCCGTGCCAGTGAACGGACGTCGCCTCGGCCAGGTGGTTCACGACCGTGATGCCAACCGGTTGGCCGCGCTCGAGCACGATGGTGGGGCCTGGAAGCAGCTGCGTATTGGGCGTAACGGACTGCGTACCCTCGTGGAGCGCGAATCCGTACGACGGCTCGGAATCTGTCCCGCCGGAAATTGACTGCGCCACGAGATGGAGCTTGCGCCGCGCGCTCTCGGCGACGTGAGCTCCCGGATGTTCACGTCCGCGCACCTCGATGCCCATGACCAGGCCGCCCATCATGTCGCGCGCATGATCGCTCGTGTGTACATGGTGCTCGGCGGGCAGCGGCGAACCGTCGAGCGGCGCGTTTCGCAGGACGTGAAAGTTGTCATGGCAGTGGAAGAGCCAGTTGCCGGCGCGCTCCGGCACCCATGTCATCGCGAAGGTGCTGCCGGCTATGCTGCGTTCGGTGACGACTCGGTATGGTGGCGTCGCGCTCGAGTACACGCTGTCCACGCTGCCGTCGCCGCGGCTATCGACATCGAAGTAGAACCCATGCAGATGCATGGGGTGCACGGCAGTGCTGGCATTGATGACGCGAAAGTGCACCGTGTCGCCGAGCGCGTAGGAGAGGTGCTCGGAGTGCGGCCATGATTTGCCGTTGATGGTGAACCGAAGCAGTGAATTCGCCGCGACGATGCCTCCGGGCAGGGGACCGCTGCCCCACAAGCCGATGATGAAAACGCGGTCGTTTGCGAGCGAGCCGGCGGGATCCACGATGAAGGCGCCATGCAGCTCGGCGTCCACGGATGGTCCGGTGCTCGACGGACGGGAAGTCGAGCCGCGATAGTAATAGGTACCCGGCGCACCGGCGTTGAACCGCAGGTCGCGCGTCTCTCCGGACGCGATCAGAATGGAATCCGCGTTCGTTACGACGCCGCGCGTGCTGAATCCGCGCAGCACGAGTGCCTGCGGCAGCGTGTTCGTAACGAGAGCGTGAATCTCCGTCCCCTCGGGCACGCGAATCAGCGGGCCCGGTATGCTGAGCGACTTTCCCTGCTCGGCGAAGGCGCGCACGATGAGGCCTGGATCGTGATCCCCGTCGGGATGCCACTCGCCCTCGCGAGCCTGGAGCCGGATCGTGAGCACTCCGTCGCGGAGAGTCCCACCGGCGGTTCGATTGTCGTTGATGACGATGCGCTCCACCGCTCGCGTCGTCCGCATGCGCGTCGGCGGGAACGCCAGGAGCGAAGTGACCAGGGCTAATGCGAGCGCTGCGTGCATGAACCTCTCCCCTCGGGATGCCCAAGTATAGGGAAGGTGGAGAACCGCGCCAGCCTTAGTAGTGATAGCGTGCCTGAAGGAATTCAACGCGATCGCTGAAGACTTCGTACACGAGGCGGTCTGCGTCCGTGATGCGCCGCGACCACACATTGCGGCCCATGTGTTTCAAGGGCTCAGGCTTGCCGATTCCGTCGAACGGATCCCGCAGTGCCGCCTCCATCAGGTCGAAGACACGAAGCGCCACCTTCCGATTCGTATCGACCCAGTGCCGGATATCCTCTCGGCATCCATCCTGAATGACCGCAACTCTCTTCAGTCGTGCGGTCATCAGGAATGTCTACTTATCGGACTTTCCGAGTCCGAGCTCGGCGCGCAGCGCGCCGAGGTCGACAGGCTTCGTTCCACCCTTTTTGGCGCGCGCAAGCGCGGCGAACAGGCGCGCCGCGTTCGCGGGGGAGCGGAGCAGGTATGCCGTCTCCCTAAGACTCGAGAGCTCGTCCGCGGGGATGAGCGCCATGTCCTCGTGGCCCCGGCGCTGAATCACCACCGTGTCGCGGGTATCCTCGACCTCGTTCCAGATGGCAGCGAGGTTCTCGCGGACGTGACTGTACGTGCGTTTCTCGGTCATGGGCTCCTCGCGTATACTTGTACAGGAAAGCTGTACAAGCGGGTGCCCATTTGTCAAGGACGTTTCCGGAGCCTATTCCCGCGCGAACGCCGAATCGAACGCCGCGCGCGCCGGGGGGAAATCGACCGAGCGCACGAAGGCGCACGCCTCTTTCGCGCCATGCTCGCGATCCATGCCGATGTCCTCCCATTCCACCGAGAGCGGACCATCGTAGCCGGCGGCATTGAGCCGACGAATGATCTCCTCGAAGTCGACGCGCCCGCGGCCGAGCGACCGGAATTCCCACGAGCGGTCCGGATGTCCGAAGGGCAGATGGCCACCGAACACGCCGGACGGCTTCGGTGTCTCGGACCACCACACGTCCTTCATATGGACGTGAAAGATGCGGTCGGCGAAGCGGTCGATGAAGGCGGCGTAGTCCACGCGCTGATAACCGAAGTGACTGGGATCGTAATTGAATCCGAACGTAGGCCGATTGCCGACGGCCTCCAATGCACGCACCGCAGACGAGATGTCGAACGCAATCTCCGTAGGGTGGACCTCCAGTGCGAAGCGCACGCCGACTTCGTCGAACACGTCCAGAATGGGGTTCCACCGAGCGGCGAAGTCCCGATAACCGGCGTCGATCCAGGCGTCGGGCACTGGAGGGAAGCTGTAGAGCAGGTGCCAGATGGAGGAACCGGTGAACCCCGCCACCGTCTTTACGCCGAGCTTGGCGGCGGCGTGCGCGGTGTCCTTCATCTCGTTCGCGGCACGTTCGCTGACGCCCTCGGGCTTGCCATCGCCCCACACGTGCGCCGGGATGATCGACTTGTGCCGCTCGTCCACGCGATCGCAGACGGCCTGTCCCACGAGGTGATTGCTGATGGCAAAGACCTTCAGACCATACCGTGCGAGCAGATTGCGTTGCCCCTGACAGTAGTTGTCCTCCGACAGCGCGCGTGCGACGTCGAAGTGATCGCCCCAGCAGGCCAGCTCGAGCCCGTCGAATCCAAACTCGCGAGCCTTCTTCGCGACGGTCTCGAGGGGAAGATCGGCCCATTGGCCGGTAAATAGCGTAACTGGACGGGACATTGTGGATGACTTGGGTGAACGGTTCACTCGGGCGCGTTGTAGGCTGCATCCACCCAATCCCTCTTGCGTCCACTCTCGAGCGCGGACTGGATGAAGTGCACTCCGGTCGCGCCGTCGCGCACAGTGGGGAAATCGAGGTCGAGAGGATCGGGCGTGTCTCCGTCGCGCCGCGCAGCCATGACGCGGAGCGCACTTCCATAAATGTTGGCGAAGGCTTCCAACAGCCCTTCCGGATGGCCCGCAGGCATTCGCGTGCCATGTTGTGCCGCACGAACGAGCTGTGCGTGGCCAGGCTTGTAGACCTCCATGGGTCGATCCGCATGGCGCACGTAGAGGAAGTTCGGGTCCTCCTGCTTCCATTCGAGTGATCCAGTGGTGCCATAGACACGAATGGTGAGACGATTCTCCTCTCCCACCGCGATCTGCGAGCACGACAGCATTCCTTTGGCACCGCCCGCGTAATGCACGAGCATGTTGGCGTCGTCGTCGATGCGCCTGCCGGGGACGTACGTGCTCACGTCCGCAAACAACTCCTCCATCTCCAATCCCGTGATGTACCGCGCAAGATGCTCGGCGTGCGTTCCAATGTCGCCGATGGCGCCGGCGCCCGCACGCGCGGGATCGGTGCGCCATCCCGCCTGCTTCTGTCCCGTCTCCTCGAGTCGCGTGGCGAGCCAACCCTGCGAATACTCGACGAGAATCTTCCGGACGGTGCCCAACGCGCCGTCCTGCACGAGCGCGCGCGCCTGCTTCACCATCGGATAGCCGACGTACGGATGCGTCAGCGCGAACACGACGTCGTGCTTCTTCACGAGACGGCAGAGCTCCTCTGCATCCTCGAGCGTCGTCGTCAACGGCTTGTCACACACGACATGGAAGCCGCGCTCGACGAACGCCTTCGCGACGGGGAAGTGCAAGTGGTTCGGTGTGACGATCGAAACGAAGTCGACGCGCACATCTTTCGGCAGCGCCGCCTCGCGCTCGGCCATCGCCTCGAAGCTTGCATACACGCGCTCGGGAGCGAGACGATACACCTCTCCCTGTTCGCGCGACTTCGCGGCGTCGGAAGAGAACGCGCCGGCGACGAGCGTTGCAAGACCATCGACCGTCGCGGCACGATTGTGGACGGCGCCGATGAAAGCGCCCGGACCGCCGCCGACCATTCCGAAACGCAACGCCTTCCTGGATGACATCAGACGAAGTGAGTATGTGTGATTACTACAGCGTCCACGGCTTGCGATACTCGCGCGTCAGATGACGCGAAGCGTCGCTGTCTCCAAGGATGCGTTCCGTCGCCCCATCCCACGTGATGCGACGCCCCGTGCGATACGCGACGTTGCCGAGCAGCGCGGTGGTGGTCGAGCGATGGCCGATCTCGATGTCCGCCACCGGAGTGCGTCTCGATTTGACGCATTCTATGAAGTCGTGCAGATGATCGACATGGTTGTCGTTGGAGTTGGAAACCTGTATCGCCTCACTGCGATCGAGAATGCTGTCGCCGGATCTTCGCGTCTCGGGCGTGACTTCGAAGCCACCTCTGTCCACGAACAGCGTGCCGTCCGTACCGTGGAAATCGATGCCGCCGCGCTTGTCGTTGAGAGGCGCCGCGTTCGCCAGCCGGTTCTCGTAGGTGCAGATGAATCCGGGGTACTGGTACGTGGCAATGAGCGTGTCGGGCGTCTCGCGATCGTCCTGCAACGCGAACTTGCCACCCGACGCCGAGATGGCGACGGGCGCGTCAGCGCCGGTGGCCATCTGCACGATGTCGAGCCAGTGAACGCCCCAGTCGGTCATCATGCCTCCTGCATAATCCCAGAACCAGCGGAAGGTCGACCATCGCGCGTCGCTCACGCCGAAGCGATGCGAATTGAACGGGCGCTGCGGCGCGGGACCGAGCCACATGTCCCAATCCAGTTCGGGTGGTGGACTTCCATCGGGAGCCGTGCCGATGCCGTCAGGTGACTCGTTGCCAAAGTTCCAGCAACGCACCTGTGTGACCTTGCCAATCTTGCCGCTCCGCACCAGCTCAGCGGCCTGCTGAAAGTGCTTGCCGGAGCGCTGCTGCGTTCCGACCTGCACGATGCGTCCGTGTTTCCTCGCTGCGTCCACCATCTTGCGACCCTCCGCGACGGCAACGCTGATCGGCTTCTCGACGTAGACGTCCTTTCCCGCCTCGCACGCGAGAATGGCGTGCAGCGGATGCCAGTGGTCCGGCGACGCGACGATGACCGCGTCGATGTCCTTGCGCTCCAGCACGCGGCGAAAATCACCGTACTGCTGCGCGCTCGGCGCCAACGCCACGCCCTTGGCGAGGTTGGGCTGATACACGTCGCAGATGGCGGCGACATCCACGTCGGGATGCCGCATGGCGCTCTTCATGTCGCTCAGGCCCTGACGTCCCGAGCCGATCACCCCGACGACGACGCGGTTGTTGGCGCCGCGAATTCTCTCGTCGCGTCGTACTGGCTCGACGACGAGACGGCCTGCGATCATGCCCGCGGCGCTCCGTTTGACGAATTCGCGCCGATCGATGTTCGTGGGCTCGTGCGAGTTGGACATCAGCCGTCTTGTCGAGGGTGTAGGTCGATCGAGTCAGCGCGTGCTGAAATCGGCGGGTAGACGACCGGCCGCAATGCGAATGCCCTGGAGCACGCTCTTCAGATAATCGTCACGGCGCCAAGTGTCGGCAAAGTGTCCGAGGACGTTCACATAGACGCGGCCGTTGCCGTAGCGTCGGATGAAGGCGAGAGGGTGGTCGGTCCTGGTGGTGTCGCCCACGCTCGTGAGGTCGAGCGACATGAGCACGTGGCTGGTCGCACGCGGATCGCGGTCGAGATAGTAATACTCTTCCTTGAGCGTGACACTCGGCCCGAAGTGCGACGTCGCGGGATTGGTCCGATCCTCGACGGTGACGCGTGCTTCTCGAGTGAACGGGTGACTCTGGAACAGACCTCCTCCCACGATGTCCCGATACTCTGACCAGCCGTAGAACGCATCGACTCCCGAGTGTACAACGGCAAGCCCCTTTCCATCGCGCACGAACGAGATGATCGCCTCCTGCTGCTCCCGCGTGACGGGATTCGTGAGGCCGGTCCGCGGCCATTTCACGGAGGCGACCGACGCCGAATCGCGCGGGTTCGGCGGAGTGATGCGCAGCGTGGAGTTGTTCAGGAAGAGCACATCGTACTGCTGGAGGTTTCGCGCGTTGAGTGCGGCAGGGTCCTCGGTGAAGTCGAAGCGCATGTCTGGCGCGGCGTCGGCGGTCAGTCGCTCCTTCGATGCGGCGATGGCGTCGGTGTGACGGAAGCCTTGCGTCGCCGTCACCACGAGCACGCGGATGGGCTGGGAGGGCGTGCCCTGCTTCTGTGCGGCGCCGTTGCAGGCGAGTGTCGTCATGCCTATCGTCGCCCATCTGCGCATTCTCATTGTCATCTCCAGGAAATAAACGAGGCCATGCCTGAGGCCCTGAGTTTGGCGCGGGGAGTCGGCGCACGCTACCTTCGGCGCCCATGACTTTCTCGAGAGTCGCTCTTGTCGCGCTGTGTCTGATGCCTGCCTGTGCGGGAAGGCAGGGCACCGCTCCACCACCGCCCGTCGCGAGCGCCCAGTCCGCAATCCCTTTGTGGGTCACTGGTGCACCCAGCGCGCTCGGCACCGATACGCTCGATCGACCGGAAATGACGCCGTACCTCCCGCGCCAGGAGCGCGCCAACGGAACGGCGGTCGTGATATTCCCCGGTGGAGGCTATCAACATCTCGCCATGGGGCACGAGGGAATCGATGTCGCGAACTGGCTTGCCGGCCGCGGCATCACGGCTTTCGTGGTGCGCTACCGGCTTGGACCGCGCTACCACCACCCAGTGATGCTTGGCGACGCGCAACGTGCGATTCGAACGGCACGCTCGCGCGCCGAGGAATTCGGCGTGGATCCACACCGCATCGGAGTCATCGGCTTCTCGGCGGGTGGGCACCTGGCGTCCACGACAGGAACGCACTTCGACGCGGGTTCTCCCACGAGCGACGATCCGATCGAACGTGCAAGCTCGCGTCCGGACTTCATGTTGCTCATCTATCCCGTGATCACCATGCGCGAATCTGTCGCGCATGGTGGTTCGCGGCTTAATCTGCTCGGCGCACATCCCGATTCCGCACTCGTTCAGCTGCTCTCCAACGAAACGCAGGTGACCCGAGACACTCCACCGACGTTCATCGTGCACAGCAGCGACGACCGCACGGTGCCTGTGGAGAACTCGCTGTTGCTGTATCGGGCGCTTCGGGCGGCGTCCGTGCCGGTCGAGATGCATGTGTTCGAGCACGGCGGTCACGGCTTCGGGCTGGCGGCCACGGATCCTGTGCTTTCGGCGTGGACCACGTTGTGTGAGTCCTGGATGCGGCGGCGCGGGCTCCTCACGCCGCGTTGAGAAGGCACTGCGGGGGAGGGCAGCAGAGTCCTGCCACTCCCCCCTCGAAATACCAGAATCAATATCCTGGGTTCTGTGTGAGGTTCGGATTGAGCGAGAGCTCCGGCCCGGGGATCGGAAAACGCATACGGAAATCCTTGAGATCGCCGCGAGTTGCCGTCTCGGGATCGTGCGCGGCGATGCTCGCCTTGAAGTAGCCGGGCTCCAGCGAGTTGCGACGGATCTGGTCGAACCAGCGCTTGCCTTCATGCGCCATCTCCCAGTTGCGCTCCTGGTAGATCGCGTCGCGCACCGAAAGCTGATCCATCGCTTCACCCTTGGTGCCGTAGTCGTGCGGCTCGGCGAACGCCGTGGCGCCGCTGCCCTTTCGTGCGCGAGCTCGCAACATGTTGATGTATTGCACGGCCGCGGCCTGATTGCCGAGCTCGTTCTGCGCCTCGGCGTAAATCAACACTGCCTCGGCGTAGCGGAAGTAGGGGAAGTCCACGTCGCTGGGACCACCCACGCCCAGATTCGTCGGCCGGTACTTGTTCAGGTTCGGCCACTTGAAGACGATGCAGCCGATCGCGGAGCTGGTGCTGCATCCGCCGAGACGATACGTCACCTGCTTGCGATAGTCGCAGCCTCTGATGGCCGTGGTATCCGCGATGCGACCCTTGGAATCGAACTTGAGCGGGTCGGGTGACGTGCAGAGGTACGTCTCGTACTGCCACTTGGTCGGTTGGCCGACCACTTCGCATCCGCCCGCCTGATTGAAGCCGAGCTCGCGGGGCAGCCAGTTGCAATTCGGATCGGTGCTCGAGCGGCTGTCGACGCCGGACGACACCGACATCCAGATGACTTCCTTGTTGCCCTTGTTGGCCGGCAGGTACTGGGCGAGGTAGTCGTCCATCAAGCCCCACCGCGGATTGTCGAGCACCTTCTTCGACCAGCTCGCCGCCTGCGTCCACTCGCTCTTCTTCAGGAAGCTCGACCGCCACGAATAGAGGTCGGCAAGGAGGATCTCGGCGGCCGCCTTGTTTGCACGGCCGAGCTGCTTTGGCGCGTCGGGCAGGTTCGCCTCGGCCTCGGTGAGATCCTTGATCAGTTGTTGATGAATCTGCTCGACCGGCGTTCTGGTCTTGCTCGCGGTGTTGGCGTGGTCGTCGAGGGTGAGGAGGAGCGGCACGTCGTCGTACCCCTTCGTCAACAGCAGATAGCAGTAGGCACGAACGAACTTCGCCTCCGCAATCAACTGGCTCTGTAGCTTGGTATCGACGAAGGTCACCTTGCCCGCGTTCTCGATGACGAGATTGGCCCGGAAAATTGCCGCGTACAGGCCGTTCCACGGGTTCACCATGCTGCCGTCCATGGGAGTCCAGAGCAGCAGGCCGGGGTGGTATGTCCCGAAGTTGGGCTCGTCCGGATTGATGCGGATCATGTCGGATCCCATCTCCGTGTCCCAGAGCAGCCACCGACGCCACACGTCGTCGCGACTGAAGGGCTGGTAGGATGCGAGCGTGGCGGCTTCGATGTCCGCCGCCGTCTTGTAGTAGCTGTCGGTGGTGAGGAAGTTCTTCGGTGTTTCCGTCAGCATGTCCTGGCACCCTGCAAGCGCGCACGTCAGCGCGAGGGCGACCACCTGCATTGTCTTCTGCATTGGCAGTGGAATCTCCAGTGAAGGATCAGAACGTGACACTGAGTCCGGTATTCCACGTGCGAGCACGCGGATACGCGCCGACGTCCACGCCCGGAAGGCGCGGATCTCCGCCGATGCCGTTGACCTCGGGATCGAAGCCGGTGTAGCTCGTGCGCACGAACAGGTTCTGTCCGGTCACATAGAGCCGTGCCGTTGCTACGGGTACGAACGCGGGCTTGGGGAGCTGATATCCGACGGTGATGCTCTGCAGCCGGACGAACGAGGCGTCCTCCACCATCGGGCTGTAGAGCCACCGCGGCCGCGCGTTGTTGGCGCGCGGAATCGTGGCCTGCGTGTTCGTGGGCGTCCACCGGTTGAGGACGCGGTCACTCTCGTTGAGGAAGCCGGTCGCGAGCTCGGTCCAGGTGCGGCCGATGTTGGCGACCTTGTTGCCCTGCGAGAAGTTGATGAAGGCGTCGAAGGTCCACGGGCCGGCGTCGAAGCTGTTCGTCAATCCGCCGTAGAACTTCGGCTCCGCTGTGCCAAGGATGACGCGATCGGACTGGTCGATCTTGCCGTCACCGTTGGCGTCGAAAACGTTGTATTCGCCTGGCACGCAGTCCACACCGGCTCGCGGCATCGCGAGCGGACACGCATCGCCCGGTTGGAAGATGCCGTTCACCTGGAATCCGTAAAAGGTGCCGAGCGGCTGGCCGACCTGCACGATGTGACTGCTCATGTTGCCGATGAAGAAGCCATACCGGCTCGTGCCCGGGTCGATGAAGTCGCGTCCACCGAGGTCTTGCACGCTGTTGCGATTGGCCGAGAGGTTGAGCGTGGTCCGCCACGAGTACCTGTCGCTGTTGGCGTTCACGGTCGTGAGCGCCAATTCGACACCTCGGTTCATCACTGAGCCGACATTCTGGAGCTGCGACGAGAAGCCGGAGCTGCGCGGCAGTGGAACGTCGAGCAGCAGGTCGTGCGTGCGCGACTGATACGCGTCCACCGAAACGAGCAGCCGGTTGTTGAACATGCCGGCATCAACACCCGCGTTGAGCTGGTTCTGGGTCTCCCACTTGAGATTGGGATTGGCGGCGGCGCCCGAAGGTGCAAGAGAGACCGCCTCGTTGCTCTTTCCGGCGGCCACGAACACCGTGGAAAGCCGCGCGAGCGACTGATACTCGTTGATCGCCTGATTGCCCGTGACGCCGTAGCTGAGGCGGAACTTCAGGTCGCTCAGCGGTGTGCGGCCTCTCATGAAGGGCTCGTCTATCGCACGCCAGGCGAACGCCGCCGACGGAAAGACCGCCCACTTGTTATTGATCGCAAAACGGGAGCTGCCGTCGGCGCGGCCGGTCGCTGTAAAGAGATACTTCTCGCGGATGTTGTACGTCAGCCGACCGAGATACGAGAGGATCGTCCAATCGACCGCGTTCGTTCCGATGCCGGAGCGCGTCTTGCCAGCGCCGAGGTTGTTGAAGGCGAACGCATCGTTCGGGAACGTCTGCGCCTCTGCGTACTGGTCCTCGAAGTTCGACTTCTGAATCGAGAATCCGGCGAGCACGCCGAGATCGTTGCCGAGGAACCGACGGCGATAGTCCACCGTGTTCTCGTTCGTGAGCTCGACGCCCTGATTGGAGTAGACGCTGGCCCATCCCTGAAACTGCGCCCCGGCCGGGCTCGTGCTGGGCCGATATTCCGGCGTGCGCTCGGTGGCGAAGTTCGTCCCGATCGTGGACCGGAAGCGCAGTGCATCGGTGAGGGCGTACTCGCCGAACCCCGAGCCCAACAGCCGCGAGACGCGGCGCGGATTCTGGATCTCCAGCGCGTTCGCGAGCGGATTGTCGAGCTGCTCACCGAGCGTGGCCTTCAGGTTCCACGCGCCGGCGTCGTTTCGTGGTGCAACCGTCGGGTCGAAGTTCATGGCGCCGAGGATGCCGTTCGCGCCCGCGCCAATGCCGCCGTTCTCGGTGCGATTGAGACCCTGTTGCGACCGGTTCATGCTGATGCTCGCGCCGAGACGGAACCGCTTCGTCATCTCGCGGTCCAGATTCAGGCGTGCGCCGTACCGGAGGAAATCCGAGTTGACGATGACGCCCTTCTGGCTGAGCGCGTTGCCCGACAGCAGATAGCGTGTGCGCTCGTCGCCGCCGGTAAAGCTCACCGAGTGGCTTTGTTGCGGCGCGGCCTGCACCATCATCGACGGATAGTCGAACGAGCTGGCCGATGCGATCTGGGCATCGGTGTACGGCGCAGCGCGGCCCGCGTTGACGTACGCCTCGTTCCGGAGCTGCATGTACTGCGGCCCGTTGAGCGCGCCAAGCCACTTGCTGATCTTTTGCGTGCCGTAGCTCGACTCCACCGTGGTCTGACTGCCCGATCGCGGACCGTGCTTCGTCGTCACCATGACGACGCCGTTGGCGCCGCGTGCACCGTAGATCGCGGTCGCCGAGGCATCCTTGAGGATGTCGATCGTTTCGATCTCGCTCGGATCGATGGAATTGAGCGGATTGAACGTCGGGTCCGACGAGCGCGTTCCCTGGGCGGCGGGAATGCCGTCGATCACATAGAGGGGCTCGCTGTTCGCCGTGATCGAGTTGGTGCCGCGAATGCGGACGCTCGCGCCCGCGCCGGGTACACCGCTATTCGTCGTGACCTGCACGCCCGCCGCCTTACCCTGCAGCGCGTTGGAGAGCGCGGACGTGGGAGCGGCCTTGAGCGTCATGTCCTCGCCGCTCACCGAAGCGATGGCGCCGGTGACCTCGCGGCGGCTGCTCGTTCCATATCCCGTGACGACGACCTGATCGAGCGCCTGTGCTTGCCGCACGAGCTTGAAGTCGGCGGTCGTCGTGCCGCCGTCGGTTACCTCGACTGCGATTGTCTGTGGTGCGAAGCCGAGCATCGAGGCCCGGATCGTTCGCGCGCCCGTCGCGACAGTGGGAAGCGTGTAGCGACCATCGAGGCGCGTGATGACGCCGATCCGCGTGCCGATGATGACGATCTGTGCGCCTTCGAGCGGGCGGCCGCCGTCGCCGGTGACAACGCCGGAAATACGTCCTGTGGGCGCTTGCGAGATGGCCTGATGGCCAAGGGTAAGCGCCAGCATGGAGCTGGTGAGAATCCAACGCATCGTGCTTTCCTCCTACGGGTGGGTTCCGGGGGAAGTCGCGGAGTCGCGACAGCCGTGTGATGGAGCGAACTGATCGGTTTTGTCTTTTCAGGCGACAAAAGCGGTAGCCGACAGTCGATCGGCCCCGGTGAGTCGCCGTGTGTGGGTGGTATCCCTCGAAAGTGATGTTGGATTGCGCATCGCGTCATCGCGATACGTCAGGGCGCCCATCTCGGTTCGGAGGCAGGCGTAGCCGGCCCAGGACGCGCCAGTGTGGGCGGCGCACGAGATTATTTCCGGCGCCACAGCTTGTCAACCGACCACCGAATACCTCGCGTGGGGTGCGAACCTTGCACCCCGGAACTCACAGACGTGCCCGGCGCTGACCCTGCACGCCCCACGCGAAACGGAGTCATCCAGCATGCCCCAGCAGACTACATCCGATGAGCACGTCGGTGCCGAGCATCGCCGCGAACCGGAAGACCGGCCAACCATTGGCGGTGTCATCGTCCGGGAAGAGGACGTCGAACCCGTCAAGGGCATCCGCGCCGTGGCGTGGCTATTCCGCAGCATGGCGGTACTTCTGCTCCTGCTGATGGTCATTCAGATCATCTCGGGCGTGACGGGTACGGTGCCGCTCTCCATCGGCGTATTGTTCGCCGAGGCCGTGCGGCTGCTGATCTTCGCCGGTCTGCTTTGGGGAGCGGGCGATCTGGCGGTGCTTTGGGTGAAATCGCACCACGACATTCGTGCGACACGCATTCTCGTCGCCCGGCTGGCCTACATTGCCCGCGCGCGAGGCGAGGCAGAGGGAATTTTGCGCCTGACAGACCAGAGCTCTCGCGCGGATCGTGAGCTCTGACCACGCGTTCCGAGCGCGGGGTGCGGCGCGATTCGGAGGCGTGGCGGTTCTGCTCGTGGTGCTTGCCAGTGTTCTGAGCGGCGCAGGGGTCGGAAGCCGCCCGCGAGCACGGCTCTTTCAGCCGACACGCAATCCGCTCGCCGGCAAGCGATTCTACGTGGACCCGAACTCCAATGCGCGGCGGCAGGCCGAGACGCTACGACGATCGAGGCCGCAGGACGCCGCGCTTCTGGCGCAAATCGCGGATCAGCCCGTTGCGCGATGGCTCGGCGGATGGGTGTCTGACATTGGCCGCGAAGTGGACAACGCCGTGTCCATGATCACGGGCGCAGGCGCGGTGCCCGTATTTGTCGCGTACAACATTCCCGGGCGAGACTGCGGCCAGTACAGCGCCGGCGGCGCCAACGGCAGCGATGCATATCGGAGCTGGATCCGATCGTTTGCGGCCGGTTTGCGGGGACGTCAGGCGATCGTGGTCCTCGAGCCCGACGCACTGCCCGGCATGGATTGCCTCCGTCCAGACGGACAGCAACAACGTCTGGCCCTTCTGCGCGACGCGGTCCAGGTGCTCAAGAGCGAGCGCGCGTCGGTGTATCTGGACGCGGGGCACGCGCGGTGGAAGTCGCCCCAAGTGATCGCGGACCGTCTCCGTGACGCGAACGTCGCCGCGGCGGATGGCTTTTCGCTCAACGTCTCCAATTACATCGACAATCCGTCGAACATCGCATATGGCGAAGCGGTCTCGCGCCTGTTGGGCGGAAAGCATTTCATCATCGACACCAGCCGCAACGGCCTCGGCAGCGCCACCGAGTGGTGCAATCCGCGCGGGCAGGCGCTCGGCGTCACGCCGACGACGAACACCGGCCATCCCCTGATCGACGCGTTTCTCTGGATCAAGCAGCCCGGTGAATCGGACGGCACGTGCCGCGGCGGCCCCAGGGCGGGAACCTGGTGGACCGACATCGCGCTCGAGCTCAGCCGGGCCGCCTCCACGTTATCGAAGACGGTGGCGCGCTAGCGCAAATTCATCACGACGTCCCGGCTCGTTCTTCGTGAAGAACGCCGCACCTCGCACGGAGCGTCGCGACCTGCCCTGCCGCAAGCTCACCGACTAGACAAAGTGAGCACGCTGAACACCTTCATGAGCACTCCGCGCAGACTCTACTCCGAGAAGGCATCCATGAAACACGCGCTGCTGCTGCCCCTACTCATTACCGCCCTCGTTTCCGGCTCTCCTGCGCGGGCGCAAATCACGCGGCCGGCGCCCGAGCAGATACTCGCCCGCGCCATCTACAAGGAGTTCATCGAGATCCCGTCGGGATTCACGACCGGCGCGACGACGCCTGTCGCGCGCGCAGCGGCGGCACGCCTCAAGGCCGCGGGATTTCCAGACGCGGACATTCACGTCGATGGTCCCAATCCGCGAAAAGCCAACCTCGTCGTGCGCTATCACGGCACCGGCGCGCGCAAGCCGCTTCTACTGCTTGCCCACACGGATGTCGTGGAAGCGAAGCGCGAAGACTGGAGCATGGATCCGTTCAAGCTCATCGAGAAGGACGGCTACTTCTACGGACGCGGGACCGGCGACGACAAAGCACAAGCCGCGGTCTGGATTGCCAACCTGATCCAATACCGGAAGGAGGGCTTCAAACCGGACCGTGACATCATCGTCGCCCTCACCGCGGATGAAGAGGGCGGTGGGCCGTTCAACGGCGTGGACTGGCTGCTCGCGCACCACCGGGACTGGATCGACGCCGACTTCGCGCTCAACGAAGGCGGCTGGGGCGATGCGGTGAACGGCAGACGGATCGCCAACGACATTCAGGTCAGCGAGAAGTACGTCCTCAACTTCCGCCTGGAGTCGCGGAACAAGGGCGGCCACAGCTCGCTTCCGGTAGCCGACAACGCGATCTACCATCTCGCGGGCGCGCTCGACCGACTCTCGCGATTCGGATTTCCGCTCAAGACCAATGAAGTGACCGCCGAGTCCTTCAGGCAGATGTCGAAGATCGAGACGGGTGCGACGAAGGCGTTGCTCGAGGCGGTCGCTGCCGGCTCACACGATGCGATGGAGCGCGTCGCCAAGGCGGCACCCCTGTACAACGCGACACTGCGCACGACGTGCGTCGCCACGATGCTCGAGGGCGGACACGCGATGAACGCGTTGCCACAGCTCGCGGCGGCCACCGTGAATTGTCGCGTGCTCCCGGACGACGCTGCCGACTACGTGAAAGAAACGCTTCAGAAAGTCGTGGCCGACACGCAGGTCTCTGTCACCCTGTTGGGCAATCTCACCGCGGGCCCGTCGTCTCCAATGCGCGCAGACGTCTTGCAGGCGGTCACGGAAGTGACGCAGAAAATGTGGCCTGGCGTTCTGACTGTTCCGATCATGGTGATGGGTGCCACCGATGGACGGGCATTGCGCGCCGCCGGCATTCCCACGTACGGAATCCAGGGTTTCTTCTTCGATCGCGACGACATTCGCTTCCACGGCCGCGACGAGCGCATGGGCGTGCAGTCGTTCTACGAGGGACAAGCATTCCTGTTCGATCTCGTGAAGCGACTCTCGCGCGCAACGACGACATGAGATGGCCGGATTGCACTCTCAACCGCATCCTTCTTACATGATGATCCCTCATGGCGTGCGCATGAACCGCCTCTCGACCGCACGGCTCGCCGCCGCCCTCACGCTCGCGTGCTCTGTCGCCGCGTGCAATCCCGTGCAGTCTCCTCGCGGCCCCATACCACTCGTCATGCCGCCGCCGCTCACCACGCTCGGCGCACATCGTCTCGTGCCGACGCCTGTTTCCGTGACACCTGACGACGGTGCACCGTTCGTGCTCACTGCGACGACGGCGATCGTCGTTCCTGTGGGAGGTGGCGAGGCGTCCCGCGTCGGAGGAATGCTCGCCGCGCTGCTGCGACCAGCGTCGGGGTTCGTCTTGCCGGTGGCGGCCGGAGACGGCGCGCCTCCTCGCGGCGCCATCGTAGTGCGACTCGGTGGCCCTGCGTCGCTCGGACCCGAAGGTTACGAGCTCACAGTCAGTGCCGACTCCGTTCGTATTGTCGCGGTTGAGCCCGCGGGGCTGTTCCACGGCGTTCAGACATTCCGCCAACTACTCCCCGCCGGGATCGAAGGACAGCACCACGCGGTGCGCATGGCGAGTGCGTGGACCGTTCCTCCCGGTCGGATCGTCGATCGACCGCGCTTCGCGTGGCGCGGCGCGATGCTCGACGTCGCGCGCCATTTCTTCACGGTTTACGAGGTGAAGCAGTACATCGATCTCCTCGCCATGTACAAGATGAACACGCTGCATCTGCATCTCTCTGACGATCAGGGCTGGCGCATCCAGATCGACTCGTGGCCGAAGCTGACGACCGTGGGTGGCATCACCGAGGTGGGCGGCGGGCCGGGCGGGTTTTACACGAAGGACGAATACGCCGAGTTGGTGCGGTTCGCGGGGCAGCGGTTCATCACGATCGTGCCCGAGATCGACATGCCGGGCCACACGCACGCCGCGATTGCGTCCTATCCCGAGCTGGGCTGCAGCAAACCGACACCGGCCACACAGACCGGAACGGCCGGCTCGTACACGGGCACCGAGGTGGGGTGGAGCACGCTGTGTCCCGACAAGGATGTGACGTACAGGTTCGTCGACGATGTCGTGCGCGAGATCTCCGCGATGACGCCTGGCGCTTACTTCCACGTCGGAGGCGACGAGGTCCAGGGTTTGACTGCCGAGCAATACGCAAGTTTCGTCGAACGCACGCAGGAGATCGTCTACAAGTACGGCAAGACGATGGTCGGGTGGGAGGAAGTGGGAAAGGCGCGGCTCCGACCGACGTCCATCGCGCAGCAATGGAAGAGCGACAGCGCGTTACTCGCGCTGCGGCAGGGAGCGAAGCTGATCGCGTCGCCCGCTCCGAAGGCGTATCTCGACATGAAGTACACGCCGACCACCGAGCTCGGTCTCGATTGGGCGGGGCTCGTCGAGCTGCGCACGGCATACGATTGGGATCCGGTGACGTATCTGCCCGGTGTGGCGGAGCAATCCGTGATCGGTGTGGAAGCGCCATTGTGGACGGAAACGGTCCAGAACATCACGGCCGCGCAGTACATGACGGTGCCGCGTTTGCCGGCGATCGCCGAGGTGGGGTGGAGTCCGGCGTCTGAGCGAAGTTGGGATGGTTTTCGGGCGCGCATCGCGGCGCATGCGCCACGCTGGCGGTTGCTCGGCATCAATTTCTATCCGTCGCCGCAGGTGGATTGGTAGCCTAGTCGCGCGCCAGGCTGCTCCCCGCGCGACCGCTCGCTCGCGCACTGCGCGTCGCTCGCTTCACTTCGCCGTCCACCCGCTGCGCGGGTACCCGGCCGGCTCAGAGATCGCGCTCGGGAGCAGCCCGACACGCGGAATGGAGTCCTCCACGCCTTCGCCGAAATCGCACAGTGGTAGGAGGTTCGAAGCGCTCATGTTGGCGGGCAGTGCTACGATGGGATGGAGGCGCGCTGAAGCGTTTGCGCCGGCGCCCTCACCAGACATTGGCAACGGAGACGCTCTCCGCGCGCCGAGTTGACGCCATCGCCGTGTGGGGTTCTAGCACGACACGAACACCGATTCTACGTTGCCGGCATGAACTGGCGCCGCTACGTCTTTCTCTTTCATCGCTGGTCCGGCATCGTCCTCGGGCTCATCGTCTTCTCCTGGTTCGCCAGCGGGATCGCAATGATGTACTACTCGTGGCCGCTCATCACGGAGTCGCGGCAGCGAGCCATGCTGGAGCCATTCGATCTCGCGGTTCTGACCACGTCGGTCGTGGGCTTCAGCAAGGCAGCAACAGTCGATCAGCGCTCCACGCCTGTCGGCGGACGTCTGTTCCGGCGCGACGGACATCTGATATATGAGTTGTGGGAGGATTATCGCGACGGACACGTGGAACCGGTCGCACTCGTGGACGCCCGCTCCGGCTTGCCGCTCACACCACTCGACTCGCCGCGCGCGATCGCCTTTGCTCGCTCCGTTGGTGGCGCGCGTACAGCTGTGCGTGGCACGGCGCTCGTCGATCGCGGCGACCGCTACATGATGTCGGGAGAGTACGCGCGCTATTTCCCCGCGTATCGCGTGCGATTCGATGACGATGCCGGCACGGCGTTGTACGTCTCACGCGGCCGCGGCGCGATCTTTGGCGTCGTCACGAACCGCACGCGCCTCACAACGTGGCTCGGTGTCGTGCCGCACTGGCTGTATTTCGGATGGCTGTACGATCGCCGCGAGCTCTGGACCTGGCTCAATCTCCTTCTCCCGGGTGCAGCGGTGCTCATGGCGCTCACCGGAATCGTCTACGGGGTCGTGCAACTGTTTCCCCGGCGCCGACAAGGCCAATGGCGAGTGAGCGCATATGGTGGAGTGTCACAATGGCATCACGTCGCCGGCATTGGCTTCGGCCTCGTCGTTCTCACGTGGAGTGTCAGCGGCGTACTCGAGATTCTTGGCAGCGGAAACAGCGTGCGACCAGGACAGGCGGCTCGCGCGCGCGGCGGGTCGGTCGCCTGGCGACAGGTATCGCTGAGCGAGGGGGACGCCGTACGTGCAGCACGATCGAGCGGCGCATTGCGATCCGACCGCCTCCTGTCCGTCACGCTCGAACAATTGGGAGGACGTCCGGGCTACGACATTCAATCCGTGACGGGACCCGAAGTGTGGGTCGATGCCGCCACGGGCGCGGTCCGCGGCGAGCTCGATTCGGCGCGAGCGGCGCAAGCGGCTCTCAGCGTCGTGCCGACCGCGCGCGTCGCGTCAGCGGAGCGGCTCGACCGGCATGATTCCTATTACTATGCGCGGCGCGGACGCGAGGTACATCTCCCGGTTTGGCATGTGGCGTTCGACGACAGCGCACACTCGGCCCTGTACCTGCACACGGTCACTGGTGCCCCGGTCGGATTTGTCGACCGTGAGTCTCGGCGCTGGCGGTGGCTCAGAGACGGAATGCACACCTGGGACTTTCCGGCAATCAACGGTCGCCGGCCACTGTGGGATGCCGTCGTCCTGCCGTTCATGCTCGGCGGACTGATCGCCGCCGCGACGGGCGTGTGGATCGCGACCAGACGAGTGCGTCGCCTCCTGTAGACGTTGCCGTTTCACATCAATCCGGCCTTTGAATGTTCATACATGCGGTCTATTTCTGGCTTCGAGATGATCTGTCCGCCGCCCAACGCGCTCAGTTCGAGGCGGGCTTGCGATCGGTGCGCGCGATCGAGGGTGTGGCGCAGGGATACATCGGTGTGCCAGCGCCCACGGACCGTCCAGTGATCGAGCGGAGCTATACTCGGGCGCTCGTGCTCATCTTCGCCGATCAGGTGGCGCACGACGCGTATCAAGTGCATCCGGTGCACGACACGTTCAGAGCGGAGTGCGGTGCCTTCTGGACCGCAGTGCGCATCTATGACTCGGTCAGCGACGACGGAGAGCCTAAGAGAGCATAGCGCACGACGCCACGCCCACTCGGCGCGTTGCAACGCAAGGATAAGACGCGAGCACTAAGGGTTTGGCTGCGCAGCGCACGTCGCGCTAGGCTGCGTCATGGCCCCGCTTGCGAAACCCCATCGCCGCCGAGCACATTATGTTCATGGTCGCGCATCAATCAGCATCCCCTCTGTGGACCGAGGCGGAGTTCTACGTCGCGCGTGACGCGGCTCCGCCGGGCGAACGTTGGGAGCTGGTCGACGGCGAGGTGCTCGTGACTCCCAGCCCTCGCACAGATCATCAGTTGGTGAGCGGATCTCTTTTTGCGCTTCTCCATGAATACGTGCGCGCCATGCGGCTGGGACGCGCGCTGACCGCCTCGTTGGACGTGAAGCTCCAACCCGGACTCGTCACGCAGCCCGACCTGCTCGTGGTGCCGACGGCAGAGCTCGTGGACAAGGAGTACTTCGTCAGCAAGCTCCTGCTCGCCGCCGAGATCATCTCTCCGTCGTCGGCGCGCTTCGATCGTGTCGTCAAGCGCCCGCGCTATCAGCGCACCCGCGTGCCGGAGTATTGGGTCATCGATCAACAGTCGCGCACGTTCGAGCGGTGGCAGCCGGACGACGAACGTCCTGCGATTCTTGCGGAGCGTTTGGTGTGGCATCCCGAGGGAGCAGGCGCGGCATTCGAGCTGGACATCCCGGCATTTTTCGTCGACGCGGAATCGGTGTGAGCGGTCGGAAACGCTGCTGACCGGTCGCGATGGGCGAATCATTACGATGGCAGAATTCCGGAGCGTCCGAGATGCACTCCCAGCGGCGAGGGTGGTGATGAGCACACCGGCCATTCCGTATGTGGCCGTCCCCGCCGATCCTGCGCCCGTCGATCGCGACAGCGGGCGCACGCGGTGGCTGGTGGCCGCGCTGGTGCTTCCCGCCGTCGCATACCTCGCCTCACGCTACGTCGGACTCGGCCCGGAGACGGGCCCGTGGGCATACTGGCCGATCAACGGTATTCTCTGCGGCATCCTGTTTCGCCGCGCGTACCGCGAGTGGCCACTGATCGGCGGTCTTGCCGTGCTGGCGCAGGTCGGAACCATCTATGCCGTGCGTGGCGATCTCGCCAGCGGAGCCACGGTCATCGGCGCGCTTGCCGGCCTTGCACAGGCGGCGCTGGCGGCGCTGCTCCTGAGACGCACGACGAAAATAGGCGGTCCACTCGAGGACGCGGGCGATCTCGCGTCGTTCGTCGGCATCGCGGTGTGTCTCGTCCCCCTCGTAACGACGCTGCCGTCGGCCGTGGCGTACGCACGCGCGTTTCAACTGTCATTTGCTGCCGCGTGGACTCCGCTGTTCGCCGGCGATTCGCTGAGCATGCTCCTGTTTGCTCCCCCCGTGATGTATGGGTGGCGCGAGCATCGGCGGAGTGGACCGTGGTGCGCCCAGACGCCCGAGCTGCTGCTGGGCCAAGCCGCCATCCTCGCCGTGTCACTGCTCTCCTTTGCACGGCCGCCAGTCCTCCTGCAGTTCGTCGTGGTGCCGTACGCGATGTTCCCACTGTTGGCATGGTCCGCGATCCGATGCGGTCCGCGTTGGACCGCCTTTGCGATTCTGGAAATCAGCACCGTGGCCGCATGGTGTACCGCTCGCGGCACCGGTCCGTTCGCGACAGAGGCCGTGCTCGCCGATCGGGTGCTGCAACTTCAGATCTATCTGGCGATGCTCGCGCTCACCGGCATCCTGTTGTCGGCGCTCTCGGAGCAGGGGCGCCGAGCGTACGAGCAGCTCGTCCTTCAGGTGGACATCCGCGAAGGATTTCTCAACGGCTCGGACGACATTCTCGTGCTGAAGGATCTCGACGGACGCACGGTCATTGCCAACAGCGCCTACGCACGGCTCGTTGGACGAACGCGCGAGCAGTTGATTGGAGGATCCACCCGGGACTTCATGAGTCCCGCGGAATCCGCCCTGGCCCGAGAGCGCGACGGAATGGTTGTCGCTCGCGGGCACGCGATCACCTTCGACGAGACGATCGTCTTCGGAACGCCGCGTCATCTGGTCGTCACCCGCTTTCCAGTGCGCGACGCATCCGATGTCATCCGCTACACGGGTGTCGTTGCGCGAGACGTGACCGCCGAGCGCGAATTGACCGAACGGCTACAGCGGGCACAGCGCGTCGAGATGATGGGACATCTGGCGGCCGGGGTGGCGCACGACCTCAACAATCTTCTGACGTCGATCACGCTCAGCGCCGGCCTGCTCAAGGATACACCGGACCTTTCGGACGGGAATCGCGAGGCGCTCGACGATCTGGAGGAAGCCGGCGCACAGGCATCGCGTCTCACGGGACGACTGCTGTCGCTCGGTCGGGCACGGCTTCCACAGCCCGTGGCGATTCGCGTTGACGACACGATACGCGAGCTGGAGCCGATGCTGCACGTGCTCGTTCGCGGCATCGTCGATCTTCGCATCGACCTCGGTGCGGGGACTTCGTGTGTCGTGGCCGATCCCATCACCATCGAGCAGTTGGTCCTCAACCTCGTGTCGAACGCTCGTGACGCCGTCACGGAGCATGGATCGATCTCGGTCACGACTGAAGTGGTGTCCGCATCCGGGGCGAAACATTCATCCGGCACCGCGCCGGACGACGAGCTCCCGGTGGCGACGTCGTCGTCCGCATCACAGTGGGTTCGGCTGTGCGTGACCGACACTGGCATCGGCATGGACGAGGAGACGCTTTCATCCTTGTTTGTGCCGTTCTTCTCCACGAAGGGAGAGAGGGGCACGGGTCTCGGGCTCTATACCACGTTGCTCCTCGTCCGACAGGCTGGCGGCGAGATCCATGCGAAGAGCGAGCGCGGTACGGGATCGACCTTCGTGGTGGATCTCCCGATCGCTCCGGCGACATAGGTTTCCGGCATGACCTCCAGACGCGAATTCATCGGGCGTACCGCACTGGCCGCAGCTGGACTCTCGCTACCCTCGGCGCCCGTCGCCCGCGAGGCCACGACCGCCGCTGCGCCGCGCAGGTATCTCGACATCCACCGTGCACCCGATCGCGTCACCGTTCAATCCGCCACGCGTGACGTGCGCCTCGTGCGTGAGAACGAAGGGCGATGGACGAGTGACGGCATCGCGGTCACCACCATCGAGCACGGCGACGCCATTCGCGTCTCACTCATGTCACCTGGCACGGCCGCGAAACGCATCCATCTGCGCTGGCGCGGCGACTTGACCGACGTTCGCCTCATACTCGGCGACGCATGGGAGAGGGGGTACGGAGACCTCGAGTGGCGCGGGTGGGTGCCGGACCGCGTGATGCCATGGTACGCCGCGACGAGCGACGGCGAGCTCACTCATGCCTATGGTGTTCGCACTGGCGCGCGGGCGTTCTGTTTCTGGCAGATCGATCCGCAGGGAGTGAGTCTCTGGGCCGACGTCCGCAGCGGCGGCCTCGGCGTGCAGCTCGGCGAGCGCACGCTCGACGTCTGCGACGTCGTCTCACGCGCGGGCCGGGGAGGAGAATCTGCCTTTGCCGCCGTCCATGACTTCTGCCGACAGATGTGCCCGAGTCCACGGCTTCCCTCTCAGCCGGTTTACGGAAGCAACGACTGGTACTGGGTCTACGGCCGTAACAGCGCCGACACGGTTCGGGTGGACGCACGACACATCGTCGAGCTGTCGCCCGCCGGTGGCAACCGACCATTCGCCGTCATCGATGACGGATGGCAACCCGAGAGGAGCGCCACCAAGACTGGGGTCGGCACGTGGGACCACGGCAACGAGAAATTTCGGGACATGCCTGGATTGGCCGCGGAGATCCGCAGTATTGGCGCACGAGCCGGAATCTGGATACGGCCGCTTCAGGCGATGGTGAACTCGCCCGATGGATGGCGCTTGCCGCGTGATCGCACGTTCCTGGATCCGTCCGTGCCGGACGTTCTACACAAGGTTGCAGAAGACGTCGCGCGCCTGCGGCAGTGGGGATTCGACCTGATCAAGCACGATTACACGACGTACGACGTCTTCGGCCGATGGGGCATGCAGATGGGTGCGGCGATGACGCGCGACGGGTGGACGTTCGCCTCGGGCGCGACGCGCACGACCGCCGAAGTCATCGACGAGTTGTATCGCGCCATTCGCACGGCCGCCGGCGACGGCGTCGTCATCGGCTGCAATACGGTGAGCCACCTGTCGGCCGGGCACTTCGAGCTCTGCCGCGTGGGCGACGATACGAGCGGTACGGAGTGGTCCCGCACGAGAAAGATGGGTGTGAACACGCTGGCATTTCGCGGAGCGCAGCACGGCGCCTTCTACGTTGCCGATGCCGATTGCGTGGGTGTGACGAACGCGATCCCCTGGTCGCTGAACCGGCAGTGGCTCGATCTGCTGGGCCGAAGCGGCACGACGCTGTTCGTCTCCATCGCGCCTGATGCGCTCGGAGACGAACAGCGTCGCGATCTGAGAGCCGCGCTTGCACTGGCGGCGGTGCCGCAGCCGCTCGCCGAGCCTGTGGACTGGCAGCACGCCGTTTATCCGACGCGCTGGCGGCTCGGCCGGCGCGAGCACTCATACGACTGGGTGGGGCCGGATGGCGCGGGACTGCCGATGCTTTGAGATGGCGGGGCGAGACATCCGAAACGGGCGCGCGTCAATGCGTTGCATGCAGCACTCTGCCTGGCGGCTGCTTGCTTGTGTAGTCTTGTGAGACTACATTGCCGGGTATGCGAACCATCGGCATTCGTGAACTGAAGGCGCAGCTCAGCCGCGTGCTCCGGGACGTCCAGAATGGCGACGTCTATCTCGTGACGGACCGGGGCCGCGTGGTTGCGGAGCTCCGGCGTCCGGACGTCTCGCAATGGGTTGCGTCGCCCGAGGAGCGAGCACTTGCGGCGATGGCTGCCGAGGGACGTATGCGATTGGGCGAGCGTCCCGCGCCGGCGTATCAGGTGTCGCCGCTGAAATCGCCCGATGGGCTCGCGCGCGAGTTGCTGGACGAGGAGCGCCGCGACACGTGATCGTGTATCTGGAATCGAGCGCCGCTCTCGCATGGCTCATCGGCGAAGCCTCACAACAGGCGGTCGTCCTCGAACTCCAGCGGTCGGAACGCGTCGTCACGTCGGCGCTCACGGCCGTCGAGTGCGCACGTGCACTCGTCCGTGCGCGCGCGCTCAAGCGCATCACTGCGACGGAGGAGATTGTGGCTCGCCATCTTCTGGCCGAGGCGGAGTCTTCGTGGGACGTGCACGACCTGTCTGAGGAGATTCTCGCTCGCGCGAGGAAAGGGTTCCCCACTGAGCCGGTGCGTTCGCTCGATGCGTTGCACCTTGCGACCATCGATCGCTTCCGCGAGGTACTGGGTACGCTTTCCGTCATCTCGCTCGACGAGCGGGTGCGCGCCAACTCTCGAGCCGCGGGCCTCGAGGTCCTTCCAATCGAAGCGTGAATCGGACCGTGGCACGTTCGCGTTCTGGCGAGCAGCAGCGGGCCGGCGAAGCTTCACGTGCACCACACCGACGACGAGGCGTGGCACGTCCTTGAGGGGGCGCTTCGTTTTCGATTTGCCGATCGCTCCGTAGACGTCGGCGCAGGGGGAACGGTATTCGTGCCGGCCGGAGTTGCGCACACGTATGAAGCGATCGACGCCCGGTACCTCGTGTTTCTCACGCCGCGCCTCGTGGCGCTCATCGAGGAGCTTCAGCGTCCCGAGAATCGCGAATCTCAGGGTGCCGTCTACAAGAAGTATGAGTCCGACCTTCTCGAGTAGGCTCCCGGCTCCCCTCGACGACGGCTAGCCTCGATGCTACGACAACTCGCCACCTGAATTGTAAAGGCGCCTGACGGAGGAGCTACACGACCGGAAGCTCGGCCGTCGGCAGATAGCGGGGCGCCACACGAACGCGTGTCGCGTGCTCGAAGGCAAAAGCAAACTTGATGAGCGTCGCCTCTGACCACGCGCGCCCCATGAACGTGAGTCCCAGCGGGAGCCCCGAGGCATAGCCCATCGGAACGGTGATCGCGGGATAGCCGGCCACCGCACACGGTGTCGTGCTGTTTCCGCCGGATGGATCTCCGTTCACGAGATCGATCAGCGCCGGCGGCCCCTGCGTCGGTGCAACAAGGGCATCGAGCGAGTGCTTGGCGAACGTGGCATCGAGTCCCTTCTCGCGCGCAAGAGTGCCGCAAGTGCGCAGTGCCTTCTTGTATGCAGCGTCCGTCAACGGTCCCTTTTTCGCGGCCATCTCGAAGATCTCCTGCCCGAAGTACGCCGTCTCCTCGCGAGTGTGGGAACGATTGAAGGCGATCAGGTCGTCGAGCGTACGTGCGCGAGCGCCGGCCGGCATCGTCGCCAGATACTTCTGAAGGTCCGCCTTGAACTCGTAGAGCAACACCTCGAGCTCGGGATCATCCAGTTTCGCCGCCGTCGCAATGTCGGCCGGGTCGACGATGACCGCGCCGAGGTCCTTCATCACGCGCAGCGCCGTCTCGAGCGCGGCATCCGTGGCGGGGCTGTAGCCGGTGTACTTCTTACGCGCTACGCCAATACGCGCGCCCTTCAGTCCGTTCGCGTCGAGATCGCGCGTGTAGTCCGGTATCGGCCGCGAGATTCTGGCCGTCGCTTCGTCGCGCGGATCGCGCCCGGCCAGGACACCGAGCAGAATGGCCGCGTCGGCGACGGAGCGCGTCATGGGCCCGGCGGTGTCCTGCGTGTGTGCAATCGGAATGATGCCACTTCGACTGACCAATCCCACGGTCGGCTTGATGCCAACGAGCGAGCAGGCGGCGGCGGGAGAGGTAATGGAGCCATCGGTCTCCGTGCCGACGGCGACCACACAATAGTTCGAAGCAGCAGCGCCCGCGGAACCGGAGCTCGAGCCCGATGGCGTGCGATCGAGTGCGTATGGATTCTTCGCTTGGCCACCACGCGCCGACCACCCGCTGGATGAATGCGTGGACCGAAAGTTGGCCCATTCGCTGAGATTGGTCTTGCCCAGGATGATTGCACCGGCGGCGCGAAGTTGTTCCACCACGTGTGCGTCGCGTGAGGCAACGTTCCCCTCGAGCGCCAGCGACCCGGCGGTCGTCGTCATGCGATCCGCCGAGTCGATGTTGTCCTTGATGAGGACGGGAATGCCGTGCAGCGGGCCGCGCAACCGTCCGCTCTTGCGCTCGATGTCGAGTGCATCCGCAATTGCGAGCGCGTCGGGATTTGTCTCGAGCACGTAGCGCAGGTTCGGGCCTCGCCGGTCCATCGCCGCGATGCGCTCGAGGTACTGCTGAGTCAAGGCGTGCGCTGTGGTCTCACCGCGCTGCATTGCCGACGACACCTCGGCAATGGACCACTCCTCGAGCGGCGCCGCTGCTGTCTTCGTGGACTCCGCGGCGACTTTGGTCGGTAGAGCGGTTGCCGCGGCCAACGAGGCGGCGGCGCCAATGAAGTCGCGGCGGGTGAGCTCGGTCATTTGCGACACGTCCCCGGGGTAAAGTGACCTGCGCGGCACGGGACAAATGTCGCGGGCGCGAATCACATTAGCGAGATCGCCACCTCCTCGAGCAGGTCCATCGCGTCCTGCATGCCGGCCTCCATGCCGGACCGAATGTGCATGTCACGGTCAGCCTCGTTGGCGTGCTCCACGAGGAGGGTGACCGTGGTGATCCCGTTCGTCTCGGTGAACGAGAGGGTGACAACCGCACCCGCCTCCGGTGCGTCCTCGAATATTTCGGTATGCACGATGCGCTCGTTGGGGACCAGCTCGCGATACTCACCATGGAAGGCGACGTCGAAGCCGCGGTCGGTTTTCATCACCCAACGCCACTTGCCGCCCACGCGCAGGTCGACGTCGGCCGTCGTCACCGTGCCACGCTTGGCCGACCACCAGCGCTTGATGAGCTCGGGCGTCGTCCAGGCGCGGTAGACGAGATGCTTGGGCGCGTCGAAGGCGCGCGTGATCAGGATCTGCGTATTGGTGGGAAGCGTCACCACCGCCGTGCCACTACGTGCTCCTGCGGTCATCGTCCTCCTCCTCGTTCTTCAGGTCGCCGAAGGGCCGTTCAGGTGAGGTGAATCATGCCGCGCTTCAGCGCGACCGTGACGGCTTTGGTGCGGTCCTCGACGTCGAGCTTCTCGAGAATGTGAAGCACGTGGACCTTTACCGTGGCCTCGGTCCGCCCGATCGCCTCGGCGATTGCGCGATTGCTCATGCCCTTCGCCATGAGCGTCAGAACTTCGTGCTCGCGCTCGGTGAGCTCGACTCGTGGTGTGAACTCCGCGAGGCGCTGCGCCACGGCGGCGGGCAGAACGCGTTCGCCGTTGTGCACCGAGCGAATGGCGTGCGCCACCTCGTGACGAACCACATCCTTGAGCAGATATCCACGTGCGCCGGCCTTGAGAGCGCGGTGAATGTCCGCGTCGCCTTCGTACGTCGTCAGGGCGATGATCCTGGCGTTGGGAAACTCGGCAGTGATCCGTTCGATGGCGACGACTCCGCTCATCGTGGGCATGCTGAGATCCATGAGCGTGATGTCGGGACGATGGACGCGGAATAGCTCCACCGCCTGCGCGCCGTCACCCGCTTCCGCAACAAGCTCGAGATCCGGGTGCACAGCCAACAGCGCTGCGAGCCCGTCGCGGTAAAGCGGATGATCGTCGACGGTCATGACCGTGATAGAGGCGCCTGTCTCGTGGCCGCGCACGAGATTGGTACCTCTTCCGCTGGACGCCATGCTGAAGGGTTACCCCGCCGGTGAGAGGAGGCAATACGTCGTTCGGCTAGTCTTGCCGACGCGTCCATCCCGGCAGGGTGAGCCACCACAGAGGGTAGCGCACGTGGACGCAGACCACGGTGCCGGCCCCCGGTGTGCTGTTCAGCGTGAGCCGCGCTCCGATGCGACTGGCGCGTTCCCGCATTCCAAGCAAACCCCAGTGGCCCGGCCGTTTTCCCTCTCGGCCGACGTCGAAACCTTTGCCGTCATCAGAGATGGTCGCGCGGAGATGGCGCCATCCGTAATGCAGATTCACTGACGCCGATCTGGCGTCGGCGTGCTTCCTGATGTTGGTCAGCGCTTCCTCGACGATCCGGAGGCACTCGGTTCGCGACGCGGCCGAGACTCGGCGTCGCCGGCCGAGTGTGACCACATGAACCTCTGTCGGGCTCCCCGCGAGTACGCGTGCCGCGGCGGCCTCACATTCAGTTCCGAAGTCCGCGACCGCGGTGTCGGGTGGTCGCATGTCCCACACCGCTTCGCGCGCCTGCTTCAGCGTTTGATCGATCATGTCGAGGACACGGTCCAGCATGCGCTGCCGTGCGGCGGGAAGAGCAAGGCGCGCCGACGCCGCGTGCAGCTGCAACGCGATCCCGCCGAACCCCTGCAGCAGCGAATCGTGGATCTCACGCGCGAGACGGGATCGCTCATCCCGAATGGCCTCGCTGCGCGTTCTGAGAACCACCTGGTGCGCGATCCACAAACTCAGCGCGACCGCGAGAAGTATCGCGGCGACGAACCATGGCCGTAGAAATAGCGGCGCCAGGACGACAATCTCCATCGCGCCGCCGACCGGATTCCACGCGCCATCCCGGTTGGCTGCGGTCACGACGAATCGATACCGGCCCGCCGGGAGCCGAGAGTAGTACGCGACGCGCCGTGTTCCAGGTTCGACCCAGTGGTCGTCGAACCCCTCAAGCCGATATCGGAAGGTCACGTTTTCCGGCGCCGAAAGGTTGATAGCGGTGTAGCGGAATTCGACGTTCGGTCGTCCGGGCCCGATCGGAAGTGATCGCTCCGGTGCGTGGGCCTCGCCGTCCACGACGATCTCTTCGACGCTGACGGACGGCGGGTCAGGGACCGCCGTCGCCGCGGCGGGGTCCACGGTCGCGAGCCCGTCGATGGTTGGAAACCACAACCGACCCTCATGATCCTTCCACGCCGCGGGCTGAAACCCGCCGTTCGTCTCGGCATTCACGAGCCCATCACCCTTGCCGTACAGCACGGCGTGCACGCGATGCAATTCGCCGTTGGCGAACCGGTTGAGCTGTTCCTTGGCCACACGGAAGATGCCGCGATTGCCAGTCATCCACAGGTTGCCTCTGCCATCGTCGAGGATGGACGAGACCGCGTTGTCGGGCAGCCCGTCCGTTCGGGTGATTGGCACGAACTTCCCGCCGCGCAGGCGATTCAGCCCACCGCCGTACGTGCCAATCCAGAGCGTTTCGTCAGCATCCTCGTAGATCGAACGGACGTATTCACTCGACAAGCCGTCTGCAGTGGTGTAGTTGGCTATGCGACCATCGACACCAAGTCGGCTTACACCTCCGAGCGTCCCGATCCAGAGCGTGCCGTCCCGAGTCTGCGTGATGGTGCGCACACTGTTGTTCACGAGTCCGTCGCGGGTGGTGTAGACTCTCCGCACTCGACCGTCCTTCACTTCCGCGAGCCCCCCGACGCCGGTGCCTACCCATAGCGTTCCGCGCCGATCGGTATAGAGCGCGAGGATCGTGCTGTCTCGAAGCACGCCCAACCCACCGACGCGCTGCGCCTTCCCGTTCTCGATTCGTGTCAGGCCTCCACCGTACGTTCCAGCCCACACCACTCCTGCGCTGTCCTGCGCCAGCGCGAACACGCAGGGATCGCTTCCCGGGCCAGGCCGACCACGCAAATAGCTGCGGACCGTTTCACGCGTCGCGTCGATCACATTCACGCCGCCGCAGTTCGTTCCGGCCCAGATCTCGCCGTCGCGCGTCTCCATTACGGGGGTGATGACGTCGTTCGAGAGGCCGTTTCGTGTGCGATATGTCGTGAACAGGTTCTGCCTGAAGCGGAGCAAACCACTCGTTGCGGTTCCGACCCAGAGAATTCCGTCGCGCCCGTCGAGCAGCGTGCGTGCGCTGTAGTCCGATGCGCCACCATTCAGTGGATACGAGACGGTGTGTCCCGCACCTTCGGCGACGAATTCCAGAACGCCCTCTCCAAACGTGCCGAGCCAGTATCGGCCTGGGCGTTGTTGTTGGGTCATCTGTATTGGACCGAAGCCCCAACGAAATTCGTCCATGTGGCCCTGGCGCATTCTCGCCACGCCATCGGCGAGCCGGAACCAGAGAGATCCGTCTCGGTCCTCGAGCAGCATGTGCTCGAACCCGTGTCCGCCGAACTGCAGCGCACGAGCGACTGTGGGTTGTCCTTGCTCCACCGTCAGGAAATTGCCCTGCGAGTTCAGCCACAGGACGCCGGTGCGATCTTCAACGATGGAGACAACCTCGCGGAACACAGCGCCGTCGGCTTCACTGACCGCGACGAATATCCCCTTCTGGTAGCGCGCAGCGCCGCCGTGCTCAGTGCCGACCCAGAGCGTTCCCGCGCGGTCGAAATGAAGCGCTCGGATTTCATGGTCGGGTAGGCCGTTCGCCTGTGTGAATCGCTTGAAGTGTCCGGCGCGGTATTGGAGCAGGCCGTTCTCGGTGCCGATCCAGAGTGAACTGTCCGGCGCTACGGCGAGGGAGAGCACGCGATCGGCGTGGTGTCCGGCATCGTCTACGCGCTCAGCGACTCTGAACCTGAGTCCGTCGAATCGAGCGAGCCCGCCGAACGTGCCCACCCAGACGTAGCCGTCGGGTGTCTGCGCGATTGCGTTGACGGAGTTCTGTGGCAACCCGTCCGCCGTGGTCCACTGGTCGACAGTGAACTCGGGAGGGCGCGTGAGGCGTCGAGCGATCTGCGCAGCGCAGATTGGCGCGATGAACCAAACAGCCACGACCACGATCGACGCGCGGCAACTCCATCGCACACAGGACCCCGAGTGACAGTTGCAGAGAATGTACACCGATTGGCGTAGCCGACGAACCCTCCGATGGCGTAGCGAAAGAGTCGTCCGATGGACGATTTCCGGCCGCCGTTGCCGCGGTAAACTGACTTGCGGGCGGTAGTTCCGAGGCACCACATCCGGAGAGGCTCCATGACGACGAACGCACAGGTACGCACCATCGCGGCGGCACTGACGGGCTGGTTGCTCTCTGCGCATGTGGCCGGCGCGCAGGCGGCCTTTCCATCGACTTTCAAGACGCAGACTATCACCGTCGCGGAGGGAGTAGACATCTTCGTGCGCTCCGGCGGGTCGGGTCCTGCCGTCATTCTCATTCACGGTTTCGGCGACACGGGCGACATGTGGGCTCCGCTCGCCGGGGAGCTGTCCAAGTCGCACACCGTGATCGTTCCCGACCTGCGCGGCATGGGCTTGTCGTCGCATCCGGCGAGCGGGTACGAGAAGAAGACGGAAGCCGCGGACATCAGGGCTGTCGTGAGGGCGCTCGGCTACGACCGCGCGGCAGTTGTGGGACACGACATCGGTGACATGGTTGCGTACGCCTACGCCGCGCAGTACCCCGACAAGGTTGAACGTCTGGTGTTGATGGATGCCCCACTCCCGGGCATCGAGCCTTGGGACGCGGTTGCGCACAGCAAAGGCACCTGGCACTTCTATTTCGGAGGACCGGACGCCGAGCGACTGGTCCAGGGACGCGAGCGCATCTACCTCGATCGCTTCTGGAACGAGTTTGCGGCAAATCCGTCGAGGATCGACGAAGCGACGCGCACGCACTACGCCGCGATCTACGCGCGGCCGGGGGCGATGCATTCCGGCTTCCAGCAGTTCGCGGCGTTCGATCGCGACGGCGAGGACAACAAGCTGTTTCAGCATACGAAGCTGAGAATGCCCGTCCTGGCCATCGGTGGCGAGAAGTCGTTTGGCGCGCTGATGGCGGCGAACGCCCGCAACGTGGCGACCGACGTACGCGAGGTCATCGCGCCAGATGCCGGCCACTGGCTGATGGAGGAGAACCCTTCATTCGTCGTGCCGTTGATCAGCGACTTTCTCGGCGACGCGCAACGCTCCGCCGGCGATCGTCGGTTGGCGATCCGGGAGTACCAGTTCGCCGGCGCCAGGGCGGGCGGAACGGGGACGTCGGGAGTCAGCGGGATCGAAACCATCGTTTTGAAGGGCGACCCGAACCGGTCGGGGATATACACGATCATGCTGCGCGTTCCAGCACATACGCGAATCGCCGCGCACGAACACCCCGACGATCGCGTAGCGACAGTCGTCTCCGGCACGTGGTATTTCGGGTACGGCGACAGCTTCAACGAGGGCGTTCTGAAGGCGCTGCCGGCGGGCAGCTTCTACACGGAACCGCCTCGCCGCGCACACTTCGCGGAAACCCGCGATGAGCCCGTGCTCGTGCAGATCACGGGATTCGGTCCATCGGGAACGGAGTACATCGGTGCCGACGTTGGTCAGACGCGCACGAGCGCCGGGCCCAAAGGGCGCGGACCATGATGCCGCAGACTTCCTCCACGATCACTGACGCGGGAACCCACACAGGGAGATCGAGATGACACAGGGACAGCTGGATACCGTGCGTGAGGAACGAATCGAGGGGAAGGGCAGCACCAAGCTCTTCGTGAGATCGTGGCATCCGACCGCCAGGGCTCGGGGCGTCGTCGCCATCATCCCCGGCTTCAATAGTCACAGCAAGTACTACGGCGCGGTGGGCGAGCAGCTCGCGGCCGAGGGTCTCGTCGTGTATGCGGTGGACCTGCGAGGCCGCGGAAAATCGGACGGCGAGCGGTTCTACGTCGAGTCGTTCGCGGACTACGTTGATGATGCCGCGAATCTCGTGAAGCTCGCGAAATCACGCGAGCCGGGTCTGCCTGTGTATCTGTTGGGTCACAGCGCAGGCGGAGTCGTGTCGTGCCTGTACGCGCTCGACCATCAGAACGAGCTCGCGGGCCTGATCTGCGAGAGCTTCGCGTTCAAGGTGCCCGCACCCGACTTCGCCATTTCCGTCCTCAAGGGGCTGGCCCACGTCGCGCCACACGCTCACGTGCTGCACCTCAAGAATGAAGACTTCTCACGCGACGCCGCTGTGGTTCGTGCGATGAACGAGGATCCGCTCATCGCGAACGAAACGCAACCCACGCAAACCGTCGCTGAGATGGCGCGCGCGGACGACCGTCTCGAGAGGGAATTTCCGCGTGTCACACTGCCGTTGCTCATTCTCCACGGCACCGCGGACAAGGCGACGAAACCAGGTGGCAGCCAACTTTTCTTCGATACCGCCGGTTCGGCCGACAAGACACTCAAGCTCTACGAGGGGTATTATCACGATCTGCTCAACGATGTCGGGAAGGAAGTGGTGATGGCGGACATCGAAAGCTGGATCAACGCGCGGCTGGGCCCGATGTGATCCAGATCGGGAGGTCGGCGCGGAGGTGCCCTGAGCGCCGTTGAGAGATCGGAGATGGGTCGTGGGACGCGACGTCCTTCTGCTCGGGCGAGGCAGACCGTATAGTCCTGCCGCCGTCGCAGTCCACACGTTCACGATCTCCCCGCGCTCACTCATGTCTCCATTTGTCGCCGAGCTCGTCGGCACTGCAATTCTCATCGTGCTCGGCAACGGCGTCGTCGCCAACGTCGTGCTCCTCCGCACCAAGGGCAACAACTCCGGCTGGATCGTGATCACCGCGGGCTGGGCATTCGCGGTCACGATCGCCGTCTATTCGGTGAACAGTCTGAGCGGCGCACATCTCAATCCCGCCGTCACCATCGCCCTCGCCTGCATCGGCACATTCGCGTGGGCCAAGGTGCCGATGTACATCGCCGCACAGGTGGCCGGCGGCTTCATCGGCGCTGTGATCGTGTGGCTCGCATATCTCCCGCACTGGAGCGCGACGCCGGATCCGGAGAGCAAGCTCGCGGTCTTCTCCACCTCGCCCGCCATTCGGCAGCCCTGGGCCAACTTCGTGTCCGAGGTCATCGGCGGATTTGCACTGGTACTCGCGTTGCTCACCGTGTTCGCTCCGGGGAATTTTGTCCCTGGCTCTGACCTCGCGAAGGGATTCGGCCCCGTGCTCGTGGGTGTGATCATCTGGTCGATCGGACTCTCGCTTGGCGGACCCACGGGCTATGCGATCAATCCCGCGCGCGACCTGGGACCGCGCATTGCGCACGCTGTGCTGCCGATCGTGGGCAAGGGAGGATCGGATTGGGGATACGCGTGGATTCCGATCATGGGTCCGATCGTCGGCGGCCTCCTCGGCGCGCTCACGCACCAGTTCCTGTGGCGCGCGTGACGCACATCCTTGCCTTCGATCAGGGGACGACGAGCTCACGTGCGATCGTCTTTGATCGATCCGGCGCGATCGCAGCGGTGGCACAGAAGGAGTTCCCGCAGATCTTCCCAAAGCCGGGATGGGTGGAGCACGATCCGCGCGAAATCTGGTCATCGCAGGCGGGCGTGGCGGCCGAGGCGCTCACGCGAGCTGGACTCTCGGCGACCGATGTCGACGCCATCGGCATCACCAATCAGCGCGAGACGACGATCGTGTGGGATCGTGCGACGGGTGCGCCAGTCTACAACGCGATCGTCTGGCAGGATCGCCGCACAGCGGGCATCTGCGACCGCCTGCGAGCGCGGAAGCTGGACCGCCTGATCAAGCGAAAGACGGGGCTCGTCATCGACGCATACTTTTCCGCGACGAAGATCCA
>NGFI01000007.1 GCA_002215645.1 Gemmatimonadetes bacterium 2013_60CM_65_52 | reverse complement strand
ACGGCGACGTATGCGACCTCTACGCGAGGCTATCTCCGCGACGTAGTCCCGCTTGGCCATATCAGCTCCAGGTGTGTATTGCTACATAACGCCAATTGTGTTGCCATGTTATGCAGTGTATGACCGCCTTTCTGACCACCGCACACTGCATAATCTGCACGTCCTCGTTCCCACGTCCAGATATCCGCTTGGCAGGTCGTGTGTTACGCAACCTCTCCTGACCGCCGGGATGATTATGCGGCCACGCGAGGCTGTATAAGCTGCGAGCGCCAGTATTCGCGTCCGGGGTCACTCTTGGACGCCTTCAACGCTCACGGCCAACACACCCGTTGCCCCACTCCGCAGGCGCCCACCTCGCGCACCTCTCGCCAGCATGCCAACCTCCCCCCCGCGAGCAACGCTACAACCGATCCACCGGGCTCTGTACGCCCAGCCCGCCCCGGTTGAGCACATGCGTATAGATCATGGTCGTCCGAACATCCGTATGACCGAGCAGCTCCTGCACCGTTCTGATGTCAGCCCCCGCCTCGAGCAGATGCGTCGCAAATGAATGCCGCAGGGAGTGACTGCTTACACGCTTGCTCAAGCCCGCCGAGATCGCCGCGTCCTTGATCGCCCGCTGGAGCACCGTCTCGTGCAGGTGATGCCGCCGCCGCATGCCATCACGATCCCGGAAGGTGCGCGCCGCCGGAAACACGTAGCTCCAGCCCCACTCGCTCGCCGCACTCGGATACTTTCGCTCCAGCGCCTCGCCAAGGCCCGTTACACGGACCGATGCACGTTGATCGGCCCGGTACAGCGACTCGCGGCCCGAAAGCCACCGCCGCAGCGGCACCACACAGCGCTCGGCCAGCGGCGTCCGGCGGTCCTTCCCGCCCTTCCCCGATCGAACCACGATTTCGCCACGGTCCAGATCCACATCCTTCACGCGAAGCGACACACACTCGGACACGCGTAGGCCACTGCCGTACATCAGCATCGCGCACAGACGGAGGGGATCGCGCAGCCGCCCGAGCAGCACACGAACCTCGCGCTGTGACAGCACCACGGGCACGTGACGCGACCGGCGCGCCGGCGCGATCCCATCGATGCGTTCGAGCGGCCGCTTCAATACGGCGTCATACAGGAATGTGAGGGCCGCAAGCGCCTGATTCTGGGTGGACGCGGCGACACGGTCCACGGTTGCCAGGTGCGACAGATAATCTCGCACCGCAGGCTCACCCAGCTCCTTGGGATGGCGCCGCCCATGGTGCTGAACGAACCGCCGTATCCAGAAGACGTACGCTTGCTCTGTACGCACGCTGTAGCGCCGCTCGCGGAGACGCATTCGCACAACCTCCATCAGCCGATACGTGCGCGCCGGATCGCTTCCGGTGAGGTGTGAAAGCGGGATGAGCGGTAGCCGCGGAGAAGTCATGGCGAGTACATGACTCATCACGCCGCAGCGAATCGCATCACCCGAATCCCGCATGGCGGCGACAAACGCCGCAGGCGAGCCCGTCCGTAAACGACATCGTCGCTTTACCGCCGCGTTACGCACTCGACGCACGCCGTCTCTCGACGATCACCCGAGCAGGCGTACCTTTCCCCGCTCGCTGATCGCCAATCACCTTCCGTCCCACCGGAGCAACATGACGACTCCCACTCGCCGCATGTCGTTGGTCCGCAGCCTCGCTACACTGACCGCACTGCTGCTCGCAACCGCCTGTGAGCCCGCATTCACGGTCGCCGACGTCGCAGCGCCACCGCTCACGCCCTCCGCGCCACGCTACACGGTCAGCGTCCCCGCACAGGGCACCGCCTCGACGCTCGATGTCGGCACATGGAACATCGAGTGGTTCGGCGATCCATCGTTCGGCCCCACGAACGAGGCACTCCAGCAATCCAACGTGCGCGACGTGATCGCCGGAGCGGATGAGGACATCTGGGGACTCGAGGAAGTGGTCACCAAGGCGGCCTTCGACACGCTCATCGCTCGGCTCCCGGGCTATGCGGGCCTGCTCGCCAACGACCCGAGCGTCGTCAACGGACCACAGTACTACAGCGACTTCAGCAACATGGAGCAGAAAGTCGCCCTCGTATACAAGACGTCCATCGTGACGGTGAAGAGCGCACAGATCATCCTCACGGCATACGACTACGACTTCGCCGGACGGCCGCCGATGGAAGTGAAGCTCACGGCGAACCTCAACGGCGCAGCCGAGGACCTCGTCGTCATCGTGCTGCACATGAAGGCCGGTGCCGACGGTGACAGCTGGCAGCGGCGCCAGAACGCGGGTGCGGCCCTCAAGACGTACCTCGACGCCACCTATCCGACACAGAAGGTGATCGTCCTTGGCGACTGGAACGATGACGTCGACACCTCGATCCTCGCTGGCAGCCCGACGCCGTACGCGAACTTCGTGGCAGACACGGCGCGCTACCGCTATCCGACCAAGGCGCTCTCGGACGCCGGGCTCACATCCGAAGTGAACTACGCGGGCTCGGTGATCGACCACCAGCTCGTCACCAACGAGCTGCTCGTGGACTATATCGCCGGCTCGGCGCAGATCTTCCGCGCCGATCAGTACGTGCCGAGTTACGGTACGACGACGACCGATCACTATCCGGTGCTGACGCGCTACACCGTGCCGGCCGGCGGGCCGACGAACGTGCCGCCGACGGCGAGCTTCACGAGCAGCTGCACCAATCTCTCGTGCACGTTCACGGACGCGAGCACGGATCCGGACGGCACAGTCACCGCGTGGAGTTGGGCCTTTGGCGACGCATCGTCGTCGACCGTGCGCAATCCGTCGCACACGTACTCCGCCGCCGGAACGTACACGGTGAGCCTCACCGCAACGGACAATCTCGGCGCGTCATCGACGACCACACGGACCGTGACCGTGACCGCGCCAGCCGGCGGCATCACGCTCACGACGCGTGGTTACAAGGTGCGTGGCAGCGCGCGAGTGGATCTCACGTGGAGCGGCGCCACCGGCAGCACGGTGGACGTCCTGCGCAATGGGACGAAGATCGCCGCGCCGGCAAATACGGGCACGTATACGGACGTGCTCGGGAAGGTCGTCGGCACGTTCACCTACCAGGTCTGCAACACAGGCACCACGACCTGCTCGCCGACGTCGAGCGTGACGTTCTAAGTCCGCGCGACGATGAAACGATCGTGAAGGGGCCGGCCTAACGCCGGCCCCTTCGCATTTCGTCTGTCCCTGAGGGTCACTGAGCGTAGCGTGGCGGCCGATGACTACGGCTTCCGCCTGCCCCACTCCGGACTCGGCGGCTCCTTCGTCAACCGCTCCACCGGCTTCTCCCTGAGCATGCGCATCGCCTCCTGAACCGCGCGTTCCAACTGCGGATCATGCCCCGCAATCACGTCCCTGGGCCAATTCTCCACGTCGACGTCCGGCGACGCCCCCACATTCTCGACGTCCCACTTCCCCGCCCGATTGAAGAACCCGCCCCTCGGCGCAATCATCGACCCGCCATCCACGAACGGCGGCGTATCCCACGTCCCCACGAGGCCACCCCATGTCCGCTTGCCCACCAGCGGACCGATGTGACGGTACTTGAACATGTACGGCATCAGATCGCCGCCCGATCCCGCCATCTCGTTGATGATCATCACCTTCGGTCCCCAGAGTCCCGCCGCAGGAGAGGTAAAGGGGCGACGCTCGCCGACCGGATTGTTGAAGTAGCCGTCGAAGTCGCGCTGAAGGAGATCGATGATGTAATCGGCCGCCGAGCCGCCGCCGTTGTACCGCTCGTCCACGATGGCGCCCTGCCGGTCCTGCTGCGCGAAGTAATAGCGATTCAAGCTGGCGAACCCCGGCTGTCCGGTATTCGGCAAATGTACGTAGGCCAGTTTTCCACCGCTTAGAGAATCGACGATACGCCGATTGCGCTCGACCCACGCTCTCGCGCGCAGTCCGGCCTCGTTCGGCACGGGGACAACTGTCACCCGACGCGCGGCGGCGCCAAATGTCGGCTGTGCGGACACGGTAAGAACGGTCTGCTTGTTCGCCGTGCCGTCGAGGAGACGATAAACGTTGTCACCGCCACGAAGCTCCGCACCGTTGATCGCGAGGACGTAATCGCCGATACGCACGTCCACGCCAGGCGCTGCGAGCGGCGCGCGTAAATCGGGATTCCAGCTCTCGGCGTCGTAGATCCTGGCGATGCGGTAGCGGCCGTTCTCCACGGTGAAGTCGGCGCCGAGGAGCCCGGCGGTGGTTGGTTGCACTTCGGGTATGTCGCCGCCGCGCACATACGAGTGCCCGATCGCAATCTCGGCGCCCATCATGTCGAGCAGATAGTTGAGATCCGCTCGATGGTTCACATATGGCAGCAGCGCGCCGTACATGAGCTTCATCTTCGGCCAGTCGCTGCCGTGCATGTTCTTCACGTACAGATAGTCGCGCTGAATGCGCCACCCTTCATCGAAGATCTGCTTGAACTCGGCGCGCGGGTCGACGTTCGCACGGAGCTGAACAGCAAGCCGCCCGGTCTGCGGCGCAGGAATGGCCTTGTCGGCGTCGACGAGGAACAGCGCGCTCTGCTGACCGGGCGTCCGATACAACAGCTTGTGCCCGTCGGCGCTGACGACATAATCGGCGACATTGGTCGCGAACTGCGCGGCCTTGCGATCCTTGAGCACATACCGATGCAGCGTCGCGCCGGCGGCGGGTTGTCCCGGCGGCGGCTCCGTGGTGCCCGTGGACGGCACGGTCTCGAGCCAGAACACGGTGCCCGCAGGACCGGCGATGACGTCGCGATATGGCCGCTGCGCAATGCCGGGTACGGTCAGAGTACGCTGCGCGAGTCCATCGACGTCGATGCTGACAGTTGGACGAGCAGCACGCGAGGTGCGGACGCTGTCGCCCGGTCCGGCCGGTGTTGCGGCGACACGTGTGCTGTCGGCCGCCCGCTCCTCGTCGCTCTCCGGCAGCAGCGGACTCGGCTCACCTTTCTTCAATACGGTGAGGTACAGCGCCGACGTCACCGGATGATCGTACGACGTCATGTCGAGCCAACCGCTCGTTGGCCCGAAGTTGGTCGACGCGAGAAACCACAGATACTTGCCGCTCGCATCCCATGCGGGACTCTTCGCGTCGGCGAGACCATCGGTCATCTGGATCTTCTGCCCGGTCTCCACGTTGTACGCAAAGATCGCGCGGAACATGCTCGGCAGCCGCTTCGCATACGCAATCCACCGTCCATCAGGGCTGAACCGCGGCGCCAGCGACCGCTCGGGCACCATGTACTCGTCGGTGTCCACGTGCGTGGCTTTGCCGGACGCGACATCTAGCACCCAGACGCGAAGATGCGTGTCGTGGAAGACGATGTGCTTCGCGTCGGGACTCCACTCGGGCGTGTAGTAGTGCGACGGCTCCGGCAGCGAGATGGCGCGCTTCGTCATGCCGTCCTGCGACGCGATGATGAGCTGATACTCGCCAGTGGAGTCGGAGAACCACGAGATCCACTTGCCGTCGGGCGACCATGCGGGATCACGATCCGCCGTCGTGCTCGACGCGGTCAGATTCCGCGCATCACCCTTCTCGGCGGGAACGGTGAAGATGTCGCCGCGCGCTTCGACGGTGGCGCGCTTGCCGGTCGGCGAGATCGCAAGCGCCACGACGCGATTGCTGACGTCCTTCCACTGCGCCATCATCCACGGGAAATCGCCGTTGGCGGCGATGGTGACGACATGCTCGCGCCCGGTGGAGGGATCGAGCTCGTGGACGTATCCACCCTGCTCGAAGACGACCGCGTTCGCTGCGGTCGACGCATCGAGCGTCTTGACGTCGAAATCGCGGAAGGTGGTCTGCTGCTTCAGCGCTTTGGACTTCGTGTCGAACGACCAGACGTTGGAGACGCCGTCGCGATCGCTGAGGAAATAGACGACGTCGCCGATCCACGCGGGATCCATCTCCTTCGAGTCCTGCCATGGAGTCACTGCGACTTCGTGAGTGGTCAGGTCTTCGATCCAGATGGGACGATTCTGTCCGCCGCGGTAGTTGCGGCGCTCTTCGTCCCAGGAATTGTTCATGCGATACGCGACGCGCTTGCCGTCGGGCGAGATCTTTCCTTGATAGGCGCGCGGCATCGGCATCGGCGTCTCCGGGCCTCCGGTGACCGCAACCTTGAAGAAGCGCGGCACGGGAGTCGGCGCCTGCGTCGCACGTCCGCTCGCGAAGACGATCTCCCTGCCGTCTGGCGTCCAGCCCTGCACGACGTCCGCGCCGGGGTGGAAAGTCAACCGCTTCGGCTCCCCGCCTTCGACCGGAAGGATGTACACGTCCACATTGCCGGCATACTGCGCCGAGAATGCGACGGTGGTGCCGTCGGGACTGAGCTTCGGGTTGGAGGCTTCGCCGGGAAAGCTGGTGAGCCGCCGCGCGGTACCACCGGCCCGGTCGACGATCCAGATGTTGCCGGCGTAGGCGAAGACGATGGACTTCGTGCTCACGCTGGGAGAGCGGAGCATCCGGGTCTGCGCTGGGGTCGCGAACGCGAGCCCGGCAAGGAGAAGGGCCGAGAGGGAGAGAGTGCGGCGCATCTGGAATTTCTGCTCGGAGGAAGGGCGAGAGACGATAACGCTCTCGTTGCCTACGTAACAGGAGGGGCGAGTGCTGGGCCGCGTCGCAGACTTCGCGGGCGACCTGCCTCAGTGCCCGCCTGCCGCGCGAATGATGGGATTGAACCACGTGGAGAGCCCATCACGCAGCCACGGCAGCTCCGATCCGACAAACGTGATCGCCGGCACGATGGCAATCAGCACGAGATTCATCACGAACTGCCAGTCCCACGTCACCACGCCCGGCGTCGTGCCGTTGATGCGACTGATGACCTCGTTCCGGTTCATCTGCACGGCGACCGTGACCAGCACCGCCATCGCGCTGATCACGAGCATGATGACGATGAGCCACAGTGCGCTCGACGGGTGAAGTTGATAGGACCAGATCAACTCTGTCACTATTGCGAGCGCGCCGATGATGTACAGGGTCAGCAACCGGATGTGCTGCATGATCCGGTAGATGTAATCCACGGCCTGCACCGCGATGAATTCTTCCGCCGTGCGCACCCACAAGCGCATCGGTCCGGCAAATGTGCGCCTGATGTTGCCGCTCGTGCTTCGCGGCGCCTCCTCCGAATAGATCTCCGTGCGTTCACCAACGTGCGCGAGATCGCTGATGGAAGGTTCATCGAGTTGCGCGTGATCGGTGACGTCGAAGAGAAACCGCAGCGCGGCGCTCTCGATCGAGCGCGGCGGAATGGGCGGCTTTGGCGACATCCAATCGTCGCGCGGCCAGACTGCTTCGGCGGTCATGAGTTGATCGAGATATTGCGGCGCCAGTTCTCGCGTGGTGTCACCGATCCGCACCGTCGGCATGCCCGCGGTCAGCGACGCCCGCTCCGCGTCGCTCATGCCGGCATACAACCGCCGCAGATGCGTCCACTGTGTGGACGAGATGCTGCGCACGAGCTTCTCGGCCTGCGGGCGGATCACATTGAGGCGCGTCAGCCGTGCAATTCGCCTCGGAAGGCGCTCGAACGCCGTCATTCTCGGCATCCGGCCAAGCTCGTCGAGCGTGCGTTGCAACGCGACCCACACGCGCCCCGTTCGATAGACGCTCCACGCCGTGGCGGAGAGCGAGGCGGTGACACCGAATCGCACGAGGACGTCGAACATCGAGACCACGAGACGCTCGCCGTTGTCGGAGGTCAGCAGGAACTTGTACCTCGTGAAGAGCAGCACCTCGAGCGTTGGTGCGATGATGCGCGCGAGCGCCATCGAGAGCACCAGGCACACGATGAAGAGCGCCGTCGACGCCGTGTCGGGCGTGAGGATCATGAGATGGCTGCGCGCGGCACGCATGGCCGCCGACCAGCGGGCGACCCGTGGGATGGTGTCGTGATCAGGGATACCCGCGCGCGACTCGAACGACGCACGCTCGAATGCGCTTGGCCACGACAACAGCATCTGAATACGGCTGATGTGCCATGAACTCCACAGCGCGAACATCGCTCCAGTGAGCGCCAGCACCATTGCCGGGGAATAGCCGCCGCTCAACTCACCGGCGCGTTCGAGGAACAGATCGGCGCGAAGCGGCGAGATGTTGCCGAGCCGATGAACCTGATAGAGGAAAATGACGACGCAGACCAGATATGCGACGCACACCAGGAAGATCACGATGCGCCCGATGTAGTCGGCTCTGCGCGACCGGCGCTCGCGGTGGTCGGCGCAGTAGGGTTGCGCATCCTTGTGATCGTCCCCCAGCGATGTCCACGCTTCGCGGCCGGCCTTCCAGCCGTTCACGAGCCGAGTACCTGCGAGCAGTGCGATCGTCACGGCAGCGATCACCGTGGCGGACTGAATTTCCGGCGACTCCCAGAGCTCGTCGCCCAGCCGGTGGGCAAATCCGATGGCCAGTCCGGAGATGATGACGGCGACGGCAAAGGCTCGAAGCGCTCCATACAGATTGGCGTGCAGAATGAGCAGTCGCCAATCGACGTCGCGAACGACCTTGTCCCCGTACATGCGCGGCACCTTTCTCCACAGGAATTTCCGCTGGCGATTCTCGAGCATCGCGAAGAGTGCCACGAAGGTGACCAGCAGCACACCGATGATGGTGTGCGTCGACGCGTTGACCAGCGTCGGAGAGCGCTCGAGTGAGCTCTGCCGCGTGAGCATCAGGTCGTTGCCATTTCCCGTTGGACAGGCCGTGATCGGGAAGTATCCGGAGCGGCCAATGGCCAGCACCCACACCGGAGGGATTACGTCGGGAGCGTTGGTGGTGAACTTCCGATAGCCCGGCTCACAGTAGTAGTCCGCGTCGCGCTGACCTCGCACGCCATACTCGGCCAGCCATGGTCCGTTCTCCAGCTGAAGTCGCGCCGCGTTGAACACTCCCTCGGCTTCACTGCTGGCGAAGAGCAGACGCCGATGGCCGACGCCGTAGTTGTCCCAGCGTTGCACACCCACCTGAAGAGGATACGTGCTGAATACCAGCATGCCGCGGAGCGCGGCGTTCACATCCTTTCGCAGGAGCAGGACGTTGCTGCTGGTGGTGAACAGCATCAGCTCGCGGCGGCGCTGCCGCAGTTGTTCCGCCAGGAACAGCTTGTCACGCGTGTCGGTCGCGAGAATACCGACCGCGCGTATGCGATATGCTTCGAGCGTTCGCGCGATTTCCTCGAGCATGACGTCGAGCATCGCGGGCGTCAACGCCGACGTCACGGGCGGGTGCTCCATCGCGCGCGATGGGTCCTGAAGATTCAGGCTGATTCTCTGCGCTGGCCTCCCGTCGCGCGGCTCCAGGGCCTGGGATTGGGGCGCACGGGCGTACTCCGAGCGCAGGCTCGATATGTTCGCGGGAAAGGGAATCTCGAGGAACGATTCGTTGCATTTGCCCGTGTCCGCTGGCGCGGGGACGGCATTTCTTCCGTCGGCGAGCAATGCACCGTATTGCGTGGACGATTCACGCAGGATGGCGATCCGTCGCACGGGAATCTGGAGCAGCGAGCAGAGCACGTTTCGCTCAACGCGCTCGAGCACGTCGTCCGAGTGCACGGTGGAGTGATACGTCACGTTGGAATCGCTTTGCTCGAGCAGCTGCTTCACAGGACCGGTCACTGACCCGCTGATGATGTTGACGCGCTCATCGCGGCCCAGCCGGCCGGCACCCTTCGCCCTGACCACGGCATCCGCAAGCGCGCTCGCCCCGCCGGTGAACGCCGGCCCGACGATGCGCAGTGCGAGACTCGTGCTCTGAACGCGGCGGTCGGCGAGAATTGCCTTGCGATCCGCGAGCGCACGCTCGAATGCCGTCGCGTTCATCCCGCTGGTCGGAACCTCGCCGAGGACATAGAGAACGCGAAGCTTCGTGTTCGTGATGTCGCGAAAGAGAATGACGCCCGGGAAGTGATGGCGGTACGCAATTGTGTCGATCCGATTGTTCCGGGCCGCCAGCTCGGTCTTTTCTCGATCGAGCGTCCAGGGAAGCCAGAATCGGTCGATCGTGTATCCCGATGCCTCGTATGCCTGGCGGAGTGCAGCCAACTCGGCGTCGAACTCGTAGTCGAGGTGCGAGTCCAGCGGATCCGGCAAGAAGGCGATCATCGCGTCGATGCGCGGTTTCGGGCGGCCGGCGCGGACCGTGTCCTGCTGGAAGTACTCATGGAGCAGGGTTGCGCCAAGCCGCGCCCGCTGCAGCTCCGGGCGCACGAAGATGTCGAGGCCAGCCGGCGTTTGCTGCTCTGTCCGCGGGCTCGCGAACTGTGTGTCGGCCGGCCGAAACGCTCTCTGACCCGTCAGGAGCGTCACGACAGCGATCGTACTGGCCAAACCGACGGTGGTACGTCGCTCCATACCGGGTCACGGTGGAGGGTCGCGGGAGCGCGTCTGGCGGGTGATGATTGAGGGGGATCATCGGAGCCCTCCCTGTCGTCTCGCTGCCATCATGCGTGTCCGTGATGAAAGCGGCAACACGACGCTGAGATTTTTCTAAGCGGTCAGCTGAAGTCGTCCCGGTAGGCGTTCGCCGACGCGTGGTGGGAGTCTCGCAGCAGAAGTCCCTCGCGGCGCAGCGACTCACAGCTCCCATCCGCGACTACGCGACCGTCCTCCAGCACGACGACATGATCGTCGTTTCGCAGCGACGTCACGCGATGCGTGATGAGCAATACCGTCACCGCAGGCGACAGCGCGGCGATCGACGCTCGAATCTCGGCCTCACTCTCCAGATCGAGTGCCGACGTGGCTTCATCCAGTACGAGCAGCTTCGGGCAACGCAGCAGGGCTCGCGCGATGGCGATGCGCTGGCGCTCGCCGCCAGAGAGTCGTACGCCGCGGTCGCCGAGCACGGTGTCGAGCCCGTCCGGCAGGCTTGCGAGCAGCCTGCCTGCACCCGCGCGTCCGAGTGACTCCAGCACATCCGTGTCGCTCACATTCAGGCCCCAGGCGATGTTCTCCCGCAGCGTACGATGTCGGAGCAGCGTGTCCTGCGCGACGTACGCCGCCGCTCTCCGCCACGAGGATCGGTGCGCCACCGTGAGCGGCGCGCCATCCACGCTCAGCGTGCCACTCGCCGGTGCGAGCAGCATGAGGATGATGTCGGCAATCGTCGTCTTGCCGGCGCCGGAGGGACCAACGAGCGCGGTTACGCCGCCCGCAGGAATCGTCAGCGACACGTCGTTGACGGCATCCGTCAGCGCGTCGGGATACCGATAGGTGACGTGATCCAGACGCAGACTGCCGTCGCGAACAGGCAGTTCCGTGCCGAGTGAATCAGCCTCGGGGCTCGACTCGAGCTGTACGATCAGCTCCTGAATTCGCTCGACCGCTGGCAGATAGCGATTCGTCATCACGGCCGCCGATTGCAGCGAGATGAGCTTCGGCACGAGCCGCCCATACACGAGCATCAAGGCAATCAGCGCAGGACCGGAATCTCCGCGCAACGTAATGGCACCATACGTGATGATGGCCAGTGACAGTGCAGCACCGGCACCGAGCAGTGCCTGAAGCTGTTGTCCTCGGCGCTGCGCACGCGCCCACGCGCGGGCATATGCGGACGCGTGACGGCCGAAGTCGAGTGCGGCGGCATCAGCGAGCCCGGACGCTTTGGCGGCCTTGAGGGCGACGATGTCCTCCGTCGCACCAACGAACAGGCCCTGCTCGAGCCGGCTGAGCGTCTCGCCATCGGCGCGTGAAGCGGCGCGGAATGGCATGACGATGAGGAGGAGCAGCACGGCGCTTGCGATCGATGCTACCGTCAACGCCGGCGAGATGGCAAAGGACGCGGCGACATACACGAGTGCCACGAAGAGCTCGAACACGGAGCGCAGCGCCATGGCTGCCGCGGCGCCGGCGTGCGACAACTCCACGGTGAGCACCTGGGTGACGCGGGCGCCGTGCTGCCGAGCGAGGATGTCCCATCGCGCACGTGCGAGCGCACGGAATACCCGGACCCGAAACGTCTCGACGATTCTCGCCTCGATGGCGGCTACCATGCCTGCTTCGGCGAACTGACACGCCGCTCGCATGAACGCCGCGAGGACGAAGAGCGCCAACATCGGCAGCAGGCGCGCCGGCAGGGCCGAGAATATGCGCTCGACCGGAGCGGGATACGCACCTCTCCCAGCGACGAGACCGGTTCGTTGCAGAAGTGGGAGGAGGACGAAGAGCCCCGTGGCCTCGGATAGCGCCACGCACGCCATGAGGGCAATGGCGCCGGGCACTCGCGTGCGTACGGGCGCGAAAAGATCGCCTAACGCGCCCACCCATGTACCGCGGTGCGAGCGCTCTGGCATCAGGACTTGCGCGCGTCGTTCAGGTCGCGCTCGAGCAGCGCTCGCAACGCCCTTCCATCGGGAGGATGAGCGATCAGCAAGCGACGCACGGGAACGCGCAACGCGAGCGCGCCGAGCCGCACGAGCGTTTTGCCGCTATCGGCCCGGCGTAATAGATGGGACACGTAGGTCGATGCCACCAGCTCCAGAAGGACGGTGGCAGCGGGCAGCGGCGCGCTCACCGACTTGGCGCACGACGGATCGACATCCAATAGGTAGACGAGGCCGAGCGGCACGCCTTCCGCCGGTGGCGCGACTGGCAGCTCGAGCTTGTTCCAGTTCGCCGTCACGCGCGAGAGCGACGAAAGTCCGAGCAATGACGCCCCATCGGGCCAGAGCCTGATGGACGCGAATCCTGGATGCGCGGCGACCTGTCCGTCGCCTTCGACTCCGGTGAGGGCGAGAAGATCTTCTGTCAGCACTCTGGCACCCGCGAGCGAGAGCACCGCAGCGGTCGTTGACTTCCCCGCGCCCGATGGCCCGACGAACGCGATCGCCAAGCCGTCGAGCACTACTGCGGCTGCGTGCAAGGCGAGCACGCCACGCATGCTGAGTGCGAAACCGAGCACGGGGCCGGTGAGGTACGACAGGGTGTCCTCGTCGGTGCTGCTGGCCGGCGTGAATGCGTCGATGTGCGTCGCCTCTCCATTGATGCGCGCCCATGTGCCGTCGCCGAACCAGAACTCGAAGCTGTTGTCGGCCCTTCGTAACACCTGCAATCCCTCACTCTCGTCCATGCACGCACATGTGGCGTAGTGTCGCTCTCCCTCCGCCGCATCGGGCGGCCGATCGAGAAGCCGAATGTCGACGTCATGCTCCGTCTCCGCCGATGGCGGTAGCAGCGGCACGAATGAATCCGGAACGCGTAGCCGCAGCCCGAAGAGTCGCGCGTTCATTTCGGTGGATGTGCCTCGAGCCAATCATTCAGCTCACGTACTCTGAGGAGGGCGAGCGACTGATCGATGTCGCCGATGGGCAGAGCATCGGGAACTGTCCGTAGGTTCACGAACTCGGACAGCCGCGCATCGGGAGACCCAGGAATATGCACGTTGCGCCCGTGCGTCGTCGCGAGCTGACGGAGGCGAGACTCCATGTACCCGGCGAACGGCTGCTTATGCCGCAATCGGACCGTGTCGGGCAACATCGAACGCATGGCTTCGCGAAGCAGGAGCTTGTTCTGACACCATGGAATCGGAGGGATGCCGGCAACGTACTCGATGATCCGCCGGTCGAGGAAGGGGAATCGCACGTCCAGTAGAACGCCGGTCAAGCCGAAGTCGATCAACTCGAAGAGATGCTGCCATGGAGGAGCGGTCAGGCCCGCGTACATCTCTTGCCGCCGAGCCGAGTCCGGAATTGTCGCATGCGCTTTCTCCGTCGCGACTCCACCATCGATCACCCACGGCCATCGCCGCACAGGTTGCGGACGTGTAAACAGAGCGCGCACGCCGAGATGCGGTCTGCGCCCGTGCACGAGCACGTGACGCGCGACATCGAGCGTCGCCTGGAGTGGGCTTCGCTCGCGCAACAGCGAACGAATTCCCGGCGGCCGCAGCAGCGCATCCCCGTCATAGCCCATCAGTGCCGCCGTCCCGAACCGTGCACCTCGCCGGACCAGTTCGCACCACAGCGCGAATCCCGGCTCACCCGGCGGCGTGATGCGCCGCGTTGCATCGTCCCGGTCGTCGAGATAGCCGAAGGTGTCCGCGTCAACTTCATCCAACTCGAGGCCGGAAGCCCCGGCGGCCGTACGCGCAAACGTGGTCTCGGTGTTGGGTACCGAGTGCGTGAAGACGTTCGTGACACAGCGTATCTGCGAACGGTCGGCGGCAGTTCGTGAAGCGACAGCAGCGATGGACGTCGAATCCAACCCGCCACTCATGAAGATCGCCGTGCGGTCGGTGCGGAGCCTGGCGCGCACCGCCTCATTTAGCACGTCCAGAAAGTGAGCCGGGTAATCGCGCGCATTGCGGTAGCGGATCGTCGGCGCGTCGGGAGGGCGCCATGGCGCGCCGAGGGTCATTGCTCCATCGCGACTCACGCAGAGCAGTTGCCCCGGCAGCACCGAGCGGACATCGGCATACCATGTCCTCGTGCGATCACCAGGAAAGCCCGTGGTCAGCCACTGCGATACGGTGTCGTGATGAACCGCGCCGTTTACGCCCGGAAGCGCGAGCAGGGCCTCGATCGTATTGCTCACCGCGATCATGCCGCCGGAATTCACATAGTAGAGGAGTCGCACACCGAGCGGATCGCGCCATGCCCGGAGTGCAAGCGGCGAGGGCGAGGGATGCACGGTCGCGATGCTGTAGTCCCCCGGTGGCGCGCACGGATCGGCGTACCCATTGGCTTCGAGCACGTGTGCAAACAGCGCCGCATCACTCTCGGCACCGGGCGAAGCGCCCCGAATGCGTCGATCGTCAATACGCACGTGCCCCACAAGGCGTCCGCCATCGCCCAGCCGGACGATGCCCTGATTCCGCTCGCCGTCGTGAGAGATGAACCGCGTAAAGCAGCATGCGGCGTCCTCGCCGATCCACATCTCGCTACCGTGCGGACCGCGCCGCTCGAGGATGCGCTGGGACTCGAACAGGATCTCGCGTGACGCGCGCCGGCCGTCGACGTAGGCGAGCGCGAGAAATCCGCTCATGCCTGTCCGGTGCCGAACAGCCGGCCGGCGTAGGAGAGTGCGAGGCGTGCCGGACGGATGACCCAATACAGCGGCACGAGCACATCAGGCAAGCGCACGGACTGCCAGTCATGCTCCGTCGGCATCAGCAGCGTGCGAACGAGGACGGACGTTCGCTCCCGGCGCGTGGTCAGGAAACGCGAATACAGCATTTGAAGTGAGCCACCCTCCGGAAACGGCACAGCGTTGCGCCCATATCCGTCGAGCGCCGACGCCATGTCGGCCGCCAGTCGTCTCGCGTCTTCATCGGCGGCGAGCGCCGTGCTCCACGTGTCGTTGAGAGGCATGCCCAGCACGATGTGCGCGACCTGCGCCGTCACCAGCAGCGCGCGCTCGGCACCCAGCACTCGGGAATGCACGAGCATCTCGGTCACACGATGCTCGTTGTGCGTGAGGATCTTCACGATGCCGCTCAGCCACTCGAGTCGCTCGTAAAGATGCCGCGCGGCGTGCGCAGACAGCACGACGGCATTATCGAGATCGGATAGTCCGCGAACTCGTACGCCGCCTATGGTGGAGTCCTCGCCTCGGGTGTACGCGGATTCGGCGGTGATGTGGAGCGGAAACTGAATCGGCGAAAACCGCCAGTGCAGCTCCACGTCAGTGCCGTTTCTGTGAAACGACGCGTGGCCGAGCCAACGGAAGAGATGCTCCTCGCGCCACGCGGAGTGCTCGTTGTGAGGAGAGAAGCCAGCGGCAAGGAGCGTGCTCCGCGCAAGTGAGTAGTCGCGCCGCGCGACAACGATATCCAGATCGGCCGAGATTCGCGTGGCGGCGTCGCCATAGAGCCGGAGCGAGAGTACCGGTCCCTTGAAGGCCAGCGCGTTGACGCCGGCATCCGAGAGGATGACCGTCAGCTCGCGCAGCACGCGCACGTGTGCGAGCGAGCGATCGAGCTCGTGTCGGACCGCTTCGGTGAGATACGCCGATGAGGCAACATGGGCGGCGATCAGGTCCCGGCCCAGGAGCACAAGGAGCCCATGCTCTCTGGCCCCGCGGATGGCCTCGGGCCAGTCATCGATTGCGCTCGCGTTGTCGCGAAGGTCAGCCAGGTCGGCCTCGAGGCCGGCTGCGCGACGGGCGGCGGCCAGCATCAAACGCCAGACAGCCTCCCTCGGCGCGTTCATCAAGGCATGAGATGGACTGTGTTCATCGTCACATCAATCATTGATGGGCCATATGCTATATTCATGGTTCTTGGGGCGATTGAGAGCGCTATCCGAGCCCCTTCACGGCGATGCGCCGGTGCGCAAGGCGGAAGCATGAGTGATCAATCATATCCTGACGGACGGGAGAGATCCGATGGTGCGTTCAGCCGGGCCGATGATGCGCTCCAACGTATCCGAGCGCCATATGCGAGCCCACGCCTCATCGTGCACGGTTCTCTCCGCGAGTTGACGAAGGCCATCGGGAGGACGAATTCAAGCGATGGAGGCACAGGGCCGAATCACAGAACAGGTGCATGATTCGGAAGCGTCTCACAGCCGCGTAAATGGTTGATATGTCACTTTTGTGACCTGTGGCGGGGCAAATGCGTTGTCTGCGAGAGATGTCTCTCACAGCAACACGTCCCTCGCGCAAGGCGGCAGCATGATCGACCAACGTGGCTCCGACCACCAGTGCGCTTCCCGCTCTTCCCTCCGGACAGAGGATGGGTTCCGGCAGATCCGAGTGCCATATGCCGCCGCGCGTCTAATCGTGCATGGGCCGCTTGCCGAGCTGACGAAGAAGCTCGGCACCACGGGTCAGCCTGACGGGGGAACCGGCACGTTGGTGCGCACCGGCGGGTCCTCCGGGGGCAGCTGCTCGGGAAACTGCAGCGGCTGATCCTGGCATTCGGGGGTTGCGGGAGCGGCGAGCCTGCCCCGGCCCCCCCCGCAGACAACTGTTTGCGCCCACACTGAGGATTCGTTAAGCTGTTGGGCGAGCTCGGCGGCTAATTTCACTCCCCGACAGCCCGTCATGGAGCGCATACGGGCCGCAGCGGCCACAATCGCCATCGTCAGCGGAGACCGATCGCTCGTCAAGCGAGTCATTTCTCTCCTCGCTGACGAGACGACCTCGGTCTTGGCGTACGTCGCCTTCACCGCCCTTCTTGCCGCCATGTCGGCGACCACGCCGGATGTCATCGTCATGGAAGACGACGAGGACGCGGACGCCGTGCTCCAGATCCGGCAGATCCGCCGCCGGCAGCCGTCGGTGCACATCCTCTACTTCAAGGTCGCGAGCGAGCAGCGCACCATCGATCTGCTCGAGAGTGGCGCCGACGACGCCATCGCGAAGGACTCGGAGGAGCTCATCCCGCGCATCCAAGCCGCGACGCGGCGCGCACGCACGCTCAACGCGCAAAACCGGATCGCCATCGGAGACATCGTCGTGGACCGCGAGGCACGCCGGGTATGGGTGGCCGGAGACGAAGTCCCGATGACGCCGCACGAGTTCTCGGTGCTGGACTGCCTGTTCTGGCATACGCCCAAGCCCGTGGGTGTGGATACGCTGGCGGATTTCGTGTGGGGCGACGAAGACAAGGCGGACCGCCGCTCGCTGGTGCACGTCTACGTCAGCTACGTGCGCCGGAAGCTGGGGACGAGCGCACAGGTCGTGATCAAGTACGCGCGTGGCGTGGGATACGCGTTCCTGCCACGCACGCAGCGGTCGAGCGGCCGCGCCAAACGAAGGGTGTAGCGCCGCTACGCCGAGTGTGCGCGCTGTTCCACGGGCGCCATCTCGCCGCGTCGCCAGAGATTGAACGCGGTGCTCAGCAGCGCGACGTGCGAGAACCCCTGGGGAAAATTGCCGCACAACCGTTGACGCTCCGCATCGAACTCCTCGGCGAGTAAGCCGAGATCATTGCAGAGCGACACCAGCTTCGCGAACAGCCGCTCGGCGTCGGCACGGCGGCCCATCACCACGTAGCAGTCGGCCAGCCAGAAGCTGCACGCGAGGAACGCTCCCTCGCCTTCGGGCAATCCGTCCACCGTTCGCGCCGTGTCGTATCGCAATACGAAGCCAGCCGAATCCACGAGCCGCTGCTCGATGCATTCCACCGTCGCGACGATCCGCGGATCGTCGGGCGGCAGAAAACCCACGAGCGGCAGCATCAGCAGGCTCGCGTCCAACAACGTGGTGTCGTACGCCTGCACGAAGCAGCCCATGTTCGTGTTGAACCCGCGGTCGCAGACCTCGGCATGGATCTCGTCGCGCAACGCGCGCCATTCTGTGAGCGGCGCCGGAAGCCCGAACTGCTCGGCGCTCTGGACCGCGCGATCCACGGCGACCCATGCCATGACCTTGCTATGTGTGAAGTGCTGCGGTGGCCCGCGGACTTCCCAGATGCCCGAGTCGGGTTGGTGCCAGATCGCCGCGACGTGATTCGTCAACGCAACCTGCAGCGCCCAGGCGTCGTCGCTCTCCGCGAGTCCGGCCACGCTCGCCTGATGCAGCGCGTCCATTACTTCGCCGTAGACGTCGAGCTGCATCTGCGAGTGTGCGGCGTTGCCGATGCGCACGGGAGCGGATTTCTCGTAGCCGGGCAGCCAGGGCAGCGTGGACTCGCGGAGCATGCGCTCGCCGGAAATGCCATACATGATCTGCACCTGCTCCGGGCTTCCAGCGGCCGCGCGCAACAACCAGTCGCGCCACGCGCCGGCCTCTTCGGTGTAGCCCGCATTCAGCAGTGCGAGGAGCGTGAGCGTCGCGTCACGCAACCAGCAGAACCGGTAGTCCCAATTCCGCACGCCGCCGATGTGCTCCGGCAGAGACGTGGTCGGCGCGGCGACGATGCCTCCGGTAGGTGCGTATGTGAGCGCCTTGAGCGTGAGCAGCGACCGCATCACGACTTTGCGCCACTTGCCGTCGTAGGTGCAGCGCGCAGACCACTCGCTCCACAGCTTGCGCGTCCGTTCCAGTGCCGCGAGCGCGTCGATCTCGCCGGGCGGCTTCAGATGTGATGCGCTCCATGTGAGCGCAAACGGGTACTCCTCACCCTTCCGGACCACCCAGTCGCCGACGGTCTTCAGGCTTTCGCCATGCTCCTCGACGTTGCTGCGCAGCGTGATGAGGTCCGGGCCCGCAACGACGCGGTGCGTGCGCAGATCGGTGCGGCTCACCCACGGGACGACGGAGCCGTAATCGAAGCGGACGAGGAGCTCGGTGCGCATCTCGACTTCGCCGCGAAGTCCGCGAACGATCCGCAGGAGATCGGATCGGTCGTCGTACGCGGGCATGAAGTCGATCAGCGCGACGGCGCCGCTCTCGGTCTCGAAGGTCGTCTCGAGAATCAGGGTCTCGTCGACGTAGCGGCGACTGACTTCCGCCACACCGCCGACTGGCGCGATCCGCCAGCGGCCGAATTCGGGGCCGCCGAGTATCGAGGCGAAACAGGCTCCGGAATCGAAGCGTGGCCAGCAGAGCCAGTCGATGGAGCCGTCGATGGAGACGAGCGCGGCCGTCTCGCAGTCGCCGATGAGGGCGTAGTCCTCGAGTCGGGTGAACCGTGACATGCGGGGCGGGAGAGCACAATTCGAGCCCTCCCGGCCGGCCGCCACTCTGAGACTTACTTCAGCACGATCCGCTGGAGATGGATTCCCTTGTCGTCGCGGCTGCCAAGGAACACGATGCCGCCCGTTCCGAAGCCCGCGATCGTCGTCGCCGCGGGCACTTGAACGCGGTCCACCAGCTTGCCGCTCCGGTCGATGATGTCGTAAATCGCCCCGCCTGGCGTCGGCTTCGTGGGGATGGTGCGCACCCAGATGCGATCATCCATGTCGGCGCGCACCGAGCTTGGTGAGAACACGGGCTTGTAGTCCGACAGCTCGGACGCATTCACCATGTTGATCGGCGGCATGTTGCCGCCGCCGGCCTCGGGGGCCTTGGCGGCTGAGCCTTCGGCGCCCGGCTTGCTCGCGACGTTCGCCGCGGGTGCCGGTCCACTCGTCTCGACACGGGGGGGGCCGTCTCCTCTGCGCTCGACGGTCATCATCGTCGGCCCGCCACCGCCGAGCCCCGGCGCGCCGCCGCCGAACACGGCGGCCATACCGGCCACTCCGCCGTTTCGGCGTGCTGTCTCCAACGCCACCTTCGCCGAGTCGAGAAAGCGCAGCTTGTCATCGTCGCTCATGCGCTGCCACTCGTACGGAATCTTCTCGGCCTTCGTCACCTTGCCGCTGCCGTCGAGAAAGTCGATGTGGTAGTCCTGCCCGCGAACGAATGCGACGGTGCCGTCGCTGAGCACCGTCCATTCGTCCACGACAGGAAGCGGATTCAGGGTGACGCTCACGCGCATGCCGCCGCGGTCGTCCTGGCTCACGCTGATGTTCGTCTTCGGAATCTTGAAGTAGCCGAGCGTGTCGAGCTTCCGGGTGCCGAGGTCGAAGCGAACGAGTGCCGAGCTGTCCGGCGGCATCGGTATCTGCGGCGGCCCTCCACCTGCCCCGAAGCGCATGCCGCGCATGCCAAAGTCCATCATGCGATAGACGAGCCGGCCCTGCGCGTCGAACGCGGGCTGGCCGAGTGATGGGACAGTCATGAACTGCGCGTCGTTCGGACGGGGTGCAGCCATCGTGCGCACGATCTTTCCATCGGGATCGATGACGAGCATCGAGAGCGCGACCGGATCGAGGAACAACGTCGAGTCCCCGCGATAGGCGATGAGCCCGCCGCGGCCGACGCCGTACGCATTGTTGGTGTTGCTCGTCGAATCGGCGACGAGCTTGACCATCTTCAGATCCTTGTCGAGCAGGACCACGCGATGGCGCGTCTGGTCGTTCACCAGCACGTTGCCATTGGCGAGATACCGAACCGCGGCGATGGACGCGAGCTCTTCGGTGCTCGTGGCGCTCGCAGCGGGAAGCTGCCTGACGGCGATCTTCGCGGTCTGTGCGCTGGCTACCATGGACAGGGCGAGCATGAGCGCCGCTTGCAGGCTCCCCAGCTCGAGGACAATGGCGCGGTTGCGCCGAATGACGCCGGACATCACGGACCTCCTCGAAGTACGGCACGCTCTACACCACCACCGCCACCGAAGCCACCACCAAGGAATCCACCCATGAAGACGCCACCGCCGGTGTTGCCCGCTGTGCCGCTGCGGATGCCCGCAAGATATCGCTGATCGAGATGGCTCGCGACGAGCGACGGCAGCTTGCGGCGCTGTTCGTCGGTTATCAGCACGTTGATGCGCGGTGCGAGCGCGATGAGCATGTCCACCGTGGCCTCACGTGCCGAACGATATCTCCCGTAGGCGTCGTTCTGATCGTACTTGTCGGGCAGCGCCGAGAGGTATTTCGCCACCGGTGTCCAGATGCTGTCCAGACGGATGGTGTACGCACGGTTCCACGACGCCAGTGAATCGGCCTGCGGACCGGTGAGCTCGAGCGTATCGCTCTGACGGAGCAGTTGTGACATCGGGTTCATCACGCCACCGGTGCCATACATGGCCTTCAACAGTTGCTCGCTTGGCTTCTGTCCCTCGCGCGAGCGGCCACGATCGAGCTGCTGCGTGAGCATCTGCCGCTCGCGTGTGGGTCCGACGTCCACACGGATCTGCATGGTGAGCGTCACGGGCGCGCGGAACGTCTGGAACTGTGGGTTCGTGCTGCCGAAGCGCGGATTGACCTCGTACCTGTAGCGCTGCGTCGAAGCATCGAAGCCCTTTACGTAAAGCAGCGTCGGATCGGAGAACGAGAACTGTCCCCAGCCGTGCAGCCGGTCCTCGCCGTGCATGAGCAGATCGGCGGCGCCCAGTGGGTTCGAGACGGAGAAGCTGAGCGTGGCGCGCTGGGGCATCCGCACCTTCATGGGATTGAATGAGATGCTGAGATTCGCGCTCGACGTCCACGGTCCCTCGCAACTGTTTCGGTCGGCCAACCTTCCAACCTGGCGCGAGAGACAGTCCTTCGCGGGGCCCGAGCCATTCGCAAGGAGATCGCGGATGCCAGCGGCGACAGCCGGATCCTTCGCGGTAGCCGGGTCGAAGACGAAAGCGCGGTCGTTGGCGTAGCCGTCGCCGTTGACGTCGGCCGACAGTTGGGGCGTGAAGGTGGTGCCGCTGGCGAAACGGCCGAACCAGTTCACGCGCACGGCGTCGAAGAAGTTGTAGCCGATGTTGTACGTGATCTGATGTCGCGAATCGAACTGAGAGCGCGTCCACTGGACGTCGAGCGGATTTCCGGCCGTACTCGAGAAGCCGCGCACCTGCTCGCGGTTGTCGGCCCACACGTACGAAGCGCTCCAATTGAGATTGCTGCTGAAGCTCGTGGGGAACACGCTCAATCGGACTTGCTTGCTGTCGCTGCGGAGGTCCGAGCGCAGCTCGCTGACGCGATTGTAGCTCGGGCTGACTTTCGCATCCCGGACGGCTATGGCGCCCGTCGTCGGCACGATGCTCGTGGCATTCACGTAGACCGGACGATTGCCTTCTTCCGCGAGCGCGAACCGCTGCGTCGGATTGAAGTTGAGGTCCACGAAGCTGGACTGATTCAGGTTGACGCCATACGTAAGATCGAGCGTGCCGGCAAAGCGGTTGCTCAGCAGCGGGCCATTCCACTGGAGGTTCCCGCGCACGCTGCGGCGCTCCTGATAGTCCTTGTCGAAGAAGGTCACGTTCGGCGCGGTGCTGGCAAAGACGGAGCCGCTCGAGCCATCGGCGCATTGGGTCGGAATGTTGGCCGGATTCTGTTGATATGCATCCCAGTTCGGCTGCGGCGCAGCGGGGCCGACACACGTGAGCTGCTGCACGGCGCCAGGCAGTCCCGTGTTGTCGATCGAGGAGCCGATGAGCGACGCACCCGGCATGTTCTGGAAGACGCCCACGCCGCCGCGCACTACTGCGCGTGGTCCGCGGACAGCGCCGTCGAACGCCGCGATCTGCGGCGCTTCGCCATACGACCACGAGAAGCCGAGTCGCGGGCTCACATAGAGGCGATTCGGGACGTAGTCGTTGCGGACGCCGAAGGCCTGTTGAAGCGCCGCGTTGAACACGGGTGACGCGCTGTAGTGATTGCCGTCCACGCGCAGGCCGTACTGGAGTTGAAGGTCGGGCGTCGCCTTGTAGGAGTCGCCGAGCGACAGTGCGCCGATCGTTTCGCTCGCACTTTGCAGGCGCGGGGAAAGATTGCGCGTGTAGTAGGCCGGCCGGTTGGCCTGCACGTCGGCGAGCGAATTGAAGAAGAACGAGCCGAGCGAGTTCGTGGTCTGATCCTGCTCGTAACCATCCTGCCGCAGCTCGCTCGCCAGCTTGAGCCGGTGCTTGTTGTCCTTGCTGAACCAGGACAGCTGGTTCGTTGCACCGGCGCTGTAGTTCGTGCTCTTCGTGCTCAGATTGGAGTTGCCGCCGAAACCGATGGTGCGTACGCCGCTTGTTCCATCCGCGAACGTGGAGTTGATGAGCACCGTGCCGTTGGGCAGCAGCGTGTATGGCGAGCCGTAGTTGCGGTTCGCGTTGACGTTGATGCCGCTCTCGGAAAGGATGGTGTTCTTGAGATACGCCGTGTGGCTGCCCTGCACGCCACCGCCATAGTTGGTGCGATCGCCGCTGTGTGCCGGCAGCTCACCGGTAAGCTGGCCGACGGGTGACTGACGATTCCAGTTGCCATTGAAGGTCAAACCGAACGTCTGGCCGATGCTCGATCCCGGCGGCGTGTAGTTGAGGCTGCCAAATACGGATCCCTGATCCTGAAGCCGATCATTCGGAATGCCGCCGTTGATCTTGGACGGCACGTTCGCCTGCTGCGTGAGCCAGAGCAGCTTTGCGACAGAATCGGCGGCGATGCCCGTGGCCTGCAAGGCGGCGGGGTCGGTGTTGTACAGCGTCTGCAAGTCGTTTGCGCGCCGCCCAAGCTGATACGAGACAGCGAAGTACGACTTGTCCATGACGATCGGGCCCGACAGCGCCCCGCTGAACGAGCGGTTGCTGTACTGCTGCCCGAGGGCGCGCGCGGTGCGGTCTGTCCACTGCAACTTCGGCGAGTCGAAGTTGAGCGACGTGGTGCGGCGGATGAAGTTCGAGCCGGAGCCCGAATTGATGTTGAACTGTCCTCCGCTGAAGCCCCCGCGGCTCACGTCGTATGGTGTCGTGATGAGGGACGTGCTCACTTGCGCGTCGCGCGGGATGTTCGAGGATCCGAAGTTCTGCCCGTTGAGCGTCGTCGTGTTTTGATCCGCGCTGAGCCCGAGCACCGAGAAGCCCGCGGGATCGCCGTCGGCACCCGTGACGGCAGTGACGCCGGGAATGGAGGCGGCCATCGCGTTCAGGTCGCCCTGTTGGTTCGCGGCGACGGCGGCGGCATTGGTCGTCTGCTCGGTGCCGCTCACATCGGCGGGCTTGTCGTTCCGGTTCACCTTTTGCCGATCGGCGACCGCACGCATGGTGTCCAGCAGCACCATGTGTTGCAGGCGTGCGTCCGCAACGAGAATGTCCTGATCCGCAGTGCGCTTGACCTCGAAGCGGCGGGGCGCGAACCCGATGGCGGTGACGTTGATGAAATAGTCGCCTTCGCCACCCGGGAACGTGATCGTGAACCGGCCACTTCTGTCGGTGCGCGCGGTCCGATTCACGCCACCTTGTACGGAGGTTGCGGTGATGTTCGCGTTCTCGATGGGTGCGTTATCCGGGCCTGCGATGACACCGCGGATGACGTCGACGCCCTGCGCGGCCGCTTGCGCTGACATCAGCACGATGGCGACGAGTGCGGCCACTACAATAGAAGAGATGCGGCGTGACACGGACTGGCGGGATGGAGGATCTGCACGTGACCGGCGTCAACGCCGGGTTGGACACCTGATGGAGGGAAAAGGGTGCCCATGGTGTAGTACGGGGTTTGGACGCCGTTCGTTTGGGGCTAACCCGTCTTATCTTCAGTATCGGCACGTTGTCGAGTGGAGCGCTGCATGAAGCCGTCCGCATTGGTCCTCGTGGCCGCCGTCGCACTCGCATGCACGCATCGCGGCACAGTGGTGCAAACGGGAGCTCCCGCCGCGGCCACGGCACGCGATCCTGATTATCGCGAGCCGTTCTGGTCGGATACCATCAAGCCGCTGTCCACGCTGAGCCGAGGATGGAACCGGATTCCGGGACGTTTCGGCACCGGGTGCGCTCACGATTCCATCTACGCCTTCAAGGTGCGGCCGGGCCTCCCGGACAAGGTGATGATCTTCCTCAACGGAGGCGGCGCATGCTGGCGAGCGCAGGAGTGCGATCCGCGGCACGCCACATACACCATGTCCGCGGACTCGGCGAATGACGTCGCCAATCGCGTTGGGCTGCTCGATTACACGAATCAGAAGAATCCGGTCCGGGACTGGACCATGGTCTTCGTGCCGTACTGCACCGGCGACTTCCATCTCGGTACACGCGAAATCGATTACGTGCGCGCGGGCGCCAAGGCCGACGACAAGCCGCTCACGATACGCCACGGCGGCGCCGCCAACCTGGAGGCCGTGCTCGACTGGGTGTATGTCAACTTCCGCAGTCCACGTGCGGTGTTCGTCACCGGAATGGATGCCGGGGCTCCGCCGTCACCAGTCGTGGCAGAGCGAATGGCTCGTCGCTATCCACGAGCGCGCGTGGCGCAGCTCGGCGACGGTGCCGGCGCGTTGCACTCGGACTCTTTACCGTCGATTCTGGCAGCGTGGGGAGCCGCGGAATATCTCCAGCATGATCCCGCGTTTCGTTCCGTCGACTCGGCCGATTTCACACTTGATCGTTTGTACATTGCGTCGGCGGCCGTCGCGCCACGCGTCCACTATACGCAGGTCAACGCCGCGCAGGATGCGTCGCAGGCGTCATTTCTCAAGCTGCTCGGCAACTCGTCGCTTTCCGTGCCTGCGCTCCTTTCCGCCGCGCTCACGGACGTTCGCGAGAACGCGCCCTGGTTCCACTCCTACACGTATCCTGGCAGAGGGCATACGATCCTGCGCTCGAATGCGCTCTACGCGCTGACCGTGGACGATACGGCGTTCCTGGCATGGCTCACCGATCTGGTAAACGGGGAATCGCTCGTGGACGTGGGGGGTCAGTTGCTCATGGAGACGCCCAAGCCACCGCCCAGAAGCATACGGAAGCCCTGAGGGCCTTCTAATCCCAGCGGGCGCAGTTCTCGAACCGATGCCCGCCCACGACGGCGTCGACGACGCGAACGAGTCGCGTGTACGCGTCCGATGCCTGCGCGGCGCGGCGTGGACGAAGGTCACCCTGAATCATGCCCGAAAGTCCGTCCACCCACACGCGTTCGCTGGGAAACCGCGCGAGCGTATCGCGCGCGTACACGAGCAGCCCTCGTGTATGCGCATCGACGCCAAAGAGTAGTTGTCTCGGATCGGCGCATGCTTCCAGCAGCAACGGCATCATCATCTCGAGGCGGACGCCTCTCGGATAGCGCGCGTTTCGGTAGAACAGCGAGCCGGGCTGTGTCGTTGGCCGAATGGGAACGTTGGAGATGCGCGTCGCTCCGTGCGCCACGGAATCCATGAGAATTCGCGCGTCCCGCTCGCGGCCGGCCGCGATGTAAACGGCTTCCAGCGTCGAAAGGCCTCGGCGAACCATTCGAAACCCCTCGATGACATTCGCGCTGAATGGCGCATCGAGTAGAAGGTCGCCGACGGCGATGATCTCGCGCGCGTGCCGCTCGGCATCGTCGAAACGGCGGCGCGCCACGTCGAGTGCCACCATGGCGGCGTGCGACTCTCCCGCATCTTCCAGGCGAAACAGCTCGACAACCGGGAAGTCATTCGGGTGAATCCGCGCGCTGTCCGGCGCCAACAGGGCGCCGAAGACGTCCAGCTGTGAGGCGCGTGCTGCGCGGGAGAACTCGTCGCGCGCAGGATGCGCCGATGCCTGCTCGAGAAATCGTTGCTGCTCTGCCGTCAAGCCATGCGCCGCGGCGAGAATGGCGGCGTCCGTCCACGCCGCGTCCTCACGGGCCGGGAAGAGTTTCTCCGCGGACGTGAGCCGCTTCCATGTCGGATATGCGGTCGCCGCACGTCTCTGGTATGCGGAGGGTGCTCGTGGATCGTCGGTGGAGACGACCGCCAGCAGCGCTTCACCCGCTTCACGAGGCGATGTCGAGCCGTCCGCGGGAAGACGATACGTGCGCCCTCCGCTATTGCGCTGCGCCAAGGCAACTAGCCGAGGCGTCAGGGAGGGATCGAGCGCGCTGTGACGCGTCTGACCGGCCACCGTGAAGAGATTGGCCAGCACCAGGACGCCGGCGCAGAAAAGAACGACGGCCGTGGCGATCGATACCAGCCCAACGGCGAGGACGCGTTGCACTCGTGCGCCCGCACCAAAGGGCTGTCCCTCTCGCGATCGCTCGAAGGCGGCGTACCATGCGGGCGCCAACTCCAACTCGCTCGCGTGAAGCGGATTTACGGAGCGGTGGCGGCGGATGCCCGCGAGCTCGATCTGCTCGGGCAGGCCCGCCACGACGCCCAGCACGGCAAAGACGATCAACGTAAACATGACGGCGGTAGCGAATCTGACTTCACCGGACCGACCGCTTCCGAACGACGCAAGCGTGATGAACGCGACGAACAGCGCCACCGGCGCGGCGAGGAACAACAACGTCGCCCGAACTACGCGCAGCACGCGGAGGGCCGACCGCTCGTGCATGGCGAGTCCGGCGTATTCGCGCGTCCCGGCAATCAGGGCGCCGGTGTCGCCACGCCGATCTACGAGCACCTCGGCGATCGTTCCCCAGCCGTATCCCAGCCGTGCTGCGACGACGAGCGCCTGCGCCACGCGCCACGCGCGAACGGCCCCGCGAACGAATGCCGCAAATCCGATGATGGATGCGGCCGCCAGAATGAGCGGCTCGATGAACGAAGTGCCGGTCACGTCTCGCCCGAGCCGCATGAACAGCACGAGCGGCACCAGCAACAGCAAGGCGGCGAGCGCGGGTGTCGTCATCACACGCCAAAGCGCGCCCCGCGCACGCTCGAGTCCGGGCGGCGGCCACTCGAGCGCTTCCGCCGCCCCCGGAGTCAGTGCGGCCATCGCCTCTTCGGCCGTTGGACGCTCGGCCGCATTCTTGGCGAGGCACCGCAGTAGTAGCGCCTCGAGGGCGGGCGGCACGTCCGCCCGCAGCTCGGACAGTGCGCGCGGCTCGTCCCGCAGATGTGCAGTCGCGACCGCCGCGGGCGCGGTTGCGTCGAATGGACTTCGTCCGGCCAGGAGCTCGTAGCCAAGAAGGCCAAGGGCGTAGATGTCGCTCTTCGGCGTCAGCGGTTCCGCGAGGAGTTGCTCCGGACTCATGTATGCCGGCGAGCCCACGGTCATTCCGCCCTGTGTGATGCGTATTTCGCTTTCGTCGCCGTCGGAGATGAGGCCCGCAATGCCGAAGTCGCTCACGGTGGCGCGTTCGTTTTCTTCGTCCCACAACACATTGGCGGGCTTTACGTCACGGTGGACGATTCCGCGCCGATGTGCCGCGGCGAGTGCGGACGCCACATCACCGATGACGCTCTCCGCGGCATCGAGCGGCAGAGCCCCGGACGCTGCCAGACGTTCCGCCATGCTGCCGCCAGCGACGTATTGCATCACGAAATACGGCGTGCCGTCCGGCAGCTCACCCACGCCGTAAATGGACACCACGTTTGGGTGCGAGACGGCGGCGATGGCCTGCGCTTCGCGCTGAAACCGGGCATGCGCTTCGGCGTCGGCCCGTGCCTGCACGAGGACCTTCACGGCGACAAACCGCTTGAGCTGTGGATCGCGGCCGAGATACACGCGTCCCATGCCGCCTTCGCCGATGGTGCGAACGAGCAGGACGCGGCCACCGAGGGCTTCCTGCAGCGCGACGGCGATGGCGTCGTGCTCGAGCGTGGAAACAGGCGTGGAGCTCGAGGGCCGTGAGACACGCGACTGCCGCGAAGCGCGAGACGAGCGCTGCATTGGCGCTACGATACGTCGCCTGTCATCAGGGCGTAAGGTGGAACGTCTAAATCTCTCGCGTGACTAGAAACATCGCACTGCTCCTCGCCCTGCCTTGCCTCATCTCGTCGCGCGCGTCCGCACAGGGCGGCGCGGCCACGCAGGTTGCACCCGCCGGCGATATCCGGGGCCACGTGGTCAATGCCGCGAGCGACACGCCGCTCGCCGGAGCCATCGTCGACGTCACCGCGGCAGGAGCCCAGCTGACGCTCGGGCGCGCCACCTCGGTTGCTGACGGGACGTTCCGCCTCGCCGGTCTCAAGGCGGGACGCTATCACGTCCACATTCGTGCACTCGGCTACAGGCCGTGGGACAACCCGTCCGTTGCCGTTGCATCGGGGACCGTCGACCTCGGCATCGTTCGCTTGGTCAGCGCGCCGCTCGAGCTCGAATCCGTTGCCGTGACCGGCAAGCGGCAGGACGTCCAGCTTGCTCCGGATCGCAATACGTATGTGGTGCGTGACATGCCAACCGCCAAGGGCGGCAACGCGCTCGACGTCCTTCGCACCGTTCCCGCCGTGGACGTGGACATCGACAACGTTGTGAGTCTCCGCGGCAACTCGGGCGTCACGATCCAGATCAACGGTCGTCCGAGCCCGCTGAAGCCGGCGCCGCTCGGCGACTTCCTCGCCCAGCTGCCTGCCGACATGGTGGATAGGGTGGAAATCATACCCAACCCGTCGGCGCGCGATGATCCGACTGGAGTGGCCGGCATCATCAATATCGTCCTGAAGGAGGAGGTCGACGGCGGCACGACCGGCGGCGCGACGCTCGCGGGTGCCACCACGAAGCAAGCGAATGCTGGGGTCAACTTCGGGTATGAACGGAAGGCGTTGTCGCTCTACGGAAGTTACGGATTTCTTCGCGACCGCCGCCCCCGCTCCGAGGCGCTGTTCCGCGAGAACGACTATCTCACACCACTCACCTATCTGGATGAGCTCTCCAGCCGCATCCAGGCGCGGCGCATCCATACGCTCACGGGCAGCGCGGGCTACAAGGTCACCGGGCACGACGACCTGTCCCTCGACCTGTTGGCCAGCTCGCGGCACGACGACGAGTCCAACGGCATCACCTACCGCGCGCTCGACGCAAGTCGTGCATTGGCGGGCCTGTCGGACCGCGTCAGTTCGGGGACGAACCAGGAGAACGACTTCGACGGAGCGCTCTCGCTCAAGCATGCCTTCGCGGAAAAAGGACACAAGTTCTCTGCCGAGCTTCGCGCTCTTCGTCATTCCGAGGGTGGGCCGACTGCAGTCGCCGCACACGCGTTGTCGATGGGGGGAGCCCCGCTGAGCACCACCGATCAGGAGACGCAGCAGAATCTCGAACGACCCGATGAGAATTCGCTCAAGGTGGACTACGTCCGCCCTATCGCGGCGGGCGTGCGAGTGGAGACCGGGTACAAGAGTTCGTTCGATCGTTTTCACACGGCGCTCGACACTCGCGTGTTCGACGCAAGCCGCGGGGCCTATATGCTCGACTCGACGCGCACCAGCGATTTCATGTACCAGCAGGATGTCAACGCCGCCTACGGCATGCTCACTGGACAGCGAGGGAAGCTGCAGTTTCAGGGAGGCGTGCGGGTGGAGCACGCGTCAACGCAGTTTCACGTGGCGTCCGTGACCACGACGTTCGAGAACACCTACAACAGTGTCTTCCCGAGCGGACTGGTTGCGTACAACATCGACGAAGCAACCCAGGTGAAGCTGAGCTATTCCGCGCGCATCAGGCGGCCCGATGACGCCGACCTGCTCGACCCGATTCCACATTACGCGGATCCGCTGAACCTGTCACGCGGCAATCCGTACCTGAAACCGGAGCACACCAGCGCGTTCGAGCTCGGCCTTCAGCGTTCGATGGGAAAGAGCACCCTTCAGGTGACGCCATTCTTCCGCCGCACGTTCGACGCCGTGAGGACGCTCAGGACCATCGACAGCGCCGGCGTCACGACACGCACGTTCGCCAACATCGCGACGAGCGACGCGTATGGCGAAGACGCCACGCTGGCGGTGAGCGGCACCCGCCTGAGCGGCTTCGTTGGCAGCAGCGCTTTCCGTCAAGTGACCAATGCAGCCAATGTCTCACCAGATCTCTCGATCCGCACTTTCGGATGGAGAGCCCGGGCCAATGGGGCGTTGCGTGCGTCGCGCAGCGTGGACGTGCAGGCCCTCTTCTCGTATCAGGCGGCGATGACCGTGGAGCAAGGCTGGAATGCCAGCCGTACGCAGTTCAACCTGGCGGCACGGCAGAAGCTCATGGACGACCAGTTGAGTCTGACCCTCCGCGTCATCGACCCGTTCAACACATCACGCGAGCGAGGCACCACCGTCGATCCTCGGTTTATCCAGAGCTCGGACCGCGCGCGGGCCATTCGTGGCCTCTTGCTCAGTGCAAGCTGGACGTTCGGGAAGCCGGAGAAGAGGAAGGATGCCATCGACCTGAATGACGACACCATGAAGTGAGAGAGTCGAGCTAGACGGATACCTCGCGCCGCACTGTCTCCGCTGCCGAGACGTTCACGTGCCCGCGATCGTGAATGGGGCCGGAACGCTCTTTCAGCATCCCTCCAGCACGGCCCGCAATGGCCGCTGCAATCTCGGCAACGATCGCCAGCGCGATCTCATCCGGCGACTCCGCCCCGATGTCGAGCCCGACCGGCGAATGAACAGACGGAGGTATGTCGCCGCCGGTCGCGCGGTCGCCGAGCAGTTCCAGGGTCCTGCGTTTCGGCCCGAGGACGCCGATGTAGCTGACGGCGGCATCGAGCAATGCGTGGAGATAGGCTCGATCGTACGCTGCGGAGTGCGCCATGACTACTCCGATCGTCTGTCCGTCGAGTGTGACCGACGCCTGAAGCGGTGTTGCGTCCTGTGTTGCGTTGAGGCAGACGACGAGATCCGCCGCCGGAAAGCGTGACGCTGACGCGAAGGCCGCCCGATGATCGACGACCGTCACCCTCCATCCCATCAGCTTGGCCAGGCGCACGAGCGGCACAGCATCGGCACCACCGCCACAGACCACCAGATCGGCGGCGGGACGTATGAGCTCGCGCGCAACGTTCGAGCGCATGTCCGGCAGCTGGCTGTCACCTTCGATGAGCTGTCCCGACTGGCCGAGCACGGCGCGCGCACCGATCCGAAGTTGCGTATGCTCATCCGCGACAAGCGTGAGAAGCGTGACGGGGCCGCGCTGCGCGGCCAGTCTCCCATAGAACGCGGCTGCCTGCACGAGGCCATCACCCGAGAGCGGCTCGAGGAGGAGATCAATCATGCCTTGGCAGCCAAGCCCGAGCCCGAGCACTGCGTCGTCAGACGCGCGCGTGTCGTAGCGGATGACACGAGGATGACCTTCCGCGATCACGTCCGGCGCGCGTGCGGCAATGTCCGCCTCGAGGCAGCCGCCGCTGACGCCGCCGATTGTCTCGCCGTCGCTCATGACGACCATGCGTGCACCCGCTCCGCGATAGACGGAGCCCTCCACGCTCGGCACCGTGACGAGGAGGACACTGGAGCCACGCCCGGCGGCGTCCGCCAGCGCCTGTTGCACACACTCGAGCTCCCGCATGTCATGAATGCTAGACGTGGTTAACTTCTTCGTCCATTCGCGACCCGCCAGACAATCATCATGGCCGACGACAACGGCAACGTTCTCACCGACATCGAGCCCGGATCCATCAGGCACGTCCATCTGGTTGGCGTGGCCGGAACGGGGATGGGTTCGTTTGCCGGGATGCTCAAGGCAAAGGGATATGAGGTGACGGGTAGCGACGAGAACGTCTATCCCCCGATGAGCGACATGCTCGCCGCCTGGGGCGTGGGCGTCATGACGCCGTACGCACCGGAGAACATCGATCGGGCGAAGCCCGACCTCGTCATCATCGGCAACGTGATTCGGCGCGTGAACGTCGAAGCGACCGCCGTGCGGGAACGAGGCATTCCGCAGATCAGCTTTCCGGCGGCCTTTGGGTCGCTCGTGCTGGCCGGCCGTCACAGCGTGGTCGTCACGGGCACGCATGGCAAGACGACTGTGTCGGCGCTTCTCTCACATGTGCTGGTATCCGCGGGCACGGACCCGACGTTTCTGGTCGGCGGTGTCACGTTGAACTACGACGGAAATTTTCGCGTCGGCGCAGGCCCTTACGTCGTCGTGGAGGGCGACGAATACGATACCGCGTACTTCGACAAGGGGCCGAAGTTCATGCACTATCGCGCGCAGACCGCCATGCTCACGAGCGTGGAGTTCGACCATGCCGACATCTACCGCGATCTCGCGCACTACGAGTCGGCATTCGACCGCTTTGCCTCCACGTTGCCGGAGGACGGCTTTCTCGCGGTCGCGGCATCATATCCAAATGCCGTGGCCATCGCGCAGCGCTCCTCGCGCGCATTCGTCGCCACGTACGCGGTCGCGGGAGATGCCGATTACCGTGTAGAACGCTTGCAGTTCGCCCCGGAGGGTGCTCGCTTCGTCATTCGTGAGCCGCGCGGACATGCCGGTGAATTCCTGCTGCCCATGTCGGGACGTCACAACGTGGAAAACGCACTTGGCGTGTATGCCGTGGTGCGATCGCTTGGTCTGAGCGCCGATGAGGTGCGCGAAGGGTTCCGGACGTTTCGTGGCGTGAAGCGGCGGCAGGAGGTGCGCGATGAGGTGGACGGCGTGCTCGTCATCGACGATTTCGCGCATCACCCCACTGCGGTCCGTGAGACGATCGGCGCCATCCGCCTGCGCTACCCCGACCGTCGGCTCTGGGCGGTGTTCGAGCCCCGCTCGAACACGAGCCGGCGGAACATCCATCAGGCATTGTATTCCACCGCCTTCGACGCAGCGCACGCCGTGTCGATTCGCGTTCCCGAGCCGCACGACAAGGTTCCGCTCGACGAGCAGCTCGACGTCGCGAAAGTCGTTGCGGCGCTGCGCGCAAAGGGAATCGACGCGAACGCGTCCCGCGATGTACCCGAGCTGGTGGCGCTTGTTGCGGATGCAGCGCGTCCCGGCGACGCCGTGCTCGTCATGAGCAATGGATCCTTCGGCGGGTTCATCCCTTCGCTGCTGGATGCGCTGAGACATCGTTCGTCGCGCGCCTGAGTCGCACCGCCGGCGCGGCGGACGTCACGCGACGACGTCGATCTCGTGCACCTCGCCCCAGCCGGCCACCCCCTTCGGCACGATCGCGAAGCGGATCTTCGAACCCACCGGAAGCCGGCCCGTGTCGAGATGTGCGAACCACACGCCGATCGACGCGTCATGACCCGTCACCTCCACGGGCTCGCCGTCGTTCACGGTCCAGCGCACGACCATGGCGGGCGGTGTCTGAATGCGTAGACGGTTCGCGACCGGCATCCGGTGCGCGCGGCTCTGCGGTGCCCACAACGAGATGTCGCAACTCGCCTTCTGCCGCACGTAGCGCTCGTATGGTTGCTGGGGCATGTCGAACACACGCCCGTCGTGGAGCGAGCGAACGAGCTTCGCGTATTCCGCGTGTGCCCACACGAGCGGCATCGCGCTGCCTGTCGCGCGCCCGTTGAACAATTCCAGCTCGGGAATGTCGGGCGCGTCCCACACCTGCTCCGGCAACATGCCGCCGTCGCTCGCCTGCGCGCGCATGACGCCCAGGAGATGGGTCGCAACTTTTGCGCGGCCGGCCGCGAGCTCGTAGTGCGCGCGCTCGCCGGCGAGCAGCGGCCACGGACGGCCAACGCCCGTCCCGTCGAACGGCGCGCCATTTTCCTTTTCGCCGTACCCGTCGCGATTGTAGCGATACCAGGCGGGCCCCGTCTCCGTTCGCACGCGCAGCATCGCGTCGATCACCTGCACCGTGTTCACGATGCGTGGATCGTTCGGATCGCGCAGCCCGTAGCGCACCAGCGCCAGCGCGTCCGCGCTGACGATGTCCTCGTAATGACACCATTCGACGCCGCCCGGCCGGTTCTTGATCGGGATGTAGCCCCCGCTCCTGGGTGACGCGTCGCAGATGTCGTCGGGCGCCACGCGCACGTAGTAGCCGTCCACACCATGTGCCCGCGCGATGGCACTGTCGTGGACATACACCCAATCCTCGATCCGCGCATTCCATGCGTCCGCGGTTTCCCTGAGCAACGTCGCAAGATCCTGCTCTCCGGCATGATCCGCAAAGTCCGCCGCCACGAGCAGCGCCGCGATCTGCGCGGCCAGCGAGTAGGTGGAATAGCCACCGTTCTCCTCCCACCGGTCCTGTGCCGTGACGGGCCCATTCTTGACGAGAAAGGCCGCCGCTCGGCGAATCATCTGATACGGATCGAGATCCTCCAGCTTCCCTTCGCGGCGCAGCATCTCCGCAAAGAGGATGGGAAACGCCACCTCGTCCATCTGCAATCCGTTCCAGTAGGGCGTGCCGTCGAGCCACAGGTTCTGCGCCCAATGCCCGTCCTCCTCCTGCGTGCTCATGAGGTAGCGCAGCGTGCGCCGCGCGAGCACGTTGTGCCCGAGTGCGATGAGGGCTTCCGCGCTGTTGACGAGATCGCGCGGCCACACGAGATGGTAGCCGCCCAGCTCGTGGTCGCTCTTGGTGTGGCCCCATGGAATGGACAGGCTCGCGATGACCGCTCCGGCCGCGCGCTTGTCCTCGTGAATGGCGAGCACCGCGGCGCTCATGCCGTAGAGATCGACGACGCTGTCGGGCAGCCGGAGTGGCGTCTTTGTCCGCCGATCGCGACGCGGGCGCTTCGAGCGGTCGGAGGCGAACGTGCTCTCGTGCGCGTGCACCGCCACCGTGCGCGCCGCACTCTGCCGCGACTCCTCGAGCGTCTGTGTGCCGTCGGACGTGCGAGGGCCAACGGTATGCTCGTGAAAGCGTAGCCACTCGCGCACGTACGACGCCTGCACCCGATCGAACGCGGACGCGAGCGACATGCGTCCGCGCTGCGCCGCTTCCGCCGGCCCCATGCCGAACGCGAGCACGATCACGAACTCGGCGACGTCGGCGCTCGGATGTGGGCACGCGCCGACGTCCACCTCTCCGGTGAGCGCGATGTTTCCGTTGCGCGCCTCGTTGCTTGGCTCGGTCACCATGCCCGTGGCCTTGACCTGGCGCCAGCCGTCGTTGACGCCGACGTAGCCGCAGCTCATGCCCCGCCACGGGACGTCGCACGCCATGGCGAGTGCGACATCGAGGCGCTGCGCGAAGAGCATGGGAACACCCTTGTATGCACCCACCCACCCGTCGTTGCCGTACCCTTGATTGCAGATGTGCGGAGCGAGCAACACAAACACGCGGTAGTCGGCTGGCGCGCCCTGCAGCGCCCGGAAACGAACGCGCTGCAGCAGCACGTCGCGTTCGGGATCCGCGATGACCGTCTTCTCGATCTCGAAGCGGCCCTGTTTGCAGGTGTTCACCATGCGATAGCCGGGGACTCCCGGCGCCAACAGGTGCACCACACTGTTGGTGTCGCGCTTCTCTTCCGAGAAGAATCCGTCGGCGGCGCTGACGAGAAGACCCAGATCTCGAGTGTTCGCCTGATCGACGCGCGGGTAGTACACCTCGTCCACGATGCCGTGTGACACCGTGAACCAGACGTGGCTGCGCCCGTCCAGCGCGGTGCCCACGCCACTCTTCGCGCTCGACGTCCAGCGCGGTTCGACGCCGGGACCCATCGGACCGCCGTGGCCGGAGACCGGCCCGGCAACCGTCACGTTCGCCGCATTGCCCGCGTCCAGAGACGAATTCCTCCGCGGAAGGCGTGCAGGTTGCTGCCGCGCCGCGCATGCGGCGGCAGCGCCAGGAGATGTCGTACGTTCCCACCACCAAGCACCACATACTCGGCGTTGAGCGCTGCGAGGAACATGGCCACGACGAGCTCGACATGCCGTCGCCATGCCGGCTTGCCGAGCCGAATCAACCCGGCTTCGCCCAGATAGTCCTCGTACGTGTGGTTCTTCCGATACGGCAGGTGCGCCAGCTCGAGCGGAATGACGACACCGTCGGCCACGAGCGCCGTGCCCAGTCCGGTACCCAGCCCCATGAAAAGCATGTTTCCGCCCTCATAGCTGCCAAGCGCCTGCATCGCGGCGTCGTTGATCATCTTCACGGGTCGACGGAACGCCTTGCGATAGTCGAATCGCACCCAGCCATGTCCGAGATTCACCGGCTCCATGTGGGGCCGATTGTTGACCACCGGGCCGGGATAGCCGATGGTGACCCGGTCATACTTCCACTCGGACGTGGCCTCGAGCACCTCCTTCACCATTTTCGCCGGCGTGAGGTGCGGACCCGACGGCAGTTTCAGCGGCACCCGCTTTCCCGACAGCAGCACCTTCACATGGCTGCCGCCGACGTCGATGACAAGAATTCGCACAGATGGTTCCTCTGGCGTCCGCTCAATCCGAATGGGTCAAATATGGTGATGAAGCAGGCCGCGGCGCTCGATCGCGCACTGTGGTCCGCGCGTCGCCAAGAACGCGCCGGAGTGCCGGCGCGTCGAAATCGGCGGAAGGACGGAACGCCCCCGAGGAATCGCAGCCGCTGGCGCGGCTCAGCCCTCGCCCTGAGTTGCGGCCACCGAGAGCTTCAGGCTCTCGTTGAGTGTCGCGTCTCCGCTGATGATGGAATCCCACGACAGCTCCTTCCCATTACGACGCCCCTTCTCGACGACCTTGATGCCTTCGGGAGCAATCGTGATGGTGTACGTCTTGTCCCCGTGTGCAAGCTCGCGCTTGATCGACTTGTCCAGCTTGGTTGCCATTGGTTGCCTCGCGGTGGAAACGATTCGCGCGAAGCTAGCCCGTGAGCACCAGCGATGCCAGTGGCGCCGAGTTTACAGGTATATGGCGGTCGCAGCCGCGGGCGACTCCGCCACATGCGCATGCGCGGTGCGCAGATTCGGGCGCGTGCTCGCGAACGAACCTTCCGCATAGGTCGCCACGATGTGCTCCGAGGCGAGCGAAAGTCTAAAGCTCCCGCCGCGGGACTCGCGCCAGTACCGGAGCACCGCGCGGACGGCGTCCATCGCATTGCCATTCATCGTCTCGACACCATGCAGGTCGAGGCGCAGCGTGCGCACGCGGCCAGGCAATTCCGAGCACGCCCGGTTGAGAGCGAAGGCGTCACCTGCGTTCAGCGATCCACTGAGGTACATCGTCGCCGCATCGTCGGCGACTTCCACGGCATGACGCAATCTGGTCTTCACGGGATCCATCCTGGCTCGGGTACGCCTTCAGGATCGGCTCCCAGCGCAACGGCCCTGCCAGTGGAGATTCAACAATTGCGTAACGAACCGGGTCACGTGCCTTGGAGACCCCGCAGATCCGCCGAAAGATGGGACCGGTCGGCCACTGCTTCGGCGAGCGGGCCGTGCGCGCCGAAGGCGACGATCGACACGGAGCCCACCGGGCAACCAAAGCGATAGCGAAACCGGCCCACGTCCACGCCAAGCAACTCGCACAGCAGCACTCGGATGGACGCCTTGTGAGACACGAGCAGCACATTGCCGTCGCGGTGGCGCAGCGTGATCTCTTCCACCACGCGCGCCATCCGCCGTGCGAGCGCAATGGCGGTTTCGCCAGCCGTCGGCGGATTCCACGCGGGATCCGCGCTCCACCGCTCATGCTCGTCGTGCCATCGCTCAGCGACCACATCGGCGCTCAACCCATCCCACTTGCCGTAGTCGATCTCGGCCAGATCGTCGCGCTCTTCCACCGGCAGACTCAGCACCTCGGCGAGGGGCTGCGCCGTAGCTGTGGCTCGTGTCAGAGGACTGGAGTAGATCGCGCTCCAGTCGAGATCCCGATAGGCGCCGGCAAACGCCCGCGCCATCGCGGCGCCGTCATCCGTCAGCTCGGGATCGAGACCGCGGCCACAGAACACGTTCTCGCGACTCAGCGCGGTCTGGCCATGGCGCAGGAGGTACAGGCGAAGTGTCATGCGTCTCTCACAAAGGGACCCAGCAAAGCTATCGAGCTCATTTGAGAGCGTGACTGGCATTCATTCTGCCCGTGTCCTCCTCTGACATGTCGGTATTTCTGCACGCTCGGGCCTCAGCGCCCTCGTCACCGCGTGCGCGCAGGCCGCTCACGCGAGCATTGCTCGTTTTCAACCCGGCGAGCCGCGGTGGCCTGCGAGCTCTGAGCCAGGTCACCCGGGCATTGCACGAAGCAGGCGTGGCGTTCGAAGTGGCGGAAACGATCGGCTCGAGCCGCCCAACCGAGGTACTGCGTTCCCGCATCGCGGCCGGTCCGAGCTATGACGCCGTTCTCGCCCTTGGCGGAGATGGGACAGCCATGGAAACCGCCTCGGCACTCGCCACGCTTCCCGACGCGCCAGCCCTCGGCATCATCGCCGTTGGCACGGGAAACGTTCTCGCTCGAACTATCGGTATGCCGAGAGACCCGGCGCGTGCGGTTCACTCGCTGTTGGACGCAGAGACTTCCCCGGTCGACCTCGGCAGGATCGAGAACGGGCCCGCGTTCGCCATCGGGCTCGGGGTGGGGCTCGATGCGTCCATGATCGCGGGTGCTTCCGCGGCGATGAAGCGCTGGCTTGGTCCTGTTGCCTATGTGTGGCCCGCTCTTCGCGCCGGACTCAGGCTTGAGCGGTTTCACGTGAGCATCCAGGTGGACGGCGTGACACACGACGCCGAGGCCTGCTCCGTGCTCATCGCGAACTTCGGCACCGTGCTGGGCGACATGTTCTGCTTCGGCGACAGCATTGCGCATCACGACGGCAAACTCGACGTCTGCGTCTTCTCGCCAATGTCATTGGTGGATGCGGGTCGAATACTGTTCCGCTTGCTCTTCGGAGGCGTCAGCCAGGATCGCTGCGTGCGGACCATCCGCGGTGAACGGATACGCATCAGCACTGAGGTGCCCCGCCAGGTTCAGGCCGACGGAGAGCTTCTCGGGCTGACTCCCGTGAGCGTGCAGGTCGAGCCGGCCGCGGTGCAACTGCTCGTGCCTCGCACTCCTGCGCGCCGATGGAGACTTCGTCGCTCGGCTCGGCAGGTTCGGCCGCAATTGCGAATCGTGCGATGAGGACGGTGCCCGCACGAGCGCATTACCAACGGCCCTCCGTGTCCCGGTTCTTCGCCACGTTCGGCTACGCGTGGTTCACGATCGGTCTCCTTACGGGAACGCTCGTGCTGGTCATCGCGGTGCGCGGCATTCTCGACCTGCTCCAGACGCTCGGCTGGAGCCAGGAGGCGCAGAATCGTTTGCTGATCGCGGTGATCCTCCTGTTCGTCGCGGGGTCGTTTCTGCTGGCGCGGCGACTGGTGCGCGCGCTTTACCATCAGACGACGCGCACGAGACGCCTGGTTCTCCTCGCCCTCGCCGTCGGCGCCATCTTCACGGGGTACGCGTGGTCCAATCCAACGCGGTTTCTTGCCCGCCTGGCCGGCACGACACCGTCCGCGCTGTCGATGCGGGGAGGACCGAACTTTCTCTTCGGCTCATATCCTGACGACGATGACCTCCGCGAGCTGAAAAAGAAGGGCGTCACCGCGATTGTCTCGCTGCAGAGCCCGGCGGTCGTGGTCGAAATCTCAGGCATCGCCGAGGAACGAAAAGCCGCTGCGCGTGAAGGCCTTCGGTTCATCGAGGCGCCCATGCTCCCATGGGTGAGCGACAACGCCGAGTCCATCGAGAAGATCAAGCAGCTCGCGCTCCACGGCACAGGCACCTACTACGTGCACTGCGGACTCGGCCGCGATCGCGTCAACATCGCGAAGCGGGTCATTGAATCCATGATGCCGAGGTCGACCACCCGTCTCGCGAGTACCCCGGACTTGAAGAGCGCACTCACCTTCGACCGGAGATCCGAACCCTTCCAGTTTGGTCTGCCCATGAAAGTGGCCACGGGTGCCTGGGTCGTTCCGGCACTCAATCGCGACGAGTTCTACGGGTTCATTCTCCAGGGGCAGCCTGGACATGTCATCGTAGCGCTCGATTCGCGCAACGCCGTGCAGAAAGCGTGGTTGGCGAGCGCGGTTCCCGACATGAAGCTGTATGCGGTGCCGTACACGCTCGTGCCCTATCCATCGGCTGCGGGCGACACCAGTACGGCCGATGTGTTGCGAGTCGTGACTGCGCAGAAACCGCCATTCACGGTCATCGTGCCGAGCACGACCTTCGACCTCGGCGACCCGCGGAATCCAGTCGCGCGCGCCATTGCGAAACGGTACGGCGTTTCCGTGACGGCCTTGCCTCGCACCGTGGAAACGACTCCCGGAGAGACGCCCGACCTCAAGGTGTCGGGCGCCGGTACACGCAACTAGACGGGAGCGCTACAGCTTCGACAACAGCAGGAATTCCACGCGGCCATAGCCTGTGCCGGCCGCGCTGTTGTTGCCGCCACGATAACCGGCGGACGCGCCAACGCGAAACTCCGGCGTCGCGCGGTACTCGATGGTCGGGCCGACCTCGTACCGGAAGATGGAGGGCGTAAAATCATTCGAGCCCTGCAGCACGAGCTCGGCGCCGAGGTAGATCGGATTGGCCGAGGGCTCAAGGCGATGCGCGGCGCGGCCGCGAGTCCAGTAGTACTTCGAGCCGAATCCGTAGCTTCCGATCCATTGGGCGCTGTTCTCGCCGTCGCCCCAATAGTTCGCCTGCGCGCTCACGAACACTCCGTTCTTGGAGCCGAGCTGATTTCCGGCGACGACCGCACTGCGCGTGGCCTCGGAGCTCACGAATGAATATCCGACGGAGCCCTGTACCGATCCCTCTGGTGCCACGTATTCCAGCCCGACCGCAGGCGAGAGCGCCCATGCCTGCGTGTGCGACGTCGGAGTAACGCCGTCCCGGAAGCGATACGTCTGGCCAACCAGCGACGCGATGGGCCCCCAACCCTGATGGCCGGAGCTCAACGTCGCGCCGAGAAGCGCCGAGCCCTCACCGAAGCCCGCTACCTCCGCGGAGCCATACGTGGCGAGCGATTGTGCGCTCAGTGGAGTGGCGGCGTACAGGATGGCGGCCGCGAACGAGGCGAATCGTAGTGTGGTCATCGTGAAGCGTGCGTGAAGCGTTCTCGTGTGAACGAACCTGCGTGAACGCACCGCGTTCTTGCCAAAAGCGTACCACATACGTGGTAACTGCTTTTGGCCCAAGGCCTTAGCGGCCTGAGGCGTACGGCATGGACGAGGCGGAATCGAGCAGTGGCGGTGCATCATTTGCCTCATGCTGCTGAGGCACTTGACCCATGACACCAACCTCATCCGCTCCCGTTTCATGTCGCACAGTCGGCTCATTCGACGCGGTCCGGTCCTCGTCGGGCTCTGCGTGGTTCTCACAGCGGCGCAGAACCGCTGCAATTCGGGAGTGCCGGGCGAATCGCCGCCACAGGCGAGCGCCGCAAAGCCGGTTGAGGTGCACAACGGCGATGTTGCCGCGACGACACCTGCCGGCCGCACTCAGGGGCCGCTGGTGATTCCGCAGCCCGCTCCTTTTACGCCGGTGGCCGTTGGCAAGGCAGCACAGACCGCGTTCATGAACGGATCCGCACGCACGGCGTGGCGCTATGTCTCGCGTGAAATGACGAAAGCCGGATTCGTCGGCGCCACTCGCAACTACCCGTTCCTCACGGTGTGGGACATGGGCAGTACGCTTGGAGCGGCCTATTCCGCGCGCGAGCTCGGGCTCATCGACAACGCGCGGTACAAGGACATCGTCAGTCGCGCATTGTCCACCATGGAACGAATGCCGTTGTACGACGACGTCGCGTTCAACCGCATGTACTCCGCCGTCAGCGGGGCAATGGTGAACAGCAAAGCAGAGCCGACGACCACGGGCATGGGCTTTTCCACGCTCGATCACGGACGCCTGCTCATCTGGCTGAAGCTCGTCGGCGCCGACGACCCCGCCCTCGCGCCGCGCACGCAGAAGATCGTATCGCGGCTCAACATGTCGCGGCTCGTGCGCGGCGGCTATCTGCTGGGAGAGGAGATCCTCGCGAACCGCGGCGGCCATCGGGCGTATCAGGAAGGCCGCGTGGGCTACGAGCAGTATGCCGCCGAAGGATTCGCGCTCTGGGGAGCGAAAGTCGACTCGGCGCTGGATTTCTCGGTCAACGGAAGACCTGTCAACGTCTACGGGCAGACGCTCGTCACCGATGCACGCGGTGGCGATGTGATGACCAGCGAGCCATTCGTCATGATGGGGCTCGAGTTGGGCTGGCAGAATCCGACGTGGCGCAACCTCGCGCTCGCGGTGCTCGCCGCGCAGGAAGCGCGCTATGAGCGGACCGGGCTCGTCACCATGGTGAGCGAGGATGCGATCCCCGTTCCACCAGCGTACTTCTACTACTACCTGCTCTATCGCGACGGAAAGCCGTTCGTGGTGACAACCGTGAGTGGCGTCGCGAACGACGCGTTCCCGCGATGGGTGAGCGCCAAGGCGGCATTCGGCTACCACGCGTTGTCGCCGAGCGACTACACGTGGCGCGCGCTCCAGACGGTGAAGTACGCCGGTATGCAGGATGGCTGGACTGCCGGAGTATTCGAGGGCACCAGAAATCCGACGAAGACGTTCAACCTGAACACGGCAGCGGTCGTTCTCGAGTCAGCGGCGTATATGAAGCGCGGTTGCGCCTTCGTCCAACGAAGCTGCGCCAACCGGTAGCGCATCGCTGGCCTGATCGTCCCCGGTCGAGTCGACGCCTCTCCGTGACTCGGGGGCCGCGAACAGCCGCCGAAGCCACAGAAAGCGGCGTTGCGGAATCTCGCGCTGCACGCCGACGACGAAGCTCACGTGCAGCGGCGACTCGAGGGAGCGGCTGAACACCACGACACCACGGCCGGCGATGTTCGTGTCCGGCACCTCCCACTGCATCGTCGCACCCGGTTGCACGGGCTGCTCGAGAACGAGACGAACGCCGCCGCGACTCTCTTCCTCGAGCAGCCCCATTCCCATTCGGGTTTCCTCGCCGTCGATCAGCACGGTGACGAAGACGGGGAGCGCAACCACATGCCGGCGCCCGGCGCGAGGGTTGATGAAGCGCTGCAATGCGGCTGCTATGACGTCCATGCTGTCGCGATACAGCTGTCGCGACAATGGAATGGCGTGATGCGCAAGGGTCAGCTCGATGGCGTCGCGCGCGCCGGGCGACAGATCCCCGAATGCGACGCCGTGGAGATACACATCGCCGTGAAGCGATCGAATGGGCGTGCGGTGCGTGATGACGCCGCGCGTAATCACGGTTCCCGAGGCCAGCGGCAGCGGAAGCTCGACCTCGGTGCCCGGCTCCAGCATGCGCGTGCTGCGGAATGACAGCCCTGACGCGTTGACGTCTTCCGTCGTCGTGGGAATCGCCTCCTCGAACCTCGAGCCGTTCACCAACACGGTTGCCAGCGTCGGTAGCCGGTGCGCAAACCGATAATCGGCGCGCATCTGCCTGGATCGAATGCTGTGGCGCACCACGTACATCGCAAAGGAGAAGTTCCAGGCCACCCACGCGCCGTTCACCACGAATGCTGTCGAGACGCCACCTCCATCGTGGTAGTGCACCCAGCCGGCGTGGCGTGCGACGAGGGCCCACGCGAAGGCGCCCGCCGACAGGACAGCGATGGCGAGCTGTGGCGCGTACGTGGCGAACGGCACGTCGCCCGTACCTTTCGGGGTGACGTTGAACCGCAGCGGCTTCCGCGCGAAATAGCCGGACGTCGCCCTGATGTACGTCCAGAAGCGCGTCATGTTGTAGCGCTCCGAGATCAGGATGTATCCCGTTCCACGTGAGAGTAGCTCGAAGCTCGTGATCGTCAGGAGCAGATACGGCACGAGCCGGAGCAGCAGCTCGCGATTCGGCACGTGCACGGGGAGGACGCCGAACAGAAAGAAGAAGACGGGCGCCAGGTAGAAGATGAGCCGCTGAATGCCATCGATGTACACGATGACGGAGCTGAAATACGAGAGCCGTTGCTGCCACGAGAGCCCCTCGAAGAAGAGAGGATTCATCTTGCGCAGCATCTGCATGGCGCCCTGCCCCCAGCGCAGACGCTGCACGTGGTACTGCGCCGCCGAGGCCGGTGCGAGCCCGTAGGCGAGTGTCTCGCCGTGGTAGCATGACCTCCACCCCCGCGCATGCAGCAGCATCGAGGTCTCCATGTCCTCCGTCACCGTCTGCGTGGAGAACCCTCCGATCTCCTCGAACGCCGCCCGGCGAAGCACGCCGCAACTGCCGCAGAAGAACGACGCATTGAGCCGGTCCTTGCCCGGCTGGATGAGACGAAAGAACAGCCGGTTCTCCTCCCACAATTCCCGGCCTTCGTCATTCACCACGTGGGTGAACGAATCGGTGTTGTAGAAGTCTTGCGGGGACTGCACGAACGCGAGCGCGGGATCGTCGAAATAGCCGAGCATCCGGTCGAGGATGTTGGGCAGCGGGACGTGGTCCGCGTCGAGTTGAAGCACGAACTGGCCGGACGTCACGGCGAGCGCATGATTCAGGTTTCCGGCTTTGGCGTCCTCGCATCCGTCACGCCGGATGTATCCGACGCCCAGCTCCGCGCACATGTCCTTCACGTCATCGCGCTTACCGTCGTCGAGAAGCCAGGTGGAGTGCGGATAACGGATTGCGCGCGTGCCAATGACGGTGCGTCGGAGGAGCTGCAGCGGCTCATCCAGGCACGTGATGAAGACGTCGACCGTAAGGTCGTCGCGCGCTCGTGGCGGCTCGCGGTGCAGGAGGCGCCAGGCAGTGAAAATGAAGAGTGCCATGCTCATCAGGCCGAACGTCTCCGCAACTACGAGTGTGAGGGAGAAGATCGGATGATCCCAGTTCAGCGAGCTCGTCCATCGCCAGTAGATCCAGTACGCCGCGTACGCGTACGCGACCACGGCGATGATCCTGATGGCAGTTTCCTGCGCCTCCGGAAGTCGCGGAATCGTGGAGGCAGAGAGGCCTGGAGCGCCTCCGCCCCGCTGACGGTTGGCAGAGCTCACAGATGCTGATCGGGCACGAGTATGGATGCCATGAGCAGTGCAGAGCGCGGGCCGCGCAAGCAGGTTTCCGGAGCCTCGTGGCTCACTTGTCAGCAACCGGGGTACAAGCGAGCAAGTCATTACGGCGCATCGACTTAACGATGAGGTCGCCAGTGACGTATTGGTCCGGATTCTCGTCTTGTATGTGACTCCGACGCGTAGGTCCACGCGCCCGGATTCCCATATCTCCTTCCCTGCCCATGAGCCGATTCGCGCGATCCTCTCGCTCGGTGCGCTACGCCGCGATCGTCACTGGTTTCATCGCCGCAACCGCCTGTTCGAACGACGCTACCAGCATCCTTGGCCCCGTCAGTCATGGCGGCGATTCGGTGACGGTCGCACCTGCGCCCACGCATACCGATTCAACGACGGGTTCGCTGCTCAGCCTCATCGGCTCGTCGTTCTGGGTGGATCCCTCGTCCAGGGCGCGCAGCACCGCCGATTCATGGCGCGCCACTCGCCCATCTGACGCAGCACAGATGGACAAGCTCGCCAATGCCCCGTCCGCCAGATGGATCGGCAACTGGAACACCAATGTCCAGGCCGACGTCAACGCCGCGTCCGCCACGATGGCCGCGAGCGGTGCGATGCCGGTATTCGTTGCGTACAACATTCCGCAGCGTGATTGCGGCGGCTACTCCGGCGGCAACCTCACGGCACCCGCCGCGTACAAGACATGGATCGACGCCTTCGCCAGCGGTCTCGGTAATCGTCGCGCTGTCATCGTCCTCGAGCCCGACGCGCTCGCGGGGATGGACTGCCTGTCGCCTGCCGATCAGCAGGTGCGCCTCGATCTGCTGAGCTATGCGGTGCAGCAATTCACGGCGAAGAACGGCGTCGCCGTCTACATCGACGCTGGCAATCCGCACTGGAAGTCCGCCGCCGTCATGGCCGATCGGCTGAAGAGCGCCGGCGTCGGGCGGGCGCAAGGGTTCTCACTCAACGTGTCGAACTTCTATCTCACGTCGGACAACGTGAGCTATGGCACCGACGTGGCGAGCCGCGTTGGCGGAAAGCACTTCATCGTGGACACCGGGCGCAATGGTCTTGGGCCCACGGCCGACGCACAGTGGTGCAACCCCGACGGACGCGCGCTCGGCAACCTTCCGACGACCGCCACGGGAAGCGTGCTGGTGGACGCCTACTTGTGGATCAAGACGCCGGGCGAATCGGATGGCATATGCAATGGCAGTCCATCGGCCGGCACCTGGATGCCCGAATACGCACTGGGCTTGGCGCAGCGGGCGTCGTTCTAGGTCGCTGTTACTGTCCTGCTGTCCTACCGCCCTCGTCGGCAAGCAACGTGCATGATGGCGTTGCCGTCATGACAGTTCCGGACCGGGATAGCGACATTGTGCCCATCAGCGCGGCGACGCCGGACGCCGGCCGCACGGTGGAGGCAGTTTCGTCGAGTCGCGCGCGAAGCATCGAGCGGACGGTCCTCACAGTGCTCGCGCTGCTTTACACGCTGTACTTCGCGCGCGACTTCCTCATTCCCATCGCGTTTGCGCTGCTGCTGAACTTTCTGCTCAGCCCGCTTCTTCGGGTGCTTGGCCGAATTGCCATCAAGCCCCCGATTGGCGCGGCGATCATCGTCTTCCTCGTGCTCGCGGCCATGGGAGGAACCATGTACCGGCTCGCCGGTCCCGCGCAGCGCTGGGTGGCGAGCGCTCCCGAAAGCTTCCGGCGGACACAGGCCAAGCTCGGCGGAATCATCCGGCCTGTTCAGCAGGTCTCGAAGAACGTCGACCAGGCTGTTGATGCGGTGGGCGGCGAGCAGCGGCCGATTCGGGCACCTGTCGTCGTCCAGACCGGGCCGTCACTCTCGTCGCGGCTCTTCGGCACGACGCAGCGTCTCGTCGCGGACATGATCGAGGTCTTCGTCCTCCTCTATTTCCTGCTCGCGGGAGGCGACCTCTTTCTTCAGAAGCTCATCAAGGTGTTGCCGCATTTCAGCGACAAGGTGAAGGCGGTGGAAATTGCGCGCGCCACCGAGTCGGCGGTCTCCGCCTATCTCACGACCACGCTCGTCGTGAACATCGTCGAGGGGCTGATCGTCGCGGGCGTGCTGAAGCTCCTCGGCATGCCGAACGTGCTGCTCTGGGGCGCGATCGTGGCGTGCCTGGAATTCGTGCCGTATCTCGGGGCAATCACGGCGATCGGCGTGTTGACGGTCGTGGGCATCAGCACGTTTCCGGACATCGGCCACGCGCTGCTCGTGCCGGCAAGCTTTCTGGCCATCAATCTCATTCAGGCCAACCTCGCCACGCCCGTGCTGCTTGGGCACCGCCTCACGTTGAATCCCGTCGCGATCTTTGTGGGCCTTTCGTTCTTCTTCTGGATCTGGGGCGTGCCGGGTGCGTTTCTGGCCGTTCCGCTGCTTGCCACGTTCAAGATCATCTGCGATCACGTCGCGTCGCTGGCGGCGATCGGAGAGTTTCTCGGCCAAAGAGACGAGACAGAGCGTCGCATCACCGCACGTCTGTAAGCCATCGGCAGCAACTTCGGCGTTGCTTTCACACGTAGCTTTTCAGCACCTTCGCCAACGCGTCCGCGATATGCTTTGCGTCGCGGATGTCGTCGGGAATCGAGACCTCGAGCGTGATGGATGTTGCGCCCGGTTTCCGCTCGACGTCCACGAGCCACCCGAAAGCGGGCCCGCCACACCGTGCGACCGCGCCTGAAGCGAGATGTGCGGTGACGATCCCTGGAAATCCGAATTCCACCGAACTGCCCTTGAGGGCACGTTGGAGGGCCGTCGCCACGGCGTGACCTTGTTCATGCGTCGCGCCCGCATCGTCGCTGATGGCGTGCTCGAGCGTCGAGCTCATCACATCAGGTGGCAGCTCGAACGCCGAGAGGGGGTCGTAGTCGTCGTGCTTGTTTGGATTCATGGGAGCGGGGGTCGGGCGTCGCTGCGGAGCGCCTCCTCTGAGGTACACCGCCGGCCGCGGATTGTCCCGCTGAAAACATGCGACATCAGGGCGTGAACAACCAGCCCCCACTCGATCCATTACGCCGCACGGCAAGCGTTCGGCTTGAGGTGCAGCCCCGGCCCGGCGATGACGATGTCGCAGGCTGCCTGCGCGATCAACAGGCCGACGAGGACGCGCCGGCTGACCGCCCAGCGCATGTGAATATCGGCTCGCTGTATGGCCAACCAACCCGTCACAATGACGGCGGCCTCCGCGACGAAGTCGTAGAGGGGTCGCTGATAGAATTGCAGCCCAAGTAGATCACCGCCGGGCACCAGGATCTTGTATCCGGTCACCATGTCCGCGGGAACGTGCAGGAGTACCACGGCGAGGAACGCAAGCGCGATGCGCCATGAGTCCGTGACGAGCAGTGCGATTCCGCCGATGGAGGCCCCCTCGATGAGTGCCGCGGGGATGGAATGTGAGAAGAGACCGTATGGGCTACAGATGCCGGCGACGAAGTAGGCGATGTCGACGACGTCCGGGGCAAAGGACGCCGCGAGCAGTGCAATGAAGAGGCGCGACCCGATTCTGTCGCGTTGTGTCGATCCAACGAGAGCAGCGATGCCGAGGTGACCGAATATCACCGATGCAGGATCCGGCGCACTTCGCTGAGGAGTCGCTCCGGGCGGACTGGCTTGGTCAGATGGCTGTCGGCGCCGGCGGCGATGGAGGCGTCGCGATCCCAGGTGTCCACAAGTCCAGTCACGACGATGATCGGAATGGCGAGCGTGGATGGGTCCTCACGTAGCACGCGTACGGCGTTCCAGCCGCTGACGACCGGCATCGTCACGTCCATCAGCATGAGATCGGGGTGCTCTGAGCGCGCGAGGGTGACCGCACCCTCGCCGTCGCTCGCTTGCAGAACGCGATAACCCGCAGCCGTCAGGATTTCGGCGTAGAGAGCGCGCTGCTCGGCATCATCATCCGTCACCAGAATCGTGGGAACGGACGCAGGCCTCTGCTGCATGGCGGGTGAGAGAAGGGTGCAGACCTCAAGGTATCGGGCGCGCCGCGCTGCTGCCATGCGCCGCGCCGGTTGCGACCGGTTTGCGGTTCAGCATTCACCGTTGACGGGCACACTCCATGCCTCAGCCCGCAATCATGTTACTCAGTCCCAAGCACATTCCCAAGCTCGTCGCCATCGTCGAGCTGTTTACACGATATGGTCTGCGCGACGTCGCGGCGCAGCAGGGGCTTCTTTCACTCGCACCGGAAGAGAAGGATCTGCCGCCCGAGGAGCTCGCCGGCACCGAAGCCCTCGCAGCGGCATTTCGAAGGCGCCTCGTCGAGCTCGGCCCCGCCTATGTGAAGCTCGGCCAGGTGCTCTCCACGCGGCCGGATCTTCTTCCCGCTCCGTACATCCGCGAGCTCGAATCGTTGCAGGACGATGTCGGCCCCGTCGCCTTCGCCGAAGTGATAACAACGATCGAGTCGGAGCTGGGAGCACGCGTCAACAAGCTGTTCGACTTCCTGGATCCGGAGCCACTTGGTACCGCCAGCCTCGGTCAGGTACACGGCGCCCGACTTCACGGCGGCCGGCCGGTCGTCGTGAAAGTGCAGCGCCCGGGCATTCGCGTGTCACTCGCGGAAGACATCGAGTTCTTTCGCGAGCTGGCGGAGTTCATGGCTGCACATACCGGCGTCGGCGCCCGCGTAGACGTGGTCGGCGTCATTCAGCAGCTCGAGCGTGCGCTCGCCGACGAGCTCGATTATCGCGTGGAGGCGAGAAATGCCGCTGCCTTTCGCCGATCGCTGGCTGCGTTTCCGAGACTCCTCATACCGAAAGTGATCGAGGCCTACTCCACCGAGCGCGTGCTCACGACGGAACGTGTGCGCGGCGTGAAAGTGCACGACGTGTCACCGATCGCGCGGCTCGAACACGACTTCGCTCCGCTCGCAGAAGATCTTACGCGCGCATATCTCAAGGGTATCACGATCGACGGATTCTTCCACGCCGATCCGCACCCCGGCAACGTCTTCGTCGTGATGCCGGACACGGAGAATCCGCTCACGCCGTCCGAGGTGGTGAGAGACGATCGTCGAGGCGAGTCGCGGCCCGTGCAGACTCCACTTGCTCGCGTGGAGTTGCGCGCACAGGAAGAAGCGGCGCCCGTTCCGGGGGACATGGACGTCCGCCTCGCGCTCATCGACTTCGGCATGACGGCGCGGCTGTCGGAGAACATGCGCGACCTCGCCACTCGATTGCTGATGGCGCTTGGCGACCGGCGAGGGGACGAAGTGGCCGCAACACTGGTCGAACTGGGAACTCCCGCGGCCGACTTCGACCGTGCGGGTTACCTGCGTGAGATCGGCTCCCTTGTCGCGCGCAATTACGAGGTGAGCGTCTCGGAGGTCGAGGCGGGACGAATGCTGTTCGACGTGATCGACATGTCATTCAGGCACGGGCTGCGCCTGCCAGCCGAGATGACGCTGCTGGCGAAGGCCCTCTTCAACCTCGACACGCTGACGCGCGCGCTCGATCCATCATTCATGCCGCTTGAGACGATCCGCGCATTCAGCACCGAGATCGCGATGCAGCGCGCACGGCGCGATCTGTCGCCTCGACGGATCTACCAGATCGCCGTGGAGAGCAGCGAGCTTCTCGCCGCGCTCCCGCGGCGGTTGGATCTCATCACGACGCGGCTGGCCAACAACGACATTTCGTCGCACGTGGACGTGCCGCAGCTTCCATCGCTCATTGTCGCACTGCAGAAGGTGGCCAACCGCGTGTTTTCAGGCCTGGTGCTGGCCGGATTGCTCGTTGCCAGCGCGATGCTCCTTCCCTATTGGCGGACGCTCGGCACTCTCGGCTTCGTCATCGCGGCCGCGGTTGCGCTGTACATGGTTGCCGCGATTCTCATGAGCGACCGCAGACCGGACTGAGCAATTCGAATCGCGGCTCCGGCGTACGACTGTTGCATCGTTGTCTACACATGCCGCCATCCGATCGTCGTATCATCGCGCAGGGCGTACTGGTCTTTTTGGCGATGATCGGGCTTTCGTTTGGATGTACTCAGGCTCCAACGTCTCCGACGGGCCGCGAGGCAGTCGTGCGCGCGGCAGCGACGGTGGCTCAGATGGCTGCGGCTGTGACCGGGCAGGAAGCGCCCCTTGCGGATGAGGCTACCGCCGGACGCAATCTCGGCTTCGATACACATACGTTTCCAGGTGAGCGGACCATGCGCGCCTGGAAAAACGCACCCGGGGCGCCCTACAGTTGGGTCGGCTATTACCTCCGGTCTCCCTGCCACAAGGATGCTTCGTGGTCGGGTAGGCGAGATCTGCTACAGAGCATGGGTTGGGGGTTGGCCGTGGTGTATGTCGGTCAGCAGACGTGGGGAAAGTCGGTACGAGCGCTCCCGGAAGCGCGCGTGAATCAGATGGTGCGGTCCGGTGCGACGTGCAACGCCGCGCTGCTCGGCGAAACGCGCGGCGTCGCGGACGGACTGGACGCGATTGCCGTGGCGCAACGCGAGGGCTTCCTTCCCGGATCCATCGTTTTCCTGGACATCGAGCGGATGGAGAAGATGCCCGAGGCCATGCGTCTCTATTACAGAAGCTGGGCGCGCACGCTGCTCCGCGACGGCACGTACCTGCCCGGCGTGTACGTGCACGCCCATAACGCGCAGGTCGTGTATGACGACCTCAAGCAGGAGTTCGCCGCGGCGGGCGTGAAGCAGTCGCCGCGCATCTGGGTGGCGAGCGGCCGCAACTTTGAGGAGGGCAAAGCGCCCCAGGACGTCGGATTCGCCTTTGCCGGTGTATGGCAGGGAATGATCGACGTCGCGCGCGCGGTCGCCGACATCAGGCTGCCCGTGGACGTGAACGTCTCATCGTGGACGTCGCCCTCCGAGCCCGCCCGCGCGGGCGACTGAAGTCCGGAGAACCGTTGGCGCCTTGACGGAGTATAGTTAGCAGCCCTCACGGAGATCGAATCGATGCATCGCCACGCCGCGGCGCTGACGCTCGCGCTGCTCGCCACAATTTCGGCCGGAGTCAGTCGTGCTTCGGCGCAAACCGCTTCCGCCAAGGGAGAGCACAAGGTGACCGATACGTTCAAGAAGCCTTCGGACGGTGAGCTCAAGCAGAAGCTCTCACCGATGCAGTACAAGGTGACTCAACATGAAGGCACGGAGCCGCCGTTCCAGAACGAGTTCTGGAACAATCACGAAGACGGCATCTACGTGGACGTCGTTTCGGGCGAGGCGTTGTTCAGCTCGCGCGATAAATACGACTCCGGCACGGGTTGGCCCAGCTTTACCAAGCCCCTCGTAGCCGAGAACGTCCGCACGAAGACGGACAACTCACTGCTCATGTCGCGCACCGAGGTCCGCTCCGCTCACGCCGATTCGCATCTCGGCCACCTCTTCGACGACGGTCCCAAGCCGACCGGACTTCGCTACTGCATGAACTCGGCGTCGATGCGTTTCATTCCGGTCAGCCGGATGGCTGCCGAGGGTTACGGGGACTACCTGAAGCTCTTCGAGAAAAAGAAGTAGGCGAGGGGCAGAATGCCGAAGGACAGGACGGCGGATCTACCCCGCCATCCGGTCCTTCACTGCGTGTCGGCTGGTCAGGGCTTCTTGTACTCGCCCTTGTGCTCGCCATGCTCTTTCTTCTCGGCCTTGGCCTCAGCCTTTTCTTCAGCGGCGGTCTCGTGCTTGTTGCTGAGCACCGCACCCGTAAGCGCATCGATCTGTACCTCGTCGATGCCCGCCTTGCCTTTCGACTTGATGTCGAAGGAGTAGAGCAGCTTCCCTCCCTCGCGCTCGAGCTCGCCCGACTTCACCTTGCCGCCCGGCACCTGCTCCAGCGCCGTCTTCTTCGCGGCGGCGAGCGTGATTTTCGCTTCCTTCTGGAGCTGCGCGTGCGTCTCGTGCTTTGGCTGCGGCTTGGCGGCTTGAGCGTCGGCCGGTGACGAAGCGAGTGTAAGCGCCGCAATCGCGGCAAGAAGTGCCGTGCCCATCGTGTCTTTGCGCATGATCGATTCTCCCATTGGTGGGTGGCTTACGCAGTCACCGGTGCGGGCTGCGTCCGAGTCTTCACCCTCGTGAGCGAATAATCCCGGCCGCGTACCGCAACAAGGAACGTCGGGACGAGGAACAGCGTGATCGGCGTCGAGAGTGCGAGCCCGCCGATCACGGCGAGTGCGAGGGGGCGCTGCATTTCGCTGCCTGCGCCAAGGCCGAGGGCCAGTGGAAGCAGGCCGAACAACGTGCACAACGTGGTCATGAGGATCGGCCGAAGACGGACACGCCCCGCCTCGAGCAGAGCTGGCTCGAGTGTTTCATTCTCGGTGGCCATTCTGTGATACGTGAAATCCAACAGAATGATCCCATTCTTCACGATGAGGCCGACCAGCAGAATGAGCCCCATGAACGACGAGACATTCAACGGCGTGCCGGTGATCAACAACAGAGCCATCGATCCGACAAAAGAGATTGGCGCGGCCAGCAGGACTACGAGCGGTTCCACAAACGAGCGAAACTGAACGACCATCACGGCGATCACCGCTGCAATTGCCAGCGCAAGAACCGTGAGCAGGGACTTGAAAGCGGCCTTCTGGCCCGCCGACTGCCCGCCGACTTCCATGCGGATGCCGGCCGGCGGCGGGTTCGACGCGAGAACCTGGTTCACTCCGCTCATCACCGTGCCGAGGGCCGCCGTGACGTCGGACGTTATCGTGATCACCTGCTGCTGGTTTTCGCGCGTGTACGCGGAGCGACCCTCGGCCGGCTCGAACGTCGCAACGGTCGAAAGCGGTGCGGTGGTGCGGCTCGCGGGCACGACGATGGGAAGGCTGCCCAACCGCAGGGCATCGAGACGAACGGCGTCCGGTGCCCTGACCCGCACGTTGATTGCGCGGTCCGACAATCGGATCTGCCCAGCCTGTACGCCGAGCAGCGCCCCGTTTACCGATGCAGAGATCTGCTCGGGTGTAAGGCCGACCTTGTTCGCTTCCGCCTGATTGATCTGCATTTGCAGCTCGGGTGCCTTTTCGACGACGCCGCTGAAGAGATCTTCGATTCCCTGCACCTGCGACAGCTTCGGCTCGAGCGCCTTTCCGTACGCTTCGAGCGCGGTCAGGTCGGAGCCGTACAGTCGGATCTCCACTGGGCGGGCGGCGCCCGCGAGGTCATTGATGACGTCGCTGAGGATCTGCACGAACTCGATCCGCATACGGGGCAGCACGGAGTTGAGTCGAGGTCTCACGTCGTCGATGACCTGCTGGCTCGAGCGGCTTCGCTGCGAGGCAGGCTTGAGACGCACCACCATGTCGCCGCGATTCTGCTCGGTAGCAAACAGACCGAGCTCCGCTCCGGTGCGCCGGGAGATGCTCTCCACCTCGGGCGTATTGAGCAGCAGCGCCTCGGCGATGTGCAGTTGCCGATCGGTTTCGACCAGCGCTGTGCCGCCGGGCGTCCAATAGTCGAGGACGAAGGCTCCTTCATCGATCTCGGGCAGGAATCCGGTCGGCACGAGCTTGTACACGACGACGCCCGCGATGATGAGCGCGACCGCACCGGCGATCATGAGACGCGTGTGGTGCAGCGCGCGATCGAGACCGTGCCCGTACTTCTCGGAGAGCGCGTCAATGGCGCGGCCTATTCCCGCAAGGAGGTGCTTGGCGCGCCCCTTGAGTCCGGCGTTCGTGGAAACCTGTTCGTCGTGTGCCACGACCTCCACGCCTTCGCCTTCCAGAAACGCTTCCGCAAGAAGGGGAATGATCGTGACGGCAAGGATCAGCGAGATGAGAACGGCAATCGTCAGCGTAATGGAAAGTGCAGCGAAGAACTGGCCGACCACGCCCTCGAGAAGCCGAAGAGGCAGGAAGACCACGACCGTGGTGATCGTGGAGGTCGTCACAGGTATGATGAGCTCCTGAACGGCCTCCCGAATGGCGTGCTCGCGATCCTTCGTAAAGCCCAGATGTCGCACGATGTTCTCGCTGATCACCACCGCATCGTCGATCACGATGCCGATCGCAATCGCCATGGCGCCGAGCGTCATCAGGTTGAACGTCTGTCCAAGGAGCGACATCACGAAGACCGTGATGATCAGCGTCAGCGGGATGGACGCGGCGCTGATCGCCGTGATGCGACCCTTGCGCAGGAAGAGGAACAGCACGATCACCGCCAGCACGGCACCGATGATCATCGCATCACGCACGGACGCCGTAGCGTCACGCACGAGGGACGCCTGGTCGTACACCGGCTTCAGCGTCATTCCCTTTGGCAGCGTCGTTCTGATCGCTGCCGCGACCTTCTCCACACTGTCGGCGATCGCTACGGTGTTGCCGCCGATCTGGCGCGTGATGTTGATCAGCGCAGCGGGCCGGCCGTCACCGGCCACGATGCGGACGTGATCTTCGGTCCCCACTTCCACTGACGCAACGTCGCGAACACGCAGCCCTTTGCCCACGACGACGTTGCCGATGTCTTCAGGGGCCGTCGCTTCCTGCGCCGAGACGACCAGGTATTGCTTGTAGTCCTGCGCGACGCGCCCGACGGCCGTGACTGTCGTCCCGACGCGAATGGCGTTGGCGAGGTCGTCGTATGACAAACCCTGCTCGGCAAGACGCACGGGATCCGCGATGACTTCGATTTCGCGGACGTCGGACGCCTGCACGTCGACACGGCCGACACCGGGGACACGCGAGATCACGGGTCGGATCTTGTATCGCGCGATGTCGTACAGGAGCTGTGGAGAGCCCCCCTCCAGATTGTATGAGAGAATCGGGAACACCGACGGCAGCAGCCGTTCCACCTGAATGTTGAGGCCCGGCGGCAGGTCGTTCCGTACCTCGTTCACACGTGCCTGGGTCTGCTGAAGCGCGTACGCCATGTCGGTGCTCGGCGAGAACGTCACCGAGATTTCCGAGGCGCCGCGAATGGACTTCGACTGCACACGCCGCACGCCAGGCACGACGCCGACCGCTTCCTCGAGCGGTTGCGTGATCGAGAACACGATCTGCCGCGCGCCGAGCGACGATCCCTCAGCAATGACGATGATGCGCGTGAACTCGAGCTCCGGATAGATCGCCGATGGCAGTTGGAGCGCGGCGTACATCCCGGCGGCGCACAACAGCGCAACGGTCAGATAAACGAACCGGCGCTGCGATGCGACGGCGCCCGCAAGCGACCAACGCGAGGGGGCGTTTTCTCCGGTCCGTTGTGCGTCGTTCACGGCTCTTTCGACTTGGCGCCTGCGGCAGCGCTGTCCTTCACGGGCAATTCCTTCGTCACCTTCGAGCTGTCTTGCACCCCAAAAGCGCCCTGCGTCACCACCTTCTCGCCTCCTTTCAGCCCGTCGACGATCTCGACACGCGATTCATCGCGTCCACCGATCTTCACGTCTCGCGAAGTCGCCGTGCCCTTCGCATCCACCACGAAGACCTTGTACGTCCCTACCTCTTCGCCAGGGACCAGCGCTTCAACGGGAATGACGACGGAATTCTTCGTCGAGATGGCGATGTCGCCGAAAACGTTCTCCCCAAGGCGTAGAGCGCGCTTGGGGCTGCCCACCGTCACGCGGATGCCAACCGCACGTGATACCGTATCGAGCGCCGCACCGACCGAGGATACCCGCCCCTCGCCGAGTGCTTCGCCTCCCGTCTTCTCGCCTGCGGAGAGTCGAACCTTTGCGCCCGGCAACACCGCGCCCGCGTCCGTGGCCGCGAGACTGAGGAGCACGTCGAACGCGGAGGGATCGGCGATCTCCACCAGAACCTGACCGGCATCGGCGGGCGCACCCAGCACGGCACGCATGCCCGTGACCACGCCATTGATGGGAGACCGGAGTATCGACAACTGCTGCGCGCGTTGGGCCGCCACTGCATCGGCGCGCGTCTTTCCCAGCTCTGCGAGCGCCGTCTCGGCGTCCTTGCGCGGTAAAATACCTTCGTTGGCCAGGCGCTGCGCCCGCTCGTAATTCTTCTGCGCGGCGGAGTACGCAGCCTCCGTCGCGCTCGCCGTTGCCGAGAACGTGGCCTGATCGAATTCAACGAGAGGCATTCCGGCGCCGACGCGCTGTCCCCCCGCGACGAAAATCTTGGCCACCCGGGTCGGCGATGGTGCGCTCAACGCGGCAAAATGGCCCGGCCGTGCGACGACGACGCCGATGGCCTTTGCCGTTCGTGTGAACGGCTCGACGCTGGCGGTGACCGTATTGGCGACGACGACGGGCTTCGCCTGCGCCGCCGTTTCGTTCTCCTTGTCTTTGGCGCAACCCGTCGCGATGAACGCGGCAACGAGACCAAGCCGCCGAGCGCTCTGCCGACTTCGCATGGTGCTGGTCATGGTACGGTGATCGACTGGGTGAGCGCACGCAGCTCGGTATTCACCGTCTGCAGCGCGGCAAGATCATCGATGTACTGTTGGAGCACTTCGCGCGCAGTGCGGCGCGCTTCGAGCACCGCGGGCAGCGCGGACGCGCCCTCGCGATACGCCGTGAGTGAGCGATCCGCCACGCGCTGCGCGCGCACCACGAGGTCACGATCCCGCGCGACCTTCGCGATGAGCTGTTCTCGTTCGCGCACGGCCTCGATGAGTCGCTGGCGCGCCTCGAGCCGCGCCGCCGTCACCTGCACGCGCGCACGTTCGCGCTCGGCGCGCGCCTCGGCGATGGGCCCCTGATTTCGGTTGAACAGTGGGAGTGGAACCACGATGCCAATCAGCGGCAACAGCCCCGGCTCGCTCCCCGACGGATCACCCCACTCCACGCCGACACTCAGTGCCGGAAGCTGAAACGCCGACCGCCGCTGAAGCGCCACCGCCTGGTCGGCGGCAACGAGAGAGGCCTCTGCGGCGAGCACGGCCGGCGTCTGCGCGATGCGTGCCGCTCCGGTATCACCTTGCGCAGTAATCAGTGAGCCTGCGGCTGGGACGGGAATACCGACCACCATCGTGCTGCTATCGATCAGGCGGCGTACGACCACGGTGTCCAGCGGTTGCAGCACGAGCGAGTCTGCGAGGGTGATGCTGACACTGTCGGCCCGCAGCCCCATGAGAGTTTGCACCGTAAGGAGCGCACTCATGTATGCGAGGGAATCGTTCGTCGCGACGTTCGTCTGCTGACCCGCGGTGACGGTGGCCAGATCGACGTCGAGGTCGCTGGCGTCGCCGGCATCGCGGCGGGCCACGGCCATCTTGCGCAGACTGTCGGCGTCGCGCGCCGTCTGCCTCGATAGACGGAATCGTGCGTTCGCGGCGAGCGCCTTCGTATAAGTCGTGTCGACCTCGACGAGTGCCGCCAGCCGTTCCGAGGCATACAGCAGGCGGGCGGCACGTGCGGCGGCGCTCGCCTGGCCGACGCGCGGCCCGCGCGTATACAACGCATCAAGGATCGGTAGCTCGAGCGTGACGTGTTTCTGCGGCGTCGCCTTGGATGCACTCGCACTCAGCGTCGGATTTGGCAGCGTGCGTGCCGTGAGCAGACGCGCCAGCGCGGCCGCAGTATCCGCGCGTGCCAGAGCAACCCTCGTCCCGGCAGACAGTGCGGACCGCTCCGCGTCCTGCCGAGTGACAGGCTGCTGTGCGGCCAGCCGCGTTGCACCCATCAGAAAGACGACGGGCAGCATCGCCGCAGCCCGTCGCGGAAACAGAAGAGTGTCGATCACAGGGTAGAGACTAGTCCGTTCACCTGTCACCCAAATGACAGCGTTTAGCGCTCAGCCGACCACTGATCCCGCCCGTGGGAACGTCACTGTTGCACGCGTCCCCACGTCCACCTCCGACGTCAGGATCAACCTGGCATCGTGCACGGAAGCGATCCACCGTGCAATCGAGAGTCCAAGACCCGCGCCCCCCTCGCGCGGCCGTGCCGAATCGCCCCGGTAGAAGCGCTCGAAGACCAACGGCAGTTGGTCCGGTGGAATGCCGCGTCCGCTGTCCTCGACGCTCAACGTCGGTGCCGGATCGGGATAGACGCGCACCCGGACGAGCCCTCCAGCGGGTGTGAACTTCACCGCATTGTCGAGCAGCACGATCACCAGCTCACGCACGAGCTGCACGTCGCCTGCGATCGGCGTCTCCTCGAATTCATCCACCTCGAGCTGGACGTTCGACGCCTGCGCCAACGCACGGACCGAGATTGCCGCGTCGAGCACGACGTCGTCGAGGAAAAAACGCGCGCGCGCCACCGGCCGCGCGCCGGAATCCGCTCGCGCGAGCATCAGGAGATCGTCCACGACACGCCCCAAGCGCGTCGCCTCGTGCTCCATGCCACGCAAGGCCGTCGTGTAATCATCCGTGGACCGTGGTTCCTGAAGCGCGACCTCCGCCCGCGCGCGCAGCACGGCAATCGGGGTACGCAGCTCGTGCGCGGCGTCAGCCATGAACCGACGCGTGTACGCCATCGACCGCTCGGCCGGCAGCGTCGCCTTGCGGACGAGAAAGTATCCGCCGCCCGCCACGAGCACGATGGCCGCGAGCGCGACACCACCGAATGCCGCGATGAGCGCCGCGTACCGGTCAGCAAGCTCGAGTTGATCCGCGGCGACGACGGCGATCATGGGTTCGCCACTGTCCAGCAGAAACCGTTCGGCGTGGATCGAGATGGTATGCTCGTTCCCCGCGTCGAACGCGTCCCAGACGGGCGGCCCATGCGCGGCCCGGACCGCGATGTCGCGAATGCGGGTGCGTGCATGCGCTGGCTTGACGGGGACTCCCGCGGTATCGAGCAGATACAGCGTGCGATCGGGAATGTGCAGCTCATCGACGGCATCCACGATCGGGCCGCGCGCGTTGGCCGCCTCCATCTCGCGAATGCGCGCCGCGCGAATGAGCTCGCGTGTCGCGACGCGCAGCGAGTTGTCGAGCTGGCGCGCATACTGCCAGTGGATGATGGCGTAGAGGCCGCCGCCGAGCAGCAGCAGAATGAGACTGAGCGTCGCCGCGTACCACAGTGTCAGGCGACGACGCAACGACTCCAGAGGCTGGGTCGTGACGGCCGCCGTCAAATGCCCAGGCGGTATCCCGCCCCACGCATGGTATGGATCAGCTTCGGCTCGTAGGCGTCGTCGATCTTCCGCCGCAGTCTCCGGACGAGCACCTCGAGCACGTTGGTGAACGGATCGTGATTGTCGTCCCACACGTGCGCCGTGATGGTGGCGCGATCCAGCACGACGTCCGGATGCAGAGCAAAGCACTCGAGCAGCGCGAATTCCTTCGCGGTCAGCTCGATGATGTTGCCTCCGCGGCGCGCTCGCCGCGCACCGAGATCGATCTCGAGATCCGCAATCTGCACGCTCCGCGGCGCAAGGGATCTCCGTCGCCGGCTGAGGGCGTGGATGCGGGCGATGAGCTCCTGGAGCGCGAACGGTTTGGTCAGATAGTCGTCGGCTCCGGCATCCAGCCCCGTCACGCGGTCGTCTACCGCGTCGCGCGCCGTGAGCATGAGAATCGGTGTGTCGACGCCCTGGTCGCGCACCGCCTTGCACATCACGAATCCCGATTCGCCGGGGAGCATGACGTCGAGCACGATCACGTCGGGCGACTCGAGCTCCATGAGCCGGCGCGCCTCGCGGGCGGTGCGTGCGTGCATGACGCTGATGCCACCACCGTGCAGGCCCGCCGCGACCTCGCGCGCGAGCTCGCTATCGTCTTCCACCAGCAGCACGCGCATGCTGCTAGCGGGATACCGCGAATTGTCGTGGAAACATCGTACCGGACACGGCCGCAATGAAGACGGAGGCGAAGTAACCGCTGCGCGCATGAATTGAAAAGCCCGGCCGGAAAAAAAGCGGCGAGCCCGCCGGCCTGATTGACCGACGAGCTCTACGCCGTTGTCCCTCGGCACTCCTCACGGAACGGTGGCGCGCTGACAGATGCCGCAGAACCTGCGCCAGCCATGCGTCGAAACGCCACTCACACGCTGCCAACGCGCAATTCAAGGGGCCAGGTCACGCGGCGCGTGACGTCCGGGCGGCCCCACATACCGGCGAGCTCGTCGATGAGCCCTGCCACCGGGTCCGTTCCCAGTGCTTTTCGATAGCGTGTAACGGCTGACCATGTGTCGAGGAAGCCACGCAGATGACCGAGCGTCCAGGCTGCTTCCATGACGAATGTGGGAGGCTCGATCTCGCGAAATGGAAAGCGAATCGAGCGATATCCCGCGTCCACCAGCGCACGCTCAGGCGGCCAGAACGGACCCATCGTCTCGGAGTAGAAGACGTTGAGCACTGCATCGATCTCGGGGTCGATGCTCAGCAGCTTGTAGGTCCACGCCGCGATGACTCCTCCCGGAACGAGCACGCGACGTACCTCGGCAAAGAACTGTTGAAGCTCGAACCAATGCAGCGCTTGAGCGACCGTCACGAGATTCATGGAGCGATCGTCGATCGCCGCCGACTCGGCGGTCATCACGGCGTAGGTTACGTTCGAGATTCTTACGGCGTGTGATACCTGTGCATAGCTGGGATCGCTAGCGAGCACGTCAACAAAGAGAGGGGCGAGCGATTGGGCGGCCTGACCGCTTCCGGTTCCGCAGTCCCATGCGCGTGTGCAGGTCTCGGTTTGCGCAGCGAGCCACGCGAACAGGGACGCAGGATAGTGAGGCCGGTGCGTCGCATACGACGGCGCCGTCTCGGAGAAATAGTCGGAAAAGGTGGACACGTGCGGAGTTCCCTATACCTTTCGCTTCGCGTGACAGTGCGACCACCCGTCGTACCATAACGCTCTCGTTCCCTGCGCAAATGCACGACCCGCGCAATCATAACGATCAGTCCACGGACGGCGGCGTATCACGCGTACGCTCGTTCGTTGACGAAGACGGACAACGCTGGCGCGTTTACGAGCGGGTCTTCGACGAATATGATCGCCGCAGTGGAACGTCGCTCATCTTTGCCAGCGAGACCGCCGTTCGCCGCGTGCGCAACTATCCGGAGAACTGGACGGATCTTTCGGATGAGGAGCTCGCCGCGATAAGCTGGCGCTCCTAGCGCCCGCCGAGCCGCTCGCCCAGGGGGACCGCGATTGGCTGGGCTGCTGGCTGACCCGAGGCGACGGGCACCGGGCCACGTCCCTCCGCGAGCAACTTCGTCACGAATCGTTGTCCCTCGGAGACGCGCTCCATCTCGATCGCGATCGAGTCGATTGCCTGCTCCATGCGCTCCAGGCGTCGCTCCTGTTCCGGATTCGAGGACGCGATTGGCGGCTGAGTCGAGCGACGCCAGAGGAATCGCGAAACAGCCATCGCGATTGGTGAGAGGACGAACAACGTGAAGACGATCACTATGGGAATCATGTTCCGACCGGTGTTGATGGGCGCAAAGGGCGGTAGCGGGTCCCTCGATCCAGCACGAGCCGCCTCGAGAGAAGACAGCAATCTGCCGTTCTCGTCAATGTCCAATTCGAGTCGTGCGATGCGCGCATCGAGCACACCGAGGCGTTGTTCGAGTCCTGCCTTGTTGGCACCCGTAGCGCTCTCGAGTGCGTTTTGCGTCGAGCGGCGGCGCGACGTTGCCGACTCGATCTGCCGCGAGAGCTCGTCGCCGCGGCGCCGCAACGCCCGGACATCACGCGCGCTCAGCGCCTGTGTGGAGATGACATTCGGCACCGGTGTCGCTGGCGGCGCCGGAGGGGGAATCGGCTGACTGGCCTGAAGCATATGTCCCATACGGAGGAGCCGACCCACGTGTTACAGTCGGATTCCCCCGAGTGACGACCGGGACCCCTTGCCGGTCAGCGCCGCTATGGTACGGGCACGGTGAGCGCCAGCGTCGCCCCACCATCCGGATGCGGAATCACACGGGCCCCCAGGAGAATGCGGTCCACCTTGTTGTCCGGGTGCGCGTGCGAATACCGAACGACCTTGAGGCCGCTGAACGTCCCGATGGCCGCGCCGAGCACCACGTCGCTCGCCCAGTGGTTGTTGTGGTACATCCGGGATAGCCCCACCAGTGTCGCGCCGCCATACATCACCGGCGCAACGAACCAGACCGCGTGCGGATACACCCGTTGCGTCTCGCTCGTAACGGCGGCGGCGGCGGCAAACGCCGTGGTCGTGTGTCCCGACGGAAAGCTCTGATAGTCGCTCGCCGAAAGCTTTTGGCCCGCCGGGCTGAATCCGTAGGTGCCACGTCCGAACCCCTTCATGAAGTTGAAGTTGCTGGGGTTCGTATCGGTCATGACGTAGGGGCGCGCACGCCCAAGCGTACCCTTGAGAAAGCTCGTCACGCCGGACGCGAGGATCACCGCCTCGGTACCATGCCAACCCAGATCGGCAAGATCCTTCTTGTCGGTGAGCTTCCCGACGGCGTAGAGACCGCCGCCTATGATGAACGCGCCGGGGCTCGTGATGACCTCCACTCCCTTTGCGGAATGCTCGAGGAAGCGGTTCGCGCGTAGATCGGGGTCCTGAAGACTTTCGGCGATGTGCCGATCCACAGGGAACATCGCGACCGTGAGCGCCGCGAACCCGGCCGCGAGCGCCGCATCCCGGTACGTGAACAACGTTTTGTGCGCCTCCGGGTTCGCCGTATCCTTCGGCGTCACCGTACGACCGTCATTTGGCGGCGCGACCTGTGCGGTCGCCGTGTGCACCGAGCAGCCGATGAGAATCGTGACGACCGCCGTGCGCATGCGAAAAGCAGACAGAGCCATTTCATCACCCTTCGAGCGTGACAGGATTGCCATTCATGCATGAATTAGGCGAGACATGTGCCAGACAGGGTCGCCTTATCAAGAGGGCACCCTCTGCCGTGCCAAGCCCATGAGAGAACTGCACTTCTATGGTTGAGCATCTTGGCCGGCTGATCAGCGATTACGGCTACTGGGTCGTCGCGCTCTTCATCTTCGGCGAGGGGATGTCGATCCCGTTTCCGACCGACACCACGCTCGTGACGGCGGCAGCATTTGCCGCTCGCGGCCGGTTGTCGGTGGAAATCGTTTTCCTGATCTCGACGATAGCCACGGCAGCGGGAACCACGATCGCTTTCATCGCCGGCCGCCGCGGCGGTGAATTCTTCGAGCGACACTCCCACAAGGTGCACCCGGCCGTGCTCACGCGGACACGCGGCTTCTTCGACCGGCACGGGCGTACCGCCGTGGTCGTCGGCAGGTTCATCCCGTTCGCGCGTATGCTCATCTCGCCCCTGGCGGGCCTGTCTACGATGTCGCTCGGCACGTTCACCGTCTATAACGCCATCGGGTCAGCGATCTGGTCCGCGGTGTTCTGTGGCGTGGGCTACTTCTTCGGACATCACCCACCTGCGATGACGCACGGCGTCGTGCGCGGCGCCTTCGGGGTCGCCGTTGGGATCGCGATCGTACTCACAGTGGTCGTGGCTGGCGGCTGGCTCGTGGAGGAAAGCGATGCGGCATGGCGAGCTGAAGGCTCCGTCTGGCATCGGATATTGATGTCAGCGCCAGTTCGCCTGCTTGCAGCGCGCTCGCCCGCGGCGCGCGCGTTCCTGTTTCGACGCTTTACCCCGGGCGACTATCTCGGCCTCAATCTGACGCTCGGCCTCGGCCTCAGCTTCGTGACGCTCATCATCTTCAGTGCGGCCATCAAGGCAATGATTACGCGGCGTGGCGTGCCGGAGTTCGACATCGGTCTCCTGGTCGCACTCCGCGAAACGGCCACACCGGCGCGAGACGCGCTATGGACGCAGATCAATCGGCTGGGACACTTTCCCACCGTCGCGTTTGCGGGGCTGACACTGGGTGCCATAGCCGCGTGGCGCCGTCACACCTGGCTTCCCGTGATCGGCGTCATCGGCGCTTTGGGCGGAAGTGTATTGCTCGACGCGTTCATGAAGAGCCTGATTGCTCGTCAGCCGGCGGCAGGCGCTCCGCCGACACCCATTCTCATGGGAACCCCGAGCGGCCAGGCCCTCACCTGCCTCGTCGGCTATGGATTGGTTGCCTACTTCATCGTGCTGCTCGTGGATGGAGAGCGAATTCGCATGCTCGTCACGCTCCTCGCGCTGTCACTCGTCCTCGCGGTCTGTTTCGGACGCCTCTACCTCGGCGAGCGCTATTTCAGCGACATTGTGAGCGGGCTCGCCGCGGGCGGCGTCTGGCTGTCCGCAACGCTGACGGGCCTGGAGGTCGCCCGACGTCGAGCCGAGATGGCGGCGCGACTCGGTGCGGAGTTGGCGCTCGTGCCAGGCGGCAACGCACGCGACGGCTGAGGCAACGACGCTGAGCACGTCCCATGACTATCTTCGCGCATCCCTTGCCACTGACCAATGGCCAACACAGTCCGACACTTCCGCTGGGCCGACGTCCGCGAAGAGCAGGTCACCGACACGATCTCACGCCGTCTCATCACCGGAGACGAGATGATGATCGCGCACGTCTACCTCAAAAAGGACGCGCTCGTTCCACAGCATTCGCATCACAACGAGCAGATCACGTATATCCTCTCGGGCGCGCTGCAGTTCTGGCTTGGCGCGCAGCGCGAGCGCGAGATCATCGTGCGTGAAGGAGAAGTTCTTCACATCCCTTCCAACGTGCCGCACGAAGCGCGCGCACTCGAGGATACGCTCGACGTCGACGTCTTCAGCCCGCCGCGCCAGGACTGGCTCGACGGAACGGACACGTACTTCCACAAGAAGTAGCAATGGATCTCGGTCTCCACGGCAAGGTCGCCCTCGTCGCCGCGGCGAGCCGCGGACTGGGTTTCGCGGTGGCCGAAGAGCTGGCGCGCGAAGGGATGAAGCTGGTCATCTGCGCCCGTGGCGAACCGGCATTGCGGACGGCCGCGCAGTCTCTTCGCGCGCTGGGCACGCAAGTCATCGAAGTAATGGCGGATCTTTCCCGGGCGGATGACGTCGCGCGCGTGATCGAGCGTGCGATCGGCGAACATGGCGGCGTCGACGTGCTCGTCACCAACGCTGGCGGCCCTCCCGCCGGGCCGTTCGAGGCTCACTCGGCGGAAGCATGGCATGCCGCCGTGCGCGGGAACCTCGACAGCGTGGTGGAGCTCGTCCGCGGCGTGTTGCCGGGCATGAAGGAACGTCGTTGGGGACGCATCATCAACGTGACGTCCATCGCCGTCAAACAGCCCGTGGACAACCTCATCCTGTCCAACAGCATTCGCGCCGCGGTCACCGGATTCGCGCGGACGCTGGCCAATGAGGTCGCGCCCTACGGCATCACGGTGAACAACGTGATGCCGGGCTATACGGCTACGCAGCGCGTCGAGGATCTCGCGCAGAGCAATGCATCCCAGCGCGGCACCAGCGTCGAAACGGAACTTGCCCGCTGGGAATCCCAGATTCCGATGGGCCGACTTGGCGAGCCGAGGGAGTTTGCCGCCATGGTCGCCTTCCTCGCGTCAACGCGCGCGAGCTATACCACCGGCGCGTCCATTCCTGTGGATGGCGGCTGGATCAAGGGACTGCTGTAAGCCCCACCGTCAGAACGGTATGTCGTCGTCGTCAAACGGCGGCGCCTCATGTGGCGGCGCGTCGTTCACCGGCGGGCGCGACGAAGCGGAGGGTGACGCGGCGCGGCGCGGCCGTGGCGGCGGATACGGACTCGGAGTTCCGTCGCGCGACGGCCAGATCACACCCTCGCACCCAGGACCTCCGCGCTCGCGCGGCTTGTTGCGGCATTTGAAGTCCGGTGCGCGAGGATTGCGCTTGCTCTCGCGATCGTCCCACATGGGCCCGCCGCAGATCGGGCAGAGCGGATAGCCGTCGGCATCGGCCGCGGGACCTCCTGCCACGGCCGTTCCGGCCGCCGGCGCCTGCACATTGCGTGCGCCATCCTTCGGCCAGACCGCGCCGTCACACGTGCGGTTCTTGCACTTGAAGTCCGGCGCGCGCGGATTTCGCTTGCTCTCGCGATTGTCCCACATCTCCCCCCCACAGCGTGGGCAGGAAGGCGCGTCAGCAACTGGATCAGTCATGCCTGAAACTTAAAAGGAATGACGGGACGACGGGATGCCGTCCCGTCATTGCCTCACACCGCGTCCGAGAGCGACGTGAAATTGAAGTCCTTCACCTTCAGGGTGGGAAAAACGACGTTGCCGCCGGCCTCCGTGCCCGCCACGCGGACCGCGCGGCCGAGCGACTCGAGATTGTTCAACATGAACAGGGGACTCTCGTTGAACCTGAGGTTCTTCACCGCCTTCGTGATCTTGCCGTTTTCGATGAGAAACGTTCCGTCGCGAGTCAGACCGGTGTAGAGAACCGTCCGTGGATCGACCTGCCGCAAATACCAGAGACGTGTGACGAGAATTCCACGGTCCGTGGACGCGATCATTTGTTCCGTCGTGGCGTCGCCACCCGACATCTTCACGGCGCCAAGCCCGCCGTTGGGCCGCGCGTTCTTCTTCTTCGCCCAGAAACGCGAATACTGCAGCTGCTTGAGGACGCCATTTTCGATCCACACCTCTCGACCGAGCGGCAGTCCCTCGAACGTCCACGGCTGGCCGAGCAGCTGTGGGTCGGCCGGATCCGAGAACAGCGTGACGCGCGAATCGACGATCTTGTCGCCGATCTTCGTGCCGCCACCCTGCTTCGAGAAGGCGGATCGTCCTTCGTCCGCGCTGCGCGCGTCCAGCGAGAATGCCAACAGCTGTACCAGATCGCCGACGGCCTGCGGCTCGAGAATGACCGTGTAGCGTCCGGGCTCCACCGCCACTGGACTGCGCGACTGCCGTGCCTTCTCGATTGCCCGGTCGCTGACGGCCTTGAAATCCACCTGTGTCCAGTCGGGGTGGTCGGCGGCCGCCCAACCGGAACCGGTGCCGTCGTTCGTGCGCACCGTGAGCTGATAATTCGCGCTCGTGGACGGAAAGTACGCGAACATGCCGGTGTTCGAGCCGATGGCATTGAAGTTCGTGCCTTCGATGATGAAACCGGCGGAAGCCAGGTCTCCGGCAGCCCTCGCCGCATCGATGGCCGTGTGCGCCGCCGCCGCTCGCTCCGCCGCGCTGAGATTCGCCGTGGAGTCGAAAAATGCCTTCACGTCCGTGTACTGCTGTGGTGGCAGCAGCGGCATGTTCTCGGGGTCTTCGGGTGCGAGCTTCGCGATCGCTTCGCTCTGGCGGACGGCTCGCTCGATGCCCTCCGGGGAGAAGTCTCCAGTGGTCACGATGGCATGTCGCGCACCATAGCCCGACTGCACCACGAGCTGCGAGTTGGTCACGCCACCGGACGTCGTGATGCGATTCGCGGCAAACCGGATGTTGCCCGTGTATCCCCCGCTCACATTGACGCCGATCGTTTCCGCCTTCGAGAGCTTGACGACCTTCTCCACGAAGGCCTGCGCTTCGCTGCGTGACATCATGTCGTTCGGCGAGAGCGCGCTGCCACTCCCGAACAAGCTTCTGGGGGCGCTCATGACTTTCTTCCCGTATTGATGACGTTGACGTTGCGGAAGCGGCTCGGCACGCACCCATGGCTCACCGCGTTGACCTGCCCTGGCTGTCCCTTTCCGTCGAAGAAGCTCGCACCCATCTCGTAGCTCTTCCTGCCGCCGATCATGTCCATCGAATTCCAGAAGTCCGGTGTGCGCATCTGGTATGCGACATCCTTGAGCTGGCCCACGATCTTGCCGCCCTTGATCTCGTAGAAGAGCTGGCCGCCGAACTGCGCGTTGTAGCGCTGCTGGTCGATGGAGAAACTGCCGTCGCCCACGATGGCGATTCCGCGGTCCGTCGCGGCAACGATCTCCTCCCAGCCGATGTCCTTCTCGCCCGGCAGCAGCGAGACGTTTGGCATGCGCTGGAACTGCACGTCGTTCCAGCCGTCGGAGTGGGAGCAGCCGTGACTCCGGATCGGCCGCTTCTGGCTCTCGTACCACCAATCGAGCATCGGCGCCTGCTCGCGCGTCGTCTGGTAATCGTTGACGATGCCTTCCTTGATGATGAGAAAGCGATCCGGCTTCACCCCGTCGTCGTCCCATCCGATCGTGGAGCAGCCGCCCTCCTGATCGCGGTCCCCCTGGATGTTCATGAAGCGAGGGCCATAGCGGAACTTTCCGAGCTTCTCCCGAGGCGGCGCGCAGAAACTCGTTCCGGCGTAGTTCGCCTCGTAGCCCAGCGCGCGATCGAGCTCCGTGGGATGCGCGATGCTTTCATGGATCGTGAGCCACAGGTGACTCGGGTGCAGGACGAGGTCGTAGCGGCCGACGTCGACCGGCTTTGCGCCGAGCTTTGCGGCTGCCTCCTCACCCCACTGACGCGCGTGCTCAACCGGCTTTGCGGCCGTGAGATACTCATAGCCACGCGCGGCGGGTTGAATGACGTTCGTTCGCGTCTGAAAGTCGGAGAAGTCGCTCTTTACCGCCGTGGCGGCAAAGGGGAGCCAGCTCCGAATCACCGTCTGTGTCGTGAACGTGCCGTCCGTGCTGCCATAATTCTTCTCTTCCTTCACGAAGAACATGTTGCTGTTCACGAACTTCACACCGGGCACTTTCATCGCTTCCGCGTTGGCGCGGATGAGCAGATCCGCCTTCTGCTCGATGGGCACCGTGAACGGGTCGACCGTGTGCGGCGTCACGTAACGGCCGTCCGGCGTGGGCGTCGCCGGCGCAAGACGGACGCGATCGGCGGCGGGGAGGGCGTTCGCCTTCGCGATCGACAACGCTTCCTTCGTGGCGGCCACCACGCCCGCCTTCGTCAGGTCGCGCGATGCCCCAAACCCCCAGGTTCCATTGAGCAGCACGCGCACACCGACCCCCATCGTGTCGGTATCGACGACGTTGACGATCTGCTGCTCGCGCGTGATGACGAAGTTGTTGCGATATCGCCCAATGCGTGCATCGGCAAACGCCGCTCCGCCGAGCTTCGCGGCATTCAGCGCCTCGACGATCAACTCCTTCGTGGCCGGGTCCATCGGCGCGGGCGCCGTGGAGGACTCCACCCGCTCGGCGAGCGCACCGGCGCGCTCCAGCGTTGGGCCGGCCAGCACCATGGCTCCGGCCGCCGCTCCGGTTCGAATGAACTCACGCCTGTTTGTCATGGGGAGATGGGACGAGGTGTGGTTGTTGGCTGACGCACCTACGACAACGTGACGCGACGGTTTCGTTGGACTCTCGCCGTCTGTCGCATCCACAGCCAAATTGCTGCGAAGGACGGTGCTGCACGAGTGGTCAACCGTTCAGCCTGTTGACGCCGGACCGATATTCCTGCTGGCGAACCGGCATGGAACGTGTGTGATTACTAGGCGGTTTTCTTGCATTGAGGCGCTGCTCTCTGCCTCGACTTCGCACGGACTCAATGGATTTCGTCGCTCCGAGCCAGCTGCCCCCCATTCCGACACCATCCTCCATCGTGGGTGATGGCGCCTCACCAGTGGGTGATGGGGTGTCGCCCTCCGAAGCGGAGCACACCGCGAGCGCGCCTCCGCGTCCCGATGCGCCACGACGCACGAGCCGGGTTCGCCGAAGCACCAGTGGAGAGCGGACATCCGCCAACGCGCCCGCGGCGCCACTCGTCCGGCCGGACGGCTCGCCGGCACCCGTCGTGCATCTCGCCGCCGAGCTCGCGCCGTTTGCGCGCACCGGCGGTCTTGGCGAGGCAGTCGCAAGCCTGGCAAAATACCAGGCGCAGTCCGGCATTCCGATCACGGTCTTCATGCCGTTGTATGCGATCGTACGCGAGCGCGTGGAGCTGAAGCCGATCGGACCTGCGTTCGCCGTAACCGTTGGACCGCGCACGGAAACCGCGCGTCTCTTCGAGCTTGCCGAGCCACAGCCACCGGATTCGCCTCGGGTTGTCTTCGTCGAGAACGATCTGTACTTCGACCGGAAAGGACTCTACGGCACGGCCGCTGGTGACTATCCCGACAATGCGCGCCGCTACGCGCTCTTCGCGCGTTCCGTGCTCGTCGCACTGCCGCGGATCATGTCGCAGCCGCCGAGCATCATTCACGCGCATGACTGGCAGACGGCGCTCGCGAACGTATACCTCAAGACGGAGTTCATGGCGCACCCGTACTACGAGGGCATTCGCGCCGTACTCTCGGTCCACAACGCCGGCTATCAGGGCCATTTTCCCGAGCCGACGATGACCGACATCGGGTTGCCGGTCGCACTGTACAACTACCGTCAGCTCGAATGGCATGGCCGCGTCAACATATTGAAGGGCGGGCTCGTCTTTTCAGACCTGGCCATCACGGTAAGTCCCACGCACGCGCACGAGCTCCGAACGGAAAAAGGCGGGTTCGGTCTCGACGGCGTGTTCGTGGCGATGCGCGACCGCCTCGTAGGCATCGTCAACGGCATCGATCAGGAAGTCTGGGATCCCGCGAACGATCCCTACATCCCACGGCGCTACACCGTGGATTCGCTCGTCGGCAAGAAGCGCTGTCGCGTCGCCCTGCAGCGCGACACAGGGCTCAGTCGCTGGCAGGCGCCCATTTTCGCGCTCACCGCGCGCCTCGTCAGCCAGAAAGGCCTCGACCTCATCCTCGGCGATCCCGGATATTTCGCCTTCGATGCGCAATATGTATTTCTCGGCCACGGCGACCGGCATTACGAGGCGACTCTCACCGAGCTCGCCGAGCGGGCGCCGAGCCGCATCGCCGTGCGCCTGGATTTCACGGAAGAGTTCGAACATCTCCTCCTCGCCGGCGCCGATCTGTGCCTGATGCCCTCGCTATACGAGCCGTGCGGTCTCACCCAGATGCGCGCGCAACGGTATGGCACCATACCGGTGGCGCGGCGGACCGGCGGTCTCGCCGACACCGTCGAAGACGGCGTGACCGGATTTCTCTTCGATGATTACACACCCGCCGACTTCATGCGCGCCGCGGTGCGTGCCGTGGACATGTACCGCGACTCGGACGCGTGGGAGGAGATGATGCGCGAAGCCATGAGCCGCGACTTCAGTTGGGAGCGAAGTGCCGTGCGCTATCTCAGCGTCTATCGCCGCGTGATGGGCTTGCCTGCCATCCGCTGACGCGGGGCACGCACCCAGGTAGTACCCGCAAGAAAAACGCGCCCACTCCGAGACCCACCGTAATGAAACGCCGCCTCGCTGTCGGAATTGTGTGCTGCCTTCTCCTCCCGACAAGAACTCGGGCGCAGAACGTCGCAAGCGATACCGCCCCGCCACCCGTCATGCGTGAGATGCGTGGCGCCTGGATCGCTACGGTCGGCAACATCGACTGGCCCTCGCGCCCCGGTCTGTCGTCGGACGAACAGCAGCGCGAACTGATCGTAATTCTCGACCGGCTCGTCGAGCTGAAGATGAATGCGGCAATCTTTCAGGTGCGCCCCGCCGCCGATGCGTTATATGCGTCTCGCCTGGAACCGTGGTCCGAGTTCCTCTCGGGCGAGATGGGCCGTGCGCCCAGCCCGTACTACGATCCGCTGGAGTTCGCGGTGACCGAGGCGCACAAGCGAGGGCTCGAGCTGCACGCGTGGATCAATCCATATCGTGCGCGTTATTCCACGGTACGCCCCGCCTCCAAATCGCACATCACGCGGGCGAATCCACGCCTCGTTCGCAACTACGGGTCCTACGTGTGGATGGATCCAGGAGACGCCGCCGTTCGTGCGCGCACCAAGCGCGTCGTGCTCGACATCGTCAAGCGGTACGACGTCGATGGCATTCACCTCGATGACTACTTCTATCCGTATCCGGAGTCACGGGGAGGGCGCGAGATTCCCTTTCCCGATGACGCGACGTGGAAGCGCTATCAGCGCAGGGGCGGCACGCTGTCGCGCGGTGATTGGCGTCGCCACAACGTCGATCTCCTCGTCAGCGAGCTTTATCGCGGAGTGCACGCGGTGAAGCCCTGGGTGCGCTTCGGCGTCAGCCCGTTCGGTATCTGGCGGCCCGGCTATCCGGCGTCCGTCAGCGGGCTCGATCAATACTCGGCGCTGTACGCCGACGCGCGCAAATGGTGGAACGAAGGCTGGGTGGACTATCTCGTCCCGCAGCTCTATTGGTCACTGGACCGGCCGCAGCAGAGCTACGTCGAGCTGCTGCACTGGTGGTCTGCCGAGAATCTCCATCACAGGAACCTCTGGGCCGGCAACTACACTGGAAAAGTCGGCTTCACCACGAGCGCGAAGTGGTCGGTGTCGGAGGTGATCGAACAGATCCGTCGCACGCGTGGAGAGGCCGGCGCGAGCGGCAACGTGCACTTCAGCATGAAGGTGTTCATGGCGGATCCGGACATGCTGAATGAGCAGCTCCTGCGCGAAGTCTATGGCGCGCCGGCACTTCCCCCCGCGTCCGGATGGCTGGACGATCAGACGCCGGGCTCGCCGCGTCTCATTCCGCGCGTCGATGAGGCGACCGGCGAGCGCCTCGTGGAGATCACCGCGCCAGTTCGCGTCCGCAAGGACGCGCACGCGGCGGCGCCCCGGTTGTGGGTGGTGCAGGCGCGCTCCGACGACGGGTGGACGACAGCCATTCTTCCCGCCACGACACGGTTTTATTCACTGCGGCCGCGGACCACCGACGTGCGGGTGCGCGCCGTGGACCGCGTCGGGCACCTCGGACCGGACGCGCGGGTCGCCCTCCCGCGCTGAGGTCTCAAGTCGCCCCTTGACAGGCCGGCGTCACGATTGAACCTTTCATCCGGATATACGGATGATTCAATCTCGCCCGATTTTCGACCGCCTGTCGGCCCTCGCCGACCCCACGCGAAGCCGGCTGCTGCTGCTGCTCGACCGGCACGAGCTCACCGTGGGCGAGCTGTGTAGCGCCCTTCAACTGCCGCAGAGCACCGTCAGCCGGCATTTGCGCACCCTCTCGGATGAGCACTGGGTCACCGCTCGGGCCGAGGGCACCAGCCGCCGTTACACCATGCCTGGCGCGGACCTCGACGGCAGCGCTCGGCGCCTGTGGCATCTCGTTCGCGAGCAGGTCGGCGCGACGCCTTCCGGGAGAAATGATCTCGCGCGCGCGGAACGCGTGGTGCACGAGCGGCGAACCACGTCGCAGTCCTTCTTCTCGACACGCGCGGGCCAATGGGACAGGGTGCGCTCGGAGCTCTACGGCCGGTCGGCGGACCACGCCTCCGCCGCGGCATTGGTGGACCCGACATGGATCGTTGGGGACCTCGGTTGCGGCACCGGGCAAACGGCGGCGGGATTCGCTCCGTTCGTCAATCGCGTCGTATGCGTCGATGAATCGAGCGCAATGCTCTCCGCCGCGCGAAAGCGCCTCAGCGTTTTCGACAACGTGGAATTGCACAGCGGAAGCATGGAGCGCGTTCCGCTCGATGATGCGGCCCTCGATGCGGCCGTCCTTTCACTCGTGCTGCACTTCGTCGTGGATCCCGCGGCCGTGCTCGCGGAAGCGGCACGAGTGGTGCGCCCCGGGGGGGTGCTCCTCGTCATCGACATGCTTCCACACGAGCGCGACGAATATCGATCCACGATGGGCCACATCTGGCTTGGATTCGCCGAAGCGCAGATGATGGAATGGTTGGGCGATGCGGGTTTCGAGCGCGCTCGCATCGTGCCGCTCTCGCCGGACCCTGACGCCAAGGGGCCTGCGTTGTTTTCCGCTCGCGCTGTTCGTCGTTTGTAGTTCTTGAAGCCGGTACGGCGTTGCCGCCGGCACGGTCTCCCTCTTCTCATCCCATGGCTACCACTCAGGCACCACGCACCCCGAGTCCGCTCGATCGCCCCTCCTTCAAGGTGGCCGATCTCTCACTTGCCGAATTCGGACGCAAGGAGCTTCGGCTCGCCGAACAGGAAATGCCCGGCCTCATGGCCCTGCGCACCGAGTACAAGGGACGCAAGCCGCTCTCGGGCGCAAGGATCATGGGCTCGCTGCACATGACCGTGCAGACCGGAGTGCTCATCGAGACGCTGGTCGAGCTCGGCGCCGACGTGCGTTGGGTGAGTTGCAACATCTTCAGCACGCAGGACCACGCCGCCGCCGCTGTCGTTGTTGGAAAGCAGGGCACGGTGGACGACCCGAAGGGTGTCCCCGTATTCGCGTGGAAGGGCGAGTCGCTCGAGGAATACTGGTGGTGCACCGAACAGGCGCTCATGTGGCCCGATGGCGGGGGGCCCAACCTGCTGCTCGACGACGGCGGTGACGCCACGCTGCTGGTGCACAGGGGCGCGGATTTCGAGACTGCCGGTGCCATTCCCGCGTTCGATGCCGACAGCGAGCCGGAGGAGTGGGGCGTCATCCTGGACCTGCTGCGCGCCGAGCAGCGGAAGAATCCGGGACGTTGGACGCGTATCGCGGCGGCAATTCGCGGCGTGTCCGAGGAGACGACGACCGGCGTGCACCGTCTCTACGAGATGATGCAGGCTGGCACGCTGCGTTTTCCCGCAATCAACGTCAACGACTCCGTCACCAAGTCCAAGTTCGACAACCTGTACGGCTGCCGCCACTCGCTCACGGACGGCATTCTCCGCGCGAGCGACGTGATGCTCGCCGGCAAGGTCGCGGTCATCTTCGGCTACGGCGACGTCGGTAAGGGCTGCGCGCAGTCGCTTCGTGGTCAGGGAGCGCGCGTCGTCATCACGGAGATCGATCCCATTTGCGCCCTCCAGGCTGCGATGGAAGGCTATCAGGTGACCACGCTCGAAGAGGTGGTGTCCACGGCGGACATCTTCATCACCGCCACGGGCAACCGGAACATCATCACCGTGGACGACATGGCGCGCATGAAGGACAAGGCCATCGTCGGAAACATCGGCCACTTCGACAACGAGATCGACATGGCCGGCCTGAAGAAGCGCAACATCGCGCGCGTGAACATCAAGCCGCAATATGACGAATACGTGTTCCCCGATGGTCACTCCGTCATGATTCTCGCCGAGGGGCGCCTGCTCAATCTCGGCTGCGCCACGGGGCACCCGAGCTTCGTGATGTCGGCGTCATTCACGAATCAGGTGATGGCGCAACTCGAGCTGCACCAGAATGCCGCGACGCTCGAGCGAAAGGTTTACACGCTGCCGAAGCATCTCGACGAGAAGGTCGCGCGTCTGCATCTCGACAAGCTTGGCGTGAAGCTCACGACGCTGACGGCGGACCAGGCGTCCTATCTCGGCATCCCCGTCGATGGCCCGTACAAGCCGGATCACTATCGCTACTAGCCCGACGCAGTATCAGTCGAGGCCGCTGTAACTCCGGGCCGCCGTTCCACTTGGATCGGCGGCCCGGTTTTCGCACGATGAGGTCGCTCGCCCACCGCGGTCGTTCCATCATCTGCCCGAATGCCCGTTTCGCTTCACCGCATCGCACTCGCGGCAGCCTTGCTTGCGCCTGTTACGCATTCGGCGCTTGCCCAAGGCCAGGCGAGGGCCAGAGCTCTGCACGACTCGATCACCGTTACGACGCTCACGTTCCCGGGCGCCGAGCACGTGTCGCCAGACGATCTGCGGCGGTTGCTGTTTACCCGTGGTTCCAACTGCCGGCTCCCCTTTCTCATCCCGCTCTGTAAGGTCTCGCCGTCCCAACTGTTCACGGACAGGCGGCGCACCACGTCGGCGGCGCTCGGCGACGACATCCTGAAGCTCCGTGTCTACTTCTGGCGACGCGGATATCGCGAGGCGCAGATCGACACCGTACTGATGCCCGAGCCTCGCGGTATGGCGGTCGCGTTTCACGTGGTCGAGGGTCCGCCGACCAATCTCAGCGCGCTGATCGTACAGCAGCGTGCGCCGGTGCTCTCGGAGTACGAGCTGGCCTCGCTCGTGGAGTTGAAGGAAGGCGGGCCGTTCGACCTCGTTGCGCTCGACTCGACCCTCGCGCACCTGAAAGCGACGATCTGGAACAAGGGGTACGCCGATGTGCGCATCGATACGGCCGCGCCACCGCCCGATGCGTCTCACGTCGTGCCGCTGCGCATCACCATCGACCCACGCTGGCTGACGCGCGTCGGTCGCGTGGAATTCGAGGGCAATCGGTACCTCAGTGATGAGACCTTGCAGCGCGGCATCCTGCTGCAGCCGGGCACCCTCTACACGCACGACGCCGTGCTCGAAAGTCAGAAACGGCTCTTTGCGTCGCCCGCGATCGCGCGCGCCATGGTCGTCACACCGCCAGCCGGCGACAGCCTGAAGATCGTCACCGTCGCCATCGCCGAGTCACCGCAACGGCAAGCGTCCGTCACGCTGGGATTCAATACCGTGGACTATGGCCAGGCCGCCGTGGAAGTGCGGCACAACTCCCTCGGTCAGGGGCGTTGGCTCTCGCTGCGCGGCGCCGTCGGCAACTTGCTCGCGTCGCAGCTCGACGGACGCTCGTTCTTCCAGCACGCGTTGGTGCGCGATGCGGCCGACACGGCCGGCTATCTGCAACCGACATGGCAAGCCGGTTTCACGCTGCGGCAGCCATGGCTGTTTGGCGCGCGCAGCGGAGCGGAGCTCAGCGCCTTCGCCGGGCGCCGGGCCCTACCAAACGTGGTCATCGACGAAGATCGCGGCGCGACGCTCGGGCTCGTTCACGAGCTTGCGCCGCGCACGCCGATTGGCATCACGTATCGGCTGGAGCTCACGCGTGTGCGCGCGAGCGCCGTGTATTTCTGTGCGGGCTACGGCGTTTGCGATGGAGCCACACGCGATGCGCTGATGCGCACTCAGCGTCTCGCTCCCGTTCTCGTGAGCGCATGGGTGGACCGCGCCGACGATCTCGAGTCGCCCATGCGCGGATACACCGCGGTGATCGATGCCGAGCATGCATCCGCGGCGACCGGCTCGAGCTTCCGACACAATCGCATCGCGGCGGACGCGGCGTATTACTATCCGCTCGGCGAACGCCGCGTGGTGGACGGCGCGGAGCAGTTTCCCAAGGTGCTGGCGTTTCACGGACGCGCCGGCTGGGTACGCCCAATGGCGGATGACCGTACCGCGCTCGGCGTCCCTGGCGACGGTGCGGGCATTCTGCATCCACGCACACTCTTTTACGCCGGCGGCATGCAATCGGTGCGCGGCTTTGCAGAGAACGAGCTCGGTCCAACCGTGCTTCAGGCGCGTCGCGAATCTCTCATCGGCGCAGGGTGCACGGACGCGACGATCGCGAGCGGTCAATGCGATCCGTCGAACGTTCCCTCGAACGAGCTCTTTCCGCGGCCAATCGGTGGGAGCACGGCGGTGGAAGGCTCGGTGGAGCTGCGCATGCCGCTCGCGAGGGCGCTGGGCGCCGTGTTTTTTCTCGACGCCGCGCGCGTGGGCACGGCGGGCCTTTCCTCCATCGGACACGCACGCGGCGCCATCACGCCTGGTGGTGGTTTTCGTTATCGCTCGCCACTCGGTGTTTTGCGCCTCGACTTAGGGCTACGCCCGATGGGGGAACAGCAGCTCCCTGTGGTGGCCGCTGTGGCCGATGACCACGGCGGACGCATTGTCACACTGCAGCGGGAGAAGCGCTATTCGCCGCTCGATCCGTCGCCCGGCTTCTTTCATTCGATTGGGCGGCGTCTCGTCGTGCATTTCGCCACGGGACAATCCTTCTGATGCGGCGCGATCGGCGTGACGTGGCGATCAGGGTGCTCCTCGCGGTGGGCGTGCCTCTCTTCGTCGTCGCACTGGCTCTTGTGATCCTGGCGGTGACGCCGTGGGGCAACGAGCGCGTGCGACGCGTCGCTCTCGGACAAGCGAACGGCCGGATGCAGGGCGCCATCACGGTGGAGTCAGTGAGAGGCAATCTCTTTCGCGCTGCGACACTGACCAACGTGCAGGTCACTGACTCCGCGAAGCGAGTGCTGTTCTCCGCGCGGCACGTTCGGGTGCGTTATGCGATCCTGCCCGCCTTGCGTGGCCAACTCGTGCTTCGCTCGGCGACGCTCGACACGGCTGTGCTCATGCTGGAGAAGCAACCGGGCACACGCTGGAATTTTCAGTCGCTGCTGAAGCCTCGTCCCCCGCGCGATACCACGCTGCACCGTGCAGGCCCGGAGCTCGCGGACATCACGATCCATCACGGGCGATTCCTCTACCGTCGTCCATGGATTCCCGACTCGACCCTTTCGCTGCCCGCACGGGAGGCAGCGATCGCAAAGGTGCTTTCGCCAGACGCGCGGCGGCGCACGGAGTCCGTTCCGGGCGGATACCAGCGCGTACTCGATTATCACGACATCGATGCCCGTATCAGCGCGATCGAGCTGGCCACCGTCGCGCGCCCGCTCGCCGTGCACATCGACGCGCTCTCGATGCTCGCGGAGCCGTATCGCCCGCCCGCGATCGACGTCCGATCGCTCGTTGGGACGCTGTACGGCACGCGCGATTCGCTCTGGTGGCGCGGTGCGCACATGATCATGCCTGAATCGCGCGTGAGCGGCGACGGAACGATTGGATTCCATCACTCGGGCTTCAGGCTGGATCTCGTCGGGACGCCGGTGGCGTTCGCGGATCTTCGATGGCTCGATCCGGCGTTCGTCGACAGCGGCGGCGGTCACGTTCACTATCAGATGCGGCTGCACGGCGACACCGCGGAGTACGCCGTCGACAGCACCGACGTGCGCTACGGACGCGCGACGCTCGTTGGACGGGCCGCGATTGCCCGCGTGAAGATCGGTGATCGGCCGCCCGAGATACTTGTACGCGACGCAGACCTCTCGTTCTCGCAGTTGAGCACAGCACTGCTGCGGCGTCTCGTCCCTGCATTGAAGTTTCGGCGCGACGGCATCGCCGCCGGTACGATCGCCGCACACGGAGATGCAAGCGCGCTTGCGCTGAATGCGGACGTTCGCTTCGATGACGATGCTGGAGGTCCGAGCCGCATCATCGCACGCGGCGAGATCGGATTCTCGCACGGGCTTCGTTCTCGCGATCTGGATCTGCGTCTCCTTCCCGTTCAGGTTGCGACCATCAAGGGGATGGGTGTGCATCTTCCTATAGACGGCACGGTGCGAGGACAGGCGCTGCTCACGGGAAACGTGCACGACGGCTGGACATTCCGCGGAGACCTCACGCATTCGGATCGCACGGGGGTGTCTCACGTGATGGGCAATGGCCGTTACCTGGCGCCCGGACGGCGCGTGAGCGTCGACGCGACGCTCGAGCCGTTGTCGTTGGCGACGGCCGGCCGATTCGCGCCATCCGCAGAGCTTCGTGGCAATGTCACGGGTCGCATTCACGCCGAGGGCACGCGTGGCAATCTGCTCGTGTCCGGACGCGTGCACTCCACCAGTGGCGGTAGCGCCGAGGGGCGTGGCACGCTCGCGCTCGGAGGTGCGCGCACGCGATACGACATCGCCGTCGCGGTGGACGCGCTCGATGCGGGAGCATTCACACGTCGCGCGCCGCGCACGGCGCTTACGGGCTCGATACTAGCTCGTGGTAGCGGACTGAAGCCGGCAACGTTGAATACCGCCTTGACGGCTGATCTCGTTCGCTCGCGTTACGACACGTTCGCTCTGGATCGCCTCACCGCTCGTGTGTCGGCGGCCAATGGCCTCCTGCGCATCGATACGCTGGCCGCCGCGAATCGCGGCGCTCGCGCGACGGCCGTTGGGACGCTCGGGCTCGTAAGGGCACAACGAGGATCCCTCACCTTCGCACTCGTCGTCGATTCCCTTGGCGCACTTCGCCAGTGGATCGGCACGACCGACAGTACGTCCATCCTTCCGGCAAGCAGGCGACAGAGCGCGCGGCTTGCGGCCGCACGAGCAGACTCCTCACGGCGGGCCGAGCTTGTGCGCATCGAACGGCTCGCACTCGGACTTCCGGAGGGAGTTTCGCTGGTACACGACTCACTTCAGCCTCTGCGTCGTGATTCTCTTGCTGGCGCGCTGCGCGCGGCGGGCGTGCTGCGTGGGAGCATTGCGGAGTTGGGGGTGGATGCCGTCGTGCGCGGATCCGGGCTGGTGGCTCGCGGTGCGTCCGTGCAGCGCCTGCTCGCCAACCTGCAATCCGACGACCTCAGGAACAAGGCGGTTCCACTCCTTTTCACGATTGATGCGGACACCGCGCAGGCCGCCGGCCAATCGTTCGAGCGGGCGTTCGCTCACGGCACGTGGGAAGCCAATCAGGTGACCGCCGAAGTGCGATTGCGACAGGATGATCGAGTGGCGTACAGCGCGGCAGGCAGATACGCGCGGAAGCCCGAAGACCAGGCCCTCCGCCTCGACTCACTTCGTGCCACCTTCGACACGCTCGTTTGGAGACTCGCGCATCCGGCGGGCGTTCGACTCGTGAACGGCTCCATTACTGTTGATTCGATCGACCTCCGCAGCTCGACGGGTGGACGTCTGTTTGCGGACGGCACACTGCCCTGCGCAGGCGCCGTGCGACTGAATGTGGCGGCGGAGAACGTTCGTGTGTCCACTGTGCTGGAGGCGCTTCAGCGCGACGCCGATGCGGATGGTGTTCTCGCTGCAAGCGCGAGGATCGAGGGGACGCGCGCCGAGCCCGTGATCGGTGCCGAGCTGACTTTGCGCGATGCGACATATAAGCAGGTTCGCGCACCGGATGTCGACGCGCGCGGTCGCTACGGTGTGCGTCGTGCCGTCCTCGATGCGCTCGCGCGAGACAGCAGTGGCCGGCGCGTTCTCGTTGGCACCGCGTCGCTGCCTTTCGATCTCGCGCTTGTCTCCACGTCGAGGCCGCGGAGGGCAGAGGGGGCGCTTGTCGTGGACCTCGCGCTCGACAGCCTGGCCATCGCAACGCTTCCAATGACCACGCTGATGGTGGAGGAAGTGCGTGGCATGGTCGCCGGCGACGCACGCGCTCGTGGTACATGGGCTCATCCAACGTACACTGGCCATCTGGCACTTCGCGATGGCGGATTCCGCATACCGACAGAGCAGTCGGGAATGCGCGTCACCGATCTGATCGCCGATTTCCGTCTCACCACGGACACACTGTTTGCCGATTCATTGGTTGGGCGTGCCCGCGGCCCCATGCGTGCGTTCGGAACGGTTGACCTCCGCGACCGTGCCCACCCGTTCGTTCGCTTCACGGCAACGGGGCGGGATGCGCGCATCTACGATTCCCCACGTGGACTCGTGGACGCTGACGCTGACGCGGTGGCCGTCGGCCCGCTGGACTCGATCCGTGTAACGGGCCGCGGCGAGATGAAGGGTGGATTTCTCGCGCTGAAGCAGTTCCGGAAGGATCTGCTCCGCGTCAAGGCGCCGGGCGATCTGGCGTTCATGAACGTGTACGATACGACCACAAGCACCTCCGACAGCGTTCGCGCTGCCCTCGCGCGCTCGAGGCGGAAGCGCGTCGGGGTGATCGCGGATCTCTCGCTTACGGTGGACCGCGAGAACTACTACCGAAACCGCCCCGATGCGAACACCGAGTATTACACCGTGGAGGGTGAGGAAGTCCGCGCGCACATCGACACGCGCTCCGAGGACACGTGGGCCGTCGGTTTCGTGCGCATCGGACATGGTGTCGCCTTTTTCCGCACGCGCACATTCGTTCCGTCGCGCGGCTCACTGACCTTCATGCCCCACACCGGCGCACCCGGCCTCGTGCAGCAGGTCGGCGAGCGATATGTCTGGGAACCGGGCCGCGGACTCTTTCCCCTTCAATTGTTGACCGGCGGCACTTCGATCGGGCCATCGGTCGGCCTCGAGAGTGGGACGTTGTTCCCGATGCGCGGCCGCGAGCTCAACGGATACCTCACGCTCGGACGTCTCGGCCTGTCGTTGCTCCAGCAATCAGGTACGTCGCTTTCCGGCAGCGAGGCGTTGAGCGGACAGCTTTCCAGCGAGACCGGAGCGCTCGCGCGTCGCCAGCAGGGTGCGACGGCGCTCGGCGTAGTATTGCACGACATCGGCACGGGCACGACGAAGGAATACGGCCTGGATGCATTCAGTGTCTCGCCAGCCGACGTTCCCACCGAGTTGGTGTTCGGTAAGACGGGGGGAGTACGCGGCGCGCTCGTCGAGGGTGGCCGTTACCTCAACACCGAGCTTTATGTGGCGGGACAGCTCCGCTCCACGAGCGGGATTCCGGGCGTGCGTATCGTAAGGCAGTTCGGAACCGGATACCGTCTGGATGCGGGCATCGAGCCGCGATACCTGTTCCGTGGTACGGATGACCTTGGAATTACGCACCCCACCGAGAGGGCGGGTGCGTTCGGTGCGTTTCTGACACGCATGTGGGGCTTCTGAGTGCGCGAACGCGAAAACGGTGGAGCGGTAATGGCCGCTCCACCGTTCGCGTTCCCCTGCGGGGAGACTACTTACACACTGGCTCGCCGTCCCCTGCTGTGGAGACGAGCGGGTTCGTCGTGTTGACGCCGATGCCGCAGCTGAAGCTCGCGATCTGCGTGTGCGTCACCGTCGCCGACCAGTAGCCCGCGCCCGGCACGATCGTCGGGTTGTTCACGCCCGTGGAGGGCTTGAACTTGAGCAGCGTCGTATCGTAGGTGACGTACTTCGTCGAGTCGGCGAAGAACGACTCTTCGGCCGTCACGAGGTTGCGGAGGTCGGACTTCATCGCGGCGATGTACGCCTTCTGCTTGGTGTTGGCGAACTTCGGGATCGCGATCGCGGCCAGAATGCCGATGATGACGACGACGATCAGAAGCTCAATCAGTGTAAAACCCCGGCGGGAACGGTTCTGCATGAGTGCCATCCAAATTGGAGGAGGTACCAAGGCCCCGGCACGGTCGTGCGCCAAGGAGGTGGGGCTGCCGTCTAACGCACCTGGAATGCCACGGACGCCCTTCTGAGCGCTATTGCTGTAAATTGTTGCAGTCGTTGTACTTACAGCTCAGACCTCAATCGGCAAACATTTTTGTGCGCACGATTTGGTCTCGCATGCTGCATGAATCACTGCCGACTGCGGCAGCGGCGGCCCCGCTGTATACACCCGTCCGGAGCCCGTTTAGGCCTCGAGCGTGTAGGAGGTCCGTGCATCAGCGGCGGGCAACGACACCAGCACCGTCGTCCCACGGCCAAGTGCGCTTTCGATCGCCATCCGTCCTCCGTGCGCCGCCGCCGTTCGCCAGGCAATCGCGAGGCCGAGGCCGGCGCGCTCGGCTTTCGTGGTATAGAACGGCTCGAAGACGCGGTCGAGCGCGCCATCGGGAATGCCACATCCCGTATCCTTCACGGTAACGCTCACCTCGGCATCGGTGCGCACTTCGACCCGAACGTGCCCACTTGCTTCCGTCGCCTGAACGGCGTTGAGGAGCAGATTCAGGAAGAGTTGCTCCAGCGCATCCTGATCGCCGTGCACCCAGATGGGAGCACCCCCAGGTGGTGGGGCCTCGATCCAGATTCCGCGCGCCGAGCCTTCGGCCGCAGCGGTCTTCATCGCCGTTCTGAGCGGAAGCCAGACATCGATGCGTTGCGACGCGAGTCGTCCGCTGCGCGCCAGGCGCAGCGTGTCCTGAAGCGTATTGTGAAGACGATGCAGCTCGCGGAGCGCGCGTGCCAGCGAGGGCCGCAGCGGTGAGTCGAGGTGCAGGTTGTTCTCGAGTGCTCTGAGTGACGACCGTGCGTTCCCCACGGATGGCGCGAGCTCCCGCGCCAACTCGGTAGCGAAATCGCCTACCGCCGCGAAGGCCTGCCGCTGCGAGAGCTCGCGCGTGCTGCGCTCGGCGCGTTCAACCAGCGCGCGCACTGCATCCGCGACAACCTCGGTTTCGGTGGATCGCATTTCACGTTCTGTGGTGAGTGCTCGCCCCGCCAGCGCCTTTGACGCGACGTGAACAGCGTCCCGAAGAATGCGCGCTTGGCGTTGTGCCCACCACGCGGCCGCGAGCGTTGCGCCCAGCGCCGTGAGCGTCAACGCCACACCGAGCCGATACTGCGCCAGCGCCTGATCGAACGACCCGATCTGCAACAGACCGAACACCACAGCGCCAGAGCCGAAGGCGCCTGCGGCTGTCGCGAGCGCGGCGCGAAGCGGAAGACTCTGGCTCCAGCGTGTCACATGCCGTGTCCGAACGCGCGGATTCCTCGCGCCGGCGTGTCGCGCCACGTGCCGCGGCGCACGATCTCCTCGAACGAATGGAAGAGTGCGGGATCGAACGCTGCACCGACGTCCCCGCGCATGATCTCCATCGCATCGTCATGGGAGAATGCCTGCTTGTAGCTCCGCTGCGACGTCAGAGCATCGTAGACATCTGCGATGCACAAGACGCGCGCGGTGATCGGAATCTCCTCGCCGCCGATGCCGTTCGGGTATCCGTGTCCGTCCCACCGCTCGTGGTGGCTCTCGACGATCGGCCGGACGTCCCACGGAAATTCGATGTCGGCCAGAAGCTCCACGCCGGCTGTGGGGTGGCGGCGGATGAGCGACCATTCGTCGCTCGACAGTTTTCCCTGCTTGTTGAGCACGTCCGCGGGCACCACCAGCTTGCCGACGTCGTGCAGCAGCGCGCCGATCCGGAACCAGAACAACGACGCGTCATCGCCTGCGGCGACGCGCGCCCATAGTGCGCAGGCGAGATCGGCCACACGGACACAATGGCCCTGCGTGTAGAGGTCCTTCGATTCGATGGAGTCACCCCATCGCCGGACCACATCGAGGAATTCTTCTTCCAGTTGCGCGGTGCGACGGTCCACGTCGGCGAGCTCGCGGCGCGCGCGGAGCTGCTGGAAGAGTCGATGCGCCTGGTTGAGTCGGTGCAGCGTATCGCGGTTCCGGCCGCTGCTGCGGTACATCTCGGCCAGCTCGCGTGCGGTCTCGCCCTGGAGGATGAGGTCCTTGCGCTTCACGGCGATCTTCTCGGCACGGAGGTAGTGCTCTTCTGCTTTTGCGATGTCGCCCTCGAGCCGCGCGATCTGCCCGGAAACTCGCTCGGCGTCGCCGTCCGTTTGGTCGTCGCCCGTTTGGGCGGCGAGCTCGCGGGCTCTCGCGGCAGCGGCGCGCGCCTCGTCGAGGCGATTCTCTTTTACACGTAGTTGCGCGATGTGAATGTCCACGCGAACGCACATGCTGAGGTCGCCGATGACGGTCACGATCTCGAGCGCCTCTGTGAGATACTTGTCAGCATCGTCGAAGTGACGAGTGTGCATCTGCAACAGACCGAGATTGACCAGCGCGGTGACGATCTCGTCGACGAGGCCAGCACCTCGCGCATCGGCGAGTCCTGACTCGTAGTACCGCATTGCTTCGGCGTCGTTGCCACGCACCGTGGCGATGACACCGAGATTGGATGCGGTCATCGCCGCAAGACGCGCGTCTCCGATGCGTAAGGCACTTTCGCGCGCGTCGAGGTACAACCGCTGCGCCTCATCATGTTGTCCCTGCGACCAGTGAATGGCCGCGAGCATGTTGATCGCACTTCCGCGGCTTGCCTCGTCTGCGGCCTGCTCCGCAACAGCGAGAGCAGCCTGGGCCCGTTCAGTCGCCAATGGATACTCTCCATCCTGCCAATACGTGCGCGAGATGCGACGGAGCAGTTGGCCGACTTCGCGCGGCGAGGTCACGAGACTCGCTTCGAGTGCGGTCTCGTATACAGTCCGTGCGTCGGCGCGTTGACCGCGACGTTCGAGCGTCTGTCCCTGCTCGAGAATGTCATCGATCGGCGACGGCGCGGCGGGCGCGGTCGATGGAATTGCCCGCAGGCCTGTCTGCGTGGGTCTGACCTTCATGACCGCTCGATCCTGTCCGCCGGGAAGGACAACGCTGTCTACACTGCCGAATGTACCATACAGACGACGAAGAGGCGCCCGTCGTTGCCGACGAGCGCCTCTTGTATCGCTGGCGACGCGCTGTAGACGCGTGCCCCGTGGGTCAGGTCACATCATCACTATTCGCGGCCGCACGCAATCACGTAGCCGGAGAAGTGCGAGACGGGCGCCGTGAATGACCAATCCAGCAGGTTCACTGAGCCGCTGATCAGCTCCGAGACCAGGGCGAATGTCCCTCCGAGAAGGCTCGGGTCGGGATAGTACCCGAGCTGCAGCAGCAGTCCGGTAACCAGGTTCGCGTTCGTTCCGGCAAGTTTCTGCTTGAGGCTGAGCGGCTTGGCGAACGTGATGCCATGCGGCCCGAAATCGTACGCGATGGCAGACCCGGCGCGGGCCGTCATCGTGATGACGGTCGGAGTCGTGAGCGCTCCCTGCGGAATCGTGACTGTGACGCCGGCCTGCGGGATGCTCAGCGTTCCACCCGCCCAGCCGACCGTTTGCGTAACGGTAATGGGCGCGGCCAGCGCGGTTGTCCGCTGGAGAACGGGAATGAGATGGAGGCTGTTGAGAAGACTGCCGACGAGATCAGCCGACGGCGCCTCTGGGGCGGCAACCCGGGTTGTGGGCGAAGTGGCCGGCTCGCTTGAGCACGCCGCCATCAACGCGACCGCAACAGCCAGGAGACCGGTGCGACGAAGTGAGCTGATCATGGTACTGAGGGAGAGAGTGCGAGAAGACTGAAAAGAGCCTCGATGCCCCGTCCAATCATGTTCCCGCGAACGTGAAAAGCGACAATGCTTCGAGCCCTGCAATAGCAGTGACGATGCCACGGCGGTGTCCATTTTCGCACAGTCAAACTGTCCGCAGCCAGCTTGTTCACCGTACACAGCCGGTCATCATGTCTTGGTCGGTTGGGGCAATTCGTCCGGCGGTGTGCCCAGGGTCACATCGCGCCTTCGTGGCAATTCGCCTGATTTGTCGCAGAATGCGAACGAGCGGTCGGCACCAGAGGGCGCCGACCGCTCTTTTTCTCACACCGTCCGAGAGCCTTTAGGGCTTTCCCTTCAACGTGGTGTCCTTCAGGCTCTTGCCGGTCTCCTTCAGCTTCCCGTGGACGTCGCTCTTCGCTTCGTCCTTCTCGTGCCTGAGGCTCCTACCGGCCTTCTTGGAGGCGTGACTTACGTCCCTCGCAACCTTATTCAGACCACCCGGATGTTCGGCCTGCGAGCCCTTCATGCCGGTGGTCCGCTTGATCTCCGTTTTGGTGTCGTTGCCTGCTTTCTGAAGGGCGCCGTGGGTCTTGCTCTCGTCGCGCCTCGCTTCGGCCTTCGTATCCCGTCCCGCCTTCTTGACGGTGTTGCTCACGTCGTGAGCCACCTTGTTCAGTCCGCCTGGCTTGTGACTGGAGGTGTCCTGCGCCGCGGCGGGCAGTACGCCGAAGAAAACAAGCGCCGCGGCAGCGGCGATGCGAACTCTGGCAATCATTGCTGGTTCTCCTGCTGGAGTTTGTGTCCTCCGACGTGCAAGAGACGGACTCGCGTGTGCAGCCGAGATCGCTGGATCGAGTGCTACCGTGCTCATGTTTTGTGAGCAACTCTTTGGTGCCCAGCTGAACCCTGCACGGAACAATCACTTACCACAGAGGCGCCGGTCGGAATCGAACCGACGAATAGCAGATTTGCAGTCTGCCGCCTTACCACTTGGCCACGGCGCCGGACCTCAAAGCTAACCGGACGGCGCCCGGGCTCAACCCGCCAGGCGCATCGGCGCGCCTCTTGATAGAATGGCGGCGCGATGTCGACCCACACCGCTCACCATCGTACGTCGTCCGACGAACGTCGCACTCTCCGGCGCGGCCGCGCGCACGTCTTCTGGAATCTCATCTACGGCGGCCTGCGCGCGCTCGGGCTCAGGATCTCGAGCTTCTACGTCACGGTCGGCGTCTTTCTCGTCGTCGGTGCGCTGGTGGCCGTCGTCGCGACGCTGGGATTCGCCGAGCTCGCGGAGCATGTGCTCGCGGGCGGCACGCAGGCGTTCGACGTCGCCGTGCTTCAATGGCTCCATGCCCACCAGACTCCGCAGCTCACCGCGCTGATGGTGGAGATGACCTACCTCGGCACCGGAACCGTCGTCGTCATGATCGTCGGCGTGACCGCGCTGTTCCTCTGGCACACGGAGCACAAGTACTCCGCGCGCCTCCTCCTCGCGTCCACCATCGGCAATATCGTGTTGAACGGCGCGCTCAAGTTCGTGTACCACCGCTCGCGCCCCAGCCTGTTCGCGTGGCAAACCACCGCCCTGAGCTCCTCTTTTCCATCCGGCCACGCGATGAGCGCCACCGTCGTCTACGGCACGGTCGCCTATCTGCTCATGCGGCTGCAGAAGCACCACTGGGCGCGCATGCTCACGCTCGCGGGCGCCATCCTGCTCGTATTGCTCATCTGTCTGACACGCCTCTACCTCGGCGTGCACTATCCGTCGGACGTCATCGGCGGAATGATCGTGGGGCTCGCATGGGCAGCATTTTGTATGGCGACGCTCGAAGCGTCACTCGCGTATGCGCGACGCCGTGCGCCACGCGGCTTCATCGAGGAGCGTCCTGCACCCGTCGAGGCGCCGGCGACGTAGCACGGCTCCCATTTCGGCCGATTGACAGGTGATTGGAACAATCGTTGCGCGGTCGGCCGACATTCCCTTCTCCTCACGGAGTGAATGACCCCATGGCCGCGCGTAAATCGTCGAGTCGTCGCAAGTACGGCAAGTCCGCTGGCAAGCGAGTCGAGAGTGCCGTCCGCCGCATGAAGAAAGGCACGCTGAAGGGCGGCAAGGGACGTCATCCGAAGGTGACGAGCCGCAAGCAGGCAATCGCCATCGGACTGTCGGAGGCGCGCGCAAAGGGCGCCAAAGTGCCGAAGAAGCGCTCGAGTGCCAAGAAATCGACAGCCCGGAAATCCACCCGTAAGCGCTCCACCTCCAAGCGCTCGCGCTGACCGTCGCAAACGGCGCCCGACTCAGCGAGTCGCTGTTCGGGCGCCCGCGATGTACGGCGTGGTCGTCGGCTGCGGACTTCCCTCCGCCGGCTCATCGGTGACCGCCACCGACATGAGCGCATCGTTCGGCAGCGCGTACCGCATCTTCACCATCGCATCGCCGTTGGACTGCGGCATGAAGACGCCGCCGCTGATCTTCTGGCTCGCGGTCACGAGCCACAACTGATAGACGCGCCCGGGCTTTGGACGCGGAAGGTTGTGGCCAACGAAGATCCATTGATTGGACGACTGGTCCCAGAACATGTGCCCCTTCGGTGACGGCGCGTTGCTCGATGCGAGCGAGACCACCGCCGTCTTCGGACCGGTGAGGTTCGCAATCATCTGATCCCGGTCGTCGATGATCGACCTGAGGGAGTCCACGAGCGTCGAGCCCGTCGCGCGATCCGTCGTCGCCAATTGATAGGCCGCGGCAATCGTATCACGCTCCGAGGAGACCTGGATGAGCGACGTCACGCTTGCCACTGCGATGATGGCCGCCGCCATCGCGATCCACGACGACGTGGACGTCATCCAGTTTCGTGCGAAGGTCTTCGTTTCGACCTGCGCCGGATGCGGCACGAGAATCTGATACTGTGGCACGGTGGTCGGCTCGGCGGCCGCGACGTCGGCACCGGCGCGCGACATGAGACGAGCACGGATGCGATCACGCTGAGCGGACGCCATTGGCGCGGGACGAACGCCATAGGCAAGCTCGGATGCCGTGATGCGCAGCACGGCCAGCTCGGCGCGGCAGGCGGGGCACTGCTCGACGTGCGACATGACCGCGTCCCGCTCCCACGCGTCGAGGGCGTCGATGGCCAGCGCCTCGAGCGCTTCGCGCGCGCTGTCGTGCGTCATGGCGTCACTGGTCATCGGCCGTCCTCGCGAATGCTCTGCAAATGGTCCCTCAACTTCTGCATACCCAGCCGCATCCGAGTCTTCACCGTACCCAGCGGCTGAGCGGTGCGCTCGGCGATTTCAGACTGGCTCAGCCCGGCGTAATACCCCAGCTCCAGAGCCTGTCGCTGCTCCGATGGCAGCGTGGCCAGTGCCGCAAGCACCACGCGCCGGCGCTCTGCGGCCTCGGCGTCGACCGCCGGATCGCTGTCCGACGCGAGTTGGAGGACGTCATTCTCGGCGTCGCCCTCTAGAGGTTCCTCGCGCTGCCGCCGCACCGTGCGCACGCGGTCGAGCGCGCGGCTGCGCGCAATCGTGAGCAGCCAGGTCTGTACCGAGCCGCGCGATGCGTCGTACCGCTCCGCCTGACGCCATGCCTGCCAGAAGGCCTCCTCGACCACGTCATCCACATCACCTGCGAGCCGGACGATTCGCTGAACTATCGCATGCACCAACGGGTGCCACCGGTCGTAAAAGGTGCCGAGCGCGTGCTCGTCGCCATCGCCCATGCGGCGAAGCAGCGTCGCGTCGTCCGCGGCGCTCCGCTCACCAGGGACGAGGATTACGCCGCTCGATTTGGAGTACGGCGGCCGGTTAGCCTGTGGATTCATACGGGGCTGAATGTACGCTGGCGTTTCGCGCCGCGGCAAACGCGCGGTTCGGCGTGCTCGAGTCAGGCCCTCTCTGGACTGGAAAGTTCCAGCCCGGTAACGTCAGCCATGCCCCGTCACCCAGCGTCCTCTATCATGCGCCTTTCGATGCGTCGTCCCAATCCGGCAGGCTTGATGTTCCTGGCGCTCCTGGCTTGCCACCGCGCGCCAGCCAGTACGAGTGCGCCACCTGCCGCGGTTCGCGTCAGTGAGGGCAACGTGGTGGCCATCATCCTGGCCGCCAACAACACGGATCTCAGCTATGCGCGCCTTGTGCCGGCGCGCGCGCACAGCGTAGCGGTCAAGACCTTCGCGGAGCGAATGACCACGGACCACACGATTCTCAACACCCGGATCGCCGACATCGCGCAACGAAACGGCATCTCGGCCGAGGATAATGCGATCAGCCTCGATTTTCGGGATCACAGCGCGAACCGGCGCGACACTCTTCGCGAGCTCGACGGAGCGCGCTTCGATTCGACGTACGCCGCGAACGAGATCCAGTACCATCAGGAGTTGCTGGATGCAATCGACCACGTGCTGCTGCCCAACGCGCGCACGCCCGAGCTGCGTGAGTTCGTGTCCTACCTCAAGCCCGCCGTGAGCGCGCATCTGGCGCACGCCCAGCAGATGCGCGCCGCGATCGCCAGCGGGAAGTGACAGGAAGCGCCGCGCCGGCGCGGCACGATCCGTACGTCGCACTCAGGCATCGGGACTTCCGGTGGTACATCCTCAGTGTGTTCACGATGACGCTGGCGTCACAGCTCCAGGCAGTCGTCGTTGGATGGCAGGTCTATTCCATCACGCATGATCCGCTCTCGCTTGGTCTGATCGGTCTTGCGGAGGCGCTGCCCTTCATCGCGTGCGCGCTCCCCGCCGGCTATGTGGCCGACCGATGGAACAGGCGCAGCGTAGCGGTTGCGTCGCTATGCGTGCTCGGGCTCTGCTCGGCCGCGCTGCTCTGGTTGAGCGCATCGCCGGCGCTGATTGCACGGCTCGGCGTGGCGCCAGTGTACGCCGTCATCTTTGGCGTCGGAATCGCGCGAAGCGTATACCAGCCCGCCCGACAAGCGCTCGGCGCCGAGCTCGTGCCGAGGAATCAGCTCGAGAATGCCATCGCGTGGAGGAGCGGAACATGGCAGATCGCGGCGGTCGTGGGACCAGCCGCGGGCGGACTGCTCTACGGCTTCGCCGGCCCGGTCTCTGCCTACGCACTGGATGTCGCCTTGATGGTATGCGCGCTGGCCAGCGTGCTCGCCATCCGCTATACCCCGGCCGCGCTCAGTATTGGGAACAGCCCGATGGTCACGGATCTGCTTTCCGGCCTCCGCTTTGTCTGGCGCGAGCCGGTCATCCTGGGCGCGCTCTCACTCGATCTCTTCTCCGTGTTTCTTGGCGGAGCCGAGGCACTGCTGCCTGTGTTTGCATCAGAGATTCTTCGGGTTGGCCCGCAGGGTCTCGGCGTCTTGCGCGCCGCGCCGGCTGCTGGAGCCGTGGCGATGGCGGTGTTTCTCGCGCACCGCGCACCCATCGAGCGCGCAGGACGCGTGCTGCTCGTGGCTGTTGCCGTGTTCGCCGTCGCAATCGTGGGATTCGGGCTTTCGCACAGCTTCGGCCTGTCTCTCGCGCTGCTCATCGTCAGCGGCATGGCCGACAGTGTCTCGGTTGTCATTCGCTCCACGCTGCTTCAGCTGCTGACACCGCCTGACATGCTGGGTCGCGTTTCCGCCGTGAATTCCGTATTCATAGGATCGTCGAACGAGCTCGGTGCGTTCGAGAGCGGAGTGGCGGCGCGCCTTCTCGGAGCGGTTCGCGCTGTGGTGCTCGGAGGCGTTGCGGCGCTCGCGGTTGTCGGCCTCACGGCGCGCCTAGTGCCGAGACTCCGGCAGTTGGGGCGTATTGCATAGTCAGTTTGTGTTTCGTGCACGAGGCACGCGTCATCGTTGCACTTTTCGCCATTGACCGGCTAATTTTTGATATCTGTCGTTGCATTTCTTGCTTCCTCGAGCTCCACGTTTTGATCCCATGACTGTCCCCGTCGTTTCGCCAAGAAAGTCCACGCTGCGTGAGCTTGCCGCGCGTATCCCCCGCGCGTCGCAGGCCAGCCTCGGCGGGAACGGTTCGTCACACCTGCCCACGTCGGCGTATTTTGGCATCAACACCTTCGGCGCGCGACAGATGCGCGACAAGCTGCCGAAGGACGTATACGCCAAGCTCGTTGCCGCCATCCGTCACGGAAAGAAGCTCGACATCGAGATTGCGCCGACTGTCGCTCAGGTGATCAAGGAGTGGGCGATCAGCCGCGGCGTGACCCACTTCACGCACTGGTTCCAGCCGCAGACCGGTCTCACCGCCGAAAAGCACGATGCGTTCCTCAGCTTCGACGACGACCGTCAGCCGATGGAATCATTTACTGGCGCGCAGCTCATTCAGAGCGAGCCCGATGCGTCGAGCTTCCCGAGCGGCGGACTCCGCGCGACCTGGGAAGCACGTGGCTACACGGCGTGGAATCCGTCGAGTCCCGTCTTCATCGTGGAGTCCGGCGACACGCGTACGCTCTGCATTCCGTCGGTGTTCATCGGCTACCACGGCGAAGCGCTGGACGAGATGACGCCGCTGCTGCGGAGCTCGGACGTCCTGTCGGAAAAGGCCATCGCCCTGCTCGAACTGCTGGGCGACACCGGCGTTCAGCGCGTCTACACGACGATGGGGCCGGAACAGGAGTACTTCCTCATCGATCGCACCCACTTCGCGCTTCGCCCCGACCTCGTGATGGCGGGACGGACGCTGCTGGGTGCGCCGCCACCGCGCGGCCAACAACTCGAGGACCACTACTTCGGTGGCATTCCCGAGCGCATCCAGGCGTGCATCTCCGAGGTCGAGCACGAGCTGTACAAGCTCGGCGTACCGATCATCACGCGGCACAATGAAGTGGCTCCGTCGCAGTTCGAGATGGCGCCGATGTACGAGGAGACGGACATCGCGGTCGACCACAACCAGCTCGTCATGGCCACCCTCCGCAAAGTGGCGCTCCGTCACGGGCTTCAGGCGCTGCTGCACGAGAAGCCGTTCGCCGGCATCAATGGCTCGGGCAAGCACTGCAACTGGTCACTGTCCATCGCGTCGGATACACCGGATCTCGATGGCTTCAATCTGCTGAAGCCGGGCAGGACGCCGCATCAGAACGTGCGCTTCCTCGTGTTTCTGGCGGCCGTGCTGCGGGGCGTGCATCGCCACGCCGGTCTCCTCCGCGCGGGCATCGCATCGAGCGGAAACGAGCATCGCCTCGGCGCCAACGAGGCGCCGCCAGCCATCATCTCCGTGTTCATGGGGCAGATGCTCACGCGCGTCATCGAGTCCATCGCCACCGGCAAGGTCCCCTCGAATGCCGCACAGGCGATGATCAAGCTCGGGGTGGCGAAGCTGCCGGAGATCGAGAAGGACAACACGGACCGCAACCGGACGTCGCCCTTTGCCTTCACCGGCAACAAGTTCGAGTTTCGTGCCGTGGGCTCATCCGCGTCCATCGCGTTCCCCATCGTTCTGCTCAACGCCGCCGTGGCCGAGGCGATCGAGGAGATCACGGAGGACATCCGCGCGAGCCTGAAGAAGGGCAAGTCCGTGGACGACGTGGTGCTCACCGTCGTCGGCAAGGTGTTCAAGGAGACGGAAGCCATCCGCTTCGAGGGAAACAACTACTCCGAAGAGTGGCTCAAGGAAGCGACGAAGCGTGGACTGCCCAACCTTCGCCGCACGCCGGAATCCCTCGAGCAACTCAACACCAAGCAGGCGAAGGGGTTGCTCACGAAGCTTGGCGTCTTCACCAAGGAAGAGCTCGAGTCCAGGTATCACGTTCGCCTCGAGCGCTACGTGAAGGACATGCTGATCGAGATGCACACCCTGAACGAGATGGTCGACACGCTGGTGCTGCCGGCGGCGTTCGGCTACTCGGGTGCGCTCGCGGCCGCAGCGGCGAACGCGGTGTCTGCCGGCGTGAAGGTCGTGCCGCAGATCAAGGCGGCCAACGAGATCGGCACGCTCATCGAGGCACTCCGGAAGCACCGTGACTCCCTCGAGGACGTCATTGGCAGGGCTGAGGGCATGCACGATGACCTCGCGAAGCAGGCGAAGCTCCTGACGGGCGCCGGCGCCGACGCAATGGCCAGCTCCCGAGCGGCGTCCGACGCGCTCGAACTCGCGGTGTCCGACGAGCTCTGGCCGCTGCCCAAGTACCGGGAGATGCTCTTTCCGGTCTGATCGGCGGAGGTCGTCGGGCTGACACGAAAGGCACATCCCCCACGTACGGGGGTGTGCCTTTCGAACGTTTGGTTACAGCAGAGCGCCTGTCAGACGCACTCCCGGCGCAGTAAGCTCAGAGTCATGGATCTTTATCTGGTCTCATTGGCGACCGGTGCCGTGGGACTCGGTGCAATGGCAGTCGGCGGGCTCTCGCACGCCGGCGCCGGGCACGTGGGTCACGGTCACGCCGGCGTAGGCCATGCTGGGCATGGCCACGGAGGCGTTGCGCACGCCGGCCATGCTCAGGCAGGTCAGGGCCACGCAGGAGGCGCTCAGGCCCACGCGGCGCACGCGCATATGGGAGATGGATTCCGCTGGACGTCGCTCCTGTCGCCACGCCTCGTGTTCGCGCTCATGGTGGGTTTCGGGGCGGCGGGAATTGCGGCCACACCACTGGCGGAGCCGATTCGGTTCGGCGTGGCCATTGCCGGCGCGGCGGCGTTCGAGCTGCTCCTCGTGGGGCCCATCTGGCGCTTCCTGTTCCGCTTCGAGTCGCGGCCGGCGTTCACTCTGGAGTCTGCCATCGAGGACGAAGCCCGTGCCGTCACGAGCTTCGACGCGAATGGAAACGGTCTCGTTGCCGTCGATGTCGACGGACAGGTTGTCCAGCTCCTCGCGACACTGGCGGTTGATGACCGTGCGCGCGGCATCCGTATCCGCAGCGGCGACCTTGTTCGCATCGCCGAAGTCGATGCCGCACGAGGCCGTTGTACCGTCACCGCTCCAATGCGCTGACGCTCCCTCACTCATCGCTCTCATATGAACATCCTGATTCTGGCAGCGGCCGTTGCATTTGGCGTGCTGGTCGTGCTGCCGGTCATCGTCGCGTCGTTTCTCCGCAATGTCGAAGCGGGAACCATTCGCCTCGTGAGCTGGCTCGCGGGCGGCACGGTGATCTACCGCGGACCCGGCAAATCGAAGGAGATCCCACTGCTCACCACCGGCACGACGATCTCCAGCAAGGTCATCAACGTCGACCTCGACATCACCGATCAGACGGCGGATCTCGATGCTGGTGGAACACCACAGCCGATCAAGGTGCGCGTGCTCGCCAGTGCCATCGTGTCGGTAGGCGACACGGATGTCCTGATCAAGACGGCAGCCAACCGCTTCTTCGCCAAGCCAGAAGCGGATCAGGTCAACACGCTCACGGATCTTCTCTCCAGCTCCGCGCGCCGCGCCATCAACCTGTTGACGCACGATCAATTGTTTTCTGCGCGGTCTGCGCCGCGCGTGTTGCCGGCCGGTACGTCGCCGGTTACCGCTGTGGTGGCAGTCCCCATCAGGGCACTGACGACGACCGACGGAGCGACGGAGGCGATCGAGGACGAAGACGACCCCCTCGCGGTGATCATTCGGAAGGCATGCTCACGCGAGCTCACCGACCTCGGCCTGATCTTCAATTCGCTGAACATCAAGGTGGTGCAGAGCGAGGTCGCGGACGCCAGACGTCGCATGTCTGCGGCAGAGGCTCAGGCCACGGCTGACATCGTCTCGGCGCAACAGGCACGCCGCGCCAAGGAGGCCACGATCGAGGCGGAGCGCATCATCTCCGATCGCCAGCGTGAGCTCGAGCAGACAAAAGCGTCGAACGCGGCGCTCGTGGCACAGGCGGAAGCGAAGCGGCAGGAAGCCATGGGCGTGCAGCGCGTCGCCGAGCTGGACGCCACGCAGATTGCACAGGCTAGAGCCGACGCCGAGAAGGTGCGCATCGGAGCACAGGCTGCCGCAGAGGCTGAAGCGATCCGGATTCGGACGGTGGCGTCAGCGCAGGCGGAAAGCATCCAGAAGGTCAATGAAGCCATCGCGGCGGGAGGCGAGAGCTACTTCCGCTATCGACAGATCGAGATGCTGCCGGTCATCGCCCCCAAGATTGCCGAAGCCCTGGCGGAGTCGCGGATGATCACGGTGTCCGGCGGCGAAGGCGGCGGCGCCGCAAATCAGACCACGAATCAGATAGCCAGTGTGATCCAGACCGTGCTCGCGGCGCAGCTTGTCGCGAAGAGCGGCGTGCTCGGGCCGGACGACAAGAAATAGCTCGCGACGGCGCCTAGTCGGCGGCCGGCTCAGGTGTCAGTGCGCGGTGCCGGCGCCAGCCGCGCCGGCCGACCCAGGTCTGTAACTCGTCGAGATACGTGTAAAACACGGGTGTCACGTAGAGCGTGACGAGCTGGGAAAATGCGAGCCCGCCCACCACGGCCACGCCGAGTGGGCGGCGGCTCGCGGCACCTGCGCCCCAGCCGACGGCGATCGGCAATGCACCCATGAGCGCCGCCATCGTCGTCATCATGATCGGGCGGAACCGCACGCTTGCCGCTTCGACGATGGCCGCCGCGGGCTCGCGTGCGTGCGTGCGCTGCACCTCGAGCGCGAAGTCGATCATCATGATCGCGTTCTTCTCGACGATGCCGATCAGCATGATCATGCCGACAAACCCATAGACGTCGAGATCGAGATGAAACAGCATGAGGGTCACGAGGGCTCCGAATGCCGCGAACGGCAAACCGGACAGAATCGTGATCGGATGGACGAAGCTCTCGTAGAGCACGCCCAGGATCACGTAGATCACGAATACGGCCAGCACGAGCAGAACGAGAAGACCCTGCTGCGTGGTGAGGAAGGCCTCGGCCGTGCCCGAGAAGCTGCCCGATACCGACGGCGCCAGCACGTCCTTCGCTTCGCGTTGCACATCGCCGAGCGCGGAGCCCAGCGAGACACCCGACGCGAGATCAAAGGAGATCGTGACCGACGGAAGCTGGCCGGAATGGTTCACCGTCACGGGGCCGACGCCCGATGTGAACCGCGCTACCGCGTTGAGTGGAACGACTTTCCCCTGCGTCGACCGCACCCAGAGCTTGCCGAGCGACTCGACGTCCTGCTGAAACTCGGGAAGGAGCTCCATCACCACCCAGTAGTTGTTCGTGGAGGTGTAGATGGTGGACACCTGCTTCTGTCCGTAGGCGTCATATAGCGTGTTCTCGATCTCCGACGCCGAAACGCCGAGCTGGCCCGCCTGTTCGCGGTCGATGTCCACCGTCACCTGCGGATTTTCGATCAGCAGATCGCTGGTGACGTTGACGAGCGACGGAAGCTGTCGAAGCCGAGCTTCCAACGTGCGTGCGCTTCGATTGAGCGTCGCAAGATCACCGCTCAGGACGGTGTACTGGTACAAGCTCTTCGAGGTCAGGCCGCCGATGGAAATCGCGGGCGGATTCTGGATGAAGAGCGAGATGCCGGGCACGTCGAGCGCCTGACGCGAAAGATCCAGCGCAATCTCCTGTGCGCTGCGCTTGCGCTCGCTGATCGGTTTGAGGTCGATGGTGAGCTGCCCCTGGTTCGCCGCCGGCGTCGTGCCCACCGACGATGTCACGGAACGGACGTCGGGATCCTTCGCAATGGCCGCCGCGAGCTGCTGTTGCGCTTCGATGAGCGCACTGAATGAGACGCCTTCCGCCGCCTCGGTGATGGCAAGGAGTTGCCCCGTATCATCGATCGGAAACAGACCCTTCGGCGCGATCATGAAGAGAGCCGCGGTGAGCGCGAGCGTGATCACCGAGAAGATCAGTGCTGCGAGGCGTCTCGCCATCACCCAATCGAGGCTCCGGGCATACGCCGCAAGCCAGCGATCGTAAATTCGTTCGGTCACCTGATAGAAACGGCCCTGCGCCTTTCCATGCGTGGAGCGCAGAAATCGGCTCGACAACATCGGCGTGAGACTCAGCGAGACGAAGCCGGACACGAGGATTGCGACGCCGATCGTCACCGCAAACTCATGAAAGAGTTTGCCGATGATGCCGCCCATGAAGAGCACCGGGATGAAAACCGCGGCGAGCGAGAAGGTCATCGACACGATCGTGAAGCCGACCTCCTCCGCGCCGTCGAGCGCCGCCTGCATGCGCGGTTTTCCCATTTCCAGATGCCGGACGATGTTCTCGAGCATGACGATCGCGTCGTCCACCACGAAGCCCACGGCGAGCGTCAGGGCCATGAGCGACAGGTTGTCCAGGCTGTAGTGGAGCAGATACATCACCGAGAACGTGCCGATGATGGACATCGGTAGCGCGAGACTCGGGATGATCGTCGCCGAGAGGTTGCGCAGGAACAGGAAGATGACGAGCACCACGAGCACGAGCGTCAGCTCGAGGGTGAACGTCACGTCTCGGACCGACTCCTGAATCGTGAGCGACCGGTCATAGAGGACCGAGACCTTCACGTTGGGCGGAATGTCCCCCTGCACTTTCGCTAACGCGTCCTTCACGCGTTGTGCGACCGCCACCGTGTTCGTCCCCGGCTGCCGCTGGATGGCCAGCACGATCGAGCGCGACGTCCCATACCAGCTCGCCGTCTTGTTGTTCTGGACGTCGTCCGCGACGCGGCCGATCTCACTCAGATGCACGGGGGCGCCGTTGCGGTACGCCACGACGAGATCGCGGAATTCGGCGGCGGATTGCAGTTGTCCGCTTGCCTGCACGGTGAGCGCGGTGCGCGGGCCATTCAGCACACCGGTCGGCAGATTGACGTTCTGGCTCGTGATTGCGGTGGCGACGTCCTCGAGTGCGAGATTCCGTGTCGCGAGCTGCGAGGGATCGAGTTGCACCCGCACCGCATACTTCTGCGCACCGTACACCAGCACCTGCGCAACGCCGGCGACCGTCGAGAGACGCTGCGCAATCGTCGTCTGCGCGTACTCGTCGAGCTGGGAGAGCGGTACCTGGTCCGACGTCAGCGCCAATGTGATGATCGGAGCACTTGCCGGATTGGCCTTCTGATAGGAGGGCGGCAGAATGCCCTGCGGTAATCCGCGCAGCGTCTGCGTGATTGCCGCCTGGACATCCTGGGCGGCCGCGTCGATGTCGCGGTCGAGCGAGAACTGTATGACGATCTGCGTCTGCCCGAGGCTCGACGTTGACGTCATGTTGTCGATGCCCGCGATCGTCGAGAACTGCTTCTCCAGCGGAGTCGCCACCGTCGCCGCCATCGTCGTCGGGCTCGCGCCAGGCAGTACCGCCGTCACCGTCAGCGTCGGAAAATCCACGTTCGGCAGATCGCTCACCGGCAATTGCCGGTACGCGACAATGCCGAAGAAGAGGATCGCGATCATGACGAGCGTCGTCATGATGGGCCGTTTGATGAACAGCGTGGTGAAGCTCATGCCTGCATCTCCGTCAGCGGCGCGGGGCGAGCTCTGTCGAGGTCCGCTCGGACGACCAGGGCAGCCTCGACGACAGCCGGCCCAGCCACGCCTGCGTGTCGTCGAGGTAGGTGTAGAACACGGGAGTGACGAAGAGCGTCACCACCTGTGAGAAGGCGAGCCCGCCCACGACCGCAATCCCCATCGGCCGTCTCGACGCCGCGCTTGCACCAAAACCGATTGCGATCGGCAGCGTTCCGACGATCGCGGCCACCGTGGTCATCATGATGGGCCGGAACCGGACGCTCGCCGCCTCCGCGATCGCTGCGGCGGGCGAGATGTGCTCCGCCCGTTCTCGCTCGATGGCAAAGTCGATCATCATGATCGCGTTCTTCTTCACGATACCGATGAGCATGACCACTCCGACGTACCCATACACGTCGAGCTGCTGTCCGGTCACGAATAACGCGAGCAGCGCGCCAAATGCAGCGAACGGAAGCCCCGTGAGAATCGTGATCGGGTGGATGAAACTCTCGTAGAGGATGCCGAGGATGATGTAGATGATGAACACGGTGATCAGCAGGAGAACGCCCAGCCCTTGCTGCGACTGCTGGAATGCCTGCGCCGTGCCCGAAAAGTTCGCCGTGATGCTCGTTGGCAGGATGCGTTGCGCAAGATTCTCGACCTCACTCGTTGCCGCACCGAGGTTGCCGTTGGGCGGCAGGTTGAACGAGATGGTGACGGACGCGAGCTGCCCGGAGTGCGCGATGCTCTGCGGGCCCACGCCCGGCATAAAGGTCGCGATGTCCGACAGCGGCACGAGCTTGCCGGATCCACTCGTGATGTAGAGGCGCGACAACGCGTTGATGTCCTGCTGGTCCTCGGGCCGGAGCTGGAGGACCACCCAGTATTCGTTCGTTGGCGTGTAGACGGTGGACGCCTGTTGCTCGCTGTACGCATTGGCCATCGCGCGCATGATCGCGAGCGGCGTGACCCCAAGCATTGCGGCACGCTGGCGGTTGATCTTGACGTTTACGACCGGATTCCGGTTCTGCAGATCGCTGGTGACGTCCGCGAGCATCGGGAGTTGCCGCATGGCGGCGGCAAGCTGTTGAGCGCTCGCGTACAGCGTGGCCACGTCATGCCCCTGCAACGTGTACTGATACTGTGTCTTCGACCCACGCCCGCCGATGCGAATGCTCGGCGGATTCTGGATGAATACCTGCAGACCGGGAATGCCGCTCAGGCGCCGCGTCAGGATCTGCACCATCTGATCGGCCGACGGACGCTGTCCCGCCGGCTTGAGCACGATGTTGACTTGGCCGCTGTTGCCGCGATCGAGCGTCGACATGTAGCCCGTGACGTTGCTGTCGCGCGCGACCAACGCGTTCACCTTCTCCTGAAGCCGCTTCATCTCCGGAAACGACGTCCCCTGTGCGGCCTCCGTCGTGGCATTCAGCAAGCCGGTGTCGTCGCTCGGAAAGAGCCCCTTCGGAATGACGCTGAATATGACGCCGTTCAGCACGAGGATGATGACGGAAAAGACCAGTGTCAGGGGACGATGCTTCATCGCCCATCCGAGCGTCCGTTCGTAGCCGCGAAGCATTGCGGCAAATCCACGCTCGAACGCGTTGTAGAGCGGCCCGTGCGTTTCTCCCTCGTGCGAGGTCAGGAATCGCGCGCAGAGCATCGGCGTCAGGGTGAGCGAGACGAATCCGGACACCATGATGGCGGCGCCGATCGTGATCGCGAACTCGCGGAACAAGCGCCCGATGACGCCTCCCATGAACACCAGCGGAATGAACACCGCCGCGAGTGACAGCGTCATCGACAGAATCGTGAACGAGACCTCCTCGGCGCCGTCGAGCGCGGCCTCGAGAGGGGGCTGCCCTTGCTCGATGTGCCGGACGACGTTCTCCAGCATCACGATGGCGTCGTCCACGACGAATCCGACCGCCAGCGTGAGCGCCATCAGCGACAGATTGTCGATGCTGAAGTTCAGCACGTACATCACCGAGAACGTGCCCACGATGGCCATGGGCAGCGTGAGACTCGGAATCACGGTGGCTGTGACGTTCCGCAGGAACACGAAGATCACGAGCACCACGAACACCAGCGCGGCCAGCAGCGAGAGCTTCACGTCGCGCACGCTGTCCTTGATGCCGATGGAACGATCGTACCGCGTGGTGACCTTCACGGAAGGCGGCAGCGCCGGCCGGATCTCGTCGAGCGCCGCTTTCACTCGATCGGCAACCGCGACCGTATTCGTCCCCGGCTGCCGCATGACGGCGAGCACGATGGCGCGATCACCATTGTACCAGCTCGCGTTCTTGTCGTTCTGCACGTCGTCGAATACGCCGCCGAGATCGCCCAGATGGATCGGAGCACCGTTGCGGTTGGCAACGACCATGCGCCGAAACTCATCGGCATTGGACAATTGTCCGGTCGCGAGAATGGTGACTGTGCGGTCCTTTCCGTACAGCACACCCGTGGGCAGCAGCACGTTATTGCTGCGAACCGCCGCTGCCACGTCGTTGACGCTCAAGCCGCGCGTCGTGAGCTGCGCCGGATCGAGCCGGATGCGGACGGCGTATTTCGCCGAGCCGAACACGTTCACCTGCGACACCCCTTCCACCTGCGACAAGCGCTGCGAGATGGTCGTCTCGGCCACTTCGTCGAGGGCCGTGAGCGACATCGCGTTCGAGGTCAGCGCGAAGAAGAGAATTGGCGAGGCAGCCGGATTCTGCTTTCTATAGGATGGCGGAATGATGTTCGAGGGCAGGAACGCCAACGCGCCCGAGATTGCGGCGTTGACGTCCTGCGCGGCAGCGTCGATGTCGCGGTCCGGAGAGAACTGCAGGGTAATGCTCGTGTTTCCCAACGAGCTGCTCGACGTGATGTTGTCGATGCCTGCGATTGCCGTGAACGCCTTCTCGAGCGGCGTGGCAACCGTCGCAGCCATCGTCTCAGGACTGGCTCCGGGCAGATTCGCGTTGACGTTGATCGTCGGATAATCCACAGCCGGCAGATCGCTGACGGTGAGCATCCGGTACGACGCCACACCGAACACCAGAATCGCCGCCATGACGAGTGAGGTCATGACTGGACGACGGATGAACAGCGCCGTGAAGTTCACGGCGTTCCGCCAGCTCCTGTCGATGCGCCGGCGCCTGCGGCGCGACCACCGTTACGTCCGCTGCGACCTCCGGTTCGACCGGCACCACCGCGACCGGTTGGGGCGCCTTGAGGCGAGGCAATCGTCACTTTCGCGTTTGGCGTCAAGCGTGATTGCCCCTCGGTGACCACCTGTTCGCCGTCGCGCAGCCCGGCCGCGATGATGCTTTGCGCGCCCACCGTGCGCTCGACTGTAACCGGCCGCTGTTGCGCCGTGCTGCTGTCGGTGAGCACGTACACGTACGGTCCTTGCTGGCCGGGCACCACCGCACTCGAGGGAACGACGAGTGCATTCTGCTCCACGAACAACCGGAGTTGCGTGGCCACGAACTCGCCCACCCACAAACGCTTGTTCGGATTGGGGAACGATGCCTTGAGCAGCACGGTACCCGTCGTGGTGTCCACTGCGTTGTCGATGAAGGCAAGGGTGCCATGCTCGGGCTCTACGACCGCAACGAGCTGCGACGACGTTGCGCCGCTCGGAGACGCGCCGCTGCGTCCGGGACGGCTTGCTCCCGGTGGCCCGCGCTGCGCCGAAGGGCCCTGATCTCCAGGTGCGATCGAAAGACCGAGCGGCGGCGTGCTGTCGGTCACCTGAGCGGTTCCGCCGTTGGGAATCGCCGTAACCCCAAGCGTGCCGGTAACCCCGTAACGCTGCAAGAGCGGAAGCTGCGTCGAGGGAATTGCGAAGCGAACCAGAATGGGCCTGACCTGATTGATCACGACCAGCGGAGTGGTTCCGGACGCGTGCACCAGATTGCCGGCCTTGACCAGCACCGAGCCCGTTCGACCGCTGATGGGCGCCCGGATGACGGTATTGTCCAGATTGAACTTCGCATTCGAGACAGCAGCCTGAGTTGCCGCCATCGCCGCCGCGGTTGCGGCGGCGTTGGCGCGCTGCTGGTCCGCTTGCTCCTTCGTCACGTAGTCCTGCTGCGCGAGCGACGCGTATCGCTCCGATTCACGTCGCGCGTTTTCCGCGTTGGCACGATCGCGTGCGAGATTTGCGAGCGCCTGCTCATACGCGGCCCGGTACGGCCGCTGATCGATCTGGAAGAGCACCTGCCCCTGCGTCACGTCGCTTCCCTCCGTGAAGGCCACGCGCTGGATGATGCCCTCCACCTGCGATGCGACGACCGCCGACTGATAGGGCACCACGACACCGTTTGCGTCGATGGTGTACGGCAGGTCCGCCTTGTGCGCGCGCGTGACGGGCACCGGCACAGGAGGCCGGCTGCGCGCGGCGTTCTGCTTGGAGCACGCGCCGCCAACGACGAGCAGCGCGGTTCCTGCGAAGCCGAGTGTTCTGAGTGAGAGCATTGACGTCCCGTTCGCGTTTGGCGGAGTCATCGACGGAGTCCCGATGAATCCAGGCCTGACGGCAAGGAATCACCCCTCGGACCGAGAACGCCGACGTCATGTGAGAGTTGTGCGAGTGCGAACCCCCACGTCCAACGGGCTTGTGCCTGCTGCGCGCGCGCGTTCGCCAGCGCCGTCTGCGCTGTAATCAGATCCACGATGGTCCCGACGCCGGCACGATAGCGTGCTCGCGCGGCATCCTCGGAGCGGGTCGCGCTGGCGAGGAGTGCATTCGCGGTACGTGTGCGCTGCGTCGCCGTTTGCAGCGCGTAGTATGAGGTATAGACCTGCTGCGCCACCTGCGTCCGCAACAGATCGGCGCGCGCGCTCGCGACCGCCACCTGCGCCTCCGCCGCCGTCGTATTGTATTGGCGTGCGAGATTGAGAATCGGAATCTGGACGCCGAGTGTCATGGTGTAGTTGATGCCCTGGAATGCCGTAACGTTCGAGAAGGTCTTCCCGACGTTCGCGCCAAGTGTGAGCGATGGAAGCTGTGCCGAGCGTGCGACGCGAACCTCTGCTTGCGCCTGCTGAATCGACTCGCGAAGGGCCGCGAGATCCGGACGAAGCGCCAGCGCGCGGTCGATCAGCGAGTCCACCTGCGTAACGATCATCGAGACGGCCAGCGAATCGGTGGCCGGCGCCAATTGAAAGCTCGCGTTGGGCGGCAATCCCATGGCAACGGCCAGGCTCCCCCGAGCGGTCTGCAGATTTCCCTCCGCACCCTCGAGGTCGAGCTGCGCTTGCGCGAGCAGCGTCTCGGCCTGCAGCACGTCAGCGATTGTTGCGACGCCCGCGCGATTGCGCTGCCGCGCCGATGCGAGATTCGTGTCCGCCTCCGCCACGGTCATGCGCGCGGCCGCAACGAGTTGCCGCTGGCCCTGATACGTGAAGTACGCACCCTCCGCCTGGAGCGCGACGTTCTGTAGCGTGGCATTGTGCGTGAGATCGAGCGCCACCGCGGCCGCGCGCGCGGCGGCAATGGTGCCGGTGCGGCCGCCGAAGTCGAGCAGGAGGTATGAGAGGGTCGCGGTCGGCGTCGCCGTGGACCGCAGGCTGGACCCGAGCTGCGAGGTTGTTTGCGACCGCACGAGGTTCACCGTCGCATCCACCGTTGGCACGTAGGCCGCTGCCGCCGCACCATATGTCGCCGCTCCCGCCCGGGCTTGTGCCCAACTGACCTGCGTTTGCGGGTTGTTCCGAAGTGCGACGTCCACCACGTCGCTCAGTGCCAAGACATCCGCACGAACCGCAATATCGGCCGGCAAGGTTCGTGGCGCTGCCTGGAGAGGCTCGCGCGCCACCGTCCCGGCTGGAGGATGCCACACGTCGTTGCGCGTGGGCGGCGCCGCGGGCGCGCCATTGATGGAGGGGAGCGACCGCGAGCAGCCGATCGCAGCAAGGGATACGGCTGCCAGGACAAGGCGTCCGTAACCTCTGAGTTGCCTTGTACCTGTTGGTCGAACGAACGATCTAGGCACGTGCCGTAAGTAAAGAGGAACGCGCGCGAAGCCTCGCGCGCGCGTCGATTGGATTTACGCTCGCTCAGGCCCTTCCGCTGGCATTCCGCATACTTTCGCTTCCACGAAGGAGCGGTTCGGGACTGCTTGGCAAGCTGATCCGCTGGCGGACAAAGAGTCGTCTGGCGTCCGGGCCGGCTTCCCGCAAGTTTGGAGCGTCGCCCAGGCCTCCTTCCACTGGCGCTGGCAATATGCCCACCTGCCAGTGCCAACGCCGGCCCAAACACCCACACCGCCTCCCCACGGCCTCAAATGTCAACGCACATTCGTCTCAGCGCGTTTGTTGCGGCGCTCAGCATCGCCGCCACACTCGCCCCCGCACCGGCACTCGCACAGTTCGGTGGCCTGATCAACAAAGCGAAGGATAAGGTCGCCCAGAAAGGCGCCGATCAGGCCAACGAGAAGATGGCGCCGGTGGCGCCTGGGGAGCAGCTCACCGACGAACTGCTCGGAAAGGTGGTGACCGGTGCGGCGGCAGCCGATCGGGTGCTGGCCGACCGCGACAAGGTGCAGACGTCACGTGAGGCGCGAAACAAGGAGTTGTCGGCGCTCACCGAGAAGAACCAGCCCGTGCACGAGGCATACAACACCGCCAACAGCAAGATCCTCGATTGCCGCCACGCGTCGTTCAACAGTCTCGAGGAGGCGCGCCGAGAAAAGATCGATGCGGCGATCAAGGGGAGGCAGGCAGATCCCGCATTCATGGGCAAGATGCAGCTCATTGCGATGAAGTACGGCAAAGCCATCGCCGACGCCCAGCAGAAGAACGACCCCGTCGCAATGCAGAAGGTGCAGTCAGACATGATGAAGGAAGTGCTCGGAACCGACGTGTTTGCAGACATGAAGAAAGACACCGTCGCCACCGACGCGAAGTGCGGCAAGGTGCCCGCGATGCCGGCCGCGCTTCTCCAGGAGGAGATGCTCAACAAGGCCGTGAGCATTGCCGATGACAGCATTCGTACGCTGGAAGCAGCCGCGGTGAACGTCGGTGCACGGGCAAGTGGCCTCGAGCAGATCCGCTACCTCCAATTGAAGGAGCGCGCCCTCTCCATCATGAATCGTATGGCCGGTCAGGGCGCGGTCGTGAAATACGGCGATGACGAGATGGCCGCCGTGCGCAAACGTCAGAGCGAGCTCGAGAAGCTCAAGCGCGCGCTGTGATCCGTCGCAGCGCGGCGATCACCGTCGCGCTGGTGATTGCGGGGCATTCGCTGCAGGGCCAGGATCCAGCGCTTCCTGCGTCAGCGCTCTCGGTTCGGCGGCCGGATGGCTCGTGGCGTGAGTTCTGGAATTCGCGCGCGGCTCCTGTCAGGTGGAGCGCCGAGCCATTTCAGAGCTGGCTGCGATGGCGCGGTGGTGCGCCCGGAGTGAAATGGGCCGAGGTATCTCTGCGCGGCACTGCCGAAGCATGGCGAACGCGCCTGGTCGTCGCGCGATTGGACCCCTCGCAGCTGCGGTTTGCGCTGGACACCGCGTTCAATCCGCGGCGCGAAGCCGCGTGGACGCTGGCACACGCATCACACGACGCCGTGTTCGCAGTCAACGCCGGCCAGTTCGAGGCGACGATCCCGTGGGGATGGGTCGTGTTGAACGGGAAGAGTTGGCTCCCGGCGCAACACGGCCCACTTGCGCCCGCTCTGCTACAGGACTCGAGTGGCGCGCTGCATTGGGTTCGCGGTGATTCGGTCCCCAGCGTGGCGAGCAGGGCACCTCCTCGCTGGGCGTTTCAGTCCTACCCCGCCCTGCTCGACGACGGTGCCGTGCTCGAACCGCTACGGTCGTCGGGACACGGCGTGGACGTAGCGCATCGCGATGCACGAGCTGCCATCTGTCTCACGAGAGACGGTCACCTCCTCGTGGCCCTGACGCGATTCGATGCCGCGGGCCCGGGGCTTGGCTTCATCCCCTTCGGCCTCACCGTACCGGAGATGGCCGGTGTGCTCGGCGCACTTGGCTGTCGCGACGCGATGCTGCTCGACGGAGGAATCAGCGCCCGCCTACGGGTGCGCGACGTCGATGGCAGCCTTCACGATTGGGAAGGGTTGCGCGCGGTGCCCCTGGCCCTCCTCGCCTTTCCTCGCCTGGATAGAGTCTCCCTCGGTGACGACCGGCCGTGGCGACGGCGACTCCCTCAGTACTTGGCGAGGTAGTTGTCCAGCTCCCACTGCGACACCTGCGTGATGTAATCACGCCATTCCTGTCGCTTGGCCGCCAGGAAATGCTGCGTGATATGCTGGCCGAGGGCAGCCGTGATGACGTCGCTCTTTTCCAGTTCGTCGCACGCCTCGTTGAGATCGTGCGGCAAGTCGTCGATACGCAGACGG
>NGFI01000004.1:491243-622937 GCA_002215645.1 Gemmatimonadetes bacterium 2013_60CM_65_52 | reverse complement strand
AGCGTCGTCTTCCCATGATCGACGTGCCCGATCGTCCCCACGTTCACGTGCGGCTTGGTGCGCTCAAACTTTGCCTTTGCCATGACCAGTACCGAAATGCAGAAGGGTTGGACAACGAGCAGCCCCCGGAGGCGAGCAACCTCCCGCGGCGGCGAACCAGTGACACTTCAACCTCGACCCACAACGCTCACGAGCCACCGACCAGAGCACGCGACCGGGATTGAACCGGTGACCTCACCCTTACCAAGGGTGTGCTCTACCAACTGAGCTACGCGTGCGGCATCCCACCCGCGACACCTGCACATCACACTCCAGCACACCACACCCAAGAGCGGGAGACGGGGCTCGAACCCGCGACATCAAGCTTGGAAGGCTTGCGCTCTACCAGCTGAGCTACTCCCGCGAACTACCGCCCCATGCTTTCACACCGCGCCACCCGACGGCGCATGGTGGGGGAAGGATTCGAACCTTCGAAGGCTTGCGCCGTCAGATTTACAGTCTGATCCCGTTGGCCACTTGGGTACCCCACCCCAAATCGTTTCGCGACGGCTCCGGCCCCGCGCTCGTTTCCTGCACCCAGCAGAGCTGACGGCGAGAATCGAACTCGCAACCGCCTGATTACAAATCAGGTGCTCTGCCAATTGAGCTACGTCAGCAGACGGCCGATTTTTTTTTGCGCGAGACCCGTAGGATAGTCAGGCGGGGAATGCCAGTCAAGGCGCGTGCACGCCGCAACTTAGCACACCCCCATTCACCCCGCCGCTCACACCACCTTCCAGGTGGTACCGGCCGACGAATCCTCGATCACCACCCCCCGACCCACCAACTCCGCACGAATCCGGTCCGCGTCGGCGAAATTTCGCGCCTGACGGGCGGCCTTCCTGGCTGCCAACCGCTCCTCCACCCATGCCACGAGACCGTCATCCGGCGCCTCGCGCCCGGGAACGATGTCCAGCACGGAATCGATACGCGTCAACGCCGCCCGAGCCCGCTCGACAGCGGATCGGTCGCCACCGCGCCGGTCGAGCTCCGCATTGGCCGCGCGGATAAAGTCGAACAGCGCGGCCAGCGCCTCCGGAGCATTCAGATCGTCGAACAACGCCGCCTCGGCGAGCTCGACGGCGACATCCGCCGCGCGGGCGAGCTCAGGCGTTCCGCCAAGGGTCAAGGTCGTCTCGGAGCCAAGCCGGTCGGCAAAATCACCGATGCGACGCACCGCCTGTCGCGACGCCTCGAGGGCCTCATCCGACAGATTGAGCTCCTTCCGATAGTGCGTGTTGAACACGAAGTGACGGATGGCGGCCGACGAGATACGCTCCTCGCGCAGCCCCTGCACGGTGCTGACGTTGCCAACGCGCTTCGCCATCTTCGCGCCCTCGGTCAAGAGGAACGCGCCATGGCACCAAACGTGGGAAAAGGTCTTGCCGGTAGCCGCCTCGCTCTGCGCGATTTCATCCTCATGATGAGGAAAGATGAGATCGACCGCTCCGCAATGCAGGTCCAACGTCTCGCCGAGCAGGTCCATTGCCATCGCGGAGCACTCGAGGTGCCAGCCGGGACGGCCACGTCCCCAGGGTGAATCCCATGCGGCACCGGCCGCTTCGTCCTCCTGCTTCGCCGCCTTCCACAGCGCGAAATCCTGCGCGTTCTCCTTTGAGTAGTCGTCCTGAATGACGCGCGCACCGGACTTGATCTCGCGCGTGTCGAGCCGCGACAGCCGGCCATACGACGGAAACTTCGAGATGGCGAAATACACCGATCCGTCCTCGGCCTGATACGCCACACCGCGGTCGATGAGCCGCTGCACCAGCGCGATCATCTGCGGGATGAAATCGGTGGCGCGAGGATACGCCTCCGCCGCCTGTATGCGCAGAAACACCCGATCGGCATGAAACGCGGCGATGACGGGCCCGGTCACCTCGACGATCGACTTCCCCTGCTCATGGGCGCGCTTGATGATCTTGTCGTCGACGTCGGTGAGGTTCATCACCTGGTGGACGCGCCAGCCGCGCAGCGCGAGGGTGCGCCGCATCAGGTCCTCGAACAGGAATGTGCGGAAGTTTCCCAGATGCGCCGGGTTGTACACGGTCGGCCCGCATGTGTACATGCGCACGGTGGTGCCGTCCGCCGGCGCGAAGGGCTCGATGTGGCGCGTAAGCGTGTTGTACAGGCGGAAGTCGGGCATCGTGGCCGTAAGATAGATCAAGAGCGTCTGCCACGTGTCGCGCGCGCAGCTCCGCGACGCCGCGGCGTTGCCTATGCGGGCGGCACGACCTGCGGGACGAACGTAGTGATGCCGTCCACGTCGAGTGACTCGCGGATGCGCTCGCGCATGGCGCGCGCGACCTCGTCGCGGCGATAAGGGTCCACGCGCGCAACCATTCGCAGCGTGACGCCTCCTCCGGACAATTTCTCGATGCCGGCGACTTCGGGCGCATCGAGGAGAGCGTCGGCAAGCGTCGGATCCGTGCCGAGCGCGCCGGCCGCCCGCTTGACTGCAACGGTGGCCTTGTCGGCATCACGCCACGCGACCTCGATGTCCACCGTCACGCGTCCCCACGATTCGGTGAGATTCGTAACCTGCGCAATCTGTCCGTTGGGGATGATGTGCACAGCACCGTTGGCATCCCGGAGGTAGACGAGGCGGAGCGTGATGTTCTCGACCGTGCCCTCCGCCGCACCGATCCGGATGACGTCGCCGAGCGCGAATTGATGCTCGAGCTGGAGAAAGAAGCCGGTGACGTAATCCCGCACGAGACTCTGCGAGCCGAACGACACGGCGAGTCCGACGACGCCGGCACTGGCGAGGAGGGGCGAGATGTTGATGTCGAGCTGGTTGAGTATCATCAGCACGGCGACGACGGTGAGCACGGCGCGGCCGATGTTTCGCACGAGCTTGGCGGCGGTGCGCGCGCGCTGCTCTCGGGCGTTTCGCGGCCGATCGGTCCCCTCGTCGCCCCAGCGCTCGATGCGGCGTGACAGGAGGCGGACAAAAAGCCACGCGACGAGCACGGCAAGCAATACCGCGCCGACGTCGATGGCCTTGTCCATGGCGTAGTCCAGCCCATCACGCCGCCAGTCAGCGAGCGTGTGAGGTCTGTGCGGCGGAGACGCGGCGTTGCTCTGTCCAAGAGGCATGGCGGCAAGCTAGAGGCGCATGGCGCACACGGTCAACGGAGCGGCCAGCGGCCTCGCCCTTCGACTGTCCGCAGGCCAACTTCCGGCGTCCCTCACGATTCGCAATGACACTCGCGCGCGAGCTGTTCGATCACATGGTGCGGTATCGTCGCCTCCGGCGGTTCACCGCGCTGGGCGCACGCCGCTTTGCGGCGGCTCGCACGTATCGGCGTCATGCCGTCGCACAGCTGCGCCGACAATCGCCGCCCGGCCCAGGCTGGGACGAGATCGCCGGATTCCGCATCAGGCACCTCGGCGCCGAGTGGATGCGGTATCTGTATCGGGAGGTGTTCGCGCAGCAGATGTACTGGTTCAGCAGCACGTCACGCACGCCCGAGATTCTCGACTGCGGCGGCAACATCGGAATGTCGACGCTCTTCTTCAAGGCGCTCTATCCCGACGCACACGTATCGGTGTTCGAGCCGGCGCCCTGGGCATGCGAGGCCATGGAGCAGACCTTTCGAGCGAACGGCATCGCCGGCGTCACCGTCCACAACGTAGCGCTCGCGGAGCGCGATGGACGCGCGACGCTGCACCATGACACGGACGATCCCGGGTCCGCGCTGATGAGCACGACGGCCGGCTTCGCGCTGGCGGCGACATCCACGGTTCCCGCAGTCCGGCTGTCGGCCTACGTCGACGGACCGGTCGACTTCATGAAGGTCGACATCGAGGGAGACGAGATGGGCGTGCTTCGCGAGATGGCGGAGGCGGACAAGTTGCGCTTCGTGCAGCAGATCGCCCTCGAGTACCACCATCACCTGAATCCAGCGGACGACAAGCTCGCCGAATGCCTCGCGCTCCTCGAGCAACAGGGATTCGGATATCAGCTCATCGGTCAGGTCTACACGCCGATTACGCGCGGGCAGTTCCAGGGTCTGATGATTCACGCGTACCGGAAGCAGCACTGACGGCGCTCGTGCGCTCCGCCACGCGCCGCAGGGGCAGCAGATGCAGCGGAGCGATGCGTCCGTCGCGCAGCATGCAGATTCGCGTTGCGACCTGACGGACGCTCGCCACGTCGCGCGCTGTGAGAATGATGGTCGCTCGATGATGTGAACGGCGGTTGATCGCGCGGACTATGGAGACCGCGTCCAGGGCGCAGGCGACGTCGTCGATGAGAAAGAGCGCTCGCGACGCGTGATCGATGACGTCGGCGCGAAGCTCGTCCGCGGCTACGAAGACGGTGCGATCGAACCCGGACCGGATACGTCCGGCGTCCAGCGACCGAAGCCCTGCGATACACTGGAGCAGCGTTGACTTCCCGGAGCCCGGCCGCCCGACGACCGCGACGCACTCACCCGCCGCGACAGTCAGCGCGCAGCCACGCAGCGCCCAGACGCGCGCGGAGCAGCCACGCACCCCCGCCACATGACTCTTCCACACGCTCTCAACGACGACGTTCGGCACGAGCGAAAGGTGGCATCCGCCCTTTCCCGAGCATCACCCTTTTCGTGCGCGGCGGTGCGGGACGCTGCGCGTTGGTCCGATTGGCCTAACGCGGGCGGGCGAGATGGAAGCGCTCGATCGCGTCCACGATGGGCGCCGTGTCGAAGCGCACCGGATCGGTCGCTGGCAGGCCGGTTTCCCTCCGCACCGACTCGATGGCCGCCCGTGCGGCATCGTCGCTCAGATCGTACGTGTTCAACGCGACAGCGATGACAGGCGCGGGACGCAGGGGCGCGGCCGCCTGCTCGCTGAGGCGGATGAAGTCGGCGAGCGGAGGAATCTTGACCCACTCGCATCGGTTGATCGCCTTGCGCGTCGGTTGCGCGCACATGACCTGCGCGTGTGGCAGCGAGCCGTGAAGCAAACCGTACGTCACACCCGAATAGCTCGGGTGAATGATGGAGCCCTGCCCTTCGACCAGAACGAGATCGGAGTCCTTGGCGCACTCGAGCACCAGCGATTCGGCGGCGCCGCCGATGAAGTCCGCGACGACGGCGTCCACGCCGATACCGCGCCCTTCGATGAGGATGCCCGTCTGGCCCGTGGCGGCGAAGCTGGTGCGGATACCCTTCTTGCGCAGTCCTCCCAGGAGCTGCAACTGCGTCGTCATCTTGCCGATGTTGCAGTCCGTGCCGACCGTGAGGATCACGGTGGCGACGACGGACCGCACACGGCCGTTCGACACCGGAAGCTTCGCCGGCGGCCGGCGCAGATCGTGGATCTCCACGCCGCGTCGCTCGGCGCTCGCCTTCAGCTCCGGCACATCGCCGACGAAGGAGTGGAGGCCGCTCCAGATGTGAAGTCCCCGGTCTATGGCGCGTCCGATGACGCGAATCCACTCCTCGGGAAGCTGGCCGCCCGCCGGCGCGATGCCGACGAGCAGGGCATTCGGGCCGAGTGGAAGGCCCTCCTCGAGCGATGCGACGACTGGAATGCTGCCGCCGAAGCCGAGCACCTCGTGTGCGGTCTTGCCCGCCAGTCGGGAATCAATGACCCCGACGACGCGCTCCGGCGTGTAGCGAATGCAGGCGTTGGCGGTCTTGGATTCTTCGGGACCGAACGATCCGTCCGCGAGAATGAGATAGCGAAGATTTGTGGGAGCGCTGTGGATCATGCCCGCCAAATCTAAGCGGCGGCCACCGGCGTGCGACGCTCGAGCAGCGTGATCACATCGAGTGACGTCGGCGGGACGATGACGCCGCCCTCGGACGCCGGGAGCCGGAGCAGAAGCGCCCGCTCGCGCGTGGTGCGGCGGAAGCCCTTTCCTTCATAGATGCGGGAGAGCAGGATGCGGCGCACCACCACCATGAGGACGCAGAGCAAGGGCACGGCGACGAGAAGCCCCAGCGGACCGAGCAACCGGCCGACGATGAGCACGAAGAAGATGGTGAGCACCGGGGGAAGGTCCACCTTCCGCGACATGATGTACGGCGAGACGAAGTTGCCCTCGACGAGATGGACAAATATCCCAAGCCCGATGACCCACAGGGCCCGGGTGCCACCGTGCGGCGCCGTGAGCACGAAGAGCGCCGGCAGCAGCGTCGAAAGGAGAGACCCGAAAAACGGAACGATGGTGGCGAGTCCCGTGAACACGCCGAACGTCAACGCGTAGGGCACCTGCAACATCGAGAGCCCCGCGGCGCTGAGTGTGCCGAGAAACGTCATGGACAGCAGGAGACCGACGATGTATGCGCGCAGGGAGTCGGCGCAGTCCGAGATCACGTCACGGACGAGGTCCCGGTGGATGGGGGGAAAAAGCGCGATGAGCCACTCGCGATACAGGGCCGGGTGCACCGCGAGGTACAGTCCCATCACCATGACGGAAAAGAGACTGACCACGATCTGCGCGACACCGAGGACCTTCGGGACCACGTTGCTGAACTGCGCGGAGACCTGCTGATAGACCGCGAGCAGGAGCTTGTGCTCGCCCGGCGGATACACGGATTGCAGCGACGGGACACGTGCCACGAGGCGGTCGATGGCGGTCTCCCAACCCTCGATGTACGCCGGGAGGACCTTTACGAGCTCCTGCGTCTGCTGGATCAGCGGCGGTACGAGCGTCCAGGCGAGCAGCGCCAGAGCGCCGAGGGTGATCACGAGCGCAAGAATGAACGCAAGCCGCTCGGGGATGTGCGCGCGGCGATGGAGCACGCCGACGAGCGCACCGAGATAGAGCGAGATCAGGATGCCGAGAAAGAGGAGAAGAAAGACCTCGACGACCTGACCGGTGAGCCAGACGAGGAGAACGGTGAAGACGGAGGCGGCGAGGATCGGGCCGAACCGAAACCTCGCCCGTTCCTTGCCCTCGTCCATCAGCGCGGCTTGCCTTCGCCCGGCCGGTCGATCTCGGCGTGCACTTCCTCCTCCTGCTGCCCGGTTCCCAGCGCCTTGTTGGCCGTGCCGCCGGCTCCGAGCATGCCCATCTTCTGCTTGAGCGCGAGGAGCTGATTGTCCACCGAAAGGCTCGCGGCTCCTTTCTCGAGCTGCTTGAAGTCGCGCTGGAGCGTGTCGCCGGTGAACTCCTCCTCGATTTCCGACGCGGCGCGGATCTGCCGTTCGTTGGTCTCGATGCGCTCTTCCATCCTGGCGAATGCCTCGAAGGCGCTCTTCTCGGAGAGGGAGGACATCGTCTGCTGAATGCGCTCCTGGGCCTGAGCGCGGCGCTGGCGGGCGATGAGGAGGTTCTTCTTGCGCTTCGCCTCTTCGATCTTGTCGTTCAGATCGCGAAGCGAGTTCTTGAGCTTCTCGGACTCGGTGCGCTGCGTCTCCCAGGTCTGCTCATACTGTTGCGCGTGCGACAGATGCTCGCCGTGGCGGAGCAGCGCCTGCTTGGCGAGGTCGTCGCGGCCCTGTTGCACCGCGAGCATGGCACGGCCTTCCCAGTCCTTCGCGTTCTTGTATTCGGTGTCGGCCTGGTCGCGCAGCCGTTTCTCGTCGGCAATCGCGACGGCGACCTGCTGCTTCGCCTTGACGAGCTGCCCGCGCATATCCTCGAGAATCTGCGTGAGCATCTTCTCGGGGTCCTCCGCGCGCGAGATGAGGTCGTTGATGTTGCTCTTGAAGAGCTGTGAGAAACGATCGAAGATGCCCATGGGTCAGCGTGCCTCGCGGAACGAGCCGAGCTCGCGCAGATGCGACGCCAGCGCGAGCGTCATGCTCTCGTAGGTCGCGAGAAATTCCTCGTAGTCGAGGGCCGACAGCTCGAGCGCCTCGGTGAGAACGATCTGGTTTTCCTGAATGCCGTAGGAGCCGTGCAGCAGGTCGGACGCGTTGAGCTCGAGCAAGCGCCGCGTGAGCGTGGCGGTTTGCGCGGGGTCGTCCGGCAGGTTCATGACGTTCACTCGGAGCAGCACAACGGGTGGCGAGTAGTTCACGGCAATCGACAGCTCGCTGTCGGGGCTGGGCCTGACGATCCAGAAGCCCGGCTGGACTTCCGTATACGTCGCGCCCGTCGTGCTCAGGCGAACGAGAAAGCTTTCGATGTCGTCTTTCGTGAGCATCTGCGCACCCGAAGCAGTGGTTGCGTTCACTACGGCGCGCGCACGCCATGCGTTTCACGTGCGCGTTACACGGTCAAGCTACGGGCAGATTGCGCGTCGGGACAAGGTGTGTAGCCGTTGCCTCAACCGCGCTTGATCTGAACCAGACGCTCGCGCGCAAGCCGGCGCCCCGTCGGCGTGGCAGCGAGCCCTCCACCGGCAGTCTCGCGATATTTCACGTCCATGGACCGCCCGATCTCTCCCATGACGTCGATCACCTCATCCACCGGGATTCTGAACTCCACACCGGCCAGCGCGAGCTCGATGCCCGTCAGTGCGATGGCCGATCCGGTTGCATTGCGAAAGACGCATGGCAGCTCGACCAGCCCGCCTAACGGATCGCACACGAGGCCGAGCGTGCCCTGAAGGGCGAGTGCCGTGGCGTGTCCGGCTTGCGTCGGCGTTCCGCCAAGCATCTCGGTAGCGGCGCCGGCGGCCATCGCGGCCGCCGCGCCAGTCTCGGCCTGACAACCACCTTCCGCTCCGGACAACGACGCACGCTCCGCAATGACGGCACCGATGAGGCCCGCGACCGCCAGGGCGCTGACCACGCCGTCGTCACCGATGCCACGCGCAGCCGCGAGGCCGGTAAGAACGGCGGGGAGCACGCCCGCACCGCCAGCGGTCGGCGCGGCGACGATGACACCCATCGCCGCGTTCACCTCCTGCACAGCGAGTGCGCGCGCGAGGATGTCGCGAAAGGGCGTTCCGGACAGGGGTCCCGCGGGTCCGGTGCGCAGCTTCGCGGCGTCGCCGCCCACGAGTCCCGACGCGGACATGAGATCGCCCGTCATGCCGCGATCCACGGCACCACGCATGACGTCGAGCGCGCGTTGCAGCACGGACCGGATGTCGTCGACGCTACGCCCCTGATCCCGGGATTCCGTTTCGAGCGCCAGACGCGACAACGAGATGCCCTGCGCTTCGGCGTCCCGGATGGCGTCCGCCAGGGCCTTGTACATCAGGCACTCACCTTGTCCAACCGATACGACCAACGAACCCACGGCAGCCCGCGAATCGCGTCGCGAGTGGATTCCCCCGGCGCTTCATCGAGCTCGATGACCATGAAGGCGTCGCCACCGCGTTCCTTTCTCGTAAGGCGAAGCGTGGCGATGTTCAGGTCATTCTGTGCGAGGATCGTCGCGATGCGCGCAACGGAGCCCTTGATGTCCTCGGCGACGAGCACGATGGTGTGCTGGTTGCCGGTGACCTCCACCGGATAGCCGTCGATCTCCGTAAGCAGCACCCGTCCCGCGCCGAGTGACGAGCCGACCATCACGGAGTGTCTGCTGCCGAGCTCCAGCGTGAATCGCGCCGTGTTGGGATGCGCGTCGGCGGCGAGAGTGGTCTTCTCGAAGCGATAGTCCAGCCCCTCCTGTTCGGCGATCTCGAGCGCTTCGCGGATGCGGGCGTCGTCGGGACGGAAACCCATCAGTCCACCGACGATCGCCTTATCGGTGCCATGGCCTTCTCCCGTACGAGCAAAGGATCCGTGCAGCTCGACACGAGCACGTTCCGGTGTCCCACCGACGAGGCCCCGAGCCAACAGCCCGAGCCGACACGCCCCCGCGGTGTGCGAGGACGACGGGCCGACCATGACGGGGCCGATGATGTCGAGGAGGGAGACCAATGGCCGTCAACCTGCCTTTCGTTGCGCCACTCGCTTGTCGAGCAGCGACTTCAAGTACCGCCCAGTGTGTGATGCCTCGATGCGCGCCACGTCCTCCGGCGCGCCGGTCGCGACGATCGTCCCGCCGCGCGTACCGCCCTCTGGCCCCAAATCGATGATCCAGTCCGCCGTCTTGATGACATCGAGATTGTGCTCGATGACCAGAACGGTGTTCCCTCGATCGACGAGGCGATGCAACACCTCGAGAAGAACTCGCACGTCCTCGAAGTGGAGACCCGTGGTCGGCTCGTCGAGGATGTACAACGTGCGCCCCGTGTCGCGCTTGGAGAGCTCGGTGGCGAGCTTGATGCGCTGCGCTTCACCACCGGAGAGCGTCGTGGCGCTCTGACCCAGATGGATGTAACCGAGGCCGACGTCGTTCATCGTCTCGAGCTTTTGACGCACGCGAGGCTGATTCTCGAAGAACGCGAGGGCATCTTCCACGGTCATCTCGAGGACGTCGGCGATGCTCTGGCCGCGGAAGCGCACCTCCAGCGTCTCGCGGTTGTACCGCTTGCCCTTGCATACCTCGCACGGCACGTAGACGTCGGGCAGAAAGTGCATCTCGATCTTCACGAGACCATCGCCCTGACACGCCTCGCAGCGGCCGCCTTTCACATTGAAGGAAAAGCGTCCCGGACCGTATCCGCGAATCTTTGCCTCGGGCAGCTCGGCGAACAGCTCGCGAATGGGCGTGAAGAGTCCCGTATACGTCGCGGGATTGGAGCGCGGAGTGCGCCCGATGGGGCTCTGGTCGATGTCGATGACCTTGTCCACGTGCTCCAGACCAGTGATGCGGTCGTGCACCCCGGGGATGACGCGCGCGCGGTAGAAATGCCGCGCCAGCGACCGATGCAGGATATCCTCGATGAGGCTGCTCTTTCCCGATCCTGACACGCCGGTGACCGAGACGAACAGGCCGAGGGGAATTTCCGCGTTCACGTTGCGGAGATTGTGCTCGCGTGCGTTCTGGATTCTGATCTGGCGCTTTGGGTCCGGCTTTCGGCGTACGGAAGGGACAGCAATGCTCGTCGCGCCGCTCAGGTAGCGGCCCGTGATCGAACGCTCCGCACGGATGATTTCCTCCACCGTGCCGGCCGCGATCACTTCACCGCCGTGCTTGCCCGCGCCGGGTCCCATGTCGATCAGATGGTCCGCGGCGCGCATGGTCTCCTCGTCGTGCTCGACGACGATGACGGTGTTGCCCAGGTCGCGCAATTGTTCGAGCGTCGCGAGGAGCCGAGCGTTGTCGCGCTGATGCAGGCCGATGGACGGCTCGTCGAGGATGTACAGAACGCCCACAAGGCGCGAGCCGATCTGCGTGGCGAGGCGGATGCGCTGCGCTTCTCCTCCGGACAGCGATTCGGCCGCGCGTCCGAGCGTGAGATAGTCGAGCCCGACGTCGACCAGAAAACGGAGACGCTCGCGCACCTCCTTCAGGATCGGCATCGCAATTTCCGAATCGAGCCCGATCGCACGGCTCGCGCTGCGCATCGGAATGCTCTCGAAGAATGCGAGCGACTCCGTGATGGGAAGGTCGACGACCTCGCCGATGTTGCGCCCATGCACCGTCACCGCAAGCGACTCGGGCTTGAGGCGGTGGCCGTGGCATGCGGAGCACGGGACGGCAAGCATGTATCCCTCGAGCTCCATCCGCACCATGTCGGAGTCGCTGTCCTCGTAGCGACGCTCGACGTTGGCAATGATGCCCTCCCAATGGCCGTCGGCCTTTTTACGTTTGCCGGTCGACGAGTCACCGTACAGGAGACAATCGCGCACGGACTTCGCGAGCTCGCCCCAGGGAGCATTGAGGTCGAACTTGAACTGCCGCGCGAGCGTGGGCAGCACCACCTTGCGCAGATAGCCTGTCGGCTCGCCCCACGGCAGCACGACGCCCTCGAGAATCGAGATGCGCGGATCGCCGAGGATGAGCTCTTCGGCAACGCGCCTCCGCGTGCCGAGTCCGCCGCACTTCGTGCATGCGCCGAACGGCGAGTTGAACGAGAAATGGCGCGGCTCCAGCTCCGGCATGGAGATGCCGCAGACCGGGCAACCGTACCGCTCGGAGAAGGTCTCGACCGTTTCTGCCTGGGCGTTGAACACTTCGACGAGTCCGTCGGCGAGCTTGAGAGCAGTCTCCAGGGAATCGGTGAGTCGCGTGCGGTCATCGGCGCGAACGGCCAGCCGATCGACGACCACCGAGACGTCGTGATTCTGCCGCCGGTTCAGCTTCGGCGGATCGGCCACCTCGATGAGCGCTCCATCGACGTACGCGCGGATGAAGCCCTGCTTGCGCACCGTCTCGAAGAGCTCGCGGAATTCACCCTTGCGTCCGCGAATAAGCGGAGCGCGCACCTCGATCTTGGTTCCGTCGGTCCACGCGAGGACGGATTCGGCGATCTGCGCCGGGCTCTGCCGTTGCACCGACCGCCCGCAGCTCGGGCAGTGAGGCGTACCCGCGCGCGCGTAGAGCAGGCGCAGATAATCGTAGATCTCGGTGACTGTTCCGACGGTCGACCGCGGGTTGTGGCCGGCAGTCTTCTGCTCGATCGAGATGGCGGGCGACAGACCGTCGATGGCATCGACGTCCGGCTTCTCCATGAGGCCGAGGAACTGCCGCGCGTAGGCGGAGAGCGACTCGACGTATCGCCGCTGGCCTTCCGCGTAGATGGTATCGAAGGCCAGCGAGGACTTGCCCGACCCCGACAGCCCCGTAATGACCGTGAGGCGGTCCCGCGGGATGGTGACGTCCACGTTGCGGAGGTTGTGCTCGCGCGCGCCGCGGACGATCAATGCGTCTTCTGCCATAACCAGGGAAAAGTCGCTTCCGGACCGTGGTGAGACAAGACGCGGGTTGGAGTGAGTGCGTGCTTGCCCGCATGGCGCAGCGGGATGCCGGCGGTCCGCGTGCATTAGATTACCGGCCGCGATCTCGTCGTGCCCGGATGCCTCCCCTCACGCTCCGACTTGGACATGCCCCACTCCGATGCCATCGTCGTGATGACGACGCTCTCTTCCACGGACGAAGCGGTAAAGCTGGTGCGAGCCCTCCTGGAGCGCCGGCTCGTTGCATGCGGAACCGTGATGCCCGGTGGACGCTCGCTCTACCGGTGGCAGGGAAAGATCGCGGACGAACAGGAGGCGATCGTACTCCTCAAGACGCGCTCGGCACGGCTGGAGACGTTGCAGATCGCGTTCGAGGAGCTGCATCCGTACAAGGTGCCGGAATTGCTGGCGTTGCCGGTGACTGCCGGCAACCCGAAGTATCTGGACTGGATCAATTCCGAGACGACGTTGGCCCTCGCTTGAGCCACGCTAGAAGGAGATGAGCCGCAGCATGTCGCAGCTGAATTCGGAGAATCGCAACGAGCGAACGAGCGGCGCCGGCCCGGTGCAGCATGACGAGTCGCATGGCGAGCTCGAGCTGCCGCTGTCGGCGGCAGACGATCGGGCGCCGGAGCACACCGAGGACGCTGTCGACGAAGCGACCGAGATGGCCGCGCGCGGTGAATCCGGCGCCGCCCTCGCGCGCCTTCGCGGCCTGCTCGCGAAAGATCCCGCGGATACCAGGGCACGATCCCTTCTCGCCGCGCTGCTCGAGCGGCGCGGCGATCCGGAGGGCGCCCTGGCCGAGCTCGGTCGGGCGCTCGATACGGCGCCCGACGACGTGCAGCTCCTCTGTGCACGTGCCACGCTGCTGGCCTCGCGCGGCCGATTCGACGACGCGGAGGAGGCGCTGCGGCACGCCGCGCGAACGGAGCCGCAAAGTGCAGACGTACAGATCCAGCTCGGCACGCTGTTTTCCAAGCGTGCTCGCTGGCGGGAGGCCATCGAACCGCTGCTCGCCGCCGTGGCCGCCGCCCCCGAGCGCGCCGACGCGCAATACTATCTCGGCGAGGCGTACAATCACATCGACGATTTGCCGGCGGCGCTCGCGGCATTTGAAGCCGCCGTGCAGTTGCAGCCGTCGAACGTCCGCGCCCTGAAGGGCATGGGCATCGTGCTGGATCGGCTGGGGCGCCCGACGGAGGCGGCCGCGGCGCATCGCCGCTCGCGCGAATTGCACCAGCGGTGATCGGGTGACGCGCCTCCCGGACCGGCGCATCCTGTGGGCCGTCGGCATCCTGGTGTTCTGGCTCGGCGGACTTGGCGTCCTCCTTCAGCGCGAACTCTTCCGGCCACATACCGAGCAACTGGCCGAGGCGGGTCTTCGCGTTACGCCCGGCGCGACATTTTACGCCGTTCTCCAGAAAGGCGAGCAGATCGGCTTCGCGTCCACGACGATCGATACGGCCGGCTCAACCATCAACATTCAGGACTACCTCGTCGCCGACCTGCCGGTGGCAGGGAAGATCCATCGCGCGAGCGCGCGAATCGCCGTGCACCTCACCCGCGCGCTGCGCGTCACGAGCTTTACCGCCGACGTCGACGCGGATCTCTCTCCGCTGAGAGCGTCCGGAAAGGTGCTCGGCGACACACTGCTGCTGCTGGCGATCGGCGGCACAGGCGGCGTGGCGCCGGATACGCAACGCGTACATCTGTCAGGCCCGATGCTGCTGCCGACGCTCGTTCCGCTCGCGGTGGCTCTGGGTGAGCGGCCGAAGGTTGGAAAGACGTACACGCTTCCCGTATTCGATCTTGCGAGTATGAGCACGAAGGACGCACGCGTGCGCGTCGAAGCGGAAAGCATCTTCGTGGTGCAGGACAGCAGCGTGTTCGATGCCGCGTCTTCGCGATGGCGCGGCGCCCTGCCGGACACGGTACGCGCGTGGAAGCTCGGCTCCGAGGGGAACGCGTCCGCCGGGTTTTCCGGGTGGGTGGACGAGCAGGGACGCGTCGTCCGGGCGACACAGGTTCTCGGTCTCACGCTCGAGCGCCGGCCGTACGAGGTGGCCTTCGAGAACTGGAAAACCGATGCACTGCGGCGCGGCACCGCGGTGTCTGCGGACCGCGACATCTACGAGACGACTGCGCTCAGCGCAAATAAGACGTTGCGCGAAAATCTTCAGCAGCTCGTCATGCGCCTCGACGGCGTGGATCTCGCGGGATTCGACGTCAAGGGATATCGCCAGCGCCTGCGAGGCGACACGCTGACGGTCACGCGCGAGGAGCCGTCGTCGCTCAAGGCGGCATACGTGCTTCCGAACGGCGCACGCGCCACGGTGATGAGCGTCTATCTCGACGCGGAGCCGCTCCTGGAAGTGAATGATCCCTCCATCGTCGCGCTGGCGACACGTCTTCGAGGAACAGACACGGATCCACGTGTCGTTGCGCAACGCATCAATACCTGGCTCTACGACTCCCTCGCAAAGCGAGTCACGGTCGGCGTGCCGAGCGCCGTGGGTACGCTGCGATCACGCGTGGGTGACTGCAACGAGCATTCACAGTTGTTCGTGGCGTTGGCTCGTGCCGCGGGCATTCCAGCGCGCGTCGCCGCGGGCCTCGCGTATGTGGAGGGCAAGTTCTACTACCACGCGTGGCCCGAGATCTGGCTCGAGCGATGGGTGGCCGTCGATCCGACGTTCGGACAATTCCCGGCCGATGCGTCTCACATTCGCTTCGTGGTCGGCGGGCTGAACAAGCAGGTCGAGCTGGTGCGACTCATGGGTGCCTTGCACATCACCGTTTTGTCTTCACGCTGACACCGATGATCAACCTGCGGAGCCTCACCAAGCGATACGGCACGTTCACGGCGGTCGACTCCATCGACCTCGAGGTGCCGCGCGGCCAGCTGTTCGGCTTCCTCGGGCCGAACGGCGCCGGCAAGACGACGACGCTGCGAATGATCGCGGGCATCCTCAAGCCAACGGCCGGGAGCATCTCCATTGCGGGCGTGGACCTGGCCACCGATCCGATCGGAGCAAAGATGCGGCTCGGATTCATTCCGGACCGGCCATTCATATATGAGAAGCTCACCGGCGCCGAGTTTCTCCGGTTCGTAGCGGGGCTGTACGAGCAGCAGGGCGACGAGGTGGAGCATCGCGCGCGGGAATTGATGGCTCTGTTCGACCTCGAGGATTGGCGCGACGAGCTGGTGGAGAGCTACAGCCACGGGATGCGGCAGAAGCTCATCATCTCGAGTGCCTTCGTGCACCGACCCGAAGTGATCGTGGTGGACGAGCCCATGGTCGGTCTGGATCCGAAGGCGGCCCGCATTCTGAAGGACCTTTTCCGCGAGTACACGCGGCGCGGTCACACGATCATGATGTCCACGCATACGCTCGAGGTGGCGGAGAGTCTGTGCGATCGCGTCGCCATCATTGCGAAGGGGCGCATTCGCGCGGCCGGCACGATCCCGGAGCTTCGCGAAACCGCAGAGCACGGCACGGAGGGACTCGAGCAGATCTTCCTGCGACTCACTGGCGAGAACGCCGCGCGCGAGCTGGTCGAGGTTCTGGATGCCTGACGCCGAGTCGCGTCCCGATCCGTCGCTCGGTTTCGTCCTGCTACCGAAGTGGCTCACGGCGCGCGCGCGCACGCTGGCCGGTCAGCGTGGACGCGGGGCGCGTTTCACGATTCTGGGCATCATCGGTTTCGGCTTCTGGGCATTCATCTACGCCGTGCTCTACCGGTTGCTCGTGTATTTCCGCAACGTGCCCGACCTCGGTCCATTTCTGGCGGGCAAGCTGCTTGGCGTCATTCTCATCGGGTTTTTCTCGATCCTGCTGCTCTCGAACATCATCACCGCGCTGTCGAGCTTCTTTCTCGCGCGCGATCTGGACCTGCTCGTCGCCGGGCCAGTGGATTGGCTGACGCTGTACGCCGCGAAACTGCTCGAGACGGCGGTGGCATCGAGCTGGATGGTGGTGCTCATGTCGGTGCCGATGTTTGCCGCGTTCGGCGTGGCATATCACGGCGGATTCGCGTTTCCCGTGCTCGTCGCCACCGTGTTTCTGCCGTTTCTCCTGGTGCCGGCGGTCATCGGCAGCGCGATCACGCTCATCCTCGTGAACGTGTTTCCGGCGCGACGCACGCGCGACATTCTGAGCGTCATCGCGGTGCTGGCCGCGGGCGGCATCGTGTTGCTCTTTCGCGTCGTGCGGCCCGAGCGTCTCGCCCGCCCTGAAGGATTTCGTTCGCTCGTGGACTTCGTGACGGTGCTGCGGACGCCGACGTCGCCGTTCATGCCAAGCGAGTGGGTGCAGCGCGCGGTGCTCGGCTGGCTCGACAACCGGCCGGACTATCTGCCGATCTACCTGCTCTGGAGCACGGCCGCGGCCGCGTTCGTCCTCGGTGCGCTCGTGCATCGCGCGCTGTACCTGGATGGATTCAGCAAGGCGCAGGAGAGCGCGCAGCGCTGGGCGAGGAGCTCGCGGATGGGGCGCGCGGCCTACCGGTTGTTGGCGCCATTGGGCGTGCTTCGCCGGGAGCTGATCCTCAAGGAGCTTCGCCTCTTCTTTCGGGACACGACGCAGTGGTCGCAGCTCATCCTGCTCGCCGTGCTCGTCATCGTGTACGTGTTCAACATCAAGTATCTGCCGCTGCGCGGCGAGGGCGTCACGTTCTTTCTCCGAAATACGGTCCCGTTCGCCAACATGTTATTGGCGGGCTTCGTGCTCGCATCGATCGCCGCGCGGTTCGTTTTCCCGAGCGTTTCCCTTGAGGGACGGACCCTTTGGCTGCTCAAGTCCAGCCCTATGCCGGTGCCTGACTTGCTTTGGGCCAAGTATTGGGTTGGGACTCTACCCCTATTGATCTTGGCGCTCGGGATTATCGGCGTGACGAACGTGCTCCTTCAGGTGAGCGATTTCATGTTCGCGGTTTCGATCATGACAATTGCGCTGATGACGCTGGCACTCTGTGGTCTCGCGTTGGGATTCGGAACACTATTTCCGCAGTTCGAGACGGAAAACGCTGCGCAAATTCCGACATCATTCGGGGGACTCTTGTACATGATCGCGGCGATTTCCCTTATCGCCGGAGTGTTAATACTCGAAGCACGACCCGTGTACGGGTATCTCTCTGCGCAATTCTACGGAACTGCGACAGACATGACGGATATGGTTGTTGGCTTCAGTTTGGCAGCGCTGTTGTGCATCGTTACCACTGTCATTCCCATTTCCATCGCTCGGCGGCGCCTTGAGGAAGTCGAGCGCTGATAGCGCGCGCAGCGGGTTGCTCAATTGAACGCCATCCGGCGCTGTGCAACCCTATCTGCCCTCGCGCTTTCGACTCAATTCAGCCGCTTCGCGCAGAAGCGCTTCGAACAACGGCTGCTTGTATAGAAGCTCACGCCTGGTGGACTGATACTCATCCTTCTGCTCAAGGCGCACGGCCTCTGCGGCCGCGAGTACTTCAGGCGAAAAGAGTAGCTCGCTCACGCGCTCCCTGCTCTTGTCACAGCCATCTCTAAGCTTGCGCATGTGCTATTGAGAAAATGATATCCCATTTGGGATACTTGATCTCCCGGCGCAAGGTCCTGCCCTACCTATTGGCGCGCCGAACCTTGAGCTCAATACATAGCAGAGAATATCAGCTTCTTGCAGCGTCTTAGGAAGGCGCGCCGACAGTCTGGACTGACGCAGACAGAAGCTGCGGCTGCGCTCAGAAAGCCACAGTCGTTTGTCTCGAAGTGCGAATCTGGAGAGCGGCGTGTTGACATTATCGAGGCGCTTCAATTTGCGCGTATCTACAACAAGCCGCTGGCGTACTTCGTAAGCATTGGCGAGTAGTTCAATCGCCAACGGTTCCGCATGCACACGGCCGTTCAGCTAAGAACCATCGACGTCCATCGCAAGACTCAGGCGGCGCTAGCGGAAGGTGGCGACTGCGGTGGATCCAGGTCAAAGAGTGCGCTGAATTGACTCAGCTCGACGCCGATAATGACGTTACCCGGCGCCGAACCGACGAGAAGTGCTACAATCCTTCCGCTTCTATCTGCGATTGGTGCACCCGATGCACCATTGTAGTACTCGTTGCCTTGATGATCTCGCGCGAGTTCAAACTCGACCGTACCATCGCTTTCGTGACGGCTACGGAGCGTCATTCCTACCTCGAAAGACGGCTCTCGCATTAGTTCACGACTTTGCGGATTCCATTTTATTCGGTTGTTCGCGGCATAGCCGTACTGCTCGTCTTCCATCACCGCCGTATCGAGCGGACCGTCATACACAGGAAGAATCATTTTCGGTTTCGGGTCTGGCAACGACTGCAGCCCTTCGACCATGTCCGTTCGGCGGAGCCAGCCCCACGCGAGATCAATCTCTTGCATCGCCCCAGATTTCAGGTCGCGTTTCTTGAGCGCGCGAAGATCGCGAATTGATATGTTTAGCGATTCTCGATTGTGAGTTATGCCAGTTTCGAAACTCCACTGAGCATCGCTCCTGAACAGGTGTTGCACGGTAAGCAACAGAAAATCCTGTCCGCGCTGAAGGAGGACGCCCGAACCCAATTTTGACTTTCGGGGCATAGTTTGCGCGTTTCCCACTAGCGGAACTGTTACGCTCCGCATCGTCCCCACGAAGGCGCTTATTGCCGCGATCTCCGTAACTTCGTCTGAAGCGGTATCCGTCAGGTTGTTGTCAATCAAGGGAGGGATCGGGCAGATGCCTGAGCAGAATACATTTCACGAATTGGGTAATGGCCAACGGGAGAACATCCGCCCCCCGGAAGTGTTTGGCCGCAGCGCTCGTCTATATTCGGGCGCATTTGTCGACGCTGCGCACTGGAGCGCTGGCGTGGCCCCGTGAGAGCCACGCCAGCCAGGGCTGACACTACGATCGCTTGCGCTCGCGCTTGAGCTGCCACTCGAGAATGGACTGCGAGACCGTGGTGTAGCTCATGCGCCACGCGATAGAATTACGACCTACAAATTCTGGGCGGCTGTTCTCTTGCTCGTGAACCTCAAGGATACCGCCGACGAGGCGTTCGATCGACATGTCGACCAACTCCTCAATTGGGACGATCCAGGTAAACGTCCCCTTCGGCTTGTTCCATACCACGTTGGCACGGAACGCGGCGAGCATCGGCATGATCCAGCCGAGGGGAATCTTCCCGTTCGTTTTCTCGTTGAGGAAGTACAACGTATTCTCACGATTCGACTCGCTGCGGATGCGCGTCTTCTTGCTCGCCTTGTAGCGACCGACGTTCTGCTGTGCTAACGCTGCCTTCTCGATCAGATCACGGAGTCGAAGGATGTCCGGCGCCTTGGAGATTAGGATCGGGAATGGGTCCGTTCTGGACGGCTCCTCGGCCTGGCGTGCGAACTCACGGACGATTCCCTCTTTACGTCCAAAGAGCGCGACGGGATGGCGGTTACCGTTGTACGTCTCCGCGTCAAACACAGCGAGGTAGTATAGGATTTCGCGGACGTCTACCGGCTTTACCTCGTTCATCTTGTACGCGATCTGGTCGTGGTACGGCTCACCTTTGATCGCATCCTGCAATCCCTTGAAGTGCTCGCGCAGGTTCTCGAGACTCTTGAGATCGACCTGCTGGCTCGTGTTCAGGCCACCGGCGACTTCGGCGATCTGCTCCGGATCGATGCCGGTCTTGGCAATGATGAAGACATGCGCCGGCCAGGGCTCGTCTGACATGAGTTTCTGACCTTCCAAGATCGCGTGTAGCGTGTGCGAGCCGTCAACCACACCGTGCTGTGTCTTGTCCGCGAGGCTGATCACAACCTCCTGCCGCTTCTCATCGAACGTGACGTCCTTGGCCACCACGGTGATGCCGCGATTCCGCTCGTGGAAGCGCTCGGGCTCCTCCATGAGCGTGCTGACGATCGCCTTGTACGTGGCGCTGCGCGGGTTTACCTCGCGCGGGTTCACATCCCGCCAGTCCATCAGCTCGGATGGGATCGCCGATGCCGGGCAATAAAAAAGCCCCACTCGAGCTCGTCCACTCGGTGCGGGCATGGCGCGAAACTGCTGCGCCGGAAAGCGAAGCTGGTGCATAGAATCTCCGTTGGCAAGCAGACCCCAAATGGCTGCCGCCTGTTGATCGGGATCAGGGACAGGCGCGCGGTGCGCCGGTCCCCGAACCGACTGTTCCTGGCAAGCGAGCCACAATGGCCGCCGCCGCTACGACCTACAGCGCAGGCTCCAACGCATTCGCGCCGAGAGTGCTGACTGAGGCAAGTTCATCCTAATGACTTCTGACGAGTCCGTCAACACGGTGGACGTCGGAGTGGACGTCGGAGGTGGACGTCGGAGCTGCGATTTCAGTCGTCCTTCGACCCCAGGTAGTCGCAGTAACCGCAAACCGGAGAAGATCCGAACTCACTCGCCGGAATGGTCTGTCCGCAGCGCGCACAATCAGTCTGAGCCGACTCACCGCAAAGCGCGCACTGTCCCTCGGCGAACACGTAAGACTCGACGCCGCAGTTCGGACACTCGCCAACGGGTTCGTCGGCTCCGTCCGAAGCCGCCAAATACCGCTCCCATTCCAGTTCTTGATCCAACGCTTTCGGCACGAAGTGATGGGCCTCGACCTCGGTGCCGCATGCCCGGCAGGCCAGTGTGGCGTCGGCAAGATCGGCCCAATCGTCCGACGGGCACATCAGATCTGAGCCGCACTTGGAGCACCTGAGTTTCGGAATGCCCTGACGTAGGGTTTCTGATGTCCATTCAACGACTGAAAACGCCTCGTTGCATAGCCGGCGCTCTTCGGCGTACAGCTCGTTTTCCGCCAACATCAACTGCCAGGTTGCGCTCCCGACCAGCTTCGGCGGGTCTTCCTCAAGTTCGGTGACGATAAACGTCCGAATGATCAAGAACGCCGATGCAATTGCACTGCGTACACTGTCCTTCGTGATGTCAGCGTAGTAATGCTCGACATCGTTACGCACGCTAGCGATTGCGTTCAATGCACTCCAGTCTGTCACGATTCCCAAGTCCTTGAATCGTTCTCGAATCTGCTGCGTGTCTACGGTCTTCTTGCCGTGCCCGACAAACTTCAGCTCACCTGTCGAGCCCATTACCGTGGCGATTTTGGCTTTTATCAGGACTTCGCCGCTCCCCTCGGGAGAATGACGTAACAGGGCTTCTTTGTAGAGCAACAGGATTCCAGCGTAGACGTTACGCACGGCGGAGATTAGGCGGGGACGGCTGCCCACTTGGTAGTCCTCCACGCCCACCTGAATCGATTCGATTGCGTTTGTCAGTAAATCCATCGGCGCCCTTAAGCCAGTGCTGCTATCGAGCAACCTGCTCGGCAGTTGAATCCGAAATGTAAGGTTTTCGCCTTCCGACTGCTTGTCCAATGACGGGCTCCCAATGCAGACCCGCCGCATGAGGGTCAGCTCGACGTGGCACAGGTCGCGAAGGTGGCCTGCCCTTCTCGCAGACCGGACCTCAGCAAGAAGGGAGGAAAAGGGTTTTGGGAGCATTCTCCCTCGTCAACGTGATTCCGTTCCTGAACCTGGTGCTTGCCGGGTTCGTGCTCGCCTCGATCGCGGCACGATTCATCTTTCCGAGTGTCTCGCTCGAAGGCCGGACGCTGTGGCTCCTGAGGTCGAGCCCGATGCCGGTGAAGGATCTGCTGTGGGCGAAGTTCTGGGTGGGGACGCTTCCGTTGCTCGTGCTCGCCCTGGGGATCGTCGGCGTGACGAACGCGCTCCTGCAGGTGAGCGACTTCATGTTCGCGGTGAGCGTCATGACGATCACCATGATGACGCTGGCGCTGTGTGGGTTGGCGCTCGGGTTCGGGACGCTGTTTCCGCAGTTCGAGACGGAGAATGCGGCGCAGATTCCGACGTCGTTCGGCGGGCTGCTGTTCATGATCGCGTCCGTCGGCCTCATCGCGGGTGTGATCACGCTCGAGGCGCGCCCGGTGTACGGATATCTCTCGGCGCGCCTCTACAATACGCGGACCGATCCCACGGAGATGATCGTTGGATTCGGCCTTGCGGCGGTGTTGTGCGTGGCAGTGACGATCGTGCCGATCGGGATCGCGAAGCGGCGGCTGGAGGCTGTGGAGCGATAGCGCGAGGTGTGTCAGAAACACTTGCGTACCGCTTCGCCCGACAATAGTCTCGATCCCGAACTAATCCCGCGCACGTTTCCGTGCCGATCGTGCTGCTGGGCTCGCCTGCCCTCCCCACCAGTGTTTTCCCCAATGATTGCTTCAACGTTTAACCTGCGGCGGCGCACCGCCTGCGCCGCCGCCGTGCTCGGTGTCATTCTTGTTCCCTTGCGCCCCGATTCCGCCGCGGCGCAGACCACCACCGCCAGCATGACGGGAACGGTGTCCACGGACGCGGGAGCTGCGGTTGCCGACGCGACCGTGACCGCACGCGCCACCAGCACCAATGCGCGCCGCAGCGTCCGAACTTCCGCGCGCGGATTCTACGTCCTGCCCGGCCTCGCGCCCGACGAGTACGAGCTGACGGTGAACCGGATCGGCTTCGCGCCAACCCGCCGGGTTGTGCGCGCACTCGTTGGGCAGTCGCTCAGCATCGACTTCACGCTTCTCGGGGTCGCCGCGCAGTTGTCCGGAGTGAACGTGTCTGCACGCTCGGCGCAACAGCTCGTCGAGCGTCGCACGCCAGAGCTCTCCACCAACATCACGCGCGACCAGATCGAGAACACGCCGCTGCCGGACCGCAATTTTCTCGCCCTCGCGCTGCTCGCGCCTGGCGTGAAGCGCGACGGCGGCAGCATCACGAGTGGCGCGCAGAGCGCGAACAACATCAACGTCTTCATCGACGGCACGAGCTTCAAGAACGACGTGCTGACCGGCGGCGCGGTCGGACAAGACGCCAGCAAGGGCAATCCGTTCCCGCAGAACGCGGTCCAGGAGTTCCGCGTCATCACGCAGCAGTACAAGGCCGAATATCAGAAGGCGACGAGCGCGATCATTACCGCGACGACCAGGTCCGGAACGAACACCTGGTCCGGCGACGCCTTCGGCTTCTTCCAGAACAAGAATGCCATCGAGCGCGACTACTTCACTGCGCGACGCTGCGACTCACTGACTGCGGCGGGCGCCGCGACGCCGTGCGCACCGAAGCCCCGGCTCGACAAATATCAGCTCGGCGGGAGTCTCGGCGGTCCGCTCATACACGATCGCCTGTTCTTCTTTGGATCCTACGAAGGGAACCTGCAGACGCGTGCGGCCGACGTCACGCTCGGCAGCAACACGGCCACCATGCCGCAGCGTCTCGTCGACTCCCTGCGCGGTTTCGAGGGAACGTTCGAGTCGCCATTCCGCTCACATCTCGGCTTTGGCAAGCTCACCTACGTGCCGGGCGAGAACCATCGGCTCGAGTTCAGCGCGAATCTCCGGCATGAGTACGACGTCCGCAGCTTCGGCGGAACCAACAGCTACGACAACGCGGAATACTTCTACAACACGGTCTCGAGCTATGCGCTGCGGCATACGTACGTGCGCGGCGCGGGACTGAACGAGGCCAGCGTCAGCTATCAGCTCTACCACTGGAATCCCATCCCGCTGTACGAGGGCAAGGTCGGCCTCAACTACAGCGGCGCGATGAAGATCGGCGGCCGCAGCACGAGACAGGACTTCAATCAGAACCGCCTTTCGTTGCGCGACGATTACACGTACGCGCTGCCTGGTCTCCTCGGCGACCATCTCTTCAAGCTCGGAGCGAACGTCGATCTGCTGGAGTACGCCATCCTCAAGTACCTGAGTGGCGTGCCGCAGTACACGTTCGATGCGACGAACAGCTGGGCCTTCCCCACTTCGGCCGTCGCGGGATTCGGCAATCCCGACGTTGGCGCCCGTAACAAGCAGGCAGGGTTGTTCCTGCAGGACGACTGGAGTGTCGTGCCACGCGTGACGCTCAATCTCGGCGTCCGCTGGGACTACGAGAGCAACATGAACAACAACGACTGGGTCACGCCCGACTCGGTGCGCGCCGCGGTGCTGGCGTATCGTGCTGGCCTGGCCTGCGATGGAACGAATCGCAAGACCGAGCAGCTCTGCGACCCATCGCCCTACTTCACCGACGGCAGTCAGCGGAAGCCGTTCATGGGCGCCGTTCAACCGCGGGTGGGATTTTCCTACGACGTCCGCGGCACGGGACAGACCGTGTTGTTCGGCGGTTTCGGTTTGTATTACGACCGCAACCGCTACAACAATACGCTGAATGAGATGGGCAACCTGCGGTGGACGCAGTACACGTTCCGTTTCTCGGCCAACGGTGCGCCCGTGAACGGCAATCCCACGATCAAGTGGGAGGACCGCTATCTCACGCCCGCGGGCTTGCAGGAAATCCTTCGCAGCGGCAACGCTCCGCAGCCCGAGCTCTTCCTCACGAAGAACGAGATGATTCCGCCCATGGCGCGGCAGGTCAGCGGCGGCGTTCGTCAGGCCATTGGCGACCTGCTGCTCTCGGCGAGCTACACCGGTGTGCGCGGCTCCCACACCTTTACGTGGATTCGCGCAAACCGGAATGCCAATGGCACATGCTGCGCGGCGTTTCCATCCACGACGACGCGCAAGTACTCGAACGTGTTCGTGTCGAGCGACGACGCGCGCAACTGGTACGACGCCCTCTATCTCTCCGCGCAGAAACGCTACAGCGACGACTCACACTGGGGCATGCAGCTCTCGTACACATTGGCCAAGGCCACGGAGGAAGCGAGCGCGGGCGACGTGTTCAGCGCGCTCAACATCGTTTCCACGAGTGACTTTACGCGTTATCGGACGGCAAACGACGAGCGACACCATCTCACGGCGAGTTGGCTGTTGGGCCTTCCGCTCGATCTCAAGCTCGGCGGCATCATCGATCTCGGCTCTCCAACGCCGGGCAACGCCACCGTGGGATTCGGACCGGGCACCAACTCGTGCACGCACGGCAACAAGGATTGTCTGTCGGGCAACGATTACCCCGATGGCCTGGACCGCAACTGGTATCGGCCTGACGGCAAGCCGTTCCTCGGCATCGGCAACTGGGGCTACCGCAATGTCGACCTGCGCCTGGAGAAGGATTTCACCACCGTCCGCGGCCAACGCGTGGGAGTGGTGGGCGAGATGTTCAACGTCTTCAACTACGTGAACTTCAACGGCTATGATCTGAACTACGGTACGTTCAACGTGGACGGCAGCATCAAGTCAAACCCCACGTTCGGCACGGCGCGCTCCGTCGTCACCGATTTGACCATTCCGGGCGCCGCGAGACGCTTCCAGCTCGGCCTCAACTACCGGTTCTGATGTCCCGTCTTCGCATGGTGTTTCGCCGCGTCGCCGTGGTCTCAGGGGGCTTGATCGCGGGCTGTGCCGCACTCAAGCCCGCCCCCGCAAGTCATCATACGACGGTCGCTGCGGTTGGAGACCCGTCCAATCTGGCATTTCTCGATACGCTCCAGCGGCGCACCTTCGACTGGTTCTGGGAAACGTCGAATCCGGTAAATGGTCTTACGCCGGATCGAACACCGGATCCACCATTCGCGAGCATCGCGGCGGTGGGGTTCGCTCTTACTGCGTATCCTGTGGGCATTGAGCGGCAGTACGTGACGCGCGCCGATGCGGCGCAGCGAGTTCTCGCCACGCTGCGCTTTTTCTGGCGTGCGCCACAGGGTGCTGATTCGGTCGGTGTCACGGGCCATCATGGCTTCTTCTACCATTTCCTCGACATGAGGACGGGCCAGCGCTATCGCAACACGGAGCTGTCCACCATCGACACGGCGCTGCTCATGGGTGGCGTGCTGTTCTGCCAGCAGTATTTCGACCGTGCCGACCCGGCCGAGGCGGAAATTCGAGCGCTCGCGGACTCGCTGTACCGACGCGTTGATTGGAGATGGATGCAGGCGACGTCCTCCCGGGTTACGATGTCGTGGCGCCCGGAGCGCGGCTTCGGCACCAGCGAATACAAGGGCTACGACGAGGCGATGCTGCTCTACCTGCTCGCACTCGGATCGCCGACGCATCCCATGGATGCCTCCGCGTGGACGGCCTTCACCGAGACGTATCAGTGGGGAACGTTCGAAGGCATCGCGATGGTCAACTTTGCTCCGCTCTTCGGACATCAATACTCCCACCTGTGGGTGGACTTTCGCGGAATCCGCGATGGATACATGCGCGCGCGCGGCATCGACTACTTCGAGAATTCACGCCGAGCCACGCTGTCGCAGCGCGCGTACGCAACGGAGAATCCGTCTCACTACCGCGACTACTCCGAGCGCATCTGGGGGCTCACGGCGGCAGACGGGCCGAAGGATACCTTGATGACTCGCGAAGGTACTCCCTGGCGACTGCACACCTATTGGGCGCGCGGCGCGGCGCTCGGTGACGTCCGCGACGACGGCACCCTTGCACCCACCGCCACCGGCGGCTCGATCCCGTTCGCTCCGGACATCACGATCAGCGCACTTCGCACGATGCGCGAGACGTATGGCGAGCGGATATTCAATCGTTACGGATTCATCGACTCCTTCAGTCCTACGCTGCGCGATACGACGATTCGCGTGCGGCGCGGGCGCATCTATCCCGACGCCGGTTGGTTCGACGACAATCAACTCGGCATCGATCAGGGACCCATCATCGGCATGGCCGAGAACTATCGCACGGAGCTCGTATGGCAGGCGATGAAGAAGCAGCCCTACCTCGTTCGCGGCCTGTGTCGCGCCGGCTTCACGGGCGGCTGGATCGAGAACAGGTGTTGAACGCGCGCCTTCGCTGCGTCGCGATCATCCTTCTGCTGGTCCCGTTCGTAGGGCACGCGCAGACGCAGTACCGGCGTGCGGAGCGCTTTGCGGATTCCGTGCTCACTCGGATGACCTTGGAGGAGAAGGCCGGCCAGCTCGCGCAGTATCGCGGCCACAGTGGATTGACGGGTCCACTGGTGCCGGAGGGCGGTGAGGCGGACATCCGCGCCGGGCGCGTCGGCTCGTTTCTCAGTGTCTTTGGAGCGACGTACACGTGCGGTCTACAACGCATCGCCGTGAACGAGTCGCGGTCGCACATTCCCCTGCTTTTCGCCAGCGACGTCATTCACGGCTTCCGGACGATGTTCCCCGTGCCGCTTGCGAGCGCGTCGAGCTGGGATCCCGCGCTGGTTCAGCGCGCGGCGCGCGTCAGCGCCATCGAAGCAACCGCCTCGGGGCTGCATTGGACCTTCGCGCCGATGGTGGACATCGCGCGCGACCCCCGCTGGGGACGCGTCGTCGAAGGCGCGGGCGAGGATCCGTACCTCGGCGCGGCCATGGCCGCCGCCCAAGTGCGTGGGTTTCAGGGTCAGGAGCTCTCCGGCATGATTCGCGGCGACGGCTCTCCGGCCGACTCGTCCCGACTCGTGCCATCCGACGTGATGCTCGCCACGGCGAAACACTTCGTCGCCTATGGCGCCGCCGAAGGTGGCCGCGACTACAACGTGGCTGAGGTCTCGCGGCCGACGTTGAGCGACGTCTATCTCCCTCCGTTCCACGCGGCCGCGGTCGCGGGCACGTGGTCGGTGATGGCGGCATTCAACGAAATCGCGGGCGTGCCCATGCACGCCAACCGCGCTTTGATCCACGATCTCCTGCGCGGTCAGTGGAAGTGGAAGGGTCTGCTCGTGAGCGACTACACGGGCGTGATGGAGTTGATTCCGCACGGTGTCGCCGCCGACTCCGCCGAGGCGGCGCGGCTCGCACTGCGCGCGGGCGTGGACGTCGACATGGTGAGCGGCATCTACGTCTCGGAGCTTCCGCGGCTCGTTCGGGACAGCGTGGTGCCCCTCAACGACGTGGACGACGCGGTGCGCCGCATTCTGCGCGCGAAGTACGCGCTCGGCCTCTTCTCCGATCCGTATCGGTTCTGCGACACCACGCGAGAGAAGACGCAACAGCTCACGCCGGCACATCGCGCCCTGTCGCGACAGCTCGCGCGCGAGTCGGCCGTGTTGCTGAAGAATGCGCCGATTGGCGGCACTCCGGTGCTGCCGTTATCGCGCTCAGTCGGAAGCCTCGTCGTCATCGGTGCTCTGGCGGCCGACGCGCGATCCATGATCGGCAACTGGGCGGCGGAGGGCCGCGCGAATGAAGCCGTGACCGTGCTCGACGGCATTCGCCGCGCGGCCGGTTCCGGGGGGGTGACCTACGTCCGCGGCGCGGATGTCACCAGCGACACGAGTGACATTCAGCACGCGGTCGAAGCGGCGCGCGACGCCGATGCGGTCGTGATCGTCGCCGGAGAGCGCGAAGACCAGAGCGCGGAAGCGAGCAGCCGCGCCAGCATCGAGCTCCCTGGAATGCAGGAGGAGCTCATCAAGCGGGTGAGTGCGGTGGGCAAGCCGGTCGTCCTCGTGCTCGTGAACGGACGGCCGCTGGCAATTCCGTGGGAAGCCGAGCACGTGCCCGCCATCCTGGAAACGTGGTACCTCGGCTCCGAGATGGGCACCGCCGTAGCCGATCTCCTCTTCGGCGACGCGAGCCCGAGTGGCAAGCTGCCCGTGAGCGTGCCGCGCGCGACGGGACAGGTGCCGATCTACTACAACCATCGCAACACCGGACGCCCGCCGACCGCGAGCGAGAAGTACACGTCCAAGTATCTCGACCTGCCGTGGACACCGCTGTATCCCTTCGGCCATGGGCTGAGCTACACGACATTCGCGTACTCCAATCTCCGACTGAGCGCGTCACGCATGCATCCGCGTGATTCGATCATCGTCTCCGTCGACGTTGCGAATACCGGAGGGCGCGAAGGAGACGAAGTCGTTCAGCTCTATGTGCAGGACGTCGTGGCGAGTCTTACGCGGCCTGTGAAGGAGCTACGCGGATTCCAGCGCATCACGCTTGCTGCCGGTGGAATGCGCACGATGTCGTTCGCGCTCGGCGCGCGCGACCTTGCGTTCACGGATCATGCGGGGCACCTCGTCATCGAGCCCGGCGTGTTTCGGGTCTTCGCCGGCGGAAGCTCGGAGAGCGTGCTCACGGGACGCTTTCAACTGGTGAGCCCGCGGTGCGCGCAGTGGATGATCCCGGCGGCCACTCCGCGTTTTGCCTGGGACGCAAAGGGTGTAAGCGTGCCCCGCACTGCGGCGCCGACATGCCGAGAGAAGGCGCGCAGGGTTCGCCTCCATTGACTTTCGGTTTTTGTTCGGTATCCTCCGGAAGGGCGAGCCGGAGGGAGTCGTGGAGCGAAACCTTGGTCTGGAGCAGAAGCTCGAGCTGTTGATGTCGCTCGCCGCGGACGACCGCGAGGGTAGTCCCGGCATGGTTTCGCCAGCGACCGGCAGCGCGCCACTCCCGCCGCGGTTACGGCATGCAAACGAGGTCGGCGCGCTTCGACCTCTCAATATCCGCAACCTGCGTCCCTTGCCGGGGATGAAGATGTCGCTGTTGCGCGTGTTGATGACGAACGCGTGCACCTTCAATTGCCACTACTGCCCGATGCGGCGCGATCGCTCGATGCCGCGCACGCTGCTCAAGCCGGAGGAACTGGTGCGCATCTTCCTCGGTGCGCTGAGCCGCGGCTGGTGCGAGGGGTTGTTCGTGACGACGGGTATTCCCGGGCGCCCGGTGAAAGTGATGGATGATCTGATCCACGCGCTCGCGTTGTTGCGCGAGCGGCATGACTTCAAGGGCTACATCCACGTCAAGATCGTGCCGGGTGCCGAGACCGCGCAGATCGAGCGCATCACCTCGCTCGCCAGCCGCGTGTCGCTCAACCTCGAGGCACCGTGCGGTGAAAGCCTTTCGCGCATCGCACCGGAAAAGAACTTCGCCACGTCGCTCGCGACGCTGGAGCATGCCCGCGCGCTCGTGGTGCGGGAGCGCGAGGCCGAGTCATACGGCCGGCCGCGCGATCGGCTTCATCCCGGCGGGACTTCGGGCATGACGATGCAGTTCGTGGTCGGCGCGACGCCCGACTCCGACCGCACGCTGATCGAGCGCACGACAGAGCTGTACGCGCGGGGAGGAATTCATCATGCGCATTTCGCCGCCTTTCGCCCCATCCGCGACACGCCGTTGGAGAACGCGCGCGCAACGCCGGCGCTGCGCGAGCATCGGCTGTATCAGGCTGACTACCTGCTGAGGCAGTACGGATTCGGGGCTGAGGAACTGGTGTACGACGATGCCGGCAATCTGCCGCTGTCGACGGAGCCGAAGGTGGCGTGGGCGTTATCGCATCCCGAGCGCTTCCCGGTGGAGGTGAAGACCGCGTCGCGCTCGGCGCTCGTGCGGGTGCCCGGAATTGGGCCGGCAACGGCGCGCCGCATCGTGATGGAGCGTAACTCCGTCATCCTGCGCGGTCTCGGCGACCTGCGGCGCCTGGGCGTCGTCGCGGCGCGCGCAGCGGGATTTCTCACACTCAACGGGCGGCGGTTGCAGACCCTGCGCTGGGCGGAGCAACTCGGGTTCTGGACCGCGGACGAGGAAGCAGGCGTGCCCCAGGTGGTTTACGAGGTGAGCCCAGGAACCTTTCGGTGACGCGCGAGGACGCGCCGACCGGCTGCCTCCTAAGCGGCCAGCCTTCGACCGCACGAGGAGCAGTAAACGGCATCCGGTTCGAGGCGCGGGCCGCACGATGGGCATTCCAGCCGTGCACGGTACGCGCGGATCGCGGCTTCGGCGACCTCGTCAGCGGATACCGGTGACGCATCACGACGCATCGCGTCGAGCGCCTGCTTGGTGTAGCGAACGCGTAGTGCGTCGTAATCCGCGGGCGAGAGCTTCCCCGTTTCACGGTCGAACTCGATCTCCCGCAGCGCGGCCACGGCGTCGCGCTCCGCAGACATCCGAGGCGCCGAGGCCCGGCGTGTCGCACGGGGCGAGCCTGCGAAGAGCGGAAACAGCACGAACGCCAACGCGCCGACCGCCAGCAACGTGCCGAGTGCGAGGGCCAACACTCAGTCGTCCTTGTGGATTGCCGCCTCGATGCGCGCGAGCTCTTCCGATGTCGCGACCACATCGAGGGCGTCAGGTGACGCGGCGCCGATTGTCACGCCGCGGCGCCGCATGCGCTGCAGCACACCGACGAGCGCCACCGCGCCCACGGCGATCGCGGCAAATGGCACCACGTATCCGGCCCAGTTGAAACCCTCGCGCTTCGGGGACATCAACACCTTTTCACCGTAGGTCTGCACGAAGGCGTCGATGATCTCCTGCGCGGAATACCCACCCCGCACGAGCGACATGATGTCCCGATGCATGGCGGGTGAGACCTGACACGAGAAGTCGGTGGTGCGGCAGATATAGACGTCGAGCGTGCAGCCGCATTGGCAGCGCAGTTGCCGCTCGAGCGCATCGCGCTGCTCGTCAGTGACCTGAGCGCGCGCGCCAGGTTTCGCCGCCCGACGTACCGTCTTGGCGGCGTCCTGATCCATGTCGAACAAGTTCGACGTGTTGCCCTGCGCGGGTCCGTTCTGCTGCGCGCGCAGCGACTGCACCGCGACGAGGATGACACCACCGGACGCCGCACGCGCGAGGAAATCGCGGCGACGCATCAGGAGATCACTGCGAGGTCGCCCGCGGGCTCCAGCGTGGCGGCATAACCGGCGTGTGCCCGTCGTTGCTGCGCCTGCGGCCACATCACGATCAAGCCGCCGATCGCCATGATCATTCCTCCAATCCACACCCAGACCACGAGGGGATTGAAGCTGATGCGCAACTCCGCGGTATCGTCGCGCACGCCGGCGAGCACCACGTAGAGGTCCAGCGCCGCCGAGGTACGAATGCCAACCTCGGTTGCCGGCTCGAATTGCGCCTGCTTGTTGCTGTCGAAGTACTGGCGCTTCTCGCTGGTCAGAATGCCGAGGCGCTTTCCGTCGCGAAAGACCTCGAGGCCGATGGCTGTGACAAATCGATTCAGCGTTTCGGAGGTAGACACGCCCTGGCTGATGAATCGCCACCGGTGCCCGAGCGGATCCACCAGCTCCTTCGTCTCGCCCGCCTTGAGCTGCACGTCGTGGTCCTTCTTGAACGCGAGCCCTGCGAACGCCGAAAAGAGAATGACGATACCGGCATGCACGATGTAGCCGCCATAGCGCCGCCGGTTGCGCGCGATCAACCGCACAGTCGCCGTGCCGAGCGACTCGCTGTGAATGTGACGGCGCGCGCCGATGCCCTTGTAGAACTCCTGCGCGATGGTGCCGGCGACGAATGCCGCCAGCGTGTAGGCGACCAGTGCGTGGCCATTCCGCATGCCGACGGCGACGAGCGCACTACCCGCGAATACGCCCACCAACACCGGCGTCGTGAACTGCCGTCGAAGGTTCGACAGCGATGCCTTGCGCCACGCGATGAGCGGTCCGACACCGGTGAGACCGAGCAGCAGCAAGCCCAACGGCACGTTGACCGTGTTGAAGAATGGCGGGCCCACCGTGATCTTCGATCCGCGCACCCACTCGCTGAGAATCGGAAAGAGCGTTCCCCAGAGCACGGAGAACGCAATGCCCACGAGCACGAGATTGTTGTAGAGGAACGCGGCCTCTCGGCTCACCATGCTCTCGAGGCCCGCGCGCGCCTCGAGATCGTTGAGCCGTGTTGCGACGAAGTAGATCGTCGCACCCGTGGTGAGCACGAAGAACGTGCCGAACCAGGTGCCCACCGGAGATTGCGCAAAGGAGTGCACGCTCTCGATGACGCCACTGCGGGTGATGAACGTGCCGAAAATGGCGAGCAGGAACGTCGTGACCACGAGCACGACATTCCATTTTCGCAGCATCCCGCGCTTCTCCTGGATCATGATGGAGTGGAGAAACGCGGTTCCCGTGAGCCATGGAAGAAAGCTCGCGTTCTCCACCGGATCCCATGCCCAATAACCGCTCCAGCCAAGCTCCACGTACGCCCACCACATGCCGAGCGTGATGCCGACGGTGAGGAAGAACCACGAGACGAGCGACCAGCGCCGCACCACGAGAAGCCAGGTCGCGTCGAGCCGGCGCGTTGCGAGTGCCGCAATCGCAAAGGCAAAGGGCACCGCAGTCGCGACATAGCCGAGATACAGATTCGGCGGATGAATGGCCATGCCGGGATTCTGCAACTGCGGATTCATTCCCTTGCCGTCCGCGGGTACGAACGGAAGCCGGTCGAAGGGGTTCGCCTTGAAGCACGTGGTGGCGATGAAGAACACGAGAATCGCCGCCAGAGTGCCGGCGGCCCACGGGGCGAGATCGCGCGCCGAGTCCTTCGCGGACCACACCGCAATCGCCGAGTAGACGGAAAGGATGAGCGCCCAGAACAGCATCGATCCCGCCTGCCCGCCCCAGAACGCGGTGAACACGTAGATCTTCGGCATGTTCGCGCTGATGTGGCCCGCGACGTAGCTCAACGAGAAGTCGTGCGTGAGCAGCGCGTCCCACAATCCGATGGACGCAAGCACCACCATCGCACAGGTGGCGTACAGCCCGCGACGCCCACTGGTCACGAGATCCTCTCGCCCCAGCATGCCGCCCGCAATCGAGGTGACGCTCGCCCAGGCCGCCATGAGAAGCGCGACCCACAGCGACAGCTCGCCAATCAGGATCACGCGCGCGCCCCGGCCCTGTACCCCGGCGTCGCCCGGTATTTGGGGACGTCGGGGCGAGGCCCGGGCGCATTCTCATAGCGAGACGCGCACTTCGCGAGCAGCGTCGTCGCCCGGAAGGTTCCGTCCTCACCCATGCGCCCTTCTACCACGACGTCCACGCCATCGGTGAACGTGTCCGGCGCGATGCCGTGATAGACGACGGGATATGTCTGCGCCCCGTCGGTGACCGTGAAGGCATATTCCTTTCCGCCCGGAACACGTGTGATGGAGCCGGGCACGACGCGCGCGCCGAGCTTCACACCGGTATGCCGCAACGAAGGGTCGGCGCTGAGCTTGGTCGCGAGCTCGGAGGGCGTGAGATAGTACGTGCCCGTATCCCTGATGGACGTCGCCATGAGATAGCCGGCCGTCCCGAGCACGAGAGCGCCCCCGATCAGGAATTTCGTGCGTGCCGATGTCATGCGTGCCGCGCCCGTTGGCGAATGGAGGGACCTTCAGAATATAGCGGCCGGTGAACCGTGCTGAAGCTGGTGTTTCCCCTACAGCGGCAGCGTCACCGTCTCGTGTGGACGAGAAGAACAGTCATGGCGCCCGCGCCGGCAAGGTCCCATGCGAAGTCCTTCACGCTCGGATCGCCGTGATGTCCCGCGTCGTAAATCTCCTTGCCTGCGCCGACGGCAACCGTGGCGACGCTGGCGCCTGCAAGCGCAGCACCGTGAGGAATGCCTGCCGCGCGAAGGGTGCCGTATCCCATGCCCTGTACAAACGCCGAGGACACGAAGTGCTGGATCTTGTCGCTGGCCAGCCATGCGTCCCCCGAAAAGGCGGACGGCCCGAGCGTGACGACGAACCATAGTCCGCGCATCAGGAATCTCCTCGGCGTCCCGCGCTCATTGCCGGCCAGTACGCAACGCCGCACGCCGCGCGAGCAGCGTGGAATTACCCGGACTGCGACGCAACCCAAGCGTGAAAAGCGAGTCCGCTCCCGCTCGATCGCCGAGCTGCTCCTTGGCGACACCGCCGAAGAGCGCGGCGACCGCCGCCGTCTCCGAGTGCAAATAGGGAGCAGTCGCACCCACAACGGCCGCCGGTCCGCCGGCCCGCCCCACCGCGTCGAAGTAGAGCGCCGCAAACCCTGGCTCCGCCCGCGCATCCCCGTCACGCATGAGCGGTGCGAGCGTCCGCGCTGCCGGCAGGTAACGGCCCACTCGATAGTATGCCTGGCCGAGCTCGAAACGGATCTGCCGATCCGTCGGCGCCATCGTCAGCGCGCGCTCGAGCAACGCAACGGCATGCGCCGTGTCGCCACGCGCCCGTGCGTCCATGCCGAGCAGCTTGTAGCTCATGTGCTCGTTCGGCGAGACGTCGGCGAGACGCTCCCAAAGGGCACGGTGAGACGTCCATGCGACGGCGTAATGCGTCTCCACGATGGCGTCGCGCGCGACGACGACCACGCAAAGGATCATCGCAGTGCGGCGCGCGAACAGCGGCAATCGATCGAGCACCCATGCGAGCAACAGGGCGACGCCAACGGTCGCGCCGAACAGCGTGCGGTCCGACAGCAACTGTCCCGTTGCCGTGAGCAGGTTGGACGCAGGGAGGTACGTCATCGCGATCCAGCCCAGCGCAACGATCGGACGCCTGTCGCCGCGCTTCGCGATGACCACAGCGAGTCCGGCCAGTCCTGTGGCGACGAGAAGACTCAGTGCGGCGATCGCCGCGCCGTTCGTCGGAAGAATCGTTGGGCCGTAGTACGGCGCGAGCAAAGTCGGCCACACGAGCATGTCGAGTATGCGCGGCCACAGCGACATCATCGCGATGACCCGCTGCGCCGCACTGAGTCCACTGAGGCCCTGCGCCGCAATCGACGCGTGCGCGACTGGTGCACCGAGCACAACGAGACGCGCGAGAACGATCGCGACGACGGAAACGAGCGCAACGAGCCATTCGCGCTCGTGCCGACGGAGAAATTGCCCGATCGTCTCCCGTGCCGCGGAGCGCGATTCAGGCGCCCATCCCCAGGCAGTCACCGCAGCGACCGGGACGGCGAGCAGGCCGGACTCCTTCGTCGCAAGCGCGACTGCCGCAAGCATTCCGAACGCGGCGGGACGCGCCCAACCGCGCACGGCGGCAGACGAAGACCACAACACGCGAATCATTCCGATCGTCGCCAAAACAACCACCAGCTCCGACGTGTTGGCGACGCTCGCCGTCGCTTCGACGTGAAGTGGGTGCGTCGCGAACCACGCGGCGCCGACGACGGCCGCGCCCACAGCAGTCGCGCGTCTCAGCAGCCACCATACCGCGAGCACGACGAGCATGCCAAGCGACAGCGCGTACGCATGAAACCAGCGCGGCGAGCCGCCGCTCAGATTCCAGACCGCCGCCAGCAGCGCGAGCTGCATCGGGCGATACAGGCCGAGGGAGTTGATCCCCTCGGACGGCCAATAGGGCTCGCTCCACACGCGCCAGAGCGCGCTCCAGCCGCGGAGCACTGCATTGTCGCGAATGACGCTCGTGTCGTCATACACGAATGCGGCGCGCATCGTCGGCAGCAATGGCACGACGGCCAGGAGCACGATGGCCACGCGTGCAGTGACGGCAGACGCGAAGCTCTGCCGCGAAATCACGCTCTCCTGGTCCGCTGCGTCCGGTTGTTCGGTCACAAGCGGCCAACCTATCGGGCAGTCCGGCGCTTAGCTACGGGTCGCACAGCCGCGCGCTTCCGCTGGCGCCGCTCCGGAAAGTGCTTGTCGAGGAATCGGATCAGTGCCCGTTCCTCGGGGGAGTGCGCGTAGGTATCCGCTCTCGCAACGTGGCGTGCTGGCAGCCTGATCACTTCGCCATCGTCGAGATACCGCGCGAGCACCATGGGATGCACGTACGACGTCCGGCAAATCGCCGGCGAATTCCCCAGCTCGGCCGCGACGAGTCGAAGCATGGTCGTGACATTGCGCCTCGCTTCCGCATCGCTGACCGCCGGCCCGAGCTCCGCGAGCACCGTTGCAGCCCGCAACGTACCTCCCCACGTGCGAAAGTCCTTGGCGCTGAAGCCGACGCGGAGCGTAGCGTGCAGATACTCGTTGACGTCGCGCGCCGTGAGGTCGCACCAGCGGCCGTCCTCGCGATAGCGAAAGAGACGCGTGCCGGGCGCAGTCAGGTGGCGCGCCACGAGCCGCGCGAGATCGCGGTTGGCGACGACCTGGCGCTGTCGAATGGCCCGCTTGCCGACGTACGTGAACACGGCGCGCCCGCGCTCCACGCTCACGTGTCGCTTCCGCAACGTCGCAATGCCGAACGTTCCATTCTCCTCGGCATATCGCTCGCTGCCGACACGGAAGAAGCTCTCGCTGATGAGACGCACGACCGCAGCCGCGGCAGCGCGCCGAGTGCGGGCCGGCGATGTGGCATCCGCGCGCACCTGTTCGCGAATGGCGGGCAGCTGTTTCGCGAGCTCGCGCACCCGATAGTATTTGCGCAACTGTCCACGCTCCACGGCGCGCGCGTGGTAGCGATACTGCTTGCGGCCCTTCGCATCCATCCCCCAGGCCTGCACCTCGTGCGCGGCGCCGGCGGCGATATGGACGTCCGTCCAGCCCGGCGGAATCACGAGCGACCGGATGCGCCCGAGCGTGCGCGCGTCGCGCACCGGACGGCCGTCCGGCCGCCGATAGTCAAACCCTCTCTTCGGGCCCGTTCGACGAATCCACTCAGCCATGCGCGGCGGCCTGAAGGGCAAAATGGGGGCCGCATCCATAGATTCCGTGATCGCCGTCCTCCCCCGCGCACTCCGTCAATGGCCGATTCGCTCCTGACCTTCGACGTATCCGACCGCATCGCCACCATCACGCTGCAGCGGCCGGAAAAGCTGAACGCGCTGAACGACGCAGTGATGGAAGCGCTGGCCGCGGCGATCACCGAAGCGCGCGAGCGCGCCGACGTGGGTGCCGTATTGCTCACCGGAGCTGGGCGTGCGTTCGTTGCCGGCGCGGACATCTCCGAGTTGGTGGATCAGAGTGCGGCGGAAGGAAAGGCGCGCGCCGAACGCGGGCAGCGGACGTTTCGCCTGTTCGAGACGTCGCCGAAGCCGACGCTCGCCGCAGTCAACGGATTCGCACTCGGCGGCGGCTGCGAGCTCGCGATGGCCTGCCACGTTCGCATCGCATCCGAGTCGGCGAAGTTCGGCCAGCCGGAGGTGAAGCTGGGCATCGTCCCCGGTTACGGCGGAACGCAACGCCTGCCTCGTCTCGTGGGCAAGGGACGCGCACTCCAGCTTCTGCTCGGCGGAGAACCGATCGACGCGCAGGAGGCATGGCGCATCGGTCTCGTGAATCGCGTGGTGCCCGCCGGCGAGCTGATCACCGTGTCGCGCGCGCTGCTCGCGTCGATGATCCAGCACGGACCGCTGGCCCTCGCGCACTGCATCGAAGCGGTGGACCGCGGCCTCGACATGCCGCTCGACGATGCGATCGCCCTCGAGGCCGGCTACTTCGGATTGTTGTCCGCGACGAACGACACAGTGGAAGGCATGCGCGCGTTCCTGGAGAAGCGCGCGCCGAAGTTCACCGGCACGTGAGTCACGGACCCCGCGTCACGCTCCGGACACTGAGCGTTCGCGACTTTCGGAACCTGGCGCGTCTCGACCTGCGGATCCCCGCCGAAGGCGCCGTCCTGATCGGCGACAACGGACAGGGCAAGACGAACCTGCTCGAGGCCATCTACTATCTGCATCTGCTGCGATCGGTGCGCGGCGCCCGCGATCAGGACGTGGTGCGCTTTGGCGCGCCGGCCTTTCACGTGGCGGCGCGCATGGAGGGGGCGACGCATGCTGAAATCTCCGCTGGGTTCGAGCGGCATGGAAAGCGCAAACGCGTGAAGCTCGACGGAGTCGAGCCGACACGTCTTAGCGACGCGCTGGGCGCCCTGCCCTGCGTGCTCTTCTCGCCGGCTGACGTCGAGCTGGTCGCCGGCGCGCCGAGCGCGAGACGACGCTACCTGGACATCCTGCTCGCGTTGTCGTCGCGGCCGTATTTGATCGCCCTCCAGCGCTATCGCCACGCCTTGGCACAGCGCAACGCCGCGTTGCGGGATGCGCAGAAAGGCGGCGCGTCCGATGCGCGCGTAGCTGTTTGGGAAGCGCCGCTCGCGGAACACGGCGCGGTGCTCTGGCTCGAGCGCGTGACGTGGGTCGCGGAGGTCGCCGCGCAGTTTGCGGAGGCGTGCTCGCAGATTGGAGAGCAGGGCGTCGTCATGATGCGCCATGCGTCGTCACTCGAGCCGCGGTCGCTGGACGTGAGTGACGTGAGGAGCGCACTCGCGGCGGGGCTCGAGCAGCGCCGCGCGTTGGACGTGCGCCGCTGCCTCACGCACACCGGCCCGCATCGGGACGACCTCGTGGTCACACTCGATGGACGCGAGCTGCGTGCGTTCGGCTCTGCCGGACAGCAGCGGACCGCGGCGATCGCGCTTCGATTCCTCGAGAGTGAAACGCTGCGCGTGAGACTCGGCGCCGCGCCGATGCTGCTGCTCGATGATCCCTTCGCCGAGTTGGACGTGCGGCGCGCAACACGGATTCTGGAGCTGCTCGCGGAGCGTCAGATGGGACAGACGCTGCTGACAGTGCCGCGCGAGAGCGACATTCCGGCCGCGCTGACCCAGCTCGTGCGGTGGCGCATCGTGGCGGGCGTCGTACGTGAAGACGGATCGCTCGAGGGCGCCGCGTAATGCCGCCGCGTAAGAAGCCTTCGGCATTGGGTGACGTGCTTGCCGGTGTGCTCAAGAACGCCGGCATCGAGGCGCGGGTCGAGCAGGCGGGGATCATTCCGGACTGGAACACGCTCGTCGGCGCGCAGATCGCGTCGGTGACGACGCCGCAGTCCATCTCGGCTGACGGAACGCTGTTCGTGCACGTGACGACGAACGCCTGGATGAATGAGCTGTCGATGCTCGAGCCCGAGTTGTTGCGGGCGTTGAATGCGAAGCCGGGCCGGAAGCCGGTGCGCAAGATTCGGTGGCTGTTGCGGCGCGTGTGATGCATCAGTTTTGCCAGTCTTCCAAGTCGTTGGTGTCAAATGACTTGGATGCGTGCTGCCCCGTTGCGTTTGGCGTGCTGGCCGCTTAGATTTCCGGGTGCGGGATACGCGCCCATTTTCGGCGTATATTCGGGAATCCCTTTCCGCGATTTTCGCGAGTGGAGTGCATGACGACGACGACCGACAAGCCGGCCGCCACGGAGTATGGCGCGAGTCAGATCACGGTGCTCAAGGGGTTGGAAGCCGTTCGCAAGCGTCCGGGGATGTACATCGGTTCGACGTCGGAGCGGGGACTCCATCATCTCGTGTACGAGGTCGTCGACAATTCCATCGACGAGGCGCTCGCCGGTTTTGCGGACAAGATCAGCGTCATCATTCACGCTGACAATTCCATTACGGTCGACGACAACGGGCGCGGCATTCCGGTCGACATCCATCCGATCGAGAAGATTCCGGGTGTGGAGCTGGCCATGACCGTGCTGCACGCCGGCGGCAAGTTCGACAAGGAGAGCTACAAGGTATCCGGCGGACTGCATGGCGTCGGCGTGTCGGTCGTGAATGCGCTGTCCGAGATCCTCAAGGTGTGGGTGCGTCGCGACGGCAAGGAGCACTACATGGACTTCGTCCGTGGCGACACGAAGACGAAGCTCAAGGTCATCGGCGAGAGCCCGCGCAAGCAGACCGGCACGAAGATCTGGTTCAAGCCCGACCATCTCATCTTCACGGAGCTCGTCTACAACTACGGCACGCTGGCGTCGCGGCTGCGTGAGCTCTCCTTCCTCAACAAGGGCGTGACGATCACGCTGCGGGACGAGCGGCTCGGCGAGGAGAAGGAAGAGGTCTTCCTGGCCAAGAATGGCCTGCGCGAGTTCGTGCAGCATCTCAACTCGGGGCGGAAGCCGTTGCACAACGAGGTCATCTACCTCGAGACGACGAAGGACGACATCGGGATCGAGCTCGCGTTGCAGTACAACGACGGCTACAACGACAACGTCTTCTCGTTCGTCAACAACATCAACACCCACGAGGGCGGCACGCACCTGACGGGCTTCAAGAGCGCGCTCACCCGGGTGATCAACCAGTACATCCAGAAGTCGTCCCTGGCCAAGAAGGACAAGGACGTCACGCTGTCCGGCGACGACGTGCGCGAGGGCCTCACCGCAGTGTTGTCGGTGAAGGTGCACGAGCCTCAGTTCGAGGGGCAGACGAAGACGAAGCTCGGCAACTCCGAGGTGGAATCCGCCGTGAAGACGGTGGTGAACGAGTGGCTCGCCGCATACCTCGAGGAGCATCCGCGCACCGCCAACATCGTCATCGACAAGGCGATGTCCGCTGCGCGCGCCCGCGAGGCCGCCCGCAAGGCGCGCGATCTCACGCGTCGCAAGAGCGCGCTCGACGTCGGCAATCTGCCTGGCAAGCTCGCCGATTGCTCGCTCACCGATCCGGCACTGTGCGAGATCTATCTCGTCGAGGGCGACTCGGCCGGCGGTTCAGCGAAGCAGGGCCGCAAGCGCGAGTTCCAGGCGATTCTGCCGCTGCGCGGCAAGATCATCAACGTGGAGAAGGCGCGCATCGACAAGGTGCTGTCGAACGAAGAAATCCGCACGATCATCACGGCGCTCGGCACGGGCATCAAGGAAGAATTCGACATCACGCGGGCGCGCTACCACAAGGTCATCATCATGACCGACGCCGACGTGGACGGCGCGCACATCCGCACGCTGCTCCTCACGTTCTTCTATCGGCAGATGGCCGAGCTCATCGAGGCGGGCTTCGTGTACATCGCGCAGCCGCCGCTGTTTCGCGTGGCCAAGGGCAAGGAAGCCTATTACGCGTACGACATGAAGGAGCGCGACGAGATCGCGCGTCGCATGGTGCCCGACGGCAAAACCGGGCTCAACATCCAGCGCTACAAGGGCCTCGGCGAGATGAACGCCGACCAGCTTTTCGACACGACGATGGATCCCAACACGCGCACGCTGCTGAAGGTGAACATCGAGGACGCCGTGCTCGCCGACGAGATGTTCCGCAAGCTGATGGGCGACGAGGTCGAGCCGCGGCGGCAGTTCATCGAGGACAACGCAAAGTTCGCGAGCAACCTCGACATCTGATCGCACCGACAGGTTCCACGAAGGTGGACAGCCCGCACCGCGGGCTGTCCACTTTTTCGTTCACCGCATCCGCTCGGCCCGCGAAACACGGGGTCTACGCGCGGTGCTTCGTTTGCCTTACTCCCGGTCAGGTAACCTCACCGAGGAGGAACACGTGCACCTCATTCGTCGAGCGCTCATGCTGACAGCAGCGGCGGCACTCTCGTCCACGCTCGCTGCCTGCAACGTCGATCTCACCGGCATCACAGGGTCGGTGCAGGGCAACTATTCGCTCCGGAGCATCAACGGCTATTCCATGCCCTACACGTTCTCGCAGGGGCAGACGCTGATCAACGAAACCCTCACGCTGAACGGGGATGGGTCGTATACCGACATCTCTCTCTGGAACGACGGGCACAGCGACAGCCACTACGGCTATTACACCAGCCGCAGCGGCTCCATCGACTTCACCGACCAGACGTCGGGCTTCACGTACCAGGGCACGGTGAGCGGCAGCGTGCTGACGGAAGTCATCAACGGATACACGCAGCGATACAACAGGAACTAAACCCGTGGCGGCGGGCGCCGCGTGCGGTGATAATTCAGGGGAACCAACCCTGAGCTCTCATGCGGACGCGTTACGTCAGCCAGTTGTTCTTCGCCACCCTCCTCGTCGCGGGATGTACGAGCGCGGTATCAACGACCACCACGCAGCCGGCATCCCGTGAGAGCACCGCCGAGGAGCTGCGCACCCTGCTGTATGCGTTCTCCGACGATTCCATGCTCGGGCGCGAGGCGGGCCAGCTTGGCGATTTCAAGGCGACGACGTGGATCGCGGAGCAGATGCGTCGCATCGGCCTCGAGCCGGGGGGCGATGGCGGCACGTACTACCAGACTGTACCGATCAGCATCGCGTGGCTCGACACCACGCGCACGATCGCGGTGCGCGGCCTGCCGCTTCGTGTCGGCGTCGACGTGCTGCCATTCATCAATGCGAATGGCGGGCGAGCGGTACCTCAGGGCGGCAGCATTCGCTCCGTGGACGGCGTCGAGGTGGTCTTCGGAGGACAGCTCGGCGCGCCATCGGTGATTGTGCCGTCTGCCGTGGCAGGAAAAGTCGTCGTCTTCACGATTCCTGCGGGCAGCGACGGCCGGCGCGACTTCCGGTATTTCTATCGCCCAGGCTCCATAGCCAGGTATGCCGATGCGGCGGGTGTCGCCATCGCGTCGCTCGACGCAATGTCAGCCACGTCGCTGGCCAGGGCGCGGAGCTCCCAGGAACACATCCACAGCAACGTCACGGGCTCGGCACCGCTCATCATGCTGATCACGCCCACGGTGGCCGCGCGGATGTTTGGTGTGGACAACATCGACGCCGTGGCGGTGGGCACGTCGGCGCCGAGTCTTACCGGCGGCCTCTCGTACACGGAGATGCCAGCGTCGTATCCCGCGCGCAACGTCATCGGCATCGTACGAGGGAGCGACCCACAACTGCGGAACACGTACGTCGCCATCGGCGCGCACAACGATCACGTCGGGCTCGAGCGGCGCGCGCTCGATCACGACTCCGTGCTGGCCAACAACATGGTCATTCGGCGTCAGGGCGTGCAGGACGCGTTGCGCGCGCCCACCGCGGACGAGGCGGCGAGAATCGCATTTCTTCGCGACAGTCTCACGCGCGCACACGGTGGCGTGCGTCGCGATTCCGTAAACAACGGCGCCGACGATGATGGATCCGGCACCGTCGCGCTCCTCGCAATCGCCAGACGGTTCGCGGCATCCGCCGACAAGCCGCGGCGGTCGCTGCTGTTCGTCTCGCATACGGGAGAAGAAAAGGGCCTGTGGGGCTCACAGTGGTTCACCGATCATCCCACTGTCCCGCGCGACTCCATCATCACGCAGCTCAACATGGACATGGTTGGGCGCGGGAAGGCGACGGACGTCATGGGGCGTGGACCCAACAACGTGCAGCTCATCGGGGCCGGCCGGCTCGCGAGCGGATTGCGCGCGACGATCGATTCCGTCAATGCCGCACGGACGCCGCACATGGACATCGACCTGTCGTTCGACGCAAACGGACACCCGATGAATCGCTACTGCCGCAGCGACCATTACATGTACGCGCGGTACGGCATTCCGATCTCGTACTTCTCACTCGGCTATCACACGGACTATCACCAGGTGACGGACGAGGCGCAGTACATCGACTACGATCACCTCGCGCGCATCGCCGGTTTTGTGTACGACGTAGCGAGAGCGGTTGCGGATCGACCGCAGAGGTTTGTCATCGATGGACAGAGGATGGATCCGTTGGGCGGATGCAGACAGTAGGACGGTAGTAGGAGTCGCTGGCTGGCCTACCGACCTACTTGTAGTACTGCTGGATACACATCAACACCGCCCGCTCGGCCGTGGGGATGTCGTGGCCCTCGAGCGCGTCGTCGATGACCTTCTTCGCATCGATGAGGGTTTGTTCCGGGCTGTAGCCGAGTTGCTTGAGCAGCAGGCAGAAGCTCGAGGCAGCATCGTCGAGCTCGTCGAAGAACCCGCGCAGGCGATGGGATTGCAGGAGCGCCCTGTGAAACCTCATTCTCGCGTCGCCCATGGCGTCCGCGGCGTCGCGCGTGTCCTGCCCTTCGGTCATCGTCCCCCTCGTTCCCGGCGATGCGTGGCGGGTCCACTCTGCCGGCACGGATTGTTCCAGTCTTCGTGGATTTCGTCGAATGGATCGTTGACGCGCACGCAGGAGTAGAACACTGATGCGCCTGCATGTTCTTCTGCTGGGCATGGCGACACTCGCATCGGCCTGTGCCGTGCCTGTGGCCGGCACATCGCCGTCAACCGCCGCACCGTCTGCCTCTCCCACGCCGGAGATCGCTGGCGACATCGTCTCGCGCACGAATGCCGAACGTGCTGCACACGGACTGTTCGGACTGACACGTTCCGAGGCCCTCATGCGTGCCGCGCAGATTCACGCCGAGCAGATGGCCGCGCAGCTCACCATGTCGCACGAGCTGCCAGAGGCACGGTATCCCACCCTGAGCACGCGTCTCGCCGCAGTGGGCTATAAGATGCTGGCCTCCGCAGAGAACATCGCGGAAGGGTACTCCAGCGCGGCCAGCGTGGTGGCGGGCTGGATGTCCTCCACAGGACATCGTGAGAACATCCTGTCCACACGCTACGCGGAGATGGGGGCGGGCATGGCCATTGGCAGGAATGGCCGACGGTTCTACGCGCAGGTCTTTGGACGGCCGCGCTGACGTCAGGCCGACTCGAGGACCTCGACACCCGCCGCGGTCACCCGATGCGACACGAGCGGCAACGGCGGATCGGCTTCGTCTGCAATCAGAATGGCGGTGCGCAACGCTGCCCGTCCTTGTTCGACGCCGGGGCGGTCCTTCGCGAAAATGGTGGCGAGCGGCTCACCCTGCTCGACCCAATCACCGGGCCGTGCGGTGATGACGAAACCAACAGAGAGATCGATCCTGTCTTCCATGGTCGTGCGTCCACCGCCGAGCGCGATGATGCCGCGGCCGATTGCGCGCGGCTCGACACGGGACACGAAGCCGCGGCGCGGCGCGCTGAACAGCTCGACCTCCGCTGCTTGCGGCAGAATCGCGGGATCGTCGACCACGGCGGGGTTGCCGCCCTGCGCTTCGATGATGCGTTGAAAGTGCTCGGCCGCGTGTCCGGTCCCGATCTGTCGCTCCATTTGCCGATGCGCGTCATCGTAGTCGCGCGTCACACCGGCGAGCACGAGCATCTCCGCGCCAAGCGCGTACGTGACGCGCATGAGGTCTGGCGGCCCTTCGCCGCGCAGCGCGAGAATGGCCTCTTCCACTTCCAGCGCATTGCCGCAGGCACGGCCGAGCGGGCGATCCATTGCGGTAAGAAGCGCGACCACGGGACAATCGTGGTCCGCGCCAATCTCGATCATCATCTGCGCGAGCTCGATTCCCATCGTCGGGAGAAATGCGCCGGAGCCGCGCTTCACGTCGAGCACCAGACCGGTGAGTCCCTCCGCCAACTTCTTGCTCATGATGCTGGCGGCGATGAGCGGGATGGACTCGACGGTGCCCGTGGCATCGCGCAGCGCGTACATCTTGCGGTCGGCCGGAGCGATCGTCGACGTCTGACCCATCAGCGCCGCGTTGAGCGTGCCGATCAGCTGCTTCGCCGTGTCGAGCGAGAGATGGGTGTCGAACCCCGGGATGGAATCGAGCTTGTCGAGCGTGCCGCCCGTGTGGCCGAGGCCCCGGCCCGACATCATCGGGACGGCGACACCGAGGCTCGCGATGAGCGGCGCGAGCACGATGGAGACCTTGTCTCCAACGCCGCCGGTGGAGTGCTTGTCGATGCGAGGGCGCCCGAGCTCCGAGAGATCGAGGGTCTCGCCGCTGCGCAGCATCGCGTCCGTGAGCGCATTCGTCTCGGCTCGATCGAGCCCCCGGAGAAAGCACGCCATGAGCAGGGCGGCCATCTGATAGTCGGGGATGTGGCCGGCCGCATAGGCATTCGCCAACGCGCGCCACTCACCGGCGTCGATGCGCCCACCGTCACGTTTGCGCTCGATGAGCCGCAAGGCGAGCATTAGACGGGCACCGGGGTATACAAGGTGTTTCTGCCGTTCACCGTGAACCGTTCACTGTTGACCGTTTACCCGCTTTCCTGGAGTCTTTCATGATCGTGTCTCTCGCGATGCCGGGTCGAGCTGTGCGCGCGGCCGCGCTAGCCGCCATCGTCATCATCCCCGCGCGCGTCGCCGCACAATCCGTGGCGGAGCACATCGCGCTCGGCGATCGGGACCGTGCAGCGCTCAACGCACAGAGCGCGCTGCGCCATTACGAAGAAGCGCTGAAGCTCGACCCGCGCTCATACGAGGCGCTGTGGAAGGCGACGGGGGAAGCTGTCGATCTGAGCGAGTTCAACACGGATGAGAAGGAGCGCGAGCGCCTGTATGGCGTGGCAGAACAATATGCACGCAGGGCGGTCGAGGCGAACCCCGCAGACGCGGAAGGTCACTTCCAGCTCGCCCGCGCGCTGGGTCGCCGAGCGCTCTCGCTCGGCAAGCGCGATCAGGTGCGGTACGCGGGCGACGTCCGCAGCGAGGCGCTCGCGGCGCTGAGGATCGAACCGACGCATGCCGGCGCGCTCCACGTGATGGGCATGTGGAACTACAACGTCATGAGCCTCAGTGGACTCACGCGATTATTCGCCAAGACCTTCCTGGGCGGGAAGGTCTTCAACAGCGCCAACTGGGATGACGCGCAGAAGTTCATGGAGGAGTCAGTGGCGGCGGAACCGGCCCGCATCGTCCATCATCTCGATCTCGCGCGCGTGTACGCGGCCCGCGATCTGAACGACAGGGCGCGCGAGCAATACGAGATCGCCCTCCGCACGGCGCCCGCCGAGTTCAACGATCGTCATTATCTGGAGGAGGCGAGGCGGGAGATTCAGGACGTGCGTTAGGAGCACGGCGCCGCCTGCGTCGCAGTGAGCGGGCTGCATCTCGCAGCTCGTCTCGCAGGTCGAGCCATGCATCGCGGCTGCGTCGTCCGAGTGCGCGCCGCTTCCGGCGCGCATAGTGGCGAATGTCCGAACGCGCTTCGCGACCGGACTGGGGCGCGGTGAGCAGCGCCGCGCCGGCGCCTACGAGTATACCGAGCGCCAGTCCAGCGCCGAAGACCGCAACCTGCTGCCAGTCCGATTCGTTCTTCCTGGCGGGCGGCCTTTTGCCGGCGCTGGCGACTCGTGAACGGGAGGGGCCTCGTTTCCCTGTGGGGCCGGCGTAGGACATGGTGTAGGCGTGGCAGAGGTTGGTTTGGAAATTGCGTCCGAAGCCCGCGCGGGCGATGGTACCGCGCTGTACCCCGAGTGAGGGCCGTGCATGCCGAAAAACGGAAAAACGGTCCTGCTGGTGGAGGACAACGAGGACAACCGCATCGTCTATTCCACCATCCTTCGGCATTTCGGCTACGATGTCAGCGAGGCAATGAATGGCGAGGAGGGAATCGCCAAGGCCCGCATGGAGCAGCCGGATCTGATCCTGATGGACATCTCGATCCCGATCATCGACGGGTGGGAAGCCACGCAAGTGCTGAAGCACGATCCCACGACGCGCGACATTCCCATCATCGCGCTCACGGCGCATGCGCTGGCGTCGGATCGGGAGAAGGCGATGGAGGTCGGTTGCGACGGATACCTCGCGAAGCCGTGCGAGCCCCGGGCGGTCGTCGCCGAGGTGCAGCGCTTTCTCGGCAAGGACGCCCCGACGAATGCCGGCTGAGACGGCTCCGGCCAAGGCGACGACCGCGGATACCGGCAAGATTCTCGTCGTCGACGACCACGAGGACAACATCGAAGTCCTTCGCGTGCGCCTGGAGCACTGGGGGTACGAGACGACGTCCGCGCGCAGCGGCAACGAGGCACTGGAGATGGTCAGGCGCGAGCCGCCCGACCTGATCCTCCTCGACGTCATGATGCCAGAGGTGAGCGGCATCGACGTCGCACGAGAGATCAAGGGCGACAAGAGCCTGCCGTTCATCCCGATCATCATGCAGACCGCGCTCGACTCCACGGAGAACAAGGTGGAGGGGCTCGAAGCGGGCGCCGACGACTACATCACGAAGCCCATCGACTTCGCCGAGCTGCGCGCGCGCGTGCGGTCCATGCTGCGCATCAAGCGCTTGCAGGAAACGCTCGAAGAGCGGGAGCGCGAGCTGCTCGAGTTCAACGAGCGGCTGCGGTACATGTCGCAGACGGACGCGCTCACGGGGCTCGACAACCGGCGGCATCTCAACGACCGGATCGAGGAGATGTTTGCCCACGCGCAACGGTTGAAGGAGCCTTTCGCCGTCGTGATGTGCGACCTGGACAAGTTCAAGAGCGTGAACGACACCCATGGGCACCAGGCCGGGGACGAGGTGCTCAAGCAGTTCGCAGCAATCCTCAAGGACGAGGCGCGCGAGATCGACCGGGTCGGACGCTACGGTGGCGAGGAGTTCATGGTCCTCCTGCCGGGCGCGACGCTCAAGACGGCGGGGCGCTTCGCCGACCGGGTGCGCAAACGCATCGAGGGACATACATTCACCTTTCCCGGCGGCACGCTGCAGCGCACCGCGAGCTTCGGCGTGTCGGGCTGGCCGCACGAGCTGGTGGAGGACTGCGACTCGCTGGTGCGCACGGCGGACGACGCGCTGTACGTCGCCAAGGAGACGGGGCGCAACCGGGTCATCGAGTTCGACAGCGACGAGTTCAACGCGCACCACGTACACGATGGATCAGACGCTCCAGTCGCCACAGGATCGAACGGAGGAGCTGCCGCACGCTGAGGAGCTCGCCCGCCTCAGGGTGCGCGTCGTCGAGCTACAGCGCGAGCGCGATCACCTGCTCGCCGTCGTGGACATCCTTCAGGAAGTCTCCGGCTCACTGCACTTCGTGGATGTGCTCCAGACGATCGCACGCAAGCTCGGCGAGACGTTCGGGCTCGATCGCTGCGCCATCTTCCTTTCGGGCGACAAGGATGAGGTCCGCCTCGTGGCCAGCTACGAGGATCCGACCATCCGGAATCTCGTCGTCGATCTCAACCGCTATCCCGAGCTCAAGCGGGCGTTCGAGAGCGGTGAGACGGTATTCATCCCCGATGCCGCATCGGAGCCGATGCTGAAGAGCATCCGGATGACGCTCGATACGCGCAACGTGCGCTCGATCATCGTCGTGCCCATCCGCTGGGAGGGGTCTGTCATCGGTGCGATCTTTCTTCGCACCGAGCGTGAGGCGGAACCGTTCAGCGAAGCGGACGTCCGCTTCTGCCAGACCGTCGCGTCCCACACGGCCAAAGCGCTGCGCAACGCGCACCGGTTCGAGTCGCTGCTGCACAGCCAGCAGGATGTGAACGTCGCGCAACGCAAGGCCGAGTTGCAGCGCGTGGCCCTCGTCGGATTCATGCGGCGCCTGCTGGACCGCTACGCAAAGGGTGAAGAGCACACCTGGGCCGAGACCCTTCTTCCGAAAGCCGCGGACGACGAGCTCGAACGGCTCGTGACCGTCGCGATGCAGGTGTTCGAAGAGGAAGCCAAGGGCTGACGGCGCATGGCGAGCGTACCACCCGAGCGGCGCGCCGCTGAGCTCCGCGCGCTGCTCAACCACGCTTCGTACGACTACCACGTGCTGGATCGGCCCACGATCTCCGACGCGGAGTACGACCTGGCCTATCGCGAGCTGCTCGACATCGAGCGCGCGCATCCGGAGCTGAAAACCGCCGACTCACCGACCACGCGCGTGGGTGCGGAACCCGCCGGCTCGCTGGTGAAGCACACGCATCTGGTCCCGATGATTTCCCTGGGGAACGCGTTTAACGATGCCGAGCTGGATGATTGGGAGGAGCGTATCACGCGCCTCGTCGGCGACGATGCGCGCCGCGCCGGCTACGTCACGGAACTCAAGATCGACGGAGCCGCCGTGAGCCTCACGTACAAGGAGGGCGTGTTCACCGTGGGCGCGACGCGCGGCAACGGCACGGTCGGTGAAGACGTCACCGCCAACCTGCGCACGATCCGTGACGTGCCGCTCCGGCTCCGCGGAAAGGACGTGCCGCCGCTGCTCGAGATCCGGGGAGAGGTCTATCTCCCGTTCAGCCGCTTCGAGCTGCTCAATGCGGAGCGAATCAGGGCGGGCGAACCGGTTTTCGCGAATCCGCGCAATTCTGCGGCCGGCTCGCTGCGGCAGCTCGATCCCTCCGTCTCGGCGCGACGGCCGCTGCGCTTTTTCGGCTACACCGTCGCGGCGCCGCCAGGCACCGACCTGCCGTTCGAGACGCAATGGGAGCTGCTCGACACACTGGAGCGGTGGGGTATTCCCGTTGCGCCACACCGGCTGCGATGCGAGTCCCTTGCGGAGGTGCACGCGTGGGCGAGCGACGTCGAGAACCGGAGGCGTGCGGAGCTCGACTTCGCGATCGACGGCGGCGTTGTGAAGGTCGACAACCTTCGGCTACAGGAGGAGCTGGGGGTCGTCGGTGGACGCGAGCCACGGTGGGCCATCGCGCGAAAATTCGCCCCGGACATCGCCGAAACGGTGCTCGAGCGCATTGCGGTCAACGTCGGACGAACGGGCGCGCTGAATCCCTACGCGATGCTGACGCCCGTCGAGATCGGCGGAACGACGGTGAAGCTCGCCACACTCCACAACTTCGACCTCGTCATCTCGAAGGATCTCCGCGAGGGCGACGTCGTGCTGGTGAAGCGCGCCGGCGACGTCATTCCGCAGGTGATCGGACCCGTACCGGAGCGGAGAAATCCGAAACAGCCGCCGCGCCCTACGCGCCTGCCGACGAAGTGTCCGTCGTGCGGCACGCCGGTCGAGCGCCCCGAGGGAGAGATCGCGATCTACTGCCCGAACGTCGCGTGCCCGGCCCGTCAGCTCGAGGCGCTCGTGCACTTCGCGTCGCGCGGTGCGATGGACATCCGCGGCCTCTCGTATGCGCGCATCGAGCAGCTCATCGTCGCCGGCCTGGTGCACGACGTCGCGGATCTCTACGCGCTCACGGAGAAGCAACTCATCGCGCTCGACGGGTTCGCGGAAAAGGGCGCGGAGAACCTCGTGGCCGCGATCGAAGCATCCAGGACACAGCCGCTGTCGCGCCTGCTCTTCGGACTTGGCATTCGCCACGTCGGCCAGACCGCGGCGCAGCTTCTTGCGCGACACTTCGGCACGATGGACGCCCTCTCGCGCGCGCCGGACGAGGACATTCTCGCGCTCCATGGCGTGGGCGAGACCATCGCGGTCGCGGTCGTCGCCTATTTCGCCGATCGCTCCGCGTCAGCCCTGGTGCGCAAGCTGGCGAAGGCGGGACTCACGATGACCGAACCGATTTCCGTCGCGGCTGGTGCAGCGTTTTTCGGAATGACCTTCGTCATCACGGGCACGCTGCCGACGCTGTCTCGCACGCAGGCCACGGCGCTGATAGAATCAGAGGGCGGGCGCGTCGCCAGCGGTGTCTCCAAGGCGACGACGGCCGTGGTCGTGGGGGATGACGCGGGCAGCAAGCTGGAAAAGGCACGCGCGCTGGGTGTCGAGACGATCGACGAAGCCGAGTTGGTGCGCCGAGCCGGGCGGACGTGACGGGCGGGCGAAACGAGACGTCTGATCCACAGACCACGAAGCGAGCGATATGAGCATGGACCTCACGGAATCCGGGATGATGGCGATCACGCGCGATGCGCTCGCCGCGCTGCGTAACGCGCTCCTGCGCGACACCGGGGAGGCCGCTGCCGGTTACCTGCAGGAGGCGGGATATGCCGGTGGCGCGGCGCTTTTCGGCGCGTTCCACGGATGGCTGAGCGCTCGCGGCGCACCCGATCCCGAATCACTTTCCGTGGGGAACTTCCAGACGTATGCGACGCAGTTCTTCCGCGAGGCGGGTTGGGGCTCGCTCGCCGTTGGGGACCTGCACGACACGGTCGCGACGCTCGACTCGGAGGATTGGGGCGAAGCGTCCCCCGAGGCCGGCCTCGATCACCCGTACTGCCATCTCTCCAGCGGAATGTTCGCCGACTTTTTTGGCCGGATCGCCGGCGCGCCCCTGGCTGTGATGGAGGTCGAATGCCGCTCGACCGGCGCCCAGCGCTGCCGTTTCCTCCTTGGCAGCACCGAAGTGCTTCAGCAGGTCTACGAGGGAATGGCCGCGGGCTCAGACTACGAGAGCGCGGTATACGCCGCGGGATGATCCGCCGCGGCGCTCAACGGTTGCCGAGTGTTTCCCGATAGAGCGGATTCGGCACCAGCTCGCCCTTGAACAGGACTTCCCGGTCCCAGGGCAGCACGATGGTGCTCTCGGTGGCGAGTGCGTAATAGTGCGGTTGGTACTCACCCGTACGGAACGCCACCGCGGTCTGGACTTCGGACGCGCCTCCGTTCACGATCGAGCTGACGGCCAGACGCATCGTCTCGCCGGAGTCGCACGTCTCGTCCACGATGAGCACGCGCTTTCCGCGGATGGCCGTCGGCGCCGCACCGAATACCGCGGGCGTTTGCCGTACTACGTCCGCCTGATACCGCCGGCTCACGACGATCGAGTGGAACTCGCGATCGAGAATGGCGGCGATCACGGCTCCGGGGACGACGCCGGCCGTCGCGATGCCCACAACGAGCTCGGGGTCGTATGACCGCACGACCTTGAGCGCGAGCGCCCGCGACAGCTCGCCGAACAGCGGCCACTCGACCTCGAAGACGCCCTTGCTCTGATCCCCTGCCGTCTTCCGTGGCGACACGTTGCTCTCCCTGGGCCGGATCCCGGGCTGAAGCTACCCGCGGGGATGGAGCGCAGGAAGCGCGCGAGAATGACCGTCGGCGTTGTACCCCCTGCGCCGCGGAATTATGTTTGCCCAGCCTGGGCCCTGCCGGCGGCCCCCGAGCGCCGTAGCTCCTCCTCTCCTCCCCGTTGCGCATCGAATGTCCTGGTTGAGCCGCATGCTCGGCGGCAAGTCGGACGGCGGCCTCAAGCCGCAGCGCCTCGACTATCTGAATGAAGCGCTGGCGCTGGAGCGCCAGGGCGACTTCGACGCGGCCCTCACGTCGTATCGCCTCGCACTGCGCGATCATCCCAACGATCCGCGCATTCTCCAGAACATGGCGATTGCCTTTTCGCGGACCGGACGGCTGGAGGAGGCGGTGCGCGCTTATCGGCGAGCTCTGGAGCTCGATCCGCAGCTTTCGGGAGCGCACTACGGTCTCGCATTCCTTCAACTCAAGCGCGGCGATACGGGCTCGGCCATGTCGCACCTGAGTGCGTTTCTCGAGACGCCGCCCTCGGGCCCCGACGCGGACCGCTGGATCCGCCACGCGCGACAGACGTTGGACGAGCTGCGCGGCTCGACGTCCGCCGGTCAGCCCGAAGCGTAGTGGGCACCGTCCTCGCCGTCGTCAGCCAGAAGGGAGGAGTGGGCAAGACGACCACGGCCATCAACCTGTCGAGCGCGCTGGCGCGTCGTGGTCGAAAGACCCTTCTCGTGGACGTAGATCCACAGGGCGCGGTGCGACATGGCATCGGCCTCGGGGGGACAGGTCAGCCCCCTGGCCTCGCCGACGTGCTGGCGGGGACGCACGAGCTCCAGGACGTGGTGCTCCCCACGCCGCTGCCGTGGCTTCGCGTGCTCCTGGCCGGAAGCGTGTCGGACTCTGCCGAACACGACAGCTATCGCGAACGCCTCAACTCGTCACCGACGCTCGGCGAGCTGTTCGAGCGCGCGCGAACACGCGGCTACATCGTCGTCGTGGACACGCCACCCGGGCTTGGCTCGGTCACCCGGCGGGTGCTGTCGTTCAGCCAGCACGTCATCGTGCCGCTCCAGTCGGAGCCGCTCGCCCTTCAAACCACTACGCAGATACTTCGTGCGATTCGGGATGCGTCATCAACCAACTCACAGCTCAAGCTCGACGGCATCCTGCTGACGATGGTGGAGGAAGGAAACCTGGTGTCGCAGCGGGTGGCAGCCTACGTGCGGGAACAATTGCCGCGCGAACTGCTATTTGATGTGGAGATTCCGCGTACGATGGCGTCGATTGATGCCTTTGCGGCGGGACAACCCGTGACGCTGCGTGCGCCAGACGACCTGGCCGCGCGCGCGTACGTCCGACTTGCCGAGCTGCTGGAACCAGGATTGACGTGAAGCGTAACGCTGTACGAGCACTCACCCTGCTCGGTGCCGCCGGCATTGCTGCGGCGTGCGGCGAAGTGCCCACACTCGCCGGAAACATCGCGTACATCTCGCCCCTTCTGTTGCCGTCGCCCGCGATCGCAGCGGGTGACGTGCTGCGCGACAGCCTCGGCAATGTCGCGGTGCTCTCCGTCGTCGCCTACGATCAGCACAACAGCGTCATCACTGGACTCACGCCGTCGTTTCTGGTGTCGTCGTTTCCGGTGGTCGTATCGATCGACGCGAACGGCCGCGTGACCGCGCAGGACACGGTGGCCTCGGTGCAGCTCGTGGGACGGGTGGGTGACCGTTTGCAAACCGCGCCCGCCACGCTCGAGATAGTGCCGCAACCGGATTCCATGGCTGGATCAGGCACGATCGACTCGCTGCGTGTGGCCCAGAGCTCGAGCGCGCTTCAGGTGAACGTGACCGGTTTGCGCGGCGGTAATCGTGTGAGCGTCAAGGGCATTATCGTGCGCTACCGGATTTCGCGCCTGTGGCCCGCACGCCCCGTCGATCCCACCCTCGTCCTCTTTCCGCCGCCATTCGGCCTGACCGGCGATTTCACGCGTGCGACAGACACCACGCACGCCACCGGCGCATCGCGCGCGATCCAGATCACCGCCAATCAGGGCATCGATTCGGTGGAGGTCACTGCTGCCGGAACAAATCTCCGGGGCGAGTCGTTGCGCGGCAGTCCGGTGCGCTTCGTTCTCCCCGTGAAACGCGGCCCCTGACCACGGGGCATGGCGCGGCTGTGGTGCCGCGCCGTATTATCGCCCACCGCGACGAGCTCGTCGCGCCAGTACCGCATCGGAGGCCGTCATGATCACGTCCGGTGGCCCGCGCAATTCAGAGCCCGGAACTCTCGCGAGGCTCTTTCTCGACGCCGTCGCAACGCACGACAAGCCCAACGCGCTACAGCACAAGGTAAATAGCGCGTATCAGCCGATCTCGAGCCGCGCGCTCGCCGATCGCGTGCGCCGTGTCGCCATGGGCATGCGAGAACTGGGAATACGAGCCGGCGATCACGTCGCCATCTTCTCGGAGAACCGCCCGGAATGGGCCATCGCCGACTACGCATGCATCACATCGGGCGTCACCGACGTGCCGCTGTACCCTAACCTGCCTCCCGAACAAGCAGCGTATATCCTGAAGGATTCGGGTGCGGTCGCGATATTCGTGAGCGATGCCGCGCAGGCGTCGAAGATCACGCAGATCCGCAAGATCGTGCCGGCGCTCAAGTACGTCATCACGTTTGCCGAGGCATCACATCCGGGCGCGGAGCATACGCTCGCGGAGCTGGAGTCGCTGGGTACCGGCGTGGATGACGAAACGCATCGTGCCGCCTACCGCGCAGCGGCTGACGCCATCCGGCCCGATGACGTCGCAACGTTGATCTACACGTCCGGCACCACCGGTGAGCCGAAAGGCGTGATGCTCACGCACGACAACATCTACTCGAACGTCATGGCCAGCGCGGTTCAGGTTCCATTCGCCGGCAACGACACCGGTCTCAGCTTCCTGCCGCTTTCACACATCTTCGAGCGGATGGCCGGCCATTATCTCATGTTCCACGTCGGGTGCTCGATCGCATATGCGGAGTCCATGGACACTGTGCCGGTCGATTTGCAGACGGTCCGTCCGACGCTCGTGCTCTCGGTGCCGCGCCTCTACGAGAAGATGTATGCGCGCGTTCTGGAGAACGCGCTGGCGGGCGGCGCGATCAAGAGCCGCATCTTTTTCTGGGCGCGAAAGGTGGCCGAGCAGTGGGCGGACGTGACGCTTGCGGGCGGTACGCCGGCGGGGGTGCTCGCACTGAAGTACCGCATCGCGCAGAAGCTCGTGTTCAGCAAGCTCAAGGCGCGAACGGGCGGCCAGCTCCGCTACTTCGTCTCCGGCGGCGCGCCCTTGTCACCCGAGATCAACAAGTTCTTCTATGCCGCCGGGCTGGTGATTCTCGAAGGGTACGGGCTCACCGAGACGTCCCCCGTGATCGCGGTCAACACGCCGAAGGCGTTCCGCATCGGTACCGTGGGGAAGCCGGTACCGGGCGTGGAGGTCACGATCGCACCGGACGGCGAGGTCCTCACCCGGGGACCGCACGTCATGAAGGGTTACTACAACAAACCCGACGCCACGCGCGACGCCATCGATGACGACCGTTGGTTCCATACGGGCGACATCGGCGAGCTGCACGATGACTTTCTCTCGATCACCGATCGCAAGAAGGACATCATTGTCACCGCAGGCGGCAAGAAGGTCGCGCCGCAGCCCATCGAGAACGCCATCAAGACGAACAAGTACGTCAGTCAAGCCGTGGTGATCGGCGACAAACGGAAGTTCCCCGCGGTGCTGGTGGTGCCCAACTGGGAGCAGCTCGAGAAGTACGCAAAGATCAAGAACCTCGTGTGGACGCAGCGAACACAGCTTCTCGAGATGCCGGTGATTCAGGCGAAGATGGAAAAGGAAGTCCTCGGCAAGCTCCAAGGGCTCGCGCGGTTCGAGACGCCGAAGAAGATCGCGCTGCTGGAACACGATTTCTCCATTGAACGAGGCGAGCTCACGCCCACGCTGAAGGTGAAGCGGCGCGTCATCGACAAGACGTACAAGTCCGTCATCGATTCACTCTACGCCGGCGAGCACGAGGAAGTAACGGTCGGCTAGGGGAACGGGCGTGGTGATTCGGCGCCTGGTGCGCTGCCGCGACGCACATGGAGGGACACCATCTCCGACGTCGCGGCGTGACGTTCACCGAGCCAGATGCGTGCGTCCCTCGCGAGCTCGGTAACGTCATCAGGCAACGACGCAGTGGCTGGGGCGATGACTCGCCCGCCCGCGCGCGCCACGCGCACCGCGGAGGCCACGCGCGCGCTGTCCGCTGCGTCGACGGCAACGGCCCGGGCGGCTCGCTCTGCCAATGGAATGGTGCCGTCGCCGCGAATCACGGAAATGCCGGGCGCCCCGGTGATGCCCTCCGGAGGGTCAACGAGCACCAGCGGTGTGTCCACAATTCCGTGCAGCTCGTGCGCCTGATTGCCCCATTCGCCGAGCAGCACGGCGAAGCCCTGCGCGTCGGTGAGATCGAGCAATGCAGCGAGACGCATGGCCTCGTCGGCGCTGCCCGCTGCACGATGTGCCACCGGAGGCGCCGAGGCGCGGCGGAAATCCACGACACCCTCGCGAATGGGAAATACGGCTGAGCACACCGGGCAGCCGACGGTGCCGGTCACGATGTGACGCGCCTCCATGCGATCGCTCGACGCCACCATCCAGCTCTCCTCGTGCGCGTTCGGGCATCGCAACGCATCGACCAGCTCGATGAACATCGACGCGATCAGGTGCGCGACACGCGCAGCTCGTCCACGTTCAGCTCCCACGGCGCTGTGAGCACGTAATGCACGGCGTCGGCCACCGCGGCAGGCGACAACATCTTCGAGCGCGACGTGGAGTCCGGCTTGGAGTCGGTAACCACCGCATCCCATAGCGGCGTGTCCACCGGCCCGGGCGACACGAGGCTCACACGCACGCCGGTGCCGCGCAACTCGGCGCGAAGCACTTCGTGCAACGCGCGCAATCCGTGCTTCGATGACGCATAGGCTGCGTTGCCCGCAAGGATGTGACGATCCGCGACGGACCCAATGGTGACGATGTGTCCATTCCCGCGACGGGACATGGCCGGCGCGAGTGTGCGGATGACGGCGAACGGCGCCGTGAGATTCACGGCGAGCGTCTCACCGAAAGCCGCAACGGAGGTTTCCTGTGCCGGCGCAAGAAAAAAGGCGCCCGCATTGTTGACCACGATGTCGGGCATGTCGCCCATTAGATCGGGAAGCTGCTCGATTGCGCGCGTCAGCGTGTCCGTGTCTCTTACGTCGCACGCGAGACCAACGGCGCCGTGCCCCAGCTCATGAGCAAGCGACGTCAGCGCCGCCTTGTCGCGCGCCATCAACGCGACCCGCACGCCATCGGCCGCCAGCCGGCGCGCCACCGCCGCCCCGATACCGCGCGACGCGCCCGTGACAAGCGCACTGCGCCCGGCCAGCGACGTGGCACCCATCGCTATCGGTGCGCGCTGTACGCCAGTCGCAGAAATTCGTCTCGGGTCTTGCCATCCTCGCGGAACACACCGCGCAACGCGGAGGTGATGGTCCGCGAATTCTGCTTTTCCACGCCGCGCATCATCATGCACATGTGAAACGCCTCGATGACGACGCCGACGCCCAGTGGCTGGAGCACGTCTTCGACGGCGGCCGCTACCTGTTCGGTCAGACGCTCCTGCACCTGCAGACGGCGGGCGAACATGTCCACGATCCGCGGGAGCTTGGAGAGGCCGACCAACTTCCGGTTCGGGATGTAAGCGACATGCGCCTTACCGAAGAAGGGCAGCATGTGGTGCTCGCACAACGAGTAGAGCTCGATGTCGCGCACCATCACCATGTTCTCGTGCTCTTCCTCGAACAGGGCGTCACCCACGACGTCCTCGAGGGACTGAGAGTAGCCTCGCGTGAGAAAGGCCATGGCCTCCGCCACGCGATGCGGCGTGCGGACCAGGCCCTCGCGCTCGGGATCTTCACCGAGAAGCCGGAGCTGCTCCCGGACGATGGACGCGTATGCCGTCGACGTGGCGTCGTCGGCGTGCAGCGGAAGGACGGACGGCGCGGAAGCGCGCGACGATTCGGGTTTACTCACCTGTATACTCGACGTAGTTGTTCGACGTTTCCCACAGCACCAGCTTCACGAGGGTGCCGGGCTGGACGGCCGGCGCGAGCTCGCGCCACATGCCGACGACGATGTTCTCTGACGTTGGGATCACACCCTTCATGAAGTCCACGTCGAGATTGAAGTTCCTGTGATCCACTCGCTCGACCACGCGATCCTGTACGATTCGCTTCAGGACGCTCAGGTCGATGACGTAGCCGGTTCGCGGGTCCACCGTGCCCCGCACGGAGACGTCGAGCGTATAGTTGTGCCCGTGCCAGTTCGGGTTGTTGCACTTGCCGAATAGCCGCTGATTCTCTTCGTCCGAGAGCGCCGGATTGTGGACGCGATGCGCGGCGTTGAAGAGAAGCCGCCGCGTCACGGTGATCTGTGGGGAATCCGCCATTCATGCAGTATGACGGAGCGATTCCCGGAACGGCAGGGGCCAGAACGACCACGAGCTCCGCCCGGCTGGTGAGCCGAACGAAGCCCGCAGAAAGAACGGAGAGGGTTTATTGAAGCCCTGTCGAAATTATGAGGCCCTCACCACACCTTCCGGCTTCCCCCGCACTGGGGGCATGCCGTCAGTATAGATTGTCGAACCCACTCGAAGGACTTATCGGCTCAAAAACGTGGCTCTCCGCCCCGGTGCCGTCAGATTGACGCCGCAAATCTACGGCTCGTCACGTGACGGGTCAATTCGCGAGGTGACGATGGATCTTGGAATAGTCGGCGCAATCGCGCTGCTTGTCGTCTGGGCCATTGCCGCCCTGGTGATCGAGGGGCCCGGCTGGGTACACCTGCTGCTCACCGTCGGTGTATCGCTGCTGATATATAGGATCGTCGCGCGCGGAAGTTCCCGGCCGGAGCGCTGACGGACTCGGCTTCCGCATCGCGAAGGACTGCGATCATCACGCCTCCGTGACAGGCGCCACACGGCCCGCAAGGTAGTAGTCGTCCGGCCGGTGTTCGATGCGCCGGATTCGCGACTCGCCTGAAATCCAATGGTCGGTGAAGTAGCGAACGTTGTCTACGCCCCCGTACCGTCCCTGATACGCGATGCAATAATTGCCGATCCGCTGCACGAGCGGCTTGATGCGCTCACGCAGTGTCATTGGCGTCTCGCTGAGCGACCACGTGGCCCAGAACACGGCGCGCTCGTTCGGCTTGATACCGTTCACAAATGCATCGAGATCGCGGAGGTCGCTGGTCACTCGCACGTTTCCGCCGCCGAGAACGCCGGCCTGATCGAGATAGTATCGTTGCAACAGCGTGAACGCCGGCAAATCGAAGATCAGATACCGTCCACGGAAACCGAGTGCGTGCATCACGCGGCACAGGCCACCGAAGCCACCGCCGAACTCGACCACAACATCCCATTCGTCCACGCGACGCGCCGAGAGTTCCTCGAGCTCGCGCACATGGTACACCGTCTGAATCAGCGCTTCGCTGCTGGACGGATGAGGCGCGTATTGGCTGGGCCTGCCGACGCCGACTTCGCGAATCGCGTCGCGCCACCGCGTCTCCCACGCGGCGTCAGCCTGGAGCGCCGCCAGTTCAGGAGCGGTGGCCGGCGACTCCATGTGTGCCATGCGCGCGACGATGACGTCCCATCGCTGAAACGCTCGCGGATCGGCGCGCATGCCAAGCTCCCGGAGCCGGTTCATGGCGCCGTTCCAGTCGGCCTCGTTCGGGTCAAGTCCATCAACCGGAGCAACGGGCAGCTCGGCAAAGTCGGCGTGCAGTGCGTCAATCCGCGCGCGCTCCCTGGGCGTTGGAGGCGCGAGGCCACGCTCTGCCGCACGCAGGGCGCGCCAGCGTCCAACGCGGAATTTGAGCGAGTCGAGGAGGCCCATTGTGGCTGGTCAGACGGAAACGGCGCGCCTCTCGGCGCGCCGTTCGCGATGGTATGCGAGCAGGCCGCGCTACTTACACACTGGCTCGCCGTCCCCTGCCGTGGAGACCAGCGGGTTCGTCGTGTTGACGCCGATGCCGCAGCTGAAGCTCGCGATCTGCGTGTGCGTCACCGTCGCCGACCAGTAGCCCGCGCCCGGCACGATCGTCGGGTTGTTCACGCCCGTCGAGGGCTTGAACTTGAGCAGCGTCGTATCGTAGGTGACGTACTTCGTCGAGTCGGCGAAGAACGACTCTTCGGCCGTCACGAGGTTGCGGAGATCCGACTTCATCGCGGCGATGTACGCCTTCTGCTTGGTGTTGGCGAACTTCGGGATCGCGATCGCGGCCAGAATGCCGATGATGACCACGACGATCAGAAGTTCGATGAGCGTAAAGCCCCGGCGGTTGTGCGTGTTCAAGTGACAGCTCCCGAATGGAGAGGGTGCAGCGGGAAGCGAATCGCGAGCCGCATCGCCCAGTGATCCGTGCGGTGTGACGGACGTGCTCCACCGAGCTCGTCCGTCATCACCAAAAGGACCGGTGGGCAGACGAAACGTCACACGGCTCCATTTGACGCTCATGGCCGCGATCCCGAATGTCCGATGAGACCACCGATGACCGCGCCACTCAACGCTCCGCCGAGAAGACCAACGGTGGGTGAAAGCCCGTAGATCCTTGTCGGGCCCTTCTGCGTGAGATCCGCGATGATACCGGCGGTAAGCCCAATGGCTCCCCCTATGAGTGCTCCGAGCCGCGCGCCACGCCAGGTTCCGTCAGGGCCAGCATCGGGCTGGAGTCGTGATAACTCGATGCGGCCCGCGCCGAGTGAGGGCAATCGGTCATCACGGACCAATCGTTGAGCCCGCAGGGTATGTCCCCAACACAGCAGACAGAGACCTGCGACCCCTAGGAATCCTGGCAAGGCTGCTCCTCAGATCTCCCAGTTCGAGAGCAGCATTCCCAGGCGTGGCGGCTGTTCCTCGTAACCGTCGAGCGACATCCGGAGGTCAGTCCAACGCACGCGTGCGCCGAGCGCGATCAGGCGCTTGTAGGCCCAATCGTATTCGCCCTGCATACGGAATGCGACTCGGCGCGTGCCGCTCCGCTTTGCGACATCGCGAAGGAGGCGCACCATCGGGTCGAGCGACGCGTCGCTCGCGAGCACGAGCTTGAGGACGCGAAGCTCCTCTCGTACGCGCCCCTCAACAAGCGGAGCCGTGTGGCACACGGCGAATCCCGCCAGCGTCCCGCGCTGGTGCAGCAGGACCGTATCTCCGACCGCGAGCGTCTCGGTGAGCTCGATCTCGCGCGTGAAGTCGTACCCGGGCGACACGGCGTTCGCGAGCGCCTTCGTCGCGATGATTGCGTCGTCTCGGTCGCGCGCGTTGAGTCGTCCGAAAAGCTCGGCCGTCGCGTCGCCATGCGCGGCGTCGAGCGTGAGCGTCACCGTCAGCCGTCCGGGCACAAACCCAAGGCCGGAATAGAAGCCGATGTTGTCCATTGTACGCGGCATCGTTTCCAGTCCGATGACGCGTGTTCCCTTTTCGCGGAGCCACGCGATGCCACGCTCAACGACGTCCTTGCCTGCACCGCTCCCCTGATACTCGGTGCGCACCGCGAGCGGTCCCATCCAGCCTTCCACGCCGGAATGGTGCACCATGTTGAAGGCGGCGATCTCGCCGCGCGCGTCCCGCCACAGCATCGCGCCACCAGCGGCATCCTCGATGGCATAGCGCCACACGTGAGGATTCAGGTTCGGCACGCGCACACCCACCATGCCGTCACGACGATACCGCTCCGTGAACGCGTCGCTGAACACCACGTTCAGCGCACCGACGTCGGCCGCGCTTGCGCGATAGGGTCCATCCATCGGCGCCAGCGGACGCCAGGTACGCGCGCTGACCATCAGTCGCCCACCTCCGCCGCGGCCGCGAGCTCTTCCTCGTCGATCGGACCGGGCTCGAGCTGTGTGACGACCGATGCCCCCGACTCCTCGTCGTAGCGGACGTTGATGACGCGATCCAGTCCTTCGCGCACGTTCTCGATGTGCGTGATGAGAATCACCTGCTCGAATCTGTCTTGAAGCCCGCGCAGCAATTGCACGACGTTCTGCCGCCGCGACTCGTCCAGCGAGCCGAATACCTCGTCCAGCACCAACAGCGAGAAGGACTGACCCGCCCGCTCAGCGATCATCTGCGAGATGGCAAGCCGGAGACAGAGATTCGCGATGTCCTGCTCTCCACCCGAGATCACCGGCTTGGGAATGCTGTCCTCGAGGAGCGACATGGTGTAATCCTCCTCGAGTTGCAGCTCGTCATAGCGGCCATCCGTGAGCTGCTTCAGGAAGCCGCTCGAGAGCTCGCCGATCTCCGGGCGCAGATCGCTGTTCAGGTCCGTGCGGAGATCGGTGAATGCCCGATCCAGCTCATCATGCAGGCGGCGCTGGCGATCGAGGCCGTCGAGCTGCGCCTGCGCGCGCTTCATGTCCTCGCGCGTCTGTTCTGCGCGAACGAGCGCCGCCTGCGCGGCGGACATCTCTCCCTCCGTCGCCACGGTCGCCAGCTCGGTGGCTCGCAACTCCGCCACAGCGGCTTCCTGACTCCCACGCAGCTCGAGGAAGCTCTGCTCGGAAAACGCGAGCAGGTCGCGACGTGCCGAAAGGGTTGCAATGCGCGCTTGTGCACTTGCAAGCCCGGCGGCGGCGCGATCACGTTCGGACTCGAGCACGGGTTGCCGCTCGAGCTGCGTCGTGAGCCGCGTCGCACGCGCATCCAGCGGCTTGAGCCGCTCCAGCTCCTTGCGCGCCGCCGCGTGTCGCACGGCGTCATAGTCCGCGGCGATGGCCTCCCGATCCGCCACCACCTGGGCAAAACGTTGCTCTCGTGCGTGGAGATCACGTGCAACGTCCGCCAGCTCGCGCACTTCGCTCTGCACCTTGGCCAGTGCCCGTTCCAGACGACCGACCTCCTCGAACATGGCCCGCCGACGTTCATCCAGCTCGCGCACGTCGTCCGGCATGTGCTCGAGCTGTTCGATGCGAGACGCGAAATACTTGCCGTCGGCGACGAGATTCTCGAGCTGCTCGTCGAAATGATCGAGCACGGATCGATAATGGTCCTGAAGCGGCCGCTCGCACGTGGGGCACGTTCCGTCCTCGCCGGCCGCGACGAGGCGCTCGCGTGCTTCCTTCACCTCCGCATACTGCTCACGTAGCGCCGCGCGCTTCGTCTCGGCTTCCTGCTTGTCGCGAACCCACTCGGTCCGCCGGTTCTCCAACTCGCCCTCGGCCAGGTCGAGTAGCGAGCGCTGCTGCTCGAGCTCGAGCGTCGCTTCCTCTTCGTGCGCGGCCGCGGTCTCGAGACGAACGCGGCGCTCGCGCAGGCGGCGAACTTCCTCACCGAGCGCATGCTCGCTCTCGAGCAGCGTCTGGCGCCGCCCCTCATCACGGAACAGGCGATCCAGGCGCTGCAGCTCTTCGCTCAACGCCGCCAGCGGCGCGAGCTCTTCGGCGAGACGTCGCAGCTCCTCTTCGGCGATCGCGACATCCGCGAGCTCGCGGCCGATGCGCTCCACGTCGCGCGCATACGCGCTCACCTCACTCTCCGCGACGCGAAGTTCCGCGAGCGCCTCCTGCGCTTGCTCACGCTCGTGTTGTGCTGCAACCCAGCGGGGCGAGATCTGATCCACACGCTCCTGCGCGGCGGCACGACGCTCCGCACTGGTCGCGTGCGCGTTGATGGCCTGTGCCAGTCTCGCAGCGGATTCGGCGTGAATCCGTTCGACACTCGGCGCATCCGGAAGCGCGGTCCGCAAGCCGGACGCTTCGGCGGCCAGCAGCCGGGCCTGGTCTCGCACGAGCCGCTGCGCCACGCGCAAACGTTCATAGCCCAGTACACGGCTGAGAAACTGCGCCCGCTCGGACGGCTGCATCGCCGCCATCACGTCCAGCTCCTTCTGCCCCGTGAAATAGGTGTTGAAGAACTCGTCGCGGCTCATGCCCAGCCTGCGGCGGAGCACCTCGGTTACACCGCTGAGCGAATTCGCGATCGGTGACTCCGATCCGTCGAGGTACAGCTCCGCATTCGAGAGTCCGCGCTCAACGCGGTAGCGGTGGCCACCGAGATCGAAATCGAGAACCACCTTCACGCGCGCGCCCGCTGGCGCGCGGAGGGTCCGGATGGAGTCCTTGCGGCCCCGAGCGGCATCCTGCCCATAAAGCGCCCACGCGATGGCCTCCAGAATCGTGGACTTCCCCGATCCGTTCGTGCCGATGATGCCCGTCAAGCCAAGCTCGAACGAGATGCGCGTGTCCACGTGCTGCCGGAAGTTGACGAGGTGCAGGCTGTTGAGCCGCATCAGACCTCGGCGCCGAGCACCGGCGTCGTGTAAGTCTCTCGCTCCTCGGCTTCGCGCAGGTAGTGCACGCCCAGCTCGACCAGCGCATCCCGGTCCACGTCGGCTGGCACGACGCGCTCGCGCAGCTTGTCGCGCACCACATCCATGAGCGACGGACGGCGCCCGGGCGCGCCATTTCCCATCGTGGGCAACGGCTCGGGGCGCCGCGGATCGAATTGAAAGTGCAGCGCCCGCTGCCGGTAATCACGCAGAAGTCGCTGATCGAGCTGGCGAGCGATGTGGCGGGGAATGTCGTGGACGACGAGACGCACCACCTTGTCGTCGATTCCGCCCGGACAGCCGTCCACCGTGTCGCGAATGAGTGTGTTGATCTCCTCCGCCGTACGTCCGCGCGCGCGAATGACCGGCAGATCCAGGAAGACCCGCGAGGGAGTGAGCGTGTGAAATACGTGCGAGCCGGTGTCGAGGTCGAACTCGATCAGACCCTTTCCAGGAACGTGAACGAGCGATTCCTCGATCTTCTCGCCCCACACGTTGTTGCCCGTGTAGTCGGTGGCGCCGCTGTAGAACTGATTCGCCGCGATCTTGCGGAACGTGTGGTATTCGCCAAGCGCGATGTAGTCCCACTGCTCCGCGTTGAGGTCGCGCTGCGGGATCTCCTGTCGCGGAATGCCGGTCGGCGGTGAATACGGACCGATCTCTCCTTCCACGGGTCCGTGCATGAGCAGCACGTTCCATCGCAAGGCACCCGTCGGCACGAGTCTCTGTCGGCCGAATGCGCTGCTGGGCACGGCGAGCACGGTCGCGTCCAGGGCGGGAAACTCCAGCGCGTCCGCGTTGGACTCCACGACGTGAATGCCGAGTGAGCGAAAGAGACGGAGAATGCACACGAGCTCCAACGAGCGCGGGGTGTCATGATTCCCCGCGATCATCACGACCTCGGTGTCGGGCAACTCACGGCGAAGGCGCGCGAATTCCACGTACGCCAGCACGATGGCCGTGTTCGTCGGTCGCACCTGGTGAAACACGTCGCCCGCAACGAGCACCAGCTCCGGCGCGAGCTCGATGATCTTGTTCAGCGCCTGCCTGAACGTGTGCGCGACGTCATGCTCGCGCTGGTTGATTCCGCGCGGAGTCAACCGCTGAAACTGGCGGAAGCCGAGATGCAGGTCCGAGAGATGTACGAGGCGCAGACGCTTGTGGGCGAGAGCGTGAACGTGCGTTGCGGGCTGCTAAACAATTGCGACGACGGGAGTTACCCCGCGTTCACCGGTGCCTCTGGCATAGTCTAGCGGCAGTTCAGCGCTTGTCCATGGTGCTGAGGTGCTGCGTGACCCGAGTGAGAAATCGCATTGGCGCGAGCCCGGAGGCCAACGGCGGAGTGACGAGCGACTCGAGGGTCACGAGGACGCGCGACTCCGTCATCCAGCCCCTGTTCCTGTCGAGCTGCATGGTGCCGGCAATCGAGCCGCTCAACGCCACGGCGCCGCCGCTCTCTGGCAGGATGTCTCCACGCATCGAGACGAATGCGACCGAACCCCTTCGACCGAGTGAGTCGAGCCGGAACGTCGCTTTCGCGCGGCCGCTTCCGGGGCCCGCGAGTGGGCCGGATGCCGGCAGCGCGAGCTCGCGCGTCCATTGCTCGCCCACGTGAACGGCTTTCTGCGGGAAGACGGCCGGCATCGCCGCCATCGCGTCGGCAACCTGACGTGGCACGAGGGCACCTCGCGCGTCACGGGCGCTCTCCACCCTGCCATCCGCTCCGAGCTGAAGCTCCATCTGCTGCCCCTCGAGGGCGCGCTGCGTGTCGGCCGCCCGCGCCGCAGCGTGTGCGTCGCTGCTCGAGAGTCGCACGGAGTCGACGATGGTGACCACCACCGTGCTCGCGCCAAGCACCGACCGCACGATGGTCTGCGAATGAATCGCGATGGCGGTCCTCACGGGCCGAGCCGACGCGGGCGCGCCAGCAACCGGCACGGCATTTACCTCTGTCCGTTGATCGAGCACCATGTGCAGCGTGTCTCCGACCCGCGGGTGAAGACGAAGCAGCACGGTCGCCGGCTCCTGTGCGCGCGACACCGCGGCCAGCACCAGCGAAAGAGCCGCAGACGTCGCGGTCCAGCGCATCGATACGGTTCCGTCAGAATCCGTAGGGATCGTCGGCGGGCACGGCCGGCAGCGGCGTCACCGACTCCGAACGAGAGGCCGAGCGCGGCGCGACCGTCGCGCGGAAGTTCGCCGCGAAGGCCCTGCGAACGTCGCCGGGACGTGTGCGCACGACATCGTTGCGCGCGCGCAGAATCTCGTCGTCCGTGGCGAGGGCGGTCACGTCCTGCAACCAGCCGAGCGTGAGCGATGCGTCGAGAACCCTCAGCGTGCGGAGCACCGCGGCGTGCAACGATGGAGACTGCGCCTGAGGATACTGTCGTACGCCATCGCGTCCGCGCATGATCGCCGGCCGCGGAAAGCGAACGAAGATCGGTTGTGTGAAATGCGGGTGCCGCACCATCAACTGGCCCTTCTCGAGAGTCGCGAGCTTCGTCTTGATCGCCGGGCTCAACACCGAATACCCCGGGGTCGCCAGCTCGTCGCCGTCCATCCTGCCGTACACCGCGGTACCCGAGTTGCCGACGACGCGCCGGTGTACCTGTGAGCGGAACTGTTGCGCCCCGAACAGCACGAGCCCGAGGTAGCGCCCACGTTCGGCGATGTCGAGCAGCATCTTGCGGACATACGTCTCCGTGCCGTCTCCGGGCGCATACTTGTTCAGCTCGTCCACGAACACCACCACCTGCTGCACACCCAGGTCGTGCTTCTCCAGGTGCTCGCGCAGCTTGGTGACGACGCGCGCGAAGACGAGATCCTGCGCGTCTTCCTCCAGACCGGCGACGTCGATCACATACACCGTGCGGTCCTCAAAGCTCCCGAACGGGAGGTCGCTCGCTGCTCCGTCGTCGGCGACGAGTCCTTTGCAGCGCAACGAGATGTTCGAGAGGCGATTCCGCACCTTTCGGATGGTCGCCACGTGATGCGTGCGCCAGCTCTGGTCGTCCTTCCGCTCCAGGCTGCGCAGCACGTCCTTGAACCACGCGTCGAGATCGGCGAACGACACGACCGTGTGCGAGCGCTCCAGCATTGGGTCGGCGAAGCGCTTGTCGAGGACGTTCTCCTTGATGAAGTCGATGAGCGCGTCGGCCTTCGCGTCCACGTCGTCCTTGTTCAACAGGACTTCGGCGTACTGAAGGACCTCGCGCAAGCCCCACGTCAGCGGCGAGACATTCTCGAGGAGTTGCTCGTTGCTGCGCAGCGTGTTCAGGGAAACGCCGTCCGACTTGTACGGCGCGTAGTACTGCGCGTTCTGAAACGGCTCCGGCGCCACACCGCACTGCTCATAGAGCCGACGATCGGCTTCGTCGATCTCGCCCGGTTGATCGAGGAAGCAGAGGTCCGGCCCCTTCACGTTGAAGCAGACGGCCGCCACACTCCCCTTCTGCGCCGGCGCATGCGCGAAGATGGATTGCAGGAGCCACTCGACCGCGCTCGTCTTCGTCGCCAGGCCCGACACGCCGCTGATGTTCATGTGCGCCGCTTCGGGTCCGAGCAGGAAGTCGGCGTCGAGATAGATGACCGAGTCCGTACCGCCGGCCCGATAGACGCCGATCGGAATGCCCGTGCGCGACCCCTCCTTCAGGTATCCGTCCATACGCAGCGCGACGGCCACGTCGGTTTCATCCGCGAGATACACGGTGCCCATGGGCACGGGCTGAAGCGGCTCTTCGGGTATGTGGCGCAGCACCGCCGCCGTGTATAACCGGATCTCGGATCGCGTGGTCTGGAACGGTGGGTCGTCCGCGGGATTGCCGTCGTGTCCCATGACGTCGTGCATGGGTGACGCGAGATCCGTCCAGCTGAAGCCCTCGGTGACGATGCCGAACACACGAGGCACCACGCCATTCACGGCGTCGCGGCCTTCCACGCGCACGATCGTGCCGATGCCGACCGGCGAATCGAGCGACGTCCAGAAATGGAATTCATGCGGCGTATTGGGACGCCGCTCCGTGGCCACGACGCGTCCGAGCGCGGTCGGTTTGCCCATGATCATGCGAGCGCCCTCAGATATTCCTCACAATCGCGGATTCCATAGACCATGGTGTCCCACCGTCCGTCGGGCAGCGCGAGCGGCGAGGTCTCGGCGAGAATCCAGCGGGAGACTTCGTTCGCGCGCTCGGCGAGCCGCTCGGCGAGCCGTTCGTCGGCGTACGCGATCTCCGCACGCACGAGTCCCCACATGGGGTCGTGCTCCGCCGGATCGCGCATGCGGAGATACCAGCTCGCCACGGTGGTGCGTTTCTGCGATGTCACCCGAAACACGCTCGTGCGTTCTCCGGCGCGGAGGCCGAGCACGACGGATAGATCGCGAGCCGCCGCATAGATGGTGCGGTGACTCTTCACGACGCCAACCGCACACGCGGATTTCGCTACGGTGTCCGAGCCACTGATGCTGCCATCGACGAATAGCGCGTCGTTCTCGAGGGAGCACCACCGCTCCGCGAGACGTTGCTCGAGCACCTCACGGTCAGCCTGTACTTTATGGTAGGCGGCATCGCGCATTGCGTACGGATGCGCGGCGCTGTCGTCCTGCTCCGTGCAATCGACCAGTGTGTCGCGAAAGCGGGTGCACAGGGCGTCCCAGGCGGCATTCCCGAGCAGTGACCGCGGAGCATAGATGCGCTCCTCCACGAGTGGTACGCTCCACGTGTGCAGGCGCCGGCCGCGCCGCTCACGCGCGACCGCCGAAACGACACCGTGCACGATGGGCACGTTGCCGACGTAGGACACGGTACGGCTTCTCTGCGTGCCGTCGAGGAACGCACGAAAGCCACCGGTCGGCGCTCCGTTGATACGATGCGCCATCATCGCGGGATCTTCCACGACACCTGCTCCGATGAGGCGGGGCGGATCGATGGCCGACGACATCAACTCCAGCGTGGCGTCACCGGACGTCGCCCGCGCCCCGGGAAGGAGCGCCGCCAATTCGCGCCGCAGCGATTCCGCGCTCATCATCGCGCTGTCCCCGGACCTCGTGTCACTTCCCGCATCCTAATGGCCGCTTCAGGCGGCGACAAGCACGGCGCGCGCTATTCGACGCCGATGTCCCAGGCCTGCTGAAGATCCTTCTTCGAGTAGGCGCGAAACGCCGTGAGGGTCTGCGTCCGCTGCAGCCCGGGCACGAGGGGAAACTTCTCCGTCACGACGCGCGCGATCTGATCGTATTCCGGCACGCGCACGATCGCGACGAGATCCCAATCGCCGCTCACCGAGTAGACGTCGGTCACTCCGTCGATTTCCGCGATGTACTGCGCCGCCGCGGGAATGGACGCGGGCTCGGCGCGAATGAGAACGATGGTGGTGATCACGGCGACATCAGGTGGAGGGAAAGGGCGGCACGTTCAGCATCCACAGGCCGGCGATGCGGCTCTGCGGGTCCACGTCGAGCAACAGGTCGCGCGCGATTCGGACGGTCCGCACGCCCCGGCGGCTGCCAAGCCAGAAGTGGATGGTGGCCTCGCCGTCATCGGATTCGGCGGTGAGCGATGTGTCCACCTCGAGTGACGCAATACCGGGCTGCGACACGCGCGATGGAATGACGACGCGTGCGTCCTCCACCGGCGACGGAGGAGCGAGCGACGCGCGCTTGTGCATGGCTGGCCAGACCGCCACCTCCACAGCCCGAATGCGGCCGGACGCCACGTCGAGGATGAGCCACGAGCCGTCGTTCCCTTCCAGCTCGACCGAGCCGGACATGCCGCCATGCGCGCCGTCGCCGTCGAGTCGCGCGATGAGGATGTCGGTGTCGGCATCCCAGCGATACTCAACCGACGGCGGCACATCCGCATTGGGCTCGACCTGTACGGCGACGTTCACGAGCGGCCCCTCCGTTGGGATGCCGGGTTTCGCGGGAACAATACCGCGCCCGGCAACGGCAAGACAGGGGCGGAGCGATCGAGTGGCCGGCAGCGCGCGCCGCAACTAACTTCCGGACTCGTTGACAACTCGAGGGCGCGCCGCGTGCCGCCCGGCCCACGCACGGAGTTTCCGGTGGAAGTGGACGTAAAAGAGCCGTCGGGTGTGACCCGCGGACAGAACGCAGTGCACGTGATGCCGATGGATTGGTCCACGGCATCCTCGGTCGTAGCGGCTCTCCTCGACCGGATTGATCCCTCGCGCGCGGAAACGCAGCTCATCGTCCTCACGAGCGACGGGGAAGGCGCAACGACCGCGTCCAACGCCATCGTCTCGCTCGTCGGCGACCGCGACATCAGCGTGCTTCCGGCCACGGCCAGTCCGCGAGCCTCGCGGCTGTTGCGCTCGGCGCCTGCGCATGTGGTCAGCGGCGCCCCAGCGGATCTGGTGTCGCTGCTTCAGAGCTCTGCGCTGAAACCGCAGGGCGTTCGCGCCGTGCTGTTCGCGTGGCTCGATCCCATCCTCGGCACGCCGGACGCCGCGTCGCTCGAGAATCTGTTGAGCGAGCTGCCCAAGGAGGGCGCGCGCGTGGTGCTGGCTGGCGAGCTCAATGCGGCCTATGAGACGCTCATTGAGCGATATGCACGTCGCGCGCGACGCGCCGTGGAGACACCCGCGGAGCCGGGCGCTTCGCTGTCGGTGGAGTACGTGACCACCACGCCCGCGGCGCGCGTGGAAATGCTGCGCAGAGTGCTCGACGTCATGGATTTTCCACGGGCGGAGATCTTTGCGCGGTCGCAGGCACTGCGCGACGAGGCACTTCGCGTTGGGAGAGCGCTGGGATACGCGAAGCATGCCGTTGCGCTTGCGGATCCGGCGGCGGAGGCGGGCACGGATCCGCTCATTCTCCTTGAACTGCCGACCACGAAGGAAGAAATCCGTGCGCTGGCGGGAACGAAGGGACGCAAGCTCTACGCGTTGGTGCCGCCCTCGCAACTCGGAAGCCTGCGCGCCCTGACGTCCGGAGGGACGCTGAGCCCGTTGACCCTGCTGGAGGCCACGGAGCGCGCCCGCGGAAAGGATGCAGCGGTGCGCGGCGCGATTCGCGAGACGTTGTCCTCCGGCGACCTGCATCGCGAGCTGTTGACACTCGAGCCGCTGCTGGCCGAGTTCGACGGCATCGAGATCGCGGCCGCGACACTTCGGATGCTCGAGCAGCAGAGACCCTCGAGGCCAGCCGCTGCCACGACGCCGTCCGCTCCGATGCAGAAACTCTTCGTCAACGTTGGCGAGCGGGACGGAGCGCGAGCGCAGGAGATCATTGCGCTGATCACGTCGGAGGCGGGCATACCCGGCTCGCAGGTCGGACGCATCGAGGTGCGCGACACGCATTCCATCGTCGAGGTCGCGGAGGCCGCTGCGCAGCTCGTCGTCGGCAAGCTCACGGGCGCCGCGCTGCGTGGGCGAAAGGTGCAGGCTCGCATGGACCAGCCGCGCGATGCACGCGCACCGCGTGGCGAGCGCTCTCCTCGCCCATTCGACAAGTCCGACCGTGGCGCACGGCGTGGTCCACCACAGGGCGGAGCGCGGCGGAATGACCGCGAGCGCCCGAATCGCGATCGCAACGACCGGCCCGGGCGGCCACGCGGGCCGCGACACGAAACGTGATCGGCGACATGTACCCCGCGGGCGCCGGCGGGTGGATCGAAGTCATCTGCGGCGTGATGTTCAGCGGAAAGAGCGAGGAGCTCATTCGTCGCGTGCGGCGGGCGCTCATCGCCCGCAAGCGCGTGCAGGTGTTCAAGTCGCATCTCGACGAGCGCTACACGGGCCTCTACCACGTGTCGAGCCACGATGGCCGCACGGTGGAAGCCGTGCCGGTCGATTCACCGGAGCAGATCGCGCGCGCGCTGCTTCCGGATACGCAGGTCGTCGCTATTGACGAGGCGCAGTTCATGCCGTCCGGCATCGTGCGACTCGCCACGGATCTCGCGGCGGGCGGCCGGCGCGTGATTCTCGCCGGCGCCGATACGGACTTTCGCGGCGAGCCGTTCGGGCCGATGCCGCAGTTGCTCGCGGTCGCGGAGCAGGTGGACAAGCTGCACGCCATCTGCGTGAAATGCGGCAACCCCGCGAGCCGCAATCAGCGGCTCATCGAAGGAGTGCCCGCCCGCTGGGACTCGCCAACGATCATGGTCGGCGGCCAGGAAAGCTACGAGGCGCGTTGCCGCGCGTGTCACACGGTGCCGAGGCGCGACGAGGACCAGGTGGAGCTGACGGTCTGACGAACCGCGGCGTCAGACCGTCCACCGTTCACTGCATCCGAATGAATCCTCGTGATCGCACGGGCGTGGCCATGCCGTTCGCGTCCAGCGAGCGGCTCACCGAGCACGACGAGTAGTTCACCACGGCGCTGCCGCTGCCCGACGTGCTGGTGAAGTCGATGCCGCCCGCCAGCACCGCACCGTAGATCTTCGGCGACGCGGCGCCGGACGTCATCAACTTGCCCTTCACGATCACCACTCCCCAGAACGTCCAGTTACCGGAGATGGTCAAGTTGCCATCGACGAGCAGGATGCCCTGACCCTGACCGCTGCTGATGGTCGTGGTTCCGGCGCCCGAGTCATAGACGATCGGGTAATAGTTGCCGCAGGCGTTGGTCAGCGTCTGCCCGTCACCCCAGTTCGTCTGGCCGGGCACGCAGGGCCCTGTCGCCGAATTGGGATTCGGACCCGTGGCGTACATGCCAGGGGTGATCTTGACGTTGCGGCTCGCGGCAAGCGTGACGTAGTTCGTCGTGCCGAACTGCGTCAGCGCCGACGTGTCGAGTGCCGGCGAAACGAGTGAATCGGGCGCCCCGTGAAATTGGCCCTGCGAGGACGGAAGGTCACCGATCTTCTGCGAACGGATGCCGGCCAGGTTGGCTCCGAGCGGGGGGCACTGCGTGCTCGGCCACGTCGGTGGCAGCGCGTCGTTCCCCTCGATGAAGACGTTACCGCCGCCAAAGGCCACCGGACCAAGCGTCGTGAGCGCGGACTGGATGTCCACGTTGATGGGCACCAGCCGCAGGAGCGTACCAACGCGCTGACGGGCACCGCCGCCACGCGCCTTGGTGTTGACCGAATCCCACGCAGTGAGATCGAGAAGGAAGGTCTTCTGCGTGAACTTCGTGACACTCCCCTGATACGTGCCTCCACCGAGTGGCGACGTGGCCTGCGAGAACGGCGTGTTGCTGCCGACGGCTTTGAGATTGTACGTGGCCGGGGTCCACGTCCGGACGAATTCCGCCGTCGCCGCCTCCGCCACCGCGAACGATTTCTCGACGCGCCGCGTGTTGTCCGCCTGCCGGCCGTTCTGCATCGCGAAATACGACGCTCCCGCCACCATGGCCGCCATGAGCACGATGGCCATCAGCGCGACCGGGAGCGCGACTCCCCTCCGTCGCGGCGCACGAGTGTGCGGTGCGCGGGGAGACAACGAATGGGTTGCGTCGGCATGATGAGTCACGAAACCTCCTAGTAACGCCTGTTGTTGCGCAGCGCGACGTCGAGCGTAACGCGCGTGGTATCGGCCGCGGGCGAGCCGGTCTCCTTCCGAATGGCGCGCGCGGTCTTCAGCGCAAGCGCGATGTTGATGCGCGCGACCGAACGCTGTGCCGTGTTCGCCAGGCGATTGGAGAGCGAGTCGTAGTACGTGAGCTTGAAGCCGAGCGAGTCCGCGAGCGGCCCGAGGAGCGGCAGCGTGGTGCCGGCGGAATCCATTCCGACGTACCAGTTGCTGTCGGACGCGAAATAGCGCTTGAACGTGATGACCTGAAAGCCGCGAATCGGTGACCCTAGGGGAACGACGCCCGCCGTATTGGTCTGTGCCGGCACCGTGGTGGCATCGAGCCTGAGCGCGGCGGTGAACAGCTTGCCGGTCTTGCCGGAGCCATCGGTGCAGGCGGTGTTCGCACCGATCGAGGTGAGCGCGGCGGGCATCCAGCTGTCATCCGTGCGAATCGTCGGATTCCCCTCGTAGTACAACAGGAGCGAGTCGCCGGCCGCGAAGTAGCGCATCGACATGAGCGTGTCGCGGGCCGAGAACGTGACCGCGGTCAACGAGCCGCCGAGGGCCGGCAAGGTGCAGATGATGCCCATTTGCCGCAGCGACCGCATCTTGATGGACACCGAGTCCATGGTGATGATGTCGCCGTCGCTCGCATCCAGCTCGCGCAGCTCGCCGGGCACCATGATCGACGCGAGACGGACGTTCTGTTGGAGATCCGTGTGCGCGACCTGCGCGTCGTACGCACGCTGGCCGGTGCTGAGCGACTTGATGATCGCGGCAAAGATGATCGCGAACATCGTCAGTGCGACGATGAGCTCCGCCAACGTCACACCGCGGCGCCGCGATCCGGTTCTGCTCACAACGCGCATGAAATCCCTGCCTCGTACGTATCGGTGCGATGGTTCGAGGCACGACGCGCCGCGGCGTTGCCGCTGTTCATGGTCGGCGCCTTGAGGTACCAGCTCGTCAACGACACGCGATAGCCAGTTCCGCCCGGTGCGGCTGTGAAGGTCCAGGTATTGGTCGCGAGCGTATCGGCGCCTTTTATCAGGACCTCGGAGCTGTCGACGTGCCGGCGGCACGCGTCCACGCGAAGTGCCTCGAGTCGACGCAGCGCGAAGATCGCGGCAAGGTCGATGTTGCGTTCTCGCATGAGGGAACGCGTATCGAAAGCCGAGCTGCCGAGCATGGCCAGGAGGCCGATGGTGAGGACCATGATCGCCACGAGCAGTTCGACGATCGTGAAACCGGTGCGCGCGCGCGTCATTGGACCACACGCCCCACCGCGGTGATCGTCAGCGTGTCGCGCACGCCGGTGGCGCTCTGGAATCCGAACGCGGCGCTGGTGTAGCCCTGACTCAGCCCGCGGGAATCAAAGATGACCGAGTCGGTCGTCCCGGAAACGGAGACGCCAAAGCGCACGCTCAGGGAGTCGATGCGTCCCAACGTATCGACCGTGGTGCCGGCCGCGCCGATCGTCGAGGCCTTGCATGACGTCACCCACATGGGGGCAACGGTCCCTCGCGTCAGATGAAAGACGGAGCGGCAGTTGCGCGCAACGGCCGCGGTACGCGCGAGCGCCAACCCCTGCGAGGCCTCGACGCGAGCCGAGCGTGCGTTGGTTGCCAGCCTGGAGCGATTCAACGGTCGCAACGCTATCATCATGATTGCCGAAACCAGCACCAGCACGACCAGCATTTCGATCATCGTGAAGCCCGGCGGGCGCTCGAGTCCGGCCCTTTGGAGCCGCAGCAAAGCTCCTCCTAGTCGAGACTACGGTGTGAGGCGGTTCCTCTTCTCGAATGAGCCTAGGGCCGCGGGGACGAGGGACTATCACATTCCACGACATGAACGTCACGTTGTGCTCATGTCCTCCTTGCCAGTGATGCAGCCAAAGGCGTAGCGTGCGTTTCGCACCTGTTCCAGCCGCCTCGCACAACGAGTGTGCATGGGAGTCATCGCCACGCTGCTGCCGCACTCCGCGCAGATTCAGCGGCTTCGCTCCGCCATACGCGATCGGCACGAGGTGATCGAGTGCGCGGACTGGCCCGGGTTCGTACGTGTCTGCGACCGGGAGCCGGTCCGCGTCGCCGTCGTTGACTTCTACTGGAACCAGAGTCCGGATTTCGAGGGTGTGCGACAGCTCAAACAGCGCCTCCCGCGACTCACGATTGTCGCGTACGTCACAGCGACGATCGACCGGACACACGACCTGTTCGATGCGGGTCGCGCAGGCGTCGACGGGCTCGTCATCGTGGGGCGCGACGACGCGCCACGGCCGCTGCTGGCCCTCATCGAGGGAGCCGAATCAAGGAGCCTCGGCGGGCTCGTCCGTCGATCTCTCGACGGAATCGACCCGCTCGTCGCCGATGCGATGCTGCTCGTCGTCACGCGCGCGCACGAGCGGCTCTCCCCCCAAGGGCTCGCGCGGCTGCTCGCACAACCGAGGCGCGGTGTCACCCAACGGCTCGAGGCCGAGGGCTTTCCCGCCCCGCAACGCCTCATCACGTGGGGACGGCTCATCGTCGCCGCACACATGCTCGAGGATCGCCATCGCAGCGCCGACCGCGTTGCGAGCACGCTCGACTTCCCGTCAGGCTCGGCATTTCGCAACGCGTGTCAACGCTACCTGCACGCAACACCGCGGCAGATCCGCGCGCGGGGAGGAGCTTCGTACGTCGTCCGCGCACTGCTCCGCCAGGTGCATTCGCGGGTCACCAGCGCCGCGGAACCTCGGTCGAGATCGCCGGCGAGAACGCCCGCGCTCGCGATATGACGCGCGACGTCATGTCCGTCGATTCAACACCCAATGAACGACTCTTACACCAACCGGATATAGATCATGTCTTTCGCCACGCCGTTTCTTCGCCGCCTGCCGTTTGCGCTCGCCGTCGGTGCGGTGGCCGCATGCGCCGCGCCCGATACCTCACGCGGTGCGCTCACGCCAACCGAGCCTGCCTCCGACAACGTCTCGGCGAAGGACGCAAGCCAGAAGTCCGCGGCGTCAGGGGCCAACAACAACTCCAATAACGGAGAGAACTACAAGATCGCGTCGTGCATTGGCAGACGCGTGGCCACCTATAAGGCCGTCTTCGGTCCGCAAGGCGGCACGCTCACGTTCGGTGGGTCGATGCTCATCATCCCGGGCGGCGCGCTGCACGACACGGTCACCATCAGCGCCACCGTTCTGGATACCACGACGTCGCGCGTCGAGCTCCAACCGCATGGACTGCAATTCGCGAAGCCGGCTGGGTTGAGCCTTGGCACCACGAATTGCACACTCAGCAATCCGAGCGCACCGGCCATCGTCTACCTGAGTCCGACGGGCCAGATCCTCGACACCATCGATGCGGTGTACGATCCCCACTGGCACACGGTCGCATCGCCGATCGATCACTTCTCCGGCTACGCAATCGCATTCTGACTCGAGCGTGAAGGCGAGCGACTTCAGGCCGCCGTGCTAGGTCCCGAGCAACTTGCGGCGGGACAGCGCGCAGAAAACGCGGGCGACTACATCGCGGCGGTGGCGGCATATGTTGCCGTCGCCGCCGTGCCGGACGAGCGCCTCGCCGTACAGGCGTATTTTTGCCTCGGTCGCGTAAAATGGCGGCAGGGCCGCTTCGACGCGGCACTCAAATCGTTCGAGGACGCCCGCGCGCTCGCCGAACGTCTCGGCGACATCGAGCTCGTGGCGCGAACAGATAACGGCGTCGGCGCGGTGCATTATGCCCGCGGTGACTACGCGGCAGCGCGCCGTGCGTACGCGGCGGCGCAGGCGCGCACGAGCGATCCCGCGATGCGCGGCAAGGTGATTCTCAACCTTGGCGTCATCGAGAATATCGAGAGCAACTTCGAAACGGCACGGGAGCACTACAAGCGCGCCTACGAGCTGTTCTCGGAAAGCGGTGACTCCGAGAGTGCGATGCTCGCCTTGCACAATCAGGGCATGGTCGAGGCGGATCTTCAACGGTGGAACGACGCAGATCGTTCCTTCCTGGCCGCACTCGAGATCGCGACGGAGCTCGGCAATAAGGAGATGATCGCCAAGGCGCTCGTGAATCGGTCCGAGGTGCTGGTCGAGCGCGGCGAGCTTGCCGAGGCGGTCGATCACTGTGACCGCGCGCTGCAGATCTACGCCGTCGTCGGCGACGAGGTCGGACGCGGAGAAGCGCTCCGGTGGCGCTCGCATGCGCTCGGGCGCGGCGGAGATCATAGTGCCGCGGAGCCGTACGCGCTCGAGGCGCTGCAGATCGCCATGCGCGCGGGCGCTCGCCTGCTCGAGGCGGAGGCCGCGCGCGACCTCGGCGTGATCCGTGGACTTCGCGGCGACCGCGCGGGCGGCATCAAGATGCTCCAACGCGCACTCACCATTTTTACGGAGCTTGGCGCAAAGCGCGAGGCGCGCGAGGTCGGATTGCTGTTGGAACGCCCGACACCGGCGCGCTCCATGGCCCGTGTGGATCCGGACAGTTAGTCGCAGCCGAGACAAGTGTTTACACACGAGTCTGCTGCTTGCCGCCCCCGGCCACCCGCCCTACCTTGCCGGCACACGACCCCTCTTCGTCGGGACTATGCTCCTCGTCGGGCTCACGGGCAACATCGGCAGCGGCAAGTCCACGGTCGCGCAATTCCTGAGCGAGCATGGCGCCACGATCATCGACGCCGACGTTCTGGCGCGGCGGGCGGTGGAACCGGGCACGGCCGCGTACCGCGCCATCGCGGAACGCTGGGGGACGTCCATCCTGTCCCCCGACGGCAGCGGGATCGACCGTGCCGCGCTCCGCCGCATCGTGTTCGGCGATCCGGCGGAGCTGGAGCAGTTGAATGCCATCGTGCATCCGGAGGTCGAGCGGATGCGGACCGCCCTCATCGATGCCGCGCGCCAGCGCGGCGATCGCCTCGTGGTGTGCGACATTCCCCTCCTCTTCGAGGGACGCATGACGGACGCGTTCGACCGGATCGTCCTCGTCGACGCACCGCGTCCAACGCGGCTGGATCGCCTGGTGCGTGAGCGCGGCCTGCGCGAAACCGAAGCGATGGACATGATCGTCGCGCAGATGCCGGCGGAGCTCAAGCGCGCCCGCGCGGATCACATCATCGACAACGACGGCTCGCTGGCGAAATTGGACGCCCGCGTCTCGGACGTATGGAGTGCGTTGCGCGCCGAGGCTGGTGAGCGTGAATCCGTGAGCGACGATCCGCTTGCCCACGTATCGATGCGCGGATAGACTCCGCGCTGCACATCATCCGCCGGAGCGTACGCGTGTCAGAGATTCCGCAGGACCTGCTCTATACCGAAGATCACGAATACTTGAAGCCCGCCGCCGAGGCGGGTCTGGTGTATATCGGCATCACGGACTACGCGCAGGGTGAGCTGGGCGACGTCGTGTTCGTCGAGCTCCCCAAGGTGGGCGCAACCTTCTCCAAGCACGATGTTTTCGGCACCATCGAGGCAGTGAAGGCCGTCTCCGAGCTCTATGCGCCCGTGAGCGGCGAGATCGTGGAGATCAACGCCCGCCTGGACGCCGAGCCCGCGCTCGTGAACAGCAGCCCGTACGGAGACGGCTGGATGGTGAAAGTGAAGTTAAGTAATGAGGCCGAGAGAGCGTCGCTCCTGGATGCAGCGGCGTACAGCAAGAAGGTAGGACAGTAGGCCTGTAGGACTACTGTTCTACATACGCATCCGTCGGCAGACACGAGCATACCAGGTGCCGGTCGCCATACGCTGACTCCACGCGCCCAACCGACGGCCAGAACTTGCGCTGGCGCGTATCCTCGGTGGGAAAAGCGGCGAGCTCACGCGAGTAGGCGTGTGCCCACGCGTCGCTCACCACTGCGTGCATCGTGTGCGGCGCGTGCTTCAGCGGATTGTCCTCGCGGTCCATCGTCCCCTTCTCGATGGCGCGGACCTCCTCGCGGATGGCAATCAGCGCGTCGCAGAAACGGTCCAGCTCCGCCTTGGGTTCGCTCTCCGTCGGCTCGATCATCAGCGTGCCCGCCACCGGGAAGCTCACCGTCGGCGCATGAAAGCCGTAGTCCATCAGCCGCTTGGTGATGTCCTCGACCTCGATGCCTGCGCTCGCCTTGAGCGCCCGAGGATCCACGATGCATTCATGCGCGATCCGCCCGTTGGCGCCCTTGTAGAGCACCGGGTAATGCTCCTCGAGACGCGCGGCGACGTAGTTGGCGCTCAGAATCGCAATCTTGGTGGCGTACGTGAGCCCCTCGCCGCCCATCATGTCGATGTACATCATGGAGATGGGCAGAATGCTCGCGCTGCCCCAGGGCGCCGCGCTGACGGCGCCCGTGGCCTGTGACCCGCCGGTGCGCACGACGGGATTGCCCGGCAGAAACGGTGCGAGCTGCTTCGCGACGCCGATCGGACCCATGCCAGGACCGCCGCCGCCGTGCGGAATGCAGAACGTCTTGTGGAGATTCAGGTGACACACGTCCGCGCCGATGTCGCCCGGCCGGCAGAGTCCCACCATGGCGTTCATGTTCGCGCCGTCCATGTAGACCTGCCCTCCGTGCTCGTGCACGATGTCGCAGATCTCGCGAATGGACTCCTCGAACACACCGTGCGTGCTGGGATACGTCACCATCAGCGCGGCAAGCCGATCCTTGTGCTGCTCGGCCTTTGCACGCAGGTCGGCGACGTCGATGTTCCCCTTGGCGTCCGTCTTCGTCACCACCACCTGCATGCCCGCCATCGCGGCGCTCGCGGGGTTGGTGCCGTGCGCCGATTGCGGAATGAGACAGACGATCCTGTTGCTCTCGCCGCGAGCCTGATGGTAGGCGCTGATCGTCAGCAAACCGGCGTACTCACCCTGCGACCCGGCGTTCGGCTGCAGCGACACCGCGGCGAAGCCCGTAATTTCGGCCAGCGCGGACTCGAGGTTGGCGAACAGCTCCTGATATCCCTGCGTCTGCTCCACCGGCGCGAACGGATGAATTCGTCCGAACTCGGGCCACGTCACCGGGATCATCTCGGCGGTCGCGTTCAGCTTCATCGTGCAGCTTCCCAGCGGAATCATCGAGTGCGTCAGCGACAGGTCGCGCGACTCGAGCGTGCGCAGATAGCGCAGCATCTCCGTCTCGGAGTGATGCGTGTTGAACACGGGATGCGCGAGGAACGAGCTCGTCCGCGCGAAGCGTTCGTCGAACCGGTCGTCGAGATCGTCGGTCAGGCCAGTCGTCTCCGGGGCCGGCTGTCCAGCGGCAAACACGCTGAGGAGCGCCTGCACATCGTCGTCGGTGACGGTTTCGTCGAGCGCGACGATCACGCTGCGCTCGCCCGCGTGCCGAAGGTTGATCCCTGCCTTCGCAGCGGCGCCGATGACGAGATTGGCCGTGAGCGTGCCGCCGAGCTCTACGCAAAGCGTATCGAAATACACGTCGCTCGAGATGCCGTGCCCAAGCTGCTCGAGACCCGCGGCAAGCGTCGCGGCTCTGCGGTGGATGCGTCGCGCGATGGTGGTGAGCCCGACCGGGCCGTGCCATACGGCGTACATGCTCGCGATTACGGCGAGGAGCACCTGGGCAGTGCAGACGTTCGACGTCGCCTTCTCTCGGCGGATGTGCTGCTCGCGCGTTTGCAGCGCCATGCGCAGCGCCGGGCGGCCGTGCGAATCGCGGCTGACACCGATGATCCGGCCGGGCAGCATGCGCTTGAACTCGTCCTTCGTGGCGAAGAACGCCGCATGCGGCCCACCGTAGCCGAGGGGTACGCCGAAACGCTGCGTGTTGCCGACGCATACGTCGGCGCCCCACTCACCTGGCGGCGCGATGAGCACGAGGCTCATGAGGTCCGCGGCAGCGACAACGAGTGCACCCGCGTCGTGGGCGGAGGTGCTGACATCCCTGTAGTCGACGACGGCGCCGTCCGTCGTGGGGTACTGGAGCAGCACGCCGAAGGTCGTGTCGCCAAACGTTGCGGACGTCGCGTCCCCAGTGGTCACGTCAATTCCACGGGCATGAGCCCGCGTCTTCACCACGTCGATGGTCTGCGGATGACACCGCGCGTCCACGAAGAACACGTTGCGACTGTCAGAGCCTTTCACCTGGTACGCGAGAAACATCGCCTCCGCGGCCGCCGTGCTCTCGTCCAGCAGCGACGCATTCGCGATCTCCAGACCTGTGAGGTCCATGACCATCGTCTGGAAGTTGAGCAGTGCCTCCAGGCGGCCTTGCGCGATTTCGGCTTGATAGGGCGTGTAGGCCGTATACCAGCCCGGACTCTCGAGCACATTTCGCTGAATGACCGGCGGCGTCAGCGTGTCGTGATACCCGTAGCCCAGGTACGACCGGAAGATTCGATTCTTGCGCGCAATGCCGCGCAGCGTCTCCAGCGCTTCGTGCTCGCTGCGCCCCGAATGAATGGCAAGGGGCCGCCGCAGGCGGATGGCGGCAGGAATGGTTGCGTCGATCAGATCGTCGAGTGACCTGTAGCCAAGGCGTTCCAGCATCTCGGCGACTTCGGTCTCGTTGGGACCGACATGGCGCGGAACGAAGGGATCAGCGCCGGCAAGCGGCGCGGTGCGTACGGTCGTGGTCATTGAGTCTTTGTGGAAATCGAATCCGCTCGCACCAAAGTTATGTTCCAGGTCAAGGCGAGCGGACGCCTTTCATTATAGTCACCGGACTCGTGCACTGGCGTTTGCTGCGCTCGCCGCCCCTATGGGGCGCCCACAACATGGCGGTGGACCACGCGCTCATGGAGCACGCGCGTCTCACCGGCCACACCGTGCTGCGCGTGTACGAGTGGAGCCGCCCCGTACTTTCACTCGGAGTCAACCAGCGGGCGCGAGGCGTGTACGATCTCGCCGCCGTCGAGCGACGCGGAATCGAGGTGGTTCGCCGTCCGACGGGGGGACGCGCCCTTCTTCATCATCGCGAGGTTACCTACGCCGTCGCGGCTCCCGTCACAACTGGCGAAGGCCTCGTGGCCATGTATCGGCGCGTCAACGACCTCCTTGTAACCGCGCTGTCTCTGCTGGGAGTGCGGGTGTCCAACGCGGCGCCCTCACAACGGGCCGCAACACCGAGCCCGCGTCCCTGCTTCGCCGAGCCGGCCAAGGGCGAGCTGGTGGTTGACGGAAGGAAGCTGGTCGGCAGCGCGCAGTGGCGTGACGCCGGCACCGCTCTGCAACATGGCTCGATGCTCGTCGAGGACGATCAGTCGCTCATCCCCAGTCTGATGCACGAACCTCCAGCGCCGGTACCCGCCCCCGCCACGCTTCGCGACATCCTCGGCCGCGCACCGACGGCCGCAGAGGTCGCTGACGCGCTCGTCGAGGCGGTGCGAGCGAAGGGCGACGAGATCTCGCCTCTGGAAGGCTTCGAGGACGACGGACCCCGCGTGGATGCGCTCGTTGCGCACTACGCCGACCCCTCCTGGACATGGAGACGGTGACGCGATCGATCCCCCGCTCCGCTTGACCAGGCTACGGTAGCCGTTCATCGTTGACCCGCCCTCACCTTCAGAGACGCCGCCCAATGGTCCGTTCAGCGCGATTTCGTCAGATCGGCCTCCTCATCACCTCACTCGCGGTGGCGGCCTGCACCGGGTCCGATCAATCCGGCACGAGCGCCGGGCCGGCGGACATTGGGGGAACCATCGTCGTCGCTTCGGCGACGGACGCAGGGACAGTTCTTCCGCCGCTCGTTGCCGGTCAGCTCGACCGCGAGATCACCGACCTCGTTTACGACCGTCTCGCCGACATCGGCCAGGACCTCAACACCGTCGGGGACAATGGATTCACACCGCAGCTGGCAGAGCGGTGGGAGTGGGCACCCGATTCGCTGTCCATTGTGTTTCATATCAATCCGCACGCGAAATGGCACGATGGCCAACCGGTGCGCGCCGCGGATGTCCGCTACAGCTTCAACCTCGTCCGCGATCCCGCGCTCGGGTCGCCCGCCGCGCCGCTGCTCACGAACATCGATTCCGTCTCCGTGCGCGATTCGCTCACGGCCGTGGCGTGGTTCAAGCGTCACCTGCCGGAGCAGTTCTACGATCTGACCTATCAGGTGCTCATCGTGCCGGAGCATGTGTTGTCCAACACGCCCGCGGGCCAGCTCAAGACAGCGGAGGTTGCGCGCCGTGGTATCGGCTCCGGGCGATTCAAGCTCGCGCGCTGGGACGCCGGCTCTCGCATCGAGCTCCTCGCCGACACAGCGAACTATCGGGGACGCCCGAAGCTCGATCGCGTGGTCTTCACTGTGGCACCCGACTTCAACGGGGCGGTGACGCGGTTCCTTTCTGGAGACGCGGACATCTTCGAGTACCTCCGCCCTGAGCACGTTAAGCAATTGGCCGGTGACACCGCGCGCCGGGTGCAACGTTTCCCGAGTCTCGCTTTCAATTATCTGGCGATGAACGCGGTGGACCCGTCGGCGCCCGGCAAGCCACATCCGATCTTCGGCGATCGCGCGGTGCGTCGCGCGTTGACGATGGCGGTGGACCGGCGCGCCATGCTTCGAAACGTCTTCGACACCATGGCGTCCATCGCGTACGGCCCATTTCCCCACGCACTCCCCGTGGCGGATACGACGCTTCCACAGATTCGGTATGACACCGCCAAGGCGAAGGCGCTCCTCGACTCCGCCGGTTGGACAGTGGGCTCCGATGGAATCCGCTCGAAGGGCGGACGCCGATTGGCATTCTCCATCACGACGCCAAATTCCAGTGCCGCACGCCGTGCCTACGCCGTGCTCTTGCAGGATGCGTTTCGCCGCATCGGCGCCGACGCGAAGATCGACGAAGTCGACTTCCCCGGCTACATGCAGAAGTTGACGACGCACGCCTTCGACACGGAGATGGCCAGCTTCAATCCCGATCCGAGTGTCTCGGGCTTCAAGCAGATCTGGGCCACTTCCGGCATCGGAAAGGATGGACAGAACCATTACTCGTACTCCAATCCCACCGTCGATGCGCTACTCGACAGCGCCACGACGTCGTTCGATCCGGCGCGCACGCGTGCGTATGCACGACGCGCGTTCGAGACCATCATCGAGGACGCGCCGGCCATCTGGCTGTACGAGGTTCCCACGCTGGCCGGAATTCACAAGAGAATTCGCACCGCTAAGCTTCGTGCCGACCAGTATCTCTCCGGCTTGGGTGAATGGTGGATTCCATCGGGCATGCGGAGTCCGCGGGACAAGATCGGGTTGAGGCAAGCGCGCTGATCGGTGCGCCGATATCTCGCGCGACGTCTTCTCCAGGCAGCCGGCGTCGTCCTGTTCGTGACGACGCTCTCCTTTGCATTGATCCACCTCGCGCCCGGCGATCCCATCGCCGCGGCGCTGAGCGGATCGCGCGTAAGCGAGACCGTGAGGAATCAATGGCGCGCCGAGTTCGGGCTGGATCGCCCCATCGCCGAGCAGTACGTAAAGTGGGTCGCTAACGCCGCGCGCGGGCGACTGGGCTATAGCTTCTCGCGGCGACAGCCCGTCAGCGACGTGCTGAGGGACGCGCTGCCCAGAACGTTGGTGCTTGCACTGCCCGCGCTTCTTCTCAGCTTCGCACTCGGCATCACGGTCGGCGTCCTTCAGGCCGAACGCCCACGTTCCGCGCGAGACCGATGGCTCGGGCGCGTGTTACTGGCACTGTACTCGGTGCCGGACTTCTGGCTCGCCCTCGTCGCTCTCCTGCTCTTCTCCTATCGCGTGCGCCTTTTTCCTCCGGGCGGCCTCACCGATCCGGTGCTGTATGACTACATGTCGCCGCGTGAGCAGCTCGTAGACCGCCTGCGGCATCTCGTCCTTCCCGTGATCACGCTGACGCTCCTCACGGCCGCCTCTGTCGCCCGGTATCAACGAGGCGCGTTGCTGTCCGTCTTGCCGAGCGCCTGGATGCGAACCGCGCTCGCAAAGGGCGTGAGCTGGCGCTCGGCCGTCCGGCGACACGCGCTACGCAATGCCTTGTTGCCCGTGATCACGCTCTTCGGTCTGTCGCTCCCCGCCTTTGCCGCGGGCACGGTGTTCATCGAGAAAGTGTTCTCGTGGCCGGGCATGGGGCTGGTGACGGTGAATGCGATCGCGGCGCGCGATTATCATCTCGTCACAGCGGGCGTGCTGGTGATGAGCGTCATGGTGGTGATCGCCACCGTGCTAACAGATCTCGCGGTCGCTGCGGCGGATCCACGCGTGCGGTTGAGCTGACGTGCCGCCTGTTGTCCCGCCACTGCCCGACGTTGCTGGTATCCGTTCGCGACTCCGACGCGACCGCCGGGCGACCTTTGCGCTCGGTGTATTGCTGACCATCGCCACATGCGCGCTCCTCGCGCCGATTCTCTCCCCATTTGATCCGAACGCCCAGCTCGACATCTCGCGCTTGCAGAGTCAGGCACCATCGTGGTCGCATCCGCTCGGCACTGATCCATTCAGTCGCGACGTGCTGTCGCGTCTCCTGTATGGAGCACGAATTTCACTGCTGATTTCATTCACCGCCGTCGCGCTGGCCATGTCATTCGGCACGCTCATCGGCGCCGTGGCGGGATACCTTGGCGGCGCGATTGATGCCGTGCTCATGCGCCTCGTGGACGCCGCGTTTTCGATTCCAACCCTTCTTCTGCTCATCGTCGTGATCGCGCTCTGGGGCGAGGTGAGCACATCCGCCCTCACGCTGCTCATCGCCAGCGTCGGTTGGTTCACCGTCAGTCGTCTGGTGCGCGCCGAGACGCTCGCAATGCGCGATGCGGACTTCGTCGTCGCGGCGCGTGCGCTCGGTGTACCCGCGTGGCGCGTGCTCGGCCAGCACGTGCTGCCCAACGTCGTCGGGCCAGCGATCATTGCGGCCGCGCTCGCCGTCGGAAACGTGATTCTTCTCGAGGCGGGGCTTTCATATCTGGGCATTGGCGTCCGGCCGCCGACCGCGAGCTGGGGCAGCATCATCCAGGACGGCTCCGAGCGCGTGAGCGATCTCTGGTGGCTCACGCTCTTTCCGGGTCTCGCGATCCTCGTCACCGTGTTCGCGTGCAACGCCCTAGGCGATGCCTTGCGGGACGCGCTCGACCCACGGCAGCTTCAGGCCGCGCCGGACGACGACACACCCATCAAGGCGACATGACGGCTCCGCTGCTCGAGATTGAGAGTCTTCGCACGTATTTCTACACCGATGCGGGCGTCGCGCGCGCCGTAGATGGCGTGTCACTGCGCGTCGACGCTGGCGAGACCGTCGGTGTCGTGGGCGAGTCGGGATGCGGCAAGAGCGTTACCGCGCTTTCCATTTTGCGGCTCATTCTGCCGCCGGGCCGCATTGAGGCAGGAAGCGCCATCCGCTTCGAGGACAAGAACCTCCTCGAGATGACCGAGCGAGAAGTGCAGCGCGTGCGCGGCAATCGCATCTCCATGGTGTTTCAGGAGCCGATGACGGCGCTCAATCCCGTTTTCACGGTCGGCGATCAGATCGCGGAGGTCGCGCGCATCCACGCCGGCATGTCGAAGAGGGACGCCGCCGCCAAGGCGGTGGAGATGCTCAAACTCGTCGGGATTCCTGCCCCCGAGCAGCGCGCGAACGAATATCCGCACCAGCTCTCGGGCGGCATGCGGCAGCGGGTCGTGATCGCGATGGCGCTCGTGATGAACCCGGCCCTCGTGATCGCCGACGAACCGACCACGGCGCTCGACGTCACCATTCAGGCGCAGATTCTCGAGCTGCTCGCGGACCTCACGCGCCGTCTGGGGACTTCCGTCCTGCTCATCACGCACGACCTCGGCGTCGTGGCGGAACACTGCACGCGTGTCATCGTGATGTACGCCGGTGAAGTCGTGGAGGAGACGATCACCACCGGCCTCTTCTCCGCGGCCCATCATCCGTACACCGAAGGCCTGCTCGGCGCGATGCCGCGAATTGGGCGTCATGCCGAGCGGCTCGCCACCATTCCAGGTACGGTGCCTCCGCCAACGGCGTGGCCAGTCGGCTGTCGCTTTCGGGATCGCTGCCAGTACGCCTGGGACCGTTGCGAGCGCGAACATCCGCCGCTCTATCAGATCGACGTTGCACATGTCTCGCGCTGTCATCTCGCCGAGGAGCCCGAGCGTCGGGCGCATCCTCACCCTCCGCTGGCCGCGGAGCGCGGAGCGAGCGCGGCATGACGACACCGCTGCTCGCCGTTCGCGATCTGAGGAGGTACTTCCCCATCAAACGCGGCGTGTTCGGTCGAGTGACTGGTCACGTACGCGCGGTGGACGGTGTGTCCTTCCACGTCGGTGCGGCGGAGACGCTCGCGCTCGTCGGCGAATCCGGATGCGGCAAGTCCACGACCGGCCGCGCCATTCTGCGTCTCATCGAGCCGACGTCGGGCTCCGTGACCTTCGACGGCGAGGACGTCCTCGCGCTCGATGGCGCGCGCATGCGCAAGCTGCGACGTCGCATGCAGATCGTCTTTCAGGATCCTTTTTCGTCGCTCAACCCACGGATGAGCATCGGGTCGATCGTTCGCGAAGGACTCATCATCCATCACATTGCCGAGGGCGCCGCGGCGGACGCACGCGTTCGACAGCTTCTCGAGGAAGTCGGTCTTCGATCCGAGTACGCGTCGCGCTATCCCCACGAGTTTTCAGGCGGGCAGCGGCAGCGCGTCGGCATCGCGCGCGCGCTTTCCGTCGAGCCCAGCTTCATCGTGTGCGACGAGCCCGTGAGCGCGCTCGACGTGAGCGTGCAGGCGCAGGTCGTCAATCTCCTTCAGGATCTCCAGCGCGATCGCGGCCTCTCGTACCTCTTCATCGCGCACGATCTCTCGGTCGTCGAGCATATCGCCGATCGTGTCGCCGTGATGTATCTCGGCCACATCGTCGAGATGGCGCCCGTGCAGCGCGTGTTCAGCGTACCGCTCATGCCGTACACGCAGGCGCTGCTCTCTGCCGTGCCGGCACCCGAGCCCGGCCTCAAGCACTCGCGCATCCTGCTCGCCGGCGACGTACCCTCGCCAGCCAATCCTCCCTCTGGCTGCGTGTTCCATCCACGCTGCCAGCATCCGGCGCGCGATGCGGCGTGCGCGGGCATTGTACCGCCTCTGGAAGAGAAGGCGCCGGGACATTTTGCGGCGTGCATCAAGCAGACGCCGACCACCGTGAGCTGGGAGCAACAGAAGTCGGCTGGTGGGACAAAGCCACCGGAACTGTTCGTGCCCCCGAGCCTCGCCGCAGCCACCTACTGAACCCGACATGGCGAACAAGGACGTCTTTTCACAGCCGCAGGCCGCAACGCTGACACACGACGAAGCGCCTTCCGGCTTGCAGGGCATTACGGACGATCGCGCGTTCTTCGGGCATCCGCGCGGACTCGCGACCCTCTTCTTCATGGAGATGTGGGAGCGGTTCTCGTATTACGGGATCCGTCCGCTGCTCGTGCTCTTCATGACGGCTGCGCTGATGAGCGGAGGGCTCGGCCTCACGCGTGAAACGGCGTCGGCCATCACAGGCATCTACGCTGCGTCCGTATACCTCTCCTCGCTCCCCGGTGGCTGGATCGCCGACCGCTGGCTCGGTTTGCAGCGCGCCATCTGGTACGGCGGCGTGTTCATCGCACTCGGTCACCTGAGCATCGCGCTCTCCGCGGTCCTTTCATCGAAGATGTTCTTCCTCGGTCTGATTCTCATCATCATCGGAACCGGACTGCTCAAGCCGAACATCTCCGCCCTCGTCGGCGATCTCTACACCGATCGGGGCGCGCGGCGCGACGCAGGCTTCTCGATCTTCTACATGGGCATCAACCTCGGCGCGTTCATCGCGCCGTTTTTCAGTGGGCCGCTCGGCGAGCGTGTCGGTTGGCATCTCGGCTTTGGCGCTGCCGGGTTGGGGATGCTCATCGGGCTGATCACGTTCCGCATCCGCGCGGGCACGACACTCGGCCCCCTCGGCAGCGCCGCCTCGGGCTCGGCGAGCGACCAGAAGCGCGCGCGCACCGTCGCCCTTGCGCTGGGCGCTGTCGTCGCCGTCGTGGTACTGCTCGGAATGCTTGGCGTGTACACGGTGAATCCGGTGGCGCTCGCCACGAAAGTTCGGGATGTCATCCTCACCGCGGCCGTGCTCTACTTCATCTATCTCTTTCTGTTTGCGGGACTCACGACGAACGAGAAGAAGGGCATGGTCGTCATCGTCGTGCTCTTCGTTTTTTCAGTGATCTTCTGGTCTGCCTACGAGCAGGCGCCGACGTCGCTGAACCTCTTTGCCCGCGACTTCACCGACCGTCACGTCATGGGGCACGAAGTGCCGACCAGCATGCTCCAGTCGGTGCCACCGTTCTTCGTCATCGTCTTTGCGCCCGTGTTCGCCGCGGTTTGGACCGTGCTCGGAAAACGAAACGCCAACCCGTCGAGCCCCGCAAAGTTCACCTTCGGTCTCGCTGCCGCCGGCGTCGGCTTCCTGCTCATGGTCGCGGCAGCCAACCACGTGATCGCCGGCGGCACAGGAGCGCGTGTTGCCATGTGGTGGCTCATAGGCAGCTACCTGCTTCAGGTCTGGGGCGAGCTTGCGCTGAGCCCTGTTGGCCTGAGTGCCATGACGACGCTGGCGCCGCGCCGCATCGTCGGGCAGATGATGGGCGTCTGGTTCACCTCCATCTCGCTCGGCAACCTCATCGCGGGACTCATCGGTGGTAACGTGGATCCCGAAAAGCTGAACGAGATGCCCGCCCTCTTTCAGCGGACTGCGGTCTCCTTGTTCGTTGCCGCCGCCGTGCTACTCGTGCTCTTGATACCCATTTCCCGCATGATGCGAAAACGGGCGGCGGAGTCCTGACGAGGCGACGCTCCGCCTCACGGCCATGCAAACACCGACCGTGGCACCGTCGGCTCGCGTGCATCCGCCACGTCTCCTGGTTCCCTGTAGACGAAGCCCACCCGGTCGGCGTTCGTGATCGACACCGTCCAACGCGAATTCGCGCCGGAGCCCAGCGGCAGCGCGACATCCGCCCTCCACAAACGGCCCGATCTCGGCGGCAGTGCGGCGAGCAGTCCAAAACCAAGGGAACCCTTGATCGAGGTCGTCACGCCGAAGGGCACGTCTCCGGCCCACTGACGTCCCGCATCTGCGAACGCAGCGATGCCAACGTCCGCAAGGTTGAACGGCCGCCCCATGAGGAACCGCTCGTCAACGTGACCGACGAGCCGCTGGCCGCCCGCGAGCGGTGAATCCTCGAATCCCCGCACTCCGCCGTCGATGATGCCGAACAACAGTTGGATTGGCGTTCGCTGCCGGTAGGTGCCGCTCCACTCGAGCCGAAATTGATTCTGATGGCTTGCCGAGAATTGGAGGACGTGAGACAGTCGCGCGCTCGTGAGAATGCCGTCCCAATTGTCGCTCGTGGTGACGCGACGCGCCTCGCCGCGCGCCTGTAGCCGCAGCACGCCGACACCGGAGGTACTGCCGGCGTACAGATCGGCGGACGCGAACAAATCGTCTTCGCGCGAGCCGAAAGCCCGTACGCTCCGTCCAAACAGGGTACCGATCTGCACGCCGAGGGGGACGTCCTCGGTCGCGGTGAGCGCGTCGAGTCCCGTGCGGCGCACGAACTGGATGTAGCGAACACCGGCGAGCAAGTTGAGTCTGGCCACGCGATGGGCAGGATAGTTTCGCGGCAGTGCTCCGACATCTGAAACGATTCCCGAGTCCACCGTCGTCAGGCGATCACCGGTCTGCTCGTCCACTCCGGTGACGGACGCGCCCAACAGCCCAAGGCGGCCGGGTGCCCCCACGCGCGCAATGCTCCCGACGTCGAAGAAATTGCGCCGCACCACTACACTCGGCCGCAAGTCGTCCGGCCGCCGCAGCTCCGCGTATTGCGTCGAGGCACCTGCTTGCGCGCGCCACGCGAGTCGCTGCAGGTCCGTGTAATAGGGACGCAGCAGGTCCGCCCGCCAGCGGCCACCACGTTCCGATCGCTCGCCCTCTACCGTGCTCACCATCACCTGGCCGAGGAACTGATTGTCCGTGACACGCATCGCCACGGCGTCGCGCAGCCCCTCGCCATAGCGCCACGACAGCGCGCCGAAGACGCCCCCTCCGGCAATGTTTGCGTTGCCCAGGAGCAACGCGCTGACCATGGGTGCTCGCGCGCGAAAGCTGCCGCCGAGCACCATCGACGTCTCGTCGGTGGTCCGCACCTCGAGATCCACGCCACCGTCATCATTCGGGACCGCTACCACGTCGGCCTCTGCGATGAATGGCTGTGCGCGGAGGATGCGCTCGGACTCCGCGCGCCGGATCTCGGTGCATGGCGCTCCCGGCTCCAGCAGGAGATAGCGCCGAATGAGCTCGGGCCGCGTGACGACGTGAACGTCGCGCGCGATGCGCGCCAATGCCGGGACGCGCTGCAGTCGCTGGACGGTCGGCGCATCCGAGAAGACATAGATCGAATCGATGCGCTGCCCAGCGCATTGCGTCGTCGCGCGCCCCGATGGCGAGAACTGCGGCCGCTGCGGCACAGCACGTTGCTGCGCCGCGATGCCCGTCATCGGCGCGAGTGCAGACAGCAGCGCCGTCACAGTGAGGCGCGTCTTCACCAGACTGCTATTTGCCCATCCGTTTCTTCAGCTCGGCGAGCTGCCGCTCCGCCTCCGCTTCGCGTGCCGAGCGACGTCCGGCGCGCGCGAGTGAATCCAGCTCGTCCGCGAGTCCTCCACGATCGTCGAGCACCGCGTCAGCCTCGGCTCGCGCGGCATCGTCGATGGACGGACGTCCTGGCCCGCCGACTCCGGCGACAGCTTGCTTCAACTGCTCCGTCATCTCCGTGACGTCCTTCTCGAGCAGCGCAAGCTCCGCCTCCTGCGCGTCGAGCTTGCGACGCAAAATGTCGGCGCGCTCCGTGTGAATGGCTTCGTATTTCTCGGACAGCGCCACGGTCTCCGCGTCACTGATCGCCTGCGCGGCGTCGCGGCGCCTGCGCATCGTCTGGAGCTCGCGCTCCTCCACCGCAAGCCGCTGCCGCGTCTGCGTCACGCCTTCGCGAAGATCATCCAGCCCCATCCGCGCGTGCACCAGCGTGTCCTTCATGCGCGCGAGACCGGCGCGCCGCTCCTCGGGGGGCGTCGCGCGATCCATCAGATCTTCCAGTGACTTGCGAAACGACTCGAACATGCGGAATCCCGGCTTGGCTCGGGTGTTAGCATACAGATGCCGCTCTTCCTCCCGCAACCTGATACCCCGTGTCGCGCCCTCCAGCCATCGCAATCACGTCGACGACGGAATTCATCCGCCACGTGCCTCGCGTGCGCGCGAACGAAGCCTACACGCAGGCAGCGCGCGCCGCCGGCATGAGGCCATACATCCTGCCGCCGCTCGATCCCAGGGACGCCGACGACATGCTCGAGGGCATGGATGGCCTGATGCTCACCGGCGGCGAGGACATCGACCCCGCTCTCTACGGAGCGGCGCGCCACGCTACCGTGGAGGACGTTCACTCGCAGCGCGACGCGTTCGAGATGGCGCTCGTACACGCTGCCCGTGAGCGAAAGCTGCCCACGCTCGCCATCTGCCGGGGTATCCAGATCGCCAACGTCGCGCTCGGCGGAACGCTGGTTCAGGACATCCCGAGCGAATGGCCCGACGCTCTCTCGCACGAGAACGTGCGCGATCAACGCACGCACACCGTTCTGCTCGCGCCGTCATCGCGGCTGGCAAAGCTGCTCGACGCGCAGGAGATCGGGGTCAACTCGGTGCATCATCAGGCAGTCGGGCAGCTCGGATCCGGCCTCGTCGCCACAGCACATGCGCCCGACGGCATCATCGAAGGCGCGGAATGGACCGGGGACGACTGGTGGCTCGTCGGCGTGCAGTGGCATCCTGAGGAAATGATCGCGACGGCAGAGCCATGGGACCGACAGCTGTTCTCCGCCTTCGCCTCCGCTGCGCGCGAAAGATTTGCGTTGTAGCTCTCTGTCCTACTGTCCTATTGTGCCTGGTCGACTGCTCGAGTTCCCAAGAACTACTGTCACATCCCGTATCAGCCGCGCCACCCTCGCCAGCTTCTCGTAATCGATCTTGTCTGCTTCGTCGCTCGGCTTGTGGTAGTCCGCGTGCAGCCCCGTGGTGAAGAACGCGATCGGAATCCCCTTGCGCGCATAGTTGTAGTGGTCGCTCCGCTCGTAGATGTGCTCCGGATGCGTCGCGGAATCCCATTCGCGGTTGATTGCGAACGGTTCGCGCTCCGCAGCATTCACGCTGTCCACGATGGCACCCAGCCGCTTGCTCTGCCCATTCGGAGCCGCGCGCGGACCCACGACATACAGCAGGGTCCGCGCGTTCCGGCCGATCATGTCCGCGTTGAGCTGCGCCACGATCGAGTCGATCGGCACCGTCGGATGATCCACGAACCATGCCGACCCCAGCAGCCCCTTCTCCTCGCCCACGTGCCACACGAACAACACCGACCGCCTCGGCTTCACCGCCGCACTCTGCAGATTTCGCGCGATTGCCAGTAGCGCCACGGTGCCAGAGCCATCGTCGTCCGCGCCATTGGCAATCGAATCGTCGTGTACGGGCGTCACGATGCCGAGGTGATCGTAGTGCGCGCCCAGCGCCACGAATGTCCGCGACAGGACAGGGTCGCTCCCGCGCACCACGCCAACGACATTGAAGCCGCTCACTGGAACGCGCTGCTGAAACACGCGGGCGGCGAATCGCCGTCCCTCGAGCACCTGTGCCCGGTCGTCCACAGGCCATCTCACGGGCAACAGCGGCGATCCCGCTCGTACCACGCCGAGCATGATCATCGGCAGCGGACGCTCGGAGTCAGGCACATCGTCGCTGATGCTTTGCCGGGTGATGGTGCGCGACAGCTCCGAGGATAGTTGATCGAAGAACTGCCGCTTGCCCTCGGTGAACAGCACGATCACCGCCGCTGGTCGCGCCGGAAGGATCCGAGCCAGCCGTTCGCTGATGGTCGACTCCGACTCCAGATTGGCACGCGTGGCGCTGTCCACGCCCGGCGGCGCGCCGTTCACCACTACCACGACCTTGTCCTCGAGATCGAGGCCCGCAAAGTCGTCGCGGCGCGGCGTAGCCAACGTCGTTCCGTACCCGGCGAACACGAGAGGTCCATCTGCCACGCGCCGCGCCGGCGGAACGCCAGGACCCAGGTTCACCAAAGGGATGAGATCGCGCCCGATGGAGAGCGCGACCGTGCGGCCTCCGTCCGTAACGACCATGCGGGATGTCGCGGTGAACCGCTCGCGCTGGAGCGGGATGCGCTGCAGATACAGGCTGTCGCCCGCGGGCTCCAGACCGAGCTGCTGGATTCGATCCGTGAGAAATTGCGCAGCGCGCGCGGCGTCCTCCGTCCCGGTCTCGCGCCCTCGCATGGAATCCGCCGCGAACGCGAACAGGTCGCGCCGGAGCTCCGCCGCACCGATCTCGCCTCGCGGCGCCTCCATGGGCGTCGGGGACGACACGCCAGGCGCACGCGCACACGCGCTCAGCGCCAGCACGAGCAGCGGATGAAGACGACGCATCGGAACTCCCTTATCAGGCCTGGGATAGAACACTAATCGCCGCCGAACCGCGCCCCATAGTCTCCCCCGCGAGCGGCGTCTACCTTTCCTTCGTGCTCTACTTCGCCATTCCCTGCTACAACGAGTCGGCCACGGTCGGCCTTCTGCTCTGGCGCCTGCGCAAGGTCTTCCAGGAGCAGCCACGCGAGTACGAGGTGCTCGTGTTCGACGACGGCAGCACCGACTCCACTGCCGACACGCTCGAGCCCTACCGCAAGGTGATGCCCCTGACGGTACTCGGCGGCACGCACGTGGGTTACGCGCGCGCAGTCGATGCACTGCTTCGCGAGGCGTCCAAGCGGACGCGCTACCCGAGGCGTGACGCCGTCATCGTGCTTCAGGCGGATTTCACCGATCAGCCCGAGAACATTCCGGAGCTCGTCAAGCGGTTTGACGGCGGCGCGGACATCGTGGTCGGTGAGCGAACGGCCGACTCACTCGTCGTCCCGCAGCCGGTGAGGACGCTCCGGCGCGTTGCGAAGTGGCTGGTCAATCCGTTCGTCTCCGTGCACGGTGTGCGCGATCCATTCGGCGCGCTGAGACTGTATCGCGTCTCCGTCATTCGCGACGTCATCAAGGAGCGCGGTGCCGAGCCGCTCCTCACGGCCGACGGATGGAGCGCAAACATGGACCTGTTGCTTCGTGCGGCGGCACATGCACGCCGGATCGAGACCGTCGAGGTCACCCCGCGGTACGACGTCAGGGCTCGTGAAAGCCGCGTGCGCGCATGGGCCGATGCCATGACCCTCTTTCGATTCGCGCGCGGAGCGCGCGGACGGAGCGTTCGCGTCTCTCGGGCATGACTCTCTTCGTGCGCCACGCCTTGCGCGCCGCCGCACCTTTTTTGTTGCTTGCCGGCACGCCGCTCCTCGCACAGACGGCGCGCGACGGACCAGCGTCCGTCCCCTACGCCGTGGGCGAGCGCATGGAGTACACCGTGTACTTCGGCAAGCTCAAGGTCGGCAACGGCTTCATGGAGGTCGCCGACGTTCAGGACGTCCGCGGCCGCGACACGTGGCACACCACCTTCGAGCTCCACGGTGGCGTGCGGTTTCTCTATCGCGTCGATGACACGTTCGAGAGCTGGATCGACCGCCGCACCGGCAACTCGCTCCGCTTCCGCAAGGACCAGAATGAAGGACGCCGCGACGTCGAGCGCATCTACAACTTCTTCCCCGAGCGCGGCATCTTCATCGAGGACGGCGACACCGCCGAGGTGAGCGTCCACGAGCCACTCGATGACGCCGCCTTCCTGTACTTCATCCGCACCATCCCGCTTGCCGTCGGCGAGACGTATTCGTTCAACCGCTACTTCAAGCCCGATCGCAATCCCGTCACCATCCGTGTGCTGCGCAAAGAACGCATCAGCGTGCCGGCCGGCGAGTTCGACGCCATCGTCATACAGCCCATCATCAAGACGCCCGGCATCTTCAGCGAGAACGGCCGGGCGGAGGTCTGGCTTTCGGACGACAGGAACCGCATCATGCTGCAGATGAAATCGGGTCTCTCGTTCGGTTCCATCAACCTCTTTCTCACATCGTACCGACCAGCGACGGCGGCCGCGACCGCCAGCCCATAGACACGCCCGCACCCGCCCGCCTCTTCCCCGAGGCGGACTTGCAGGCCGTGCGAACCGTCCCCGTCGCCGTGCGCCACAACAAGGTGAGCGCCGGCGATTTCGCGCATCCGCCCGGAGACGACCGCTCCTTCGCCGCATTTCTGAGCGCGTTACCCGACGTCCTCGTCGCGCGCGACTTCAGGGCGGTGGTCGCGGCCATCGCCGCAGCAGCGCGCCGGCGCCGCGGCGTCGTGCTCATGCTCGGCGGACATATCGTGAAGACCGGGCTCGCACCCGTGCTCATCGATCTCATGCGCCGCGGCGTGGCGACCCACGTCGCCATGAATGGATCAGCCGCGATTCACGACTTCGAGGTCGCACGCTTCGGCGCGACGTCCGAGGATGTCGCCGCCGGCCTCGAGCACGGCACGTTCGGCATGGCGGACGAGACGGGGCGCGAAATGAACGCGGCGTTCGTGCAGGGCATGAAGGATCAGCGAGGCATGGGAGAGACACTCGGCGCCGCGCTCGAGAGCACGCCGGCCCTCGCAAATCCGGAGCTCTCCATCCTGCTCGCCGCGTACACCCTCGGCGTGCCCGCAACGGTCCACGCGGCGCTCGGCGCCGAGATCATCCATCAGCATCCCGCTGCAAACGGAGCCGCCATAGGCGACACGAGCCACCGCGACTTTCGCCGGCTGGCGCACTCGCTCGTATCGATCGACGACGGCGGTGTCGTGCTCAATCTCGGCAGCGCGGTGATCATGCCCGAGGTGTTCCTCAAGGCCCTCACCATCGCGCGCAACCTGAATGCGGGCCGGCCCCAGCACTTCACGACGGTCGATCTCGACATGCAGCGCCACTACCGCCCGCGCATGAACGTCGTGCAGCGTCCCACGCTGCAGAGCGGCAAGGGCTACGAGATTACCGGGCACCACGAGATCATGGTGCCTCTCTTGGCGTGGGCCGTCGTCGAGGAATTGACCAACCGCAGTAGTGAAAACCAGTATCCGGTATCCGGCACTCCGTAGTCGGTACCCGGTCCTTACTACCGAGTGCCGGATACCGGGTACTGTCCTTAATACTGTTTTTCGCTCCGCGCTTAGTACCGCTTGCCGGAGAACTTCTCGCGCAGCCCTCTCGCGGTGTCCGGGCTGAAGATCCTGATGGCGAGATAGACCAGCGCTCCGAAGATGACCGCCTTGATCGCCAGGCCGAAGAGCCAGCCCAGAATGCCGAAGCCGACGACGATCACGCCAAAGACCAGCTTGAGGACGAAGAGCCCCGCCAGCGCGGACGAGCCGATCATGAAGATGGTGCGGAGCATGGTGCTGTCTCTGTGTGCGGGTCTGAGTTCCCTACGCTGGATTCACGAGGCGGTTTCATCATTTCCACGCCGCGCCGCCCAAGCGGGTGCCGGCTACGCACACATTGGCGACGTGACCGGTCGCGTCGCAAGATCCTGAGCCGAGCCCCAAGCCCGTCATGACCTCCGCGGATCTCGTCGTCATCGGCGGCGGAATCGCCGGGCTGACGACCGCGCTCGCCGCGGCAGATCGCGGACTTCGCGTCATCGTGATCGACGTACCGCGGCCCGGTGCCGCCTCCCGCGCCGCCGCCGGGTTGCTCGCGCCATCGATCGAGGGACTGCCTTCAGCCGCCCGCGAGCACGCCGTCGCGGCGCGCGACTTCTATCCCGGCTATCTCGAGAGGCTGCGCGACCTCGGTGGCTGGGACGTGCCGCTCGACCGGCGTGGCATTCTGGAGCTCGCGGAAGACGATCGGGTGCTCCAGGAGCTCGTGGCACGTTCGCCCGCGGCCACTCGACTCTCCGCCTCGGAGTTGGCCGCGCTCGAACCGGCTCTTCGCCAGAATGCAGGCGCAGTGCTGCATCCACGTGACGGTGCCGTGGACACCATTGCGCTCATGTCCGCCCTGAATTCCGCGGTCGAGGCGGCAGCCAATGTCAGTCGCGTCGTGGACACGGTTGTTTCAATCGAGCTCTCGCAAACGCCACGGGTCGTCTGCGCCAGCAGTGTGCGACATTCCGCACCCTGGATCGTGCTGGCGGCGGGAAGCTGGACGGATGCAATCTCGGGCCTGCCACGCCGCCTGCCTGTGCGCCCCGTCATGGGCCAGTTGTTGAGTCTGGGGACGAATGAGCTCCACCACGTCGCATATGCTCCTGCCGGCGGCTATCTCGTCCCTCGCGGCAATGCACTGATCGTCGGCGCGACGAGCGAGAACACCGGGCTAGCCTGCGACATCTCGGCCGCTGGCCGAGAGTGGCTTCTCGACGTCGTGCGACGTGCCGCGCCAGCACTCGTTGCCGCTCCCGTGTTGTCGCACTGGGCCGGTCTTCGCCCTGTGTCGCCCGATGGAATGCCCATTCTCGGCCCCGATCCAGCGTGCCCGTCGCTCGTTTACGCAGCCGGTTTCTCCCGAAACGGCATCCTCTTCGCGCCATGGGCGGCCGAGCGTATCGCGGCCGGCCTCGTCGCGGAACGCACCTGGAAGTCGATCGATTCCTTCGGCGTCAACCGCTTCGATGGATACTAACCCTCGAAGTGAGTTTTAGAGGGTTAACGTCCACTTTCCTCTTGCGCACACCCCCGCTACCTTCCGCATCTGCAATGGGTTGCGCGGCACCGGCGCGGGGTTCGGAAATGCACTCACCCCCACCGATTCCACCGCTTTACCGGCCGTCATGAGCGAAACTCTCTACCAGATCATGGGTCGCCACCAGGCGCCCGCGCTCCCCGAGCGGAAGCCGTCCTGGCTCAAGGTCAGGGCTCCCGGCGGGCCCGGCTACCTCCGGCTGAAGCAGCTCATGCGCGACCTCGACCTCCACACCGTCTGTGAGGAGGCCCATTGTCCCAATGTCGGCGAGTGCTGGGAGCATGGCACCGCCACGTTCATGATCCTGGGCGACGTCTGCACGCGCAATTGTGCCTACTGCGCCGTCGCGCATGGACGTCCGCCCAAGTTCGACCCATCCGAGCCGGACCGCGTCGCGGAGGCCGCGGCGACGATGGCGCTCCAGCACGTGGTCCTTACCTCGGTGGATCGCGACGACCTCCCCGACTTCGGCGCCTGGGCCTTCGCAGAGACCATCCGCCAGATCAAGCTGCGGAGTCCGGAGACCTCCGTCGAAGTGCTCGTTCCCGACTTCCAGGGGCGCGAGGCGTCGATTCGCGAAGTGCTCGAGGCGGAGCCCGACATCTACAACCACAACACGGAAACCGTCCCGCGCCTTTACAAGCGCTGCCGGCCCGGCGGACGCTACGAGCGCGTGATGAACATCTTCACCACGTCCAAGCGCCTTGCGCCGCACATCCCGACCAAGACCGGAATCATCCTCGGCATGGGCGAGACGAACGAGGAAGTCGTGGAGGTCATGAAGGACCTCCGCAAGGTGGACGTCGACATCCTCACCCTTGGCCAGTACCTCCGGCCGTCCGACGGCCACATCGCGCTCGATCGTTACGTCACGCCTGACGAGTTCCGCCAGTTCCGCGAGATCGGCATGGAGTTGGGATTCCGGCACGTCGAGAGCGGCCCGCTGGTGCGCTCCAGCTATCACGCCTGGGAGCAGGTCCAGGCCGCCGGCGTTTAGGCCAGTGCAGTCTTAACCGTTCGCCATTCACCGTCCGTTATGGTCTCGAAGAAAAAGTCCGACGCTGAAACAAAATCCTCCGCCAACGACGCGGAGCTGCTGCACTCCATGCTCCTCCAGCGCCGCTTCGAGGAGCGCGTTGCCGAGGCGTACGCGCTCGGCAAGATCGGCGGGTTCTGCCACCTGTACATCGGCCAGGAGGCGGTGAGCACTGGCACGCTGAGCATGCTCCGCGCCGACGACTACATCATTACCACGTATCGCGATCACGGCCAGGCGCTTGCCCGCGGCATCTCGTCCCGCTCGGTCATGGCCGAGCTGTTCGGGCGTCAGGATGGGTGCTCGCGCGGCAAGGGCGGCTCGATGCACCTGTTCGACCAGAACACCAACTTCCTGGGCGGACACGGCATCGTCGGCGGCCACGTGCCGCTCGCCACCGGTGTCGGATTCGCCATCAAGTACCGCGGCGGCGACCAGGTCATCGTGTGCTTCATGGGCGAGTCCGTCGTGAACACCGGCGCATTCCACGAGGCGCTCAACATGGCCGCCCTCTGGAAGCTGCCGTGCGTGTTCATCATCGAGAACAACCGCTACGGCATGGGCACGTCGCTCGAGCGCGCGTCGGCCATTCATGACATCTACGAGCGCGGTGCGGCGTACAACATGGCGCGCCAGCAGTGCGACGGGCAGGACATCTTCGCCGTGCGCCAGGCCGTCGGCGAAGCCGTGGAGCGCGCCCGCAAGGAACAGCAGCCCACGCTGCTCGAGGTTCGCACCTACCGCTTCATGGGGCACTCGATGTCCGACGCCGTGAGCGGCACCTATCGCACCAAGGCCGAGCTCGAGGAGTACATGAAGCGCGATCCCATCTCGCTCCTGCGCGCGAAGATGGAAAAAGACGGCACGCTCAACGAAGAGCAGTTGCAGAAGATGGACGCGGACATCAAGGCCGTCGTGCAGGACGCCTGGGATTTCGCCGACGCCTCCCCCGAGCTGCCCCTCGAGGCGTTGTACGAGGACGTTTACGTCGATACCACCACCTGAAAACGATGACTGTTCTGGCTCTTGTTCTCCGGCCTACCGACCTACCGTCCTACCGTCCTACCGTATGCCTGTAGTCACATACAGAGATGCCCTCGGCGCCGCCATCCGCGAGGAGATGCAGCGCGACGACCGCGTCTTCCTCATGGGCGAGGAAGTCGGCGTCTACAATGGCGCGTACAAGGTCTCCAAGGGCTTCCTTCAGGAGTTCGGCGAGATGCGTGTCGTGGACACGCCCATCACCGAGCTCGGATTTGCCGGCGTGGGCGTCGGCGCCGCGATGGTCGGCCTGCGTCCCGTCATCGAGTTCATGACCTGGAACTTCGCGCTTCTCGCGCTCGACCAGGTCGTGAATGCCGCGGCCAAGATGCTCTACATGTCCGGCGGCCAGTACAAGATCCCTATCGTCTTCCGCGGTCCGAACGGCGCGGCGCTCCAGCTCTCCGCGCAGCATTCGCAGGCATGGGAGTCCTGGCTCGCGCACATCCCCGGACTGAAGGTCGTCGCGCCGGGCACGCCGTACGATGCCAAGGGCCTGCTCAAGAGCGCCATCCGCGACGACAACCCGGTGTGCTTCCTCGAGGGCGAGATGCTCTACAACACCAAGGGCGACGTCCCCGACGAGGAGTACATCATTCCGCTCGGCAAGGCGGACCTGAAGCGCGAGGGCGACGCCTGCTCCATCATCACGCACGGCAAGATGGTGCTCGTGGCCATGCAGGCGGCCGATCAGCTCGCGAAGGATGGAATCGCCATTGACGTCGTTGACCTGCGAACCATCAGGCCGATGGACGTCGAGGCCATCACCACGTCCGTGCGCAAGACGAACCGGGCGGTCGTGCTCGAGGAAGGATGGGAGGTCTGCGGCGTCGGCGCACAGGTCGTGGACCATATCCAGCGCGAGTGCTTCGACAGCCTCGATGCGCCGGTAATCCGCGTCCATCAGGCAGACGTCCCGATGCCGTACACCAAGAGCCTCGAGAAGGCCGCGAAACCGGACCTGCCGAAGACAATCGCGGCCGTCCGTAAAGTCATGTATCTCGACTGAGCCGAATCACACCATGGCAACCAAAGTCTTCATGGAAGCGCTTTCCCCCACGATGGAGGAGGGAAAGCTGGTCAAGTGGCTCAAGAACGAGGGCGACGCCGTAAAGAGTGGCGAGCCGCTCGGCGAAGTCGAGACGGACAAGGCCATCATGGAGCTCGTCGCACGCGGCGACGGGGTGCTTCGCAAGCGGCTCGTCAACGAGGGCGATTCGGTGCCGGTCGGTACGCTCGTTGGCGTAATCGCGGCGGCGGACGAGAACATCGATTCGCTCGTCGCGAGTGCATCAGCACCCGCCGCGGCGGCACCAGCTCCGTCCGCCGCTCCGGCACCCTCGGCTCCGCCCGCACCGTCAGCGCCTCCGCCGGCCCCGGCGCCTCAAGCACCTGTTGCTCCTGCCGCTCCCGCCAAGCCGACGCCTGCGGCGCCACCGACACCCGCGGCACCCTCCGGACCGACGCGATCGTCACCGCTCGCGCGGCGCATGGCTACGGAGCGCGGACTCGATCTCGGTTCCGTGCAAGGATCCGGGCCAAACGGTCGGATCATCAAACGGGACATCGAAGCGGCGGCGACCGCAGCTCCCGCCGCGCAAACCCGTCAGCCGAGCGCACTGAAGGCCGAGGGCGACTTCACCGACGTTCCGCTCACCAACATTCGCAAGGTCATCGCCAAGCGGCTTGCCGAGTCCATCGGACCCATTCCGACCTTCTATCTCACCGCGGAGTTCGACCTCACGCGCGTAATGGAGATGCGCGCGGCCATGACCGAGATGGGACCGGAGTTCAAGGTCTCGGTGAACGACGTTCTGCTCAAGGCAATCGCCGTCGCCCTGTCGCAGCATCCGGAGGTCAACGCGCACTGGGGTGGCGATCACATCCGCTACTTCAACCGCGTGCACCTCGGCATGGCAGTGGCGACGGACGATGGACTCATCGTCCCTGTCATCTGGGACGCCGACGGCAAGCGCCTGAGCGAGATCTCGAGGGACGCCAAGGAGCTCGCGAAGCGCGCGCGCGAACGGAAGCTCAAGCCGGAGGAGTTCACCGGCTCGACGTTCTCCGTGAGCAACCTCGGCATGTTCGGCATCGACCAGTTCACCGCCATCATCAATCCGCCCGAGGCCGGCATCATCGCCATCGGCCGGAGCGAGGAAAAGCTCGTGGTCGTGAAGGGAGAGACCGTCATTCGCAATCGTGTCCGCGTCACCATGAGCTGCGATCACCGCGTCATCGACGGCGCCGTCGGCGCGAAATTCCTCCAGACGCTGGGGCGCCTGGTTGAAAACCCGCTGATGCTCGTGTACTGAGACACATGACCGCTCGATCGCTCTAACATTTTCTCCGCCATGTCTTCATTCGATGTCATCTTCCTCGGCGGCGGTCCCGCCGGGTATGTCGGCGCCATCCGCGCCGCGCAGTTGGGGCTCAACACCGCCGTCGTGGAGCGCGAAGGCCTCGGCGGCACGTGCGTCCTCTGGGGCTGCATTCCGGCCAAGGCCCTTCTCGAGGCGGCATCGCTCGCCGAGAAGGTGAAGAAGGCGAAGGACTTCGGCGTGGACGTGGGCGAGGCGAAGCTCGACTTCGGCGTCGCCATGAAGCGCTCGCGCGGCGTCAGCACCCAGAATTCCAAGGGCGTCGAGTTCCTCTTCAAGAAGAACAAGATCACGTGGATCAAGGGGACGGCCAAGCTGACCGGCAAGAACACGGTGTCGGTGAAGACTGCGGAAGGAAAAGAAGAAAAGTACGATGCGAAGAAGGCCGTCGTCATCTCTACCGGCTCGCGCGTAAAGGGCCTTCCGCAGGTCGGCCTCGAGCTGAATGGCAAGACCGTAATCTCGTCCGACGAGGCACTTGTCCTCGAGAAGGCGCCGAAGTCCGTCATCATCGTCGGCGCAGGCGCGGTGGGCTGCGAGTTTGCCGACGTCTTCGCGGCGTTCGGCTCGCAGGTTTCTCTCCTCGAGGTGTTGCCGAACATCCTCCCCGTCGAGGACACCGACTGCTCGAAGGAAGTCGAGCGTGCCTTCAAGAAGCGAAAGATCGACGTGCTTACCGGCGCAAAGATCTCCAACGTGAAGGTCGGAAAGGACTCCGTCTCCATGACGGTCGAGTCCGCAGGCGAGAAGAAGGAGCTCAAGGCCGACATCGTGCTCGTCGCGGCTGGACGCGCGCCCAACGTCGAGGACATCGGGCTCAAGGAGCAGGGCATCCAGCTCACGGAGCGCGGTTTCATCCGCATCGGCGAGAAGATGGAGACCAGCGTCAAGGGCATCTATGCCATCGGCGACGTCGCCGGCCCGCCGATGCTCGCGCACAAGGGCGAGCGCGAGGGCATCATCGCGGCAGAGACGATCGCGGGACAGCACGCGCACCTATTCGACTACTCGAACGTTCCCGGCGCCACCTACTGCCATCCGGAAGTGGCCTCCGTGGGCCTCACCGAGCAGGCGTGCAAGGAGAAGAAGCTCGACTACAAGGTCGGCAAGTTCCCCTTCTCCGCGAACGGCCGCGCGCGCACGTCCGGCGAGACCGACGGATTCGTCAAGATCATCCGCGGCGCGAAATACGGAGAGATCCTCGGCGCGCACATCGTCGGCGCGCACGCCACGGAGATGATCCATGAGCTCGTCGTCGCGCGGACGAACGAATTCACCGTCGAAGAAGTCGACCTCGCCATTCACGCGCACCCCACGCTGTCCGAGGCCATCGCCGAGGCTACCCTCGACTCGCTCGGACGGATGATTCACGCCTGACATGCCCCGGCTTTCCGTCTGCGAGCTGGGCACCATGGCGTACGCGGAAGCCTTGGAGCTTCAGCGCGCCGCCGCTCGCGGACGGATCAGCGGGGCGTTCGAGGAGGACTTGTTGCTCCTCGTCGAACATCCGCCGGTCGTCACCCTGGGTCGATCGTCGAAGGAGAAGCATCTGCTGGCGTCTCCCGAGCTGCTCGCCGCGCGCGGCGTGGAGCTCCATGAGGTGGAGCGCGGAGGAGACGTCACCTTCCATGGTCCCGGGCAGCTCGTCGGCTATCCGATCATCGATCTCAAGCGCCATCGGCAGGACCTGCACTGGTATCTCAGGCAGGTCGAAGAGGCGCTGATTCGCGCCTTGGTGCCGATGGGGATCGAAGCGGGACGGAGCGCCGGCTACACCGGCGTCTGGACTGGCGGGCGGAAGATCGCGTCCATCGGCGTTCATGCGCGGGACTGGGTCACCTGGCATGGGTTCGCTCTCAACGTGACCACCGACCTCGACTGGTTCGACCTCATCGTGCCGTGCGGCATCGATGCCGTTACGATGACCTCAATCGCCGCTGAGCTCGAGCGAGGGGCCGAGGCTGGGGTCCACACCGATGTGCCGCCAAAGGGCAATCTGGGCCGATTGGCGCGTGCTCATGTGGCAGAGGCCTTCGGCGAGGTCTTTTCCCTCGACGTCACGCCACTGGACCCAGCCGCCCTCGAGCGGGTAGCAGCCTCCGTCGGGTCGGTCTAGATTTCGGGGGTGCGAGCGATCGGCGGGCCGCCAACCATTGCGCCAAGCCGTCCTCGCCCCCACCAACCAGGAGCATCGATGAACAGTTTCGTCAGAGGGCGAAGGCACGCGCTCGTGGCGCTCAGCGGCATGATGCTGCTCGGCGCCTGTACGGATAAGCGGGTGAAGGGAGTGGACACGGGGATCACGCGTGATTCCCTGCTCACCGTCATCGGCAAGGAGGCGCCGGGGGTGGATTCGCTGCCCAACGTCTACATGCAGGAGCGGTATCTGATCGATGGCAAGAACTACGAGATCATGTACTTCTCCCCCACGGGCCGCCATGCGTTCATCGGAGTGCAGAAGGACACGATCCCGTGGAAGGACCTGACGCCGATTGCGATGATCGATCGTCGCGTGGTGGGCAAGGGCTGGAGCTACATCGACAGCCTCTACACGTCGCACAAGATTCCGGTCAAGAAGCGATAAACAGGATAGCTCTTCGAAAGAGTGAGAAGGGAAAGGCGGCGGGGACGCAGAACTGCGTCCCCGCCGCTTTTTCGTTCTTTGAGCCGTGAATACAAGAAGGCCCCGTCTTTCGACGGGGCCTTCCTGTTCTACGTGCTGCCCGTACTACAACCCAGAATTACGGGTTGGTGACGGTGATCGGCTGCGAGATGACCGCATCCCCTGCGGCATTGCGGCCGACGAGGAAGAACGTGTTCACCGCGGTGGCCGTAAGGGCCAGACCACCGGCGGAGTACGTGTACGTGCGGTTGGCACCGATATCAGTTACTGCGGCGAGCGTCGTGTTTGCAACGAGTGCAAGCTGACCAGTCGCGCAGTTCGCCGAGGTGTTGGTGCACTTGTAGACGTCGATCTGCGCGAACGGCTGGCTCTGGAAGGCCGGATCGGCAACCAGACCGCCAACGCGGATCGTGATCGTGGTCGACGCCTGCGTCGTCGCCGGAGCCGCACTGGTCGGCGTGCCGGAGAACGTGTTGCTGGTGAGCAGGATGTCAGCCTTTGCCGTCGATGTAGCAATCGTCAGCGGAGCTGATGTCGCCGTGTTGGTGCCAACGTCCGTGACGGTAACCTGGGCTGCAGGAGCCGACCCACCGGCGAGGACATTGTTGGCGGCGTCCGTGCCCTGGAGGCCACGGTACACGTTCGAGAGCGCCACCGATACCGCGCCACTCGTCACGATGTTCGCTGCTACGAACTTCGTACCGAAGGACGTTCCCGCCACACTGGCGAACGGAACGGTCACGAGGACGTAGCCAGCAGGCGAATACTGCAGGTTACCCTTCGATGATGCGAGGTCGAAGTTGTCCGTCGCCGTGCCGCTGACCGTCACGGTGCCGAGCGAGGCCACCGCAGCCGGAGACTGCGTCAAGGCGCTGACAGCCGGAGCAACGTTGTCGAACGCAGCCTGACGCGTGATCGTCGGGCTCACGTTGCTAGCCTGATCCACTGCGAATGCGCTCATCAGGTAGTAGCCAACCACTGCTGTGCCGTTCGTGAACTCGATCGATCCACCAGCGGTCGGCGGCGTGCCGAACGTGGAGGTCGGTCCGAACGCGGCAGCCGCGCAGGTCTTCGGCGTGGCGGCATAGGTACCGATGACGCAATCAACCGCTGCACCCGAGCCTGCGGTGAAGAAGTTGCGCGTCAGCGTGCCCTTGAGCGGCAGCGCCGGGTTGAAGCCGGAGATCGTGTCGTTGTAGATGAAGCTCCAGTTCTTCGACACGTTGTAGCCCGTCAGGTCAGACGCGCCGTTGTTGCTGGTCGAGAACACGACCGAAGGCGGAATCTTGTCGACACCGAACAGGCCGCCCGCGAAGGTGCTCGCGACGTTCGTGCAGATCTTGTTGCCCAGCGCATCAGAGACGACGACCTTCGCCTGATCGGCATTGGTAGCCGTCGTGTTGGCGAGGTCCGTGCCGACCGCGGCGGCCGTCAGGCCGGTCGTGGAGCACGAGGTGGCCGGCGCGAACGCCGCCGCACCAGCCGCACCAACATACCACGTGGTGGTCACGCCACCGACGCCGGCGACGCCAGCCTTCACGTCGGACGATGCCGGAGCGGTGATGCCACTCGCGAACGAATAGGCCGCACCGATGTAGCCGTTCGGAGCGGTGACCGCGTACGCCGCGGCAAGGGTCGGCGCATCGTTGTCGATGCGAACGCCCTGCACACCGATGACCGAGAACGCCGGGAAGCCAGGCGTCGGGGTAACGGTGATCGGGTTGCCCGACGCGTCCGTGATGGACGTGATGTACAGCGTGTCGCCAGCAGGCAGCGACTGATATGCGAAGATCGACCGGACGCCGGCGGACGAGCCGGTATCGGTCATTGCGATGGTGGCCGTGCCGCTGGTCACCGCAACGTTCGTGAATGCAGCGTTGCCCGTTGGCGGCGCCACGGAGTTCTGCTCACCGTTCCGCGTGAAGTAGCCGGAGATCAGTGCCGCCTGCGTGGAGCTCGTGAAGATCACCGGAGTGATCGTCACCGTCAGCGTGCCCTGGTTGTAGTTCAGACCGTTGATCGAGCTGACCGCCGTGGTCGGACCGCCCGTCTGCGAAGCGAACGACTGCGTCGCCTTGAAGACGTTGAGGTTGTTCAGCGTCAGCGGAACGGTGTTCGTCGCAACAACCACCGTGGCGCCATTGGTCAGACGCGCCTTGACGCAGTAGTTGCCGTTCGGGAAACGCGGAACGTTCGCCGAGGTCAACTGCGCCGTGTTCACGCTCAGCGTGATCGAGCCGGCCTGCGCGGACGTCGCCGTCTGCGACGCAACCGCGGCACCGTCAGATGCGCTGATCGTGTTCGTGCTGCAGCTCGCCGAGAGGAACACCTCGATGAGACCGCCGCCCGACGTGTTGACCGTGATGTCGATCTGGCCAGCGACGTTGCTGAGGTTCACCGGGACTGAAATGCCACTCGCGGACGTCGTGACGCTGTTGATCGCGATCGACGGCGGCACCGTGATCGGCGTCGAGACCGCCTGCACCGTGATGGCCGCGGCGCTCGCCTTCGAGGCATCCGCCTTGGACGTGGCCGTAACGGTCACGGTTCCGGCGGTAACACCCGTCACTTTGCCGGCCGCATCGACCGTGGCAACGGCGGGACTGCTGGAGCTCCACGTCACGGACTTGTCCGTGGTGGCATCGGCGGTGACCGAAACAGCAAGCTGAATCGTCGCGCCGACATTGATGGTCGCGTTGGACGGCGATACCGTGACGCTGAATACGCCGGTCTGCGCGGGAACGGGTGCAGCGACTTCTACCTTGTCGCCGCAGGCCGCCACGAGCGTACCGAACGCCAGCACACCGGCGAGCAGTAGCGAACGAGAAACCTTTTGCATTCTTCCCCCTGAGGAATGGTGCGTGGACATACAACTACGAAACTGGAACTACGGACACTGAATTCCCGCCTGGTCCCACACCGCCCACATCGGCGGAGTCATTCACACAGAAGCGCCTCACTCGGCGGACCAACGAGGGAAACCACCCGGCCCCTCAACCGCAGACACTTCGTGCCTTCGACGCGCAATCGACCGAAGATACGGCGCCAGGAAAGGGTGGTCAAGTGACCCACCCATCCCAACACCCTATCGGCGCTAAGGGCCGTCGAGGACGACGACCATATCTCATCACTGCTCTCGTGTCCGTGACTGGAGTCACGGCTCGTGCTGCAAACCACTCGCCAATGCAGGCAATTCGTCCGCCTGAATCGTGCGTTCGGCCCTTCTGTCCGCTCTGGAAACCGTCTCAAGACGCCCCACCGGTCAACCCGTCACACGCAACACCCGCATCGGGAGGCTTCGGCAGACGTTCGGTCATCACCCTATACTATGTGTCATGGCCGACGAGCCGCGACTGTATAGACCACGAGATCGGGCAGTTCCCCATCCCGGCGATCGGGACCTCACCGCGGCGCTCAACCCCGACCAGGCCCGCGCCGTCACCTTCGGCGACGCGCCACTCCTCGTCATCGCCGGAGCGGGCACGGGCAAAACGCGCACGCTGATCCATCGCGTTGCCGGCCTCATCGAGCGGGGCGTCGCCGCCGACCGAATTCTCCTCCTGACCTTCACGCGCCGAGCCGCCGCGGAGATGCTGGCGCGCGCGGAGCGGCTGGTGGGCTCGGCCAGCGCCCGCGTGCATGGCGGAACGTTCCACTCCGTCGGGCACCGCCTGCTCCGGCAATTCGGCGCGGCGGCGGGACTTCCGGCGGACTTCACCATCATGGACCAGGGCGACGCACAGGACCTCATGCAGCTCGGCCGCGGCGCCCTCGGCCTGGCGAAATCGAACAAGCGCTTTCCCAAGACGGAAACGCTGCACTGGCTCTACTCGCGGCACATCAACACCGAGCTGCCGCTCGACGAGCTGCTCCATCGCGACACGCCGCAGTTCCTCGAGTACCAGGAGCAGATCACCGCACTCTTCGCCGATTACACGCTGCGAAAGCAGGAGCGCAATCTCGTCGACTACGACGATCTGCTGCTCTTCTGGGCGCTGATGCTCGAGGCGTCGCCTTCGCTTCAAGCGCGCATTGCGGGACTCTACGATCACGTGCTCGTGGACGAGTACCAGGACACGAACCTCCTCCAGGCACGCATTCTCCGCGGGATGTGCACCGCACATCGCAAGCTCACCGTCGTTGGCGACGACGCGCAGAGCATCTACGCGTTCCGCGGCGCGCATTTCCGCAACATCCTCGATTTTCCGCGCCACTTTCCCGGCGCCACGATGATCACGCTCGCGCAAAACTATCGGTCGACACAGCCGATCCTGGATCTGTCCAACGTGGTCATCTCGCGCGCGGAGGAGCGCTACACGAAGGACCTGTTCACCAAGCGCGAAGGGGGCGAGCGTCCCTGGCTCGTGACGGCAAAGGACGAGGCGCAACAGACACGCTTCGTCGCCGACCGCGTGCTTCAGCTTTACGAGTCAGGCGTGCCGCTGCACGACATGGCCGTGCTCTTCCGCGCGGGGTACATGTCCGCCGACCTCGAGATCGAGCTCGCCAACCGCAAGATCCCCTTCGAGAAATGGGGCGGGCTCAAGTTCCTCGAGGCGGCGCACGTGAAGGACGTCCTCGCCTTTCTTCGTGTGAGCGAGAATCCGCGCGACGAGGTGAGCTGGTATCGCATCCTCATGCTCCTCCCCGGAATCGGCGATTCCACGGCACGCACGATGATGGCCGCAATGCAGGAGCGCTCATGGGACCCGGACGCTTTTACGCACCTGCTGACGCCGCCAAAGGCACGGGAGGCGCACCGGTCGCTCGCGCATCTGTTGCGGCAGCTTCGCGGAATCGGCGCGGCCGACGCAAGCGGCGGCGCGAAGGTCGCGAGCGACATCACCGCAGTGCGCGCACTCTACGACGCCATTCTCACTGAGAAGTACGATCGTCCCGAAGCGCGATTGGCCGATCTCGATCAACTCCGCACCATCGCGACCGGATATCCCTCGCGCACCACGTTCCTGGCCGCTCTCGCCCTCGATCCGCCCTCCGGCACCCAGGACCTGGCCGGCGGCTCGGAATCGGAAAACGACACGCTCGTCCTCAGCACGGTGCACTCGGCGAAAGGCAAGGAGTGGAAGGCGGTCTTCGTCATCTGGGCGGTTGACGGATGGTTTCCGGCATCGCGCTCGATCGAGGATCCGGACGAGCTCGAGGAAGAGCGTCGTCTCATGTACGTGGCGCTCACGCGCGCCAAGGACGAGTTGGCGGTCGTCTATCCGATGCAGGTGTACGGCTCGAAGCGCAGCGCGGATTACTCCTTCGATCAGCTCTCGCGCTTTCTCGACCGCGGCGTCCGCGCGACGATGCAACGCGTCGTCGTGGAGGACACCGAGGCGGCGGTTCCCGCGCCTGCGGCGACAGCTCCCGAAATCGACCTCCGCGCATTGATGCGGGGACGCTTCGGCGGCACTTCGTAAGGAGAAGCGGCTGAAAGCGTCAGACTCCTCGCTTCCGCTCAAACTCTTCGCCGCCGCGCTCACGCTGCTCGCCGTGATTCCGACGGCGAATCTCGTGACCACCGGTACGGGTTTGCCATGGTGGTCCACAGCGGTGCGGCAATGGTTGGCCTGGGCGGTTATCGTTCCAGCCGCGGCGATCGCCGTAGCATGTCTGGCGACGGAGGCAACGCAGCAATTCCTCGCGGCCGCGGATCGACTCCTGTTCCTACCGTCCCGACGAACATTTGCGCTGCTCGTCGCACTGCTGACCACGGGGCTCGCTCTCGCGACGGGATGGTGGTTGTTCGGCCTGCACGCTGTCGTCGGCGACGAGTTCGCGCAGCGCTGGCAGGCGATGCTGCTCGCATCGGGACACCTCAGCGCACGGGCGGAGCTGCATCCCGAGTTCTTCTCCACGGTCGAGACGCTCACGGTAAACGGCCGATGGTTCGCGCAGTTCCCCATCGGCGGTCCGCTACTTCTCGCCGCGGGGGCCATTGCGCACGCGGCGTGGCTGGTGAATCCGTTGCTGGCGGGTGTGGCGGCGCTGGCCTTCTACGATTTCCTCAGTCACACAACCGACGAACGTGTGGCACGCATCGCGGCCCTGCTCTTCGCCGTGTGTCCGTGGGTGCTGATGATGGCGGGGAGCGAGATGAACCACGTGGGAGCTCTTGCTCTCGTGTGGATTGCGCTCGCCTCGCTCGCGCGATGGAGCGGAGCCGGCACCGGACGGCAGCGAGCCGTCGCCGCTGCCGCGATCGGTCTTTCCCTCGGTGCCGCCGCAACCATCCGGCCATTTGACGCGGCGGTTGCCGCGGCGTGCATCGGCCTGTTTCAGCTTCGCGAAGTCGTTGTTCGACCGGCACTCCGGCGCTCGCCGCTCGTCGAGCTTGCGGCGATGTCGATTCCGGTGGCGCTCCTGCTCTATGCGAATCACGCCACGGTCGGCAGCGCCTTCACGTTTGCGTATGACGTTCTCAACGGGCCGGAGCATCGTCCCGGCTTCCATATGACACCGCTCGGCTTCGAGCACACGCCACGGCGTGCACTGTACATGGCGTCCGCGTACCTGATGAAGCTCGACGTCGGCCTCTTTGCATGGCCGGTACCTGCCATGGCTCTCGTTGCCGGCGGGCTCTGGCTACTGCGAGGCGCCACCAGATGGGACCTGCTTCTCGTCGGGTTCGCGGCCGCCCTTCTCCTCGGGTACGCGTGCTACTGGTCCGAGAACTACTTCGTCGGCCCGCGATTTCTCTTTGTGCTCGCTCCCGTGTTCGTGCTCTACACGGCGCGATTTCCGATGACCCTCATGAGCCGCCTCGGTACTCTGAGGACGCGGATCGCCGCGGCACTGCTGGTCCCCGTGTGGCTACTCGTCTCCTGGGCGGCGCCCATACGGGAGTTTCAGTTGTACGGCGTGCGTCAACTTGCGTCGTTGTACAGGATGCACGCAGTGGGTCCAGCGATCTTGCGCGCGATCGGCGATGCGCAGATCCATCACGCCGTCGTGTTCGTGCAGGAGGGGTTGCACGGCCGGCTCACCGCGCGGCTGGGTGCGCTCGGCATGCGGCCGCTTGCGGCGGAGCAGCTCGTGTCGCACGCCGACGCATGTACGCTCATCCACTCGATTGCCGAGGCCGAGATCATGCCCGATCCGCGCTCCGGTCAGCAGCTCGAGGTCGTGGCGCGCGCTGTGGTCGCGGATGTGGAGGCGATGCCGTTGAATCTTCCGCCCGCTGAGCAAATCGCGCTCGTTCAGGCGCGCGCCCCCGATGCCGAGTGTGGTCGCGAGCTCGAGACGTTGCGCGGCAACGGAGCCAGCCTCGCGGAGTTGATGCTGTTCGAGCGCGTTGACGCATCGGGCGTTCTGGATGGCGACGTGGTATTCGCGCGAGATTTTGGAGCGCGCAATGGCGTGCTTCGCCAGCGGTTTCCCGACCGTGCGTGGTATGGCGCGCGTGTAGAGCGCCGCGGCGAAGAGATCGATGTGCGACTACTTCCGTTCAACTGATGAAAGAATGATCACAAGCCCGATAGACCACAGAGGACACAGAGCGCACAGAGTTCTTCCTTGATGCCGCAGTGCTCTGTGTGCTCTGTGTTCTCTGTGGTTTATTGGAAGTTCGTTCGTAACGTTTCTTTACTCGCGCCTTCGCCAGCTCTCTCTCTTTTCACTTTTAGAGGACCAGTCTCCGCACTCCATCCCGCAGCAGCCCCACATTGAAGTTGAGAATCAGTGCGGTCCGCATCCCCATCAGCCTGAGATACGTGAGTACCTGGGCATCGACGAGTGGGTGCAGGCGCTCGACGGCCTTGACCTCCACGATCACCGACTGCTCGACAACCAGATCGAGCCGATAGGCGAGTGGGACTTGCAGACCCTTGTACATGACAGGCACCGGCACCTGACGCTCGATGCGGATATCGCGGGCTCGCAGCTCCCACGCCAGACAGGCGTCGTAGATCGATTCCAGCAAGCCCGGCCCGAGGTGGCGATGCACTTCGATGGCGGCGCCGAGGATGGAGTTGGTGAGCGGATCGCGCTCGGAACCGGCGGCTTTGGGCATGCTCGAACATGCTGCTCGAAGTCACGAGAGTCTCGTCGGCGAGCTAGAAAGATCCGGAAGCGCAAGAATGATACAGAACCACAGAGACGCGACGGACGAATGAACCACAGAGCACACAGAGGGCACAGAGAATTCGCAGGTTTTTTGTTTCCTCTCTGTGCTCTCTGTGTGCTCTGTGGTTCAATTTTTTCTTCGCTGCCCTCAAGTCAACAGTGGGACCGGCGCAGAAAGCATGCTCGGGTTAGTGCGCGATGAGCGAATGCAATGCCCGGAACGGCGCGCGCTCGCGTCCCTTGACCGCGGCGATGATATCCTGCACCGCGCGACGCAGATCGCCCCCGTCGCGATCGAGGACCGCATCGAACTCGTCGAGACCCGTCACGTAGATCCGACGCGACATCAAGACGGCGTTGTCGAGCCGCACGCGCTCCAGCGCTCGCGGGCTGATCGTATGAAGCTGCGGCGCAACCTCATGCTTCAGCCTTTCGAGCGCCACCTTGTAAATGGAGTCGCGAAGCACGATGCGTTGTGCAACTCGCTCGGGTTGATCGCCGGGATGCGCATTGAACACCGAGTCCACGGTCGCATACAACGCCTGCCAGAATCGGCCGAGGATCTTGTCGTCCTGCCAGCGCGCGGAGGTTTCGTCTGCCGCTCCGAGCTGGCCTCTCGACCGGAAGAACCGCTCTGCCCCGCGTGACCCGACGAAGTTGGCGAAGCTCTCGTTGAACACCGCGTTGCCGGGCGCGTAAAAGGTGTTGTGCGTGAGCTCGTGGATGACCGTGTTGGCCACCGTCAGCGAATCGGCACGGAGAGTGGTTGGCAGCACAGGATCGTTGAACCATCCGAGCGTGCTGAAGGCGCTGGCGGCGCCGAGCCTGGCGTCGAATCCGTGGGCGATGAGTTGCCGTGCCTGACTGCGGGCTTCGTCGAAATCGAAGTAGCCCTTGTACGGCACCCGCCCCACGACCGGGAACCACCAGGTATGGGGCTTCAGGCGGTCGCGGTATGCTCCCGACAGCACGAGGACCAACGTGTCGCGGTCGAGACGGCTGAAGGTCGTGAAGCTTTGGCCGGTCGAGAGGGCGAGTGAATCGTGGGCGAAGGATCGCGCAGCCTGCACGACTCGAAGCTGCTCGCGTACCGATGAGGAGGTCGCCGGATCGGTGACCAATTCGCTTATCGGACGCCGGCGCGCAAGGATCTTCGACTCCTCCCAACCGGCGCGCACGAGGTAGCGTCCGTCGGCGGTGAGGGCGAATGCGGCCACTCCGCACAATACCAGCGCGGCCAGCGCGCGAGACGCTGGCCGGACCCACCTAAGTCCTTTTCTGACAACTAGTTCCGATGTCATCACACCCCATGACCGCCTTTGACGCGAGGGGCTGCGGTCGCTATCCTTTTCAAGATGTCCTTCGTTCACCTTCACTGCCACTCGGAGTATTCCCTCCTCGATGGCGCGAACCGGATCGATGACCTGATTGCCCGCGCGCTGGAGTACGAGCAGCCGGCGCTGGCCATCACGGATCACGGGAATCTCCACGCGGCGTGGGACTTCCAGGAGAAGGCGAAGAAGAAGGGACTGAAGCCGATCATCGGCATGGAGGCGTATGTCGCCCCGGGTGATCGGCGGGCACGGAGCCGGCCGTCGCCGGGCGCGAAGCCGTATTTCCACCTGGTGCTGCTTGCGCGCGACCTGGTCGGCTACCGCAACCTCGTGAAGCTGTCGTCGCTCGCGTACACCGAGGGGTTCTACTCCAAGCCTCGCGTGGACCGGGAGCTGCTCGCGAGACATGCGGAAGGCCTTATCGTGAGCTCGGCGTGCCTGGCGGGCGAGATCGCGGTCAATTTCGACGCGGGCAACGAGGCCGGCGCGCGCGAGGCCGCGGAGTGGTATGCCGGCGTGTTCCGCGACCGGTACTACCTCGAGGTGCAGGCGCACGACTCCGAGGGGCAGTCGAAACACAACGAGCACGTGTTCGCTCTCGCCAGGGAGCTCAGCCTCCCCGTGATCGCGACGAACGACGCGCATTTCCTGCGCGAGGACGACCACGATGCGCATGACGTGCTGCTCTGCATCGGGCTCGGCAAGGACCGCTCCGATCAGCAGCGGATGCGCTACGATCGAGGACTCTACTTCAAGAGCGCTCCCCAGATTGCCGAGAGATTCCCGGATCGCGCCGACGTCCTCGAGAACACGCTGAGAATCGCGGACGAGGCGGGCTTCGCCTTCGAGAAGAAATACTATGTGCCCTCGTTTCCACTCCCCGCCGGGGTGGAAACGGAAAACGAGCTGCTCGTACGGCTTGCCACCGCTGGCGCGAAGGAGCGGTACGGCGCCGAGCTGCCGCCGGAGGTCAAGGAGCGGCTTGAATATGAGCTCGGCGTGATCACGAAGACCGGCTACGCCGGCTACTTCCTGATCGTCTACGACTTCATCCGCGCGGCGCGGGATCTCGACATTCCCGTGGGTCCCGGGCGCGGCTCCGCGGCGGGCTCCATCGTGGCGTACTCGCTCCGGATCACCGACGTGTGTCCGCTCAAGTACGACCTGCTGTTCGAGCGCTTCCTGAATCCGGAGCGCGTCTCGATGCCCGACATCGACGTGGACTTCTGCTTCGAGCGTCGCGGCGAGGTGATCGAGTACGTGCGGCAGAAGTACGGACGCGAGTCCGTCGGCCAGATCGTGACGTTCGGAACTATGAAGTCACGCGCCGCCATCAAGGACGTCGGCCGTACACTCGGGTTCACGCCGGCGGAGACCGACGCGCTGGCGAAGCTGATTCCGAATGGTCCCGCCTATTCGCTGACGGTGAAGGAAGCGGTGAAGGACGTGCCGGAAATAGCCAGGCACTACAAGAACGACGAGCGTTATACGCAGTTGCTCGACTACGCCATTGCGCTGGAAGGGTTGTCGCGGCACACCGGCGTGCATGCGGCTGGAGTGGTGATCGCGCCGGGCCCGCTCGACGATTATGTGCCGATCGCCACCGTCTCGAGCAAGGGTGCGGGTGCGGGCGCCGATGAGAATGTCGTCGTGACGCAGTACGACATGAACTGCCTCGAGAAGGCAGGCATGCTCAAGATGGACTTCCTGGGCCTCACCACGCTCACGGTCATCCGCGATGCGCTGGACAACATCCAGGCGCGCACGGCAACGCGGCCCGATCTCAACGCCGTGGACATGGAAGATCCGGTCGTGTACCGGATGCTGCGCGCGGGACGCACGACCGGCGTGTTCCAGTTCGAGTCGGCGCTCGCGACCGACATGCTGCGCTCCATGCGGTGCGACCGGTTCAACGATCTGGTAGCGAGCAACGCACTGATGCGGCCCGGTCCGCTCGACGCCGGCATGCACAAGGTGTATCAGCGACGCAAGCGGGGAGAGGAGCCTGTCAGCTATGCCCTTCCCGAGCTCGAGCCGATCCTCGAGCCCACGTACGGCGTCATCACCTACCAGGAGCAGGTGATGCGCCTCGCGCAGACGCTTGCCGGCATCTCGCTGGCGGAAGCGGACGTGCTGCGCAAGGCGGTGGGAAAGAAGGACGCCGACCTCATCAAGCTCGAGCTCGGGAAGTTCGTCGAGAAGTCCATTGCCCGCGGCTACGATCGGAAGATCATCGAGGAGCTGGCTGGCCAGATCGAGACGTTCGGCCGCTACGGTTTCAACAAGTCGCACTCGGTGGCGTACTCGGTGGTGTCGTTCCACACGGCCTGGCTCAAGGCGTATTACCCCGCCGACTTTCTCGCCGCGATTCTGTCGAGCAGCATCGGGGATACGGACTCGGTGGTGAAGTTCATCAACGAAGCGCGTGAGTTGGGCATCGAGGTGCTTCCGCCCGACGTCAACGAGTCCAACTACAAGTTCACGGTGCTCGACGAGAAGCGCATCCGCTTCGGCCTCGGCGCCATTCGCAACGTGGGCCGCGGGGCGATCGAATCGATTCTCGCCGCGAAACGTGAGAAACCGTTCAGCGATTTCTTCGATTTCACGGAGCGCGTGGATCTCACGCGCTGCAACCGCCGCGTCTTCGAGGCGTTGATCTCCGCGGGTGCGCTGGATGGACTCGGCGGCCACCGCGCGCAGTACTGGCATGCGCTCGACGTCGCCATGCAGGAGTCGTCGCTGAAGCAGCAGGAGCAGGCGATGGGTCAGGGATCGCTGTTCGGCGGGCCAACCGACGCGGACGCGTCGGGAACCCACGCGGCGCGCGTCCTTCCGAACGTGGCACCCATGGCCGAGTCGGAGCGGCTGACGCGGGAGAAGGAGATCCTCGGCTTCTATATCAGCGGGCATCCGCTCGAGCCCTACCGGATGGAGTGCGAGCTCTTCGCCACGCATACCGTGAGCGCGCTCGGCGCATGGACAGGCGAGCCGATGCAGCTCGGAGTGGTCGTGACCGCCGTCAAGCGGCAGGTGAGCAAGCGGTCAGGCGCGGAGTTCGCGCGGTTGACAGTGGAGGATTTTTCGGGATCTTCCGAGGTCCTGGTGTTCCCGGAGGCCTGGGGACTCCTGGCGGATCGTGTTCGCGTGGACGTCCCCGTCCTGATGAAGGGCGGCTACTCGAAGCGCGATCAGGAGGCGGAGGCGCCGACCTTCATCGTGGAGTCCGTGACGCCGTTTGCGGAGTTGCGGCTGAACGGTCAGGTGTCGGTGTCGATCGAATTGGCGGCGGGCGAGTCGTTGTCGCCGGACGCGATGGCCGACGTGCGCGCCGTGATCGATGCGCATGCGACGTCGCACTCCGGTGCGCCGCCGCTGGAGCTGGCGTGGAGTGATGGCAATGGAGCGCGATCGCGGCTCCGGTCGCGTTCGCTGAGACTGGCGGCGACACAGGCCGCGCTGACAGACTTGCGGGCTCTGCTCGGCGACGAGCGCGTCCGCCTCGTGCGCGGGAGCTGACCCGGATGGCGACTGCGACCATGGAGTTCGAGAAGCCGATCTACGAGCTGGAACGGCAGATCGACGAGCTGAAGAAGCTGGCGGGCGAACAGTCGCTGAACGTCACCGACGAGATCGCGCCGCTGGAGAAGAAGCTCGTCGAGCTGCGGACCGACATCTATCGGAGCCTCACGCCGCTTCAGCGCGTGCAGGTGGCGCGGAGCAACAAGCGTCCGCTCACCGACGACTATCTTCGCCTGTGCTTCACCGATTTCATCGAGCTGCACGGCGACCGCGCGTTCCGCGAGGACGCCGCCATCATGGGTGGATGGGCGCGACTCGACGGAGAGACCGTGATGGTCATCGGTCACGAGCGGGGGCGCGACACGAAGGAAAATCTCCGGCGCAACTTCGGCATGGCGCACCCCGAGGGATATCGGAAGGCGCTCCGCCTCATGAAGCTGGCGGAAAAATTTCACGTTCCGGTGATCACCTTCATCGACACGCCGGGCGCCTGGGCCGGTCTGGGCGCGGAAGAGCGCGGGCAGAGCGAAGCCATCGCGCGAAATCTCTTCGAGATGAGCCGCCTCGAGACGCCGATCATCGCGACGGTCATTGGCGAGGGCGGCTCGGGGGGCGCGCTTGCGCTCGGCGTCGCCGACCGCGTCAACATGCTCGAGAACTCGGTCTATTCCGTGATTACGGTTGAGGGATGCGCCGCGATCCTCTGGAAGGACGGCAAGAGCCCCGAGATGCGTGAGAAGGCGGCCACCGCGCTTCGCATCACGGCGCCGGATCTCCTCGAGCTCAAGGTCATCGATGAGATCATTCCTGAACCGGCGGGTGGCGCGCATGCAGATCACGCAACGACGGCCGCGAGCGTTCAGGAAACGCTGGTGCGGCAGCTTGACGAGCTGCGCCGGCTCAAGCCCGACAAGCTGGTACGGCGGCGCCGCGAGAAGTTCTTGCGGATAGGGCAGTACGCGGAGTAGCCGTGCCCCATCTCGTCGAGATCGCGTTCAAGGGCAATCGAAAGGAGTTTTTCCTCTGGGAGTCCGATGAGCCGCCCGCGCACCGCGCGCCGGTGGTCGTGGACGCGGACCGCGGGGAAGATCTCGGTCACGTGCACGCCGTAGGTGCGGAAGCCGAGCAACGCTCCGCCAAGGTGCCGCACGGCCTGTTCGGCGCTCCGCCTGCACGCGTCGTACGGCGGCTGGCCAGCAGCGAGGAAGTGCGCCGTCACACCGAGATCCGGGCAAGCGACGACGACGCCCGCCGAAAAGCCATGGACCGCGTACGGGCGAACGCGCTCGTGATGAAGGTGACGGACGCCGAGTGGCAGTGGGACCGGAAGAAGCTCACGTTCTACTTCACGGCCGAGAAGCGCGTGGATTTTCGCACGCTCGTGCGGGAGCTGGCGTCGATGTTCCGCACGCGCATCGAGTTGAAGCAGATCGGTGTGCGCGACGAGGCCAAGCGGCTCGACGGCATCGGGCGATGCGGCCGGCAGTACTGCTCTGCGTCCTGGCTGCCGGAGCTTCGACCCGTGAACCTCGGCGTCGCGAAGGATCAGCGGCTGTCGCTCAATCCCTCTCAGATCTCCGGCGCGTGCGGCCGCCTGATGTGTTGCCTGCGTTACGAGCACGAATTCTACGTGCACAGCCGCCGGAAGTATCCGAAGGAGGGGAAGAGCGTGCTGACGGCTCGCGGCGAGGAGAAGGTCGTGGCCAACGACATCTTTCGCGAGCGGGTAACGGTGCGTGCGGTCGATGGCGGCGACGTTCGCACCATCGCGCTCTCCGATTTGCTCGGTGAAATGTCGGCGGCTGGTGATCTGCTGGCGGCCACTCTGGCCGCTGCGGCGCGAGAGACCGTCGCCGCTCCGTCTCGGCCCATCGAGGTTGAAGAGAGCGAGGGAGAAGTCTTCGCCGAAGAAGCGCCTGTCGTGCCAACACGGCGAGAGTCTCGGCCAGCGGCAAAGGCTGACAAGGATGTCGACGCGCCCGCGCCTGGCTCCGAGCGTCGCGTCCAGCGCCGCCGCGGCCGTCGTGGCGGCAGGCGAAATCGGCCCGGCGGCGCGCCTGGCGACGCCAACACTGGAGGGGACGGAAGCGTCCCCGGTGGAGCGTAATTGACTCGTTTTTTTCTCACCACGGCGATCGACTATGCCAACGGTGATCCCCACATCGGTCATGCGTACGAGAAGATCGGTGCGGATGCGATTGCCCGGTATCATCGCCTTCGTGGCGACGACGTCCACTTCCTCATCGGGATGGATGAGCACGGGCAAAAGGTCGAACAGACCGCCGCACAGGAGGGCATCGCTCCACAAGCGCTCGTGGACCGGCTTGCCGATCGCTTCTCTGCCATGTGGCAACGGCTCGGCATCTCCTACGACCAGTTCGTTCGCACGACGGACGCGATGCATCGCAGGGGCGTGCAGGCACTCATCACGCGCATTCTCGATCGCAACCCGGACGACTTCTACGAGAAGGCGTACGAGGGGTGGTACTGCGTCGGGTGCGAGGCGTTCAAGCAGGACGCCGAGATCGCCGATGGAAAATGCGTGCTTCACCCGACCCGCACGCTGGAATGGGTAGAGGAGCGCAACTGGTTCTTCCGCCTGAGCCGCTACACGGACTTTCTTCGCCGGCTGCTCAGCGGGAATCCACAGTTTCTTCAGCCCGAGAGCCGCAGGAACGAGATGCTGGCACTCATCGATCGCGGGCTCGAGGACGTCTCGGCAAGCCGCTCGCGACTCGCGTGGGGCATTCCTTTTCCCAAGCCGCTCAGCTCGGGAGAGCAGCAGACCACGTACGTGTGGTTCGAAGCGCTGCCGAACTACCTCACGGCGACGGGATTTCCGGAGCAGCGCGGTCCGGCAGTCTGGCCGGCGCAGTTACACATCGTGGGGAAGGACATCACCCGCTTTCATACCATCATCTGGCCGGCGATGCTCGAGGCCGCGGAGCTGCCGTTGCCCGCTCGGGTGTGGGGTCACGGGTTCGTTCTCTTCAGCGGCGAGCGCTTCAGCAAGTCCGCGGGCGTCCGACTCGACGTCGATGAAGCCATCGCGCGGCATGGCGCCGACGCGCTGCGGTATTTTCTGCTGCGCGAGGTTCCGTTCGACGGCGACGGCAGCTTTACCTGGGAGCGTTTCGACGAGCGGTACGAGGCGGATCTGGCCAACGCGTGGGGCAACCTGGCAAGTCGGGTCATCGCGATGGTCGAGAAGTACCGCGCGGGTACGGTTCCGCACGGGGTGCCGGACGCCGCCGACGCTGCCGACGCCGAGGATATCGCGAGGTATCACGCGGCGATGGATGGCTCGCGCGGCTATCTGCTGCACGAGGCGCTGCGGCACGCCATGGCCTGTGTGACGCGCGGCAACGAGTTCGTGCAGTCGGCCGCGCCATGGGTGCTCGCGAAGAAGGGGGACGACGAGGCCCTCGATGCCGTCCTCACGTCATTGATGCGGCAACTCGCCCGGCAGGCCGTGCTTCTCGCGCCATTCATGCCGGAGCGGGCCCAGGCGCTATGGGATCAGATCGGCGGACCGGGCGCGGTGCTCGATCAACGATTCCACCACCTGAAAGATCTGGACGCCGAGGGGTGGAAGGTGCACAAGGGAGACGCACTCTTTCCGCGGGACGCTTGAAAACATTTGCCACAGAGCACACAGAGAGCATAGAGACTCTTACGTCGTAGCTCTGTGCTCTCTGTGGCCTCTGTGGCTCATTCAAGTAGTTCGTGTTCGTTGCAACAAGACAACTCTCTCGCTGCCTTTCTTAAAGGTCCATAAGGGAGATGCCTCCTCTTTCCGCGGGACGCTTGAAAACATTTACCACAGAGCGCACAGAGAGCACAGAGACTCTTACGTCGTAGCTCTGTGCTCTCTGTGGCCTCTGTGGCTCATTCAAGTAGTCCCCGTTCTTTGCAACAAGACCACTCACCCGCTGCCGTTCTTTCCGGACTCAGGACTTCGGCGGCGGACCGAAGTTCACCGGCGGCGGCTCGCGATTCGCGGCGTTCGTCACCTGGAAGTACTTCCGCTCGTGCGCACCCGTCATCTTGGCCGTGAGAACCGCGGGGAATCGACGGATGTATGAATTGTATTGCTGCACGGCGGAGTTGTAGTCCGTCCGCGCGACGGCGATGCGGTTCTCCGTGCCCGCCAGCTCGTCCTGAAGGCGCAGAAAGCCCTGATCGCTCTTGAGCTGCGGATAGGCTTCCGAGACCGCGAGGAGCCGACCCAGCGCGCCGTTGAACGTGGCGCTCGCGTTTGCCATCTGCTCGGGATCCTTGGTCTGAATTGCACCGAGCAGTCCACCGCGTGCCCGGGCGACTTCGCCGAAGACGGCGAGCTCCTGATTCGCCATTCCCTTGACGGTGTTCACCAGACTTGGAACCAGATCCGCGCGCCGCTGCAGTTGGACCTCGATCTGTCCCTGTGCCGCGCTCGCCTGCTCGTCGAGCGATTGGATCGTATTGTATCCGCACCCCGCGAGAGCGAAGGGCAGGATGAGCGCAAGCCAACGTTTCATGGTGACCGTTCCTCACGTGTGAAGGTGTCGAGATACGCGTCGAGCCGCTCGACGCCGGCAAGATAGTGCGAGAAGATGACGGATGCGTCGCCGTCCGGGATGCGGGCGTCTCCCCGATGGTGGCGTGCCATGCGCACGAACGGCGCAGCGTCGAATCCAACGAGGCGGCCCGCGGCGTCCGAGAGCGCCGCGTTGTCGACCGGCGGCTTCTCTCCGTTCAAGCGAAGCACGGCGCGAAACAGCACCATGATGGTGCTGAAGCTCGCCTCGATGAGCTCGATCTGTCGTTTTGTGTCGGTGCCGGCCAGCAGCGCACCCTGCCTGAGCTGCAACAGCTTGCCCATCACCTGCGACTCGAGCTGAAGGCGCAGGTCGTCGTTCGAAACGGAGATGCCCTCGAATGGAGGCGCACCATGAAGCACACGGTGCCGCTCGAGGATGTCCGCGTACTCCATCGGGAAGACGTCCGCGGAGTGCCGCCACTCGTCGACCGTCATCGTCATGGGCGGCGGGTTGCCGCTCTCGCGCCAGGCGCGCGCGACCGACGATGCCGCGGCGAGATGCGTGGCATCCACACGGTTCAGCAGCACGAGCACGTTGTAGTCCGACTTCTTTGCCACGTGCTCGCCGGCGGCCGCAGAACCGTACAACACCACGGACACGAGATTCTGTCCATATGCCGCGTGCAGTTGCTTCACGAGCTCATCGAGTGTCATTGTTGCCATGTGGTCACCAGTCAGAGCCGCCGCCACCGCCGCTGAATCCTCCGCCACCACCGAAGCCGCCGAATCCACCGCCGCCTCCGAATCCACCGCTGCTCCACCCGCCACCGCCGCCGCCGAATCCGCCGAACGGAATGAAGATCGGAATGCAGCCGCGCCTCCGTCCTCCCAACAGTGAGAGCACGACGAACAGGATGACGAGAAGCGTGAACGGATTGATTCCACCGCCGCCGCGCTGGCGCGTCTGGCGCGGCGGCGCGCGGACCACCGGAGCCTGCGACCCCGAATCCAGGGAGACCTTGAACTCCTGCGCGAAGCGCTGCGCCACATAGAACGCGATGAGCTCGACGCCGCCGCTGTAGTCACGCCGCTTGAATGCGTCGGTCGCCGCGCGGCAGATGTCGCCCGATGTGGCATCCGTGATGAAGCCTTCGGCGCCCTGCCCCGTCTCGATCCGGCAGTGGCCGTGGCCGTCCGAGGACGTCTCCTTCGGGACGACCAGGATCACGACTCCCGCATTGCGCTTCCGATCGCCGATGGGCGCCATGGCACCCACCTTCCATTCGCGCCCGATGCGAAGCGCCACGTCGCTGGGCGCACGGTCCCCGATGTCGCGCATCGTCACGACGGCCATCTCGCCGCCGGTGCGGTCGCGAACGCTCTGCGCAATGCGCTCGATCCGCGCCGACGCCTCCGGGGTGAGCACGCCGGCGAAATCGTTCACGAGGCCGCGCGGGGGAGGAATCGGCGGCGCGCCTTGGGTGAGAGCGAGCGACATCGCGAGCAACGCGCGTACCGCCAGACCGAACGTCATGCGGGCATCGTGGATTCAGGCACACCGTAGGAAACGCCGGGGTGAGCAGCGGCGCAAGCGCCGCCCTGGTGCCTCGCCCCCAGATAGGAACGGCTGTTAGGTTTCATCGGTTTCGTTCAACCTGAAATCCACCCGACCATGCCGCGCTCTCCGTTCATCGTCATAGTCGCCTGCATCGCGCTGGTGAGCGCTGCCTGCACGCGCTCCGAGCCAGCCACCTCCCGCCAAACGGCCTCCGGTGAGGTCGCGCCGGCCCGCGGCGCAACCGGATTGTCCGGCCTCACGGATTCGGTGAGCGCGCGCGCGGACAAGGGAAGAATTCGCGGCGCGGAATCGGCGCCCATCTGGCTCGTGGAGATCAGCGACTTCCAGTGCCCCTATTGCAAGCGATGGCACGACGATACGTATGCCGGCATCGACAGCGAATTCGTGAAGACCGGCAAGGTACGGCTCGCCTACCTCAATTATCCGATTCCGTCGCTGCATCCGAATGCGCGTGTGGCATCCGAGGCCGCCATGTGCGCGTCGGTCCAGGGAAAGTTCTGGGCGCTGCACGAATCGCTGTTCATCACGCAGCAGTCGTGGGCGAGCGAGAAGGATCCAATGCCAAAACTGGATTCGCTCGCAACGGCCGCGGGCGTGGACGCGAAAAGCTGGCGCGCGTGCATGGCGACGCATGCCACCGTGCCGCTGATCGACGCGGACATCGACCGCAGCCGGCAGGCGGGCGTGCAATCCACGCCAACGTTCTTCGTGGGCGACCAGAAGATCCTCGGCGCCTATCCGCTGGACACCTTCCGTCTCGCGATCAACACGCAGTTGGCCAAAGCAAAAGCCAAGGCGTCGCCCTGATCCTTCTTCGGCACGCGCCGTGAACGGCGCACTGCGCGTCGCATACGAGGGGGCCGCGCGCTTCGCCGGCGTGTTGTCGCGGATTGCCCCTGAAGGGCGGAACAAAGTTCTCGACAGCCTGGCGGCGCGCCACGGTCTGCTCGACCGATATGACGCCTTCGCGCGCGACACGGCGCGCGATCTGCTCTGGGTGCACGCACCGAGTGTGGGGGAAGGTCTTCAGGCGAAGCCGGTGCTCGACCTGATGCGCGAGCGGCATCCCTCTCTGCAACTTGCCTATACCTGGTTTTCGCCGAGCGCCCGCGAGTTTGCGGCGGGCTTGCCGGTGGACTTTCAGGACGCGCTGCCGTTCGACTCGACACCGTCCATGCGGCGGGCGCTCGCCGCGCTGTCGCCGCGCGCATTGGTCTTCAGCAAGCTCGATGTGTGGCCAACGCTGGCTCGCGAGGCAGCCACGCGCGGAACGCGGCTCGGTCTCATCAGCGCGACGCTCGCACGCAATTCGACGCGTCGGAAGGGACTCGCCGCGGCGCTCTTGCGCGACGCATACGGCTGGCTCGACCGCGTCGGCGCCGTGAGCGCCGAGGACGCCGACCGGCTCGTCTCCCTCGGCGTTCCTGCATCGCGCGTGACCGTCACCGGCGACACGCGTTTCGATCAGGTCTGGGCGCGCGCGCAACGCCTCGATCGCGAGGGGCCTTTGCTCGCCGCATTGGCGAGCGAGCGCCCGACACTGGTTGCCGGGTCAACGTGGCCCGCTGACGAATCGGTGTTGCTCGCCGCCTGGGAGCGATGGACGCGGCCCGGAGAGGCCCGGCTCATCATCGCACCACATGAACCGTCCGTGTCACATCTCGATCCCATCGACGCGTGGGCCGATGCCGCCGGGTTTCGGGCGGCGCGTCTCGGCGCACCCGATACCGACGCCGCCGACGTCATCGTGGTGGACCGCGTGGGCGTGCTCGGCGACTTGTATGCGCTCGCCGACGTCGCATTCGTCGGTGGCGGATTTCATTCCGCTGGACTGCACTCCGTGCTCGAACCCGCGGCATTCGGCGCACCGGTGCTCTTCGGTCCGCGACATGCCGCGAGCCGCGATGCACGGCTGCTGCTCGACGATGACGCTGCAGTGAGTGTGAGCGACGCGGACGAGCTGGTGTCCGCCCTCGAGACATGGCTTGGATCGCCGGCGGAGCGGGAACGCGCGGGGGCTGCGGCACAGACGGTCGTGCGGCGCGGACTCGGCGCGGCCGAGCGCTCGTATGCGCTCGTGCGCGAGCTGATCGCCTAGCGGGCCACCGTCTCGAGGTGCACGAGCGGCGACGACGCCGGCTGCGGACGATGGAGGAAGAATCCCTGCACGAGATGCACGCCGAGCTCCTGCACCGCCTGGAACTCCTCCGCCCGTTCCACACCTTCCGCGATCACCATCGCGCCATGGTCGTCGGCGAAACGGACCATCGTCTGCACGAGGTTCTGCTTGATGAAGTTCGTGTCGATGCCGGTGATGAGCGAGATGTCGAGCTTGATGAAGTCCGGCTCGAGGTTGGCGATCGAGCCGAGTCCGGCGTAGCCGCTCCCGGCGTCGTCCACGGCGAAGCGGAACCCTTGCTCGCGGAAGGCCTTGAGTCGCTCGCGGAACTTGGGATAATCCTTGATCGCGGTCCGCTCCGTGATCTCGATGACCACCCGCGACGGATCGGTCACGCCCTTCTCCGTGAATGCCGGATCGCTGAAATCGTGCGGGTCGACGTTCAGGAAGAGGAGTTGGCCGGCCTCGAGACGCGTTCCCATGCCCTCGAGTGCCCGGTCGCGACAGAGTCGGCTCAACTCCCAGATGAGGTCCGCCTCCGCTGCAACGTCGAACATCACCTCCGGGCTGCGCAGGCTCCGCATGGTGCCGCGCGCGAGCGCCTCGTAGCCGAAGATCTCGCGCGAGGTGGACACGACGATCGGGTGATACTCGACGTACACGGCCCGGTCGCGGATGGCGGCTTTGAGGTCGCTCACGCGACGCGCTCGTTCGCGCTCCTCGAGTGACCTCGACGCGTTCTGTGCCTCGCGAATCCCTCGGTAGATGACGCGTTCCAGCCGGATCTTCGGATTGTAGTAGAGGTGCGCCCGGCCGACATAGATGTCGAACAGCGCGGCCACGTCCTCGCCGTGCACGGCTTCGATCTGGCCGGCGACGTGACGCTGGAGCCGCGTCACCATCTCTGTGATCTCCGCGTCCGTGGCCGCGGCGACACCTCTCGCGGGCACGTGGAAGAAGATGAAGTCGTCGTCGTTGCTGAAGCTGACCATCAAGCGCGACGCGCGGAGGTCGTCGTCGTCGAGAAAATCGCGCACGGCGCTGGCGGTCGTCTCGAGCACGGCGTCGAGCTTCTCCCACCCGTAGATCTCCTCGATCTTCGAGTAGCGCACGAAGTTGAGGTACAGCACCACCAGCTCGCCGCGTTCCTTGAAGAGCTGCCGCGACCGCTCGATGACCACCGGCAACGTCGGCAGTCCGGTGAGCGCGTCGTGCAGCATCTGCTCGTACTCCGCCTTCTCCGCCTTCTCGTTTGCCATCGAGCCATTCATGCTCTTTCGGGCGACGGCGGCCCATGTGCGCGCCGCGATCTCCTGCGGCGTCGCGGGGAGCAGCACCCATTCCTCCGCGCGCAGCTCGATGGCCCTGCGGCGCGCGACCTCGTCGGTGCAACCCACGATGACGGCTGTCGAGCGTGCGCGCGCCGATTCGGCGGCGAGCCGAAGCGCGACGGGATCGCTCGTCGTGATCAGCACCGCGCGGACATTCGTCTCGGCGGAAGCGGCCGGCAGCTCCGCGACGGCGCGGACCACCACGCGCCACCCCTCGAGCAGTGCAACGCCCGCGGCGATGGCCGGGTCGGTGGAATCCGTCAGGAGGATCGATTCGCTCACGCGTTCCGATCGGCTCCGCGCGCGAGCGCGCTACGACGCGACGCGCAGCTGCTCCAGGTTGCGCTCGACCTTTTTAGCCAGGGTCGGAAGGTCAAAGGGCTTCTCCACGTAGTCGTCCGCGCCGAGCTGCAGCGCTTCGCGTTTGTCCTCCCATGCGTCGAGCGCCGTCACCATGATGACGCGCACGGTACGGCCAAGCACGGGGTGCTGCTTCATGAGCCGGCAGACCTCCCAGCCATCGCGGCCGGGCATCATCACGTCGAGCAGCACGATGGCGGGGCGCACGGTCTCGAAGAGCGCGAGCGCCTCGTCGCCGTCATGTGCGACGGTGATGGGATATCCGCGGGTCTCGAGGTACTGCCGAATGATCTCGGCGTTGTCATGATTGTCGTCCACCACGAGGATGGGTGGCAGATCTGACTCGGCAGTGTGCACTGACTCGCGCCCCCACGTCTCCAGCCCGGCCGACCCGGAGTTGGGAGGCCTCGCACTGAACGGGGCAATTCGGAGGCCACGACAGCCCGGGCCGCCTGCGAACACATGCGTTTATGGCCGCACGCAGTTGCGCTCCGCCCTACCCTCACTGTCCTACTGTGTCAAATTCGCACACAACATCTGGGCGTTGGTGCCGTTCGAGGCCTTCGAGGTCCAGTATATGTCCGCACGATAGGAACCTTTCGGCTCCATTGAGAGCGCCATCACGCCGCTGTAGAAGGCA
>NGFI01000004.1:185932-491233 GCA_002215645.1 Gemmatimonadetes bacterium 2013_60CM_65_52 | reverse complement strand
CCACTGCGGGACCGGAACTGCCGCACGGTCCGGACGCGATGGCCCAAGCGATCTGAGTGCTCAGATCCGCTGGGGCGGTCGCGGCAAGCTCCACGCGGAAATATCCCTGTCGGCCCTCTACTGGGGCCAGCGAGATGGATCCGTAATCCACCGCTCGACGGTCCTGTCGGAAACTGCCGCTCCAACCGCCGACGGTCGCGCTCAGTCCCGCCGTCCCGGATCTGCCTGCGCACGCGGCGGCGAAGAGCACCAATGCCATCGCAAGCGCCTGGAATTGACGTGTCATCTGTGCGCCCTCCCAAGGTGGACGAGGCCACGATTTTCCGACCTGCTGACCTACCGATCCATCGCCGTCATGGCGTGAGGTTCGCGCACATCATCACGTTGCTCACGTCGGACGCTCTCGATGACCAATACACATTGGCGTGATATGAGCCGTGCGGATCGAGTGAGAGCCCCATGACAGTGCGGACGTTCCCTCCGCCACTGCTGATCTCGAGGGCCGGGAACTCATTGATGCCCGCAACGGAGGGGCCCGGCGAGCCACACGGCCCCGAGAAAATGGCCCAGGCGAGCTGCGTGTTGGGGTCGACAGGAGCGCTCGCGGATAGTTCCACCTTGAAGTATCCGGGCCTGCCTTCCGCGGGCGTCAACGTGATTGACCCGTAAGCGGCGGACTTGGGCGCCGTCGCCGGTCCGATCACGGACGATGCGGCCGTCTGGGACTGACGGAAGCTGCCGTTCCAACTTCCAGCGACGCCGGGCACCGTTGTGGCGGACTTTCCCGCGCATGCCGCGACGCCGAGCAGCGAGATGATCAGCGATGTGCCAAGGTGACGAGTCATGTATGCGCCCTCGAGAATTGGTGAGGCAAAGAAAAAGGAGGGGCTGGGAAGTTGCTTCCCAGCCCCTCCGTCGTGCAATGTCACCCTCGATTACGGAGCCGGGGAATTCGGTGTCGCACCGCCCCAGGTATAGATCGCTTCACCCTTTACGCCGAGCTCCTTGTACGTCACCGGCATCTCACGCGGCGTCCCGGGCAAGAGCCCGGCGATCACACGCTTCAGGCTGTTGTCTCCTGCCCAACCGCCACCGACGATGACGGGAAGGCGCCGCTGTTCCCAGAATGGCACCGGTCCGAGACCCGGCTCTTCGACCTCCTTCTCGTAGAGCAGCATGGCCCATAGCGAGCACGCCTTGCCGTCCTTCGCCTGGAGCCCATTCGCCATGCAGGGGCCATCGGCATCTGCACCCAGCCCGGCATTTGCCGCCGAGCTCGCCAGACCACCGCGTCCAACGCGCGTCTTGTCGATGAGGGCAACCGCGGACGCCATGTTCGCCGCGCCCTGACGGAGCAGCGCTTCCGCCCACAGCAGGTCGTTCACGGTGGCGTTGATCACCGGCGCCGGTCCGTAGCCGCCGTACTGGCCGTTCGGGTCCTGATTGCCGGAATAGTCGTAACGGATCTGCGCCATGTTCGACTGATGATATGATCCGCGCGATGGCCGGAACCCGGCTACACCGGACCACGCATAGTCCGTCCCACCTTTCGCGGTCTTGGGGTAGGTCCCGTATGCATCCACGTCGTCCGCGTTACCGAAACTTCCGTCTCCAAAGCGTTTGTCGGGCGAATTCGGCTTCGGATTGCCGGAGAGCGGCCACGGATCGACCTGCGTGGACGGATCGAGCAGATGTGCGACACGCGTGCTCATGCGACCCGTGTCGATTTCCTCGAACCAGTTCATCAACTCGCTGATCCAGGCGTTGTAGCCATCCTGCACGAACATGAAGTCGAAGCGTGCGCCGGTAGAAATGCCTTTCGAGGCGAAGGAGGCCACCTTGGCCCAGTCCACCTTGGCGATCTCGGAGTTGTCGCGCGGCCAGAAGGCAAGCGTCATCGCCGCCAGTGTGTTCGAAAGCTGCGCGATCTGGACGTTCGTGTAGGCAATGCCGTTCGCCCACGAGGTCGGGGTCGTGAACGTATTCGCGGACGCGAGCGTCGCCGCCTGCGAGAGCTTTGATACAGCGGAATCGCGCACCACGGCGCGGTTTGCGTACGCGATCGCGTTCAGATCGGTGTTCTCGTCGACGATGTAAGCCTTGTCGTACTGGAGCGCGAGCATCATCAGCGAGGCACCCTGCATCATGAGCGCCACCGTCTCCGACCGTTTCGTGTCGGACGCCGTGCGGATCACGACGCCGTTCTTGCGAATCGCGATCAACGCGTCGTTCGCCGACGAGAGGGCGTTATAGAAGCCGCCGCGCTGGATTCCGTTCTCGTCGATGCCTCCGCCCCAGAACGCATCGATGCTCGTTCGTGCAGCCGCGGCGGCATCGTTCTGCCACGACCGCGGAGTGTTGAGGCGCGTCCACTGATCGGGCGGCGACGTCGGGTTGTCGACGCTCGAGTAGAAGTTCAGGTTGCCGTTGTTCCACGACGATGAATACGACCGGGCCTGCGTGCTCAAAACACCGGCGCCGCGGAGGCTGGTGTACGCGTTGAAAAAGGTCCGCAGCGCGCCCGATCCAACAGCCTCGATGGCATTAGGATCGGCGAGTGCGCGGACGCGGTCCGGCTCATTCGGATTTTGCACATCAAGGCTGTTGCAGCCGGCAAACGCCACCAGCGCGGCTGCCCCGAACCCTCGAAGGCTTCGCATGTTCTTCATCGGAATCGATGTCCTCGAATGGGTGGGGTTTAGAAACCGAATTCCAGCATGGCCGTGAACGTGCGATACGCGGGATACGTGAAGTAGTCCACGCGATACGAGAACGGATTGCCGCCACCCGGGCCGGTGACGTCGGGATCGTAGCCGGAATAGTTCGTCTTCGTCCACAGGTTACGGCCAACGATGCCCAGGCGTGCCGAGTGAACCGTGCTGCCCGGAAGGTGCGACACGAGGTTGACCGGAAGCTGCCAGTTCACCGACAGCTCGCGCAGACGCCAGTAGCTGCCGTCTTCGACGAAGTAGTCGTTGGGATCGAAGTTGTTGTAGAACGCGCTGTAGTACTGCGTGGACTTCTTGCCGGTCTTGTAGGGGCATGTCGCGTCCACGGCCAGCGCCGGGCATGCGCCAGCACTGGGCTTGCTGCTCTGGTCGATGACCGCATCACGCAGCTCGTTGAACGGCCACTGGCGGGTGTAGTTGTAGATGTTTCCGCCGCGCACCCACGTCACCGTGCCATTGAGCGACAGCGTCTTCCATGTGGCATTCGAACTGAATCCCATGTTGAAGTCGGGGTTCACGTCGCCGATCTGTACAACGGCCTTGGACGTCTTGCACGCGTCGTCAAGGCAGGTCCACGCCTTGAGCGGCACCTCGGCCTTCGTGTGGAAGTCGGCTGTCCGTACATAGAAGCCTTCTTCGTTCAGCGTATAGTCCGTAACCGCGCCCCCGAGTTTGCCGGCTTTGATGGTCTCGCTGAGCTGGTCCGTCGTCTTGACCCACTTTGAACCGTAGATCACACCGAACGGCTCGCCCGCGGCGATACGGAAGATCTGGGTATTCGTGGTCGCATCCGACGGACCAACCAGGAACGCGCCGACGCTCAAATCGTCGATGCGCTGGCGAGTGCGATCCGCCGTGACGTTCACACGCCAGAACTTGTCGGACTTGGCGAGCAGCACGATGCCGAGCGCTGCTTCGTGCGAGTAGCCGGAGAGCGTTCCCGCGTTTCTCCACTGCGTCTGATATCCGGTGGCCGCAGAGAGCGGCACCTTGATGATCTCGTCGGTCGTCCGCTTCTTGGAGTAGCTGTACTCCAACGAGACGTTCTTGAACATGCTCGCGTCGAAGCCCATCTCGGTCTCGCGCGAGAACGCCGGACGCAGATCGCGATTGCCCAGCGTGATCTTCTCGGGAACGCCGCCGGTAACCGCCAGCACCTCGTACTGTGCGCTGAATGGCGGGCGCAGGCCTGCCGTGCCGTTCGAGATGCGCAGCTTCAGCTCGTCGAACAGCGGAAGATGGAAGTCCTGCGTGACGCGATATGCCGCCGAGACGCGGTGATAGAGAGCAGACCGCGCGTCGGCGCCGAACAGCGATGATTCGTCGTGACGAATGAGGCCGTCGAGGATGTAGCGATCCTTGATCTCGAACGTGGTGACGAGGAACTCGTCCCGCGCGCGAATCGTCTCAGTCCGCGAGCCCGGTGAGATCGGATTCGAGGGATCGGTCGAAGCGGCCGAGAACTCCGGCACCTTCGGCACGGTAAGGGCCGACGCGCTGATGCTCACGAATGCGTTCGTCTGGTCTTCGTACAGGAAGGCGGCCTTCGTCGTGTTGCGAATGGCCTTCCATGTACCCACGGCCGTGCCGTTCACACCGATGTTGTAGGACCGATCGCTGTTGTTCTTCTGAAACAAACCACCCTTGCCCTGCGAACCAGAGGAATTCGCGAAGCCGAGGGGCGTGAAGAACCGGTAGGTCTGGCCCGACTCGTCATAGCCGAAGTTGCCGTCCCACGTCAGCCAGTTCGTGGTGCGGTACTGCGCCTTGAATGTACCAGTGAATCGGTCGCGAGCGTTCTCCACCTGGCGCTGCTGCAGCACGTAAAGCGGGTTCGAGACGTTGCCCGAGAGGGGCGGCTGCTTGATGGCCGGGTTGTACTGGCCGGCGAATGGCCCGGTGGTCGGAATCGAATCGAGTCTGACGTTCGGCTCGAGGAAGCGCATGCCGAAGAACAGGCCGGTGTCTTCCCCCTGGTCCGCCACGCTGCGACCGTAGAAGGCGCCGACGCCAAGGTCGATGTCCTCTGTGAGGGCCTGATCCGCGTTGACTCGGAAGTTCTGGCGCCGGTAGCCGTTGAGCTGCGCCAGAACGCCCTGATCCTTCGTGTTCTGGAACGAGCTGCTGAGGTTGGTGGATCCACGCCGCTGCGAGACCGAGACGTAATTCGTCAGGAAGTTGCCTGACCGGAATACTGCAGCGGGCTGGTCGTACAGGACCGGATACGGGTTGTCGGAGATGAAATCTTCCTTCGTGACACGGTTGCCGTTGGCATCACGCGCGAAGGTGACGCTTCCGTTCGCAGCCGTCGTAACCGCGTACGGATGGTGCTGGTTCGAGGCAAGGAAGTGCGGAATCTTGCTCTGCCCGAGCTCATTGCGCACGGTCAGCGTGGTCTGCCCCTCACCGAGGTTCGAGCCACGCTTCGTGAAGATCTGGAGCACGCCGTTGGCGGCGTCGGATCCATAAAGCGAGCTCGCGGCCGCACCCTTGATGATCTCGACGCGCTCGATGTCCTCGGAATTGATGTCGGCCAGTCCGAGGCGAGTGATGGTGCCGTCCACGATGATGAGCGGATCCTGACGTCCTGTAAGGCTCGTGGCCGCACGCAGACGAATGGCCGGCTCGGAGCCCGGCTGGCCGGAGGTCGTCACCACGGCCGCGCCGGGAATCTTCCCCTCCAGCGATGCGAGCGGCGACACGCCGGGAACATCCTTGATCTGCTGGGCGTCCACGACGCTAACGGTGAACGGCGTCCGGAGCTGCGACGTCGCGGCACTCGTCCCGGTCACGACCACTTCCTCGAGATTCAGCACGTCGCGCTCGAGCACGAAGTTGTGCTCGACCCGAGAGGTGTTCGTGTTGATGGCGACGAGGAATCGCTGCGGCTTGTGACCGAGGTACCGGGCCGAGAGGGCGATGGTCCGGCCGGCGACTCGCGCACGGTCGACCGTGAACGTATAATTGCCCTCGGCGTTTGCGGCGCCGCCCGCCCGGAAGTCCACGATCGAAACCATGGCGCCCGACAATGGACCGCCTGCCTGCGACGTGACACGCCCGGAGAACGTGACGGTCTGCACTTGAGCGGCCGCTGCCGACGCGAAGCTCAACAGAGCGGCGGCGGCGAGGAGGAACGCTCTTCGAAACGATGCATCTGCCATGAGTGACCTCGAGTGCGTTGGTGGGACGGTTCTCGCTCTGGTCGAGTTGAGCCAGAGGCCCGCGGGACGGGAGTCCGAACCAGCAAGGCCGATTTTGCGACTCAACGCGCAGAGTGTCAAGGACGTAAAGAATTCTGAATCATCAGGTCTTGGTTGGGTCACACCTGCTGGACAGACCCCGGCACCGGCCACATCGTCATCATGACGAAAAAATCGGCGACGCTGCTCGCCGAGTGAGGCCATGAATCCACCCTTCCGCCAGGGCTGCCGGATTGCGCGAATGTTGGTCCTCGCGCTGGGGCCGGCCGCGATGCCGTTCGGTTTGCACTCGCAGCCAACCCGGACCGCCAGGGTCAGTGGCCGCGTCACCGACCGAAGCACCGGCGGGCCGATTGCGCTCGCCGAGCTGCTCGTGATTCAGGAAGGGCGGCTATTCACGACTGATTCCGCGGGACGGTACGCCGTCAGCGAACTGACGCCCGGAGATGCGCACCTCCGGGTGCGCGCGCCGCGATTCCAGACGATGGAAGTGGTGGTCGCGGTTCGTCCGGGCGACGACATCGATCTGCGAATCATTCTCGACTCCACGCGGTCCGGTGGGGCGCAGGCGCTCGCTGGCGTCTCCGTCACCGCACCGGCACCGCTCGCCGTGAGCTATAGGCTGGTCGACTTCGAGCGCCGGCGCCGCACGGGCATGGGTCAGTACATGACGGAGGAGGAGATCCGCGGCAGCGGCGCCGCCACGCTTCCGGACGCGACCCGTGGCATGCGCGGCATCACTGTCCACTGCGGAGGCACGGAAGCCGGTGGCTGCCGCATCCAGGTGGCGCGCGCGCCGATCAACTGCCAGCCCGAGTACCTCGTGGATGGCCGCGTGGACAACGTGTTCGGTCCGCTCACGCCCATTCGGGACATCATTGGCCTCGAGATCTACACCGGAGCGTCCGATGTTCCCGGCGAGTTCGCTGGCACGCGCGCCGGATGCGGCGTCGTCGCCATCTGGACGCCGTCGGGTCCGTCCAAACGACGCTGAACAGTCACGGCGCGCGCACGGAGAGCTCTCTCTGATCGATCGCCAGCGGCACTGTCTGCACGCGTCCGCCGGGCCACCGCACCCATAGCGAGTCCGTTTGAGAGGGCCTCGGGCGGGCAATGACCGTGGTTGCGCCATCCATAGACCAGTAGCCGCTGCCGGCGTGGAGCTCGCGAACGGGGCCGGTGCGCCCCGAGCTCAGCAGTCGCACCCTCGCGCCGATGCCGAGCGGGTTGTCCGCTCCAGCGGAGAGACGCACGCGAAGTCCCGGCGTCGCGGCACGATTGTGCCAGAGCGTGGTCGGTCCTCCGTTCTGCGACACGGCGAGATCGACGCGGCCGTCGCCGTCATAGTCGGCGCCCGCCGCACCACGCTGGTCACCGAGCACCGAGATGCCCGATCGCGATACGCTGAGCGGCTGAAATCCACCCCGGCCATCACCGCGAAGCACGAGCCCTGCACCGGCGTCGAAGCGGGGCGTCTCGATGTCGGTGGGAAAGAAGTTCTGTGCGAGAAAGAGATCTTCGTGTCCATCGCCATCGAAGTCCGCCACGACGATGCCGAACGCGGGCGCGAGCTGCGCCTCCGCCGGCAGTCGCACGATCTGGAAGTGATCGCCCCGGTTGAGGAGCAGGAGATGATCGAACGTCGTTGCACCAACACGCACCGCACGCGCCGAAGCCGGCGCGAGCACCTCGTCGAGCGACGCGGTGGAATATGCTGTGAATGACGCGAAGCGATCGCGCAGTGAGGGCATCACAGGGGCGAGTCGCGTAAACGGCGCCAACGGCATCTCACGCTTCGTGATGGAATCTCGACGTGCTGGCACGAACCCGATGCCGTCACCGCCAAAGTTGCCGACGACGAGCTCATACGGTCGTTCCGGAGACGCCTGCCACGGCGTATTTCTGCCAAAGCTCGTGACGACGAGATCCATGCGGCCGTCGCCGTCGAAGTCGCCGGCGGCAAGTCCCAGCCACCGGCTCGTCATGCCCGTCAGCCCCCACTGTGTGGTCACGTCGCGGAAGCGTCCGCCCTCGTTGTGCAACACGCGGATGGGACCCCACTCGGAGGCGACGATGAGATCGGGTCGCCCATCGCCATCGATGTCCGTAAACATGGCCGCGGACACGAGTCCAAGACTGTGGAGAACGGTTGCGTTAGCCGAGTCCAGCGTCCATCCGCCGTCCGTCGTTCGCAGATAGAGTCGCGACGGCGCGGGCGCGGGCCACGCGCCTGGAATGATCCGCGCACCGACGAAGAGGTCAAGGCGTCCGTCGCCGTTGACGTCGGCCAGCGCGAGGGGACCCACGCTCGCCGACTCGGGTGCTGCCAGCGCGACAGGCATACCGGGAACGCCGCGAGTCAGCGGCACGCGCAACACGGACGGCGTCGCGAGTGCGGCAGCCGGCGTTTGCGCCTCGTAGCTCGACTGGCCAACCGCGAGCGAAAGGCCGCTCGCAGAGGGCACCGGCAGGATGGTCGTGAGATCCAGCCGCGCAATTGGGAACGATCGTGCGAGATCTGTGAATCGCGTCGCGCCGTTCTTCAGGATGACCAATCGTCCGCCGGCGCCAGTTCCCACGACGAGATCCTCGCGTCCATCGCCGTCCACGTCGATCCAGCTCACACCCGGACCGAGCTGGCTGAATCGATTCGGAAGGAGCGGCTGACGGCGCGCATCCTCGAACAACGAGTCCACGTGTACGTGTCCGCCGAGCAACGCCGTTGCGTCCTCGAAGAGCGCCGCAGTGTCGGCTCGGACTTTCGACGTCGCGGACGCGCCGGACTGGTCGATCTCGTACAGTCGATTCGGTCGCGCGGCCGGGATCGTGCTCACTCGGCCGTCCCGCCAACGCACATCGATGGTGACGGCTGAATCAGTCCCCGTCGCGAACACGAGCTCCGGATCGCTGCTCGAGAGGTAGTAACCGCCCGCCGTCATCTCGCGGGATTGCACGGGAAGCCCGCGTGCGCGCACCGTAACGGCAGCGCCTATGCCGCGCGTATTCGCGGCCAGTCCCTTGAGACGAATCGCGACGCGTGGCGCGTTTGACTGGTTGTGATAGACGACCGGAGGCGCGTTGAGCCGCGTCACGACGACGTCGAGCGCGCCGTCGCCGTCCAGATCCGCGAGGGCGATGCCGTGCGAGATTGCGCTGTCACGCCCCACACCCCACGCGGCGCTTACGTCCGTAAAGTGCAGATCACCGCCATTCCGGAAGACCATGTTCGGCACGGCGAGCCGCGGAAAGAGCTTCTGCTCCTGATTCCACGGCACTCGCGGATAGCTGTTGCGGATGCGCTCGAACGTGTCGGCGTCGCGAACGTCCCACCGATGACCGGCCGCGACGATGAGATCCTCGTATCCGTCGAGATCGACGTCCAGAAACGCCGAGCCCCAGGTCCAGTCGGACGCCGCTACACCGGCGAAGTCCGCGATCTGCGCCCAGGTTCCATCACCACGACCGAGCTGCAGGCTGTTGCGCATCCACTGTGGGCGGTCGTTCGGATTGCCCAGTTGCTTGGGCAGCGACGAATGCGTGGGAAACTGACGCTGCCGCGCGGCCAGCGTGGGACTCAACATGTCCGCCGTGAAGAAGTCGACGTGGCCATCACGATTCACGTCGGCGAAGTCGACGGACATGCAGGTATTGCTCGTCTGTCGCAGGGCATGCCACGGCACGAGGCGGAAGTGGCCTTTGCCGTCGTTGATCCAGAACTGGTCCGGATCCTCGAAGTCGTTGCAGACGTAGAGATCGGGTGCGCCATCTCCGTTCACGTCGTAGAATCGCGCCGCCAGCGTAAAGAAGTCGGGATCTTCCGTGATGGGCTTTCCGTCTTCGTCGAGAAACCGCGGTCCGGTCACGGGGACGCGCCTGAAATGCGCATGCCCATCATTCAAGTAGAACAAGTCCGGCTCGGCGCGCTGCGACCGCATGACGCCGCCGAGGTCCGGGCGGTCCTCCACGCGGTACTCCTTCTTCCACTGATCCGCGACGACGTACTTGCCGCCGACCTTGTGCACGACCTGGTCAAAGGCGCGCGCCTCGGGCGGAAATGCGTCGAGTGCGTTGCGCACCTTGTACGTGGAGACGTACACGTCGAGATGTCCGTCGCCATCGACGTCGGCAAGCGCGATGGTGGTGACCGCGTACCCCGAATCGAGACCGCTCGAGGATTGCTCGTGAAAGTGTCCGTGACCGTCGCCGAGCCACAGCTTGATGGGTCCACCGAGCGTGCCGACGAGGAGATCGAGGTTCCCGTCTCCATCGAGGTCAGCCAGCACGGCGCTCGTCGTCGTCAGGCCTCGGGTGTCGATGCCGCTCGCCGCCGTGACGTCGGTGAAGTGCATGCCACCGTCGTTGTGATAGAGGGCGGCCGGACGTTCCATCGACGCAAGAAAGATGTCCGGCAGTCCGTCGCCGTCCACGTCGCCAATGGCCACGCCCGCGCCGATGAGCAGGTTGCGATTGAGCGCCGCATGCTCGTCGTCGACGACGTTTGCGTGCGTCAACCCCGTTCGATCGGCGTCGAGCTGGGCAAAGCCGGCGTGGCCGCGGCGTGGGACAGTGAGCTCGCGCCAGCGATATCCGTGTTCCTGGTGCCAGCTGGTGTCCACGGGTGGTGCACACGCGAACAGCACCATCACGCTCAGGGCGAGCGCGCAGACGCGTAGCGTCATGTCGCGGGGTTCCTTGTCGGCACACATGAAAGTGCCGCGCGTGTGCCGGAGGGGAAAGGTGGCCCTAGTGCCGGATCACGATCTCATTGGTTCCCGTGGCGACGTTTGTTCGCGTCTGCGCACCCCCGGGCCACCGCACCCAGACCGCTGTTGGCGTTCCGGCGAGCCCCATCACCTGCGTTGCGCCATTCTGCGACCAGAAACCGCCACCCGCCGTCACTTCGCGCACCGGCCCCATGTGGTCGCCATACAGGACTCGAATCTGTGCGCCGACGGCGTCGGGATTCGACTGCGGACCGACGAGGCGCACACGCAATCCACGACGGGCGCCGCGATTGTGATAGAGCTTGGTTTCCGCGCCGTTCTGCGACACCACGAGATCGAGCCGGCCGTCGCCATCGTAATCGGCGAACGCCGCGCCGCGCTGGTCGCCATACACTTCGATTCCGGAAAACGCGGACGGCTGCGGAATCAGCTTGCCGGATCCATCGCCCAACAGCAGCAGCCCGCGACCCGCGTCGTAGCGCGGTGCTCCCAACGAGGTCGGTGAAAAATTCTGCCCAAGGAAGACGTCCTCGTGCCCGTCGCCGTCGAAGTCGGCCACCAATACGGCATGAGCGGGCGCCATCTGCGCTTCGATCGGCATCGGAACGGCCTCGAAGTGATCGCCACGATTGAGGAACACGGTGTTGTCGAGCGACACGATGCTGCGTTGCGCAGCGCGTGTCATCCATGGCCCGAGCACCTGCGGCAATGTGGCATCGGCGTACGCCGCGAAGGTCGGTACGCGGGTCACCACGTCCGGTATCGCCTCGCGCACGCGCGGAAAGCCGTCGAGCGGCGCGAGTCCTCCGAGACGCTTGTCGTCCTGTGCGAGCAGCATCTCCATGCCACCGTTGGCGCCAAAGGGCCCATAGGTGAGCACGAGTGGGTGGAGCGGCTCGGGATGCAGCATGGTATTTCGCCCCCAGCTCGTGGCCACGATGTCGAGGCGTCCGTCGCCATTCAGGTCGCCCACCGTGACCCCGATCCATCGGCTCGTGAGCCGGTCGAGACCCCAGGATGGCGGCGCGATCCTGAAATGCCCGTGACCGTCGTTGAGCAGAAGCAGCAACGAGTTCCACTCACGCGCGAGGATCAGATCGCTGAATCCGTCGCCGTTCACGTCGGCGAACACGGCGGAGCTCACCATCCCGACGTCCCGAAGCAGCGCACTGTTGGCTGAGTCGAGCACGAATCGTCCGTTGACGTTCCTGAAGAATCCGGAGGACGCCGGCATTGGATAGCGCATCGGCACGGCACGGGATCCGACGAAGAGATCGATTGCGCCATCGCCGTCATAGTCCGCCATCGCGATCGGTCCGGTGGCCGATTCGTGAGAGGGAATGACCGCATCCGGCGTCGGCGAGAGGACGCCGCGCGCGACATCGAAGCCGATGACCGCTGGCTGACTCGTGAGCTCTTGCAGCGAGCGAAGCTCCCACGTCGAAACACCGGCGAGCAAGCGCGACGTTCCGCGCCCCGCGAAGCCCAGCACAGTAGTTACGTCCGCCGGCGCGACCGGACCGGATGGGGAGAGCGGCACGAGACGTCCACTCGCGTTATGAAAGACAGCGATGCGGCCGCCCTTTCCGGTGCCGATGATGAGATCCTCGGCGCCATCGCGATCATAGTCGTACCAGGACACGCCGGGCCCTTCCTGGGAGAGCGCGTCGGGAAGCAGGTGTTGCCTGTCCCAGTCGTCGAACACGTCCTCCACATGCCGATGACCACCCAATTGCGCGCTCGCGTCCTCGAAGAGCGCCGCAGCATGCGTCATCGCGGAGTTCACCGGACGCAGTGCCGTCGACTGCGTGATCTCATACTCGCGGTTCGGCGCCACGCCGGAGATCGTCGTACGCCGGCCGTCACGCCAGTCCACCACAAGCGTGGCGCGCCGCGAGCGCCCCATGGCAAATGATGCCTTGTAGTCGCTGTGCGACATGTACAGCCCGCCGACAGCCACTTCGCGGACCTGGAGCGGAACGGCGCCGTCGAGCAGCGTGATCTTCGCACCAACTGCGCGCGTGTTGGGTGGATCGCCCACGAGACGCACGGCCACACGCGGCGCCGAGCCGTCGTTGCGCAACACCATGGTGGGTGCGCCGAGACGATTGATGACGACGTCGAGATCTCCGTCGCCGTCGAGGTCGGCTGCCGCCATCGTGTGGGAGATGTCGGGCGACGTGCCGAAGCGCCAGGCGTCGCCCATCGGCTCGAACGTGAGATCGCCACGGTTGCGCCACGCGACGTTCTTCAACGGCAGCTTCGGAAACAGCCAGTTAATGTGGCGACGATTCGCTGACGGTAAACGGGTCGGCAGGCTTTGCTGGACGTCTCCGTCCATGATGTCCCAGAGGTGTCCGTTCGCGACGAGGAGATCCTGACGCCCGTCGAGGTCCACGTCGATGAACAGTGCTCCCCACGACCACCCGCTCGCCTGCACGCCGGCGAGCTGCGCGATTTCGGCGAACGTCCCATCGCCGCGATTCAGAAAGAGTGTGTTCCGCTGCTGCTGCAACTGTGTCTCGGTGTCGCCCGGCTTCTTCGGCAACGGCGTGTGCGTGGGGATCTGCGTCTTCAGGTGATGCGAGTCATTGCTCAGCATGTCGGTGACGAACAGGTCCGGACGCCCGTCGCCGTTCACGTCGGCCACGTCGAGCCCCATCGACGCATTGCTCATCTGCCGGATGGAGCGCCATGCCGCGGCGCGGAAGTGACCGTGGCCATCATTGAACCACAGTTGGTCGAGATCCTCGAAATCGTTCGTGACGTAGAGGTCCGGCGCGCCGTCGCCGTTGAGATCGACGAACCGCGCGTCGAGACTGAAGGACTCGTCTCCCGGATAGGGTGATCCGTCCACACCGCTGAAGCGTTGGGCCATCGTCTCGCGAACGAAGCGTCCGTTCACGTTGCGATAGAAGGCATCGGGTGCGCCGCGAGCGCTCATTCTGAGCCCGCCCATGTCCGGCCGCATCACGAGACGATACAGACTGGAGAACTCGGGAACTACCTCATACCGGCCTGGAGCGGTCTGGCGCACCATCTGGCTCAACGACGGACGCTCCGGAGGCAGGCTGTCCTCCAAGTCCCGCGCGCGATAGTTGGCGACGTACAAGGACAGCCATCCCGTGCCGTCCACGTCGGCCATCGTGATGGTCGTTCCGCCCGAGCCGATTGTGTCGAGTCCGAGATCGCGCCGCTCGGTGAAATGACCGTGGCCGTCGTTCAGGAAGATCGCATTCGGTCCCGTCGTCGAGAGCAGAACGAGATCCAGATCGCCATCGCCGTCCACGTCCGCGAATGCCGCACCGGTCGTATTCCGGTCGCAGGCGCCGACGCCGGCGCTCCTGGTGATGTCCTGGAACCTCCAGTTCCCGAGATTCCTATAGAGAGCGCTGCATCCCTCGGTACGGCCGAGGAACACGTCGACCAACCCATCGCCGTCGACATCGCCCAGCGCGATGCCGGCGCCCTGACCGAGAATGCGATTACCCAGCAACAGAGAATCGCTCACCCGATTCTCGAAGGTGATGCCGCTCCGGCGTCCCTCCATGTGTGTAAAGCCAGCCAACCCTGCCGGCACGTCGAGCTCACGCCAGCGGTAGCCGGTCTCCTGATGCCACGGTCGCGGCGACCTGTTCGTACAGGCGGCAATCAACGCACACAGCAGGATGGGCGTGCGCCGCTGTAGCCATCGTGAAACGAGCTGCAACTACCGCGATGCCCCGAGATGCGCGCGAACGATCGCTGCGATCCGCCCTTCGAGCTCGCCTTTCGTCGAGCATCGCACATACTCGCCGCTGAACGCGAGAGGTCGCGCGACGGCTTCGACCAGCGTCGACAGCCGTGTACCTCCGGCCGAGGCAGTGTCCGCCTGCGTCCGCACGGCCAACTGGACGGCGTAGGTATCGGCACTCTGGAACGCCTGGGCACTGCCGCACTCCAGGTATGTGCTGAGCGGCACTTTACGAAGCTCCTTGTACGCCTTCATGCCGGTGGTGCCCAGGCTGTGCGTCGCGTTGTCGACGTCCGTGAGGTCGATGCCGAGGGAGTCGTAGGCGATGGGAAGCGCCATCCACACGCGCGACAGCGGCGCATCGACTGTGGCAACCTTCGCAACGTCGCCACCGCGCATTCGCATGGCGCTGCCGCTCACTCGCATCGTCTCGTGGTCAGATGGGGTGCCGGTTCCACCCGAGGCGCATGCCGCCAGCAGGATCGCGATCATGACGTGTGCAGATCTCATCGCCACTCCCGTGTTGACTCGACAGGATTACGCGCTTCGGCCGTCAACCGTGGCCAAGCCGATCTTTCCGCGCGAGATTGGTAACACCGTGCCATAGTCCAACCATCCGTTCCACGCACCCGGGATCCGCATGGTGGGCCGTCGAAAGAGTCATCAACGCGATGTGCCTTCCGCGCCGATTCATTGGATCGCTGCGCTGTGCATCGTCTCGGCCACTGTGCTGGCCTTCTGGCCTGCCACACAAAACGGGTGGGTGTCGTGGGACGACACGTTCAACTTTCTCTCGAACGCGCACTACCGCGGACTCGGCGGGGAACAACTGTCGTGGATGTGGTCGACCTTTCACCTGGGCCACTACACGCCGCTCACGTGGATGACGCTCGGGCTCGACTTCAAGCTATGGGGAATGCAACCGGGTGGATACCACCTCACGAGTCTTCTCCTCCACGGCGTCAACGCGGTGCTCTGGTATCATCTCGCGCTGCGCCTCCTCGTGCTCGCGCGTGTGTTCGGCACCACGACGTCGGTGAACGATGGCAGCACCATCGTGTCGGCAGTGTTCGCAGCATTGCTCTTCGCGGTGCATCCCCTTCGCGTGGAATCAGTCGCCTGGATAACCGAACGTCGTGACGTTGTGTCCCTGCTCTTCTGTTTCTCGAGCGTGCTGGCGTACCTGCAATCGCGGAAACACACCGAGGCACTCGACGCGTGGTACTGGGCCGCACTCCTGTTCTTTGTGGCGGCGCTGTTGTCGAAAGCAATCGCGGTGACGTTGCCAGTGGTGCTTCTCGTCCTCAACGCTTATCCCCTTCGACGACTGCGCGGCATCTCGGCTCCACAGTCCATTCGTGTCTACCTGGAGCTCGCGCCATTCTTCGCACTTGCTGCGGGCACTGTGGTGCTTACGCTGGTGGCGCTGGAGCCGCCGGAACAGTTGTCACTCGCACAGAAGGTCCTGGTCTCCGCCTACAGCCTCTGCTTCTACGTCGTGAAGCTGCTGATACCCGTGCGACTCTCTCCACTCTACGAGTTGCCCGCGGTCGTGAACATCGGTGATCCTGCGCTCGTGTGTGGCGTTATCCTGGCCGTCGCACTCTCCGCGATCGCATTCGCCATGCGGCACAAGTGGCCTGGCCTCGCAACCTGCTGGCTCGTGTTCGTGATCGTCTCGCTGCCACTGCTGGGCATCGTGCAGAACGGACCGCAGATCGCCGCCGACCGCTACACCTATCACTCCGCGGCGGCACTCACCCTCCCTGTGGCGGCTGGATTCGGCTTTCTTCTCCGGCGACGCCGCCGCCTCGTGTACTCGGCGGAAGTCGCGATCGTGATAGTGCTTGGCGCGCTGACGTGGCGACAAACCGAGGTCTGGCGCGACGGTGCAACCCTGTGGACCCGTGCGATCGAGATGGACGATGCATCCGGGATCGCCCACAGCGCGCTGGCGAGCGAATACTACGCACGAAACCGTGTGGCCGAGGGCCTCGCTCAAAGCAGGCGCGCCGCGGCATTGGCTCCGACGTACGCCGAGGCGCACAACAATCTTGGTATCGGGCTGGCGCGGACCGGCGATGCTGATAGCGCGCGGGTGGAGTACCTCCGTGCGCTCGAGCTGAAGCCCATTTATGACGAGGCAGAGAACAACCTCGGCGTTTTGCTCGCCCGAAGGGGTGATCTGAGCGGCGCCATCTCACACTATCGGCGCGCGCTCTTCATCAACGATGAGAACGCCGATGCGCACGTCAATCTTGGCAATGTGCTGTTGCGAATGAGAGCGACGAACGAGGCGATCGCCGAGTACCAGCGCGCGCTGGAGATTCGTCCGTCAGACGCGGATGCCGAACTGAATTGGGGTGTCGCACTGGCCAACGCCAACGATCTCGCGGGCGCCGTGACACATTTCCGCGCCGCCCTGGCAATCGACCCCGCGCATGCGGAAGCGAGTGCTTACCTCGCGCGGGCGGAGCGCTCCCTGCACTAGCGAGTGCTTACGTCGCCGGCCTCGTCACGTGAGCGAAAAGCTCCTTCCGCACCGCCGGATTGCTGATCTTCCAGATCACACCGTCGGTGAAGTAGTGGTGGATGTTGATGAAGATCAGAATGAGAATCGGTGTCGCCTTGGCCGGCTCCTCGCCAAACACCTTGGCGACACCATCCATTGCATGACCTGGGATGACCTGCGCCGCCAGCCAGCTCGCCGCGAGCAGCAGAATGCCGTACGCCGCCATGTGAACCGCGATGGGCCCGCGACGTGGCTCATGTTCCGCCGTGCGATTGAGCTCGACGCGAACGGGGAACGCGAGATACTGGAGCGCGTGCGCGATCTGCACCCAGAAGATCGCTCGTGGGTCGCGCGCCATGGCCGCGTACCACACGAAGAGCGCGAGCCAGGCGACCAGCGCGCGCGTGGGAGGACGTACGCCGGTGCGCCAACGGAACCTGATGAGCCCAATCGCGCCGAGCACGAATGCGACCACGGTGCCCGCGCTGATGAGGAGATAGAGCGGACGCACCGGGTTGGCGTCACGAAGCTGAGTAACGAGGAACCACGTGACGTGCCAGGCAAGGAGGATTCGAAGGCCGGTGCGGATGAGCCTCCGTTCCGACCTGTCGAAGGACGCGCCCTCGAGCCACGCATACGACGCCATCATTCCCCACACCTGGCCGGTGTAATGCCACGCGAGATATGCGCTTCCGATGGCGACCAGCGTGACGACGGCGACCGGTGAGTACTGGGCTTCCCAGACCGCCACCACGATGGCGATCAGTAAAAGTGCGGGGACATAGATGGACGCCCATCGGTGACGGAGGATGGACGCCTTGTCGCGATAGACCAGGCGATACGACGCCATGAAGTGTGGCATGTTGATCGTGGTCGCCACCCACGCCTGTGCCCCAGCGCCGATGATGACGAGGTCGGATCTCCCGCTCAGGAGGAGCGGGACGAGGAGAACGATCGAGAGACCGCCAACGAGCAGGAGATCGATGGTCGGCGAGATGATCGACGCGCGCTGAGTCAGAGGACCGCGGTCCGCTACAAGTCCGGCGGAGGCGTTGCCGGCGCCTTGAGGCGCTTCACGACCAACGCGCCGCCACTTGCCTCGAAGCCATGCTCGCTCTCGGCCGTGGAGGGATCCTGATACCTGACCTCCTCCACGCTCGAGGCCGGAATGCGCTTGAGAGCATCGAAGCCCGATTCGCGAGCGCCATCGACGTAGAGCGACATGCGGACGCTCGAATTGCCCAACGTGCGCACCCCTCGCGGCATTTCGAGGAATTTGGGGCGAAGCGCTCGGATGACGGAATAGATGTCCGCGTCCTTCTGAGCGGAGTTCTCGATGTCCTCGCGAGTGATGAGGTCGCGGTTCTTACTCTGCGCGGCGAGCTCACGCGGCGTGAAGAGCTGCGCGGTAACAACCATCACGAGCGTTGTAAAAGCGATGCGAAACAGGCGCATGGGGAAACCTCTGGTTGACTGAGAGATTCTGGCGCACCTGAATAGTGACGAAAAGGGCCGCCGGACGCGAATGCCCGGCGGCCCTCTCCCCCAAATTTGGGCTGTTCTTAGACGCCTGCCGGACGCGGCGCCCGTTTGTCCCACATAAAGGACATGCCAGGTGCCGCGAACTGCACGGCCTTGCTGCCTGGGGTCGAGGGCGGGAAGATGATCGCCGTGACCGCGGAGCCAGCCTGGGTCGTTCCGGGCACACCCTCGATGTCTACCGTTGCTGGTGCTCCGATGAGCGCGAGCCCGTCGGGCACGATGGTCGTTCCGCCGCCTGGCGGCTGCACGTTGTACCGAATCTGCCCTGGTGTCGCGTTGACGAAGGCCGAGAAGCTCATCGTCGGCACTGTGAACGTCGCCGCTGCCGGCACGACGCCACTGGTGGGATAGGTGCGGACCTCGACCGTACCGGTCGTTGTGTTCAGGACGCGCAGGCCGACGTTGGACCCCGGATCGGGAATGTTCTCCTCCAGAAACAGGAACTTCATGTTGCCGGCGCGAGCCGAGCCGTACATGATCGCGGTGTACAGCTTGCCCGCCTGAATCGTCACCGTCGTGTCCTTCAGAATCGTGGACGCGACCGACTGGAGCGTGTCGTTCAGGAAGATGCGCAGGTGCCGGGAGCCCGCCTGCGTGTTCTTGTACTCGATCTGCGTCGACGCCGTGACGCCGCCCGAGGTGGAGGGACTGTTCCGGAAGCCGATCTTGTAGTGCGCGCTGTTCTCGACGAGATCGATGAACCGGAAGTCCATGTTGTTCGTATCCGGCACGGCATTGATGAAGCGCACGCCAGCCGTTGGAATGTCCGGAGCCGTGATGATCTGGTCCGGCGTCGAGCAAGCGGCCACGGCGCCCACAGCCACGAACATCATTGCGAGTCGCGTAACACAGCGCATAGAAACTCCGTAGTGGTTGAAGCGCATCGGCGCTCAGGGAATCCGCAAGCTTGTTCCGCCCGGCGGCAGGGCGACGGTATCTTCCGTGCCGCGCGCGATGAGCGATCGAGTGGCGATGAACACGCCCGCGGCGACGACACTTGCCGCGAGCGCATACGTTTTGGCTTTCGAGTACTGGCGTTGATACATGGTCGAGATCCATTCAGGCCGGATGCTGACCTGCTCTCCCGTCCACACCTGCGTTGCTCCACGAATGGTGCGCAGCTCGCTCACGGCGACCACGAACTCTTCGTTCCTGCGCTCGACCAACCTGCCCTGCACTACCCCGATCTCCGGCCCGGCTGCCGCACCCAGACCGACCCGACCGAGGTCGGTGATGTCGAAGGCGACTTCATCGCCCGGAACCGGTACCGTCCGCTCGACGGGTTGCAACGTGTAGCAACCCGTGAGTAGCGCGGCGAGAACGGCAACACCGTGGTGACTGCGCAACCGCATGGGCTACCAGCCGTACGTGCCCTTGGCGGCCGAGCCCGGAAGACTTCCGCCGCCCGTGCTGTAGATCTGCGTACCGGAACGGCCGCGGGCCTGGAGATCCTGATACGGCGGCGCCCAATACAGCGGCGTTCCAGCGGGCAGGTCGCCCCATCCGCGCGAGTCGAAGAACCACTGCGTGAACCCGGTATACGCCGTCTCCACGCGCTTTTCCCACTTCAGCGCCTCGAGCATGTTGCCGCACGCCACGGTGCTGTAGCTGGGAGCAACAGGCACTTTCGGCACGCACGCACTGCCGCCTGGCACCGGCGTCGTCGCATCGAACACCGCGATGGAGGGGAGTCCGCTCGCGAGACGTGTCTTGTTGATGAGAGCCCCGGCGGCCGCGAAGTTGCCCTTCCGATACTGGCCTTCCGCCTCGAGCAGATTCAACTCGGCGAGAGTGAAGAAGACGAGCTTTCCATTCTTCGACGTGCCGTCGCCTGACGTCCTCCACGACCACCAGCGCGCATGGTCGTAGTTCGACAGTCCCCACGCGGGGCTCGACTGTGGATCGTTTGCCGTCGGCCGGTTGACGAAATAGCGCTTGCACACCTGCGATGCACCATTGCACTGCGCGAGCGCGAAGTCCGCCTGCTGCGCCGCGCGTGTCGGGCCTTGCGGGAACCGCAGGTCGGGCGTCGCCATCGTGAACGAACCATCCGCACCGCGATCCGCCAACGCCTTACCGATCCATGCGGCATATGAACCCGACGTATCGGCCATGCCGACGATGAAGGGCGACATCTGGTGCCACGTGCCGTACGAGTACAACTGGCTGAGGAGCTCGTTGAATGGCCCGCTCGTCGTGTTGGTGACGTTGTCGTGATTCGCCGAGAACCCGTTTTGGGCATCCGCAATGACCGCCGTCCAGTCGACGGCCGCACGCTCTGCCGGCGTGCGCGCCACATTGGCGCGAATGCGCGCCCGGTAGCTGCGAACGAGCTTGACGAACTCCGCCGCCGTGAAAGTGGTGGTCGACGGCACCCACGTGGCCGGAAGGGGAAAGCCGTTGCCTCCGGTCCCTGGCGTGTTCGCGTAATCGATGGACTTCTGCAAGGCGTCCATCGACGCCGCCGCCACGTCCGTGTAGCTCTTCAGGTCGCCGGGATCCTCGGCGCTCGTCTTGTCATCCACCGCAGCGGATGAGTCGTAGACCATCGCGATGTATCCCAGCGAGACGCCGCGAAGGAACTGCGCGAACGCCTTGGCTCTCAGGTCCTGCGCCGGAGATCCCAGCGAGAACGCGGGATCGTTGAAGCGCGCGAGCACGCTCGACGCCACGCGATTCACCTCGTTCTCGACCTGGTAAATCTTGAGCTGCTCGCCGCCGCATCCGTTGCCAATCGAGTTGTCGTTGGGCGGACGGGGAATCGTGACACGCTGGCCCATGCAGTTGTTCGAGAGGCTGGAGAAGTCCTCGAACGACTGCACCATCGCCATCAGCGCCACGCTATTCGTGTTGTTATACAACGCCGAGTGCCACCGCTTGTAGTACGTGCCGAGCAACGCCTCGAGGTCGGCGGGCGTCGCGATGACACGCGCGGTCTCGGGGTTGTTGGGGTTGCGCACCGCGAGGTCGCATCCGGCAATCCCCACGAGCGCCGCCGCAAAGACGGCGCTCCTGATCCAGAATCGATTCATTGGATGGCAGCTCCTAGAAGCGCGTGGAGACCGTGAAGGTGAATGTACGGAGATTCGGGAATCCGAATGCATCCACCGAATTCGTGAGAGAGGAGCCCGTGCCATTGGTGCCGCTGCCCGACTGCGGAGCGCCAACCTCCGGATCGAGGCCATGATAGCTCGTAAACGTCTTCAGGTTCCGGCCGATAACGCCAATCGTCCAGTCGCCCGTTCTGGCCACCGGGCCGACACGGTACGTGGCGCTCACCTCGCGGATCTTCGCGTACGACGCGTCCTGCACGACGTAGTTGTTCGGCCCGAGCACATCATAGAACCCGCCGATGCCGGTGCTCTCGCTCGGCCCACCGCGCCACTCATAGCCCACAGGTTTTGCGGTCTCGACCGTCAGGTCCCTTCCATCGAATCTGTTCGAGGCGAAATCGAGGAGTCCCCAGCCTTCACTCTGATTATAGAGGGACTGCCCGTACGTGCCATCGACCAACGCATAGAGGCTCAGGCGCTTGTACGTGATGTTGTTGCTGTAGCTGAGGCGGAAATCCGGCAGCGCATGGCCGATGATCTGGTTGATGCCGAAGCTCTCGCCCGCCTCGCCGCGGAGCGGCCGATCGATGATCGGCATGCCGAAGTACAACGGCACAGCGTTGCCGAACGGTGACTGCGATCCGGAGAGTCTCGTCTGCCACAGATTCTTCGTGACCCCGTCGCGCCAGCTGTTGCCGTCGCCGACCCAGACGATGTAGCCCAGGTCGTTCCGCTGGAACGCCTTGCCATCACCGCACTGGGGCTGCAGCGAGGCCGCCATCTGATCGCAGGCCGTATAGAACTTCCGCCCCCAGATCGCGCCGTAGAGATTCTGCGGCGTGCCGTTGCTCAACGACGGATTCGACGTGATGTGGAAGAAGCTCCCGGTACCCTGCAACGTGCCGCCATCATAGACGAACTCCTGAGTGAACAGCTCGCTCACGTAAGTGCGCGTGCGGTCCCACGTGCCGTGCATGCTCCAGCTGAAGTCCTTCTTCTCCATGACCGGGAGGCTCAGCGCCACTTCCCATGTATGGTTGTCGAGCGAGCCGGCGTTTTGCCACTGCGTCGCAAAGCCCAGTGAGTTGGGCGTCTGCACCGGCAGGATCTGGTTGCGCGTGCGGGAGTCGGCTTTCGTGAGCTCGAGGCCCAGGCGCCCGAATGCCGTCAGGTCGACGCCGAACTCGTTCTCGGTCGTGGTTTCAGGCCTGAGCTTGGAGTTGCCGGCCTGGCCGAGCGAGCACCCGGTGGTACTGCAGAAGTACGTCTCATACTGCGCGATGAAGCGAGGGCTGTTGCCGGCTGTTCCATGCGACGCGCGGAAGCGCGTGTCGCTCAGATATCGATTCGGCTTCCAGAACGGCTCCTCCGAAAGGCGCCAGACACCGGAGATGCGGCCGAACACGGCGTACCGATTGCCCTCGCCGAACAGCGAGCTGCCGTCGCGGCGGATGGTGCCGTCGAGAACGTAGCGATCCTTGAAGTCGAGATTGAGGCTCGCCGACTGACCGGTGTTCTTGACGGTCTGCGACGCCGAGTTGGCCGTCTTGTTGGTGAGCGTGTTGCTGGTCGTGAAGACGTCCTTCACGATGAACTGCTCGCCATAGCTGTTGTTTTCGTCGATCGTTTCCTGGTCGTACAGGCCGCGGAACTGCAGCTTGGCGTTCAGGTCGCTCCGGAGCTGGCGGCGCAACGTCGCCGTGACGCTCGCGTTCGACTGAATATCGCTCCGGTTGGCGAATCCCTGATTGCCGAAGTTCTCCGACGTGGACGTCGTGAACGTCCGATAGCCCTTCACCTCGTAGAACGGATTGATGCGGTACCGATTGTCGTAGCCCGCGAGACCCTCGATGGTGACCCAATCGCGCGGGAAATACCGACTGGTGATGCTGGCCTGAAAGCGCTGCGAGTCGTCCCAGGAGAAGAGGTTCTCGGTGTTGTAGAGCAGAGTTCCGCCACCGTTGCCCGTCGGCGTGCGGAGGCTCGCGCCGCCGCTCCGGACGAGATAGCGGCCCAGCGTATCGCGCGCCAGATAATCCGTGCCGGGCGACGCGCCGCGCATGAGCTGACCGAACAGGGATCCGCCGCCGCCGCCGGCGTTTCTGTTGTCGTTCGTGCCCTTGTCGTACAGCGTGGTCGTCGAAATCGTCAGGTCCGAGCGCGCATCGTAGTCGAGGTTCACGCGTCCGCGCTTTTGCTGATTGCCCGTGAGTCCGCGTAACGCACCGGCCTCATTCTGGTACGATCCGCTCGCGAAGAAGCGCACCGCGTTCAACTTGCCGGTGGCGTCGACCGAGTTGATGGTGGAGAGGTTCCGCGTGATGACCTGCGCGAGCATGTTATAGGACTGATCCGGCCATTGCTGCGCCTGGAACAGATTCTGGAGATCGCCATTGGCCACACCAGGCGCTGCATACTGACCTCCTTGTGGCGTGCGCAGCGTATCCGCTGCGACGTTGTTGATGCGCAGGATCTCCTTCATCCAGTTGAACGTGCGGCTGCACGGCGCGATGTTGCTCGACTGCGCCACGCAGAACCGCTTTCCCGTCTCGTCGAGCTGGACCTGATGGTATTTCGGCTGCCCCCAGTCAAGGCTGTTCAGATCACTGTAGCCCATCTCGGAGCGGGCGTTGAACGAGATCCCCTCCGTGCCCGAGCTGCCCCGCTTGGTGGTGATCTGAATGACGCCGTTCGCGGCGCGCGATCCGTAAAGCGACGCACCAGCGGCGCCCTTCACGACCTCCACCGACTCGATGTCGAGGCCGCCGAGCTCGTTCAGGCTGCCGACATTCGCGATGACTCCGTCCACGACGATGAGCGGCCCAGAGCTCCGGCCCGTCGCATTGATGGAGGTCGGTCCGCGAAGCTGAATCTCCGGCGTCGTGCCGGGCCGGCCGCTCGTCTGCGCGATACGCATTCCCGAGACCTTGCCGGCCAGCGCGCGAATCGGATCGAGACCGGGGACCGGCAGATCCTCCGCCGTCACGCGCCCGATGGAGAACGGCACCTTGGCGCGCTCCGTTCCCTCGACAACGCCGGTGACCACCACCTCGCTCAGACGATTCACGTCGGCCGGCAGGGTGAAGTTCTGCGTCTGGAGCCCCGGTTGAACCGTCACCTCGCGCATCTGCGACAGGTGGCCGATCGCACGGACTCGCAGATGCACCTTCTGGCCACTGACACGTGCGGCCGGAACCGCAATCGAATAGTTGCCGGCGGCGTTGGTACCAACCGACGCCCCCAACTGGTTGATGTAGACGTTGGCCGCCTCGACGGGCTGCCCGGATTCGCTGGTCACCTTGCCGCTGATCGTCGCAGCCTGGCCGCTTGCCCTGGCGGGCAACACGAGCCACATCGCGGCGACCGCAAGCAGAACACGCACTCGGTTCATGGAGTCTTCTCCCTTCCGTGATAGGGGACAGCGCGTACGTCGGACAACGACAGAAACCGCAACGCGGCAAACCATTTCGGGTTGCCGAGTGTCAACTCATCAACCGGTCCAACTGCTGGAGTGCCACGCGGCTCTCTGGTGGAGCACACATGACCATGGTCCATCGTGCGGCGATCGGAACAGGGGACCGCACGTCATGAGGTTGGGTACTCCCGCGAGCCCTTCGATGCGGGGCGAGCGCCAAACTACGACGTCATCCCCACCCCTGCAAGCGCTCGAATGCTGGCAGGGGAGGGTTGCGCACCTCCCGCGACAAGAACGGACCCCCGCTCCGCCACCGAGGTCACACGATGGCGGCGCCGATAGACCATATAGTCTGCGTCGGGTGCAATAGACGGCATGCGACTGCCGAAAAAGACCAAGGCGACGGAGCACTGCTCCGCCGCCTTTTTTTCCATTGCGACCGCGATCTACGCCGGCCGGGCGCGCTCCGTGACCACACGCACCACGTCGTCCAGCACCTGAAGAAAACCGCCCTCCACCTCGAACCGGTTTCCGTTTGTGCCAAGCCGCAGCTCACCGCGGCCGAGGAGCGTGACCATCGGTGCATGCCCCGTGAGGATCCCGACTTCTCCATCGAACGCGGGCGCCACGACGGACTCTGCGGTGCCCTCGAAGAGCACGGCCTCCGGCGAGATGATCGAGACGGTGAGCACGATCAGCCCTGAAGCTTCTTCGCGTTCTCGACGACGTCGTCGATGCCGCCCGCCATGAAGAACGCCTGCTCCGGCAGGTGGTCGAAGTCACCAGCCACCAGCCGCTCGAAGCTGTTGATCGTCTCCTCGAGCTTCACGTACTTGCCCGGAATGCCGGTGAACTGCTCGGCCACCGCGAACGGCTGCGACATGAAGCGCTGAATGCGACGCGCGCGGCCGACGATCTTCTTGTCGTCCTCCGACAGCTCGTCCATGCCGAGAATGGCGATGATGTCCTGAAGCTCCTTGTAGCGCTGCAGAATGCGCTGCACGTCGGTCGCGGCCTTGTAGTGCCGGGGTCCGAGGTACTGCGCATCGAGGATGCGACTCCCCGAGGCAAGCGGATCGACCGCGGGATAGATGCCGAGCTCCGTGATCGCACGCGACAACACGACCGTAGCGTCCAGGTGCGCGAACGCGGTGGCCGGCGCCGGGTCGGTGATGTCGTCGGCAGGAACGTAGATGGCCTGCACCGACGTGATCGAGCCGTTGCGCGTCGAGGTGATGCGCTCCTGAAGATCGCCCATCTCCGTCGCGAGCGTCGGCTGATAGCCCACGGCGCTCGGCATGCGGCCCAGCAGCGCGGAGACTTCCGATCCCGCCTGCGTGAAACGGAAGATGTTGTCGATGAACACGAGCACGTCCGCATTCTCCTCGTCACGGAAATACTCGGCCACGGTCAGTCCCGAGAGACCAACGCGCAGACGCGCGCCAGGCGGCTCGTTCATCTGGCCGTAGATGAGCGCCACGTTCTTGAGGACGCCCGACTCCTGCATCTCGAGGTACAGGTCGTTTCCTTCACGCGTGCGCTCACCGACGCCGCAGAACACGGACTTTCCGCCGTGTCCCTTCGCGACGTTGTTGATGAGCTCCATGATGATGACCGTCTTGCCGACGCCGGCGCCGCCGAAGAGACCGATCTTTCCGCCCTTCACGAACGGCGCGACGAGGTCGATGACCTTGATACCCGTCTCGAAGACCTCGGTCTTGGGCTCGAGGTTGACGAAGTCGGGACGCTTGCGATGAATCGGCCAGCGCATCGCGCTCGCCGGAATCTCCGCGCCGTTGTCGACGGGCTTGCCGAGCACGTTGAGGATGCGGCCGAGCGCTGGAGCGCCGACCGGCACCGAGATGGCCGCGCCGGTGTCGACGACGTCCATGCCGCGCACGACCGCGTCGGTCGTGCTCATCGCGACCGCGCGCACCTGATTGCGGCCGATGTGCTGCTGCACTTCCACGGTGACGTCGATGACCTGACCCGAATCGGTCGTGGCGTGAATCTCGAGCGCGTTGTACAGCTCCGGCAGGTGGCCGGACTCGAATTCGACGTCGAGCACCGGTCCGATGACCTGCACGACCTTGCCGATCTGCTGCCCTGCGATTGCGGTTGCCATGGCTTATCCCTGGAGAGCCGCAGCGCCGCCGACGATCTCGGCGATCTCCTGCGTGATCTGCGCCTGACGGGCGCGGTTGTAGGTACGACGGAGCACGTTGAGCATGTCGCCCGCGTTGTCCGTGGCGTTCTTCATCGCCGTGCGGCGCGCCGCCTGCTCGCCCGCCACGGTTTCCACGAGCGCACGATACACCGCGTTGCGCACGTAGCTCGGGAGCAGCTCGCTGAGAATCGCTTCGCCGCTCGGAAAGAGGAGATAGTCCCGCTGCGCCGATGCGCCGTCCTTCTTCGACGGCGGCGTCACGGGCAGCACCTGATCTGTCGTGGGCGGCGTGTTCAGGACCGAATTGAACTTGCTATAGACGACGTACACGCCATCCAGACGGCCGGCCACGTAGTCCACCATCAACTGCTCCACGATCTCCGCCGCGTCCGCGGCGGTGGGACGATCGGTGATCTCCGTGCGCTGCGTCGCGAGCGCGCGGCCGACGTACTTGAAGTACCCGAGTCCCTTCTTACCGACGACGTGGACGTCCACCTTGACGCCACGGCCCTCGAGCTCGGTGATGCGAGCCCGCGCTTCCTTGATCAGGTTCGCGTTGAAGGCACCGGCGAGGCCGCGGTTGCTGGTGAGCAGCACGAGCGCCACGCGCTCCGGCTTCACCGGCTGGCGCAGCAGCGGAAACCGCTCCGCCAGATCGGGCGAGTAGAGACTGGAAATCACGTCCGAGAGCGCCTGCGCGTACGGACGCGCGGCGACGACGCGATCCTGCGCGCGCTTCATCTTCGAGGTCGCGACCATCTCCATCGTGCGCGTGATCTTGCGCGTGTTCTCGACGGAGCGAATGCGGCCCTTGAGCTCGCGGCCCTTAGCCATGACTGCTCGCGACGGTCTTCTTGTACTCCTCGAGCGCCCGCTTGAGATCCGCCTCGATCTCCTTCGACAACACCTTCTCGGAGCGGAGACGCTCGCCTACCTGGGGGAACTGGGCGGCGATGAACTCGTGCAGTCCCTTCTCCCATGCACGGATCTGATTGACCTGAACGTCGTCGAGATACCCGTTCGTCACGGCATAGATGGTCGTGACCTGCTGCTCCACCGGCATGGGCTCGTACTGTCCCTGCTTCAGCACTTCGACCGTGCGTGCACCACGCTCGAGCTGGCGCTTCGTGGCGGCGTCGAGGTCCGACGCGAACGACGAGAATGCCTCGAGCTCGCGGTACTGCGCGAGGTCGAGGCGGAGGCGGCCGGCAACCGAACGCATCGCCTTCACCTGTGCGGATCCACCGACGCGGCTGACGGAGATACCGACGTTCACCGCGGGACGAACGCCCGCGTAGAAGAGGTCGGCCTCCAGAAAGATCTGGCCGTCCGTGATCGAGATGACGTTCGTCGGGATGTAGGCCGAGACGTCACCCGCCTGGGTCTCGATGATCGGCAGCGCGGTGAGCGAGCCGCCCGGCTTCAGGATGTTCTTGCCGTCGACGACCTTGGCGTCGTTGGACAGCTTCGCAGCGCGCTCGAGAAGTCTCGAGTGGAGGTAGAACACGTCACCCGGGAACGCCTCGCGGCCCGGCGGACGCCGCAGCACCAGCGAGAGCTGGCGATAGGCGGCGGCCTGCTTGGAGAGGTCGTCGTACACACAGAGCGTCGCCATGCCCTCGTTGTACATGAAGTACTCGGCCATCGCGCAGCCCGTGTAGGGGGCGATGTACTGCATCGGCGCAGGATCGGACGCGGATGCAACGACGACGATGGTGTATTCCATGGCGCCGGCGGATTTGAGGCGCGCGACCACCGATGCGACAGTTGACGCCTTCTGCCCGATGGCGACATAGACGCAGATGACGCCCGTGCCTTTCTGATTGATGATCGTATCGACCGCGATGGCGGTCTTGCCGGTGCCGCGATCACCGATGATGAGCTCGCGCTGGCCACGGCCGATGGGAATCATCGAATCGATGGCCTTGATGCCCGTCTGGAGCGGCTCCTTGACGGGCTGGCGCACGATGATGCCCGGCGCCTCGCTCTCTACCTTCCTGGCAAACTGCGTGTTGATGTCACCCTGTCCGTCGATGGGACGTCCGAGTGCGTCCACCACGCGGCCGACCAGCGCCTGACCGACCGGCACCTCGAGCACGCGGCCCGTGCGGCGTACCTCATCGCTCTCCTTGAGCTGGAGGTAGTCGCCGAGGATGACGGCGCCGATGTTGTCCTCCTCGAGATTCAGGGCGAGGGCGGTGACGCGATTCCCCGTTTCGCTCGACTGCACCTCGAGCATCTCACCCGCCATGGCCTTCCGGAGACCGTAGATGCGGGCGATTCCGTCCTTCACCTCGAGGACGGAGCCGACTTCCTCGACATCGAGCTCATGGAGATCTGCGGCTTCGATCTCGCGGAGCAGAATATCCTTGATCTCGCCGGGGCGGAGCGTGGTTTCGGTTGCCATACGGTCGGTCTGAGAGGGCGATGTGGGGCCAGCTTGTGAAATTTATCACAAGCGATTTCCGGAAGCAATCCATCCGGTCCGCGCTTCTTTAAAGTAGGACAGTAGGACAGGCCAGCGCCTACCCCCAGGGGCGATCAGGCCACGCAAAGCACGGGTTTGGTGACGACGCAAATCCCGCGCGCCCCTACCATGATCGCATGTCATCAGGCGTCCGCGAGCTCCGCGTCTGGCAGGAATCCGTTTCACTCGCCGGAGAGGTGATTCGCGCGGTCCGCGCGAACGCGAAGCGCGAAAGCCAGATCGTCAGCGAAACGGTCATGGTCACCGCCCTGTCCGTCGGCGACCACATCGCCGAAGGATACGGCAAACACTCGCTCGCCGGGCAGCGTGAAGCATATCTCGCCGCCAAGTGCGCACTGCTGCGCCTCGAGACCGAGCTGGCGATCGCAAAGCACGCCGACCTCATCCCGGCAGGCGCCTTTACGGAGATCACCGCCCGCTCCGCGCTCGTCGCACGGCTGCTGGCCGGTTACATCGTCTACCTCGATCGCCAGGTGGGCGACACGGCCGCGGCCGATCAACCCCGGCTACGCGCGTGACCTCTCGAGAATCGGTCGATCAGGTCCACCGCGCGCAGGCGGGCCAGCGACGCGGGCTTCATTCCCACCACGCGCTGCGCCGTGCTCGAGAGGTGGGACGAGCTCGCGAAGTCCAGTACTTCCGCCACGTCGCGCACGTCATAACCCGGATTCTTCGCCAGCTCCGCCGCCGCAATCAGCCGCACCAGATCGATCACGCGCTTGAGGTTGGGCGCGCCCTCCGCCGCGAACGATCGGCTCAGGTGCTCTCGCGTCACGCCGAGCGCGTCGGCCAGCAGTTGCGTCCGCACGGGGCGGCCGGACCACGCCACGATGCACTGCCAGGCGGAGCGCTGAAGTGGCGCTGCCAGACCCAGCGTCTCGGGCGGTTGCGCCAGCGCCAAGTTGAATCGCGTGGAGAAGCCGCTACGCAGTACGATGTCGCGCGCGACTGCGTCGTCCACCGACTCCACCAGCACATCCGCGAAGTCGAGCGACGCGCACTGCGACACCGCCGACGCTTCCGCGGCGCGAAGCGCCGTCAGGCCAAAGAACGGAACGCTCGGAAACTCGCGCGCGAGCGCTGCGGCGCGCCACGTCTCTTCCTGTGCGCCCGCCAGATCGACGATGGCCGCGTCCACGAGCGAGCCTCGAAACACCGCGTCGAGCTCTTCGGGCGTGCGCGTGAGCGTGAGACGCGCACGCCGGCGCGGAAACGCCGTCCGCATCATCGTTCGCGCGCGCTCACGCATGGTGAACAGCGCCACGAGCGGCGAAGGAAGGAGAGATCGTGGAATCGCGCCCGCGCCGTCCGTCGTCATCCCGGCTCCGCGACAATGGCGCCGATCATCTCTCGCGCCCTTCGCAGGACGAGGCGCGCGTTGGCGTACGAGATGGCCGCCGACGCCGCATCAAAATCCACCCACTGGCACGCCGTGATGCCCTCGGCGTGCTGGGGCGACGTATGGTTCTCGCCCGTCTCCATGAGAAAGAAGTGGCAGACCTTGTGGATCAGACGACCGCGAAAGCGAAAGTGCCAGTCGATCGTGTTGATGGCGCCGCGAAGCGCCACGTCGGCGATTCCGGTTTCCTCCCGTACTTCGCGCAACGCCGCGTCCTCCGGGCGCTCGCCGGATTCGAGATGTCCCTTGGGAAATCCCCAATTCCGATAGCTGTCCCGGATGAGCAGGTACAGCGGACTTCCATCGTGGAGCCGATAGACGACTCCACCGGCGGACGTCTCCTGCTGCGCTTGTGAGCGAGGCATCGGGTCGCTCACGAGGATCCGGCGGGCTTTGCAGCGTCGCCGTGTCCGTTCACGGTCGGACGGCCTTCGATGAACTGCTTCACGATGGGATCGTCCGCCCGCTTGATCTCGGCGACGGTGCCCTGCCAGCGCACCTTTCCGTCGTAGAGCATCGCGATGCGAGTGCCCACCGTGTACGCGCTGCGCATGTCGTGCGTGATGACGATTCCGGTGACGTGCAGCTTCTCGCGCATCCGGACCATGAGCTGATCGATCACCGCGCTGGTCACGGGATCGAGCCCGGTGGTCGGCTCGTCGTAGAGGATGTACTTGGGGCGGAGCGCGATTGCGCGCGCGATGCCCACTCGCTTGCGCATACCCCCCGACAGCTCCGCCGGAAAACGCTCGCGCACGTTCGGCAGGTCGACGAGCTCGAGTGCTTCGTCGACGCGCTCACTGATTTCGCGCTCCGAGAGACGCCCCTGCTTGCGCAGTCCCATGGCCACGTTCTCGCCGATGGAGAACGAGTCGAAGAGCGCGGCAAACTGGAACACGTAGCCGATGTGCGACCGCAGCTCGTAGAGCTCCTTCCGCGGGAGCTCCGGCACGTTGAGTCCATCGACCCAGACTTCGCCCGAATCCGGCTCGAGCAGGCCGACGATGTGCTTGATCGCGACGGACTTGCCCGTGCCCGAATAGCCGATGATGACGGTGGTCTCACCCTCGGGGACGTCCAGGGTGAACCCGTCGAGCACCTGCTTCGGGCCGAAGCTTTTGTGGACGTCCTTGAGCTGAATCACCGACAGACGGTGGGCGGTGAACGGTTACGGCGGTTGACATCAGAAACGTGATGGCCGGGCGGGTCCCGTGCCAGATCTTGCGGAGTGGGCCGGACGTTCACCCGGAGGTGCCGAAAAAAACGAGGCGGCTCGAAAGCCGCCCCGCTTCTTTCCGTTCATCCGTTGTTGCGGTTCAACCCTTCACGACCGTTACGCCGCGAAGCTGCCCAGCGCACGCCCGACATCTCCTTCGCGGAGCCGCTTGAGCGCCCGATCGCGGAGCTGACGAACCCGCTCGCGAGTGACGCCGAGCATGCTGCCGATTTCCTCGAGCGTGTGCTCGCGTCCGCCTTCGAGGCCGAAGTAGAGGCGCAGCACCTTCGCGTCGCGCGGAGGCAGCGTGGACAACGCCTGCTCGATCTCGTCCGTGAGGAAGCGGTTCATTGCCTCCTCCTCGGTGTCCGGCATCTCATCCGCCACGAAGCGCTCGATGAGCGAGCGGTCGCCCTCGGGATCCATGGGCGCGTCGAGGCGTACGTCGCTCGTGTTGAGCGCTGCGAGCGACTGCACGACGTCCACCGACAGGCCCGTGAGCTGGCTCAGCTCTTCGGGACTCGGCTCACGGTTGAGCTTCTGCCTGAGAATCTCACTCGCCTTGATGATGCGCGAGAGATCCGCCGTGCGGTTGAGCGGAACGCGGACGGTGCGGCCCTGCCGCGCGAGCGCGGAAAGGATCGCCTGGCGGATCCACCATACGGCGTAGGAGATGAACTTGACGCCCTGGTCGGGATCGAATTTCCTGGCGGCCGTGAGCAGGCCGACGTTACCCTCGCCGATGAGATCGATGAGGGGGAGTCCGCGGTTCTGATATTTCTTGGCGACGGAGATGACGAAACGCAGGTTGCGCTTGACGAGGTCCTGGAGTGCGTCCTGGTCGCCGGCGCGGATCTTTCGGGCGAGCTCGATCTCCTCCGTCCCCTTGAGGAGGGGATAGGTGGAGACTTCGTACAGGTATTGGTCGAGGATGTCGCGCTCGGGCTCGTTGGGCGCGATGCCCGCGGGCGCGGCGCGGCGCCGGCGTACCGGCTTTTTCACTTCGGTCATGGGTGCCTCGTACAGGTCCTACGCGTGAGAGTAGGCATCTATGAGCTGCGACGGACGAGCTGGCGTGCTGACGAAATCGGATCGAAAGCGCTGGCGGCGTGTCGCTGGGCTACGTTGAAATCTGGAGCGCCACGATGGTGACGCGTCATCGAAATGACCGTCGTCGTGGCGGGTTTGGTGCGGTGTTCCGGGTAGTTCATCCGGAGCGCTGCAAATTACCGGCCTACTGCGATTCCGCCAGCCCTCTTTGTTGACACCACATATACCCTCGGCTATATATTCTGGTTCCTGCGGGAACGTGTGTTTTGCGTCGGTTTTGCGTGTGGATTCCGTCGATTTTCCGCGGGCCCGGGGGTGTAGCTCAGTTGGGAGAGCGCTTGAATGGCATTCAAGAGGTCAGGGGTTCGATTCCCCTCACCTCCACTGGGCCGGAGCAGACTGCGGGAATAGCTCAGTTGGTAGAGCACAACCTTGCCAAGGTTGGGGTCGCGGGTTCGAGTCCCGTTTCCCGCTCTGGTGGATATCTACGGGCGAGCGTGGCATGTGGTTCCGTTCGGTCGTGGTTGGCGGGCCGCCGGTGACCGGCGAGCTGCGCCGAGTGGGGCGGTTAGCTCAGTTGGTTAGAGCGCCACGTTGACATCGTGGAGGTCACAAGTTCGAGTCTTGTACCGCCCACTTCGTTGCCTCCCGATGCGAGATCGGGAGGCTTTTTCGTTGTGGCGGCGGGCGGAGGGTGTCAGTAGCGGCACCGGATGTCGGAGATTCCACTCGGAGACTCTCCGCCGCTGATGCCCGTGTGGCGATGGGACGACTGACGGTGATAGCGGATTTCGGACGTCCGACTCTGACTCAGCGTGGTGTGTCCGCGCTCAGCGAGGCTCCTTGACCGGTAACCCAAGCCGCTTAGATTAATAATGCCTTCCGTGCTTCGCATCGATGGCTTCGACGTCATCGTCTTTCTGCCCGACCGCGAGCACGGCCCGGCGCACGTGCATGTCCGAAAGGCCGGAAAGGAAGTCGTCGTCACACTGGAGCCGGTCGCAATTGTGCGGACGCAGATGACTCGCGCGGAGACGGGCGGTGCCGTCCGGTTGGTGGAGGCGCATCGGGAGTTTCTGTTGAGCGAATGGAGGAAGTACCATGGCTAGGCCACTGACGGAAGCCGAGATCGACCGACAGTTCGACGCAGCGCAGCGCCGCACGGAAGAGGAGCGGGCCGCGGGACTCTACGCCACCAGCGCGCGGTATGATCGCAGGTCGAAGCGTATCGTGCTCGAACTCACCAACGGGTACTCTCTCGGTATCCCGATTGCGACCTTGCCGCACCTGGCCGGGGCGACGGCCGCACAGCTCGCCGATGTCGAGGTGTCGCCGGCCGGGTTTGCACTGCGCGTACCGGCGCTCGATGCGGACTACAGTGTCCCTGGGCTGGTGATGGCGATGACAGCCCGGGAAATCGGTCGTCGCGGTGGTAGTGTCACGAGCGCTGACAAACGGCGTGCTGCTCGAGCGAATGGAGCCAAGGGGGGCCGACCGCGGAAGTCGCCCGCGTAGGCGACGCAGCACGTTTTTCGCCGCAGGAAACGAATCACCGGCACCTCAGTCAATTGTGCTTGGGCGCGTTCGAGTTGACGCTTGGGGTCGTCGCCGATATGATTCGTGTCTGCGTTCGATATTCATTTTGTGTGTGAATGCAGCCGCGCGCTCGTAGCTCAATTGGATAGAGCATCTGACTACGGATCAGAAGGTTGGGGATTCGAGTTCCTCCGGGCGCATGAGGCGGTTAGGGTGAGTCGGCGGGGCGTAGCGTAGCCCGGTAGCGCGCCTGCTTCGGGAGCAGGAGGTCGCTGGTTCAAATCCAGTCGCCCCGACCATATAAGTCACAGCAGGATAAGAAGATATGAAGCCCCCTGATCGCGCGAGCCGTCAGGGGGTTTTCTCTAGCATCCACACAGCATCCACCGTAATTGATCTCACCTAGATGCCGCGCGACGAGAACGCGGGTGTCATGTTGCCAGCTTGCGCACGGCGCATTGGAGAGCGCATCGTGACCTCGTCTCCTTTAGGGATGGTTCAATGGATTCTGTCAATGCGAAAGCCGGGTCGTGGGATCTCGACTCGACCTTCGTCACGATGCCGCGCCACGAAGCCCAGTCGCACCCGATCGCCAAGTCTGACTATGGACCGGATGTGACCGATTCCTCAATGCCTCGGCCGGTCCGTGAGGGCGCCGGTGTCACGCGACCCGCATCGGGCTCGCCCTCCATGCGGCAATGAGACTCCGGGGCGTCGAGTAGCCTGCCTCGGCCGGCCGAAGCTCACGAAACGGAATCGCCCGCTCCTGTAGCGCGAGACGAACCGCATCGCGGATGTCGCGCGAGGCGCTCACGCGCGGGTAACGGCGCGCCGAGAGGAGCATGATCCGCGAGCCCCGGCGCGCTCGCACCGCGATGCACTCGGACCAGACTGCAATGCAGTCGTCCGTGGCGTCCGCCGAGAAGTAGCCGTCGAAATAGCTCGCGCTCTCTCTGTCCAAGTACGCGCTCACGAGGAACTCGGCGATGCCGCGAACGCGAGCGGTGCGCCCGTCAGCAGTCAATCGCTGCCATCCCCGGAGGGCGCCGTACCAACGATCCAGGTTCTCGGCTTGCACATAGCCCCAGGGAATGGGGGGCCTGATGACGAGCACCGGGACACGACGACGCGCAAGCGCTCGCTCGAGCAGCTCCATTCGCAGCTTCCATGAACGGTGCCGGTATCGTTTGCCGTTGACGAGCGCGACGAAGCCATCGTGCGCTCGTGTAACGAGTACCTCGCCGTAGGAGATCGACCGGCCCGACGTTGTCGCCTTGAGTCGCCACCAGTAGTCAGGCGAATGCCACTCGTGCGACGATTCACGCCGCCCCAGCCACGCATCGACGACGTGAGACGCCCACCGATTCATGGCGGGAATGTTCAGGTCACGGCGGGCCGCGATCTCGGCCACGCGTCGATAGTCCTGCTGGGTGTTGCTCAGGGTCACGCAGACGCTCCGGTCCGACGCAGGAGCGCGAGTACCTCTCCGTAGATGAATCGCGCGGAGTTCTCTCCGAGGGCGTAGCTCGCCGGCAGCGAGGGCATCACCCGATTCCACTGGCGCAGTGACAACCTGAGTGCCTCCCTCATCTCGGCGGCAGTGAGGACGTCGTTGTCAGCGTAGTGGATACGCCCTTTGGGCCTATCTGCCTCCAGAGGGCGTGTGTGCATGTGGCCGGCTTAGGGGAGCGAGCGCACGAACCTTCGGTACTCTTCTACAGGGCGTCGAAGCCGACCGTCCGGTGCGCGTACCACGGCGCGTCGCTCTGCGCGGAACGAGCTGCGCGCGGGTACAGCGCCCATACGCCTCCATCCGCGTCGCGGACGAGGTGTGCCTCGCCGATCTCGTAATCCGGCATGAGTTGGGCGACCGTCATGTGGCCATACTTGCGAGCGATGACGTCTACAACGACGCCCGAGTCACCGATGGCCGGCGTCCTTCTGTCCTCTGTCATTTCCGAGCTCTTCTGGTATCCCGCGAGCCTTAAGGTTCTCTGTCCGTAAGATAGCCTTGGCTCCAGACGAGTCGCTAGCCGAACTGGCTACCTACGGCGTCACCGCTTGCGACGCGTGCTCTCGCGTACGAGTAGCTCACCAGGAGCCACGCCGAGCGCCGCGCTGAGCGCGTCCAGCGTCGCGAGCGAGACCTGTTTGGTCTTGTTGAGCGCCATCGCATTGATGGTCGTCATCGAGACCCCGGAGCGGCGCGAGAGCTCGCTCTGGCTCATCGACTCGTTTCGTCCGGCGAGCACCTCGGCGAGTCGAAAGCGCACGGTCACGGCAGTCTCCATGTCGGGAGTATACAGCAGCCTGGCATTACAAGCAAGGTCGTAACAGCATCCTCTTGATATCTTGCCAGCAAGCTTGTAAGCTTCCGGCAAGAGAAACGGGACCTTCGGCGCCCCCGAGAAGAGTTGCCGACGATCCCGCCCACGCTCCCCGAGGGTTGCGCTTTCGCAATATCGCGCGCGCGGCCCGACGGGACAACACGCAGGGGTGGATGCATGAGCGAGACTTGGAAGGAGAGTGAGGACGCCTTTGAGCCTCCAGTCAAGTTCGGGAAGAAGGCGCGCGCATGGCTGCGTCGCCTGCTCCTTGGCGAGATCTTCGCGCCTGACCTCAGTGCGCCGGGACGTTTTTTCAGCTCCGGTGCGACGACGAGCAGAGCTGGAGCCGTGACTTGGTCGACATGCTGCTCGGCTGGTATCTCGAGCGGCCGATGCAGTACGTGGGGTGGGAGAACAGCGACACGTGGAGTGGCGGGAGGTTTGCCAACGGACCTTCGCGTCGCCCTGAGCGCACGAGGGATCACCTGATGCGAACAACCATGAGGCACCGGGACGGTGAGCGCACGCTCCGGCTGGTGCCGAGAAGCCGGCGGGAGGTCGCACCGTTGCACACATCGGTCCTCCCATGCCGCGTCCGCCAGTTCTCGACGAGCTCCCGCCCACGCTTGAAGACCTGCCGCCCGACGAAAACCCGCGCGATGCGTCGTCCAATTACCAGATCGCACCGAACCGCGTCTTGCTGATCTCGTTCGATGAACGAGGCGACGTCTTCGAGGAATTCCGAACCCACCCTGACCTGGCGACGCAGGACGTGATCGATCGCCTCATGCAGCGCTGCCGCATCTACGGGCCTGGGCTGGGCATCCTGCACTGAAGGACGCGTGGCTCCTTGGCGCCGAGAAGGGCCATGCGTTTCATTCGCGCACCGCCTCGGAGCAAGGCTGTTGGGGCTTGTCGGGCTCCGTCTTTCCGTCTGTAAGCAATCCTTTCGGGCCTGGCTCCGTTAACTGTTTCTGATCGGAAGGAGTACCCTCGTTCGGCGTTGGTGGCTTCCCCTTCGTTGGCTTGCGTGGGAAGGAGACGACAAGCCCTTGGTTGGGCATCATCCACCCGTCGTACACCCATTTGTGAACTTGATCAGTACTGCCCCTTTCCGCATCAAGGGGGAGAGGGTTGGGCTTACTGCCGCCAACTCCAAAGACGTAAACGTTTGGGAGAATGCCCGCGGGGTGCTCAACCGTTAGATCGTACCCGTGTACCGGCGTATTAAACGACATGACCCACGGCTGTGTTTTCGCTTCCTCCATCTGGTAGGAGTAAGTCAGGCGCGTTTCGGACCTAGCGGGCAGCTCCACAACATAATCCCGCACGATCGTTGTTTTCTCGCCAAGGTCTTCAGTAATCCGCTCCCCTACAGGGACAAGCTGCCTGTTCTCGTTTACTACGGGGTGCTCAATCTTCTGATGCCCTGATCCATCACGAACCGGCGAATAGACAATCGCTTGCACTTTGAATGGATGGTGCACCGCCGCGGACCCATGGTTGTGGAACACAAACTCCTTGGTGGATCGGACTTCGTATCGGTCGGAAGCACCCACGCCGTCAGCGTATTTCAGCATTTCCCGGTAGTGGGTGCGGTACAGGCGTGTCGTTTCGCGAATCTCTGTCAGTTTTGTGAAGAGTGTCTTCACCGTCTCCGGCAATTCCGCAGGTGAGTAATTTGCCTCCCATAGCGCGCGTTCGATCGCTGATCGTGCAGCGGGAGTGAGCTTCATGAGCATTGTCGGATCAGATGCTCGAGCGAGAAAGTCGGCATCTACCACCTCTCGCACCGTCTCGACAGAGAAGTGTCTGAACCAAGGGACTTCATGAACGAGGTATAGCAGGCACGCGAGTGTGATTGCTTCTAGAGCCTGGCGCTCAAAGTGCTTGGAGACAAAGCTCCAGAAGGTCTCTTTCCCAGTGCCCTCCGTCCATGTGAGGATGAGAACTGCCGCCACTGCGAAGCCCAGCACGATTGCCGAATGAAGTAAGCGCTGGCTGGTCGTCTTTTCGGGCATTGGCGTCCACCGGATTGAGACAGAGGATCACCCGATGCCGGGATTGTGGAACTGTCCGAGGCGAGGGCGACGAGATGGTGCGGCGAACATGGCTTCTCAACGGGAGAGCTCGCTTAATAATTTCTAAGCATGCGGAAATGGAGAAGGGCCTGCTTTTTCAGCAGGCCCTTCTGTTCGATGTCGCCGCGCTAGCACTCAGTCCCAAATGGTTCCCTGCTGATCGTGAGGCACGACCGAACGGCAAAGAGGAGCCACGCGGCCCTTCACGAGTAGCTTACGAGAAACATTGTGCATTCTTCCCCCTAAAGGAATGGTGCGTGAATATACAACACGAAACGCCGCCCACGTCGGCGGCTTCAGTAGCAACAGCAGTGCCTCACTCGGCGGAACAGCACGAGACCACCCGGCCCCTCAACCGCAGACACACTGCGTGCCTTGACGCGCAATCGCCCGAAGGTACGGCTCCCGTGCTGCGCGGTCAAGGCATCTATACCCTCGGCTGTCAGCAGGTTCCGGCTCCGATATCCCTACGACCTGAGTAAGTTCAGGTTTCCGTCCAGACTCTGCAGTGACGCCGGACACCGACTGCACGCAACCGTCACGGGCCGGCTGGGGCATCAAGGCTTCGGTAGACTTTCGGGCTCGATCCTATACTTAATTCATGCCCACTCCTATAGGCGGTAAACGTCGGGAATACGGAGTTAACTGAAGTTCGGCAGACCGCCGTGAGGGGCTGGCGCCACAGGCCAGTAGGGAGAGCGCCACGCTCCCCACGGTACGCCGCTGCGCCATTCGACTTCACAGATGGGAGCCCCTCATGGGAGTTCTCCTGCTCCGGGTGAACGGCCAGTCTGCTCACCGACCGCGCACGGCACCGTAACGCCAGGGGCAACGAGATCACTGTCCTCCCACCACATCATCGACGCAGAACTGCATTCCGCGGCTCGCGGTCCCGATGCAGGCCGTGATCGCGCGAGGCCCCGGTGCCATTTCAGCTTCCTGACGTCAGAGCGCGGCGCACTGCGTCGATGCCATTTCCGATTCGCTCGATCACGCCAGGCGCACCGGCTATTAGCGACTCGCCGGTCTTCGCGAGGGCGAGGACGCGCTGAACCTCCACCATGACGTCGTTGAACCGCGCGGCCAATTTGCTGGCTCCGGCCTTCGACGCCCTCGAATCTCCATTGCGATCGTACCACTCACCGACGGCGATATAGAACGCCTGGCGAATCGCTTGCGCACCGCGAACCGGATACTCTCTCAACGCCCTTCGAAGAATGGCAATCTGATCGTAGAACAGGCTCTTCACGTCGGCGTCGAGTTCGGCGGCCGACACGACCGCCTCGAGATCAGACAGCATGGCAATGATTGCTTCCAGCTCATCCACAGCGATCTCGCGCTCTTCATCACCGATCGCAGTTGCGCAGAGCCTGAGAACGCTCACCACATCCTCCGTCAGTAGCTGCCGAATCGAGGACCAGCCGAGCGCTAGATATTGCCCCGACGTAACCATCAGCGCCTTGTCAAACGCCGAGCTATAGATGTCTGGCGGGTATATCGAGTTCAGCAGGAGTTTCCGCGCCAGCGTGAGATCGGCGCGAATCGCGAGCAGTCGCTCCATCACAGCGGTCTGAAGTTCCTGCTCGTACTCAGGGCGGCCCGTGGAATCGGGGACTTCGAGTACTCGAGCCCACGCGTGAAAGGTATTCAACGAGGGCTCCGACTCGATTGAGAATTCCGCCGCGCGCTTTAGGTAATGGGCGGCGCGCTTAAGGCAGTTCGACTTCCCGCCAAACCCAGATTGCGCGGTCACTTATTTCGCTCCGGTGGGTGGATGTTGCTGTCCGTCCGCGTGCTTCCCGACCTCAGACGGCTTCTTCCGCCGAGATAGCCCCGCGTTCGCGAGCTGACGCGAGATCGCCTCGTCCATCGGCTCACGTGATTCTCCCGCGGTGAACGTGTAGAGCCGCCACCAACCGGTCACGTCGTGGGAAACTTGGGCGTTCGTCCTTAAGATCGTTGATGGAGCCTCCGACGTCACTGAGAGGCGAATAGCCCGTACAGCAGGAGCAGAAAGGCCAATAGCGCGATGGCCTTTGCGCCCTTGGAGACGCCCGTCTCGCTCGCGCGCGCGGGGGCGGTCACCGTTGCGGCGATTGGCGCCGCGGGTTGGGCTTCGTCGAAGACCTTGCCGCAATAGCGGCACTTCAGCGCTTCTCCTCGAATCATTTCGGCGCAGTCCGGGCACTTCTTCATTCCCGCCGCGCGCTGCTCGGTTTCCACGAAACCGGCAGCTGGCTTCAGGAGCAGCGCGTACGGCAGGGCGACTATGAATAGGAGGAATCCAAAGATCCACCATTCGACAAAGCTATGCCCCTTTCCCTTGGCGATCGCCGCGGGAATGAACGCAAGGAGGAACGCGAGCACCACCCATACAAAGAGGTCCACGACTTCGGCTCCAGATACGCGCCGCATCTCATGGTGAGGGGAACTAATTGGCAGCTAACGCGCACCCGGCGCCAGATGGGGGCCTTGCGCAGGCAAGTCCTTTAGGGCGCATCGGCACTGTTTGCGAGCGACGGCCGCCGGACGCTCGAGCGGATATCGATCTCTCATACAACGACGACTAGGAGGCAGCCAAGCGACCCTGTCTCCGTATGATCTGTGCTGGGCAATGAGAGGGGCTCTAGCGTGGTACTCTACTCGACAGCGGTGGCCACGGCGGACAGGTTTACGTTGAATCGGGCGGAGGAGAACACATGAAACGGGTCAGCTTGCATCTGGATTGGCAGGTTTTGGCTGTCTGCCTCTCTTCATTGGCTTATGTGACCCTTGATGATTCGCCCGAGCCCCGTGCGCTTTGGGGCCCGATTCTGCTACTCGCTGTCGCCTTTGGCTTCTTGTCGAGCCTTGGTCTCTTGCTGCGAGCGCTCCGCCGGCGGGAGCGTGCGTGCTATGCGCTGGCATTCCTGGAGGGAGCGCGGAACTCGGGGCTGAACTATTACGAGTGGTGTACGTAGTGCGGCGCGAGGCGGTCACCATGAACGGGACGGACGTGGAATCACGCTCCTTGAAATAGTCACCCTCTACAATGCCGAAACCATCTTCTCCGATTCTGCGTGTGATCGCCGCGCTGGAACGAGGACTCATACACAAAGGCCAAGGAAGTAGCGCGCTCACCGTCTGGGGCTGGGTCCTCGGCACATCGCAGCCCGATGCTGGACCTAGCGCGCCACAGATGACCGCAACACTGCGCTCGCTTGTTCTTCTAAACGGTCAACTGGACCGCGCGATTCGCGACATAGAGCACTCCTCTCTACCACGACCGACGTACGAGGCTGCGATTGAGCATGTCCGGGCTGCGATGCGCGGCGATCTCCTGCAAGTAGCCTGGGGCAACACCGTAACAGAGCACCTCAACCCCCTAGTTCTCGGCGCGCTGCACATCTGTGCCCTAGTTACCTCACCGACTGAGGCCGTCCTGACCGCTGAGGACCTCTCCGCCTTTGACCAAGCCTACAAGGACCTGGAGGAAGCGGTCAATGCTCTGTCGCGGGATGACCCCCTCGTCGCAATTCTTCTAGAGCAGCTCTCTCAGATGAAGCAAGCGCGCGGCGACTATGATATCGTCGGAGCTGAAGCGCTTCGCCGTTCAACGTACGAACTTGACGGCTCACTGCAAACCAACGTTGGCCTGAGGGAAGACGGTACGTTCATGCGTGGTTCCCCACGTCTCGATGATCGGCAGCGTCTTGCGGTTGAACGGGCGTTACGCCTATCGGCAATCGGGAGGCGGCTCGTTGCCGGTGCTGTAACTCTCGGAGTTATTGGGGGCGCCGTCAAGTTTCCGGCCGAAGCCCTCGAAGGCGCGAGAGCAATAGCAAGCATTTCGCGGGTAGTTACCAAAGCGCTCGGGTCCGGCGAAACCGTGGACTCATCGCAGCCGCCAAATGCCGAACAGGATAGCGAGCTTGAACACTAGGGAAGCGGCTAGCCCTCAGAATTTTGGCGAGCCTATTCTCACGAGTACACGAGGTTTGAGGACAACGGGAGTGCTATCAACAGCCCGATGAAGGAACAATGAGAGCAGCACTGGCGACCCGTGAGCGAAAGTCCGTTTCGGCCTGAAATCGAGGCAACGGACACACGAACGGACACCAACGCGGAGTTCACGGGCCAGCGCACGTTCGGAACTTTCTCCCGGCTCAATCTTCCCGCCCGGGAACTCCCACGTACCACCGTGGCGCTTCTCCGCTGCACGTTGCGCGATGAGATAGTTGCCATCCTGACAGATGACGGCGGCTACGACGTGGACGGTGGTCCTGGATGGCTCTGGCGAGGATGGCGTCACGTCTCAAAGCGAAGATGGTGAGGTCGGCAATCTACGCCCGCTGCCTCCCGCGCTCGCCGCGAGCTGGTTGACGAGAAGCGCGAGCGCCGGCAGCTCGGCCAGCAAGAGCGCTCGGGAGTTTCCCTGGCTTGATGAGATGTCAGTCCTGGTCGGAATAAATCTTCCAGTGCATCACGCGCCGCGTCTGCTTCGACTGCTGGCGCTGGAGTCGATTGACGCCGGATCACTTTTCCCGGGATTCGATGGGTTGTGCGAACAATAGGGGAGCGCCAAGAGTGGGGTGCGAAGATGTGGTTTCTCCTCGGCACCTTCCTGCGTTGAGGGACGCCGAGCAGCTGTAACGCAAGTGCAACGTGGAGCGCCGGATACTCGTCGGAAGTCCATTTCGCCATTCCGCCCCGCGATCGACTTCTCATAGGGGAATGCCGCAATCGGAAGTCCATTTCGCCATTCCGCCCCGCGATCGACTTCTCATAGGGGAATGCCGCAAGACGTGGCGCCAATAGATCGCCCGTTCCGCATCGGGAGCAGGAGGTCGCTGGTTCAAATCCAGTCGCCCCGACCATATAAGTGGTCATTTACAATGGTTTGCCAACAGACCCGCGACTTAGCTTTCGCTGGTTTGCTGTTTGTGTCAGCATCGCGCCCTGAATCCTGCTGCTGGGTGGGGTGCGCAGATTTCACGGTGGTGTGGCTCTCATCCCAGCCCTCACTCGGGAGCACGCCCAAGCGCAGCAGGCGCGCTCTGCATGATGAAGCGGCTCAAAGCCACAAACCAACTATGGCGCGTTTGCCTGCCAGGTGCCTCCACCGGAGCAACCGCTGCCGTTGTCGTACGACCATGAGCCGCTGGCCGTGTTGCCGAGCGCCGTGCCGGATCTGAAGGTGCCGGTCATGTGAAACGAGCAAGGAGCGCGCGGGTCAGGGTTCGGCACCCCCACCGGCCACGTCAGTGTGTTACTGATGCCTGGACCGCTATTGGTGACGCCGACGTTTTCGGCAAAGGGCACGCCATCGAACGCTGCCCGGATCAGACTGCCGTTGGTTACGGTGAGGTTCAGAGTCGCGCTCACGTTGGTGGACCCGTTAAACCCAACGATAGTCTTCGTGCCGGAGAATGGCCCGATATACACGCCGTCGAAGAGCAGCAGGCACGCACCCTTCACGAGCCGAGTTCCCGTGCCGCAGGGGTTCGCCGGGGTCGTGATGTTCACGCCTCCGTCAGGGCAACCGGCGACGCTCCCGCCAAGAAGCGCGACGAGAGTGAGCGCGCGGGTCATTCTGACGAGGGCCGTAACCCGCACCATGAGCCGCTTTGACATAAGGTCGACGATGTGCATGACGAACCTCCGTCGAGTGTTCCGCGTTTGATATCTGCCAGCAATTGGAGACATCAGTGCTGCGGATCGTGACCGAGCCTGTGCGTCCTGTTTCCACCGTCAACGATCGGCGCGCCGCAACATTCCCGGGCCACTTCGCGATTTTCGATCGCGACAGGTCGCGCACCGCTTGGGTGAGGAGCTCAGAGAGTCGACGCGTTCTTGGTGTCACATTGCGCCGTGGTGATCGCTATGCCAGGGGACAATGCTGCGACCTGGCCGGCTGTCTGGTCCACCGCCGCAAACGACTTGGGCGAGAACGAGTGGTTTCGCGTGCGCTCAGGGGACATTCGTCCACCACATGCTCCTGACATCGCGATGCGTCAGGAACGGTAACTTTGAGGCTCGAACCGAATCGTGACCAACTAGTAGGTAGGAACTGATGCAGTCCCTTCTTCTGAGCATAGCACCATGAGAATGGCAACGCCAGACAAGCCCGCGGTGCCAAGGAGGGTCACCGAGCGGGCCGCGCCGCAGGATGGCGCGTGATGCCCAGGCGTGCGAGACGGACAGCGAGCCCCGTCATTCGCCGTTCGTCGTCCCGCACGCCATTCTATGTCGCGTGAACCCCACGACTCAGCGGCTCTCCTCCGCCCTCGCCGATCGCTATCGCCTTGAACGCCAGCTCGGCCAGGGCGGCATGGCGACCGTCTACCTCGCCCGCGACCTCAAGCACGATCGCGAGGTGGCCCTCAAGGTCCTCAAGCCGGAGCTTGCGGCAGTGCTCGGCGCCGAGCGGTTCGTGGTCGAGATCAAGACGACGGCAGCGCTGCAGCATCCCCACATCCTGCCGCTGTTCGACTCAGGGACCGCTGACGGATTCCTGTTCTACGTCATGCCCTACATCCAGGGCGAGACGCTGCGCGACAAGCTGAACCGCGAGACGCAACTCGGCGTCGACGAAGCCATTCGCATCGCGCGCGAGGTGCTCGATGCGCTGCACTACGCGCACCAGCACGGTATCGTGCACCGAGACGTGAAGCCGGAGAACATCCTGCTCCACGGCGGCCACGCGATGGTGGCGGACTTCGGCATCGCCCTCGCGGTGAGCGCCGCCGCCGGCGGCCGGATGACGGAGACAGGCCTCTCCCTCGGCACGCCGCACTACATGTCCCCCGAACAGGCGACCGCCGAGAAGGAGATCAGCGCGCGTTCGGACGTCTATTCGCTCGGATCCGTGCTCTACGAGATGCTCGCCGGCCAGCCTCCGCACCTCGGCGGCTCGGCGCAGCAGATCATCATGCGCATCATCACCGAGTCGCCGAAGGTGTTGACCGACATCCGGAGGTCGGTGCCGCCACATGTGGCGGCGGCGGTGACCAAGGCGCTGGAAAAGCTTCCTGCCGACCGATTCGAGAGCGCGGCAGCGTTTGCGGAGGCGCTGCAGAATTCGCGATTCACCTACGGCACGAGTGCATATGTCGCGGCGCACTCGTCGAGCGTCGCCGCGAGTATCTCGGGCCGCGCCATGCGCGTCGCCGGCGTCGCGGTCGCGCTTGTCGGCGTCCTCCTCGCCGGCTGGGCGTGGACGCGCGACCGGAGCGCGCCGTCCACGCCCGTCGTTCCGCTCATGCTCAATCTGCCGAGCGCGAATCCGGACCTGGGTCGCTTCGCCGTCTCGCCTGACGGCGCACGATTCGCCTTTGCCACCGACGAAGGGATCGTCGTCCGCGACGCCGGCCAGCGCGAGTATCGCTTGCTGACCGGCACGGAGATGGGCGAGTCCCCGTGCTTCCTTCCCGACGGACAGTGGATCGTGTACCACGCCCGCGGGCACCTGCGGAAGATCGCGATCACCGGCGGCTCGCCGCTCGCCCTGATCCCGAATGACTCGCTGCTCTCGGGGACGGTGCACTGCGGAGGCGACGGCAGCATCGTCTTCCAAAATGGGACGCGCCTGATCCTGATCCCGGCGGGCGGCACACCGAAGGTGCTCGCCAAGTCTCACGGCGCCGAAGGACCGCGTCTCACATTTGACGGGCGCGGCGTGATCTATGTGGACGTGGAGCGCGGGTCGAAGCTGAAGTACTACGACATCGCGGCCGATACCGCCTACACGATCCTCGAGGACGCCGCGGAATCGGAGTACCTGCCCACCGGCCACCTCCTGTACACGGCACCTGCGGGCGGCCTTTTCATCGTGCGCTTCGACCGCACGCGCCACACCGTTTCCGGGACGCCGGTGCCGGTGATCAACGACCTGCAGCCGAACGGCGGCGTCTCACCGTTCGTGATCACGCGCAACGGCACGCTCGTATATCGCGCTGGCGTCGAGCCGGAATCGCGGCTGCTCCTGCGCGATCCGCGCGGCAAGGTCGACACGCTCCCAATTGCGCCGAAGGTCCTGAGCTACGCGGCCTTCTCACCGAATGGGAAGACGCTCGCACTCACCATCGGCTCCGCCCGCGGCACCAACCGGCACACCGCGCTTTACGACCTCGCGCTCGGCACGCTAACGCGCTTCACCGACGAGGGGGGCGGCCACTCGCCTGTCTGGTCGCCGGACGGGACGCGTCTCGCATTCACGGCGGAGGGACAGGACACCGACGCAGAGGACATCTTCGTTCGCCCGGTGGACCGCAGCGCGAAGCCCGTTCGTCTGTTCAAGCTCCCCAGCGACCAGCACGCGAGCGCGTGGCCAGTGGACACGATGCTCGTGTACTCGTCGAACAACGCGCCGGGAATCTCCGGCAGCATGCGCCGCGGCGGGACGATCGGCAGCGTCGGGATCGCGAATCCCACCGCACCCGGCGCCCCCGTGCGCGATTACCTCGAGGCGCAGTGGGCACAGTCGGACGCGTCCATCTCGCCCGACGGGAAGTGGGCAGCGTTTACGTCGCTGGAGTCCGGGACGCCGGAGGTGTACCTCCGGCACTTCCCCGACGCGAACGCCGGTGGCGAGTGGAAAGTCTCCGCGGGGGGCGGCTATCGCGCGCGCTGGTCGGGAGACGGGCGGACCGTCTACTATCAGGCGCTCGACGGCAAGACGCTCCGTGCGGCACACGTGACGCTTGGCTCCCAGGTCGCGGTCGGCGCGAGCGAGGTGGTGATGACGGCGCGAGGCCTCGGGCCGGCCTGGGATTTCGACCGGGCGACGGGGCGGATCCTGATGACGCAGCCCGTGAATGCGCCCGAGCGGCAGATCGTGGTGCTACAGGGTTGGTTGGAGCAGTTTCGACGGAGCGAGGCGGGAAGACCGTAGCGACTGACGCCCGACGATGAATCCGGATGTGAGCCTATCGCCGTCGTGTGGCCAGCGCGGACAGCAGCCACGTAAGGTTCGCCGTCCCGTCCATGATCGGCTCATTGGTCGAGTAGTCCCCGACGTCGTCGTGATAGACGACGTGGCCGGTGTTGAAGCGGCCATACGCATCAGGGTGCTGCAACGCGATGCCCTTCAGGTTGCCGTAGATCGACCGATACACCGGCCCGTCGAGCAAACCACCCAGCAGGTTATCGACGCCCAGTCGCACCGCGACGGCAGAGTGCGGGTCGCGCGCCGATCGGCCGTCATGCGGAAATCCGATCACCATCGACACTCCCCACGGGTTGATACCGAAGAGCCAATCGATTGCCGCTTGCTCGTAGGCACGGAAGCGTGCGTCCCCCGTCATGCGACGATACAGCGTCGCCTGCGTGGCAAATGAGGCAATCAGATTGTTCGAGCACCAGATGAATGGCACACCCATGAAAAACCCGTTGTCCGCGCGGGCGCTCACCCCGGCGAGCCCGCGGCGGTAGTAGTCTGCCATGCGCCGTTTCGTGGCCGCATCATGTTGACCTGCTGCAACGCGCCACGTCTCAAAGTGGCCGTTGTTGTGCCACGGATACCACTGATAGTGCTTGGCGGTATCCGCTCCCATCCACGGCGTCACGGGCTCGAGCGCCGCGTACTCTACGGCCTCGGTGAGCATCGTACGATGGCCCGGGAGCGACGCGAGCTCCGCGGCGCCCAGCTCCATGTCGTCGACCCAATTGTCTTCCTCGTAGAAGTAGGGCGACCGCGCAGGCGCCGTCTGACACACACCTGGATGCGCCCGACCCAACGCATACGCCGCCTCGGCCTTGCGGCGCAGGGTGTCTGCGAAGGCTGGGTCGCGCTTCGCGAAGGTTGACGCACCGAGTGCAAACGCTGATGCGTACTTCCCGGCGGTGGACGCGTAACCGGTGGAGCGATTCTTGTTCTGGAAGAGGCCCTGCGGGTGGCCGGTGCATTCGTAAACGGGCCGAGGGCCTCCCTTGCCCCATCCATAGTCCGACGAGTCGTTGAACGGCAGGTCGAAGTACGTGTGATCGCGATCGTCGGCGATCTGATTGAACATCACGGAGTCGTTGGGGAACATGCGCACGAGCCATTCGAGTCCGTGACGCGCCTCGTCGAGTATATCCGGCAGCCCGTTCGCTCCGGGCGTTCCGTTCGCGCCAAATCGGTCGGCAAAGGCGGTGGGATGATCGCGATACGCCATGAGCATGACGTAGGTCGCATTGGCCGACGTGGTCACGTATTGCAGATAGTCCGAGGCGTCGGCCCACCCACCGCTGACATGTACGGTGTCTCCCGCGCGCGGCGAGTCGACGACGATGCCATCGCGCCGATGCACGGAGTCGCCAAACACGGGATTCCAGCCCGAGCGCTGCTGGCGCATGTAGTAGAGCAGCGTGTCGGCTGCACCATCATAGACATGCGCACCGATGCGAAACGCCGGGGAGGTGTCCGGCCCCGCGATGACGCGATAACGGCCGCGCGCGCGAAGCGACGAGAACTCGAGTCGGAACGTCGACGTGCATGGCCCGAATGCGCCGGCCCTCCAGGCGCGTCGACTCCGCACAACCGTGCGCCCATTCGCGTCGATGACGGAGAAACGGGACACGATAGTACTGTCGAGCACACACGCGACGGCGACCTTTGGCGCGTCGGGGAGATAGCCGATCTGGTTGACGCGAATGAAGAGTGTGCTGTCGCCGCTCAGCGACGCGCTCACGAGCGCCGCGAGTCGGACGAGTGCGGTGATCATGTCGAGGCCCTACGAAATCCGCTCCGGCTCGAGCACCTTCTCGACGGCGTCCCCGCCCACTCGGCTCACGTAATACACTTTCGCGTCCGCGCGAGTGGACACGACGCGCTTCACGTCGTTGTCCTCGAAGTAGATCCCCGCATCGTTGTCGCAGGCGTAGCCCGGTTTCATCTCTCCGGACCCGATCAGCTTGTGATAGAGCGGCCGGCGCCCCGGCTCACGGTCATAGTGAGGACAGTGGCTCCCCTTCAGGAAGCCCAAGCCCTGAACGATCGACAATTCCTTGGGTCGCGAATCCGTCGTGCCCTCCTCGAACCAGCAGAGCGATCCGGCGCTTGCTCCGCCGAGGACGATGCCACGGTCCCAGGCCTGGTGGAGCACCTGATCGATCCCCTGCGCCTTCCAGATGGCCTGCTGATTGAGCGTGTTGCCTCCCGAGGCGACGATGCCGTCGACGGAGAGGAGTACCTCGTCCCACCCTCTGTTCTGGGACGTGCTCGCGATGAAGCTCTCCTGAACCAACGGTTCAACGTTCAGCGGCGCGCAGCTCTTGTACCATGCGATCATCGAGTCCGCACGATCTGCGTTGGCCGTCGGCAGAAAGAGGAGCTTGGGCCGGCTCTTCCCTGTGAGCGTGGCCATGTAGCGGATGAATGCGGTGTTGTAGTTGCCGCCGGCGATCAGGATTTTCCGCGTGGCCGCCCCGCCGAACACGGTGGCATTCGCGGCGACGCCTGGCAGTCGGCCCATCAACAGCGCGAACGAGCCCAACGCCGAGGAGACGACGAACTCTCTTCTCTTCACGAGCCCTCCTCTGAAGGTTTCTGCAGCGAACAATTCTGCGGAACGGCGTGGTTGTTGGCAAACTTGTGGCTCGCGGCGAATCGTGGAACGAGGACGTATGTTATCGCGAGTATGCGGGCCCATCGCTGTGCCTGTCTTCCGACCACGAGGTTCGTACGCATGCACCATCAGGCTCGCCTGGCAGTCGTGGTTCCGCTCCTCTGGCTGGCGGCCTGCCGAGGCGGCGATCGACCCGTCTTCGAGCGCCTGAGCGCCGACCGGACCGGCGTTTCGTTCGCGAACACGATCACGACCGACGACTCGCTGAACGTTCAGAGCGACGTCTACGTGTACAACGGCGCCGGCGTCGCCGTCGGGGACATCGACAACGATGGGCTGCCGGACATCTTCTTCGCCGGCAACATGGTCTCGAGCCGCCTGTACCTGAACAAAGGGAACATGCGGTTCGAGGACATCACCAAGTCGGCGGGTGTCGCCACGAATCGCTGGGTGACGGGCGTGACGATGGTGGACATCAACAACGACGGGTTGCTCGACATCTACGTCTCGGTGTCGGGGCCGCCGTGGTCCACGGCATCGGAGCGGGCGAATCTGCTCTTCGTCAACAACGGGGATCGGACGTTCACGGAGTCCGCGGCGAAGTACGGCATCGCGGACACCAATTTCACGACGCACGCAGTGTTCCTCGACTACGACGGTGACGGATGCCTCGACCTCTTTCTGCTCAACAACTCGCCGAAGGACTTCACGCGGGCGGACGTGGCGTCGCACCCGACGGGGATGCGAGGAGAGACGCCGGGGAGTCATAACGTCCTGTACAGAAACAACTGCAATGGGACGTTCACGGACGTCTCCGAGAAGGCGGGGATTCTCAAGGGTGCCGGCTACGGGCTCGGCGTCGCCGTCGCCGACGTGAACGGCGACGGCTGGCCCGACATCTACGTGTCGAACGACGGCGCGCCGAACGATGTGCTGTACGTCAACAATCGAGACGGGACGTTCACGAACAAGGCTGCACAATGGCTCAAGCACACGAGTCAGGCGGGCATGGGCGTGGACATCGCCGACTTCAACAACGACGGGCTGCCCGACATCCTCCAGGTGGACATGTTGCCGCCGGACCTGAGCCGCCGGAAGCGCACGAGCGGCTTCACGACGTATGGCGGCGTCCTGGAAGCGCGCAGCCGTGGCTTTCGCGACGACTACGACGTCAACACGCTGCAGTTGAACGGCGGCGTCACGAGGAACGGGGACGTCATCTTCAGCGACATCGCGCGGCTTGGAGGCGTCGCAGCCACGGATTGGAGCTGGAGCGCGCTGTTCGCGGACTTCGACAATGACGGTTACAAGGACATCTTCATCGGCAACGGCTATCCCAAGGCGGTCAACGATCTCGATTACCAGACGGCGGCGAACGGCGCACTGCGCAACGGCAATGTTCGACGCGCTCGGCAGCTCCTCAAGGACTTGTATGCGTATCAGTTCCCGAACTACGTGTTCCGCAACAACGGGAACCTGACGTTCACGGACAAGACGAAGGCGTGGAAGATGGACGAGCCAAGCTTCTCCTATGGAGCCGCCTACGCCGATCTCGATAACGACGGCAAGCTCGACCTGGTCGTGAACAACATCGATGGGCCGGCGTTCATCTATCACAACGTGCAATCGAAGGACGACGCGCATCACTTCCTGCGCATCAAGCTCGTCGGGGAGTCTCCCAACACGCGCGGCGTCGGCGCCTCGGTGGTCCTCACGGCCGGCGGGCAGCGGCAGCACGTCTACTTCACGCCGGTTCGGGGCTACATGTCCAGCATGGACGACCCGGTGCATTTCGGGCTTGGACGGGCCACGCGTGCGGACAGCATGGAAGTGACGTGGCCCGACGGCCGCTCCCAGGTTCTGAGGAATCTGGCTGCCGATCGGATGATTGTGGTGAAACAGTCCGATGCGACGCACAAGGGGCCGCGGACGATACCTCCTCCGGTTCGAGATTACGTCTTCGAGCCGTTCGATGCGAAGCGTGGATTGACGTACGTGCATCGGGCGGTGTCCCTGCTGGATTACAACGTGCAGCCGTTGCTGCCATACATGCTCTCGAGTCAGGGGCCGCCCATGGCAGTGGGTGACGTCAATGGCGACGGGCTCGACGACGTCTTCATTGGCGGCGCCGCAGGCGTGCCAGGCGTGCTGTACATCCAGCAGAAGGACGGCAGTTTCGTCGCATCCCCGCAGGGGCAGCCGTGGGAGGCCGACAAGGCGTACGAGGATTGGGGGGCCGTGTTCTTCGACGCGAATGGAGATGGCTTGCCGGATCTCTACGTCACGAGCGGCGGATATCATTTGCCGCCGAGCTCTCCGCTGTTGCAGGATCGCCTCTACCTCAACAAGGGGGGCGGCAAATTCGTGCGTGCGCCGGCGGGGACTTTACCGTCGATGTTGACGAGCAAGGCAGCTGTTCGCGTCGGTGATTTCAACGGCGATGGCCGGCCGGATCTGTTCGTCGGCGGCCGCCTGAGTCCTCGGGACTATCCGTCGCCCACCAGGAGTTATGTCTTACGTAACGACGGAGGTCGCTTTACGGACGTAACTGAATCTGTCGCGCCGGACTTGATTCACCCGGGCGGAATGGTGACTGACGCCGCATGGGTCGATTTCGACGGCGACGGCCGGCTCGACCTGGTGACGGTGGGTGAATGGATGCCCATTCAGTTTTACCGGAACGATGGTACGCGATTACAGAACGTGACACAATCGACGCGCCTTCCGCCCATGCGCGGATGGTGGTACAGCCTTGCGGTGGGTGACTTCGACAAGGACGGCCGCCCCGATCTCGTGGTTGGGAATCTCGGGTTGAACTTCGCCTACCAGACGTCCAGGGAGAGCAGGTTCGGCGTCTACGCCGCGGCGTTCACCGGTGGCCAGAAGACGGACGTTCTGCTCACGCAGGAGATCGCCGGCACCGAATACCCCTTCGCAAGCCTGGCGTCGCTCGGCCAGGAGATCTATTCGCTCGCCGTAAAGTTCCCGACCTACGGATCCTTCGCGCAGGCATCCGTTCCGCAGTTGTTCAGCGCCGCCCAATTGCAGCAGGCAGTTCACTATCAGGCGGACACGTTCGCGAGCGTCTATCTCCACAACGACGGCGGGGGAACCTTCAGCTCGTTCGCGTTGCCCACCCTGGCACAGATCGCTCCGATCAAGAGCATCATCGCACACGATGTGGACGGCGACGGCCATCTCGATCTGCTGGTGGCGGGGAATCTTTACGATGTCGACCCGAACACGCCGCGAGCCGACGCGGGCAATGGCCTCTGGTTGCGGGGCGACGGCAAGGGACACTTCACGCCTGTGTCTCCGACCGAGAGCGGCTTCCTCGCGCCCGGAAGGGTCTCGGGGCTGGCACTGATCAACACGCCCACCGGCAAGGCGGTGCTGGTCGCCAATACCGGAGATTCCCTTCAGGCGTTCGCCATCAGACAGCGCAAACGCGTTCCGATAGACCACGGAAAGCAAAGCCAGTAACCACAGAGAGCACAGAGAGCACAGAGAATTCTCTGTGCTCTCTGTGCTCTCTGTGCTCTCTGTGGTTCATTTGAAGCCCTGCTGTTCTCCGTTTCCTGGAAGCCAAGCAGGGGCTCTGCTTACCAGCCAGTATTCTGCTTCAGCGTCGACGTGCCGCCAATCTTGCTCAATTCGATCTGGAGGGATGGGAGCGGATACCACCGGTGCCGCGCCGCAACGGGCTCCGCGGCGGTCTTGTAGAGTCTCCGCGTCTTTTCTGCTCCGCCGCCCACGCCGTTGACGTATGCGTTGAGCGTGACATCGGCGATTCCCCAGCGGCGGAGATCGAACATCCGCTGGCCTTCCATCGCCAGCTCGAGCCGACGTTCGTTTCGAACGGCGGTACGCGCCTCGGTCTGACTCGCGAACGCCGGGTACGGACCAATCTTGTACACCGCCCACGTGATGGACGGATCGTTGATGGGCACCGCGATGCTGGCGCGGTCGGCGCCAGTCCCCTGGGCTTTCACACCGGCCCGCGCTCTGATCTGATTGACGATCGTGCGCGCGTTGTCGATCGATCCGGCCTCGACCTCGGCCTCTGCCTGCAGCAGCAGGAGGTCTGCAAATCGGAACAGGTGGATGTGCACGGCGTTCAACTGCGTGTTTTGCCAGCCCACCGAGCTCTCAGCTCCGCTGGCCTTTTCGTGTGCGTTCTTCTTCGGGCCGTACGGGCCGCCGTTATCCGGGTCTCGCACCCAACCAGAGGCGAGGCTGTAAAGCCCCCAATCCTTGTAAGGCACGTTATCTCGACCGACGGTCCAGTCGAGCCGCGGATCCACGGGCGTCAGGTTTCCGGCGGCGAAGTTGGCATTCGATGCGTTCCACGTCGTCGGGCTCGACACGGCCAGCGGAAGCCCGGCGGCGTCGACCTTGAAGAAGTTGACCAGATTCTGCGATGGCTGGTTGAAGCCGCAGCAGCCGAAGTGACTGCCGGAATACGGGAAGTTGAGCCGTTCGCCGAAGTTGGCGTTGTTGCCGTTCGGCTCTCCGTCATTCACGGAGGCCTCGTACGCGAAGATCGTCTCCTTTCCGTTCGCGTAGTCCTTGAAGCCCGTCCACACGCGGTCGTAGCTGGCTTCCAGCGCGTACGGGCCGTTCGTGGAAACGTCCTTCAGCGTGACCAGTGCGGCAGCGAACTGACCGGCGTACATCTGAACGCGCCCCTTGTAGGCCTTGGCCGTCCACGACGTGGCGCGTCCCAACTGCCCGTTTCGCGGTGTGGCTGGCAGCTTCGAGATGGCGAGGTCGAGGTCCTTCAGGATTTCCGTGACCACGTCCGCCGGAGCGATGTTCGGCTTCCGGAAATCCGTGTCGTCTTCGCGGTAGTACGGAATGCTGCCCCACATCCGATATGCCTCGAAGTGGTAATAGGCCCGCAGGAAGATGGCCTCTCCCGGGATGCCCGTGACGTCAGTCGCCTTCAGCACGCCCGGCGATGCTTTCTGGAACGAGTTGAACAGCCGCAGCGTCGAATTGGCGCGGACGACGCCTTCGTAGACGTTGACCCACTTGTTGTTCAGATAGCTGTCGGCGTCGGGCGTACCCCAGTGATACGCTTCGACGTCGTTGATTGGAGGTTGGTCGGTGGCGTTCGATCCCTTGTAGGCGTCGTCGGCCGCCACAGTCCCCCAGACCCAGTTACTGGCGGCGCATCCCCAGTTCCCGTTGGTCGAGCTCGTGCAGTCGAGTGGCCGATAGGCGGCAACAAGGGTGCCCTCGACGCCATTGGCATTCGCGAGGGATTGCTCGTTCAGCGTCCCCTGGGGCGCAGCGGCCGAGTTCAGGAAATCCTTGCATCCGTACACCGAAACTGAAGCGAGAAGCACGAGCACCGTTCCGACGAGCACGGGGTGTTTTGATGCCATTTTCATCGTCGCGTCTTCCTTGATAAAGGCGGTTCGCTAAAACGAGGTGGTGATGCCGACGCTCCATGTCTTGCTGCTCGGATAGGTACCGCGGTCCACGCCCCGATACTGGTCCCTGACGTCACCGGCGGAGCCGAACACGTTCGCCGCGGGTAGCGCCGGGTCGAGGCCCGGATACCTGGTGATGGTGAACAGGTTCTCGCCCTGCACGTACACCCGCGTCGTGGCGGTCCAGCGCGCAAAGTTCGGCGGAACGTTGTAGCCGAGCTGCAGGTTGCGCAGCCTGACGTACGAACCGTCCTCGATGTAGAAGCTGCTGATCGCGTGGCTGTAGTTGTCGTTGACGTCCAGCCGCGGATACTTCGCGTCGAGATTCGTCGGCGTCCACGAATTGGCGAGCAGGTCACTGCGCACGTTCGTGGAGAAGTTGCGGAAGATGTAGAACTCCTTCTGCACGTCGAAGATGTCGTTTCCGAACGTTCCGAACGTGGTCGCGCTCACGTCCCAGTTTCCGCGGCGATAGCCGAGATCGAGGCCGCCGGTGAAGTTCGGATGGGGATTTCCAATGACGACACGATCGTTCAGATCGATCTGTCCGTCGCCATTCGTGTCCTTGAACTTGATACGGCCCGGCGCGGCCCCGTCCTGCTTCGCGTGGGCCGCCACTTCCGCCGCGTCCTTGTAGAGACCCTCGGCGACGTAACCGAAGAACGAGCCGATGGGGTAGCCGACCTTGTTGATGACCTGATTGCCGTAGCGCGTCGAGACGGGACCGTAGAAGAAGTCCTGCACGCCGTCGATGGAAACCACGGTGTTCTTGTAGTGGCTTCCGTTGAACGTCGCACTCCACGTCGGCCCAATGTGACCGATGGAGAAGTCGTAGCCGCTGTTCTTCATCGTTCCGACGTTCACGATGGGCGGAGCGGCGATGCCAGCCGTGCCAGGCGTTCTCGGGTCGAACAGCAGGTTGTTCGTCTCACGCCGATACAGATCGACCACGACGTTGATGTTGTTATTGAAAAGCGAGAGATCCGCTCCAACGTTCGTGGACCGGTTCTCTTCCCATTTCAGATCCGGATTACCGAGCGACGACTGACGGAATCCCGCCACCACGCTGCTCCCGGATGCTGCCACGTCGTAGTACGTATCGCCACGGCCGCCGCCGAACTGGGAGACGATGCGTCCGGACGGTATCTGCTGATTTCCCGTGACGCCGAATCCGTACCGGAGCATGACGTCCGAGAAGATCCGGTTGTTCTGGAGGAACTGCTCGTTGGTGATTCTCCACCCCAGACCGAATGCCGGGAACGTACCCCAGCGGTGGGTCTCACCGAGCCGCGATGAGCCGTCCCGGCGCACCGTGACGCTCGCGACATACTTGTCGCCGTAGTTGTACCCGGCCTTGCCAAAATACGACAGCAACGCGCTCTTCCCGCCGGAGCTCGAGACGTTCTTCGTGCTGGCGTCGCCCAGGGCGTCCTGCACGTAGCGGGAATTCAGGTCGCTCGAGAGCAGGTTGGACAGCGACGCCGTGATGAACCGGTTGGTGCCGGCGTTGGCTTCTTCGCCGACGAAGACGTCGAACTGGTGTTTTCCTCTGAACGTCCGTGCAAACCGTGCGGTGTTGGACCAGGTCCAATCCGTGCCCGTGTTCTCGTTCTCGTTGATCGAGTTGATGAACGTCGCCTCGGCGTTCTCGGGGAAGATCGGATTGAACCCCGAGAAGTTGTTCTGGGACAGGTTGAATCCGAGCCGGGTTCTCAGCGTGAGCTCCGGCGTGAAGTCGTAACCCGCAAAGGCGCTCCCGAAGACGGAGTTGTTCCGGTTCTTGTTGTCTCTGAACTCGTAGGCTTCCTTGAGCGGATTGCTCTGGTTGCCGAGGCCGGTCGCTTTTCCGCCGGCGAAGTTGCCGTTGATGTCGTAGATGGGAATGACGGGCTGCATCAGGATGTTCTTGCCGACGATGCCATCCTCCGCGTACCCACCCGGATCGTTCGGGATGCCGCCATACGACTGCTGGAGCGCCAGGTTTACGTTCTCGCCGAAGTTGAACTTGCTCCGGTTGAACGACGTGTTCACGCGGACCGTGCCGCGCTGGAAGTTATTGTACTTTGCCGTGCCACTCTGGTTGAAGAAGTTGAACGACGCGTTGTACGCGTTTTCTTCACCGCCGCCTCTGACGTCGAGGTTGTAATCCGCAACCGGCGCAGAGCCGAACACCGCCTTCCACCAGTTCGTGCCCGCGCTGCCTGGCATGATCAGGCTGTTCGGGTACGAGTACTTGCTCGCATCGACCGTGACCGGCCGGCCCCACTGGTCCTTCGTGAGGGTTGCGGCGTTCGACGCGAACGTGTAGGCCGGAATCGTCGGGTTGCTCGGGTCTCCGTAGATGTTCGTCGGAACCGGCAGCCCCGCGTTCAGATAGCTGGCCTTGATGATCTGGAAGTAGTCCAGTGAGTTCGTGATGAGGAAATCGTCATACCCGCGGGTCGGAGTGGCGACGCCGCTTCTCACGCGCATGGTGACCTGTGGCGGTCCGGCAGGCCCCCTCTTGGTGGTCTCGATGACGATGACGCCGTTGCTGGCGCGCGACCCGTAGATCGATGCCGCCGAGGCATCCTTCAGAACCTGGATGGACGTGATGTCGTCGGGATTCAGGAAGTTGATGTACGAGTCCTGAACCGGCGTGCCGTCCACGACATAGAGCGGATCGTTGTTCTGGAAGGAGCTGATCCCTCGCACGCGCACCGTGCTGCGCCCGCCGGGCGAGCCGCTCGCGGCCACCGTGATGCCGGGCACCGCGACGTCCAGTCGCTGGATGACGCTCGCCCCCGTCTGGCGGTTCGCGCTCTCCATGTTGACGCTGGCGACGGCGCCCGTGATGTCCGCACGCCGCTGCTCCGTGTACGCGGTCACCACCACCTCTTCGAGGTAGGAGACCTGCGACATGACGACGTCGATCCGGGTACGACCCGCAACCGGCGTCGACGCGGGCTTCGTGCCGAGGAGCGAGAAGGCCAGCGTGCCGTTGGCGGGCGCGTTGATGAAGTAGCGTCCGTTGGCGGCACTGACCGCGCGGCTATCCGGCACGCCCTGGACTCGAACCACGACTCCCTGGAGTGGCGTGCCGCCGGGGGAGGTGACGGTGCCCGTGACCGCGATCTGCTGGGCGGTGGCCGTTCCGGCCAGGGCCAGCATGAAGAGTAGGCTCGACATCACAACGCGGAAGCCGTGCGGCACACCGCTCCAGAATGGCTTCGTATCGGGCAACTGCTTCTCCATTGTTCTCCTCCCAGTGCGCATTCGTTGGTGTTCTCCTGGTCCTCGCTTGGACGACAGGCCCTGCTTGCGGATCAGCTAAGCGATGCGTGCTACGGGGGACGTTGGGCGTCGTGCTTCGTGGGCTCGCGGCGGCTCGAGCGCGATGGCGCGCCAAACCGACCGACAGCATTTGTCGGCGCGGAGTACAAACACCGCGACTCGGAAGCAAGGCAAATCAACTTGGCGCCGCGTACGACCGTCCTGGAAAAAGGAAGTCAGGTACGTCTGTCTTTTCGACCGGTGTCCCAGCCAAGCGACGGCGCATGGGGGGTTCTGAGACACCCAGCTTTACTGCTGAGAATTCAGACTGTCAAGTGCACGAGGAAACGGTGCTGCAGCGAAATGGCCTCGTGGAGGCAGGTGAGTCGCTCACAACGGACGATGCGCGTTGGGACCTTCATCAAGACATCTACGGAGCGAAAAACAGGTCCAGACGCGTGAAATCGTGCAAGAAATGCACGGACCGCAATTCGGCCCGCACAACTTGCACAAGTCACGAACAAATCGCCAGCAGCAAAAAAAAGTGGCCGCCGGCGGCGAGGAAGGGTCACGCGCTTCAGTGACGCAATGCGGCCGTGACCGCGAGCATGATGCCTCCGAACCCGGACAGACCTGCGGCGACGAGCGCGAGACGTTGCCTGGTGAGCGCGGCGATGGCGCCGAGCGCGATGGCGATCTGCAGCAAGGCGATGGCGACCGCGTAGTGATGGTGTCGCGCCATCATCACCTCGGATTCCGCATTCCGCGCGTCGCGCTCCGTCTCGAGCTTCTTCGCCTCGGCCTGGATGGACTTCTGTTCCCGCTCGTAACGGGCGACCACGCCGCCGAGTGAATCCGGCGCGGGGCGTCCGGCCGCCGCGAACCCACTCGCCGCGTTCGACGCGATGGCGGACTTTATTCCCTTGGCCTGATAGTACGCCCATTGGTCCGACGCGCGGGCCTGCAAGGCGGTCGCCTCGCTCTTGAGGATGAGCGCCTCGTTTACCGTGGCGCCGGCCTCCAGCGAAACGACCGCGGTGACCGCCGCGAGGAGCGCGGTCGTCAAGGCCACCGCGCGCAGGAACCTTCCACCCTCCTTCTCGATCTCCTCGTCGATCGTCTCCCGCAGCCTTTCGGTATCCACCTCGATCTCTTCCGGCATGAACGCTCACCTCAATTCGGTTGGCAGAATCTGCGTCCGCGCCTGCGAGGCGCATGGGACTTTGTGAATTCTTAGCGGCCACCAGCGGCGAGAAACCTCATGCAGCACGGCCACGTAGGGATGCCCAGTCCTCAACCGCCGGAACAATGCGCCTCCTTCGATTTCTTCTGCTCTCCGCGCTGTTTCTCTTTGTCGGCGTCCCGTGCCTGTTCATCCTCTTCGTGCTTGGGATGGCGACGTTCGGCGTGGTATTCGGCCTCGGAATGGCGATGATCGGCCTGCTCGTCGCCGTGATCAAGATTGCGCTCCTGGTCATTCTGCCGATCGCGCTGGTCGTGTGGCTTTTTCGGATCTTTTTTCACAGCGCAACGTCCCCCTGAGTCGCCGTATCAGGGCGTAGCGACCGGGCGCGAATGTCTCATTGATGCTCGATGAAGGCGCGCTTCGCCTGCGCGACATCCGCGCTGCTCGCGAGCGCGAGCGTCAGGAGGACGCGGGCCTTCTGCGCATTGAGGTCGCCTGCGCCGATGATGCCGTCACTCCCCCGACCAGTGCGGCCGGCTCCAGTGCGTGTGGCCATGACCACGACTATTCCCTTGGCGACGGCTCGCTTGAGCGCTGCGTTCTGGGATGCCGTCGCGCCTCCGCGTCCCACGCCCGCGACAACGATGCCTCGAGCACCGGCCGCGACCACCGCGTCAATCGGCACGCTGTCGGCTCCGGCATAGGCGTACACGATGTCCACCCTCGGCAGCTCTTTCACGTCCGCGATGTCGAACGCCGCATGCTTGCGACCGGGCGATGGCGCGCGGAAGAAGAGACCATCGGCATCCGTGACGGCGACAGGTCCGTGCTCGGGTGCCTGAAACGCCTCGACCCGAGTCGAGTTCATCTTTACGACGTCGTGTGCGGAGTAGAGGCGGTCGTCCATCAGGACCATGGCACCCCGACCGCGCGCATCGGAACTCGCGGCGACGCGAGCTGCGTTCATGAGATTCGCCGGCCCGTCAGCTCCCGCCATGTTCGACGGACGCATGGCGCCCGTCACGATCACCGGCCGCTCGTCGGACACCGTGAGATCGAGGAAGTAGGACGTCTCCTCCATGGTGTCCGTGCCGTGCGTGACGATCACACCAGCGATGTCGGCGCGCGTGCGAAAGAGCTCGGAGACGCGCCGCGACAGCTCGAGCCATCGCGCCGGTCCGATGCTGACGGAGGACACATTGAACAGTTGCTCCGATTCCATCGTCGCCACGGAGTCGATACCCGGGATACGCAGGAGATCGGCGATGGCGACTCGCGTCGGATCGCCGCCCCAGTAGTCGCCGGCCGAACCGATCGTGCCACCCGTCCCGATGACGTGGACGATGGGCTTGGTACTCTGGGCGAAGGCAGGTCCGCCGAGTAGAAGGACCGAGACGATCGCGCGACGAATCACGATTTCTTGCATGGCCGGCGAAGCTATCGGCGCACGCGACGTGCTGCCAGTGCGAACGTGCGTCGTGCGCCGCTACGCGCGCACCAACGCACCACCGGTGCGGAGATAGTCGGCAAAGTCGTCCGGCAACGTGCTTGAAATGATGGCGCGCGCTGCCTGCTCCACGTCGTACTCGATTCGGACGAATTCGACGTCGACCTCTGTCTCCGTCACGTCCAGCAGCACGTATCCGGCACGCGGATCGCCGTCCTTTGGCCGGCCGACGCTTCCCGTGTTGACGAAGTGGATTCCCTGAACCACGCGGTGCCACGGTTTGTGCGTATGGCCGAAGCACACGACGTCGCCCTCGCGTGCGGCGAGGTGCGAGGCCATCGACGACAGGAACTCGTCACTTCGGTCTTCCGTGACGTACACGGTGTTCAGGGAATGATTGCCGTGCACGAAGCGAATCGTGGGACCTGCGACGTGACCGCCGAGCGGCCGAATGTCGATTCGGAATGGCAGGCTGCCGAGGAATCGCTTGGTCTCGGCTGATGTATTGGCGAGGGTCCACGCATAGCTCAGGTGCGACAGCTCCTCCTGTCGCGCGTCCTCGTAGCGGCAACCACAGTGCTTGTACGCGCTCGCGACGGTGGAGTCGTAATTTCCCGCGACCCCTGGAATGCCCTCTTCCGCAATGAGCGCGACGACCTCGTCGGGCCAGGGTGCGTAGCCGACGAGATCGCCGAGGTGATATCGGCCGGCCAGATCGGTGCGCGCATGTGCGTCGCGCAGAACGACGCGGAGTGCGGGAAGATTGGCGTGGACGTCGGAGAAGAGGAGATAGCGCATTACGCAGTCTCGAGGTGCAGGACCATCACGGTCGCACTGGCAGGACATGCGCTACAGAATTCCGCACTGGCGCGGACTTCGTCAGGAACCGCGTCGCGGGAGGTAATGGCGAATCCGAACCTTGGGAACCAGGCTTCGGCGGTCGTGGTCAACAGATAGAGCGAGCGGATTCCCCGCTCCTGCGCCGAGGCGATCGCGCGCGCTACGAGCGCCTGCCCGAGCTCTCTGCCGCGCCATTCGGGGTCGACTGCCACCGAACGCAGTAGGGCGTACCCCGTGTCCTCACCGCACTCTTCGATACCGGCGACGCCGACGATGCGAGAGCCGTCCTCGGCGACCGTAAAGCTCTCGAGGGCATCGCGGACACCGACGAGTGGAAGTTGCGCCGCGGCAAGCAGCGCTTCGACGGCCGTTGCGTCAGTCGCGGTCGCGTTGCGTAGCGTCGGAGCTATTGTCGCCTTCACGGCTTGGTGGCGCGCACGAATGCGCTCATGATCCTGCCGTCGATCGCCTTCGCTACTTGCACCGCGTCGAGTCCCGTGTTGGCGAGGAAAGCCGCCGCGTCCTCGGCTGCGTATACGCGCGTGGGCTCGATGCTCGCATTCTCGAACCCGACGTCGCGAAGCAACGAAAGGAATTCCTGTTCCTCCAGGGCGCCGGCCACACAGCCGACCCAGAGCTCAGCGCTCTTACGGACTTCGGGCGGCATGTCTCCGCGCACTACCACGTCCGACACGGCAAAGCGACCGCCGGGCTTGAGCACGCGGAACGCCTCCGCAAGCACCTTTCGCTTGTCGCCGGAGAGGTTGATCACGCAATTCGAGATGATGACGTCAACGGTGTTGGAGGGAAGCGGAATGCTCTCGATGTGGCCGCGAAGGAATTCGACGTTCGATGCGCCCGCTCGCGCCTTGTTCTCGTTGGCGAGGGCGAGCATTTCGTCCGTCATGTCGAGGCCATAGGCCTTTCCGGTTGGGCCGACGCGCTTGGCCGAGAGGAGCACGTCGATGCCGCCGCCTGATCCCAGATCGAGAACGGTTTCGCCTTCGGCCAGATCGGCGAGGGCGGTCGGGTTGCCGCAGCCGAGGGACGCGAGCAGCGCTTCGGCGGGGACGCCGGCTGCCTGTCCTTCATCATAGAGGTTGGCGGTGATCGGATCCCAGCTCTCCGTTGTCGCGCCACAGCATCCGCTCGAGCCGGTGGCCGGACCACAACAGGAGGCCGAGGTACTGCTCTCGATCACTTGGAGAGCGGCCTGACCGTAGCGTCCGCGCACGGTGTCTCGCAGTGCGTCGATGTTCTGTGATTCTGTCATCAGCAACAGTTCGTCTTGAGGGTTCTGGATGCTCTGGGACGCAACGATGTGATGAGCTCACCAGCCTCGACAAAGGCTGCTCGTTCCAGCGTGTAGTAGGACCAGCGTCCTTCACGGCGGTCGGCCACCAGCCCCGCCTCCTTGAGCACCTTCAAGTGGTACGAGAGGCGCGATTGGCCAGCATCGAGATCGTCCATGAGGTCGCAGACGCACTTTTCGCCGTCCAGGAGCCGCGCGACAATTTCAACGCGCGCCTCGTCGGCCAGTGCGTTGCACAGTATGGCGATGCGGGGGACGTTGACTCGTTCGGCGATCATGGACTGGATTGTATCGAGTTTTTTTGATGGGTCAAGTGCACGTGACCGATGAGCCGTTTGCCTAGAACAAATATCCGATGCCGATGTAGACTGCCGCCTTCGTCTGCGAGGAATGGGCTACGTCGCCCGTGACGACGAAGCTCGGGCCGACCTCGACGTGCGCGCCGCCTCCGTATCCCACGTGCAGGTCGCTTGCGATCGTGGAGAAATCGAGCCCGTCGGTCCACACGCGGCCCGCGTCGAAGAAGCTGCTCAGCACGAGTCGCATCGGCTGTCGAAAGAGCTCGAAGCCCGTGACGGACCACCGCAGTTCCGAGTTCGAGAACGCCACGCCTTTTCCGATGTAGCGATTGCGCGGGACGCCGCGAATGGATGTCGCGCCGCCAAGCGCCTCGTCGTCTCGGAAGGAGCTCTGAACGGTTGAAAGCTCCGTCACGAACGGACTCCCGCGCACGGTCTGGAGCACCACGCGCTCGGCGAACGTGACCGACGGACCGAGGGGGGCGAACTGTCGGATGTTTGCCGTTATACGAGTGTATGCTTCGTCGCCGCCCAGGACTTTGCCCGCCCTCTGTACGACCAGCTCGGACCAGTTGCCAGCGTGGGTGCGGATCTCGCCGTCGCGCGTGTCCACAACGACGCCCAATCGCGCGTTGACGGTGTTGCGCGCGGGCAGCGTCGCGCGCCCGACCTGCTGGGCGAGGAGCGTGGTGCCCGAGTCGTGGGGCACCGGTCGAATGGTGACCGCACGCACGCCAGCCCCTACAAGCAGACGCACCGCGCGTACGCCGACGTCGTGTTGAACGTCCGCGTTGCCACGCCACACGGTGCGACCGTAGCGATAGTAGTAGGTGTTTGGCCCTTTGGTCGCGTTGGAGTCGAACACCGTTGCATTGCCGACGCCGTAGAACGGTGTGGCGAGCTGTTGTTCGCGCGCCAGCGATCCGCCGAGTCGCCAGGGATCGGGCAGCAGGTGTGGCGCGTCGACGAAGAGGATGACATCGCGCCGGCCGCGGGTGGTGAAGAACACCGTGGGCTGAAGGCTGTACCGATACGGTTGCGCGCCGTTCGGGCCGTAGTCGTAGAGCTGGAGGAGCGCGCCGTAGCCCACTCCCTCGTCGGCGTCGTAGTTGACGGCCGGCAGACCGGCGACAGAGAAGCCGGTTGGGCGCTGTGGGGTTTGTCCCCAGCTCATCGCGGGCAAGGCTACCAGCATGAGATGCGCGAGGAGTGCGCGTCCACGGGGTATCTGCCGGGCTTGCATGTGTGGGGCAACGTGCAAGCGCGGGGCCGATCTGCCTGTTCGTCGCCTGCCGGCGCGCCCACGAAGGCCGCGGGGCGCATGCGTTCCTTGAATGGGTCTCGGCGGCAGGCTAACTTGTAAGGTCCGGGGCAGACTCTGTCTGCCCGCCGCGTGCGTAGCTCAGCTGGATAGAGCGCTTGCCTCCGGAGCAAGAGGTCGTGGGTTCGAATCCCGCCGCGCGCACTGGTGGTAGTTCAAGGCACTGCATCGAGATCCAATCGGTGCAGTGCTTTGTGCGTTCACCCTCGCGGATGTCTGGGGCACTTCGCGGTGCCAGTTGAACGATTGGAAAGGTCTGCGTGCACGGTGTTACTGGAGCGAGTGTGCGACCGCACTGATCGGCCTCGCGTAATCTCCCGTGCTCAAGCCAGCTCGCGAGCTGAGACCGAGGCGGCATAGAGCGTCGGTCTGGCCAGTGGTCCGGTGTTTGCTCTCGCATACGTTCACCTCCTCCGCCCGATCCCTCCCTCTCGCCCGTGGCGCGCCAACTCACCTGGTCCGACGTCCGCGGTGGACTGATCGCCCTTGCCGCGATCGCCGCCGTGAGCTTCGTCGTTCTCAAGTACTCCCGTGTCGGCGCATTACACGGCGCGACGTTCCCGCTCTACGTCCACGTCGGCGAAGCGCGCGGCGTCCTCGTCGGATCCGAGGTGTGGCTCAGAGGGCAAAAGATCGGAAAGATCACGTCGATCAAATATCAGCCGCCGTCATCGGACACCTCGGAGCGCGTGGAGATCGCGATGCAGGTGCTCGAGAAATACCGGTCCGCCTTGCGACACGACGCCATTGCGCAGATCCGGAATGGCGGCACCATCATCGGTGCGCCGGTCGTGTATCTGACGGCCGGCACGCCAGCGGGCGCTCCGCTGAGGCCAGGCGACACGATCCACTCGAAGCCGCAGGTGGATGTAGAGGGCGCCAGCGGACGCTTCGGCACCGCGGCCAAGGAGTTTCCCATAATCGCCAGAAACTTGAAGGAGATTGCCGGAGCGCTGCGGGACTCGCATGGCACCGCAGGCGCACTGTTGAATGCACAGAGCCGCCCCGGCCCCACCCAATTCACACAGACCCGCGCCGAACTCGCCACACTCGGCGCAGGAATACGGTCCGGTATGCGGCAGAATGCAACGGAGCGCGAACAGATTCCGGCGGAAGTCGGGCGAGTCATGGCACGCGTCGATTCGGTGCGCACGCTGCTCGCGTCGCACGGGACGTCGCTAGGCCGTCTGCGCCGAGATAGCACGCTCGTCTCTGAAGTTGGCGACATCCGGTCCGAGCTCGCGCGCGTGCGCGCCTCGCTGGACGCGTCGCAGGGCACGGCGGGACGCGTGCTCCATGACAGCGCGATGACAGACGCGGTGGCGGACGCGCACCGCGAGATGGCAGCGCTTTTCGCCGACATGAAACGACATCCACTTCGTTACATACGCTTCTGACCTCGACGACCTTGACCCTCCATTCAGCGCCGTCTAGCATTCTCATGCTGCACGGGACCCCGTCGTTCGTCTCCCGCCGCCCGGCGTGGACAGTCTCCCGCGCCCAATCGCCCAATCGCCCATCGCTCCGCCGCGGACGTCGTGCGCGCACGCTGATCGCCGTCCCTTCCTTCCGCGCACCGCTGCCGCACCGTGAACATCGCTGAGCTGAAGGGGAAATCGATCCCCGAGCTTCACGACATCGCCGACGCCCTCGAGTTGAGCTCGTACACGACGCTCGAGCGGCAGACGCTGATGTTCCGCATCGAGCAGAAGCTCCTGGAACAGGCGGAGACGCTGCTCGGCGAGGGCGTGCTCGAGGTTCTTCCGGAGGGATACGGCTTCCTGCGCAGCCAGGACTGGAACTACCTCTACAGCCCCGAGGACATCTACGTGTCGCCGTCGCAGATCAAGCGGTTCGACCTGCGCACAGGCGACACGGTGAGCGGGCACGTGCGTCCACCGAAGGAGTGGGAGCGCTATCTGGCGCTCCTCAAGGTCGAGAAGGTGAACGGCGGCGAGCCCGAGGCGGCGAAGTCACGCATCGAGTTCGAGAGTCTTCGGCCGCGCTATCCGGACGGACGCCTGCGCCTCGAGACGGAGTCCGGCGACCTGAGCATGCGCGTGATGGACCTCATTGCACCCATCGGCAAGGGACAGCGGGGGCTCATCGTCGCCCCGCCAAGGGCCGGAAAGACGATTCTCCTCCAGAAACTCGCGAACGCCATTGCCGAGAATTATCCGGACGTGACGCTGATCGTGCTGCTGATCGACGAGCGGCCCGAAGAAGTCACCGACATGCAGCGCGTCGTGAAGGGCGAGGTCATCTCCTCGACGTTTGACGAGGAGGCGACGCGGCACGTGCAGGTCGCGGACATGGTGATCGAGAAGGCGAAGCGGCTGGTGGAGTCGGGACGCGACGTCGTCATTCTGCTCGATTCCATCACACGCCTCGCGCGGGCGCACAATACGGTCATTCCCACAGGTGGGAAGATCATGTCTGGCGGTCTCGACGCGAAGTCGATGGAGAAGCCGAAGAAGTTCTTCGGCGCGGCGCGCAACGTGGCCGACGGCGGCTCGCTGACGATCATCGCGACCGCGCTCATCGAGACCGGCTCACGCGCAGACGAGATGATCTTCGAGGAGTTCAAGGGCACGGGCAACATGGAGCTCGTGCTCGCGCGGGAGATCGCCGAGAAGCGGATCTATCCGGCCATCGACATCAATCGGTCCGGGACGCGCAAGGAAGAGCTGCTCTTCACGCCCGAGGAGTTGAACCGCGTGACGCTCCTGCGAACCTTCCTCGCGGACATGCCTGAATCGGAAGCCATCGACTTCCTCCTGAAGCAGATGTCGCGCTCGAAGAACAACCGGGAGTTTTTCGTCCAGATGCGGGAGGGATGATCGCGTGAGCGATCGCGCCCGTGGCCGCTGGCTGGCAGTCGATTGGGGAGAGCGGCGCATCGGGCTCGCCATCAGCGATCCTACGGGTACCATTGCGTCACCGGCCGGCGCGATCCTACGCCGCGCTGGCAAGCGGCCGCCGATCGCGGAGCTTCTTCGGCGCGCTGAGACGCTGGAGGCCACCGGCATGGTGATGGGCCTGCCGTTGGACGGCAATGGCGACGACACGCCGCGCTCTCTCGAATGCCGGAAGGTAGCCGCCGAGATCACGAGGCGGTCGCGATTGCCGGTCGCGCTGCTGGACGAGCGGTTCACCACCGCCATTGCGCTGCGCGCCATTCGCGAGATGGATGGGAGCACGCGCGGACGAAAGTCCGACGTCGATTCCCTTGCTGCCACGGTCCTGCTCCAGCACGCGTTGCGCATGTCGGAGCTTCCCTTCGTGTCGTCTCAGGATGATGCGACTCACTGAGCGTCTCGCGTCCGGCAGACTCCTCGCGCTGTTCGCGATCATCCCGCTGGTCGCGATGCTGGCATGTCACGAAGTGAACACGCGCAACGTGCGCGTCGTGGTCCCGCGCGGGTCGAATCTCCGCGTGGCCGCCGAATCGCTCGCGAACGCACGGATCATCCGGCATCCGACACTCTTTCGCGTCTACGGAATGTTCCGTCGACGCGACCGATCGATCCGTGCGGGGACATACGTCTTTCAACCGAGCATGTCGTGGGACGAGGTGCTGGACGTGCTCAATGGCGGCAAGGGCGTGGAGCCGAGCATTACGATTCCGGAGGGGTGGTCGCTGGCGCAGATCGAGCCACAGCTCACGCGAGTGCTGCATGTTGCGCCGGAGTCGGTGGACGTCGCGGCGCGCGACACGGCGCTCCTTCATGCACTCGATCTGGCAACGCCGACGCTCGAGGGATACCTCTTCCCCGACACGTACGTGTTTCCCGAGGGCACGACCCCTCGCCAGGCGGTCCGACTGATGGTGAATCGGTTCCAGCAGGTGTGGCAACCCGCGTGGGATTCGGTGCTCCAGCAAAGAGCCATGAGCCGCAACGACGTCATGGCACTCGCCGCCATCGTGGAGAAGGAGGCGCGCCTTCCGGAGGAGCGGCCAGTGATCGCGGCCGTGTACCTGAATCGCATGAAGGCAGGAATGCCGCTACAGGCGGATCCCACCGTGCAGTACGCCATCGGCCACCATGTCGCACGCGTGTTGTACCGCCATCTCGAGATCGACTCGCCCTACAACACGTATCGGCACAAGGGTCTTCCTCCGGGTCCCATCGCATCGCCGGGAAGGCCGTCCATCGTCGCGGCATTGAATCCCGCGAACGTTCCGTATCGGTACTTCGTCGCGCATCCGGACGGCCATCACGAGTTCACCACCACGTTCGCGCAACACGCTGCCGCCGTGCGACGAGCGCGACGCGCGTGGGATTCGGTGGCGGCCGTGCGACGCGACACGGTGCACGAACCGCCGGCCAGCGTGTTACCGGGAGCGGCGACGGCGCCGCCCGCGCCGGCACAATCTCCACGCTGAGTCGAGAACACGGTGAGTCAGGATCGCGTGCCGTTCGATGTTTCCTGGCTGCGCCTGATCGCCATCACGGATTCGGTGCACGACGGCATCGCAGGGCTTTCATCGCGCGCCATCGAGGCGGTGCGCGGCGGTGCAACGATGATTCAGCTTCGGCTGCCGGAGGAGCCGCCGCGGCGTCTCGCTGAGGTTGCGCGCGAACTTCGCGCCGTGCTGCCGCACGTGCCGCTGCTGGTGAGTGACCGGGCGGACGTTGCGCTCGCCGTCGGCGCGCATGGCGTACACCTCGCGCTGGACGAGGTGACGCCGGCGTCACTCAGACGCATCGTGCCGGACCGCTTCGTCATCGGTGCGTCCGTTGGCATCGATGACGACGTCGCGCGCGCCGCGGGAGCCAACTATGCCTGCATTGGCCCGGTGCACGGAGCGCGTCAGGGCGAGGATGCTCTTGGTGTCGCAGGATTTGCGCAACTCGCGAAGCGTTTTGGAGGCCCTGCTGTGGCCATCGGCGGCGTGAAGGCAGAGAACGTGGCAGCGCTGATGTCCGCTGGCGCCTCGGGTGTTGCCGTGATCAGCGCGGTGTTCCGATCGCCGGACGCGGCAGCCGCTGCGCGCGCGATCCGCGCTGCGCAGGACGCCAGCGAAACATGATGAGCCACTTCGGGTCACCACGTCCGTCCCAGCACTCGTGATGCGCCAGAACGCCGCCGCTCGCATGTCACGCGGTCCCCAATGCATCCAATACCTTCCTGCGCATGCACACAGCAGTCGTAACACCGAAGGGCGCGCGCCGATGGGCCGCAGGACATCCCTGGATTTTCCGCAGCGACGTTGCCGAGCGGCCAGGTGTGGAGGCCGGCACGGTTCGCGTGCAGGACGAACGGGGGAAACCACTCGGCGTGGCATTGTGGAGCCCGACGTCGGAGATCTCGCTGCGGCTGCTCGATCGCAATCCCGAGGCGACGATCGACGCGGCGTGGTGGCGGGACGCCATCGATCGCGCCACTGCACGACGCACCGGGCTCGATCGGGAGACGAACGCATTCCGTCTGGTCCATGGCGAAGGGGATGGCCTGCCCTCCCTCGTCGTGGACCGATACGATCGCTGGCTCGTGGTTCAGTTGATGAGCGCCGGTCTCGAGCAGCATCGCGAGGACGTGGTTGCCGCGCTGCGGGACACGCTTGCGCCGGCCGGCATTCTCGCGCGAAACGACGTTTCTCTTCGCGCCAAGGAGGGACTCGCGACGAGCGTGGAGCTGCTGCACGGTGAAGTGCCCGAGGAAATCGAGGTGCAGGAGCACGGCGTGAAGTATCTGGCCGCTCCCTGGGGTGGACAGAAGACGGGAGCGTTTCTCGACCAGCGCGACAACCGAGCGCTCGCCGGACAGCATGCGCGGGGGCGAGCGCTCGACTGCTTCAGCTATCACGGATCTTTCGCGCTGCATCTCGCTCGGCGCTCGGAGCACGTCGTCGCGCTCGACGTCTCCGCACAGGCGCTGCGGCGCGCCGAAGAGAACTTTCGGCGCAACGAATTCACGAACGGTGAGTTCGTCGAAGCGGATGCCTTCGAATACCTGAAGGCGCGCGAGCGCGACCGGACTCGCTTCGACACCATCGTGCTCGATCCGCCGGCCTTTGCCAAGACGAAGGCGTCGCTGCCCGCCGCGATCCGGGGCTACAAGGAGATCAACCTGCGCGCGATGCGCCTGCTGTCGCCCGGAGGGACGCTCTTTACGGCAAGCTGCTCGTTTCACCTTTCCAGGTCGCTCTTCCTGGAGATGCTCCACTCCGCGGCCGCCGACAGCGGGCGGCAAATGATCCTGCGAGAGATCACAGGACAGCCGCGCGATCATCCGGAGGTGATCACGATTCCCGAAACGGGCTATCTCAAGGGAGCACTGCTCGCCGCGGAGTGATTTACCGCTGACAGCTCGGGCAGAAGTACGTGGAGCGGCCCGCCTGAACAATTCGCTCGATCGGCGTGCCGCAGCGGCGACAGGGACTCCCCTCGCGATCGTAGACGTCGAGCGTCACCGTGTCGTCGTCGGTATACCTGGCGCCCGTCGCGCGCTTCAGCACCGTGGCGATTGCTTTCCGCAGCGCGGAAATCTCGTTTCGCGCGAGCCGGTTGCATGGACGGCGTGGATCGATACGAGCCCGCCACAGCGACTCGGCTGCGTAGATATTGCCCAGCCCGGCCACGAGCTTCTGATCGAGCAAGGCCGGTTTGATGGGACCGCGACGTGTTGCCAGCGCGGCCTTGAGATCACGAGCGGTCCATTCGGGATCGGATGCATCGGGGCCGAGGCCCAGATCGAGATCGCTCGCAACGGCGTGGAGGTCGAGCGTGCCAAGCGCACGCGAGTCCACGAAGACGAGGCGGGAGCCGTCCGCAAACTCGATGAGCGCTCGTGCGTGGCGAGGCGGCACATCGTTCGCTGCGTCGAACACCCAGTCGCCGCTCATGCGAAAGTGAGCGTGCAGCACTCGACCATCGTGAAGGTGGAGAAGCTGATGCTTGCCTCTCCGCTCGACGCGCTCGACCACGGCACCCCGGAGCGTTCTCAGGCGGGAGGGCGACAGACGTCGCCGAAGAGATGGATGAAGCAGCCGCACTTTTCCGATGGTGCGGCCGACGACGCGCTCGCGCAGCGCGCGGAGCGCTGATTCCACCTCAGGCAGTTCGGGCATCGGCGTGTGAGGGTGACGGTCGGTTGACACGCCGCAGGCAAGGTCGTCAGACTCCTCGAATGTCGATTCCGGAACGACTGTCCGTCGAACAGGTCGAATCATCCGCGCGAATGGTGAGCGTGCGGCGTACGCTCACGGTCGTGCTGGTGCTCAATCTACTGAGCGCCTTGATCAAGGGTGGCGTGGGTGCGCGCACCGGCGCCATCACCGTACTGGGTGCCGCGCTCGAGTCGGTGCTCGACATGCTGAGCAACGGTGTCGCCATTCTCGCTGTGGTCGTGGCGGCGCGCGCGCCAGACGAAGACCATCCTTACGGCCACGAAAAATTCGAGACGCTCGGCACGCTGGGCATCGTGTGCTTTCTCTCCGTCACGTGCTTCGAGCTGCTGCGGCAGAGTCTCGTCGCGCTTGCGGGTGAGCGCCTGGCGCCGGTGTCCACGCGAACGGATACCGTTTGGCTCCTCGCATCGCTGGGAGTCAACCTTCTCGTGGTGTATTACGAGCGGCGCCGAGGGCGGGCGTTGGGTAGCGCGTTGCTGCTCGCAGACGCGGCGCATACGATGGGCGACGTCGTCGTCACGGCGCTCGCGCTTGGGTCGCTGTGGCTGTCAACGCTGGGTGTCACGCGCGCCGACGGACTGCTGGGCATCCTCGTGGCGCTGGCGATCGCGTGGAGCGGGTATCTCATTCTTCGGGGGTCCATCCCGATTCTCGTGGATGCGCGGGGCGTGGATGCGGCACGCCTCGTCGAAATCGTGCGGACGATACCCGGCGTCGTGGACGTGCGCGCCGCGCGGTCCAGGCGGACGGCGTCCGGGCATCTCTTTGCCGAGGTGACGATTCTGGTGGACGGCGCGACGACGGTGACGGACGCGCACGATTTCACGGACGACGTGGAGCGTGCAATCGCGCGGGAGCTGGGGACGGCGGAAGCCATCGTGCACGTGGAGCCGGCGTAGGTCGAGGCCGCGGCGCCGAGCGGCTGAAGAAACATCTGGCTAAGGTGATCTGCGACAGCTACTTGCGCGCCGGAGTGCAAGTACTATCTTAGACCCAACTCACCCCCTGCTCCCCCGCATGACTCAGCGACCGTCCAGATCGCTCAAGCACGAGTATGCGCTGTACCTCGATCGCGAGATCGAGGACTATAAGGAGTCGGTCCCCAGAAGCGTCCTGCTCTCGATTGGCGACGAGGCCGTGCAGTCGCTCGCGCGCCAGCAACAGATTGCGCTCACCGAGCTGCTACTCTGCGCGGAAGTGGACCGTATCATTTTTCGGCGCCTGGGTCTGCTCAGCTACAGCGCATGGCGTCAGCGCCGAGTGAAGATGCTCGTTGAGCAGCGACGTCCGGAGCATTGGGGCCTGAGTCGCAACGACATCGTCGTGCGCGCCATGACCGACGTCACAGGCGACTCGCGGGTCCTGCTCGCGGGTCCGCAGGTCGAGACGCCGGCGCTGTATCTCGCCGCGATCGGGTGCGAGGTGACCGCGCTGTCAGAGCCGGACGCCGTGGAGCGCGTGCTCCACGCCGCCGAAGAATCCGGCTTGGGGGAGCGTGTCCACGTGAGCGCGGAGGCGTTGAGCGGGTTCACGCCGGACGCTCCGCTCACGGCGGTCATCTATTCGGCTGCTGCATTCCGGGGGCTGAGCGCGGCGGAACGGACGCGCGTGATCCGAGTGCTCCAGAGCGCGACCAGCGACGGAGGCGTCCATCTCGTGCAGACGATTGCCGCCGGCAAACGGGTGTCCATCGACGAGCTGCGCCGGCGCTATCGCGGATGGGTCGTGACGGTGGATGAGTCCGACACAAACAGCTTTGTCGCACGGAAGGGTGTCGCATAGGTAGAGCGCGTCAATACGACGCATCTGTGTGCGGCGATGCGTGTATCAAAGTGACACGCATTGTGGAAGGGCGCAGGAGACGCAATTGGCTAAGTCGTTACTGGCAAGGCTCTTACTCATATCGCAGAAACTGGCACCGTAGCTGCTTTTGGAGAAACCGCCCCCGACCGTTCCGGGGGTTTTTCATTTCTTCAATCTGCTTCCTTATATGGTGCCCGAGACGCAAACAGAATCCGACGAGCCAGTCGGCATCGTGATCTCCAATGGTGGAGAGACCGAGCAGGTCCCGCGCTTTACAGCCTACGTCTGGGGACCCGCCCCCGAGGACGAGCTCGAGCCGGACGCCCAGCCCGTCTGATCCACGGCCGCCGATGACTCTGGAAGCGCCGCGACATGTCGCGGCGCTTTTCATTTTGCGCTGGGCTCGGTACGCCCTTTGCCCGCTGCACGCGCGTGACCGACCGAACGGAGTGGGAACACGAGCGCTCGCAGTTGCTCGGGCGGCGTATCTCGGAGCTGGGTCTGTCGATCGCGGGAACGCGCGTCGAGCGGCTCGTCCAGCGGCTGCATGATGAGCTGTCGCAGCGCGGCGTGGCATTTCGTCCCCCGGTGTATCTCAGCGACGAATGGGGTTGTCCGGACGGGACGCCGTTGATTGGCGTCCCCTTCTACCTGGCTGACGCGCGCCTCGAGCGGATCGAAGCGGAGCAGGCAGGTGCCGTGGAGGGAGAGGAGGAAGCGATGCGCTACATGCGACACGAGGCGGGGCACGCGGTGAACTACGCGTTTCGCGTACACGAGCGTCCCGAGTTCAGCCAGGTGTTCGGTGACTACGCGCGGCCGTATCGCGAGCACTACCCCGCCGATCCCCTCTCGCGACGCCACGTCCGCCACATACTCGGCTGGTATGCACAGAAGCATCCTGACGAGGACTTTGCGGAGACGTTCGCCGTGTGGCTCACGCCAGGCCTCGACTGGCGTGCGGAGTATGCGGGGTGGCCCGCGCTGGAAAAGCTGCTCTGGGTGGACGACGTGATGCGCGACGTCGCCGCGCAAACGCCGGAAAATCCCACGGTGACGGAGGATGACGTCCCCGTGGAGGCCATGAGCTGGACTGTGGCCGAGCACTACGCTGATGGCGCGGGGATCGCGGTGGGTGATGGGAGGCAGTTCGATGGGGACCTTCGCCGCATCTTTGCGCCGACCTCGGACGCGCCGCTCGGCGAGTCGGCGGCAGTGTACGTGCGGAGGCACGAGGGCGAGCTGGTGTCACGGATTGCATACTGGTCGGCGGTCGATGCGGCGGGAGTGCGCTCGCTCGTGCATGCACTGCGCGATCGCGCGCACGCGCTCGAGCTGCACGTCGCCGGACTCGAGGCGACGACGCTGATCGAGCTCACGGCGTTCGGCACCGCCGTGATGCTGCACTGGCGGTATACGCACGCGCTGCGTGGCCGTCAGCGGAGCCGCGCACGGTGAACGTGGCGCTGCTGCACGGTGTGGATGCGGTGGAGCCGCCGCCGGAGGATCCTGTCCTCGCACAGATCGAAGATGCGATCCAGCAGGCCGGTCACACACCCACTCGTGTGGCGATGGGCGACGACGTGCAGGAGCTCGTCGCGTCACTACGCGCCGCGACACCAGCCATCGTGTTCAATCTTGCGGAGTCGTTCGGGGGAAAGAGCGCGCTCGACTCGAATGTCGCCGCGCTGCTCAACCTCATGGGCATGCGCTATACGGGCTCCAGCCCGGCGGCGCTATTCATGGCTGGCGACAAGAGTCTGACCAAGAAGCTGTTGCGGTTTCACGGCATTCTCACTCCGGAATTCGCGACCGTGTATCGCGGCGCGCTGGACCATGCGGGAGACCTTTGCTTTCCCCTGATCGTGAAGCCGCCCCAGGAGGATGCGTCGATCGGTGTGACGACCAGGAGCGTGGTGCGCGACGTGCGCGAGCTGTTTGGGACGATGGACGCGCTCCAGCGCGAATTCCAGTCGCCGGTGCTCGTGGAAGAATTCATCGACGGACGCGAGTTCTATGTCGGCGTGCTCGGCAACGTGACGCCGGTGGCGCTGCCCGTGATCGAGCTGGATTTCAGCGCGTTTCCTCCCGGCCGGCCGCGGGTCGCGAGCTGGGAGGCGAAGTGGGGCGAAGGAGGCACCGGTGAGGTGGACGAGCGGGGCGAGGAGTTCGCGGGCACGAAGTCCGTATTTCCGACGAACCTGTCCGAGGATCTCACCGAGGGAATGCAGCGGGTGGCGGTCGAGGCCTTCAATGCGCTGCGGCTGCGCGATTACGGGCGCGTGGACCTGCGCGTCACGGCCGACGGAGAGATCTACGTGCTCGAGGTGAATCCAAACTGCTATCTGGAGCGATCGGCGGAGTTCTCGCGCGCCGCCGAAGCATCGGGCCTCTCGCATGACGCGCTCATCGCTCGGATTCTCGAGCTGGCGGTCGCCCGCTATGCGCGGTAGCCGCAATGAAAAAAGCCGGCGCATCTGCGCCGGCTTCTTTCTCACTCCAAACCCTACTTCTTACCGCGCTTCACAGCCTTCTTGCGGGCACCGGCCTTCTTGGCGCCACGCTTAACGGTCTTCTTCGCGGCCTTCTTGGCAGCCTTTTTTGCAACTTTCTTCCGTGCAGCCATCGTCATCTCCACTCGAGCGAGGTTGACGCTCGATCGAACCCCCGGTGGTCCGGCCGAGCCGGTGAGTGCGGGCCGAAGCCTTCATTCACCGTGCGCGATCTCATGACGAAATCGCGACACCGTTTGCCGACACGCGATGTTACGTCGCATGTGACATCGTGCGCGAATATAGGAATGTGCGAAATCGCACGCAATGGCGTGCGCAACGTTCGTTCACGGCGTGCGCACTTCCACATGCGAACACGACCCGTCACTATTCGTGCACGCCGCGCAGTTGCCGGCTGTTTCCTATTCGATGAGACGAGGCGCACGTGAGAGCGCTGGTGAAAGCTTCCGCAGGACCCGGGTTCGAGCTCCGCGACGTACCACGACCGACGATCCGCGACGACGAGGTGCTGATCAAGGTGCGGCGCGCGGGTGTGTGCGGCACGGACGTGCACATTTACGAGTGGGATGCGTGGGCGCAGGGCCGTTGCCGTCCGCCGTTCACGGTCGGACACGAGTTTGCGGGAGACGTCGTGCAGGTCGGCCGGCTGGTGGCGGACGTTCGTGAGGGCGACCGGGTGACGGCCGAGGGACACATCGTGTGCGGGCGGTGCCACCTGTGTCGGACGGGCAATGCGCACGTGTGTCCGAACACGCGCATCATCGGCGTGGACCGTGACGGATGCTTCGCCGACTTCATCGCGATGCCCGCGTCCAACGTGTGGCATCTCGACGATGCGGTCTCGTACGAGATCGGCGGAATCCACGATCCCATGGGGAATGCGTTTCACACCGCGCTCGTTGGCACTGAGTTGTCGGGCAAGACGGTGCTCGTGACCGGCTGCGGTCCGATCGGGCTGTTCGCCGTCGGCATCTGCCGTGCGGCGGGCGCGTCACGGATCATCGCCAGCGACGTCAACGAGACGCGGCTGGCGCTGGCCACGACGATGGGCGCGCACGACGCGCTGCATCCGCAGCAGGCGGAGGCTGCCGTTCGTGCTGCGACGGGCGGGCTGGGTGTGGACGTCGTGCTCGAGATGTCGGGCGTGCCGTCGGCAATTCACCAGGCGTTCGCTCTGGTGCGCGTGGGCGGCCGCGTGCAGATGCTCGGCATTCCGGCCAGGCCCATGGACGTGGACTTTGCCACGGAGATCATCTTCAAGGGCATCACCGTGTATGGTGTCGTGGGACGCAGGATGTACGACACCTGGATTCAGATGACGCAGTTCCTGCGCTCGGGGCAGTTCGATCCGACGCCGGTCATCACACATCGCTTGCCGCTGGAGCGATTCGACGACGCGATCGCCGCCATCAAGGGTGGCTCGGCGGGCAAAGTCGTTTTCGAGATCGCGTAGCCTTCCTACCACTCACATGAATCAAGCATTCACCGCCGATCTCGAGTCGCGCCTTCAGCAGCTGCGGGCGGACAACGTGTACAAGCAGCTCAACTACCTCGATTCGCCGCAGGCGGCGCGCGTGATCATGGAGGGGCGCGGCGAGGTGCTCATCCTCTCGTCCAACAATTATCTCGGCTTGTGCAGCGAGCCCGCCGTGGTCGAGGCGGGAATCGACGGGCTTCGGCAATTTGGCGCCGGGACGGGAAGCGTGCGCTTCATCTGCGGCACGTTCACCATCCATCGGGAGCTCGAGGACGCGCTGGCGCGGTTCGTCGGGACTGCCGCGTCCATGTCCTACGTGTCGGCCTGGAACGCGAATGAAGGACTGACGGCGACCATCGTCGAGGAAGGGGACTTCGTCTGCTCCGACGCGCTGAATCACGCGTCGATCATCGATTCGGTTCGGCTGGCGAAGTCGATCACGAAGTGCACGACCGCGGTGTATCGGCACGGCGACCTCGACGATCTCCGCTCGAAGCTCGCGTCAGCGCGGAGCGCAAAGCGACGCGTCGTGTGGAGCGATGGCGTCTTCTCCATGGAGGGCTCGATCGCGCCGCTGCCGGACCTCGTGCAGATCTGTCGCGAGCACAACGCGATTCTCGTCGTGGACGACTCGCATGGCACGGGCGTGCTCGGGCGTACGGGGCGCGGCACGGCGGAGCATTTCGGTATTCTGGGGGAGGTGGACGTCATCACTTCGACGCTCGGGAAGGCGATCGGCGGCGCAGCTGGCGGTTTCGTCGCCGGATCGGCCGCGCTGTGTGATTATCTGACCCAGCGCTCGCGCCCGCAGCTCTTCTCCAATGCGCTGCCGCCCACCGTGGCCTCGAGTGCCCTCGCGAGCGTGCGGTTCATCGAGCAGCATCCGGAGCGTGTGCAGAAGCTGCGCGAGAACGCGCGCTATTTTCGCGAACAGATCATCGAGGCGGGATTCAAGCCGCTCGCGGGCGAAACGCCGATCGTGCCGATCATCGTCGGAGAGACGTCGGCGGCGATTCAGATGAGCGATCTGCTGTTGAAGGAAGGCGTGTTCGTCACGGGTTTCGGTTTCCCGGTGGTGGCACAGGGCGAGGCGCGTGTGCGGTGCCAGGTGTCCGCGGCGCACAGCACGGCCGATCTGGACGAGGCGGTGGCGGCGTTCAAGCGGGTTGGCATGAAGCTGCGCCTGATCTAGACGCGGCTCACAGTCGTCTCACGGAGATGACGAGGCGCCGCCAGCTTTCCGTGCCGGCGGCACCGAGGCTCTGGACGGTGGCGGCGTAGCGTGCGCCGTCGAGCATGCGGGGGACGAGCCATCGATTGATGTCGGGCGCGAGATGTCCGACGACGTCGCCGCCGGTGGCGTGTACCCAGACGCTCGCGGGGTCCACGCCGGCCGGATCGGGGACGAGAATCAGGCTGTCTCCCTCGGCCAGACGCTGTACCGCGGCCAGGCGGTCGCCGAAGATCGTTCCATACACCGGCGCGTCGAACCGCGGCGCATCGGGCAGGATGGAGGACATGCGGCAAGGATATGTAACGGGGTCTCCGGGCGGAATCAGCATGTTTCATGCGGGCGTGCAACATGCGTCCGGGGCGGTGCGGGCGTGACTCTTTGGGCGCCGTCTTCGTCCGGGACATGAGTTGACCGCCGCTGTCGGTTGTCGGCTCCGTTCTCCATTCCCGAGGTTTCCGGTTATGCGACTCCTCCGTGCTCTGGCGATGGCTGCTGTCTTCGCCGTCCTGCTCTCCCGGTCCGCTGCGGCGCAGGACGCGCGGCAATTCAAGGACGCGTGGTTCTGGGGCGTCAAGGGCGGTGCTCTCTCCTTTTCGTCCGCTACCACCACGAACGGCGGTGCTCCGCTGGTCGGCGGTGAATGGCTGATCACGCGGACCAGCGGCGGCCTGTACATCAGCTACGATCAGGCCTTCTTCACCACGCAGGGCGGGTTCGTCGACCATGATCCCGACAGCACGTTCACGCGTCCGGTGCGGCTGAAGGACCTGCGGCGATTCACCATCGCCGGCATGGTCTTTCCCATTCAGTCGCGCGTGCTCCACCCGTACGCGGGGCTCGGGCTGCTGTTCAGTCAGATCGGCGGAACACAGCTGCTCTCGCCCGTGAGCAATCCGGTGCGATATCAGATCGCCCTCGACAGCATTCAGGCGCGCAAGGCGGGATTCTCGCCGATACTGCTCGCTGGCGTCCAGGCGCGGCTGCATCCGTTCTCGCTATTCGTGCAGGGGTCCGCGTCGCCGATGCAGCGGGCATTTTTCCTCTCGAACGACGCGAGCCCGCGGTCGTTCAACCTCTCTCTCGAGTTCGGGGTTCGTTACAACATGGGCAGCGCGATCGACCGGGCCCGTTAGGGGCGACGCGATTGGAGTGACATCGGCGTCCGCGACACGAAGGGATCGCCGGCCACAAAGTAGCGTTGAGGCCAGTCGGCAGCCTTGGTGATGCCGATGCGTGGCGTCACGCGAACATCGCGATCCACTACCGGTGTTCCCGCGCGGATCACGAGCGGCCCTTTCTGCAATGACAGGCCGCTCATGGTCCCATCGATGCCGAGCGCGAGGCAAAGCTTGCCAGGTCCATTGGTGAGGTCGGCGTCGCGGCGCACGTGTGGACGTCGCGCGTGCATCAGCGGAAGACCGTCCACGGGCGCCGCGGCGCGAATGAGCACGGCACTTCCATGGCCGCTCTCGCGCGTGACCGCGTTGAAGCACCAATACATCCCGTAGATGAAGTAGACGTACGACGTGCCCGCGGGTCCGAACAAATGCTTCGTGCGCGCCGTGAGCCCGGCGGCGGCGTGGCAGGCGGGATCGTGGGGACCGAGGTAGGCCTCGGTCTCGACGATGCGCGAGTGCGTGACGCCTTGCGGTGTCACGCACTCGATCACCGCGCCGAGCAGCTCGCGTGCGACGATGCCGGTGTCGCGATCATAGAACGACGCGGGAAGCGTGGCGGCGGGACGAGCACGCCGCGCGGTGAGCGCGGCGTTTCGCGTCATGTTTCGTCGCGAGCCGGAGCCGTTCCGTGAGACTTCGCGCCAGCAGCCTTCTTTGCGCGCGGCGCCTTGGCTGCCGCCCGCTTCCTTGCCGGCTTCGCTCCCTTGGTGTCGACCGCCGCGGGTGTAATGGCTTGCGCCACAGGCGCCGCCTTCGCCGCGCCCTTGCCTCTCCCACGCTTGGCTGCCGGTGCGCTCTTCGGCTTCGGCTCGGCGACAACCGCAGGTGCGCTCACGGTCGTCGTTGACGCGGGACCCACCACTCCGATGCTGAGCAGCTCCGGCGGAAGTGGTCCAGGCCGTCCACTGCGAGCGCGAGATCCAGCAACACCACGCGGCGCCATGCCACGCGGCGGTGCCGTCGGCGCGGTCGGACTGGCAGCGACGCCAGTCGTAGCGGCCGCCGACTCTGTAGCGGGTGGTTTAGCGGCTGCCCGCGCGATCTCGAAGTCGTCGCCGCTACGGCGAAGGTCGATCACGTCGTGATCGTGAGCGTCCTTCAGAATACGCGGGAAATTTCTGTCGCTCAGACTCTCGCTATCGCGGCCGAGCAGCTCGTGCGCGCGGGCGCGTACAGCGCTTGCGCGAACGGCGGTGTCGTCGGACGTCAGGCTGTTGACGGCGCGGCGCATGAGGTCGAACGCCTCGTCGCGCGTGAGCCGCTCGCCGGTGGTGCCAATCTGCTCGGTGGTTTCCGGTGCGGCGGCGGCTCTTGGCTCCTCCGTCGGCTCCGCCGCGCCTTCGGGGCGCGGGCGATCTTCGCGATCGCGACCGCCGCGGCCACGACGGCCCCGACGGCCCCGCGACTTGCGATCTTCCCCGGGTGTGACGGCGGCTTCGGCTCTCGAGGCGGTTTCAGCGGCAGGCTCGGCAGCGCGCTCGCCGGGCAGGCCGATCTCGAGCTGTCCATTCTCGAGCTTCGTCGCCGAGATGAGTCCGCGTTGGACGGCGTCCTGCACGAAGCGCGAGAACTTCGACATGCCGAGGTCCTTCTCGTCGAACGAGCTGTCGATCTCCTGCATCACCTGCTTGAGGCGATCCGAGCGCATGACGTCGCCATTGCGCTTCATGCGGTTGACCGCCTCGGTGACGAGCTCCCAGGGATCCCACTTCTTTGCGGGCTCTTCCTCCGACGTCTTCACGAGACCGGCGAGCGCGTTATAGCTGTAATACTCGTCGCAATTCATGACGAGCAGGTCGCTCGACGACTCGCGGATGCCGACGCCGATGACGTACTTGCCGTACTCCTTGAGCTTGGTCACGAGCGACGCGAAATCACTGTCGCCGGACAGCAGGATGTACGTGCCGATCTCGGGTCGGGTGAAGACGATTTCCATCGCGTCCACGGCGAGCCGGATGTCGGTGGCGTTCTTCTTCGACGAGCCGTACGCCGGCGCCATGATCATGTCGATGGACGACTCGGCGAGGGGCACGATGTACTGGGGATAGCGCCGCCAATCCGCGTAGGCGCGCTGGACGGCGACCTTTCCCTTGATGATGTCCGAGCCGAGGAGCGTACGAAGCTCCTTTCCGAGGTCGGAGCGAATTCCCATCGTGACGTTGTCGAAATCGATGAGAAGTGCCGCGTTGGGCGCGTGCATCGCCGGCGCGAAATTGGCCGAAGCGACGTGTGGCGCGATGAGCGCCTGGGGTCCGCGGTGGATCAGCGCCGCGCCGGAGCGCGACGGAGTATTCCGCGAGGAGCGTGGGTTCATTGTCAGTCAGCAGGCGCGCGCTGGCGCGCGTGAAGCGATGATGCGGTGCTCGTGTCGACCGGCTCGCCCGGGCGCGACGCTTCGCGGTCTCCGGGCGGTGGCCGATCACTCGATCACCGTCTGCGCATGGTCACCCCTGGCGCCGCGGGCTTGGCCGCTCGCGGATCCCTGGATGGCGAACGCTCAATCTATACCCGTGGGCCCGCGGCAGGCAAAGCGGACGTTCGGCGCCGGCGCCGGCCCACTGGGTGGTTGGCACTCCCGACCCGGCCTAAGTTACCGTTCGTGAAGCAGATCGGCTTTCGCGCCCGGTTGTTTTTCATCCTGCTGAGCTTCGCGCTCATCCCCACGATCGTGCTTTCGCTGGCCTGGGAGCTGACCGTGGTGCGCGCGCTGCCGCTGCTGGGCACGACTCCGGCGATGGAGCGCATTGCCGCCACGGGAGGCAGGGCGCTGGACGTCACGCAAAGGATGCCGTTGTCTCCGGCGCAGCGTGCCGCCGTCGCGGAGCATGAGCGAGCGCTGTCCGAGGGCCTGCTGCACGCGCGGCAGATGGAGTATCTGACGACGCATCGGACGCCGGTCGTCGCCGCGGGTGTCGCGCTGCTGGCGTCGCTCCTGTTCATTCTCGTGGCATCGCGGGTAGCCGGCCATTTGAGCCGCAATCTGAGCCGTCCGCTCAGTGAGCTGGTTGGCTGGACCGCGATGATTGGCCGTGGCGAGCCGCTGCCGGAAGGTCCACCACGCAAGGGAGCGCCGGAGTTCGTCGTGCTGCGAGACGGCATGCGCGCAATGGCCGAAGAGCTCCGACTCGGCCGACGGCGCGCACTCGAGGCCGAACGCGCGACGGCGTTGCGCGAATCGGCGCGTCAGGTGGCGCACGAGCTGAAGAATCCGTTGACGCCCATCCGATTTGCCATTGCGCGGTTGCGACGAGAGGTCCCCGAGTCGCTCAATGAGACCATCGACGTTCTGGAGGCGGAGTCGAAGCGGCTCGAGGAGATGGCGAAGAGCTTCGCGCAGTTCGGACGCCTGCCGGAGGGCCCGCGTGCTCCTGTCGATGTCGGCGAGATGGCGCGCACGGTCGCGAAGGCCGCGGTGCCCGCGGAACGACCTCTCACGCTCGACATCGCCGACGACCTCCCCATGGTCCCTGGACACGTTGAAGCGCTCGGCCGCGCGCTCACGAACGTGTTGCTCAATGCGGTAGAAGCCAGCGCACGGCATGCGCCCATCACGGTTCGGGTGCGGCGCGGGGAGCGCGAAGGACGAACGATGGTGGAGTTGGCCGTTCTCGATTCGGGAAGCGGCATTCCGCCCGCGAGGCTGGAGCGAATCTGGGAGCCGTACGTCACCCACAAGCCCGGCGGCACCGGGCTCGGACTTGCGATCGTGCGACAGACGGTCCTTGCGCATGACGGCATCGTGGAAGTCGAGAGTGTGCCCGGTGAGGGCACGACGATGCGGCTCCTGCTCCCCGCGGAATTGCCGGTGCGCGATGCCGGCGTCGCGTACGCCGGTTAGCATGAGATCGGAGCCACGGCCAACACGTTTCAACGAGGGTCCTGCGTGCCGACCGTCCTGATCGTCGACGACGAGCCGAACATCCGGCGCATGGTAGGCGCCCTGCTGGCGAGCGAGAGCTACGAAGTGCGCGACGCCGCGGACGGCGTGTCGAGCCTCGCACGGACGGCGGAGAGCGAGCCCGATGTCGTGCTGCTCGACCTGATGATCCCCGGTGAGCTGGACGGCCTCGCGACGCTCGCGCGGTTGCGCGAGGCAGCCCCCGACGTGCCGGTCATCATGATGAGCGGCAAGGCCGGATTGAGCGACGCGGTGAAGGCGACGAAACTTGGCGCCTTCAACTTTCTCGAGAAGCCGTTGTCGCCCGAAGGTGTTCTGCTTGCGCTCTCGTCCGCGCTGGAGCTGCGGCGCGTTCGCCGCGAGGCGCGGGCACTGCGCGAGGATCTGGGCCTTGCCGGTGTGATGATCGGCAGCAGCCCGGCAATGGACCGAGTGCGTGCGCTCATCGATCGCGTGGCGCCAACGGATTCACGCGTGCTGGTGACAGGAGAATCCGGAACGGGAAAGGAGCTGGTCGCGGCAGCCATTCATTCGGGCAGCATGCGGCGCGATCGGCCGTTCGTGCGGGTCAACTGTGCTGCGATTCCACGCGACCTCGTGGAGAGCGAAATGTTCGGCCACGAGAAGGGTGCGTTCACCGGGGCCACGGATCGCCGCATCGGACGCTTCGAGCTGGCGCACACGGGGACGCTGTTTCTCGACGAGGTGGGCGACCTCGGGCCCGAAGCGCAAGCGAAGCTCCTGCGCGCCATCGAGGCGCGGGAGATCGAGCGGGTGGGCGGCGGAAAACCCATCCGCATCGACGTGCGCATCGTGAGCGCCACCAACCGCGACTTGGAACGGTGCGTGACCGACGGGACGTTTCGCGAGGATCTGCTCTTTCGGCTCAACGTCATTCCGATCGCGGTGCCACCGCTCCGCGAACGGCCCGACGACATCCCCGCGCTCGTGGCGCATTTCTCGGCCGTGCATCATGCGCGTACGGGGCGACGCGCGCCGCGATGGACGCCGGGCGCCTTCGCGCTGCTCGCGAGCTATCGGTGGCCCGGCAACATTCGGGAGCTCGCCAACATCGTCGAGCGCCTCGCGATCTTGCACGCGGGAGGCGACGTGGACGAAGCCCGCGTGCGAGCCGTGCTCCCTGTAGACGGTGGCGCACGGCGCGAGGAGCCGCTGCCGGATCCCACCGCACTCGACCAATCCCTCTCCGACACGCTCGACACGCACGAGCGCACGCTGATCGTGCGGGCGCTGTCGGCGGCGGGAGGCAACGTGGCCGAGGCGTCGCGGCGGCTCAAGACCGATCGGGCGAATCTCTATCGCCGCATGCGGCGGCTCGGCATACCGGTGGGCGATGAATAGGGTGCGATTGATTCACGTCGCCGGATTGGCGCTGCTTGTTTCGCTGACTGCGCGCAAGGCGGACGCGCAGCTGCGCGACACCGCCAACGTCCTGCCTCGCGACGTTGCCCGGGAGGTCGTCGCGCTCTTCAACGCGACCCAGGCGTTGCGGACGACGACCCGCCTGGTGATCGACAGCGCGCGGACGGTCCTCGGTGACGTCGCCGTGCTGAACGGACCGGTCATGATCGCGGGCCACGTGACAGGCAGAGTGCTCGCGATCAACGCGGACGTGATCCTGACGCGCGGCGCGCGCATCGAGGGAGACCTGCTCGTCGTGGGCGGAGAGGTGGAAGGGCTGCGCGACGCGCGCATTGGAGGGGAGATTCGCGTGTACCATCCGCCGCTTCGCTATGCCGAAACGGGCGACCAGCTCACGGCGGTGGTGGACGAAGGCGCCGAGTATTCGTGGTGGCAGCGTTGGGAGCACGCGCGCCGGCACAACTTCAACCGGCTCGACATCGCCACGGCGGGCGTGTACAACCGCGTCGAAGGGCTGCCGGTGCGGATCGGGCCTGTGCTCTACCGCGACCAGGGATGGGGTCACGTGCGGCTCGACGCGACCACGATTCTGCGAACCGCGAGCTCATTTGCGGGATCAACTCCGGACGTCGGACACGACGTACACACGGAGCTCCGCATTGGCCGCCAATACGGCGTCTCGCTGGGCGGCAGGCTCTTTCAGGTCGTGCAGGGCGTCGAGGAGTGGCAACTGAGCAACGTCGAGGTGGGTCTCGCGACGTTTCTCTTTCATCGCGACTATCGCGACTACTTCGGGCGACACGGCGGGCTGGTGAGCGCGGCCCTTCGCGCGACGGACAACGCGGACCTGACGTTCTCGTACAGCGATGAGCGGTGGCGCTCGCTCGATGCGCACGAACCCTTGACCCTGTGGCAGGGCGACGGCGACCGCGGGTGGCGTCAGAATCCGCACGTGGACGACGGCCGATTCCATGTCGCGAATCTCACCCTGCGCGTGGACACGCGGAACGATGACTTCAACCCGTGGGCTGGCTGGTACGTGCTCGCGGACTTCGAGCGTGGTGCGGGACGTATCGATGCACTCGGTCCCGCGTCCAGCGGAGTCCGGGCGTCGGCGCTGCTGCCGACGCGCTATCAGCGCGGCTTCGTGGATGTACGCCGCTACAATCGCCTCGCCCCCAGCGCTGCGCTGAACCTCCGGCTCGTGATGGGTGGATGGTTGAGCGGCGATCCGTTGCCGCTGGAGCGCCGGCTGTCCATCGACGGTCCGGGAACTGTGCCGGGCTTCGACTTTCGTGTGAGCGACCGCCCGGACGTGGGCACGTGCAGCGCGGGTGTGCCTTTGCCGGGCCGACCCGCCGAGTGTGAGCGCGTGGCGCTGGCGCAGCTCGAGTATCGGAACGATCTCCGCATCTCGTACAGTGCGTGGGAGGATGGCCAGCGCGTCAACCAGTTCCGCGCGGATGGTGCGTGGGTCTTTTTCGCCGACGCGGGCCGCGGATGGACCGTGAACGCGCCAGGCGGCGCGTCGAACTACGGCCGCAAGGAGCTACCTCCGCTGGGGACGTATCGCACCGACATCGGAGCGGGCGTCGATTTCGAAAAGCTGGGGATTTACCTCGCGAAGGCGGTCTCGACGCCGAAGGAGCCCTTGAACGTGTTCATTCGCGTTCGCCACCGCTTCTGACGCATGTCCCATCCCGGGCGCGTTTGCGTCCTGCTCTTCGCGCTGATCACGATGCGGTCGCCGGTGTCCCACGCGCAGGGACGCCAGCCATTGCTGAGCATCACGCTTCCCGCGGCGGGAGCCGGTGGCGCCGCTACCGCAGCGAACCTGTTTGCCGAATCGGACATGCGCGAGCTGGTCCGCAGCGGCTTTCCTGCGCTGCTGCGCTATCGTCTCGAGCTGTGGCGTCAGGGCGGACTGTTCGACGCGCTCGAGGGCCAGGTGGAGTGGGAGTTGATCATTCAGTACGATCCGTCCGCGCAGCGATACGGTGTCATCAAGCGTCAGAACGGCAAGCTGGAGGATGCCGGCAGCTTTGCCACGCTGGCAACGGCGCAGAGCGCCATGGAGCGGACGCAGCGAACGACGCTTGCCCCGGATCGCGGCGGGGCGCGTTACTACTACGCGTTCCTGCTCAACATCGAAGCGCTCTCCGTGAGCGACATGGATCAACTCGAGCGTTGGCTGCGCGGAGTGCGCGGCGGAACGGCCGCGTCCGCAGTTGGCTCGGGGCTGCGCACGCTCATGCTCCGGATGCTCGGCGGCGAGAAACGCCACTATCAGACGCGCAGCCCGTCGTTTGTGGCCGAGCGGTGATGCGCTTGTCCTGAAAACAAAACGAGGCAGCTAGTCCGCTGCCACCGCATGGTCTCCGTGAGCGTGCCGCCTTGCGTCGGGGTGCACGCGATGCTCGAGCGCCTCGAGCTGGTGGAGCATGGAGTCGCCGTAAAACGTGCGGATGTACTTCGCCTGCGTCTGGGTGAGCCGGCGCACGGCCCACGAGAGATGCACGAAGTGCGGCTCGACCGGCTGGGTGAGCGGATGCATGCCGATTTCGTGCGGCAGCCGATTGCCCTTTCGCGTGTTGCAGGGCGAGCACGCGGTCACGACGTTCGTCCAGTCATTGCGGCCACCACGCGACATCGGCACGACGTGATCGCGCGTCAGGGCCTCGCGGGGACGCAGCTCGGACGCAGGCCGGCCGCAGTACTGGCAGCGGTAATGGTCGCGCGCGAACAGGAAGGTGTTGGTGACCTGGCGGCGGAACCGGCGCGGCACGTGAATGAACTTCGTGAGCCGAATGACGGCTGGCCGCGGCATGGTCAGCCGCTCGGAGCGAACGACGCGGTCGGACTCCGACTCGACGATTTCCGCCTTCCCGTCAATGACGAGTCGAAGCGCCCGACGCATGGGGACCATGGTCAGGGGTTCGAACGAGGCGTTCAATGCCAGACATCCAACGATCACGAAGGTGCCTCCGGCGCTCTATGTGAAAGCTAGGGGCGTGTCAGAGGCGGAACAAGACAATTCGGGTCACGGATTGCGGGCGGCCTGGGTCACCAGCCACGCCTGCAGGAGATCCGCGGTGGCCTGTACGCGGCCGGCCAGCGCCGGATCATCGGTGGTCAGTGATCCGTCGCGCACGAGCACTCTGCCCGCCACGGTGACGAGCGAGGCGGGCGTGCCGGCCATTGCGTACACCAGAGCCGCCGCGGGTTCGTGCATGGGAGCGCGGTGCGCGGGAAGTGGGAACGCGACCATGTCCGCGAACTTGCCGCGCTCGAGCGATCCGACGTCATCCTGAATGCCCAGCGCATGCGCGCCACCGAGCGTCGCGAGGCGCAATGCGCGGGCGGCGGAGACGACGTCGACGCGTTGCTCGCGTGCCGCCGACAGCAACGCGGCCAGCCGCGCCTCCTCGAGCAGCTCCATGCGATCGTTGCTCGCGACGGAGTCCGTGCCGATGCCGACGGCGATGTCGGCGTCGAGCAACGCGGCGAGCGGTGCGATGCCGTGCCCCAGCTTCGCGTTCGACGCCGGGCAGTGGGCCACGGTGCTTCCGGTGCGCGCAATGGTGTCGACGTCCCGTGTGTCGACGCGGATGCAGTGAATGAGCAGCGGACGGCAATCGAGCACCTCCCGCTGTTCGAGCAACGCAATGGGTGACCGTGCCCTCGCGGTCACCGGGATCGCGCGCGCGCGCAGGCCGTCCGCAAACGGGCCGGCGCCGTTGACGATGAGATCCGTCTCGATGGCGCTCTCCGCCACATGTGTGGCCAGCGGGAGCGAGCGATGTTTTGCCAGCGCGGCCGTTGCGCGGTAGAGGGCGTCCGACACCGTGTACGGCGCGTGCGGCGACACCCCGACACGTACGAGCGGTGTCGCTCGCATGGACATCTCGTCGAGCTTGATCGTGAGATCGGCGATGGACGCAGCGCTCTGTGCCGGATCGGGACCGAAGACCTCGCGGTAACAGATGCCCCGCACGCCACGCTCGAGCATCGCCTGGAAGCCGGCGCCCGAGTCTCCCGTGTCGGCAAAGGTCGTGACACCGTGACGCAGCCCCTCATCCACGCCAAGTCGCGCGGCATCCAGCATCATGCCGTAGGTGAGTACGGCGGCGCGCGCGGCGGTAAGACGCAGGATCCAGTCGCGGAAGCCCAGGCCATCGAGGAATCCGCGCATTGCGGTGAGCTCGAGATGACAATGCGCGTTGACGAGACCGGGGAGGAGAATCGCGTCGCCGAGCTCGACGTCCTCACCGCCGGGCGGGGCGAGTGCTCGCGGCCCGACGAACTCGATGCGATCGTGCGCCTCGACGACCGTGCCGTTTGCGATCGGAGGGGTGCTGACCGGATAGACCCAGCGAGCGTGATACCGAATCACACGTCGAACGCTCCGGTGCGCGAGCCGTGCCGCACAGGATCGAACAGTGCCTCATCGGGGACACCCAGCGATCGTGCAAGCGCGAGCGGTGCCGCGACGTTGGCGACCTGCGCCTTCGAGTGTCCATCGGAGCCCAATGAGAGCCGCACGCCGGCATCCGCCGCGCGACGGACAATCCGTTCATGTGGCGGGTAGCGCGCGGATACCTCGAACGCGACACCGGCGGCCCGCAGGGCCTGGATCATTCGTTCCTCGCGCGCCTCGGTCCAAAGCTCGTGCGGATCCATCGTACGGAGCGGCGGCGGGATCAGCGTGGGGTGCGCAAGAATGTCCACCGGCATTTCGCGCGCGAGCTGTTCGAGCGCATCGACGTGCGCGGCAACGTACGCGTCGGGGCTCACGCCCTCGGGCAGCGCGGACACGAACGCGCGGCAGAGCTGGCCGCCGGCCAAAGGAATGGCATGGAGCGATCCGAGGCGGTGCGTGAAGCGGCGCACGACGTTTGCCGGAAGCTCCCGCCACAGCACATCGTGCCAGCAGAACTCTCCGCCGCGAAGCACGTCGTACTGGTCGAGGTCATCCAGGTAGGCCTCGACGCGCTCCACGGAATCCAGTGACGTCGGTGCGTCTCGTGAGATGTGATCCGATACGCTGGGCCGTACGCCGAGCGCTTCACCGCGCGCTACGACTTCCTCGACACGCAGCGCGCCATCGGAGTGCGTGGAGTGGGCGTGACAGTCCGTCGGAAGCCAGTGGTTCACGCTGGAGGAATCTTGAACGGGTTCGCGGTGTCGCGCGGCGAGCGGGTCGAGTCGCGGCGCGCGCGGGCACTGTCGGCCGCTGGGCGCGTCGAATCTCTGGCGTTAGCACGTATGGGTCGCGACGGACGCGGTAGCGGTGTCGCACCGGGAATCACCACGGTGCCAGGCGAGCCGGTTGGTGGCCGAGAGAAGATGGTAGAGTCCGTGCGCCGACGACTGGTGTCCGAAGGTGGAGTTGCCGGCGGCGGAGAGCCAACAGGTGGAAATCCGAACGAGGTATCGACGCCCGGCGCGCCGGCGCCCGGCGTTGCCATCGTCGGTATGCACGTCTGAACGGGTTCGGTGCCCGCGATGAAAAACTCGGTGTAGCCGGGACACCCCGGACCGGCGAGCATTCCGGTCAGCGGATCCACTTCGCGCGTGATGATGCCCTCGGGCTTGGGCCAGTCTTGCGGCGCCGGCTTCAGACGATAGACCTCGCGCATGAAGGCGGTCCACGCCGGCGCAGCGAGCACTCCGCCCTGCGCATTGCCCTTGATCTTCTGCGGCCGGTCCAGACCCATCCACACGCCGGCCACGAGGTCGGACGTGTAGCCGATGAACCAGACGTCGGCGCCTTCGTTCGTAGTGCCCGTCTTACCGCCCGCCGGATAGGGGAACTGACTCCCTACCGAGCTCGCTGCCGTTCCCCGCCGCACGACGTCCTTCATCATGCTCACCATGATCCACGCTTCCTCCTGCGACATGACCGGCGCGCGATTCACGGTGGGCTCCCAGAGGACGTCACCCTTTGCGTTCTCCACGCGAACGATTGGAGTGGCCTGTGCGCGCGTGCCAAGCGCGGCGAACGCGGAGTAGGCGGAAACCAGCTCGATGGGATAGACGTCGGCGGCGCCGATGTGGATGGAGGGATAGGGTGGAATCGGCGTGGTGAGCCCGAACTTGCGCGCCATGTCGACGACGCTCTGCTCGCCGAGCTCCATACCGACCTTGATCGCGATGATGTTGCGCGATTGGTAGAGGCCGCGCCGCATCGGCATGGGTCCGTCGAACTTCCCATCGTAGTTCTGCGGCGTCCACGCGCCTCCTCCGGCCAAAGGAACGGACACGGGAGAGTCGTCCACGATGTAGCTGGGCGGCCGCCCGTTCTGCACGGCGTCGGCGTACACGATCGGCTTGAAGGTGGAGCCGGGCTGCCGGAGTGCCTGCGTGGCACGATTGAACTTCGAGTCGTCGAAGTCGCGACCTCCGACGAGTGCGCGCACCGCCCCCGTGCGCGGATCCATGGCGACGAACGCGCCCTGGAGATACGGCGAGTTTGCCGCACCGGGACCTCCCTCACGCTCGGACGCGCGCGAGAGGTAGCTCTCGAAGGACGTATGGTTGTATGCGCCAAAGCGGCCGGACTCGATGGCGCGAAGCTGATTCTCCAGCGCACGTTCGGCCGCGGACTGGAGGTCCACGTCGAGCGTCGTGTACACCTTGAGGCCCTGCTCGTACAAGCGTTGTCCAAACTGGTTCTCGAGCTGCACGCGAACCCACTCCACGAAATAGGGCGCGACGTCGCCCGCTTCCGACCGGCGCGCGAGCTGGAGCGGATATGCGCTGGCCAGACTGGCATCGGCGTCGCTGATGGCCCCCTGGTCGCGCATGATCTGAATGACCGTGTTGCGGCGCTGGATGGCGCGATCCGGAAAGCGACGCGGATTGTAGCGCTCGGGCGCCTTCGGGAGTCCGGCGAGCATCGCTGCTTCCGCGAGATTCAGATCTCTGGCCGACTTGCCGAAGTACCGCTGCGCGGCTGTCTCCACACCGAACGATCCGTTGCCGAGCGAGATCTGATTCAGATAGAGCTCGAGGATCTTGTCCTTGGGGTACTTCGATTCGATGGCGCGCGCGATCTTCGCCTCCTTGAGCTTTCGCACGAGCGACTTCTCGCGGGTGAGACGCTCCGGAAAGATGTTGCGCGCAAGCTGCATCGTGATGGTCGAGAAGCCCTCGGCGAAACTCCTCCGCCGGACGTCGGCCCACAGCGCACCGGGAATGCGATAGAAGTCGACGCCCTTGTGTTTATAGAACCGCTTGTCCTCCGTCATGATGAACGCGTTGCGGACGACGGGCGGAATGTCGCTCAGCTTGAGGACCGTTCGACGCTCGAGACCGAGCTCGGCGATGAAACGCCCATCCGCGGCGTAGAGCTTGGACGTCTGCCGCGGCTGGTATTCGTCGAGCACGTCCACCGAGGGACATGCACCGGCCCGACAGACGAGCGCCCAGCTCGCGTACGCAAATCCCACGACGAACGCGCCGACAAATGTCAGTCCAACACCGAGGCCGCGCGACAACTTCGGATGTCGCCGCCGGAAGTTCTTCGAGAACGGATAGTCCATCGATTTCAGGAAGTGAACGGAGCGCGGACGGCCTGCGCCGTTCGCCTCCCGCGCGAAGGTTAACCTTCGGCAGCGAGCGACGCATCACGGGCGCGGCGCTCCGATCGGAGGACGAAATCCGGCCGCGTCCGCTGACAAGCACCCCGCCACGCGTCTAGTTTTGTGCCATGTCGACGACCGGCGTGCTGGAAGAGCTGGAGTGGCGGGGACTCGTCTATCAGCGAACAGACGGAGTGCCCGCATTGCTCGCGGGCGATCGCATCTCCGCCTACATCGGCTTCGATCCCACTGGCAGCAGTCTCCACGTGGGAAGCCTGCTCGTCATCATGCTGCTCGTGCACTTGCAGCGGCACGGACACCGGCCGGTGGCGCTGGTGGGCGGCGGCACCGGCATGATCGGCGATCCGAGTGGCAAGACGGCGGAGCGTCAGCTGCTCACGCCGGAGCTCGTCGCAGCAAACACGGCGTCCATTCGCGCCCAGCTCGAGCACTTTCTCGACTTCTCGGGTCCGGCTGGCGCGCGCATGCGGGACAATGCCGAGTGGCTGTCAACGCTGAATCTCGTGGAGTTCCTGCGTGATACGGGCAAGCACTTCACGGTGAATTACATGCTCCAGAAGGAGTCCGTTCGCTCGCGAATGGACGCCGGCCTCTCATTCACGGAATTCTCCTACATGCTGCTGCAGGCGTACGACTTCCTGGAGCTCCATCGCCGGGATGGCGTTGCGCTGCAGCTCGGCGGCAGCGACCAGTGGGGCAACATCACGGCGGGCATCGAGCTGATTCGACGCGTGGAAGGCGCGGAGGCGCACGGCCTGACTGTTCCGCTCGTGACCAGCACGTCGGGCACCAAGTTTGGAAAGACGGAGGCCGGAGCTGTCTGGCTCGACGCAGCACGCACGTCGCCGTACGCGTTCTACCAGTTCTGGCTCGCGACCGAGGACAGCGACGTCGGTCGCTTCCTGCGATTCTTCACGCTTCTGGGCCATGAGGAGATCAGGACGCTCGAAGCGGGAGTGGAGAGCGCACCGGAGCAACGCGTCGCACAGCGCACGCTGGCGCGCGACGTAACGCGCCGCGTCCATGGCGAGCCCGCCCTGCACGCCGCCGAGCAGGTGACGACGTTCTTCTTCGGCGGCCTGGATCCGCGCGAGCTCAGCGACGACGCGTTTCTAATGTTGCGCTCCGAGGCACCGTTTCATGAAGTGACGCTGGACGCGCTCGCGAGCGACGGCGATGCATCCACCTTCGACGTCCTCAAGCTGCTCACCGCGTCAGAGCTCGCAGCCTCCAACGGAGCGGCCAAGCGTCTGCTCGAGCAGGGTGCGGTCAGCATCAACAAGCAAAAACTCGGCGCGGCCGATCGTCACCTCCCTTCAGCCGGTACGCTGCTGAGCGGCCAGCACATCGTCGTTGGAAAGGGCAAGCGGGACTTCGCGCTCCTGCGCGTGCGCGCCTAGCAAGCTGCAGCCGCGGCGTTAGTCGGCGAGCGCGTCGAGCGTCGCCTCGACGTCGGCGTCGGTCGTATAGCAGTACGGGGAGAGCCGGATCGTCCCTTCGCGCAGCGAATGGATGACGCCGCGCGCACCGAGGCGTGCACTCGCCTGCTCCGCGTCGCGCGGCCGCACGGATGCGATTCCCGCGTGCCGCTCGATGGACGTGACGCACTCGACACCTCGCTCGGCCGCTCCCGACAGAAGTGCACGGGTACACGTCGCGACATGCGCAGCCACGTTCTCCTTGCCAAGCTCGGCCAGCAGCTCGAGACTCGCGGCCATCCCCGCAAAGTCCTGGTAAGCGAGCGTCACCTGCTCGAAACGACGCGCGTCGTCGCGCCACGCGAGCTCATAGTCGACGAGCCGCGAGAAGTCGTCGGAGCCGCGCACGGCCATCCAGCTCACGGGTTGCGGCGTGATGACGTCCAGCAATTCGCGTCGCACAAACGTGAAACCCGAGCCCCAGGGTGACAGCAACCATTTCTGCGCACCGCACGCAAGGATGTCCACCTTCACCTTCGCGACGTCGAGCGTAAGCGGGCCGAGGCCCTGAATGCCATCCACGACGAAGACGATGTCGCGCGCCTGACACGCTGCCCCCAGGGTTGCGAGGTCCGCGACGTCACCGCTCGCGAAGCTCGTCCACGAGACGGATAACGCCTTCACGCCGCGGCCGTCGAGCGCGGAAAGGAGGGCGTCTTCGTCGAGCAGGCCGTTGCGCAGCGGCACGACGCAAACATCGAAGCCCCTTGCTCTCGAAGCGCCGAGCCACGGATACATGTTGGCGGGAAACTCTCCATCGGGAACAACCATCGTGTCGCCACGACCGAGGGGAAGACCCCACGCGGCCAGGTTGATTCCCGCGCCGGTGTTCGTCGCCATCGCGATCTCGGAGGTGCGCGCATTGAGGAGCGACGCGACGAGGTCGCGACAGCGCGCCAGCGTCCCGAATTGGTCCTCGTAGTCCACCGTGTGCGGCGCGGCGCGACGCTCGATGAACTCGCGCTGCGCGGCGATGGACCGCACCGGAGACGGCCCTGTGCTCGCGGCGTTCATGTAGACCTCGGCGCGCGCATCCATCCACGGAAACTCCGCGCGCCGGATACGCGCGACGTCGAGCGTCACCCTATGTCCGCGCCGACGGAGGAGCGTCGATGACGCCGCTCTTCGCCGCGTGGCGCGGATCGAGCGCATCGCGTAAGGCATCGCCGAGGAGGTTGAAGCCGAGTACCGCCGCGCCAATGGCGAGACCAGGCGCGAGCGACGTCCATGGCGCGTACCGCAACTGATTCAGGTCGCGGCCGTCGGCGATCATGGAGCCCCAGCTCGGCGTCGGCGGCTGCACGCCGAGACCGAGGAACGAGAGGGAGGATTCCGCCATGATCGCCGCGGCGACGCCAAGCGTGGCCGCGATGAGGATCGGTGCGAGCACGTTGGGCAGCACGTGGTGCAGCACCACGGACACGTCGCGCGCGCCGAGCGCCTTCGATGCCTGTACGAATTCGAACTCACGCACCACGAGCACCTGGCCCCGGACGAGGCGTGCCATGCCGGCCCAGCCGACAAGTCCGATCGTCAGAAAGACGACGCCGAGCGATGGCTGTAGGGCGGCCGCCATGGCGATGAGCAGCAGCAAGGTGGGAAACGCGAGCGTGACGTCAGCGAGGCGCATGACGACTTCGTCGATCCAGCCGCCGCGGTATCCGGCCATCAGTCCCATCGTGAGGCCGATCAGCAGGGCGATGGATTGCGAGACGATGCCGGCCGAGAGCGAGACGCGCGCGCCGTAGACGAGGCGTGCCCAGACGTCGCGACCCTGAATGTCGGTGCCCAACCAGTGTGAAGGCGACGGGGCTTGTAACTGATGCACGAGATCGATGCGCAGCGGATCGTGCCGGGAGACGGCCGGTGCAAGCAGCGCGAGCAGGACGATGAGCACCACGACGCCCGCCCCGAACCAGGCGCGCCGGTCGGCGCGAAGCGCGCGCTTTGCCCGCTCGTTCATGAAGGATCTCCAAGCTCGGATGGCGTACCGGGACGCTGGTGCTTCCAGCGACGATGATGCCAGAAGTATTGCTCGGGGTGGCGCCGGATGGCGCGCTCGAGCGCGCTCGTGTAGGCGGCCACGATCGCATCGACATCCGCTTCCAGATCATCAGTGCGCCGCACCGGCACTTCCTCGAGGCGTATCGAGAACGTGCCCGCGGGGTTCCGCACGGCGGTGGCGAAAATCAACGGAGCCCGGAGGCGCAGTGCAAAAACCGCCGGCCCGCGCGGCGTCTTGGCATACCGTCCGAAAAAGGGAACCCAGGTGGAGGCGAGCCCGACAGCGCCCTGGTCTACGAGAAACGCAACGCCGTGCCCCTCCTTCATCGCGCGCGGGACGCGGCGCACCGCATCCGCGTCGTGAATGACGGACATGCCGATGCGGGCGCGCGTCTGGGTGAGATAGCGGTCGAACAGCGGATTCTGCATACGCCGCGCAACCGCCTCGAGTGCGAGGCCGCGTGCGGCGAGATACGACCCGCCGAGCTCCCAGTTGCCCAGATGGCCGCTCACGATCATCACGCCGCGGCCCTCGGCACGCGCGCGCTCGAGAACGTCCCATCCCTCCACGTAATCCACGAGATCGAGAACTTCTTCGCGCGAGCACGCAGGCAGCAGTGCCGTCTCGATCGTCGTGCGCCCGAGATGCGCGTACGATTCCCGCGCGATGCGCTTCACCTCCGGCTCGGCGAGTCCGGGAAACGCGGCGCCGATCTGCCGCTCCACGACGGCGCGGCGCACGGCAAACGGAGAGTAGCCAAGCCGGCCGATCCATTCGCCGACGTCGCCGGCGCGACGGAGGCTCATGCGTTTCATCAGCGCGACGGCGCCGCGCAGCCCATAGTACTCCGCGTAGTGCGCGACGACCGTTCCCTTCACCGTGCCGCCCAGAGCGTACGGTCGCTCGCCGCGTTGGCCGCGTCAGCGAAACCATCGATCATCGCCGCCTCGCCAAAGTCGCGGCGAGCGCGTGTATGACCTGCCTTTCCCATCGCGATCCGCGTGTCGGCATCCACGAGGAACCGCGCGACGGTGGCAGCGGTGTCGCTCGGATCGGCCGGCGGCAACAGCACACCGGCGATTCCGTCCGGCACGAAGTGCGATACGACCGGAGAGCGGTCCGCGATGATCGGAACGCGAGCAGACATGAAATCGAGACAGGCAAAGGCGCCGTCGTCGCCCTCCGCAGCGACCCATCCGACGTCCGCCGCCGCGCACACCTGCGACACATCGGGTCGCTCGCCGAGAAAGCGCACCAGCGACGTGACGCCGAGCGCGGCAGCGTGCATTCGGGTGTCGTCCGCGTCGGCGTCGCGACCCACGAGGACGAGCCGCAGCTCCGGATGACGTTCCGCCAGCAGTGCGAGCGTGCGCAGCGGTGTGGTGAGCCGGGTTCCCGCGCGTTTGTCGATGGCGCACACGATGAGCTGAGTGTCCGGAGAAATGCGCAGCGCTTCCCGAGAAGCATCGCGCGCGTTCTCGAGGCGTGAGACATCCACCCCGAGCGGCGCCAGAAAGGCCTGGTCGCCCGCGCCCGACCGAGCGCGATCCTCCTCCGTGGAGAACAGCAGCCGCGTCGTCGCCATGTATTGGGCCAGCTTGCCGGAGCGCGTGAGCGCGGCAGCGCTCCCAACGCGCATCCGGCGAATGATCGCCCCACGCTCGGCCAGGCGCATTGCCGAGCCGACGGCGAGCTGCTCGCGCTCCGTGTGAAGAAACACTGCCTCGACGAATCGCTCCTTGAGTACCGCGCGGAGTCGCCATGCGTCTCCCCCGATGGATTCTCCTGCCGGCAATCCGACGACGTCGAGACCGGCAGCGAGAAATCCCTCGTGCGCACCGCTGTTCTCCCGGCACGCGATGGTCACCGGGTCGCCGCGCGCCGCCAGCCCCCGCGCCGCCGCGCTAAAGGCTCGCGAGGAGCCGGACCAGTGCGCGGACGACTGATAGAAAAGCGCGCGCATCAGCGGACAGTGGCCGGCATTGTGACCGGAGGGAGCTCGACGTCGCCGCGATGGAGTTGAGACTCGTGCAGGCGATGATACGCGCCGCGATTCGCGAGGAGCTCCGCGTGCGTGCCGCGCTCGACGATCCGTCCACGATCCAGCACGAGAATCTGGTCGGCGTCCACCACCGTCGAGAGCCGATGCGCGATGACGAACACCGTGCGTCCGGCGAGCAGACGGTCGATCGCCTCCTGCACCAACCGTTCGGATTCGGAGTCGAGCGCCGACGTCGCCTCGTCGAGGATGAGGATGGGTGGGTCGGTGAGCAGCGCGCGCGCAATGGCCAGCCGCTGCCGTTGTCCGCCGGACAGGCGCGTGCCTCGCTCGCCGAGCACCGTGTCGTATCCCTCGGGAAGGTCCGAGATGAAGGCGTGTGCGTTGGCCGCCCGCGCGGCCGCCTCGACCTGCGCATCGGTGAACCGGTCGGCCGCGCCGTACGCGATGTTCCGGCGCACCGTATCGTTGAACAACACCGTATCCTGGCTCACGATTCCCGTGAGTCCGCGCAGCGATGCGAGCGTGATCTCGCGCGTATCGACTCCGTCCAACAGGATGCTGCCAGCCGTCGGCTCGTAGAAGCGCGGAATGAGATCGACGAGCGTGCTCTTTCCTGCTCCACTGGCCCCTACGAGGGCCGTGACCGTTCCGCGACTCGCTGTGAAGGATACGTCGCTGAGCACGTCGTCATCGCCATACGAGAAGCTCACGCGCTCGAACTGAAGGGAGTCGCGCAGCTCGTTGACGACGCGCGTGCCGCGATCCTCCTGCGGCTCCGTCGGGAGATCGAGGACCTCGAAGAGACGTTCCGCCGACGCGAACGACTGCTGCGCCGTCGTCGGCGCTTGCGAGAGTTGCTTGAGTGGCGGCAGGAGGCGCATGACCATGATCATGAACGTGATCAGCGTGGCGCTGTCCATGGTGCCGCTGCCGAGCAGCACTTCCCGCGCCCCGACCCAGAGAATGAGCATGGCGACCGAGGTGCCGATGAGCTCCGTCATGGGCTGCGAGAGCGCCGACACGCGATTGATCTTCACCATGCCGCTCGAGTAACGCGCACTCGCGACGGCAAAGCGTTCGTCCTCGTAGGCTTCCCCGCGGAAGGACTTCACGAGGCGCATGCCGCCCACGACTTCCTGGAGCACGCTCGTGATCTCGCCGTAGTCGCCGCGCAGGCGCCGGTGTCCCCTCCGCAGGCGCCGCAACAGCGGCTGGAGCGACAGCGTGAGCAAGGGCGCAATGACCAGCGCGATGAACGTGAGCCGCACCGAGTAGTTGAGCAGGATCACGATCGTGCCAACGATCTGCGCGAGGCTCAACAGCGTGCGCGTGACCAGCTCGGTGATGAGCGCCTTCGTCTGCTCGGTGTCGGACAGCACGCGCGAGATGATCTGTCCCGCCTTGGTGCGCTGGAAATACGCCAGCGGCAGGCGCTGGAGATGCCTGAAGACGCTATCGCGCAGGTCGCGTGTCACGTTCTCCTGAAGCGACGCGCCGAGCTGTCCCGACAACCACACGAAAACGTTCTTTACCGCGACGATCGAGACGATGGCCACCATCATCGTCGCGACGGAGCCGAGCCGGTCGTTTGGATTCAGAAAGGCACCGACCAGCGCATCCTGGAGCGACGTGACCCAGCTCCCCGATGCTCTGGGGATGAGCTGCGGCGCTCCGAACAGTGCGTTGAGGAACGGCACCAGCAGCGTGAACGAAAACACGTCCAGCGCGGCGGCGATGACGTTGCACGCGATGGTGCCCGCCATGCGCCAGGCGTGCGGGCGCAGATATCGAAGCAGACGTGCGTACATGACCTATCGTCGCGGCGTCAGCAGCGACACGGGCAGGATGCACTCCTCGGGTGTGACGCCGCCATGCAGAAACGAGCCGCGATATCGACTCTGGTACTCGCGCAGCTTGGTGGGATAGACGAAGAACGTGTCGCCCGTAGCGAGCAGCGTGTTCGCGCCCAGCCCGCGCCGCGGTAACCGCAGCGCATCCTCATTCTTGAAGAGCAGCGCGTACTCCGGATTCTCCGCGCGAAGATCCTCGCCGAACTTGTACCGAAGGTTCTGCGTGGCGTCGCGCTTGGCGAACACCGTCGCTGGCGTGTGGCAGTGAATGGAGCCGTGGTCGCTCGTAATCAGCACTTTCACGTTCTTGCGGCGCGCCTCCTGGAGCACGCTGAAGAGTGCGGACCGCTTGAACCATTGCAGCGTCAGTTGCCTGAGTGCCAGCTCGTCGCGCGCCACCTCGTACAGGATGGCGGACTCCGACCTGCCGTGCGTCAACAGGTCCACGAAGTTGAACACGAACGCGCTGATGCCCTCGGGCGAGATGGCATTCGCCAGCCGGCGGTCCAGCTCGTCCGCCTCGTGCGAGGACGAGATCTTGTCGTACTTGACCGGCACGCGCTTGCCGAGCTCGCCAAGTTGCGCCTCGAGCAAATCCTTCTCGTGCGCATTGAGCGTCTCGTCCTCACGCTCGCCCCACCAGTCGGGAAAACGCGCGGCAATTTCGTTTGGAAAGAGCCCGCTGAACAGAGCGTTTCGCGCATACGGCGTCGCAGTCGGGAGGACGCCGAAATAATGCGTCGTCTCGATCTCGAAGAGCGGCGCGATGACCGGCTCCAGCACGCGCCACTGGTCGAGCCGCAGGCAGTCGACGACGATGAACGCGACCGCCTTCTCCTTCTCCAGCACCGGCATCAGGAACTCACCGACGATGTCGATGGACAGCGGGGGCCGGTCGCCCTCCAGATGTGCGAGCCACGCGGGATACGTCCGCGCGATGAATGCCGCAAACTCGCGACGCAGCTCGGGAAAGAGACTGCGCAGCGACTCGTGCAATCCCATTTCGTTGGCCGCCGAGAGATCGAGGTCCCACTGCACGACCTCGAGGTAGCGATCGATCCACCCACGCCAGTCGAGCTCTCGCGGCGACTCGAGCTGCATGGCGCGAAAGCGGTCGACGAACGCGCGTGCCACAGCCTGCTGGTGCATCCGCGGCCCCTCGAGCAACCGCGCCACCATGGCATAGACCTGCCGCGGCGTCACCGGCTTCACGAGGTAACCGCCGATGTTCTTGCCGAGGGCCTCGTTCAGGGTCGTATCTTCCTCGCTCTTCGTGACCATCACGACCTGAAGATTCGGCGAGCTCTCACGAAGTTCCTTGAGCGCATCGAGCCCCCGAGTGCCGGGCATCTGTTCGTCGAGCAATATGAGGTCGAACGGACGCCGGCGCGCGAGCTCCGCGGCATCGTCCGCGTTGGTGGCGGACTCGACGTCGAACCCCTTGTCCCGCAAGAAGATGCGGTGTGGCTCGAGAAGCTCTGCCTCGTCGTCCACCCAGAGTACGGACTTCCCCTGTTGCGGCATGTCGTAAAGCTAGACGACCGGCGGACGGTAAGACAGGAAGGCGCAGCAGACCGACGACACGTGCTCCTGTTCTCCCGCCCGCCTCTGCCTCAGATTGCAGTGTGCCCCCTACGTTGCCGCCCTACGCGCTCGCGTCACCGACGTTCCGATTTCGCCATCTGGCGAATCTGGCGGGCCGTGCACAGATCGGCGGGGCGCGCGAAGTGGCGCTCGCGTGTTTCGTGGCGGCCCGACTGGCGGCGGACGCCGGCAACGGCGCCGAGGAGGGCGCGTCCGGCCGTACCACCCGGAGTACGGCAGCAAGAGCCTGGCTGGGCACGCTCGCGCTCCCGACACCCGTGCGCTCCTCGGCGACCCGGTGCGCCGAATCGAGCGCGGGCGGCCGGACGGGAACTCTGGCCCGCGAGCTCACAGGTCTGATGCAGGCCGCGGCGGCCTATCTGGACGCGCCCGCGCGCCATGAGCTCGAGGTCCTGGCGGCAAGCCTAAAGGACTGAAACAGAGGGGGTTGGACCCTCCGCGGGAGCCTGCCAAATGTGACGAATAGCATTGCTCCGCACGCTTGGCGCCCCATATCTTGGACCATGCCGCGAGGTGCAGACATTTCCCCCCTGTCGCTTCTCCTCGGGCGCGTCGATTCCGTCGCTGATGGTGCGTCTCCCACCGACACCATTCCTTCCGGATTCCCGAGCCTGGACAAGCTGCTCGGCGGTGGACTCCGCCGGGGAGATCTGGTCGTTCTGGGTGGCGATGTCGCCAGCGGCAAGAGCGCGTTCGCGCTGGCCGTGGCGCTTCGCGTCGCCCAGGGGCGGCGGCCAGCGATCTTCTACTCCGGCGAGATGCTTCCGGACCGTGTTCTGGAGCGGGCGCTGGCCATCGAGGGGCGCGCGCGCCTGGACGACCTTCGACGCGGGACGCTGGACGACGTGACGCGCGCCGCCGTCGGCGCCGCGGCGATACGCCTTCGTGACGACCTCCCCATCGTGGAGCGCGTCCCGCGCGGCCACGTTGCGTGGATTCGCGAGGAAGTCGAATCGCACAGGGATCTTCAGCTCGTCGTGGTGGACGGACTGCATGCGCTATTGCCCGGTGCCCGCGAAACAGAAGAGGAGGCTGCGGCCGCGGTGCGTGCACTGAAAGAGCTGGCGCTCGACGCGAATGTGGCCGTGCTGCTGACGGCACCATTGTCGGGACTTGCCGAGCGTGCCAATCGCCGTCCGCTGCTGGATGACTTCGGGGCGCTCGGCGCCGCGAAGGAACGCGCCGACGTGGTACTCGCGCTCTTCAGGGAAGCGATGTACGATAGCGCCCGGGAGATCGAGGGCGCGACCGAGCTGCTGGTGCGGAAAAATCGCAACGGCGCGACTGGCTACGTCGATCTCTACTTCTATGCGCAGTGGATGCGCTTCGAAGATATGCTGGACCCGGACCGCTAGGAGGCGGTGGCATGCGAATCTACAGGTCAATCGTCCCGACTCTCGTGCTGGCGGCCGGCATCGGCTGCGCCACGGGAGGTATGAGCACGTCCGAGTCCGTGACCCGTCTCGAGGAGCAGCAGCGGAGCACTCCGACGTCCGCTGCCGTCAATCGCTCGCTAGGCATCGCGTACTACAAGGCCGATCGCTTCGCCGAGGCACGCGCCGCGCTCGAGACCGCGCAGCGACTCGACCCGAAGGACGGAACCACCGCCCTGTTCCTCGGGTTGAGCGCCGAGGCGCTCGGAGATCTGAAGGCGGCCAAGGCGGCGTATTCGTCGTACATCCAGTACGGGCGCACCAGCCGCGTGCGCGGACAGCTCGAGAGCCGCCTCGTCGCGCTGACGAAGAAGGAGATCGTCGCCGATGCGAAGACGGCGGTGGCGCAAGAGGCAACGATTGCGAGAGAACCCGGGAATCCGCGCACGGTCGCGGTCCTTCCGATGCGGTTCAGCGGCAGTGACACCACGCTCAAGTCGCTCGAGCGCGGATTCGCGGATCTGCTGACCACCGATCTCGCGCGCTCCTCGCAGCTCACCCTCGTCGAGCGGGCGCGCGTTCAGGCCCTTCTGGACGAATTGCAACTCCAGAAGGGCGGCGCTACGGACGCCACGACGAACGTGCGCACCGGCAAGCTCATTCGCGCCGGCAAGCTCGTGCAGGGGTCGCTCAATCAGGTCGGCGACCAGGGGCTCAGCGTGGCCGCCTCGGTGGTGGATGTGCCGACGAGCCAGATCGCCGGTACGGCCACCGCGTCGGACCAGCTCGACCAGGTGTTCAACATCGAGAAGAAGCTCGCGCTCGATCTCTTCGAGTCGCTTGGCGTCACGCTCACCGTGGCCGAGCGCAACCAGATCGAACAGCGGCCGACACGGTCGCTTGCGGCGTTCCTCGCGTACAGCCGCGGCCTCACCGCTGAAGACGAGGGCCGCTACGACGACGCGAGTCGCTACTTCAACGAAGCCGTGCGACTCGATCCGGGCTTCAATGCCGCGCAGCAGAAGAGTCAGGAAGCACGGCAGGCCACGGTTGGAGCGGCCGTCACCGCGCAGACGGTGGAAGTCAGCCTGCGTGGTACGACCGAGGGCGCCGTCGTGCAGGCCGCAACGCAGGGTGCACCTGCGCCGACTGCGACGACGAATCCGGTGAGCCTGGGCTCGACGGCGCAGGCGGCGGCGGGCGATCTCAATCCATCGCCGACTGGTTCCGCGACAGGGGCAAGCGCCAACACCAGCGGCAGCTCGAACCCGGGACAAAAGGATCCCGTGTCCGCTGGTACGGGGACGGACAATCCGTCGGCAACGGCAAAGGTCACGATCGTCATCACGCGTCCGAAGCCATGAGTCTGACCATGCGAAGCCTGTTTCCTCTCGCGCTCGTCGCGATCGCTGCGCCGGCTCTCGGCGCTCAGTCCATCTTCGACAGTGAGCTGCGTCTCGCGCCGCAGTTCATTCAGTATCAGTTCAAGTCGCCGAGCAACGAGACCGTCTCCGAACTTGCCGTGCCGGTGTTCGTGCGCATTCCTCTAGGCTCGAGCCTCAACGTCGACGTGGGGACGTCCTACGCCCGGGCGCGTTCCGTGACGGGTGGCACGGTGAGCGAGATCAACGGCCTCACCGACACGCAGGTGCGCGGCAACCTCACGCTCGGCAACGATTTCATCGTGCTCACCGGCGGCCTGAATCTGCCCACAGGCCGATCGTCCGTGACTGTTGACCAGCTCACGGCGGCGGGGCGCATCGCCAGTGATTTCCTCGCGTTTCCGATCAACAGCCTGGGAACCGGACTCGCATTCACGGGCGGTATCGCGATCGCACAGCCGCTCGGCGACTGGAGCCTCGGCTTCGGCGGTGCGATGCGGCATTCCACGTCGTACGAGCCGTTCAACGTGCCGGGCCAGTCCCTGCACTTTCAGCCGGGGGACGAATATCGCGCGCGGGTGGGAGTGGACCATGGGTTCGGCGTGGGCCGTGTGAGTCTCGGTCTCACGTATTCCGCGTTCGGCAACGACGACGCGGGCGGCTCCGTGTATCACACCGGCAACCGCCTCATCGCGCAAGCATTGGCGACGAACACATACGCTGGCACCGACGTCACGATGGCGGCGTACAACGTCTTTCGCGGATCGGGGACGTTTGCGTCGGGCGATCCAGCGGGACGCGAGAACATCCTGAACGGCTACCTCGGCGTCGGGTTGCACGTGCTGGGAACGATCGTGGAGCCGAATGTCGAAGGACGCCACTGGCTGCAAAACGTGCCCGCGAGCACTGCGGGCAGTGTCACGGCCGAGCGGTCGCAGTCCAGCTACCTGGCCACGTTCGGTCTTCGCACGCGGATCGATGGCGTGGGGCTTTCACTGTTTCCCAGCGCGGGCTTCACGGTGGGCCAACTGGCCACGGTCAACGCGGCGAGCGTCCCGACGCACGCGAACCTGACGGGCTTCCGCGCCCAGCTCGCCGTCCGCTTCGGTCCTTAAAGGCTGTTGTCGTAAAGAATCGAGGGGACGGCGACCAGCCGCCCCCTCGTTCGTTTCCCCGGTTGCGCGGTGCATCAGGGCTTCTTCGTCCCGTCGAGCCACTCCTTCACGCCGCCGTGTCCCGAGCACGCGCCCGTGTGACTCTTGGCGTAGGACTTGGTACCATCATTACAGGTTGCCGTCGCGGCGCCTTCCTTCTTCTCGGCCTTGGCTTCCGCCCGCTTCTCGGCCTTGGACTCCGTCTTCTCGTCCTTTTTCGCAGCCCTGTGCTCGGCCCGTTTCTCGGCCTTGGACTCGTGCTTTTCCTCGGCCTTGGCTTCGGCCTTCTTTTCAGCTTTCGATTCGTTCTTCTCGTCGGCCTTCGCCGCAGCCTTTGCCGAGACGACGCCGCCGTGACCGCTGCATGCGCCGCGGCCACCCTTGGATGACGTGCCGTCCTTGCAGGCAACCGTGGCCGCCTGCGCGTGCACCGTGACCGCGGCGAGCAGCATGAGTGCGGCGATCGAGAACATCCGGTGAATCTGTTTCATGGTACCCACTCCGTAGTGAGGAGACTTCGGCTGATGCGGGACCGCGAAAACGTCCTCGAACGACACGGGTCCCCTGGATTTTGGGCCAGCGCGGAGGGTGACTGCATCTCACGTACCCGGACGCCGTGGCACGAAAGTATATTCCGCGAGGTCCTGACCTTCTCACCGGTGTGCTCGACCTATGGCCGGCCATAGCAAGTGGAAGCAGATCAAGCACTACAAGGCCGCCACCGACGCCAAGCGGGGCGCGCTGTTCACGAAGCTCATTCGCGAGATCACGATGGCCGCGAAAATGGGCGGCGGCGACCCGGCCGGAAACGCGCGGCTCCGCGTGGCCATCGAGGCCGCGCGGGCGAAGTCGATGCCCAAGGACAACATCGACCGGGCCATCAAGAAAGGAACCGGTGAGTTGGAGGGTGTGGACTATCAGGAGGTGACGTACGAGGGCTACGGTCCCGGCGGTGTCGCCCTGATCATCGAGGCGGTGACGGACAATCCGACGCGCACGGTGGCCGACGTCCGCCACCGGATGTCGCGCGGCGGCGGCAACCTCGGCACACCGAATTCGGTGGCCTTCCTGTTCGACCGAAAGGGACAGATCGAGATCGATGCGTCGAAGTACGCGGACGAGGACGCCGCGCTCGAGGCCGCGCTCGACGCCGGTGCGGAGGACTTTCGGCGGGAGGGAGACGTCTACGTGATCACGACCGATCCCGCCTCGTTCCATGCCGTGCGCGCGGCGCTGGAGGTCAAGGGGATCGCGCCCGCGGAGTCGGAGCTGGCCATGGTGCCGAAGAGCCAGGTGGCCGTCACCGGCAAGGAGCAGGTGGTCTCGCTGCTCAAGCTCATCGACGCCCTCGAGGATCTCGACGACGTGCAGAAAGTCTGGGGCAACTTCGAGATCGACGACGTGGACGTAGGCGACCTCTGAGCTGAGACGACGCGCGTGCTCGTCCTCGGCATCGACCCGGGCACGGCCAGCACCGGCTATGGCGTGGTGAGAGGCGGCGACGCGGGCGTCGCGACGCTCGTGGAATGCGGCGTCATTCGGACGCGCCCACGCGATTCCCTGCCTTCGCGTCTCCGCGAGATCCACGACGGCGTGGCGGAGTTGATCGAGCGTCACCGTCCGGATGCGCTGTCGGTGGAAGACGTCTTTTACGCGCGCAACGTGCGGACGACCGTGGTGCTCGGCCACGCGCGCGGTGTCATTCTCCTTGCCGCTGAACAACGCGGCATCGTGGTGAACGAGCTGGCGCCGGCGGAGATCAAGAAAGCCGTTGCCGGCACCGGCGCCGCCACCAAGGAACAGGTGCAGTTCATGCTCACGCGGCTGCTACGGTTGAAGCATGCTCCTCAGCCGTCGGATGCCGCCGACGGTGTGGCCGCGGCGTTGGCGTGCGTGATGAGCGCACACGTGCCGCGCATCGCGGACGGGCGTCGCGTGCGCGAGCCCTCGCGCGCGGCGCCAGCGTCGCACCATCCGGCGCGTCCCGCATGATCGTACAGGTCTCCGGCGTCCTTCTCACGAAGGAGCTCGACCGCGTCGAGATCTTCACCGACGGCGGCGTCGCGTACGAGTTGGCGGTACCGCTCAGCGCATTCGAGGCGCTGCCGCGCACTGGCGAGAAGTGCATGCTGCACACGTACCTCGTGGTGAAGGAGGATGGCTGGCAGCTCTTCGGGTTCACCTCCGCGCACGAGCGGCGGGTGTTCCAGAAGGTGCTCGGCGCGAAGGGTGTCGGGCCCGCGTTGGCGCTGGGACTGTTGTCGTCGCTCACCGCGGACCGGCTCGTGCGCGCGATTCGGGAGAAGGACATTGCGACGCTCCAGTCCGTGCCGCGCGTCGGACGAAAGAAGGCGGAGCAGATGATTCTCGATCTGGCGGACAAGCTGGACGAGCTGCAAGGTGCCGGCGCGATGCCCGCGGCAGCGCGCACCGGGTCACCCACGACGGATGATGCCATTCGTGCGCTCGTGTCGCTGGGCTACACGACGACCGATGCGGAGAAGGCGGTGCGCAAGGCGCTGGATGCGGGCGCAGCGACGTCATCCGCGCCGGAGCTGATCCGCACGGCCCTCGCGATCATCGCCGGACGCTGACGAGCGGTCCGACGATTGACACCGTCCGCCCGCCTGGCGCATAACTCTGTGCACCCCACCCGCACGTCAACCTCTATCGCCCTGGAGAGACAACATGTCGTTGAGACTGACTGTCCTGATCGTCGCCGTGGCGGCGGTGCCCGCAGCGGCGCAGCAGCAGAGTGGAGCTCCGAAGAGTCCCACAGCGGAAAGCGTCGAGAAAGCGGCGAAGATTGCGAGCGCGACGAGCGCGGCGCCGGCGTCCATCAGCGCGAAAGCGACCATCGCTGACATTGGGGCCGACGGAAAGATGATCACCCTGCGAGCAGGTACGAACGGCTGGGTGTGCCTGCCGGACAACCCGGGCACGCCAAAGCCCGATCCCATGTGTGCCGACAAAGCGTGGCAGGAGTGGATGCAGGCGTGGATGGCGAAGAAGACGCCCGCTCCGAAGCAGATCGGGATCGCCTACATGCTGGCCGGCGGGTCAGACGCGAGCAACAGCGATCCCTTCGCCAGCAAGCCTGCCGCGGGCGCGGACTGGGTCAACACGTCGGCCCACACGATGGTGCTGCTCCCCGACCCGAAGCAGCTCGACTCGTATCCATCCGATCCGAAGAGTGTCGGCCCCTTCGTCATGTTCAAGGGCACGCCATACGCTCATCTGATGGTGCCCGCGTCGGGCGCGCCCTGATCTCTCTCTACCCACGAATCGCCGCTCATGCTCGCTGCCCGCCGCACGTCGTCCTTCACGGAATCCGTCATTCGCGAGATGACGCGCATCGCGCAACAGCACGAGGCGGTGAACCTCGCGCAGGGGTTTCCGGATTTCCCAATGCCGGAGCCGATGAAGGAAGCGGCGTGCGCGGCGATTCACGGGGACATCAACCAGTACGCGGTCACCTGGGGCAGCTCGGCGCTGCGCATCGCCATCGCCGAGAAGTATCGTCGCTGGTACGGCATGGAGGTCGATCACGACCGTGAGGTCACGGTGACGTGCGGGGCCACGGAGGCCATGGCCTCGGTGTTTCTCGCGCTGATCGACCCCGGCGACGAGGTCATCATCATCGAGCCGTTCTACGAGAACTACGGGCCCGACGCCATCCTCGCCGGCGCGCACCCCACGTTCGTGCCGCTGGAGCGTCCAAACTGGACGCTCGACGGCGAGCGTCTCGCAAAGGCCTTCACCAAGCGAACGAAGGCCATCGTCCTGAACACGCCGCACAATCCCACGGGACGCGTGTTCACACGTGCAGAGATGACGATGATCGCCGACCTGTGCATCAAGCACGACGTGTGGGTGATTACCGACGAGATCTACGAGCACATCCGATATGCCGGCGATCATCACGTGATGGCGACGTGGCCGGGCATGCGCGAGCGCACCGTCACCATTTCGGGGCTCTCGAAGACGTACAGCTGCACGGGCTGGCGACTGGGCTATGCGGTGGCTCCGTTTGTGCAGACGCAGGCAATTCGGAAGGTGCACGACTTTCTCACGGTCGGTGCACCGGCGCCGCTTCAGGCCGCGGGCGCAGTGGGCATGCACTTCGATGCCGATTATTACAACCACATGGCGCTCGACTATCGCGGGCGTCGCTCGCTGCTCTGCGACGCACTCACCGAGGCGGGCTTCACGTACTCCCAGCCGGAGGGAGCGTACTATGTGCTGGCGGACTTCTCGGCGCTGAGCGACATGGACGACGTCTCGTTCGCAAAGTGGATGACGGAGGAGATCGGCGTCGCGACGGTGCCGGGCTCCAGCTTCTATTCAGATCGCTCGCTGGGCCGGTCGCTCGTGCGCTTTGCCTTCTGCAAGAAGTACGATACGCTCAAGCGCGCGGCCGAGCGGCTCGCCACAGTTCGCGCATCCGTGTGAAACGAGAAGAGGCGCGTCTATTCCGACGCGCCTCGCTCGATAACGCTACGTAGCTACCTGATGGACAACAGCGACACCATCAGTCCGAGCTCCTGACCGTTGGTGCGCGAGCGCGTGGATGCCGCCGCGCCCAGCTCATACGAGCCAATGCGAATACCAAGTCCTCCCGCCGCCTGAAATCCGTCCGTCACGGCCGCCGCTCCCGCGCGCAACGACAGAAGCGGGAGTCCCGTGTACTCTGCGCCGACGCCGACGTGCATCTTCGGCCCGATGGCGATGCCGTCGCCGACGCGTTCGCTGCCATCGAGCGCCAGCAGCAACGATCCGGTGCGATGCGCCATGCCGACGGCGACCTCCGGCTTGAACTTTTCAGCCTCGAGCGCCGCGCGCATGGCCGCCGGTGCGCTCTCGTATGGCGCTTCCTTGAAATCGGACTTCTGCGTCGTCCCATCGAACGTGAGTGTCCCCACGCGCGACTTGAACGCGCTCGGTGACCACGAGAAGGTGTTCACGACATTTCGCACCGCCGCGCTGAACGTCGTCGCGCCGTTCGAGTAGGCGAGGCCGAGATCCATTGCGACGCCACTTCCAGCGTTCGCGATGTGCGAGGTGTCCGTGTAGATGGTCGGAAACTGTACGTTCACCGTGTCCGGTGTGACTCGTGAGCCCGCGTCCGCCGCGCGCGCGGCGCCGATGCCGCGGATGTAGTGTCCACCCACGCCAAGCGAAAGCTGTTCGCCGTGCTCGCCGTGAGAGAGTGGAATGCCGAACCCTGCGCCTCCGACGGCGAACACCGAACCGTTCGCATTCGAGCCGGCAAAGTTGAACGATCGCGGTGTGCCGGTGCGCCCCGCGTTACCGAACAACAACGCCTCCGCCGCATCCTGATTGAGGTTTGCATCTCCGGTTGCCACGATGCCGCCCTGAATACCAATGCGGCCGATGCTGAGCGCGAGTATGGAGAGACTGCCGTCCACGCTCCCACGCTCCGAGCCCGAGCCGATCTTCTGAAGCCACTGCTCCTTCACATTGGCCGGAATGATCTTGCCGCCGTAATCGGCGATGTCGTTGAACTTCACCGGATCCAATCCCGTGGTGCCACCGCCAGAAAGCAGGTTGAGCGAGAATGCCGGGCCACCATCGAGGCCGAGGCCAGCGGGATTCCAGGCGAGGGCGTCGTAGCCTCGCGCGGCCGCGGAGTAATTGCCGGCCATGCCGAACGCCGCGGCGCTCGCACTCGGCATCTGCGCGCCAGCCGTGCCAGCGATCAGCGCAAGCGCAGTCGAGGCGCTCAAGGTCCGAAGGATGGTCATTGCTTTGGCGTTCCGAGTTCGAGGGTGAGATCGAGGCGAGCCTGGACGACGACGGCCTGCTTGGGCGAGACGTTGACGGATCCCGACGTGGCATTCACGGTGCCGGAGTACGACACGGTCACCGCGTGCCCGAGCAGGCTCTGTAGCTCGGACTGGGAGAAGGGGATCGTCGGTGTCGACGTTCCCGTCAGGAGCTGGATCGAGCGCACAATGGGTGCGCCACCCTCGGGAGTGAGGGTCACCGTGAGCGTGCCCGTGGCGTTGAACGGATTGGAGATGGTAAGGAGCAGCGTGCCGGAGAGCACGTGATCGATGATCGTCTGGTCGATGTCCTTGAAGTTCAAGGTGGAGCTCGAGGTCAACGACTTGTTTGCGACGACGACGTTCGCGCTCGCCACCTTGAGGCTCTGCGCCGCCACCGACACGCTGATGGTGCGCGAGGCGTCGATGAGCACCGGATCGCCGGCGGGCGAATTGATCGTCACGGAGATGGTGACGGGGGACGATCCCGTGACCGTGCCCGACAGCGGGATGGTGCGGGACAACGTGCCTCCACTGGGCATCGCGGTGGTGGCACCGTTGATCGAATCTTTTCCGATGACGGTGTTGCCGTTGGACGCGATGATGACTGCGTAGCCGTAAACTCCGTTGGACGGACTGGGACGCAGCGGATCGAAGGTGTAGTTGTTCTGCACGGTGATCGAGAGCGCCCCGCCGGTGATCGTCGCCGACACGATGTCCGTTGGCACGCTCGTGCTTATGCTCGCGGAGCCGACGAACGCGGGCTTCGGCGCCGTGAGACCATTGGCGGCTGTGCATTGCGCGCAGTCCTGCCCAAGCGTGCGCGTGACCGTGGCGCCCGGCACCGATACGAGAAACCCGCTGCTGTCAGGCGCGACGGTCACGCCGCTCGGCAGATATTTGTCGACGGCGATGCGCGTCGTCTGCGCGGGGACGACCCACCGTGTGTCCGTCACCGGTGCGTCAGTGGGAATCGTGCACCCACCCAGCGCGCCCGCCGCGGCGGTCGCGAGGAGCACTGGCGTTCGAAAGCGGAGCCGGCGTGGAGCGACTGGCATCAGTCTGCGCATTGCTGAGTCGGGTAAGGGTCTGTCGTAGGACGAACGCATGCGTCTTTCTTCACAGCTGGCGCTTCGGTGTTCCTTCGGCAATATTGGCGTCGGCCAAATCCTTGGCCGAGCGTCGCTTCCGTGAGTAGAGTAGGAGCAATGTCCCGCCCAGAGATCACCACGCCGGAAGTCCTGTCGGACGAGTCGCTCGTTGAGCTCTCCCTCCGTCCGCAACGGCTGGAGGAGTTCATCGGGCAGCAGAAAGTGAAGGACAACCTGCGCCTGGCGATCGATGCTGCCGTCGCACGCGACGAGCCACTGGATCATGCGATCTTCTATGGTCCGCCAGGGCTTGGCAAGACGACGCTCGCGGACCTCATCGCGCGTGAGCTTCGGGTCAACATTCGGTCGACGTCCGGGCCTGCGCTCGAAAAGCCGGGCGATCTCGTGGGGACGCTGACCAACCTGCGCGAAAAGGACATCCTCTTCATCGACGAGATCCATCGGCTGCGTCCGGTCATCGAGGAGTTCCTCTATCCCGCCATGGAGGACTACCGAATCGACATCCGGCTCGGCGAAGGACCCAAGGCGCAGACGATCACGATGCCGATCGAGCGCTTCACGCTCATCGGTGCGACGACTCGGTTCGGCATGCTCACGCCGCCCATGCGCGCACGCTTCGGCATCGAGCAGCGGCTCAACTTCTATTCTGCCGAGGACCTCGAGCTGATCGCGCACCGCACGGCAGCAGTGCTGAAGGTGGACATGGACTCGGCCGGCGCCCGTGAAATCGCAAAGCGCTCGCGCGGTACGCCACGCGTCGCCAACCGGCTGCTGCGTCGCGTGCGCGACTATGCACAGGTGCGTGCGGATGGCGTCATCACGGCCGACGTGGCGCGCGCGGCACTCGAGATGCTCGACGTGGATTCGTTCGGTCTCGACGACATGGACGCCCGAATTCTCAAGGTGATCATCGAGAAGTTCGACGGCGGGCCGGTGGGTGTGGCGACAATCAGCGCCGCGGTGGGTGAGGACGCCTCCACGCTCGAAGAGGTGTACGAGCCGTTTCTCGTGCAGCAGGGATTTCTCCAGCGCACGCCACGCGGCCGCGTGGCGACGGCCATTGCCTATCGGCATTTCGGGTTCGCGCCGCCCGCCGCGGAGCAGGTGGCGCTGTTCTGACGGCCGACATGCGCGGCCTCGCGACCTCCGACTACGACTTCACCCTTCCGCACGATCTCATCGCGCAAGCGCCGCTTGCGCGGCGTGATGCGAGCCGGCTGATGGTTGTGGATCGCGCGCGCCAGGCCATCGCGCACCGCCAGTTCAACGATCTGCCGTCGCTGCTGGATCCGGGCGACCTGCTCGTCGTCAACCGATCGCGCGTGGTGCGCGCGCGTCTCCTGGGCCGACGCGCGGGATCGGGCGCGCCGGCGGAGATCTTCCTGCTGGCACCCCTTGGCGACGACCGATACGAGGCGTTGGTGTCGCCGGGCGGAAAGCTCAAGCCCGGCCGCGTCGTGGAGATTGCGGCCGGCTTCAGCGCGGAAGTGCTCGAGGTGACCGACAGACGCACTCGCATCGTGCGGCTCGTCGCCGACGTGCCGCTAGACATCGCCATCGAGCGGTTTGGGCACGTTCCTCTGCCACCGTACATCGAGCGTGCCGACGAGGCGTCCGACTCCGAGCGGTATCAGACGGTGTTTGCCCGTGAAGCAGGCTCGGTCGCCGCGCCAACCGCCGGACTGCATTTCACGCCAGAGCTGTTAGGCGCATTGGACGCTCGGGGAGTAAAGCGTGCCGAGGTGGTGTTGCATGTCGGTGCGGGGACGTTCAAGCCGGTGGAGGTGGATGATCCGGCGCAGCACGTGATGCACGAGGAGCGCTACACGATTCCGCCCGAGACGGCGGCAGCGTGGGCGGAAACGCGTGCCAAAGACCATCGCGTGTGGGGCGTGGGCTCCACCACGGTGCGGACGTTGGAGAGTGCGGCATCGTCGGGCACGGTGGTGGCGGGCAGCGGAGAGACGCGGATTTTCATTCGCCCACCCGAGCCGCCGCGCGCCGTGGACGCAATGATCACGAACTTCCACCTGCCCCGCTCCACGCTCATCATGCTGGTTGCGGCATTCGCGGGTTACGAGCTGACGATGCGCGCCTATCGCCAGGCGATCGAGGAGCGGTATCGCTTCTATTCATACGGCGACGCCATGGCCATCGTCTGAGCCCATGAGCTTCACATTCACGCTCGAGCGCACGGTTGGTGCGGCCAGGGCCGCGCGGTTTGCCACGCCGCATGGCGTCGTGGAGTCGCCTGCATTCATGGCCGTCGGCACGCTCGCCACCGTCAAGGCGTTGGATCCCGACGACCTGCGTGCGATGGACGCGCAGATGATTCTCGCGAATGCGTATCACCTGCATCTCCGCCCGGGCGACGAGCTGGTCCGGGACCTTGGCGGCCTCCACGCGTTCATGCAGTGGGACGGCCCGATTCTCACCGACTCGGGAGGCTTTCAGGTTTTCTCCCTCGCCACGCTGCGGACGGTGGACGAGGATGGCGTGGAGTTTCGCAGTCACCTCGATGGGTCGCGCCGGCGCTTCACGCCCGAGGGGGTGATGCGCATCGAGCGAAACCTCGGTGCCGACGTGATCATGCAGTTCGATCACGTCATTCCGGGGCAGAGCGAGCCCGCCGTTGCGCGCGACGCGAGCGAGCGCAGTCTGCGGTGGCTGGCGCGCTGTCGCGCGGAGTTCGAGCGTCTCATCGCCGACGAGCCGCTTCCCGGTCGTCATCCGCAGGCGCTCTTCCCCATCGTGCAAGGTGGCATTCACACCGGGCTGCGCAGAGAGGCGGCGGCAGCTATCCGAGATCAGGGAGACTGGAAAGGCGTCGGCATCGGCGGGCTGTCGGTCGGCGAGGCCAAGCCCGACATGTACCGCATTCTCGAGGACCTGCACGAGGTTCTGCCGGCAGATCGTCCGCGCTATCTGATGGGCGTCGGGTTTCCCGAAGACCTCGTTGAGGGCGTGCGGCGCGGGGTGGATCTCTTCGACTGCGTGGCGCCCACGCGCATGGGGCGCAACGGCGCGGTCTTTACGCGGGACGGCCGGCTCAACATCAAACGCGCGGAGTTCCGCGCGAGCACGCAGCCGCTCGATCCGGAGTGCACGTGCGCCGCGTGCACCCGGTTCACGCGTGCTTATGTCCGCCACCTGTTTCTGGCGGACGAGATCCTGGGGCTGCGCCTCCTTTCCCTGCACAATGTACATTTCCTCGTGACGCTGATGCGGGACGCGCGCAGCGCGATACTCGACGGCAGCTTCGAGCGCTGGAGCACCGACTGGTTGCTCCGTTACCACTCACGCACCGCACCAACCGTATGACGCATATCGGCCCGCTGTTCGCGCTCCTCGCCCTCCAGGCGGGCGGCCTCTCGAGCTTCACGCCCTTTCTCCTTCAGCTCGCCGCCATCTTCGGCATCTTCTACTTCCTGCTCATTCGTCCGCAGCAGCAGCAGAAGCGGAAGCACGAGGATGCATTGTCGAAGATCAAGCGCGGCGATCAGATTGTCACCGCGGGCGGCATCATCGGCGAAGTCGTTCATGTGAAGGAAGTCGCGTCGGGAGAGGGAGCCACCTCGCGGCCGATGGAAGATCAGATCACCATCAAGTCAGCGGAGTCGCGCCTGATCGTTGAGCGCGGCCGCATCGTGAAGATCCTGGGCGTCAGCACCGGCCCGGCGTCGCGCGAATAACCCCCGCGTGAGCATCCTCGATATCCGGGTCCTGGGCGACCCCATTCTTCGCCAGGCGACGACGCCCGTCGCCACGATCACGGACGATGTACGGCGGCTGATCGACGACATGTTCGAGACGATGTACCATGCGCGCGGCATCGGTCTGGCCGCGCCGCAGGTGGGTCGCAGCGAGCGGGTCGCCGTCATCGACCTCGGTGACGATCCATTCGTGGTCATCAATCCCGAAGTGGTCCAGGCGTCATCGTCGACGGCCAAGGGCGAGGAAGGCTGCCTCTCGATTCCCGACATCTATGCGGACGTGGAGCGGCCCAAGTCCGTGGTCGTACACGCGATTGGACGCGACGGGCAACCGTTCGAGCGCGAGGCAACGGAACTGCTCGCGCGCTGTCTTCAGCACGAGATCGACCACCTCGACGGCAAACTGTTTCTCGACTACCTGAGCGTCCTCAAGCGCGCGGCCGCGCTGGCCAAGTGGAAGCTCTCGGCCGACGAGTATCCCGGCTTCATCCGGCGCGTGGCGCTCGAGACCCCAGAGGACCGGGACGAGCACGGGCATCCGGAGGAGGAGTTGTAGGTGCGCGTACTCTTCTGGGGCACCCCGGAGTTCGCGACCGCGCCCCTGCGCGCGCTCATCGGCGAAGGATTCGACGTCGTCGGCGTGGTCACGCAGCCCGACAAGCCCGTCGGCCGCACGCGATCCTCGGTAAAGGCTCCGGCAGTCAAGGAGGTCGCCGTCGCGGAGGGTATTCCGGTGCTTCAGCCCGAGCGCCCACGCGGTGAGGATTTTCTCGCACAGATCGCCGCGCTGACTCCGGACCTGAGCGTCGTCGTCGCGTACGGGCATCTGCTTCCGGACGCCGTGATTGCATTGCCACCACTGGGCACGCTGAACATCCATGCATCGCTGCTTCCGTTGCTGCGGGGCGCCGCACCGATTCAGACCGCCATCCACGAAGGCTTCGGCGAGACCGGCATCTCCATCATGCAGATGGTTCGCGAGCTCGACGCGGGGCCCGTGATTCATTCGATGCGCACGCCGATTCTCGAGGACGAGACCGCGCTCGAGCTCTCGCTGCGGCTGAGCGAGCTCGGTGCCCTGGCTCTCATCGAGGCGCTGGCACTGCTCGAGATGGGCGCGGCGACGCCCACGCCACAGGATCACAGTCGCGCGACGTATGCGCCGAAGATCACGCGCGCGTCCGCACAGGTGGACTGGACCCGTTCGGCGCACGAGGTGGCGCGGCACGTTCGCGCATACGATCCACGCCCTGGCGCATGGACCACGCTGCGAGGCGTCGAGGTGAAGCTCTTCGGCGCACGTGTCGCGCCCCGCGGGACGTTGCATCACGCAGGCGAGGTGCTCGCGGTGGATGACGTCGGACTGCTGGTCGCATGCGGCGGCGGTGCCGTGCGTGTGGCCGCCGTGCAGCCGGCCGGCGGGAAGCGGCTCGCGCCGGTGGAGTGGGCTCGCGGTCGCGCGGTCGCTCCGGGTGACACGTTCGACACCATTGGAGAGCCCGCTTCGTAGGGTCGGCATGAGTGCCGGCGACGTGGTCGGGAGAATCGGACCCTCCTCCGATGTGCCCATCGTACACGCTGTGACGAACGATGAAGTGGTCTCGAGACCGGACTTCATCGACGTCGCATGCGCGGTGATGCGTGCGCTTGGCAACCGAGGCGCCCTGCATCTTCGCGCGCACCGGCTCAACGGGGCGCGCTTCCAGGCATTGGCCGAGGGCCTCGCCGCTGCACAGGGTCTTACGGGAGGGTGGCTGGTGGTGAACGACCGCGTCGACATCGCGCTGCTTTCCGGCGCCCGCGCCGCGCAGCTCACCAGCAACTCGCTCGCGGCGGGAGACGCTCGTCGCATTGCCCCCGACCTCGCGATCGGGGCAAGCGTGCACGACGTCAACGATGGACGTTCAGCCGAAGCCGCCGGCGCTGACTGGCTCGTGGCCGGACATGTGTTCGCCACCCTCGCGAACGGTCTGGAGCTTCCGCGCGGCGTGGAGTGGGTGAGATCGCTCGCTCGAGCGACGGCGCTTCCCATCATTGCCATCGGCGGCGTGCGTGTGGAGCACGCGCCGTCGCTCCTCGAAGCCGGTGCATACGGCGTAGCGGTCATTCGCGGAATCTGGGATGCGCCGAATGCCGAGGAGGCCGCGAACGACTATCTTTCCGCCTATGGCGACGACGGAAGGACGCCCGGTCACCTCGACCCAGCACGCAGGGGTCACTGACGCGCGGATCGCCGCTGCGGCGATCTGTGCGGACCTTCGCGCCGGTGCGCTGCTCGACGGCAGCTTCGACCGCAGAACGGCCGCGCTCGAAGCGCGCGATCGCCGCTGGACCCGTGAGCTGGTGTATGGCATGCTCCGTCACCGGAGCTGGATCGATGCGGTGCTGGCCGACCGAGTGCGCGGCGGCCCCTCGCGTCTCGATGCCGACGTCTCCGATCTCCTGCGGCTGGGCACGCATCAACTGCTGTTCATGGGCAGCGTGCCCGCGTACGCGGCCATTGCGCAGACGGTGGAGCTCGTGAAGCGCCGCCACGGGATCGGCGCGAGCAAGCTCGCGAATGCGGTGCTTCGCCGCGTCGATCGCGAACGCGATGCACTGGCGGTCGCCACGCCGCCGAACATCGTGGACGCACTCGCTCTGGAGTTTTCGCATCCGCGATGGATCGTGGAACGCTGGCTTCAACGGTTTGGCGAAGCCGACACACGCGCGTTGCTCGCGGCCAACAACACCGAGGCACCGCTCGTCGCGCGACCGTATCACATCGTGCGCGAGCAGCTCGAGGCGATGCTGGAGTCGGCTGGCGTGGAGACCGCGGAAGTCCCGCTGGTCCCGGACAGCGTGGTACTCAAGGGTGGCGTGACGTCGCTGACGGAGCTTGGGGCATTCAAACAGGGATTCTTCCATCTACAGGATCCAGCGTCCACACTCGTGACGCGGTACGCCTGCGTGGCAACGGGGAGCGTCGTGGCCGATCTCTGCGCCGCACCGGGGGGCAAGGCCCTCGAGCTGGCGCGTTCCGCGGGCACGGTGATAGCGAGCGATCTCTCCCAGGAGCGCATCAAGCGCGTTCGAGAGAACGTGCGTCGTCTCGACGCCACCAACGTGTACGCCGTCGTCGCCGATGCAACGGCCCCACCGCTGCGCGACATGGATGCCGTGCTGATCGACGTCCCCTGCACTGGCACCGGGACGTTTCGTCGACATCCCGATGCGCGCTGGCGCCTGAAGGTGAGCGACCTCTCCGTGCTGCCGGCGCTCCAGCGGTCGATCCTCCGCGAGGCGGCAAGTGTCGTGCGCCCGGGGGGACTTCTCATCTACAGCACCTGCTCGCTCGAGACGGAAGAGAATGACGAGCAGATCGAGCGGTTCCTGACCGATCATGCTGGCTGGACGCTGGAGCCGCCGCCGCATGGAGTGGTGCCCGCGGACGTGCTCGACGGTGGACTCCTGCGGGTGCTGCCGCACCGTCACGCTACCGACGGCGCGTTTGCGGCACGCCTCCGCCGCTCGCGGCTCGAGACCGCCGCATGACCTGGCGGACTCGCGTCAGAGGATCACTGGTCTATCTCACGGCGCTCGTCGGCGGTTTCTCGCTCGCCTATCTCGTCGTCGCGTTCGCGGTGTTTCCCGCCGGCGTCGTTCCGCGCGACGTAAAAGTTCCCAACGTCACGGGACTCATGTACGACGAGGCGGTGCAGCGGCTCGCGCAAGCCGGCTTCAAGGGAGAACAGGGCGAGATGCGCTACAACAGCACCGCGCCGAAGCTGACGGTGCTCGAGCAGTCGCCTCCACCCGGCGCGCGCGAGGGCGTCGGCAATCCGGTGACCCTCGTGGTGAGCGGAGGCCAGCGCATCGTCGCCGTACCGACCGTCACCGGGCTGACGAAGACCGAGGCGCAGGCGATGCTCGAGCGCGCCGGCTTCGACGTCGGCGACGCCACCGAGTCACCGAGCAATGCTCCGCGCGGCTCCGTCATCGCCACGCGACCGCCAGCAGGAACGCAGGTGGGTGTGCCGAGCACCGTGAATATCGTGTTGAGTGGCGGAACCGCGGCCATTCAGATGCCAAACCTCATGGACCGCGACGTCGAGAGCGCGAGGCAGACGTTGACACAACTCGGAGTGCGGGACGTGCAGGTGGCCTACGATCCGATGGCGACGGCCCCGAAGGGAACGGTGGTCGGCCAGACTCCCGTTGCAGGGGCGACGCTCGTGCCCCGAGGCTCGGTCACGCTGCGAGTGGCGGGAGACGCATCGCCGTGACGCGCATTCGCATTGCGCCATCCATTCTGAGCGCGGACTTCGGCCGGCTGGCGGAGGAAGTCGCCATGCTGGAGGCGGCGGGGGCCGACTCGATCCACGTGGACGTGATGGACGGCCGCTTCGTGCCGAACCTCACCTTCGGCGCCAAGGTCATCGAAACGCTCCGCCGGCGCACCTCGTTGCCGCTCGACGTGCATCTCATGGTGGTCGAACCGGAACGCTACTTCGACGACTTCGCGGCGGCAGGAGCGAGCGGACTCACCATTCACGCAGAAGTGTCTCCGCACCTTCAGCGGCAGCTCACGCGCATTCGCGAGCTCGGATGCCTCGCCGGAGTAGCGCTCAATCCTTCGACGCCGCTCAACGTCGTCGAAGACGTACTCGAATGCCTCGATCTGCTGCTTGTGATGTCCGTGAACCCTGGCTTCGGCGGACAGAGCTTCATTTCCCAGTCGATCGCCCGAATCTCGCGCGCGCGACGCATGCTCGACGGCGCACGCAGCGCGGCGGCGCTCGAGGTGGACGGAGGTATCAACCGCGACACCATCGCTGAATGTTGGGAGGCGGGCGCCGATACGTTCGTGGCCGGCAACGCCATCTTCTCCGCACCGGATCCGCGCGCCGAGGTCGGTGCGTTGCGGGCACAGTGCGCCCGGCGGGTGTGAGGCTTCCGGATGACCGCACGCCAGCAGTGGCTCATCGTCGCGGCCATCGTCGCGTTTCTCGGCCTCACGCTCGCGGCGGCCACACACTTTCTCGGGGACGAACTGTTCCCTGTCTCGGTCGGTTCCGCGGCGCCTGATTTCAGAGCGGTCACTGTCGACGCCACGCCGCGAACGAAGACGCTGGCCGAGTACAAGGGACGCGTTCTTCTCGTGAACGTATGGGCCACGTGGTGCGAGCCATGTCGCGTGGAGATGCCGAGCATCGAACGGCTGTATCGCGAGTTCGGACCGGCCGGGCTCCAGGTCGTCGCCATCAGTGTCGATCCGGCGTCCGCGAAGCAGGCCGTACGGGACTTCGCAAAGGAGCTCGGACTCACGTTCGAGATACTGCACGATCCGGATAAATCCGTGGCGGCGAGCTATCAGATCACCGGTTATCCGGAGACGTTCGTGATCGGGCGCGAGGGCACCATTCGCAAGAAGTTCATCGGCGCCGCGGATTGGAGCTCTCCGGAGAACCGCGCGCTGGTCCGCGAGCTGCTCGGCGACTCCACCGCGTCGCGCTGACTGTGGCGTTGACCGACAGGATCGGCCTCAAGGTGACGGCGCTGGCCCTGGCGATCGTGCTGTGGGTCATCGTGAGCGTCCGTCTCGAGACACGTCGAGCGAGGTCCGCGTGCACGACCTGCGCCCGCACGGAGGTTCCGCAATAGCAGAAGAGCGGGAAAGGCTCGAATGAACCACAGAGAACACAGAGAACACAGAGTTTTGAAATGCGGAAGAGAAGAACGAAAACAGAAGAGCTTTTGAATGAACTGCGGTGCGACAGCCATGCGTCGTGCGATGTTCTCTGTGCCCTCTGTGCTCTCTGTGGTTAACTTGCCGCGTCTCTCTGTGGTTGATCGGCTGTGACACGAATCCTCGGCATCGAGACATCGTGCGACGAGACGTCCGCCGCCGTGCTCTCCGGTTCCGGCGACGACGTGCGCACGGAGTCGCTCGTGATTCTTTCGCAGGACGTTCACCGCGTATTCGGCGGTGTCGTGCCCGAGATTGCGTCGCGCCAGCATCTCACGGCCATCGTGCCAGTGGTGCAACGCGCGCTCGACGACGCCGGCGCAACGCTGGCGGACATCGACGCCGTAGCAGTGACCAATACACCGGGCCTCGTCGGCGCGCTGCTCGTGGGTGTGAGCTTTGCCAAGTCGCTCGCGTTCGGGCGCGGGATTCCGGCTGTCGGCGTGCATCACATGGAGGGACATCTCTTTGCGACGGCGCTCGAGCACTCGGACGCTGTTCCGCCCTTTACCGGCCTGCTGGTGTCTGGCGGACACACGCTGCTCCTGGACGTCGAAGCATGGGGACGCTATCGGCTGCTCGGCCGCACGCGGGACGACGCGGCGGGCGAAGCATTCGACAAGGTGGCCAAGCTGCTGGGGCTGCCGTATCCCGGTGGCCCACACGTGGAGTCGCTCGCGCGTTCAGGAAATCCCGATCGATTTCGATTCGCGAGACCGATGCTTCGCCGCAATCAGCAGCCCGGCGACGATGATTACTACGACGTCTCATTCAGCGGATTGAAGACGGCGGTCCTTCACGCCGTTCGCGCTGCCACGCCGGACGATTTCGCCGATATCGCGCGCGGCTTCCATGATGCGCTCATCGAGACGCTCGTGGAGAAGACGTGGCGCGCGGCGAAGGAATTCGGCCGCACGCGCATCGTGCTCGGCGGCGGAGTTGCAGGAAACAGGACGCTGGTCGCCGCAATGCAGACGCGCATGGGCCGCGCTGGCGCGACGGTGTATGCGCCCAGCGCGCGTCTGGCCACGGATAATGCCGCGATGATCGCGCGCGCTGGACTCTTTCACCTGGAGCGGGGAGACCGCGCGCCACTCGACCTCAACGCGTTCGCCTCACACCCTATTCCCGGGCTGGTCACCACCTGACGCGGCGCCGGCGCTTAGCCGCCGGCTGTTTCCTTTCCTACGGCTTCCTCGAGCGCGGCCAGCCGACGCTTCAGCACTTCGTTTTCCGCACGGATTTCCGCCAGCTCCGCGCTCACGCGCGCCGGAGGCGTGGGCGGGATCACCATCGGTAGCGCGACGGCGCGCCGAGGCCAGAAGGTCTTCAGCACCGCGAAAGCAAACAGCACCAGCAGAGCGAACTGCGCCGCAATCCCCTGCCACGTCGGAAAGAGGCCGAGCCACTCCACGCTCGGGAAGCCAGGAATTGCCGACAGCGGAATCGCATTGCCCTCCTGAAGCTCGCGGACGCCCTTTCCGGTGAACACGAACGCCATGTAGTAGAGCAGCACGCTCGTGACGCCGAAGAACAGCCGCATGCGAATGCGCACGCCGAAGCGGTAGATCCCGACGAAGACCACCGCCAACACCGCGAATCCCGCCAGGATGCCGAGCGAGAGCGGCAGGGCGACGTTCGGCCCCTCGTTGAAGAGCGCCTGGTAAAAGAGCGCCGTCTCAGCGCCCTCGCGATACACGGCGAGGAACGCTACGAACGTGAGAGCGCTGCCACCGCCCTGCTCGAGCGCTGCACTCACCTTCTCCTTGATGAACTGCTGCCACTTGGCCGCCTCGACCTTCGAGATGAGCCAGTAGCTCACGGAGAAGAGCACCGCAACCGCGACGAGCAGCGTCGTCCCCTCGATGATCTCGCGGCTCGCCGGCATGGCCGCGAGCACCGTCTTGAGGACGACCGCAGTCGCAGCGCTCGCCGCGAGCGCATAGGCGACGCCGAGCCAGATGCTGCGCAGTCGCTCGCGATGTCCCGTCTTGATCAGAATCGCGACGATGGCTCCCACGACCAGGATGGCCTCGAAGCCTTCGCGGAGAATGATGAGGAACGATTGCCAGAACGCTTCGACGCCACTGCCGGCGGGCGCGGTCAGCGCGACGATCTCGGGCATCGTGGCCTCGATCGCATCGCGCACGTGTTCCGCCTGCCTGAGGTCATTGCCTCGCACCGCCGTCTTGAACTCGGCGAACAGGCGCTCCATCGTCGACACGAGGCCGGGATTCTTGGCGCGCGCCGTCGTCTCCAGCGGCTCGAAGGCGATGTACGCGTCGAACGCCTTGTCGAGGGCATCGCCCTGGTGGCCGCTCCGCACCTGGCCCAGTGCCTGCTCGAGCAGCGAGAGGACCGTGCGCCGAGCCGTCGTGACGCTCGCGCTGTCACCCGTGGTTGCGAGCGCCTGCGCGTTGCGATCCTTCATCGGAAGCGTGCGCAGATACGCAACCATGCTCGCCACCTGCGCATCGGACAGATCCTTCGATGGCGGCATCGCGGAGCCCGGAACACCGTCGCGCACCACCGCTGAAAGCTGCTCGTCGCTGCGCTCTACCTGAAACGCCACGCCTCCGATCTCCGGCGGCAGCTTGGTGAGCGAGCGCGCGAGCGGACCGTCACCGGCGCCGACGATGCCATGACATCCCGTGCATCGTTGAGTGAACAAGCCCTCACCCTCGAGCCGCTGCGCATGCGTCGCCCGAAGCGACGTCACGTACGTGACTACGTTCCAGCGCTGAATCGGTGTGAGCGACGCACCGAAACCGGCCATCGGCGTGCCTGCGACACCGACGGAAACCACGCGGTACATCAGCGCCGGCGAAACGCCGTGCATCGGAGAGGCCGACCCGATGGCGGGAGGCGGTGGCGTCAGCGCGCGACCAGCGGGTCCGTCTCCCAAGCCCTGCATGCCATGACAGCTTGCGCAACTGCGCTCGTAGATGGTGCGTCCTTCCGCCAAGTCGAGCGGCTGCGCGGGAAGCTCGAGCTGCGCCTCCTTGCCGAGCACCGCGGCAAACCGCTTCTCGAGCGAGTCGAGCACCGCTGGGGGCCGCTTTTCGCGCACGGCAGCAGCAACCGAATCCAGCAGCGCGCGCGCCGCCGCCGCGTTGTCGCCGGACAATCGTTCGGCGGCGCGTCGAGCATCGGTCAGAAAATCATTGGTTTCCTGATATTCCTGCGCACTGATGAGCTTGCCTTGCGCGTCCACCGCCTTGCCATACTCCTCCACGGCAACGCTGACGATGTTGGCCACTCGGCGCGCCGGGTGTTCCTGGGCGCGGGCGGCGGAAACGGCAAGACAACAGGCGCCGAGCAGCGCAATCTGTTTGCGGATCCTGGAGAGCGTCATTGCCGAGCAAATATATCGGGATTCGAGCGGCCTTGCCACAACCCCGCGGCTCTCAAAGCCGCTCCGCGATGACGTAGGCTGCGGCCATGTGCTCGGTGTGCGTGAGGGACAGGTGAACGCGAGTCACCGCCAATTCGGCCACTCGCTCCTGCGCCCTTCCATGCAGGACGAGCAACGGGGCCTGCGCGTGTCGAGACACCACCTCGAGCTCTCGCCACCCGATGCCGCGGGCGAGATCGTTTCCCGACAGCGCCTTGAAGGCCGCCTCTTTCGCGGCCACACGTGCGGCGAGCTGTCTCACCGGTTCCGGATGAGTGCAGGCATACTCGCGCTCGCCGATTGTAAACATCCGTTCCAGGGCGCGATCACCCTTCGCATCGAGCAGACGGCGCATCCGCTCTACCTCCACGAGATCGATGCCGATGCCGACGATCACGCGAGTCGACGCCCGACACGGGGCGCGCCCTGTGGCCGGTCCGCCAATACCACGGCGAGCGCGCGGCAACTCTGGTCCGCGGCAATGAATACGTCGCGCAACTGCGCGACCCATGTGGACCAGGCTTCCTCTGCTACCAGGTCGGTGGTGCTTGCGTCGTCCAGCGCCAGAAGTTGGCGACGCACGGGTTCGATGCTCTCGTGAGCGCGCGCCGACATGGCGCGGCCGCGCGCGGGAACTGCGATGCCGCGCGATGCGAGTTCGGCCACTCGCTCCTCGATGCGTGCGAGAAGCACGTGGCCGACGAACGCCTCATGCATTCGCTCCGCCGGTAATTCCTCGGCGCGTGCTCTCGCCGCCAGGAGCGGCGTGAAGATCGCCGTGTGAGCGTCCTCGCTGCATGAGTCACCCGATCTACCGAGCGTCCGCAGCGAGCGCGCCAGCTCCGGAAGTCGCCGAGCCTCAGGCATTCGAGTCGTCGTACGCGGCGTCGCCGGCAAGGACGAGAAAGGAAAGCGCGGCAGGGACACCGGTACGCTCCCTGTACCGAAGCGCAAAGTCCGGCAGGCGGTCGGTCGAAAAGCCCTCGCGAGGCAGGCCGAGCGCTGCGATGGCTCGCTCGATCTGCTCCGGCGTGCCTTCCACTTCCACCAGGTCATCCATGCGCGGATAGTGTTCGAATCGCACCATGGCACCATGGAGCTCGTATTGCGCGATGTCGCGATCGATCTCGATGGTGACGCGAAAGCCGAGCCGCTCGAGAATGGCAACGAGCGCGTCGGCGTCGCTGACCCGCGCTTCGATCTCTTCACGGAGCTTGTAGCCCTCGGCCCGGCGGGTCGGGCCCTTCCAGTCCAACTGCGCGCGCGCGGAGTGCTCGTCTCGGTAGATGCGGACGCGCAGCACGTGATCGCGCATCGTGAGCGAGCGGTCGTCGAAGTCGTACCGGCGGTCCTCGAGACGTCCCTCGAAGACGAGAACACCGCCCGCGCGCTCGATGGCCGCGCGGCGGACTGCCGTGTCGTCGACGACGCTCTTCAGCTCGACCTCGAGCACGTCACTCCTCCAGAATGGCGCGCATGACCGCCGGCGTGTCCGAGAGGTCCGCGAACACTGCGGCGGGATTGCACGCGCGAAGATCATCCACCGAATACCGCCCCGTCGCAACTCCGATGGCCCGCGCGCCGATGCCGCGGCCGCAGCCCATGTCGGCTGGCGTGTCGCCGATGACGATGAAGTCCCTTCCCTCCACGGGATGTCCGAGCATCGCCTCCGCCCGAGTCCGTGCGATGGCCGGCAGCTCCGGGCGCGAGGCGTGATCCGAGCCAAAAGCCCCTACGCGAAAGCGATGGTGCGCGATCCCAACTGCGGCAAGCTTCGCCATTGCGCCCTCGCGCACGTTGCCCGTAAGGAGGCCCAGTACGACGTCGTCGCGATCGTCGAGCGCATCCAGCAGCGCGGCGACGCCCGGATACGTGTGCCCTTTGAGGTCCACGCCCGCGAGCTCGTCCTGAAGCAGCGTCACGTACCGCGCGATGGCGTCATCAAGGCGTTGCTCGATGACGTCCTCGGCAATTCCTACGGGTCTCGTGAGCTCCCGCACGATCTGCGGGTCGGTCTTTCCGTCGAAGCGAACCCCCTCTGCCGGAGCCGTTCCGTATGTCTCGCGAATGGCGCGATGCACGGCGCGCAAAGCGGCGCCTGCGGTCCACAGCAGCGTCCCGTCGATGTCGAACAGAACGACTTTCATTCGACGGCTACGACGGCGTCGCGCCCCGGAAGACGTGTGAGCAGCAATCCACCCACGATGCACGCGCCGCCGGCAAGCTGCGGCGCGCGCGGCGTCTCCGACAGAAATGCCCACGCCGCCGCGATGGCGAACAAGGGTTGCAGGTTCGAGTACATCGCGGCGCGCGTGGGGCCGAGGACGCGAATGCCGCGATACCAGAACAGATACGCGATGACGAGCGCCATGATGCTGCTGTACGCAATGGCGCCCCAGCCTACGGTGCTGATGGTGCTCCAATCCGTCTTCATCAGCGAAGGCGCCGCGACGACGAGCATGGCGGAGATGCCACCGGTCATCGTCACCGCCGAGATGGTGAGACCGTCCACGTGCACCGTGTATGGCTTCAGATAGACCGAATACACGGACCAACAGAGCGCCGAGGCGAGGATGAGGGCGTTTCCGAGCAGCGTGGCGTCGTGCCGCGACGCTCCGCGTCCACCGGAGACGACGAGGCCGATGCCGGCAATCGAAAGGGCGATGCCAAGCATGCCGCGGCCGCCGATACGCTCGTGACCGCGCAACCATCCGATGATCTCGATGAACGCCGGCGCCGCGGCCACGAGGAGCGCGGCGTCGCTGGCGCGCGTGCGCGCCATGCCCTCGACCCAGAGGATCTGATAGAGGCCGTTGCCCAGCATGCCGAGCGCGACCAACGCGATGACGTGGCGGCGCGGAGGGAGCGGCGTACCGCGCACACCGATGATGGTCCACAGCACCGCGAGCGCGATGAGGATGCGCGTGCTGTTGAACGCCAGCGGAGGCAGAATCCCTGTCGCGAACTTCACCACGATGAAGTTCAGTCCCCAGATGAGGGACATACAGAGCAGCAGCAGGTCGGTGACGGAGAGGCCGGACGGAACCGGCTGGGCCGGATGATCCGCCGTTACATAGAGAGACGACGCCATGCGGTGAGAAGCGGGGAAAAACGGATAGCGGAGTGAGTCCGGTGCCGCGCATCGCGCCGCCGGTGCACAAAAGCTAGGCGTGCGTCATCCTGTTTCAAACACGGGCGCGCGATGTACTATTCGCCATGCACGTCTCATTCGCGGTTTTCGCCGACGCAGCCAATCTCTCGCAAGAGGGCAAGTTGAACATCCTCGGCGTATTCGATGCGCTTCAGGTGGCGTCGCTGCCCGCGCTGCACCCGCGCGCAACGCTGGTGGTGCACCTCAAGGGTTCGCCTTCGGATGCCGGTCCACATCGTGTTTCGTTGCAGTGGGTCAGCCCGAGCGGCTCGGAGCTCTGGAGCAGCGACGGAGAGCTCGGCGTCGCCACGCCTCCCACCGCCGTGACCGAAATGGACTTCCCTCTCATCGCGCAGCTGGATCTGCCGCTCGACGTCGCCGGCCGTTACACGATGCGCGTGGGGCTCGATGGCGAAACGCACGCCGAGGTGCCGGTGCAAGTGCGCCCGGTGAGCGCTGCCCCGCAACCGCGCGCGCCGACCTGGATGAGCTGACTCTTAGTCCGACGACGGCAGAATGCGACGAGCGGTGACGAATCGCTCGCGCAGCGTACGGACGTACGGATCTCGAGTGTCCTCGAGGCGCTCCACCGCGTAGCCGCCTCGACCGAGGGCAAGGTGAACGATGCACCCGCCGCCGAGAGAGATGGCAACGTGAGTGACGTAGCCGTCGGGCCGATCGGAGAAGAAGAGGAGATCGCCCGCTGCGGCGGCGATGGGATCAGCGTCGCCCGCGATGCCCTGCTGTGACTGGAGCCATGCATCGCGCTTGAGCTGAACGCCGTGCAGCCAGAACACGCTTTGCACGAGCCCGGAGCAGTCGGCGCCCCATGGCGTCACGCCACCCCAGAGATAGCTCGTCCCCTCGAAGAAAAGCTGCGCGCTGCGGGTGATCGCCCCCGCGTGCGCGGGAAACATTTCCTCGCGTTGTCCGGCATCGATGGCGTCGCCGCTTCTCACGCGCTCGTCGGCGGTGAGGTATGCGCCGAGGGGCATGGCCCGGCGACTGCCGGCGCGATTCGTGGTGACGCAGCCGAGCGACACGCGATTGGCTTCAGTGCTGCGGCGCAGACTCTCGTCGGGCCTCGGCGCGAGATATCCGCGATGCATCCAGCCTTCGTACTCGTCGGGTCCGCGAACGAGATGCCACTCCTCGCGGGACTCGATGACGTCGACCGCCCGACCAGCGAGCAGTTGGGAGATCTGGGCGCTGGCGACGCGGGGCTCATCGTGTAATGGCGCTACGGGAACGCATACGACGGCGCGGGACGTGTCCGTGCTCATGTCTGACGCACTTCTCCGGGAGTAGAGGTGGCCACTGCTCTCTCGATCGCCTGTTCGAGGGCCATGACCGCGAGCACCTCCAATTGCGAAGAGTCAATACGAACACCGCCCGAGCGCGGCGCCGTGGCGAAGACGACATCGCCGTCGTACAGCGTGCCAACGGGCGTGATGCGCCGATACAGCGCGGCGGTTGAGGCACGGGCCAGTGCCGCGAGCTGCGCGCGGTCGAGTGCCGCGTTGGTTGCGACGACGCACAGCGTGGTGTTGCGCGCGGCGACGTCGGCGAAGCTCGCCGCATCACGACGGCCTCTCGCGATGAACACCTCGCTGTCCAGCCACGAGCCGTCGGCGTCGTGCGCTCCGGCGATGATGTCTCCTCGCGCGTTGCGTACGTCGCCGAGGGCGTTCACGACGGCCAGAGCTCGTACCACGAGGCCGTCGCGGTCGGCAGCCGCGAGACCGAGGCCGCCCTTTGAGCATCGGTCGGCGCCAACGATCTTGCCGACGGTCGCACCCGTGCCCGCGCCGATCGATCCCTGCGCGGGCGTGGCGGTGGCGTGCTCACACGCATCGTATGCCATCGCCGCGGTCGGTCGTGCGTCAAATCTGCCGAGCGGTACGAGGTCGAAGATCACGGCCCCGGGCACGATGGGGACGACACCGCCTCCCACGGGAAAGCCGCGGCCGTGCTCCTCCATCCATTTCATCACGCCGGCCGCGGCGTCGAGACCGTACGCCGAGCCGCCCGCCAGCAGAATGGCATCGACCCGGTCGACCAACTGGGTGGGCTCGAGCAACGTCAGCTCACGCGTGCCGGTCGCGCGGCCCGGCACATGAACCCCACACGCGAAAGCGTCCTCCGCGCCACGAATGACCGTGCAGCCCGTCGCGCCCTCGGCGTCGGTGGCATGCCCGATCGCGAGGCCGCAGTCTGCAAACGAGATCACCAGCAACCCGCTCGAGCTACTTCGGTCACTTGGAGGCGGGGACTTCGTCCTTCGCACATGCGCGGCATGTCACCACGCCGCGGAGATTACAGATGACGCAGATGAAAGTGCCGCATTTGACGCAGGGATACCCTTCGGACGCACGCTCCTCGTTGCCACATGCGCGGCAGATCATCGCGTCCCGCTCGTTCAGTGTCGTCATTACCGCTCCTGGGCGCCGTTGTGAGCACCCGGCGCCGGCCGGTCGCCGAGTCCGAATTCCCGGATCTTCTTGATCAGCGTCGCACGCGAGATGCCAAGCTCCCGTGCGGCACGCGTGCGGTTCGCTCCATGCGCACGGAGCGTGCGCTCGATGTGCGTGCGCTCCACGTCCGCCAGCGTCCGAGAGACGTGCGGGCGTCCTTCGCCGTCACCAGCCTCGAGGACTTCCAATGGAAGGTGCTCGAGGCCGATGGCCGGCTCACCACGCGCATGCAGCAGGGCGCGCTCCAACGCCGTGCGAAGCTCGCGGATGTTTCCCGGCCATGGATAGCGTCCGATGGCGTCGAGTGCCGCGCGACTGAGCTCTGTCGGCGCGTCGGGGAGTCCGCGTCTCAGCTCCGATACCAGTGCTACGGCGGTCTCGCGCAGGTCCCCCGGCGCTCGGGCGCGGAGCGGCGGCAAATGCAACGGCATCGCCCCGAGCCGGTAATAGAGGTCCTCGCGAAAGCGCTGTTCCGTCACTTCGGTGGCGAGATCACGGATGGACGATGCGATGACGCGGACGTCCACGGCAATCTCTCGCGACCCGCCTCCTCTCGTCATTCGGTGCTTCTCGAGCACGCGCAACAGCCGCGTCTGAAGCCCGGCCGGCAGGTCCGCGATCTCGTCGAGATACAGCGTGCCGCCGTCGGCAGCCTCCAGCAGACCAGCCACGGGCGGCTGATCGTCGATACTTTCGCTGCCGAAGAGCTCGCGCTCCAGGGCATCGGCCGGCCGCATGCTGCACTCGACCTCCTGGAATGGCCGCGCCGCGCGGCTGCTGAGCGCATGGATGGCGCGCGCGACCCGCGACTTGCCGACCCCCGTCTCTCCCACGAGGAGCGCCACCGTCTGCTCGCTGCGCGCCAGCACGTCGATCTGCTCGGCGAGCTCGCGCATGGGTGCGGAGGAGCCGAGGAGCATTTCGGCTGCCGCTCTCGCGTTGCGGGCCGTGTGCTCCCTCCGCAAGGCACGGAGCTGCGCTTTCTCCAACGCGCGGTCGACGACAGCACCAAGATGACCCAGCTCGACCGGTTTCGTGAGGAAGCCTTCGGCGCCGCCCTGCATTGCCTGCACCGCGGCGGGGACGTCCCCGTGCGCGGTGATCATGATGACGACTGGCGCTTGCTCGCGCGTCCGCTCGAGGACCTCGAGCCCCGAGATGTCGGGCAGGAACAGGTCCAGCAGGATCACCGGGGGATTCTCCGCGCGTGCCAGCGCGACGCCCTCCTCGCCCGTAGCCGCCTGCAATACCTCATGACCGGCACGCTCGAAGTAGCGAGCGAACGCCGCGCGGATGTCCGCCTCGTCGTCGACGATCAGAATCTTCGCCATCAGTTCGTCACGCGGGCCACGACGTCCGCAAGGTGGTCGAGCTGAAAAGGTTTGCCGATGACGGGCCGTCCGGCCTCGTTGAGAAAGCGCTGCGCCAGCTCGCTCTGCAGATCCCCGGTCACGAAGACGATGCGGGACGCATGACGCGGGTCGCGCTCGCACAGCTCGCGGTACAACGCCTCACCGCCGACGTCGGGCATGCGCAGGTCGAGCAGGATTACATCATAAGTGTTTTCCTGCATGAGCGCGCGGGCACTGGCCCCGCCGGCGGCCACGTGGACGCGGTGACCGAGGGACTGGAGGAAGCCCGAGACGGCCGCGCGCATCGCGGGCTCGTCGTCCACCACGAGCATATGCCGGGCGGTCGAATGCTCGCCGCTCTCCCGCTCGTCGGGGGCGCCAGCCGCCGGGGGCGGCACGACATGCGGCAGCTCGACGATGAATACCGCGCCGAAGCCATGCGCGGATTCCACGCGGATGCGGCCGCCATGCTCGCGGATGATGCCGTCGGAAATCGAGAGGCCGAGGCCCGTCCCCTGCCCGACCGGCTTCGTCGTAAAGAACGGATTGAAGATCCGGTCCAGTTGATCGCGCGGAATACCGGGTCCGTTGTCCGAGATGCTGAGCATGAGCCGCGACCCATCGCGAAACGTATGGATCCGGATGTGCCGCGCGCCGGTGCGCTCCGCAAGCGCCTGCTCCGCGTTCGTGACTAGGTTCAGCACGACCTGTTGAAGCTGATACGGATCCGCCCACGTGTTCGGCAGGGATTCGTCGAGGCTCAGCGTGACCTCGATCTCGGCCGATCGCAGCGCGTAGCGGCGCAGCTCCAGTGTGTCGCTCACGATCTCGTTCAGGCTCGCCTCTCTCCGCTCCGCCGGCTGCTGCCGCGCGAACGTGAGCAGATTGGACACGATCTTCGCGGCGCGTTTGGCTTCACGGTGAATGGTGTCCACGGATTGCCGCGATTCGGGCGACACTCCGTCAGGAGACGCCAGCAGGAGCTGCGCGAAGGCCATCACCGCCGCGAGTGGATTGTTCAGCTCGTGCGCCACGCCGCTGACCAGTTGTCCGACGGCCACCAGCTTCTCCTGTTGCAGCAATTGCTCCGCGATTCGCTGCTCGTCGGTGACGTCGCGCAGAATGCCCAGCGTGCCGACGACGAGATCGTCCTCGAGTACGGGGGACATGATGATGGACCCCTGTCTCACGCTGCCGTCGAGACCGAGATACCGCAGCGCGCCGCGGGAGCGCTGCCCCGCGCCGGCCTCGCGCAATATTCGGTTGGCGGCGGCGAGATCGCGCGGGTCTACGAGATCGGTGAGCAGCGTGCCAAGCAACTTTTCGCGGCGGCGGCCTACCGCTTGGCAGAGCGCACGGTTGGCGGCGGTAAACCGCCCCGTCTGGTCGATGGTGAAAATGGCGTCCGTGGCTGATTCGACCAGCCGCGTGTATCGCGCTTCGGAGCGCGCGAGCGCCGCTGCGCGCGCCCGCGCCTCGGTGACGTCGCGCGCCACGCCGAGCACGCCGATGATCTTGTCGTCGCGCTTGATGGGCGTGTTCGTGACGGAAATGGTGCGGCGGTCGCCGTCCGGGCGAACCACGCGACACTCGTATCGAACGGCCTGCCCGCGCAGCGCGCTCCGGAAGTGCTCGAGCACGTGCGCGGCATCCTCCGCGTCCACCATTGGGCCGAAGTCGTGGCCGACGAGCGCTTCGTGTGCGCGGCCGGTGAGCTCGCTGGTCGACTGGTTGGCGGACGTGAACGCACCGTAGACGTCGAGCGTGTAGATCGCGTCGCTCGCGGAATGAAAGAGATTGCGATACCGCGTCTCCGAGTGCGCCACGGCATCGCGCGCGCGGCGCTCGTCCGTGATGTCGCGTAGCGTCGCAACGACGCCGGTCACCTGACCCAGCTCGCGCAATGGCGCGGTACGGATGGACGCGAGACGGCGCTCGCCGTCGGCGCGCAGCACCATGCCTTCGTAGCTTTGCGGCTCGCCGCTGAAGCCCAAATCCTCGTGCTGTCGCACCGATGCGCGATACTCCTCGGGCACGACGGCATCCGTGGGCAGGCCAATGAGATCCGCGCCGTGACCGAGAAGGTCGTGTGCCGCGGGATTCGCGAAAGAGATGCGGCGATATTCGTCGGTGATGACGATGGCATCGCGCGTCGTCTCGACGACACGGCGATAGCGCTCCGCCAATGAATGGTGCTCGGTCACGTCGTCGAACGTGACGACGGCGCCTCCCAGTGGGTGTGGCGCGGCAGTGATGTCGAACAGGCGTCCGCGCTCGCGGTCGTCGTGCGTCCCGCGAGTAACCGCCCCATCGCGCATCGCGGCGAGATGCACACAGTTCTCGCACGGAGCCTCGTCCCCGAACAACGCCGTGTGGAATGGGCGGCCGACCAATTCGTCTTCCCGCTCCACCTGCATCAAGGCACGTGCGCGGGCATTCGTGCGACGGATGATTCCGTCCCGATCGAGCAGCACCATGCCGCTACCGATGGAGTCGAATGCCACCGCCCACTCCCGCGTCGCCTCGCCGACCTCCTCGAACAGCCGCGCGTGCACCACCGCGAAGGCAACCTGGTCCGCGAGCCGCTGGAGAATGCCAGCGTCGTCGTCGGTAAAGGGCGTCACGCGGTTAAACACCGACAGCGCACCGATTGGACCGTCCGCGCTGAACATTGGCACCACGACGGCGTTGCGCACGTCGCCCGCGGACACGCTGCCTCCGAACGCGTCGGCGTCCGCGCGCACGTCGTCTTCGATGATGCTGATGGACGAGCGCACTGCCCGGCCGGCGAGGCTCGTTCCGAGAGTCAACTGCGCACCGACGAGGCTCCGGCCGGCGCCCACGCCGGCGGTGACCTCCAGCACGTCGCCACGCAGCAGTGCGATGGTCGCGCCGTCCGTGCGCAGCAACGCACACGCATGACGCAGGATGAGCTGCATTACCCGGTCGATCCGCAGCGATTCGCCGACCGCGCGCGCGATCTCCGCGAGCGCCTCCATCTGTCGCCGCTGACGCTGACTGGCCGCGTACAGCCGCGCGTTGCTGATGGCCGCGGCAGCCTGCATTGCGATGGTGGCGAGCAGCTCCGCGTCGGGCTCGGAAACGTGCTCGCCAGGCTTTGCCTCCACGACGACCACGCCGACGGTTGCGGTGCCGAGCATCGACGGCACGGCCAGCGCGGCACCGACACGGGCCGCACGCTGAGTGCGCGCGGCCACCGACGCGAGAGAGCGCAGGTGTTGCGGCACGACGAATTCGTCCTGCTCCTTCCCGCCGCGGCGCAGCACGCTGGGCCACGTGGCGTCGGCGTCCTCAGGAGGCAGCACTCCCACCGTCGCCACGGGCAGGATTCGCTCGATCTGCTCGGCGAGGCTGCGCAGAATTGTGGGCTCGTCCAGCGATTGGGCGAGCAGCAGGCCAACCTGGTGCACGTGCTGAAGGCGCCGCGCGCGACGGTCAGCCACCTCGATGAGCGCGGCGTGCTCCAGCATCGACGCCACCTGTTGCGCGAACAGCTCCACGGTGTGCACGCGCATGAGCGTCGGACGTGCACGGTCCGATGGATCGTCGAGGACGAGCGTGGCCACCACGGCGCCCTTGGCGGAATGCAACGGCACGAGCAGCATGTCCGCGGGCAACCAATCGGAGTCCGCAACGGGCTCGAGCTGACTCTGCAGACCGCCGCCGAACTCCTCCTTCACCCAGGCATCAGCCCCGTCGAGGTAAAAGGAGTTGCTCACGCGGAACCGGTCGATCATCGTCAGCCGCCGCGCCCACACGTGCCCTGGAATCGGGTTCTCGCGGAGCCGCGCGTCCTCCGCGGGTGTGAGTCCGGCCGTGACGATCCGCGTCGCGTTCAGGTCGTCGTCGCGCAGCGTGATGGTCACACGCCCGAAGCCGATGCGGCGGATCGCCGCAACGAAGATCTGGAGGCGGTCCTCGAGCGTCGTCGCGCGCTCGACGTCCGCGAGCGCCTCGTGCAGCAGGAGCAGATGGTCGCGCTCCTGCTGCACCTTCCGGAGAACGGAATCGGCGAGAATCTCGTTCCGTGCATCATACGTCTTCCCGGACCGGGGCGCCGATGCGGCGTTCGCGTGCCTGTCGTTCGCCATCACATGCAAACCGGAAAGAGTGTCTCCGCGTCAGGAGCGCGGGACGAGCAGATGAACCGCGAGCGGTTCGACGGTGATCTCGGCGGGTGTGACACCGAGCAACTCGCCATCGGCCTGGAGGGGAAGGACGGGCACGGTCTCCAGCCGGAAACGCGTCCCCTTCCTATATAGTAACGCTGGATCTGGTCTGAAGTCTCGGCATGTTATCCTCCAAATGATACGAAATGCGTCGAGCAGGTGGCGCGGTGACACGAGACACAAATCCAGAAGGCCGTCGTCCACCGTGATGTCGGGACCGAACGAGATCCGGTCCTCCAGAATGGCGCCGAAATTGGCAAAGAGGACGGCCGCCGCCGGCCGCTCGATCACCTCTCCGCCAACCTCGACGCGGGCGACGAAGAAGCGCCGGAACAGCACCGCGGTGAAGGCTGCCTTCGCCGCGATGAGGGTGTACGCGAGCACGCCAAGGCGCCGCTTCATCCACGGTGGCGTCTCGGCCACCATGGTCGCGTCGATGCCGACACCCGCCGCGACGGCGAAATGATGACCCTTCACCATCCCGAGGTCGATCACGCGCGTCGTGCCGGACATGAGCACCGGCACCGCCTCACGAACGGCGAGGGGAATGCCGAGCGCCCGTGCCAGCAGGTTGCCCGTGCCTCCGGGGAGCACGCCGATCGGCGTCGTCGTATTCGCCAGCGCGCCGACCACCTCCATCGCGGTCCCGTCGCCGCCGAGGGCAAAGACGACGTCGTAGTTCTGCGCGTGCGAGGTGGTGAGCTGGCGCGCGTGCCCCGGATGCTCCGTCAGCAGCACGTCGCACGTGGCGCCGCACTTCTCGACGGCGAAACGCGCTTCGTCCACAAGGCGCTCGCCGCGACGCGACGCGGGATTGGCGATGATGAGCGCGCGCTTCAGAACGACCAGGAGCGGAAGAGCGACAGGCCCCACTGTTCCGGCGTCGCAACGAAGCCGCGCACTTGATTGGCGCTGCAGCGGAGTGCCGCAGCAGCGGGCTCGCGGCCCGCGCGAAGCGACAACCGATCAGGCGCGACCGTCGGGAATCGGTACTCGAGCTTGCCCTCGATCGCGCTGACGAATCCCGAGAAACCCTGACGCGACGGATCTTCCGCCACGCTCGTGCCGCCGAGTTGGCAGAGCCCCGTGCTGAAGCTGAAGAACAGCTTGTCGCTGATCTGCTTCTCACCGCCCAGACGCGTGCTCGACAGAATGCTGCGGAACTGGCTGCTCGTGCCGACGTTGCCCGGATCGTTCACGGCGCCGGACTGGATCTGGAAGAGATCCACCACACCGCCGAGCTGATCGCGCAACGCGCGGCTCACGGAGGCACCGACGGTCGGGATGAAGAACTCGATCGCACGCTGTGAAGCGCCAATGTCCGCGCTACGCTCGAAGCTCGGCAGTCCAGTCACCAGGTAGCTCACGAGATCCGTCGGCGACAACGAGACGTCCGTGCTCGAGAGCTCCAGCGTCGGCTGCGGATAGAAGTTGCCGTGGATCCGGGCGCGGATGCCGATGTCGGCACGGTTCGCCTGCTTCACGTTGTAGAGGGCGCTGACGTCGATTTCCGGATTGAAATCGGGCGTGCCGAAGAAGGTGATGCGTCCGCTCTGCACCTGGAACTCGCGCTGCACGGCCGTGAGGTCGAGGGTGTACGTGCCGCGATCCGCGCTCAGCGTTCCACTCAACGCCAGGTTGTATCGCGCCGCGTCGGCCCGCGCGCCGCGTGCCAGCGTCGAGCGCGTGGTGGCTCGGTCGTCGCGCACACGCGCCACCGTGAGCGATCCGCCCAGTTTGATGCTGGCCTCGCGAGACCTGAGCCACACGTCCTCGCCCAACTGCACCGTCACGCCGTTCACCTGGAGGTGCTCCATCAGCACACTCGGCGGCTGCGGCATGATGGAGCGGTTGCGCACGTCGGTCGTGTCGAAGAGTTGCGCGAACTCGTCGGCCGTGAGATCGACGATCTGCTTCCTGACGAGCTCGGGGATGTAGATGGTACCGCGGTCCACGTTGAGCGCACCGGAGAGCGACGCAGCCTCCGGCGTCCCGCGCAGCGCGAGTCCGCCCGCGCCGGTCGAGATGTCCAACCGGGCGACGCCACGCTTGTCCACCGCCCGCATTCCGCGAGCGTCGAACCGCAGATCGAGCGACGGCTGAGTGAGATCGCGGAATACCACCGATCCGTTCAGCGAGCCGCTTCCGCCACTGGCCGGGCTGGTCCACGTCAGCCGATCGATGTTGAGTGAGTCACGTGCGGCGTCGACCGTGATCAAACCGTCCATGCTCGCGAGACGGATGCCCATGTCGGGGACCTCGATGTCGCCTCCGGCCACCGTCACTCGACCACCCACGTGCGGGTGACCCGGCTCCCCGCTGAGCGCCAGATCGAGCGCAAGCCGGCCACGCGAGTTGCGCACCTTGGGAGACAACGCCTCCACGAGCGCGAGGTCGACGCTGTCCGCGCGAATCCGTCCGCGCAGCGAGTCCCCCGTCGCCTTCGCGGAAAAGAGCGTGAGCGCCACGGGGTAGCTGAGTGTCGCATCGAGTATGGATCGGGCGCCACGCCGGACTTCGCCCGAGAGAGCGAGCCGGCTCGCGTCGTAATCTCCCCGCATCGCAACCTCGTCCGCCTGAAGTCCGGCGTAGCGGAACGCTCTCGTGCTCGACGTCATCCGAATCACCGGCGCCTCGCGCGTGCCGGCGAGGTTCAGGTCGAGCGACAGTTTCCCGGCGATTGGAGTGGTGAGCTGCATGATCTGTCCGACGTCCGCCATCGAGACGGAGTCGGCTCGCAGCCGGCCCGTTGCGACGGCGCCGCTCGCGGCACGGAGGAATCCGCTCACGCTTGCGCCGCCCGCATTTGTAAAGAGAAGCGTATCGAGGGACATGCTCGCCGGCGACGACACGAATCGGGATGGCCGGCGAAGCGACCAATGCGACGGTCCCGCGACGAGATCGAGCGTGTCGATCAGGATCGCAGTGGTGTCGGCCGCACCGCTCCACTCACCGCCTGCGCGAAGCCTCGCGCCGTTGTCGCCAACCGCACTCGTCGAGAAGCGGGCATGTCCCGCGTCGAGCACACGCGCGGCCATGGTGACGGTGTCCATGCGCAGCCCCGCTAACAGCACTGTATCGGCTCGCAGCGCCACGTCACCGGACAACGCGCCACGAATGCTGCGCAGGTCCATGCGTCCGGCAAGCGTCACGGCACGATCGGAACGCACGCGGATCCCGCTGCCGCGAATCGCTCCGCGCAGCTCGAGCGAATCGAGCGTACCGCGAGCAGTACCACGGATGGCAAGCAATCCGGCGAGCGAATCCGCAGCAACCGCTTTCAACGACGAGTCCGATGCGCGCGAGAGATACCGGCGCAGACCGCCCAGCGAATCCACCTCGAGAGCATAGGCGAGCGAGTCATTCGTCGCGGCGCGCGTGAGCCCCAACGACCCGCGAGCCTGAAGCACACCGGCGGGTCCGTCCACGCGTGCCGTGTCCACGACCAGCACGCCGCGCTCGAAGCGAATTCCCGCGGCACCTCGCGCAATGCGGAGGCCGTCGGCCTCCGAGCGGTCGAGACGCGCAAACGCCGATCCGGCCAGATCAGCCAGTTCATTGCCGAGGAGGTCGACGTCGTAGCTTCCGGCGAGCCGCGTCGGCGGCGTGGCTTGCCCAAACAGGATTGCCGCATTCAATGCGTCGAAGCTACCGCTTCCTCTGGCGCCATATCCGCCGGCGGAATCCGCGTCGACCTTGCCCGTGTACACGACGTGGCCAGGCCCGCCCACCAGATCGGCCGTCACATCGAGGTTGTCCGCCGTGCCACGAACGCGCATCGGTCCCGACAGCGTGCCACGGAGGGGCAGCTTCGGGTACGACTGTGCGAGCGTCGTCAACGAGAGCGGCGACGCCTGGAGCGTGAGGTCGTACGTCATGAAAGGAATGCCGTACGTGATGCGTCCGCCGCCTGTGGCGTGCGAGGGCTCGAACGGCCCGTCGGTGTGCGTCAGGTTGGCATTCGAGACGCGCACGTCCAGCCACGAGGAGTCGAGCACGGCGGTTCCCGTCACGATCCCCTTCATGCGTGGAAAGGACGGATAGATGGCTGCGAGCGTCCTGATGTCCAACCGGTCGGTGTTCACCGAAAAGTCGTGGAACGCGGTAAAGGCCGGGAACAGGATGTCGAGCTCCCCATGTCCCTGAACGTGCGACACCGCATCGCGCACGTGCGCGTCGCGGAAGACGAGGTTGGACGCGTCCACCTTGAAATGCGTCAGCGGTCCTCCGCGCGCCGTCACCGTGCCGGTGAGCTTGCCTTGCCAGTCGGCGGGAAACGGCTTGCCGTTCAGCGTGCGCAGCAGATCGAAGTCGACAGGATCCGCCTCGAGCTTCACGTCGTGCACCGAGAGCACGGGCCCCCCGATCTCGAACGTCATCGACCCGCGAAGTCTGGACTTCGTCGAGCGGACGTCCATCGAATGGATGGCGTAATCGAGCAGGTTGAGATTTCGCTCGTTCCTGATGTCGAGCACCATCTTGCCGCTCCCCGTGACCGGCAAGGTGGGGTAAACCCATGCGATGTCCGCCATGGACACGCTGTCACCGATTACACGAACGGCGTAGCGCACGGGAAGATCGCTGCCCCACACGATCTTTCCCGTAGCGGTTCCCGTGGAGCCCGGCAGATCCCAGTGCGTTGCGCGCATCCACGCGGTGTCGCCCTTGATGCGCGCTTCACCCTGCACGTTGCGCCAGCGAAACGGCGGCGTGCTTTCGGCCACGTGCAGCGTGTCGATGAGCACCAACTGTCCGGCCGTGTCCGGGTGCGCGAGAAGCACGTGCGGCAGGTACGCATATGCGCCCGTCCACCGATACGTCTGTGTGATTCCCTCTCTGGTCTTTCGTATCTCGTGGTCCTTGCGCGCGACGTTCGCGCGAATCGCCGAATCGCGGCGAACGCCGTGGAGTGAATCGTCCGCGTGCCACGGGATCGTGAGGCGCAGGTTTCCGCCTCCGACCACGTGCACGGAATCGAGCGTCACGAAATCGCCGAAGCCCCGGTTGGGTCCCTTCGTCTGTGGTCCGCCGCCAAGCCGAAACAGCTTCCGATAGTTCCACTTCCAGTTCTCATGCTGGCGCAGCACGACGGACGGATGCTCCAGGGTCACCCTGCGGAAGTACAACCGCCGGTCCGCGAGGTCGCGCGGATCGTACTCCAGCGATATCCGCCCCGTGGCGACGACGAGCGAGTCCTCGTCATCCCGCATCTCGAGCGAATCGATCGTGACGCCGGTAAGGAAGTTGCCGCGAATCCGCCCGACGTACACCGATCCGTTGAGAGAGGACCGCATGCGACGCTCGATCGCATGGCGCAGCGCGTCCTGCCCATACTCGGACTGGGTCGTGAACACGCCGAGCCCGCCGACGATCAGCCCGAGCGCGACGACCACGCAGAGGCTGACGATGGCGATGAAGTTGCGGCGTGTCATACGTGGGCGCGGCGGATCAGAAGTCCGGTCCGATGGAGAACGTAAAGGTAAGGCGGCTCAGAAACGTCTTCGACTGGCCCGGCGCAAACGTGGCGGGACACTCGCTGCCGGATACCTGCTCGTACCCGTTCGGTCCGCGAATGCTGGGGATGCTGTTGCCTGGGCTGACGCAGTAGAGCGGCGCGAATCCCACGGCGTTCGGCGCCTGATCGAAGTAGATGGCTCCAAGCGGACGCGCGAAGGGATTGTACCCCACGTTCGCTTGAAAGGGCCCCACCGGCGTGAAGATTCGGACACCGATTCCCGGCGTCCACTTGAGGCCATTCAGCCATAGGGCGGACGCCTTGTGGTCTCGCGCCGTCACGGTGCGGCCGCGATCCCAGACGTCGCCGGCGTCCGCGAAAAGTGTGTACTGCACGAGATCGGGAAACAAGGCGCTCCGCACCCGCAGCTCGAAGTTCGCCACGATCAACGAGTTGCCGCCCACAGGGACGACCCGGCGCACCCGGTCCGAAGAAGCCTCCTTGAAGACGGTATCGCCCGTGCCCCGCGTGAGCGGCTCGTCCTCGGCGATGTAGATGAGATCGCCAAGCTCGTTCTGCGGATACCCACGCACGCTCGTCGCGCCCCCCGCGTACAGGCGTTCCTGCGGCGGGATGAATCCCACCGCATCGCTGAAGGAGAGCGTACGGCCCAGCACCGTGCCGAAGCGCGCGCGCGCGGCGAACGTGACCGAGCCGCTGAGCGCCCGGTACACCGATGCGTCCGACAGCGCCTTGAGGAACTGGATGTCCCGGTCCGAGCCGATCTCCTTCGCCGCGGTGCGCAGGTCCAGCCGCAGCGCCGTGCCGCGTCGCGGGTTGAAGGGATTGTCCACGCGGAGCCGTTCGGCGTGCGCGCTCGCGACCGCCAAGGGACGATTCTTGTCGGTGATGAGCGAGCGCGACTGCGCATCGCATCGATTGAAGACAGCGCAGAGAAGCGCGGGCTGCGCTTCGGTGCGGCCATACTCCAGCGAGTACGCGAGTCGAAGCGGGACGTCGAGCGACGGCTCGTACGTGACGGACGCCTCGCCGCCCACCAGCGTGGAGCGGAGGTATGCCTGATACTCACCGCGTCGCTCGCTGTACACCGACAGCGCGGGCGAGCGCAGGCCCAGGAAGGATGGAACCTTCAGTGTAGCGCCGACGAAGTAGTTGAGCGACGCGCTGAACGTGTCGGCCTTGATGGCTGGCGCGCAGAGCGCGCCGCGCGCGAATCGCGTCGGCTCGCCCCATCCGATCTTCGAGAGTTGCGCGGAAAGCTCGAGTCGCCGCGCCTCACCGAGGAAGTTCTTGTCCACCAGTTGGGCGCGCGCCTTGAAGCAGTCCAGCACCGCCCACCCCCCTTCCGTCTCCACGGCTCGCACGTAGTTCTCGGCCACGCTCACCTGGAGCGCCACGAGCGAGTCGCCGCGGACATACGCGCTGTCGGCGACGAGCGTCACCTCCACGTGCCGAAACAGGTCCGTCTGATAGAGCGCGCGCTGCCCTCTGATGAGCTCACGCTCCTGATAGAGATCCCCGGAGCTGACCCCAAGCAGCCGAAGGATGGTGCTGTCCCGTAGCCGGCGCGGAGCACCCGGCAGGGGCGCATCGAGCACGCGAATGGTGCCGATGCGCGACCGGGTGCCGGAAAGGATGTCGAGCGTGACCTTCGCGCGATGTGAGGCGGTATCCGCGCTGAAGCTCGCGGCGACGTCGCCGCGCGGATAGCCGTTGTCCCGCAGGCGCGACTTGATGGAATCGATTGCCGCCTGCAGCCGCGTCATGTCGAATGTGATCCCTGGGCGCAGAGCCAGGCTGCTCGTGTCCGCGATAGCCGCGATGGCGCTGTCCAGTCCGCCGACGCGCAGAGAGTCCACGATGACCGGCTCGCCCTCGTGGATCTGGAACGCCACGCGGACGCCGCCGTAACCGTCGTACAGCGGCGTCACCGCGGTGTCCACGCGCGTCGAGAAATAGCCGTGGCGCCGATAGAAGATGCGAAGCCGCCCCACGTCGAGCCGCAACTCGGCGTGGTCGAGACAATGCTTCGCACCCACGATGCGGAGGTTCCGGCGCAGGAACTCCGACGACGACGTGACGATGCGCAGCGCGAGATCGCTGGCGCGGAACACGGTGTTGCCGCGGAACTCGAGCGCCCGCACCTCCGGCTCACCCGCTTCGCACTCCGTTCCCTGCGCCTGAGCGACTCCGGTGATGCTGATCAGCAGAGCGGCGCACACGGCGACACGTCGCCACGCAGCCCCGCGCCTACGCATCATCCGCCGGCGCGTCCGCTTGCGTGGTGCTTCCCGAGTCGGCGCTCCTCCGGCAACAGCGGCGTGCGCTCCAGAAAGAGCCGCGTCACGTAGAACGCCGCGAGCCCCGCCGCCACGCCTACGCCGATGGCGGGAAGCAGCTCGCGCTTCGCCAGCGACCGCCGATAGACGTAGCCCTCGAGCCGTGCGGTATGACGTGGCTGGCGATCGGTCGGCAAGGCCATGACACTGCGGGAAGTGAACGGGCGGGACGCAACTTGCAGCCTGAGACACGTCGCGCCCGCGCGGCAAGCATCCGGCGGGCGCGTTTCTTGTTTGACGCTGCTCCGTGACGCGGGTAAGTTCTCGCGCCTTTGCCATGCTGTCAACTGCTTACGCCAGAACGTCATGCGTCGTCGCACCGGACTGCTGTCCGCACTTCTGCTGGTCGCCTGCGGAGGCGGAGGAGGAAGCAGTCGGCGCACCCTCATCGATTCGCGGGACAACTACGATCCGCGCTCGCTGGATCCGGCGTTGTCCACCGACGTGCCGACGGGGCGCGCCGTCGCGTACCTGTTCGATGGCCTGACGCGATTCACGCCGGACGCACGCGTCATTCCCTCGCTCGCAACGAGTTGGGATGTCTCACCGGACGGGAGCGTCTACACCTTCCATTTGCGACGCGGCGTCGCGTTCACCGACGGCAGGCCGTTCGTCGCACGACAGGTGCTCACGAGCTGGAAGCGCGTCCTCGACCCCAAGGTCAAGGGCGGGCGCGGATGGCCCCTGTATCCCATTCGAGGCGCAAAGGAGTTCGCGGCCGGCACCGCCAAGAGCATCGATGGGCTCGCCGCGCCCAATGACTCGACGGTGGTCGTCACGCTCAAGGAGCCGTTCGCGATCTTTCCAAAGCTGCTCGCGATGCCGGTGGCCTCGATTGCGCCGGACAGCATCCCCGCGAACTTCGGTGAGAATCCGGTCGGCACCGGACCGTGGAAGCTCGTGGAGTGGAAGCACGACGACTATCTCCTCTTCGCCGCGAACCCGAAGTACTGGGATGGGCGCCCACGCTCGGACTCCCTCGAGGCGCGCATCATCGCCGAGCCCAGCACTGCCGTCGCGGAGTTCGAGAGCGGCAACGTGGACGTGCTGCAAGTCCCGCAGAGCGAGATCCGCAGTTGGGAGGAGGACGTCGAGCGTCGGAAGCTGCTCGTGACCACGCCGTCGCTGGAGTTGGTGTACGTGGCGATCAACACCATGCGTGGCCCGCTCCGCGACGTCCGCGTGCGACAGGCGATCAACCACTCGATCGATCGGGCCGTGCTTGTCCGGAACCTCATCTCGGGGCGGGGCGAGCTCGCGGCGGGCGTGATTCCGCCATCACTTCCCGGCTCCGATCCCACGCGCAAGGGCTACCAATTCGACACTCTGCGCGCGAGGCAGCTCCTGCGTGAAGCCGGCTACCCCAACGGAATCGACGTCGAGCTCTGGACCTCCACCAATCCCATCTACGTGCGCATCGCGGAGACGCTTCAGGGATACTTCCAGCTCTCGGGCATTCGCGCAAAGATCATTCAACGTGAGAGCGCCGCCGCCCGCGAAGCGGCGCGCAAGGGACAGACGGATCTCTTCGTCAAGGATTGGTACGCCGACTATCCCGATGCCGAGAACTTCCTCTATCCGCTTCTCCATGGCGCGAACAAGGGAGTGGGGGGCAACGTCTCGTACTTCGGCGACGCGCGCTACGACTCGCTCGTCACGCTGGCGCGACGAGAACAGGACGAGACGCGACGCGTAGCGCTCTATCGACAGGCCGACGAGCTGGCCTTCGAGAGTGCTCCCATGGTATTCCTGTATTTCTACAGTGAGCTCAATGCCATTCAGCCGTGGCTGCACGGGTTCGTGCCTCCCACAATCTTCAACGGGCAGTCATGGATCACGGTGACGAAGAGCGTCGCGACACACTGACATGAGTGCCTTCGTCCTCCGCCGGCTGCTGCTCGCCGTTCCCACGCTGTTCGGCGTGTTGATCGTCGCGTTTCTGCTGCTGTACGTCGCGCCTGGCGACCCGGTGCAGGCCATGGTCGGCGAGCGCGCCGATTCCGCAACCATCGCGCGACTGCGGCAGGAGCTCCGCCTGAACGATCCGCTTCCCGTGCAGTTCGGGCACTACGTCGCAGCCATCGCCAAGGGCGACCTCGGCCGCTCGTACATCACGAACCGGCCGATTCGGAAGGACATCGTCGAGCGCTTTCCCAAGACGCTTCAACTCGCCGGCGCCGCCATGCTGCTCGCCACAGTGCTTGGCGTGACGCTCGGCGTGCTGAGTGCACGCGTGCCCGGCGGCATCATTGACCGCTTCGGACTCGGCGTGGCGTATCTGGGCATCAGCTTTCCCGTCTACTGGGTTGGCCTGCTGCTCATTCTGCTGTTTGCCGTAACCCTGCACTGGCTCCCGCCGTCCGGATTCGGCGGACTGCGCTATCTCGCGCTCCCGGCATTGGCGCTCGGCATGCGCAGCATCGCCTTTCTCGCGCGGATGACTCGCTCCGCCATGTTGGACTCACTGAGCGCGGACTACGTGCGGACGGCGCGCGCCAAGGGATTGCGCGAGAGTATCGTCGTTGGACGACACGCGCTCAGAAACGCACTCATTCCCATCATCACGGTGCTCGGCCTCGACTTCGGCTCGTATCTCACCGGCAGCATACTTACCGAGACCATCTTCTCCTGGCCGGGCATTGGACGCTACGTGGTGAACGCCATCGCGCGCCGCGACCTGCCGGCGATTCAAGGCTCCGTCCTCTTCCTGAGCGCCGTGTTCGTGCTCGTGAACCTTCTTACGGACGTCGCCTATGCGAAGGCCGATCCGCGCGTGAGCTACGGATGAGTGAGTCCAACGCCCTCGATGCGTATCAGGACGCTGCTGCGCGAACCATCAATCCGGCCCTCACCGAGGCGGAGCGCCTGCTCGACGCGGTGGCGGGCCTGGCGGAGGAGGCAGGTGAAGCATTGGGCCACGTGCGCAAGCACGTGATGCAGGGACGCGCGCTCGACCGCGACGCCCTCGCGCGCGAGCTCGGTGACGCGCTGTGGTGTGTGGCCATTGCCGCGCGCACGCTCGGACTTCCGTTGTCCGAGGTGGCGCGCGCGAACGAGGAGAAGCTGCGGCTGCGCCATCCGCACGGCTTCAGAGCCGCCGAATAGCCGCTGGCGCGTGTACCTCGCGCCCGTACATTCGAGGTGTCACCAGCCAGGACTCCAATGCGACGTCAACTGTTCGGTCCAGCGGCAATTCTCGTTGCGCTGGCCGCATGCAGCGCCAATCCCGCGCCGGGCGAAGCGCCGACGAGAAGCGCCGACGTCATCACGGCCGCGGAGCTGGCGGACCCACAGATTGCCGCGGGGGACGCGCTCCAGGCCGTGCAGCGGTTGCGACCCCGCTTTCTCATGACGCGCGGTACGATGAGCAGCGCGAACCCGCAGGCCGGCAGCGTGCACGTCTCCATCGATGGCGGTCCGCTCGTCAGCGTGGACAATCTCAATCGTCTGCGCCCCGCGTCCATCGAGGAGATCCGCTACCTCAGCCCGACTGACGCGGCGCAGCGATTCGGTACCACCGCCGCCATGGGCGGCGTCATCCTCGTCAAGAGCAAATAGGCGCCGCGGATCAGTCGTCCTTCTGGCCGAACAGCGCCATGTTGGACGAGTGGCCCGGCGCAATCTTCTTCTCGGGGTAGATCCAGTGCACCGCCTGGTTCACGGCGGTCGCCGCTTCGCCGAAGCCACACGCGATGAGCTTGAGCTTCCCGGGATACGTCGTGACGTCGCCGGCCGCCCACACGCCCTCGCGGCCCGTCTCCATCAACTGGTTGACGACGATCTCATCCTTCTCGAGGGTGAGCCCCCAGTCTGCCAACGGACCGATGTCGCTCACGAAGCCGAGCATCGGCAGCACAACGTCCGCTTCCACCTCCGCGATCGTCTTCGCCTTCACGTTGCGCAGCGAGAGATGCGAGAACCGCTCACCCGCCGTGCGGCAGTGGACGTCTGCCAACTCGTGGAAGGTGTACATCGACGCACGGCCGTCGCGCACGTCGCCCTCGAACTGCGTTACCGTCGCGCCGTGAGCGCGGAAGCGGTCGCTGCGATGCACGAGCGAGACATGCGTCGCCACGCCCGCAAGCTGCGTCGCCCAGTCGAATGCGGAATCGCCGCCTCCAATGATGACGACGCGCTGCCCCGCAAACTCCTTCGGGTCCGTGACGACGTCGTAGATCCCCTTGCCATACCACGGCTCCGCGCACGCCTGCGGCAGACGCCGCGGTGAGAACGCGCCGATGCCCGCGGCAATGACGATGGCCCTGGTCGGATAGTCGCCGCGCTCCGTGTGCAGCACGAATTGTCCGTCGTGCCGCTCGAGTCCCGTCACCCGTTGTGCAAGGTGAATCGGCTCGCCGAACTGCGCTGCCTGCTCGGCAAGCGCACGCACGAGGTCGCGCGCGAGGACCTTTGGATAGCCCGCGACGTCGAAGACGTATTTCTCCGGATAGAGAGCCGCGAGCTGGCCGCCGGGCTCCGGCAACGCGTCGACGATCTGCGCCGACGCGCCGCGCATGCCCGCGTAGAACAGCGCGAACAGCCCCGCCGGCCCGCCGCCGATGATCGTGATGTCCTTGGCTGGATGTTCCATCGTGGAAAGTTCGCCGGTTCGCATGGCGGACGCTACGCGCGGCGGCGCGCCTAGAGGCCGCCGCCTATATTCTTCCCGCCATGAAGATCTATACGCGCACCGGGGACTCGGGGCAGACGGCGCTGTTCGGGGGAGGCCGCGTGCCCAAGGACGATCTGCGCGTGGAAGCATATGGCGACGTCGACGAGCTCAACGCCGTCCTCGGACTCGCGCGCGGCATCGAGGTGATGCCCAGAATCGACGAAGTCCTCGTCGCCGTGCAGCGCGATCTCTTCGCCATCGGCGCGCTCCTCGCCACACCGGATCGCGAGAAGATGGCGCACCACCTGGAGAAGGCGCGCATCGACGAGACGCGCATCGCGGAGCTCGAGCGCGCCATCGACGAAGGCGACACGGAGCTCACCCCACTCAGGGCGTTCATCATTCCCGGCGGCTCGCCAAAGGCCGCCGCGCTCCATGTCGCGCGCACGGTGTGCCGCCGCGCCGAACGGCACGTCGTGCGCCTTCAGCGCGACGTCGACCTTCCGGCGCTCGTCGTCATCTACCTCAACCGCCTCTCCGACGTGCTCTTCACGCTCGCCCGCGTCGCCAACCAGCGCGCCGGCGCCGGAGAAGTGACCTGGTAACATGCGCGTGAATCCCGGGCGCTCGGGCGTCGCCATCGACGCGGGCGGTTACACGGTGCACGTGGGCGCAGGGCTGCGTGACGACCTCGCTCCGCTCATCGCGGAAACGGCGCCCGCGCATCACTACGCCGTCATTACCGACGCGAACATCTCGGCCCGATATGCCGAGCCGCTCGTCGCGGCGCTGGCCCGCTTCGGCCGGACGTCGCTGCACGTGATCCCCGGCGGAGAGTCCTTCAAGACGCGCGAGAGCTGGAGCCGCCTCACCGACGAGCTCCTCGACGCCGGCGGCACCCGTGACACGACGGTGGTTGCACTCGGCGGCGGTGTCGTGGGCGATCTCGCCGGTTTCGTGGCGGCGACGTACATGCGCGGCGTTCCGGTCGTGCAGGTACCCACCACGCTCCTCGCGATGATCGATGCATCCGTTGGCGGAAAGACCGGCGTCGATACGCAGGCGGGCAAGAATCTCGTCGGCGCCTTCCACGCGCCCGCGGCGGTCGTCGCCGACGTGGACGTTCTCTCGACGCTTCCGCCGGCGCATCGGCGCGCAGGGCTCGCGGAGGCCATCAAGCACGGCGTCATCGCGGACGCGGACTACCTCACCACGATCGAATCGCAGCTCGACGCGCTCCAGCGCGCCGAGTCCGGGGCCACGCTTCCGCTCGTCGCGCGCAGCGTCGAGATCAAGGCCGACGTCGCGCGCGCCGATCCACTGGAGCGCGGCCGGCGACGAATCCTCAACTTCGGCCACACACTCGGTCACGCCATCGAGCACGTGAGTGGCTTCTCGCTGCTGCACGGTGAGTGCGTCGCCATTGGCATGGTGCTCGAGGCACGACTTGCCGAGCGACTCGGCATTGCGGAGGCCGGTGTCGCCGAGCGCATCGAGGACACGCTCATTCGCGCGAAATTGCCGACGTCGCGCCCCGCGCACATGGACGTCGACGCGATCGTCGCCTCCACTCGGCGCGACAAGAAAGCGCGCGCGGGCGCGGTGGAATACGCCCTCCCGACACGCATCGGTGAAATGACCGAGCAGGGCGGACGTTGGTCCGTGCCGGTCGATGAGGAAACGGTTCGCGCCATTCTCGCATAGACGCGGACTGATCGCGTCTGGCGCTTTCCTTGCCGAGGCTAGTCACGGCTTCGGACCGACGACGTCACACCACGCCAGGAGCACCCCATGTCCTCGTTCTCCACGTATCTCCTCGGCTTCATCGTCCTGATCGTCGGTGTCACCATCGCCGCGTTCCTCCTCAACGTGCCGACGAACTGGATCATCGTGGGTGTCATTGTTCTGCTCGGTATCGGTATTCTGACGGCCACCAGCCGGACGAAAATGAAGGATCCGCCGCAGACGTGAGCGGCTAAGCTCTTGTAGGACAATTGTTTGACACAACATCCAGCCCTCCGGCACCCCTGATTTGCGCGGGCATCGGAGCTTTTGGTGTTGGCGCTCGCCGAAGTAACCGTCAAACACCTGTCAATACAGCAGTTAGCGCATCACAATTCTGAGCGAGGCGTCATTCTGGCAATCTCACTGTTGACGGGTTTTTCCCCCGACATTATCCTGGCCGTCCTGCTGACACATGCGGGCGAGGGGTGCTTCGGCGCCCGCGAGCCTGAATACCTTCCGGCATAGGCAAGGGGCGTGTATGGAGCAAGCGACCGAGACCAGGTCCAAGGGTTATTTCCGCTCGTCTCCTTCCACCGCGTTCGACCAGTACCTCCAGGACATACAAAAACTGCCGCTCATCAGTGACGCGGCCGAAGAGCGCCGCCTCGCGCGGCTCGCCCAGAAGGGCGACGAAGCCGCCGCTGAGCGGCTCGTGACGGCGAATCTGCGATTCGTCATCTCGTACGTGAAGAAGTATCAGGGGCACGGGCTCGACCTCAGTGAGCTGGTCGCCATCGGCAACGAAGGGCTTCTCAAGGCGGTTCGAAAGTTCGATCCGGATCAGGGCGTGAAGTTCATCTCGTACGCCGTCTGGTGGGTGCGGCAGGCGGTGCTCAAGGCCCTCGCCGAGCAGACACGCAGCGTTCGCATCCCGCTCAATCAGAATTCGCAGCTCATCCGGCTCGCGCGCGCCGAGACGATCCTCGCACAGGTCCTGAAGCGCGACCCAACCGAAAACGAGATCTCCCGGCTGCTCGAGGAAACACCGGAGCAGGTTCGAGCCGCCAAGCAGATGAGCTCGACCGAGGTCTCGCTCGATGCCCCGATCGACCGCTCCGACCGTGAGGCCTCCACACTGGGCGAGCGTTTCGCCGGCGTGGACGGAACGGAGATCGAGGAGACGACCGACTATAAGCTCATGCGGGAATTCATCGACCGCGTGTTCCGCAAGTATCTCACGCCGCGTGAGCGCAAGATTCTGTTCCTCTACTACGGTCTCGACGAGAGCGGCGAGCCGATGACGCTCGAGAAGATCGGTGCGTTGATGGGCGTCACGCGTGAGCGCATCCGGCAGATTCGTGAGCGCGCGTTCGAAAAGCTCCGCGAGTCGCCGGACGGCCGCGCGCTCGCAGGATTCTGGCAGGCGGCTTGACGTACTGACCGGCAGGCGCGCGCGGCTGTGGAGCGAGGGCGGAGCGAGTCTCCGCCCTCGCTCGTTTTTTCTTCTCAAGAATCGCGCGATTTCTGCCGACGCTAGCGGTATGTCGAACCGCCGGCGACTTCGTGCGCCAAATCACTCTACGCTTATTGTTCTGCTCGCTATCGCCCTCGTCATCGGCGGTGTGCTGCGCCTGCGCGAGCTTCAGAGCATCACGATAAACACCTGGCGCAAGGTGCTCGTGGGCGGCGAGCAGACGACGCGCACGACGCTGGACGACTGGTTCGGCGAGCGCGTGATCGACGCCGAGGTGCTCGCATCCACGGCCGCGATGCACGCGTCACTCGAGCACGGTTTCCCGACCGAGTCGCGATTCGATCCACTCGCATCGCTCGACCGGCACGGAAAGTATCTGGACCTCTTCATCGTCGATGCGAGCGGCCGCGTCCTGTCATCCACGCACGGCGACAGCGTGACCGGGACGGAGCGTGACGCCGCGCGCGCGGCAGTCACCAGACAGCACACGACGTTGTCGCGCGTCACCGTGCTCGGACGCCATGCCGCACGGATCTCTATTGCGTCTCCAGTACGCCTGGACCGAAGTGTGGCACGCGGCCCTGGTGCCCCGGCGGCGGTTCTCCTTCGCGTCGACGCCGTGCGTGCGTTCACACCGTGGGCGACGGGCCGCGCCAACGCGGCGCTCAGCCGCTTCGTTGCGCCCGCATCTGACGGCGTCGCAGTGGTCTCGGTCTGCCCCGACGAGAATCCGGGCGTGTGCGTCGAGCCGTATCGTCGCCTGACGGCAGGCACGCCGGTCGCTCTGGCGTACGCCGGCGTGGACACGTTCGGCGTCTTCCCCGCCCAGAAAGGAGGCGAACCGCTCTTCGCGGCGACGGGCTACAATCGTCGCCTCGGCTGGGGCATCGTCCGCAGCATCCGGCGCTCCGATGCAATCGTCCCGCTCCGCAACGAGATCCTGATCGAGGGTGGCTTCCTCGTCGCGTTTGTCGTGATCGTCGGGCTGGGCGCAGTGGCGCTGAATCGCACCAGGCGCGTCGTGCGGCTCACCGAGACGCGCGACGCGATGCGCCTGCTCGCGATCGTCGTGGATGCGTCCACCGACGGCATCATCTCGCTCAACGAGCGCTACGAGATCACGATGGTGAATGCGGCCGTCGAGCGGATGTTGGGACATTCCCGCGAGCGGCTCGTGGGCGTGCCGGTGCTCGAGCTGTTCGCTGACGAGTTCCACGCGCGGCTCATGCGCACGTTTGCGAGCCTCGACGGGCCGGAAACGGATTCCGCCGCCCAGGCCAGCACGGAGCGCTGCATCGCACTGACGTTCGATGGGATGTCCGTCCCGGTGGATGCGCGCGTTGGACGCACCCTGACCGACGGCGAACCGCTGTTCGTCATGGGGCTGCGCGACATGTCGGATCAGGCGCGCGCCGAGCGTTTTCTCCAGGGGCAGCGTCAGGTGCTGGAGCTCATCGCCAGCGGTGCGCCCGCCGCCGAAACGATCGGCGACCTCGCGCGTGTGGTGGAGGGGGAGCTGCCCGACATACGCTGCGCCGTGTACGAGATGGACGACGAGCGACAGGTGGCGCGGCTGGTGGCCGCGCCTTCACTCCCGGCCGAGCTGGTGGAGGCGACACGCGAGATTGCCATTGGATCCCGCGAGCCGTCGGTGGGCGCCGCCATTTACCGCAACGACGTCGTCTCCTGGACCGACATCGCCAACGACCCTCACTGGCGAGATCTCCGCGATCTGGCCGTTGCGCACGGCGTTCGCGCGGGCTGGGCAATGCCGCTTCGCGCGGCGGACGACCGCGTCATCGGCGGCTACGTCTGGTACCTCGGAGAGCCGCGTGAGCGCACGGTCCAGGAAGAGGAGCTTGCCATCGCCGCCGTACAGGTGGCGAGCATCGCGCTCTCGAGCGCACGTGATGCGGCCTTGCTGCGAACCTCCGAGGCGAGCTTTCGCTCGTTCGTGGAAAACGCGCCCGCCGCGATCTTCCGCGAGACGAGAGGCGGACATCTGATCTCGTGGAATCAGGCGATGATCGCGCTCCTCGGCCACCCGGAGGCAATGGCGCTCGGGCACGCGGCGGAACGCGGCGAGCTGTATCGTGACGCCGGAGCGCGCGCGGCGCTGGTGCGACACCTGGAAGAAGAGGACGTCGTACGCGGCTTCGAGGTGGAATGGCAGCGCGCCGACGCGTCCCTCGTCACGGTTCGTTTGAGCGCGCGCGCCTACCGCGACGACTTCGGCGACGTCTGGATGTGGGAGGGCTACGCGGAGGACGTCACGTCGCTGCGCGCCGCGGAGCATGCGCTGCGGCGCAACGAGCGGCTCGCCGCCGTTGGACAGTTGATCTCCGGCGTCGCGCACGAGCTGAACAATCCTCTGTCCTCGATTCTGCATTTCGCCGAAGACCTGCTGGCGGATGAGCGCCCGCCCGCCGACTTCGAGGCGCTCGGCATCATTCGGGATCAGGCGCGGCGCTCCCGTTCGATCGTGCGCGATCTGTTGTCGTTCGTACGGCAGCGCACCGCGCACGCGGAGCCCATGTCGCTCGGCAGCGTGGTGGCCGCCACGGCGCGTGCTCTTCGTCCCACGCTCGATACCACGGGAGTCACGCTTTTTCTTCGGATCGACCCCGACCCGTCGTTCGTGCTTGCCGACCGGGCGGGCGTGGAGCAGATCGTGACGAACCTCGTGAGCAATGCGGCGCAGGCGTGCGGACCGGGCGGACGCATCTGGGTGCACACCTCGCGAGCGGGCTCGTCGTGCCGGCTGGTGGTGGAAGATTCCGGCTCCGGCATTCCGCCGGAAATCCTGCCTCGCATCTTCGATCCATTCTTTACAACCAAGCCCATCGGTGAGGGAACGGGGCTCGGGCTGTCCGTAACGCTGGGTATCGTCGAGCAATTTGGAGGGCGAATTGCCGTTGATTCACGTGACGATGGACCCGGCTCCCGTTTTACGGTACAATTCCCGTCTATGGATTCGGACAGCGTTCCGGAGGCACCCGCTTCGGCGGCGGCGAAGGCAGCGCCAGGCGCAGTTTCGGCCTCGGCACCGTCTGACTCTTCGCGGGCGGGTGACGCGGAGCGCACGGTGGCGCTCATCATCGACGACGAGCCGACCATTCGGTCGGCGCTTCGCCGGTATTTCACGCGTCGCGGTTGGCAGGTGGAGGAGGCGGCGGATGGAGCGTCGGGGCTGAAGCGGCTGGACGAGATGGCGGATCGCATCGGCATCGTGATTTCCGACCTGCGCATGCCCGGCTTTTCGGGCATCGAGCTGCACGATGAGCTCGCGGTGTCGCAACCCGCCCTGCTCCGCCGGTTCGTTTTCAGCACGGGCGACGTCGCGTCCGCGGAAGCGGCGAACTTCGTGCAACGGACGTCCTGCCCCATCCTCCAGAAGCCGTTCGAGTTGCGAATGCTCGACGACATCATCGCGACCGTCACCGAGGGCGCGGCCGGAGGGCGGGTAGTACCTTAAGAAGCAACGGCCCTGTAGGCGCCTGCGTGCGCGCCGGCCGTTCCCACGCCGCGCCCTGAATGCACGACAGCAGTCGCCAGACCCCCGTATTCATCGATCTCACCGGACGGCGCTGGCGCCACATCAGGCGCGCCGCGCTCGCGGTCGGCATCGTCACGACGACGCTGGCGGTCGTGCTCGTCGGCACGCTGTTCCTGACGCCGCCGATTCCCCCCGAGCTGCCGCTCGCCACGTCCAACAACGAGCCCATCGCGCGCGCGACGACGGGCCGACCCGGTGCGTTCACGAAAGTGGACCGGCTCCGGCTGGCGTACCGCCGCAAGCTGGCCGAAGCGATGAAGCAGTACGGAACGCCATCGTCCCGGCGTCCCGAGACCGTGCCCATGGTGAACGTGGGCACGGGCAACCGGCCGCCGCGCAGCGAATCCATCGTTGCCGGATTCTACGTGAACTGGGCGGACAACTCCTTCGCGTCGCTCCGGCGCAACTACGAGAAGCTCGATTGGGTCATCGGCGAATGGGGGTTCATTCCCCGCGACGCCGATTCGCTCTTGCTGCGGGTCAAGCCGCAGGTCGTGGACCTGTTCAACAGCAAGCCGGTGGAAACGCGCCCCTCGCTCTTCCTCATGGTCAGCAACTTCGTGGTGAATCCGGGCATGGATTCCACGACGGGCCGATTCGACGAGGAGGTGCTTCGCCGCTTTCTCAACAATCCGACGGCGCGCGCCAATGCGATCCGGCAGCTTCGTGGAGCGGTACTGCAGTACGGCCTGGCCGGCACCACGCTGGATCTCGAGAACTTCTCGGACACAGCCCTGCGCCCTGCCGTGCTCACGTTCGCGCGAGAAGTACACGATGCCATGCACGGCATCGGAAAGCTGGCGACGCAGACGCTCGCCGCCGGCGACGACGACGCGTACATCAGCGCCGCGGCCGCGACGAACGACAAGCTGTTTCCGATGCTGTTCGACGAGCATTACGCCACCGGCGATCCCGGCCCCGTCGCGAGCCAGCGCTTCTACGTGATGCAGGCGCGCCGCTTCGCGTCGCTCGTCGATCCGTCGAAGCTGATTCTCATGATCGGCGCGTACGGCTACGACTGGAACGACGCGGAGGCGGTCGCCAATCATCGGGCGGAAAACTTCGACTTCCAGGAAGTCATGCGCGCCGCGCGCGGGCCGGCGCAGCCGCGCCCGCAGTTCGATCCGGTGTCGATGAACCCGTACATGCGGTGGACCACGGCGGACTCGACGGATCACGTGCTGTGGTTCCTCGATGCCACCACCGCGTACAACGAGATGCTGGTCGGCAAGTCACTCGGTGTCGCGGGGCACGCCATCTGGCACCTCGGCGGAGAGGATCCCTCGCTCTGGAACGCCCTCACCGCGGAAGGACAGCTTTTCAAGCCGGACAGCCTCAAGGCCATGCGGCCGAGCTACGACGCGGAGTTCGACGGCACCGGGGAGATCCTTCAGATCACCTACTTCCCGAGTGACGGACGGCGCAACGTGCAGGTGGACACGAAGTCCGGCTACATCGTGAACGAGACCCTCGTGAAGGTGCCGATTCCATACGTCCTGGCGCGCACGGGCGGCCAGGAGCGTAACCGGCATCGTGTCGCGCTCACGTTCGACGACGGTCCCGACCCGCGGTGGACGCCCGACATCCTCGATACGCTGCGGTCGCGCGGCGTGAAGGCGACGTTCTTCGTCGTCGGGCAGAACGTGGACACGCACCAGCGGCTGCTCCAGCGCATGTACGAGGAAGGGCACGAGATCGGGAACCATACGTACACGCATCCCAATCTCGCGCTGGCCAGCGACACGCGCGCCAACCTCGAGATCAACTCCACCGCGTCGCTCATCGAGGCGGTGCTGAACCGACGGGTGGCATTCTTTCGGCCTCCGTATTTCGGGGACGCCGAGCCGACGACGGACGCCGAGCTGGCACCGGTGGGCATCGCGTCGCGGTCGAACTACTGGACCATCGGCTTGCACGTGGACGGCGAGGATTGGAAGGAGCTGCCGCCCGACTCGATCATCCACCTGGTGCTGAAGCGCCGCCAACTGCCCAACGAGCTGAACACGCTCGCGCAGGATTCGGCGCGCAACATCGTGCTGCTGCACGACGCGGGCGGCAATCGACGCAACACCGTTGCGGCCCTCGGTGCGTTGATCGACTCACTGCGCGCGCGAGGGGACACGCTCGTGCTGGTGAGTGAGCTGGCCGGCATTACACGGCTCGACGCGATGCCCGCGCTGCCACCGGCCAGCGGAGCAACTCGTCTGCTGCGGCAGGCCGGCTGGCTGCTGCTTGGCCTGGCAGACATCTCGATCTTCTGGGTTTTTACCGTCGCGGTGATTCTGGGCATCGCGCGGCTGTTCGTCATCGGCATTCTGGCACTCATACAGCGCTGGAAGCAGCATCAGGACCGCGGGGTGCCGGTGACGTACACACCCGGTGTCAGCGTGATCGTGCCCGCGTTCAATGAAGAGAAGGTGATCGTGCAGACGATCGCGTCGCTGCTGAACCAGCGCTACGCCGGCGCGCTGGAAATCGTCGTCGTCGACGACGGCTCGTCCGACGACACGGCAGCCATCTGTGAGGAGGCATACGGCTCGCATCCCCAGGTGGCCGTGTTGTGCAAGGAGAACGGCGGCAAGGCGAGCGCCCTCAACTTCGGCATCGCGCGCGCTCGATACGACGTGGTCATCGGCCTCGACGCGGACACGGTGTTCGACGACGACACCGTGGCGGAGCTGGTCCAGCCACTCGAGAACCCTCGAGTGGCCGCCGTGGCCGGCAATGCAAAGGTCGGCAACCGCATCAACATCGTCACGCGGTGGCAGGCGCTCGAGTACGTGACGAGCCAGAACCTCGACCGGCGTGCATTCTCGCTGCTCGACTGCATCACCGTGGTGCCGGGCGCCGTGGGCGCGTGGCGCCGCTCTGCGGTGATCGAGGTCGGCGGATTCAGGGAGGATACTCTGGCCGAGGACCAGGATCTGACGCTCGAGATGCGGCGAGCCGGATATTCGGTTGCGTATGCGGACGGGGCGGTGGCGTACACGGAGGCACCGGATACGCTGCGCGGTCTCGCCAAGCAACGCTTTCGCTGGTCATTCGGCACGCTGCAGTGCACCTGGAAGCACCGCGACGCGTTCTTCCGCCCCAGGTACGGATCGCTGGGATGGGTGGCGCTGCCGAACGTGTTTCTCTTTCAGCTCCTGCTTCCCGCCATCTCTCCGCTGGCGGATCTGCTCTTCGTGTACAGCATCATTTCCGTGTGGATCAACGCCGCCAGCCATCGCGTAGGCGACCAGTTGACGTACGCGCTGGTGGACCTCGAGAAGGTGTTCGCGTATTACGCGGTCTTTCTCATGGTGGATTGGCTGGCGGCCGCAATGGCGTTCCTCATGGAGCCGGACGAGGAAAAGTCGCTCACGTGGCTGATCTTCCTACAGCGGTTCGCGTATCGTCAGGTGATGTACTGGGTCGTGGTGAAGTCCTTTGCCGCGGCGCTCAGCGGCCGGCTCGTGGGTTGGGGCAAGCTGGATCGTAAGGCCACCGTCGAATTGCCGTCGGCACAGGACACGCGAGGGTTCGTACAATGGCTGGCCGGCATCCGCCGCCGCCTCACCCAGCGCAGCCTGACGTGACCGCCACCCGGCCGGCGCGCCGCATTCCGGCGCTCATCAACTCCGCATCGGGCAATGCCGCCGCCGCGCGGGAGGCCCTGGGCGCGAACGATTCCTTCGACGTGCGCGAAGTCGCGCCCGATGCGCTCAACGACGCGCTCGACGAGGTCGTGGCCGAGGGTGCCAAGCGTGTGCTCGTGGCCGGCGGCGACGGCACCATCGCGGCGGCCGCGCACACCTTGCTGTCGACGGACGTCGAGCTCGCAATTCTCCCTGGCGGAACCCTCAACCATTTCGCGAGGAACCTCGGCATCAGCACCGTACCGGCCGACGCGCTCATCACGGCGGTTGGCACGTTGTGCCGCGGCGTGGACGTCGGCATGGTGAACGGCACGGTGTTTCTCAATACGAGCAGCGTGGGCGCGTACGTACGCTTCGTGCGCGTCAGAGAGCTTCTCGAGCCGCGCTTCGGTTACCGGATCGCGTCCGCGCTGGCAGCACTCCGCGTCCTGTTCGCGTTGCGTCTCATGGCGGTCGAGCTCGAAGTGGACAGCCGAACTCTCGTCGTCCGCACGCCGCTCGTCTTCATCGGCATCGGCGAACGCGAGTTGCAGCTTCCGGCATTGGGGCAGCGGACGCCGAACGGGCGCCGTGGGCTGCATGTCATCGCGGTGCGCGGCCGCTCGCGCGCGCGCCTGTTTGCGCTCGCGCTTTCCGCCGTCGCGCGCGGCGGAAAGAGCACTGCCCGCAGCCCGGTCGTGGAGACCTTCATCGTGGATCGTTGTACCATCACGCGGAGCCACGCGGCACCCATCACGATCGATGGGGAAATCGTGATGGCGGATCCAACGCTGGAGTACTCGCTCCGGCGAGATGCGCTCCGCGTGGTGTGTCCGACATGAGCGCACTTCGCTCACGGCTTGCCGCCATCGTCGGCGACGATCGGATCCTCACACGCACCGGCGAGCTGCGCTCGTACGAGGCGGACGGCCTCCCGGGTTATCAGAAGCGCCCCTCGCTCGCTGTCTTTCCCGGCACGCGCGACGAGACCGTCGCCGTCGTTCGCGTGCTCGCCGACACCGGGACGCCATATGTGGCGCGCGGCGCGGGCACGGGCCTGTCGGGTGGCGCGCTGGCGGACGATGTCGTTCTGCTCGGCCTGCACCGGTTGAAGCGCATCATCTCGATCGATCGCGACAATGCGCGTGCGGTGGTCGAGCCAGGCGTGGTGAATTCGCGGCTCACGGCGGAGACGCGACGTTTCGGGTTGCACTACGCTCCGGACCCGTCGAGCCAGACGGCGTGCACCATCGGAGGCAACGTCGCGGAGAATGCCGGTGGCCCGCACTGCCTCAAGTACGGAGTGACGCTGAATCACGTGCTCGCGCTCACCGTCATCCTGCCCGACGGCACCGTCGTGACGCTCGGCTCACCGAACGGCGAACAGGAGGGCTACGATCTCCTCGGCGCGTTCATCGGATCCGAGGGCTGCTTCGGTGTCGTGCTCGACGCCACCGTGCGGCTGACACGCGATCCTGCCGCGATTCGTACGCTGCTTGCCGACTTCTCGTCGGTGGATGCGGCGGCCCAGGCCGTGTCGGCCATCATCGCGTCGGGCATCGTTGCCGCCGCGCTCGAGATGATGGACGCCAATACCATCCAGGCGGTCGAGGCGTCCATCTATGCCGCCGGCTATCCCACCGATGCCGCCGCGATTCTCCTGATCGAGCTCGATGGCCCAGCGGCCGGACTCGAGGACGACGTCGCACGCGTAATCCAATTCTGCCGTAGCGCCGGAGCGCGTGACGTGCGTGTCGCTTCCGATCCCGCAGATCGCGCGCGGCTTTGGCAGGGGCGCAAGAAAGCTTTCGGGGCGATGGGACGCATCTCTCCGCACCTCGTCGTGCAGGATGCGGTCGTGCCGCGCACGAAGCTTCCCGCCGTGCTGGCCACGATTCAGCGCATCGCGACGGAGCACCGCGTCAACGTGTGCAACGTGTTCCATGCGGGTGATGGGAACCTGCACCCGAACATCGGCTACAACGCCGACGATCCGGACGAGGCGGCGCGCGTCCACGTCGCCATGACGGAGATGATGCAAGCCTGCATCGACGCCGGCGGAAGCATTACCGGGGAGCACGGCATCGGGCTCGACAAGCTGCAGTACATGGATCGGCTGTTCACTGCGCCGACGCTCGAGGCGATGTGCGCGCTACGCGCCGTCTTCGATCCCGACCGGCGCAGCAATCCCGGCAAGGTCATTCCCATACACAGCTGCTCCGAGTGGCGCGCCGCGCCCTCGGTGAGAGCCGCAGCCGTTCGATGACGTCGGTCACTCACGAAGGCGTCGAACACATCGCCGACACGATACGCGCGGCGCGAGCGCGCAACGAGCCGCTGCGCATTGTCGGAGCCGGAACGTGGCTCGACGCGGGTCATCCCTGCGCAGACGCGACGCGACTCGATGTCAGCTCGCTCACAGGCATTACACGTTACGAGCCCGGTGACCTCGTACTGTCGGCTCGCGCCGGAACCAGTCTGGCCGACATCGCCGCTGCCACACGCGAGCACGGGCAATGGCTCGCGCTTGACCCACTCGGATCCGCGGACGGAACGATCGGCGCCACGGTCGCCACGGGGTCGTGCGGTCCGTTGGCCTCCGCCTTCGGGACACCACGCGACCATCTGCTCGGCTGCGAGTTCGTCACCGGTTCGGGGGACGTCGTGCGCGGGGGCGGCCAGGTCGTGAAGAACGTTGCGGGCTTCGATCTCGTGCGGCTCGTCACCGGTGCATGGGGAACGCTCGGCCCCATCACCGAGGTGACGGTGCGGTTGCGCGCGCGCCCCGAGGTGGATCGTACGCTCGCTGTCGCGCTGGACGCGGAGCCCGCCGAAACCCTTTGGCGCTGGCTTCGGGAATCGGAACTCACTCCCCTCGCCGCGGAGCTGTTGTCTCCTTCGCTCGCCGCGGCGCTCGCCGTCGGCAATGGCACGGTGGCGCTCATTCGACTGGGTGGCAACGAAACATTCGTGCGTGCCGCAAGCGATGCGGTCGGGACGCTTGGCGTCGCACATGAGGTGCCTTCCAGCGTGTGGGATCGGCTTGCGCGCGCAGAGTCGGCGGCGGCGCTTGCGGTGCGCGTGAGTGCCCTGCCCTCGCACGCGGAATCTCTCTGGCAGCGCGCGCTGGAGCTCATCGCGGTCACCGGCGGTTACGCCCATGCGACGTGCGCGCGCGGCGTGGTGCGTTGCGTGGCGCCCACGGAGGGCGCCGACATCGACATGTTGCGCACGGCACTCCTCCGGCTCGCGGATGGTGTGTCGATCGTCGGTGAGCGCATGCCCGCGCACCTGTGGCCCGCACTCCCGTCAGCGCGGAGTACGCGGGACCTCGAGGCTCGTGTCCGCACGGCATTCGATCCCGCGCACATCCTGAATTCGGGCGTGCTCGGCGCATGAGCGGAGTCACTCGCGCCGCTGCCGCATGCGCGCTGCCGGGCACGCCGCTCGCCGCTGTGAGCGCGGGCATCGACGCGTGCGTGCATTGCGGCTTCTGTCTCCAGGCGTGCCCGACGTACCTCACGCTCGAGGACGAGAACGACAGCCCGCGCGGCCGCATCGTGCTCATGCGCGCACTCGTCGAGGGGACGCTGCCACCAACCGACGCGGATGTGCGCACACACATCGACCGGTGTCTTGGCTGCCGAGCGTGCGAGACCGCATGTCCGTCCGGTGTGCCATACGGGCAATTGTTGGAAGGCACGCGTGCGACGCTTGCGCGCGTGTCGCCCAATCCGTGGATTGCGCGCTTCATCCTCTTCGTCTTCGCGCGGCGTCCGCTGCTGTGGCTCGCGATGATGGGAGGCCGCGTGACGCGCGCGCTTCGCGTGTCGGCACTGCTCTCGCGCATTCCGGGGCGCGTCGGGTTTGCAATGGCCATGCTGGAGGCGACTCGCTCGCCAGTCCAGCGCGCGGACTACATCGCGTCGTCGGATGGAACGCGTGGTTCTGTTGCCCTGCTCACGGGATGCGTGATGGAGGGATTGTTCGCGGACACCAATCGCGCGACGGCACGCACCCTCGAGGCGAACGGATATCGCACGCAGCCGGCACCCGGACAGCGATGCTGTGGCGCGCTACACGCCCATGCCGGCGACCTCGACACCGCGCGCGTGCTGGCCCGCGCAAACGTCGCCGCATTCGAGCGCGCCGGAGCTGAGCTCGTTGCAGTCAACGCCTCGGGATGTGGCGCGATGATGAAGGAGTACGGCGAGCTGCTCGCAGACGATCCTGAATGGCACGAGCGCGCAAAACAGGTCGCGTCGCGTGTGCGTGACGTGACGGAGCTCCTCGCCGCCGCTGGACCGCAGCCGGGCGCACCGCTGCCGCTCGCGGTCGCCTACGATGCACCGTGCCACCTTCTGCATGCGCAGCGCCTCAGCGAGCCACCGTTGCGCGTGCTCGGCGCCGTCACCGGACTCGAGCTGCTGCCGCTCGAGGGAAGCGAGCACTGCTGCGGCAGCGCGGGCATCTACAATCTGATCGAGCCGGAAACGAGCGCGCGCGTACTCGATGTGAAGCTCGAGAACATTGCGCGCAGCGGGGCGTCCATCGTCGCTACGGGGAACCCCGGATGTCTCATGCAGATCGGCGCCGGACTGCTTCGCACCGGGAGCCGCGCGCGCGTCGCACATCCGGTCGATCTGCTCGACGCCTCGTACAGCCGGGCAGCGCTCCCGTAGCGCCGCCGAGAGAGCCTCAGTTACTTACGCGTCATGGTTGACGCAAGCGTCGTACTCGCCTACGGAAGCGTTGCCGCCGAGTACGAGGCGTTGCAGGCGGGCGCCGTGGTGTTCGATCGGAGTCATCGGGGACGCCTGCGCCTTCACGGCGACCGTGCCGCGGAGATGGTCTCCGGCCTTGTCACCAACGACGTCTCCGGACTTGTGCCCGGACAAGGCTGCTATGCGGCGGCGCTGACGGCCAAGGGAAAGATCGTCGCCGACATTCGCGTGTTCGTCGAGGAATCCGGCGTGCTCACCGACGCGCCGCCGCGCGCCGCCGCGGCATGGGCGGCAATGGTGAAGAAATTTGTCAATCCGCGCATCGCGACGCACACAGATGAAACCGCGGCGCTGCGGAACCTCGCCATCTTCGGGCGCAATGCGCGGCACGTCGCCGCCGCGCTCACCGACGTGCCGGCGTCGGCGCTCACATTGCTCGCGCCATACGCGCACGTCACCGTGGAGCTCGAGGGCCAGCGGTGCGTGCTCGTCAGGTCGGCGGATCTCGCCCTCGAGGGATTCGAGCTGCTCATGCCGTCGCCGGTATTTCCGCTGTTGTGGGAGCGCGCGGCCGCGGCTGGCGCGGTGCCGGCGGGTCTCGAGGCGTGGGAGATTGCGCGTGTGGAGTCCGGGCGGCCGGAATGGGGCCTCGACATGGACGACACGACGATTCCCCAGGAAGCCAACTTCGACGAGCTGCATGCCATCTCGTATACGAAGGGGTGCTACGTTGGACAGGAGACGGTGGCGCGCGTGCATTTTCGCGGGCACGTGAACAAGCACCTTCGCGGCATTCGCACGGTGGACGAGGTCTTCGACGCGCCTCGCACCGGAGCGACGCTGCACGATGGCGCCGGGCTCCAGGTCGGTGACGTCCGCAGCGCCGTGCGCTCGCCGCGGCTCGGGGGCATCGCGCTGGCAATGATTCGGCGCGAGGTGGAACTCGGCGCCTCACTGACGGCTCGCTGGTCTCCGCCCGATGACGACGGCGTGATCGAGCAGCGTGTCGAGGTCTCGGCGCTGCCCTTCATCGAGCTCTGAGTGCCGAACGCGCTCGTCACGGGCGCCACCGGTCAGGTGGGGACGTACGTCGTGCATCGGCTGCAGCGTGACGGGTGGCACGTGCGCGCACTGGTTCGGGATGCCGCGCGAGCAGGTGCGCTGAGCCGGGTGGGAGTGGAACTGGCGACCGGTGACGTGCTCGAGCCCACCGGTCTCGCGCGCGCCGCACGTGGCTGTGAGCTGGTGGTCCATGCCGCGGCGGCGGTGACGGTGGATGGCGGCTGGGAGGCCTACCGTCGCCCGAACGTGGACGGCACGCACAACGCCATCGTCGCGGCCTCGGCGGCGAAGGCGCGGCTCGTTCACGTGAGCAGCGTTGCCGTTTATGGCAGCGGCACGCGCTACCGCGCCGATGGTGCGAAGACGGATGAGGACACCCCGTTCGCTCCGCTGCCAGAGCGCGCCAACTATGCGCGCTCCAAGCGTGAGTCGGAGGAGCTCGTGTTCGCCGCGCATCGAGAGGGCCGCGTGTGGGCCACCGCCGTGCGGCCCGTGGTGATCTATGGCCGTCACGACCGGCAGCTCGTTCCGCGTATTGCGCGGCTGCTGCGATATGGTGTCATGCCGGTGGTGGGTGGCGGCCGGTCCGTGCTGTCCGTGGTGCATGCGGAGAACGTCGCCGATGGTATCGTGCGCGCGGCGCGCACGGACATCGCGGGCGGCCGCGCCTACAATCTGGCCAACGACTACGACGTCACCGTCGCAGAGTTCTTCCGCCTCGCCGGCGATGGACTGGGACGGCAGATTCGCCTGCCGACGATTCCGTATGCCGTCGCGCGAAGCATGCTCGGCGTGTTCAACGTCATCGCGCCGGTCATCGTCGGACATCGCTTCAACGCAGTGTCGCTCTCGTCGCTCGATTTTCTCACGCGCGACAATCCATTCACGTCGGAGCGCGCGCGCGCGGAGCTCGGCTGGGATCCGCCCGTGCAGCCGGAAGTCGGCGTGCCCGACGCGTTCGCGTGGTGGGCGCGGCACCACTGAACGACAAAACGGGGCGACGCCGAAGCGCCGCCCCGCCGTGTCGTGCTCGTAGTGAAGCTTACGGCTTCTTGGCCGCTGCCTTCACCTTGTCCTTCGCCTCTTCAACTTTCTTGGCGGCGGTGTCGAGCTTCGCCTTGGCGGTATCCATCTTCATACCAGCCATGGCGGAATCCTTCTTCATGCCGGTGTCCGCGACTGTCGGCGCGGGAGCAGGCGCCGGAGCCATTGCTGGCGCGGCGGTATCTGCCTTCGGGGTTTCCTTAGAGCTGCAGGCGGCGACGAGCACGACTGCGACAAGGGCCAGGCGCTTCATGTATTTCTCCTGAATGGGTCTGTGTGAAAAACGCGTTGGTCCGCGCACGTTCTCGGTGCCCGGCTTCAGCGGCGTGAAACTTAGAATGTCAGGTGCCGCTGTCAAGAGCGGCGTGAAACGTCCCAAGTCTCTGCGCCCCAACGTGTTCGTCCGTGAATGCGAAAGGATTCTCGCACGAGCGGCGAAGTCGGGGCGTCGACAACGTGAAGCAAATGTTTATGCATGCTGCATAAACCTTTCACGAGCAATATCTTACACGCTGTACCGCCGCCGCGCGACCGCACGTGCATGGTTCGCGCTGCCGCCCATCGCTAGCTTGGCACTGTCCCCGATTCGCACCATGAGCATACCGGCGATCGCTCCAGACGCTCCGCTCGCCATGTCAGGCACCGTGCGTGGCGCATGTCCCCACGACTGCCCCGACACGTGTGCCATGCTCGTCACCGTAGAGGACGGACGTGCCGTCCGCGTCGCCGGTGATCCCGACCATCCATTCACCAACGGCTTCCTTTGCGCGAAGGTGAATCGGTACATCGAGCGCACGTATCACCCCGACCGGCTCACGCAACCACTGCGACGCGTCGGCCCGAAGGGAAGCGGAACGTTCGCGCCCATCTCGTGGGACGATGCGCTCGACGAAATCGCGTCGCGCCTCGGCGACATCGCGAGCTCGCCGCACGGACCGCAGGCCATTCTGCCGTACTCCTACGCGGGAACCATGGGGCTCGTGCAGGGCTCCTCGATGGACCATCGCTTCTTCCATCTGCTCGGCGCATCGAAGCTCGATCGCACGATCTGCTCCATGGCCGGCACCGTCGGCATGCGCATGACCGTGGGCGCCAACATCGGCGCGGACAGCGAAGGCGTCCCCGAGAGTGATCTCATCCTGCTCTGGGGCACGAACACGCTCACCGCGAATCCGCACCTGTGGCCGTTCATTCTCAAGGCGCGAGAGCGCGGCGCGCCGATCATCTGCATCGACCCGCTCCGCACGCGAACCGCCTTGCAGTGCGACGAATGGCTTCCGATTCGTCCGGGCACCGACGCGGCGCTCGCGCTTGGGCTGATGCACGTGGTCTTCGCGCGCGGCCTCGAGGATCGCGACTACCTCGAGCAATACACACTCGGCCACGAGGACCTTCGCGCGCGCGCCGCCGAGTGGACGCCTGAGCGCACGGCGGCCGTCACCGGACTCTCGCGTCACGACGTCGAATCGCTCGGCGAGCGGTACGGCCGCGCGAAGGCCGCGTTCATTCGCGTCAACTACGGCTTGCAACGGCATGCCGGCGGAGGCATGGCGGTGCGCACCATCGCGTGTCTGCCCGCCGTCACGGGGCATTGGCGCCGTGCAGGTGGCGGCGTGCAGCTCTCCACGTCGGCGAACTTCCAGTTCAACAAGCGCGCGCTCGAGCGCCCCGACCTCGGACCGGACGTCCGGACGATCAACATGATCCGGCTCGGCGAAGCGCTCACCATGGACGACGCCGGCGTGGGCGGCCCGCCGGTGAAGGCCCTCGTGGTGTACAACAGCAACCCCGCCGCCGTCGCGCCGGACAGGAACGCGGTGCTGCGCGGTCTCGCGCGCGAGGATCTCTTCACCGTGGTGCTGGAGCATTTCCAGACCGATACCGCGGATTGGGCGGACATCGTGCTGCCCGCCACCACGCAGCTCGAGCACTGGGACGTCCACTTCGCTTACGGGCATCACTACGTCACGCTCAACCAGCCGTCCATCACACCCATCGGCGAAGCAAAGCCGAACAGCGAGATCTTTCGTCTCATCGCGGCGCGGATGGGGATGGCGCAACCCGCCATGCGCGATGATGACGTGACGCTGATCCGACAGGCGCTCGACACACAGGCGTCGAAGCTGCAAGGCGTCACCTTCGACGGGCTGCTGGAACGCGGCTGGATGCGTCTCAACGTGCCGACGCCGTATCTGCCGTATGCGAACGGAGAATTCACGACGCCGAGTGGCAAGTGCGAATTCCGCTCGGCGCGGTTGGAGGAGATGGGGCTCGATCCACTGCCGACCTACATTCCGCCGTACGAGTCGCCGGAGCGCGATCCCGATCTCGTGGCGCGGTATCCGCTGACGCTGATCTCGTCGCCCGCGCACACGTTCCTGAACACGACGTTCGTCAACGTCACCTCGCTGCGACGGCAGGCGCGGGAGCCCGAGGTGCTGCTGCATCCCGCGGACGCCGAGCGTCGTGCGATCGCGGCGGGAGCGATGGTGACGGTGCGGAACGATCGCGGCGCGTTTCTCGCGCGGGCGCGTGTGGAGCCATCGCTCCGCGAGGGCGTGATCTGGGCGCCATCCATCTGGTGGGGCAAGCTCGCCGGCGACGGCGCCAACGCCAATCAAACGACGTCGCAGCGCGAGACCGATCTGGGTCACGGCCCGGTATTTTACGACAACCAGGTCGAAGTCGAGATGGCATAGCGACGGGCCTTGCGTCGCTCGAGTCTCGCTTGCTGATTCACGATTGAAGAGAACACCGGAGGCATGTTGTCGTCGCTCCCCGAAACACTCGGCGCACTGAAGCGGTCGCCGTTCGGTGCCGCGGACCACGCGCGGCGATCCGTGAAGGACGAAATGCGGCAGAATCTCCTTCGGCGCCTGAGCGACGGAGGCGTGCTGTTCGAGGGCGTGATCGGGTACGAGGAAACGGTCATGCCGCAGATCGTGAACGCCCTGCTCTCGCGGCACAACTTCATCCTGCTCGGGCTTCGGGGGCAGGCGAAGTCGCGCATCCTGCGCGCGCTCGTGACGCTGCTGGACGCCGCGATGCCCATCGTCGCCGGCAGCGAGGTGAACGACAACCCGTTCGCTCCCATATCGAGATACTCGCGCACACTCATTGCGCAGGCGGGCGACGACACGCCGGTGGCGTGGGTGGATCGTGACAGCCGGTACGTCGAAAAGCTTGCGACGCCGGACGTGACCATTGCTGACATGATCGGAGACCTCGATCCGATTCGCGCCGCGCGCGGCGGCCACGTGCTGTCCGACGAGCTCACGATCCACTACGGCATGCTGCCGCGCGCCAACCGCGGCATCTTCGCGCTGAACGAGCTCCCGGACCTCGCGGGCAAGGTGCAGGTGGGTCTCTTCAACGTGATGCAGGAGGGGGACGTGCAGATCAAGGGCTACCCCGTGCGCCTTCCGCTCGACGTGCAGCTCTGCTTCACGGCGAATCCGGAGGACTACACGGCGCGCGGCAAGATCATCACGCCGCTCAAGGATCGCATCGGCAGCGAGATCATCACGCACTATCCCGAGACGGTGGAGCTCGGCATGACGATCACGCGCCAGGAATCGTGGACCGCGCGCGACGCCAGGCCCGTGCGTGTGCCAGACTTCATCGCGGAGGTGGTCGAGCGGATCGCGTTCGAGGCACGGACGGACAAGCGGATCGACCGCAGGTCCGGCGTCTCGCAGCGGTTGCCCATCAGCGTGATGGAAAACGTCGTCTCGAACGCCGAGCGGCGCGCGATGACGACGGGCGACGCGGAGATCGTGCCCCGCATCTCGGACGTGTACGCCGCGCAACCCGCGATCACCGGAAAGATCGAGCTGGAATATGAAGGTGAGCTGGTCGGCGGCCACACGATCGCGCGCGAGCTGATCCGGCGCGCGGCGGATGCGACGTTCGAGGAGCGAGCCGGCGGTGTGAACACGGACGACATCGTCATCTGGTTCGATGAGGGTGGCGCGCTCCAGGTGAGTGAGGACGGCAGCGCGGACGCGATGGCGGCGGCGTTTGGCGTCGTGCCGGGGCTCATCGATCTCGTGCAGCATGTGGGACTCGCGTCCGCGGACGATCCCGCCCTTGCCGTGGCGGCGTGCGAGTTGGTGCTCGAGGCGCTGGTGGCGCGGAAGAAGATCTCGCGCTCCGATGGCGGCCTGTATGGCCGTGCGGAGCCGGAGCGTCGCCGTCGGCGGCAGAACGAGGACTTTTTTGGCGGCGGGCTGTCGGCCTGACGCGACATGGGACTCGCGCCTCACGCGGCGTCATCCAGCGCGTCGCAGCATCCGGCGGCGCCGGACGTCCGCGTGCGGCGAGCAATGCCGCGCGATCTCGGCACCGTGGTCAAGCTGCGCCTCGAGCTGCTGCGCGAGCACACGGAACATCCGATTTACGGGCGGCTCCGCGCCGATGCGCGCGAGCGCGCTGCTGAGCTCTTCGGCGCGCAACTTCTCTCCGACGCGGAAGTGATGTTTCTCGCGGAGTCCGGCGAGGAGATCGTCGGGATTCTGCGATGCGTGGAGTCCATCGGCTCACCGCTGCTCGAGCCCTCGCGCTACGTCTACGTCTCCTCGGCGTACGTGCGTCCGGCGCATCGTCGTCGCGGCGTGTTGCGGGCATTGCTTCGCGAGGCGGATGCCTGGGGCCGCGCGCGCGGGCTGGACGAGATGCGGCTGCACAACGTGGCGGGCAGCGGGGCCGCGGAGGGCGCGTGGGGCGCCCTGGGGTTCGACGTGGTGGAGCAGGTCCGCTCGCGTCGCCTGCCGGGAACGGACTGATGCCGATCATCACGGTGTCCCGCCAGTTCGGGGCGGGAGGATCGCGCGTCGCCGAGAAAGTGGCGGACGCTCTTGGATGGCAGCTCTATGACAACGCGATGGTGGACGAGGTCGCCGCGCGCCTGGGTACCACGGTGGAAGCGGTGTCCGCGCGCGACGAGCGCGCGCCGTCATTGGCCGAACGCGTCGCGTCGACCATTTCGCTGACGGCGACGCAGTTCCTCCCCGACGTGAGCGGCGAAGGCATTCTGCCGAGCGAGGAGCGCATCGTCGACGTGACGAAGCGGGTGATGGAGGAGGCGGTGAGTGCGGGGCCGGCGGTCATCGTCGGCCGCGGTGCGCAATGCCTCCTGGCAATGCGAAGCGATGCCCTGCACGTCTTCTGCTACGCTCCGCTCGACGCCCTGGTCGCCCGCACGATGACGAGCGATTCGCTCTCGCGGGAGGAGGCGCGCCGGAAGGTGATCGACATGAACGCCGGGCGAGCGGAGTACGTCAAGCGTTACTGGTCGCGCGACTGGCGCGACGTCGGCAACTATCACTTGTGCCTGGATACCGCGTGGCTTGGCATCGACGGCGCCGCCGAGCTGATCGTGCGCGTAACGCATACTCGACTACTCTGATGAACCGCAGTAGTGAAGGCCAGTATCCTGTACCCTGCACTCGGTAAACGAGCGTATCCGGTAGAAAAACCCCCCAGACGAAGACCGCCCCTTACCGAATACCGCCTGTACCGGATGCCGGATACCGGATACTGTAGTTCCCTCTCAGTACTGCTGTTACGCCGTTTAGAGCGCGAGAAGGTCGTGGCGCCGGAAAAATGCGAAGAGGCCGTACAGCATCATGAGCGCGGCTGACCCTCCAATGGCGGGCGCGATGCCGACGACGTTCGCGACAAAGCCCGCCACGAATGCACCGACCACCTGCGACAGTCCCACGACGACGAGGCCGTAGGCGGCCATCATGCGCCCGCGCATGGCATCCGGAACGTTCGTCTGAAGCAAACCGTTCGAGATCGCGCCATTCATGATCATCGTGAAGCCCACACCGAGCAGCAGCGCATAGCCGAGTGCGGGCCGCGTGGTGAATGAGAACGCCAGCAGCAACACCGGCCACGCCATGGACGCACTGACCAGCAGTCGCACACGCGATGTCCTGTACCCAAGCGCTGCCAGGGAGAGTGCACCTGCCAGCCCTCCGATGCCTACGCACGACATCAGCAGGCCGTATCCGCCCGCGCCGAGCCCGAACATCTGGCGCGCGACGACCGGCATGAGCGCCAGGACGGGTACGCCGAGGATGGAATAGACGGTCACCATCGTCATCAGCGCGCGAACTTTCGGCGTATCGCGCAGGTAGTGCGCGGCCTGCCGCACCCCCTGCCATGGCGTGAGCGTCACGGGACGCGGCACCCATTCCGGCAGGCGGATCATGAACAGCCCGATCAGCACGGTGACGAAGCTCGCGGCGTTGAGAAAGAAGCACCACGCGATTCCGAGCTGTGCGATGACCGCGGCGGCGATGCCGGGTCCCACAACGCGCGCGAGGTTGAAGCCGCTCGAGTTGAGCGCAATCGCGTCCGGCAGATCCTCGCGGCCCACGAGGTCGATGAACATGGACTGGCGCGCAGGAATCTCGATCGACGCGACGAGCCCGCTCACGAATGCGAGAGCCAGCAACGACACGATCGTGATGCGGTCCGTGTACGTGAGCCACCACAGCAATGATGCATCGCACAGAAACGCGAACTGCGCGAAACGCACGAGCCTCAGCTTGTCCGAACGATCGACGATGGTGCCGGCCGGCATCGTGAAGATGAGGATCGGCACCGATGACGCCGTCGCCACGAGGCCGACCAGAAACGCACTGTTGGTGAGCTCGAGCGCAAGCCATCCGAGCGCCATCGTCTGCATCCACGTGCCGACGAGCGAGAGCGTCTGGCCGATGAGAAACAGCCGGAAATTCCGATGCTTTTGAAAGACGCGGAATGGATTGAGCGATCTCGCTTCGGGCACGTGACCAATATACGGACAGCCGCGCTTTCGGGTCCCATTGCCTCGAGCGTGCGCCCGGGGTTATCTCACGGGAGGGAGACCGCATGCGCTTTCACACATACAGCAAGTTCTCGCCGGAGCTCGCCGACGCAGTCGATTTGCAGGCGCTGCTCGACAAGCTCGCGGACTTTCTGCTCCAGTCGGGCTTTGCGGGGGAAAACCATCCGCACTACGGCATGGGCATGGAGGAGCAGGGCGACCGCTCCCTCGACGCGCTGCGACAGGCAATTCTCGACGCGCTGATGGAGAGCGGGCAATTCACGCCCGAGATGCTCGATGCGCTGCGCGGTGAGGGCGACGAGGAATCACAGGCGAAGCTCGCGCAGCTGCTCGACGACCTGGTGAAGCGCCTCATCGCCGAGGGGTACCTGAATCTCGAGGCGCCGCCGCAGATGCCGGCCGGTCACCAGCCGGTCACGGGCAAGGGATCACTCGCACAGGCGGCCGCGCGCGACGTCAACTTCAGCCTCACCGAGAAGGGTATCGACTTTCTCGGCTACAAGACGTTGCGCGGTCTGCTCGGATCGCTCGGCAAGTCCAGCTTCGGCAGCCATGACACGCCCTACCTCGCCACTGGCATCGAGGCGGACGGCTGGAGCAAACCGTACGAGTTCGGCGACGTCCTCAACATCGACGTCAACGAGACGCTGAAGCACTCGCTGCTCCGCACGGGCAACATCACGGTGCCGATGGACCTCGACTACAGCGACCTCATGGTGCGCCAGGCCGAGTATCGCTCGAGCTGCGCGACGGTGCTGATGCTCGACTGCTCGCATTCGATGATCCTCTACGGCGAGGATCGCTTCACGCCGGCAAAAAAAGTGGCACTCGCGCTGACGCATCTCATCCGGACACAATTTCCCGGAGACTCGATCAAGGTCGTGCTCTTTCACGACAGCGCCGAGGAGATTCCGTTGGCGACGTTGGCGAGCGCACAGGTGGGGCCCTATCACACCAACACGGCTGAGGGGTTGAAGCTCGCCCGCCGCCTGTTGATGGCGCAGAAGAAGGACATGCGTCAGATCATCATGATCACCGACGGCAAGCCGAGCGCGCTCACGATGCCGGGCGGTGAGATCTACAAGAACTCGTTCGGGCTCGACGTCACCGTCATCGAGAAGACGCTTCAGGAAGTGGCGGCGTGCCGGAAGGCGGGCATCATGATCAACACCTTCATGCTCGCGCGGGACCGCGCCCTCGTGGAATTCGTGAAGCGCATGAGCGAGATCAGCCGCGGCAAGGCGTATTTCACCACGACCATGACGCTTGGGCAGTTCATCCTCATGGACTTCCTGAAGCGGAAGACGAGAACGGTCAGCTGACCTACAGCTCGCGATTCAGGATGCGGCGGAGCACACCTGTGTCCATGTTCGCGCCGCAGAAGATGACGCCAACGGACTTGCCCTCGAGCTGATCGCGCAGCTTGATCGCCGCCGCGACGCCCATGGCGCCAGCGCCTTCCACGAGATGATGCGTCGTCGCGAGAATGATACGCACGGCCTCGGCGATTTCGGCGTCGGCGACGGTGACGAAATCCGCGAGGCCTTCGAGCAGCGCGGGGAAAGTCAGCTCGTAGGTGGACCGCGTCGCCACGCCTTCGGCGAATGTGTCGGCGCGTGTCCCCTTGCGTGGTTCGCGCGCATGCCAGGCGTCGTGCAACGTCGGTGCGCCGGCAGCCTGAATGCCGACGATCTGAAGCGTGGGCTTGAGCGAACGTGCGACTGTCATGGCGCCGACCGCCTGCGAACCGCCGCCCACGGCAATGAGCAGCACGTCGAGATCCTGCGTCTGCTCCAGGAGCTCGAGCGTCATCGTTCCGGCGCCGCTCAGGACGTTCACGTTGTTGGTCGAGTGCGCGAGCGTAACCTCGCGCTCCGCCGCGAGCCGGGATGCGACGGCAACGGCCTCATCGTAGTCCTTCCCTTCCTCGACCACCGTGGCGCCCCAGGCGCGGAGCGCCGAATTCTTCTCCGGGTTGTTGTTGCGCGGCACGCAGATCGTCACGGGGACGCCCAGCTGGCGGCCTGCGTAGGCGAGTCCCAGTCCGTGGTTGCCGGTGGTCGCGCCGACGACGCCGCGTTGGCGCTCTGCGTCGCCGAGCGCGGTGACCGTGGACAGGCCGTTGCGGACCTTGAACGAGCCCGTCGGTTGCATGTTCTCGTGCTTCACGAGAAGGCGGACGCCCGGGACGATCTGATCCAGGGTGGGATACGTGCGCACCGGCGTCGGCGCGAGCCAGGGTGCGAGGCGCTCCCGAGCTCGTTCCACGTCGGACAGTGTGATCGGCGAAGTCATCGTCGCTGAGGTTAGATTGCGTCGCACGAATGCGCAAAGACCACCGATGCTGAATTACGTCTATGTCGCCGTCGGCAGTGCCGTGGGCGGACTCGCGCGCCTCGTGATCGGGCTGTGGCTCCAGGAGCGCCTAGGGCGCTGGATGCCGCACGCCGGTGCGAAGCCGTTTCCCGTGGGGACGCTGCTCGTGAACGCGAGCGGGTCCCTGCTCATCGGTGTGCTCATCGTGTTCATGGCGCGCCAGCCGGACCGGGCGAACGCGATTCAGTATTTGCTGGTGGTCGGACTGTGCGGCGGCTACACGACGTTCTCGACCTTCAGCGCCGATACGGTAGCGCTCCTCGAGAGTGGCGGTGCCGGGCTGGCGGCACTGAACGTCGCCGCCAGCCTTGCGGTCGCATTTGCCGCGACGTTCGCGGGGTTCGCGCTCGCACGCGCGGCCGTTGGCGGGAGCGCCTGACATGACAGCCGCGCTGCTGAGCGTCGTGATACTCGGCTTCCTGCTGGGCATGCGGCACGCCACCGATCCCGATCACGTCGTCGCGGTGACGACGATCGTGTCGCAGCAACAGTCGGTCGTGCGCGCTGCTCGCACTGGCGCGCTCTGGGGCATCGGGCACACTGCCACCATCCTGCTCGTCGGCGGCGCGATCATCGTGCTCAAGGTGCAGCTCTCCGCGATTCCCGCGCGGCTCGGGCTGTCGCTCGAGTTCGCGGTGGCGGTGATGCTCGTCGTCCTCGGTCTCCTGACACTGGCCGGGAGTGAACGCCGCGTGGTGGACAGCACCGCGCGCCCGCTGACGGTGGGATTCGTCCACGGGCTCGCCGGTTCGGCCGCGGTGGCGACGCTTCCGCAGGTGGCGCTCATTCCGAGTCCGCTGTGGGCCGCGTGCTATCTGGCCGTGTTTGGTGTCGGCACCATCGCGGGGATGATGCTGATCACCGTGTCCATCGCGGCGCCGTCGGTGGTCGCAACGCATCGATTTGCGGGACTGAATCACCGGCTGCGCGTCGCGTCGGGACTCGCGAGCATTGCGTTCGGCCTGTTTCTCGCCCATCGCATCGGATTCGTGGATGGGCTGTTCACCGCTGCGCCGAGTTGGACGCCTCAGTGAGCGAGGGGAAGTACGCGATCGCGGCGTCCCCAGCCCGACGGAGACAGTACGCCAAATTCAGCAGTGCCATTCGCCGCTGGTTCAGGGCCAATGGACGGGATCTTCCATGGCGTCGAACGCGCGATCCCTATCAGGTGCTCGTATCCGAGCTGATGCTGCAGCAGACGCAGGTGTCGCGCGTCGTACCGAAGTATGCGGAGTTTCTCGAGACGTTCCCGACGCTGGGTGATGTCGCACGCGCACGCCCGAAACGCGTCATGGAGGCGTGGGAGGGGCTCGGTTACTATGCTCGTGCGCGGAACCTCCGCGCATTGGCGCGAGTCGTGACCGACGGTGGGCGTGATGACGACGCCGCGCTGCCAGCCGATACCGCGGCATTGCGCGCGCTGCCCGGCGTGGGCGCATACACCGCCGGCGCGGTGAGCTCCTTCGCGTACGAGCGGAGAGAGGCGCTCGTGGATACGAATGTCGCGCGAGTCGTTCGGCGCGTCTTCGCGCCGCACGTGAACGCCAAGTCAACGCGAGGACAGAAGGAGATCTGGGCGATCGCGCGCGCGATCCTTCCCCGCACGGGCGCGGCCACGTGGACGCACAATCAGGCGATCATGGAACTGGGAGCGCTCATCTGCACGGCGCGGATCGCGCACTGCCACGCGTGTCCGGTGCGAGCACTCTGTGCGTCGCGCAAAACCATGAGCGCGGCACGGAGCGCACCGTCAGGCCTATTTCCGAACCGCGTCCTTCCTGGCCGTCGCGACTGAATAATCCAGCGACGTCGAATAGGCCCGTTCGCCGTATCCGGTATAGATCTGCCGCGGGCGGGCGATCTTCTGCTCCTTGTCGTTCAGCATCTCCTCCCACTGCGCGAGCCACCCCGCCGTACGCGCCACGGCGAACAGCACGGTAAAGAAATCCGTGGGGAACGCCATCGACCGATAGATCAGCCCCGTGTAGAAGTCCACGTTGGGGTAGAGCTTTCGCGAGACGAAATAGTCGTCGGACAACGCGATGCGCTCGAGCTCCAGCGCGATCTCGAGATCCTTGTCCACGCCGACCACCTTGAATACGTCGTCGGCGAGCTTCTTCACGATGCGCGCGCGCGGATCGTAGCTCTTGTAGACGCGGTGACCGAAGCCCATGAGACGGTTACCCTTCCCGCCCTTCACGCCCTCGATGAAGCCGGCGACGTTCTTCACGTCACCGATCTCCTTGATCATGTGCAGCACGGCCTCGTTGGCGCCGCCATGCAACGGGCCATAGAGCGCGGCAATCCCGGCCGCAACGGCCGAGAAGGGGTCGACGTGCGAGCTGCCGACGGCGCGCACGGCGTTGGTGGAACAGTTCTGCTCGTGATCGGCGTGAAGAATGAACAACACCTCCAGCGCCTTGGTGAACACGGGGTTCGACTCGTACTTCGGCTCGGACATCCGCGCCACCATCGAGAGAAAGTTCTCGACGTAGCTCAGGTCGTTGTCCGGATAGATGATCGGAAGGCCCTTCACATGACGGAAACAGAACGCCGCGAGCGTCGGCAGCTTGGCGAGCAACCGCACGATGCTGATGTGGCGCTCCTCCGGATCCTGAATGTTCTTGGCGTTGGGATAGAAGCTCGACAGCGCCGCGACCGTGCTCGTGAGCATGGACATCGGATGCGCGTCGTAGCGAAAACCGGAGAGAAAGGTCTTGATGTTCTCGTGGACGTACGTGTGGAACGTGATCTGGTGCGTCCAGTCGTCGTACTGCGCCTGCGTCGGCAGCTCGCCGTTGCGCAGCAGCCACGCCACCTCGAGAAAGCTGGCCTTCTCGGCGAGTTGCTCGATGGGATAACCGCGATAGCGGAGGATTCCCTTGTCGCCATCGATGAAAGTGATGGCGCTCTTGCATGAGGCGGTGTTCATGAAGGCCGGGTCGTACGTCATCAACCCGAATTCACCAGCCTCGACCTTGATGGGCCGCAGGTCCATGGCGCGGATGGCGGTGTCGCCCTCCGTGGCCGGTGGCATGATGGGAACCGAGTACGTCGACCCGGTGCGCGTGTCCTTGATCTCGAGCGCCCCATCGCCGGCACCCGTCCCCTTCGACTCCGTCTTGCTCATTTCCCTCTCCATAAAGAACCCAACCCCCAAAACCAACCGGCGCTGAAATGTATCTCGAAGAAACAAACTGCGCATGCGCGCGGGACGACGTTATGTCATGGCGCCGGCGCCGCTCGAGAGCCTAGCCGCGCATGCCGAGTGCGTAGATGATGTCCCACTCCTTGGGCGACACGGGCTGGACGCTCAGCCGGCTGCCCTTCTGAAGCAGCACCATCCTCTCGAGTCCCTTGACCGTGCGGAGCTCCGCAAGCGTCACGGGACGCTTGAGCTTCTCGACGCCCTTGAGGTCCACCATGAACCAGGTCGGCGCGTCCGGCTTGCTCTTCGGATCGTAATGGGAGTCGGACTTGTCGAACGCGGTGTGGTCAGGGTATCCCTCACGCACCACCTCGGCTACGCCGACGATGGCTGTTGGATCGGCGCTCGAGTGGTAGAAGAAGACGAGATCGCCCTTCTTCATCCCGTCGCGCAGCGTGTTGCGCGCCTGAAAGTTCCGTACGCCGTCCCAGTGCGACGTGCGTCGCGGACTGGCCATGAGGTCGTCAAACGAGAAGGCATCCGGCTCGGACTTGACGAGCCAGTGGCGGCGGTCACCGTCGGCGTTCGGCATTGATCCCCTGTTCTGGTCCTCCCAAATGTAAGGGTGTCATAACGCACTTGTAGCGGAGCCGAACGGCCATCAGTATTGCCTCATGCCCGACGCACTGTCCGCTCTCTCGGCTTTCACCGCAGTGCTTCGTTCCGTGCTGTTGGCTGGCGGCGTCGCGATGGTCGTCCTTGCCGCGGCCGATTGGGCGGTGCGAACGCGGCGCATCAACCCGTTCAGCGGTGTCGCGCGCTTCATGCGCGCCCAGGTGGACCCGCGGCTCGACGGCATCGAGCGTCAGGTGCTGCGCGCGGGGGGCCATCCGTCCGCCACCCCCTGGTGGGCGGTCGTCGCCTACGTCGTGATCGCGGCGCTGGCGCTCGCGATCGTGGACGTCCTCTTCGGCCTGGTGCGTGAAGTCTTCATGGCAACGACGCTGGGCGCGGAGGGACTGCTCGCGCTGGCGGTCCACTGGACCTTCGGTTTCTTCAGCTTTGCACTGCTGGTCCGCGTCATCGGGAGCTGGTTCCCGCGCGCGGCCGGCAGCGTGTGGATGCGCTGGTCCTTTGGCGCCACGGAGTGGATGCTCCGCCCCCTGCGGCGGGTGATTCCCACGATTGGTGTGATCGACATCACGCCGATCGTGGCATACTTCGCGCTTCAATTGGTGGAAGGGCTGGTCACGCGAGTATTGTTTCCGGGAGTCTGACGAGATGGAGCAGCGCGCAGAATGACGAATGTGATGCTGGTGGGAACCGATCTGGCCCTTCTGGAGGGCCTCGCCCAGTCGCTCGCGCGGCTCGGACATCGGCCGGCGGTAACGACGTCGTTCGCGGAGGCGGCCGACCTCGCGGCGATTCATCCTCCGCTGGTCCTCGTGGCGGATCGCTCGATGGCGAGCAGCGCGGGCGCGGAGATGCTCACGGTCCCGATTCTCGCCGGTGGGGCGCGGCTGCTGTATCGTGCGGCGTCCTCTACCCTGGCGCCGCTGTCGCCGACGCTCCAGCGCGCGGTGCTGGCCGATCTCACGCTGCCACTGGAGCGACACCGCCTGGCCGCGTTGGTACAGTCCATCGCCGATCGAGCGCGGACGACGGGCCGAGCGCCGCGGACGACGCCGCCGGAGACGCGGCTCTAGGACGGTGAGCGGTTGACGGTGAACCGTGAATCGCTCACCAGCGTGCGAGGCGGGACGATCCGGGTCAGTGTGCACGTCCAGCCTCGCTCGTCGCGCACCGAGATCGTTGGACTCCATGGTGGAGCGCTCAAGGTGCGCCTTCAGGCACCACCGGTAGACGGAGCGGCAAACGCGGCGCTCGTGGAGCTGCTGGCCGAGCGGTTGGGTGTTCCGCAGCGCGCAGTGACGGTGGTGGCCGGTCTCAGCTCGCGTGCCAAGACGGTCGAGATCGAGGGAACGACCGAGGACGCGGTGCGAGGGCTGCTGCCAACAGGTCGGTAGGCCGGAGCGCAGAGCGGTTTCACGGTGCGCGAGCCTTGCTGACCTCGCGCCCGCTTCACATCATTACGAATGAAATACGCCGAAGTGCAGAACTGCATCGGCGGCGCTTTCGTGTCGCCGGATGGTCCAACGCTGGACGTCTACGACCCGAGCATCGGTCGCGTCATTTCGCGCGTCCCTCTCTCCTCGGCGCGCGACGTCGATGCCGCTGTCTCCGCGGCCCGGGCCGCCTTCCCTGCCTGGTCATCGCGGCCCATCAAGGAACGGGTTCAGGTCCTGTACCGATACAAGGCGTTGCTCGAACGGCACATCGACGAGCTCTCGGCGCTGGTCACGGAAGAGAATGGAAAGATCGCCAGTGAGGCCCGTGCGGAAGTGCTCAAGAGCGCGGAGCTCACCGAGTTCGCGTGCTCGCTGCCGCAGATCGTCACCGGCGAAGTATTGGAGGTGAGCCGCGGCGTGGAGTGTCGCGTCGAGCGTTTTCCGGTGGGCGTGGTGGCCTCGATCACGCCGTTCAACTTCCCCAACATGGTGCCGAACTGGTCCATTCCGAATGCGATTGGACTGGGCAACTGCATGATCCTCAAGCCGTCGGAGCTCGTGCCGTTGAGCGCGCGACGCATCGTCGAGCTGCTGCACGAGGCGGGGCTGCCGGACGGTGTGCTCCAGGTGGTACACGGCGGACAAGAGACGGTCGAAGCCATCTGTGATCATCCCGACATTGCCGCGGTGAGCTTCGTCGGCTCCACGCGTGTGGCGCAGATCGTCTACCGTCGCGCGACGTCGCATCTCAAGCGCTGTCTCGCACTCGGTGGGGCGAAGAATCACCTGATCGTGATGCCGGACGCCGACCGCGAGATGGCGGCGACGAACATCGTCGCGTCCATGTCGGGATGCGCGGGACAACGATGCATGGCGGCGAGCGTCATGGTGGCTGTCTCTCAGACGGACCACATCATCGCGCGCATGGTGGAGGTGGCGAAGGCGATGGTGCCCGGCCGGGACGTCGGCCCCGTCATCTCCGCCGCCGCAAGGGAGCGGATCATCCGCTACATCACCGAGGCGGAGGCGGCCGGAGCAAAGGTGCTCGTGGACGGACGCAACGCGACGGTGTCGGGGCGTGAGGATGGATATTATCTCGGCCCGACGATCATCGACTATGTCACGCCTGACATGCGGATTGCGACTGAGGAAGTGTTCGGACCCGTGCTCGTGATCGTGCGCGCGAAGGACGTGGAACAGGCGATCTCCATCGAGAATGCGTCGCGATACGGGAATGCGGCGTCGGTGTTCACCGAGAGCGGCGGCGTGGCGCGCTACGTCATGGAGAAGGCGAGCGCCGGGATGGTCGGCGTGAACGTCGGCGTGCCCGTGCCGCGTGAGCCGTTCTCGTTCGGCGGCTGGAACGAGTCCCGCTTCGGGGTCGGCGACATCACGGGAAGAGGATCGATCGAGTTCTGGACGCAGGCGAAGAAGATGACGACCAAGTGGAACAAGGAAGCAGGCGTCAACTGGATGAGCTGAGGAGGAATACCATGGCGGACCGTTCGGTCACGTTCACCGGGATTCGATTCGAGAATCCCTTTCTCCTCTCGTCGGCGCCGCCGACGGAGTCCGAGAACAACATTCTGCGCGCCTTCGATGCGGGCTGGGGCGGCGTGGTGGTCAAGACGATCGGGCTGCATCCCGTGGTGAACGTCGTCGGCGCGCGAACGAAATTCTTCCGCACGTCCGCGGATGACAACTACGTGTCGATGAAGAAGCGGCCGGGTGCCGCCCTGCACGGCTCGTGGAATTGGGAGCTGATCTCGGACAAGGCGCTGGAGTGGTGGGTGCCGCGAATCCGGCGCATCAAGCAGGCGCATCCGACAAAGGTCGTGATCGCGTCGATCATGGCGGGCTCCGGAAACGACAAGGAGCTGAGGGCGTGGCAGACACTGGCGGAGGGGTGCCAGGATGCCGGTGCGGACGGTCTCGAGCTCAACTTTTCGTGCCCGCACATGGACCGGAAGGACATGGGCTCCAACATCGGCAAGGACACCGTGCTCTGTTCCACGGTGACGGAGGCGGTGAAGGGCGTCGCGAAGGTGCCGGTGTGGACGAAGCTGACGCCCGCCACACAGGACATCGTTGAGGAAGCCGGCGCCTGCTTCCGTGGTGGCGCCGACGCCATCGTCTCCTCGAACACGTTTCCGTCGCTTCCCCTCATCGATCCCGAGACACTCGAGTTCGAGATCAACGTGGACGGACTGGTGTCGAGCGGCGGCTTGGGCGGACCCGCCATCTTGCCGATGTCGCTGGCGAACATGGCGCGCATGACGAATGCATTCCCCGACCGGGCGTTCTCGGCCATCGGCGGCGTGTCGGACTTCGGGCAGGCGCTCTCCTATTTCCTGCTCGGCGCGGGCACGGTGCAGGTGTGCACGGCGGCCATGCTCGACAGCGCGATCGGGCCGAACGTGATCAAGCGCCTGAATGCGGGCCTCGATGCGTTTCTGGAGGCGAACGCCGCGAAGGGATGGACGACGGTGGAAGATTTCCGAGGTGCACGGCGAGATCGTGTCGTACTTCAGTCACAGATCCGGCGGCCCGAGGGTGACGCATATAAGGGCGGGTACGAGCCTGTCGAGGGGTATGCGGCTCCAGAGACTGCCGAGGTAGTGACGTCGTGAGATCGTTCACCTAAGAGCCATTCACCACAGAGAACGGCAATTCACCTCAGAACAACATCACTACGGAACAGCATCACCACACGACGGAACAGCATCACCACGCGACGGCTATTAACCACAGAGGGCACAGAGGGCACCGAGAACGACCCAAGAAATAAAAAAAGACCTTCTGTGGTTCTCTATGCCTCTGTGTCCTCTGTGGTAATTGGCTTTTTTTGCGTCCAGTTTGGGTAGCTCGCTCTTATGTGCCCGGCGGTAATCGCCTCTGTGTCCTCTGTGGCAATGCAACACAACTGACCACACCTGAATCTCTATGACCACCATCGCTCCGCAGCTCGAGCTGCCGCCCGTCGATCATACGCCGCGTCCATACGACGGCCCGCCGAAAGCGGAGCTGATTGCGATGCGGAAGCAGTACACGAATCCTGCGGTGTACACCATCTACCGCGAGCCGCTGCTCATCGTCGAGGGCTACATGCAGTACCTCTACGACGAGACGGGCCGCCGCTACCTGGACTGCCTGGCCGGCATCGTCACCGTGAGCGTGGGTCACTGCCATCCGAAGTTCGTGCAGCGCGTGACGCGGCAGGTGGGCACGCTGCAGCACGCCACCACGATCTACCTGCATCCGAACTTTCCGATGCTGGCCAAGAAGCTTGCGTCGAAGATGCCGCCAGGACTCGACGTCACGTACTTCACGAACTCGGGCAGCGAGGCGAATGATCTCGCGATTCAGATGGCACGGCTGCACACCGGCCACCGCGACGTGATCGCGTTGCGCAATTCGTATCATGGCGGGAGCCCGAGTGCGATGGGACTGACGTCGCACAGCACGTGGAAGTATCCCGTCGGCGGTGACGGAAACGTGCACCACGCGATCAATCCCGATCCGTATCGCAGCCCGTTCGCCGGTACGCCGGAGGAGATCGCGTCGAAGTCCGCAGCGGACATCCGCGACATGATTCGCTTTACCACCTCCGGCAAGGTCGCGGCCTTTCTCGCCGAGCCCATGCAAGGCGTCGGCGGCGTGACGTATGGAGCGCCGAACTACCTGAAAGAGGTATACGCGATCATTCGCGAAAATGGCGGGCTCTGTATCTCGGACGAAGTGCAGACGGGTTTCGGCCGCACCGGAGATCACTACTGGGGATTCCAGAACTGGGGCGTCGTGCCCGACTTCGTCACGATGGCCAAGGGACTCGGCAATGGAGCGCCGATTGGCGCGGTGACGACGCGGATGGAGATCGCTCGCTCGCTCACACAGCGAATTCACTTCAATACGTTCGCGAACAATCCCGTGTCCACGGCGGCCGGCCTGGCCGTGCTCGACATCATCGACGAAGACGAGCTCCAGGAGAACTGCCGAGTGCTCGGCGCCCGTTTCAAGGGTGGCCTCGAGAGGCTCCAGCGGTCGCACTCGCTCATTGGCGACGTGCGCGGAAAGGGGCTGATGCTGGGACTCGAGCTCGTGCGGGACCGTGCGTCCAAGGCGCCGGCCAAGCAGGAGACGCTGGATCTCATGGAGGCGCTCCGCGAGCTCAACGTGTTGGTGGGCAAGGGCGGCATCGACGGCAACGTGCTTCGGATCAAGCCGCCGATGTGCATTGGGGCGGATGACGTGGACTATGCGCTCGAGGCGTTTGACAGAGCACTCGGGCAAGTGCGGTAAGCCGTGAAGTTTGATCGCATAGTGCGCGGCGGAAACGTCGTGACGCCCGGTGGTACGTTCACCGGCGACATCGGCATTTCGGGTGAGAAGATCACCGCGCTGGGCGCCGGGCTCGACACCGAAGGCGCGGAGATCATCGACGCTTCGGGACATCACGTCATTCCCGGTGTGATCGACGTGCACGTGCATCTCGAGCTGCCGTTCTGCGGCACTGTTTCCGCCGACGACTATCGGACGGGGACGCGCGGCGGCGCGCGGGGCGGTGTCACCACCGTCATCGACTTCGCCATTCCAAGCGCAACGGGATCGCTCAGCGAAGCCGCCGACACATGGATGCAGAAGGCGGAGGGGAAGTCGCTCGTCGATTACACCTTTCACATCTGCATCACCCGCTACAACGAGCACAAGGATCAGATCGCGGGGATGGTGAAGCGGGGCTTCACCACCTTCAAGGAGTTCATGATCTATGAGTCCGAGGGCTGGCAGTCGGACGACCGCGCGCTGTTCGGCACGTTGGAACGGATGAAGGAGCACGGCGCCATGCTGCTCGTGCACGCCGAATCGTCGCGCGTGCTGGATGAGCTCATTGCCCGGCATCATACGCCGGAGCTGATGAAGCAGCACGGCGCGGTGCTGCACGCGATGACGCGACCGAACTTCGTGGAAGCAGAGGCGATCCAGCGGGTGGTACAGTGGAGCGAAGCGACCGGCGGCCAGCTCTACATCGTCCACATGTCCACGCGCGAGGGGGCGGATACCATCCGCGCCGCACAGGGCCGTGGCGTGCCGGTGCTCGCCGAGACGTGCGTGCAGTATCTCGTGCTGGACGATTCCGTCTTCAGCCGAGAGGACGGGCATCTGTTCGCGTGCTGTCCGCAGCTCAAGAAGCCCGCCGATTCCGAGCGCCTGTGGCGTGGGCTCAGGAGTGGCGAAGTGTCTGTCATCTCGACGGACACCTGCACGTTCACGCGTGATCAGAAGGCCATGTGGGAAGGGGACTGGACGAAGATTCCCATGGGGATGCCCGGCCTCGAGACGCTGATGCCCCTCACGTACACGAAGGGTGTGCTCGAGGGGCGGCTCACGCTCGAGGAGATGTGCGCGAAGCTCAGCACCAATCCAGCGCGCATCATGGGACTCGCGCCGAAGAAGGGCTCCATCGCCATCGGCGCCGACGCCGATCTCGCGATCATCCACCCCACGCGGACACACACCGTGCGGCCGGACGAGATGGAGACCAACGCGGACTGGTCGCCGTTTGAAGGCTGGGAGCTCGCCGGATTCGCTCGCACGACACTCTCGCGTGGCGAAGTGATCGTGGACGACTACAAGGTCGTCGGCAAGGAGGGACGCGGGCAGTGGCTTCCGCGCACGAGAGCCGGCCTCGCGGGGGCGCCCGCGTGAGGCTCTCGAACGAGATCGAGGCGGCCTCGTACACGGTGGATTTCGTGACGGTGGACGCCGACCTGTCGGCCAGCTCGCTGTGGAATCCCGATCTCGCACCCACGCCACTGTCGCGGCGCACCTGGTCCACGTACAACATCGCCGCCCTGTGGATCGGCATGAGCGTCGTCATCACGACCTACACGCTCGCGTCGGGGATGATGACGCAGGGCATGACGTGGTGGCAGGCCATGCTCACGATCCTGCTCGGCAATACCATCGTGCTCGTGCCGATGATCCTGAACGCGCACGCCGGCACGAAGTACGGGATCTCCTTTCCGGTGCTGTGCCGAGCGGCGTTCGGCACGAAGGGCGCGAACGTGCCGGCAATTCTCCGGGCCATCGTGGCCTGTGGATGGTTCGGGATTCAGACGTGGATCGCCGCGCTGGCGCTCAACACGCTCCTCACGGCGGCGTGGCCACGATGGACGACCGTTCCCGGCGGTATCGCAATCGCGTTCCTGCTCTTCTGGCTCCTTCAGGTCGCGATCATCGCGGGCGGCATCGAAAGCATCAAGCATCTTGGCAGCGCGGCCGCGCCGGTGCTCATCACCGGCAGCACGATCCTTCTGCTGTGGGGCATCGAGCACGGCGGTGGTCTCGCTCATATCCTCAGTGAGTCGTCGCGCCTTCAAGGCGCAAATGCGCTGCCCTTCTGGACCATCTTTCCGCCTGCGCTGACTGCTGCCGTGGGATACTGGGCCACGTTGAGCCTCAACATCCCCGACTTTACGCGATACGCACGCAGCCAGAAGTCGCAGATGCTCGGGCAGGCGATGGGGCTGCCGACGACCATGACGGCGTTCGCGTTCATCGGCGTGGCGGTCACCAGTGCGACGATCGTCATTTTCGGAAAGCCCGAGTGGGATCCCGTCGTCCTCGTCACGAAGATCGGCGGCACCGCGGTGATCATCGCCGCAACGCTCGTGGTGCTTGCCGCACAGTTGCATACCAACATGGCGGCCAACGTCGTGTCCCCGTCGAACGACTTCTCAAATCTGAACCCGAAGAAGATCAGCTACGTGATGGGCGGGCTCATCACGGCGGTCGTGGGCGTGCTGATGATGCCCTGGAAGCTCTATTCGGACGCGGGCGCATACATCTTCACGTGGCTCGTGGGCTACTCGAGCCTCATGGGCGCGTTGGGCGGCATTCTGATCGCCGACTACTGGGTGCTCCGGAAGCAGCAGCTTTCACTGCACGACCTGTTTCGTGAGAATGGCGCGTACACTTATCGCGGCGGGTGGAATCCGGCGGCGATGATCGCGCTCGTGGTCGCGGTGCTTCCAGTGGTGCCCGGGTTCCTGCACGCGGCAACGACGCCCGGCGGCAACGTCGCGAATCCCAGCCTGCTGGATCATCTCTATCGGTACGCGTGGTTCGTTACCTTCGGGCTGAGCTTCGCGCTCTACCTCGCCCTGATGAAGGCGGGCGTCGGTCAGCGCCGGTCCTGAGCGTCGCATCCTGCGCTTCACAATTTCCACGTGAGTGTCGGTCATGTCCCAGATCGTGAAATGCGGACTCATTCAGGCGTCGAACGCGCTCGACACGAACGCGCCCCTCGACAAAATTCGCCAGGCGAATGTCGACAAGCACATGGTGTTGATCGAGCGAGCGGCCGATCAGGGCGTGCAGATCCTCTGCATGCAGGAAATCTTTACGGGCCCGTATTTCTGCGCCGAGCAGACGCCGCGGTGGTACGAGGCGACGGAGGCGATTCCCGACGGGCCGACGACGAAGCTCATGCAGGAGACTGCGCGGAAGCACGGCATGGTGATCATCGTGCCGCTGTATGAGGTCGAGGCCACTGGCGTGTACTACAACACCGCCGGCGTCATCGACGCCGACGGCGCATTCCTGGGCAAGTATCGCAAGAACCACATTCCGCAGGTCGCACCAGGATTCTGGGAGAAGTACTACTTCAAGCCCGGCAACCTCGGATATCCCGTGTTCCAGACGCGCTACGCGAAGGTCGGCGTCTACATCTGTTACGACCGCCATTTCCCCGAAGGCGCGCGCGCGCTCGGCCTCAATGGCGCGGAGATCGTGTTCAATCCGTCGGCGACGGTTGCCGGCCTCTCGGAATACCTCTGGAAGCTCGAGCAGCCGGCGCACGCTGTGGCGAACGGATATTTCGTCGGCGCCATCAACCGTGTGGGCATCGAGGCGCCATGGAACATCGGCGAGTTCTACGGCCAGAGCTACTTCTGCGATCCACGTGGGCAGATGCTCGCCACGGGCAGCCGGGACAAGGACGAATTGATCGTGGCCGAGCTCGATCTCGACATGATCCGGCAGGTGCGGAACACGTGGCAGTTCTTTCGTGACCGGAGGCCGGAGACGTACGGCGGCATCTGCAAGCCGTAGTGCCGTCCGGCAGCGAGCAGGACGATCGCGCGACCTACTCGCGCAGCCTTGGGCTCTTCTCCGCCACGATGCTCGTGGTTGGTGGCATCATTGGCTCCGGCATTTTCATCAGCTCGCAGGCGGTGGCCGCGCGAACCGGCACCGCCACGCTGACGATCAGCGCCTGGTCGCTCGGTGCGGTGATCGCGCTGCTCGGCGCGTTCATCTTCGCCGAGCTCGGCCGGCGTCGTCCGCAAGTCGGCGGTGGCTACGCCTATCTCCGCGACGCATTCGGCCCGCTCCCCGCATTTCTGTATGGCTGGGCGTTGCTGCTTGCGATTGCCACAGGCGCCATCGCGGCGGTAGCCGTGACGTTCGCCACCTATGCGACGCAGCTTGCGGGACTTTCTCCCGATCTCATCAAGCCGATTGCACTCGGCGCCGTCGTGGTCCTCACGATCGTCAACGCCTTCGGCGTGCAGCCTGGAGCCGTGACGCAGAACGTGTTCACGATCCTCAAGCTGGCCGCCCTGGCATCGTTGCTCGTCGCGGCCCTGTTCGTGTCATCGATCCCGACGCCGCCGACCTTGTCGCTGCCCACGCCTCACTCCGTTCGCGAGATCTTTCTGGTGCTCGGCACAGCGCTCGTTCCGGTGCTCTTCACCTTCGGCGGCTGGCAGCAGACGAACTTCGTGGCCGAGGAGCTGCGCGATCCGGAGCGTACGCTGCCACGTGCGCTCGTTCTCGGCGTGCTCATCGTGGTAGTGGTGTATCTCGGCGCCAATCTCGCGTATCTGCGCGCACTGGGAGTCGCAGGCCTGGCCGCGAGCAGAGCGCCAGCGTCGGACACCATGGCAATCGTCGCCGGAACGAGCGGCCGGCGGCTGATCGCAGCAGGCGTCGCGGCGTCCTCGTTCGGATTTCTCGATCTCGTGATTCTGGTCTCGCCTCGCGTGTATCAGGCCATGGCCCGCGACGGACTCTTCTTCGCGGCGCTGGCGGATCTGCATCCGCGCTGGCGCACTCCACTGCGTGCGCTGCTGTTGCAGGCGATCGTGGCGTCGGTGCTCATCATGACCGGCACCTACGGCCAGCTCCTCGACTGGGTGGTGTTCGGCGACTGGATCTTCTTCGGCGCGACGGCCCTGACGCTCGTGGTATTCCGCCGGCGCGACGCGCGCGAGCAGGTGACGGATCGTGGCTATCGTGCGCCGTTGTATCCCGTGAGCGTCATCCTGTTCGTGGCCGCGTCCGCGTACGTGGTGTTCGGTTCGGTGGCGTCCAATCCGGGCAATGCGCTGCGCGGGGTGATGGTGCTCGCGGCAGGCGTGCCGGTGTTCCTGTACTGGCGGCGCAACTCCTTGTTGGCCGCGGAGGTCTGACGAAACGTCAGTCCGCCGGTACGGCGTCCAGCGTGTCGCGAACGATCTGTGTCAGTTGCGCCGGCGTGAACGGCTTCTTGATGAATGGCGTACCCGGTTCGAGCGTTCCCCGCCGCGTCAGCTCCTCACTGTGCCCGGACATCATCAACACCTTGACGCCCGGCTTGGTCTGGCGAATCCGACTCACGACAGCCGTGCCGCTCATGCGCGGCATCATGACATCGGTCAACAACAAGTCGAGATGGTTCGCCTCGGCCCACTCGACGGCGGTCTGGCCGTCGGACGCCTCGACGACACGGAAGCCCTGCAGCTCGAGAGCGCGCCGGGCGACGCGGCGCACGGCGTCTTCATCCTCCACGAGGAGAATGATCTCGCCGCCGCCGGTATGCTCGGTGGCAAATGATTCGGACGTACGCGCGGCCTGGCTGGCACGCGGCAGGTAGACGGTGAACGACGCTCCCTCGCCCGGACTCGATTCCACCCACACGTATCCGTTGCTCTGCTTCACGATGCCGAAGACCGTCGCGAGGCCGAGGCCGGTGCCGTGTCCCGGTTCCTTCGTGGTGAAGAATGGATCGAAGATCCGGGCCTGAGTCGCGCGGTCCATGCCGATGCCGTTGTCGATGACGTCGAGACGGACATAGTGGCCTGGCGCCTCCTGCACGCCCCAGTGCGCGAACTCATCTCGGAGCTCGGCATTGCGCGTCTTGATGATGACGCGGCCTCCGTCCTGATCGTGCAGCGCGTCTCGTGCGTTCACGACCAGGTTCAGGACGACCTGCTCGATCTGACCTGGATCGGCCTGCACCTTGTTGAGCGCGGGATCGAGGTCGAGCACGAGGTTTCCGTCTTCGCGGAGCAGGAGCCGCAGCATACGCTCCAGCTCGCGCACGCGCGCATTGAGGTCGATCGGCTCGGGGCGAAGGAGCTGGCGGCGGCTGAACGCCAGCAGCTGCGCGGTGAGGGCGGCCGCACGATCGGCTGCCTTGTTGATCTCGCCCAGAAACTCGGCAGCCTCGTCTTCCGGTGAGACGGACATCTGAAGGAGGGAGGTGAACCCCTTGATGGCCGTGAGCAGGTTGTTGAAGTCGTGCGCGACGCCCCCCGCCAGCATTCCCACGGCTTCCATCTTCTGTGCCATGCGAAGCTGCGCCTCGAGCTTCCGGTGCGCCGTGACGTCGGAAATCATCACCACGATGCCGGTGATTGCGTCCTGGGCGTTGCGCATCGCGGTGGCGGAAATCTGGACGTCGAGGACGACGCCGTCCTTCCGGCGACGGCGCGCGGGAACCGCTCGCAGCGACTCGCCTCGCAGCGTTCGCAGGGCGTTTGCCTCGAAGCTCTGCGTCTCGTCGCTGGGCACGGTCGGGAGCGGCCGTCCGACCACCTCCGCGGCCTTCCACTGGAACATCGCTTCGGAGGCGGGATTCCAGTGGACGATCCGGAGATCGGGATCGAGCAGAATCACGGCAAGGGGCGCTTCGTCGATCAGCGTTTGCATGCGCGCCGTCGTCGCCTGGAGGGCGCTCTCCGACGCCGCCTGCGCCCCGGCGAGGTTATGGCTCGGCGTGACGTCGCGATAATAGATCAACACGCCCTGCTCCTGCGGAACGACGTCGATGTCGACCCAATAGTTGCCGTAGGTGCCGAGCGTGGTGAAGTAGCACGGCAGTCGGTCGCGGATGGCTTGCTCCACGGCCACGCGAGCCGGCCAGTCCGGAGGATACGGAAGGAGGTTCCACAGGGGCTCGCCAGGAAACCCGTCGGGATCAGCTCCACGCGCCGCGATGTCGCGCCGCGCCGCCGCGTTCAGAAAGGCGACGCGGAGGTCGTCGTAGACGTAGAAGCAGCCCTCGCCCAGATGCTCGAGCAGCGGCGCCAGCGCACGCCCCAGATCTCCATACGCGGGAGGCGCGCTTGTTTCCACGCAGGTGGATGCGAGGTCGTTCATGAGTGTGAGTATCGGATAGTGTACCGCCCCTTCATGAATCGTTCCCTGCGCGAGCTTTGGGCCGCAGGAATCTCGGTCCGCAGGTGCCGCGCGTCCAGCACGCGCTTGCCCGGTACTATCACATCCGCTAAGTATCAAGGGAGAAGGTTAACCGTCAGTCGTGGCGATTTCCGGCAAATTGCGGCCACGTTAATCCACCGCTAAAGCGCGAGCCCGCACTATCGCGTTTGGGCTCTTTTTTTTTTCGACGAATGACGAATCGCCCCCCGCGGGACATGCATCCCTACCTCGACGCCATCGCACGACGGGTCCTCGTGTACGACGGCGCCATGGGCACCAACATTCAGCGCCACAATCCCACCCCCGAGGACTACGGTGGCAAGGCGCTGGAGGGCTGCAACGACCACCTGGTGCTCACACGCCCCGACGTGATCCAGTCCATCCACGAATCGTTCCTGGCCGTGGGATGCGATGTGGTGGAGACCTGCACGTTTCAGAGCACGCCGCACCGGCTTCGCGAGTGGGGCATCGAGGAGAAGGCGCGAGAGCTGAACGTACAGGCGGCGCGCCTGGCCCGCGCGGCGTGCGACAAGTTCGCAACGCCGGAGCATCCTCGCTTCGTTGCGGGCTCCATCGGGCCGACAGGCATGCTGCCGTCCAGCAGCGACCCGACGCTGAGCAACATCACCTTCGAGGCTCTCGCGGAGACGTATTACCTCCAGGCGAAGTACCTCGTCGAAGGCGGCGTGGACGTGCTCCTCGTCGAGACGGCGCAGGACATTCTCGAGGTGAAGGCGGCAATCACCGGCTTCGAGCGGTTGTTCACCGAGCTGGGACATCGTGTGCCGGTTCAGGCGCAGGTCACGCTCGACACGAGTGGACGCATGCTCCTCGGCACCGACATCGCGAGTTCGCTGGCGACGCTGGAGGCCATGCGCGTAGACGTGGTGGGACTCAATTGCTCGACTGGGCCGGAGCACATGCGCGAGCCTGTGCGGTTCCTCAGCGAGCATGCGTCGTTGCCGCTGTCTGTCATTCCGAACGCCGGTCTGCCGCTCAACACGGGCACGGGCGAGGCGATCTATCCGCTCGAGCCCGAGCCGATGGCGGCCATGCTGGGCGAGCTCGTGCGCGACTTCGGCGTCCGCATCGTTGGCGGTTGCTGCGGGACGACGCCGGAGCACCTCGCCGCCATCGTGCGCACGGTGAGCGACTTGTCCCCGGTCGCGCACCCGGCGCATCAGCGCGAGGCGAAGGTGTCGTCGGCCATGCGTGCGACGTGGCTGCGACAGGAGCCTGCGCCGCTCATCGTCGGCGAGCGCGTGAACTCGCAGGGCTCGCGCAAGGTGAAACGCCTCCTCCTGGCCGACGACTACGAAGGCATCCTCGAGGTCGCGCGCGAGCAGCAGGACAGCGGCGCGCATGTGCTCGACGTCTGCGTCGCGCTCACGGAGCGTGGCGACGAAGCGGAACAGATGTCGAAGGTGGTGAAGCTCCTGTCGATGAGCGTCGAGACGCCGCTGATGATCGACTCGACGGAGGCGCCGGTCATCGAGGCGGCGCTCCAGCATCTGCCTGGGCGCGGCATCATCAACTCCATCAACATGGAGAACGGCCGCACGCGAATCGATTCCGTCGTCCCCATTGCGAAAAAGCACGGGGCAGCGCTCGTCGCGCTCACGATCGATCCGGTCGGCATGGCCAAGACCCGCGAGCGCAAGCTCGAGGTGGCGCGCGCCATCTACGACATCGTCGTGGGCGAGTATGGCCTCCGGGCCGAAGATCTCATCTACGATGCGCTGACCTTCACGCTCGCCACGGGCGACGCGGAGTGGATCGACAGCGCGCACGAAACCATCGAGGGAATCCGGCTCATCAAGCGCGAGCTGCCCGGCGTCTTCACGATTCTGGGCGTGTCGAACGTGAGCTTCGGGCTCGATCCCGCGGCGCGCCACGTTCTGAACTCCGTCTTCCTGCATCATTGCGTTGAAGCAGGCCTCGACGCGGCCATCGTCAATCCGGCGCACATCAAGCCCTACGCGGAATTGAGCGCCCTGGAGCGCTCATTGGCGGACGACCTCGTATTCAACAAACGGCCGGACGCGCTCCAACGGTTCATCGAAGGCTTCTCGACCGCGGAGCAGAAGGACGCGCGCGCCGAGAAGGAAGATCCCACGGCCGGCATGACGGCCGAGCAGAAGGTGCACTGGATGGTCCTCCACAGAAAGAAGGAGGGCATCGAGGACGCGCTCGACGCCGCGGGTGTCCGCGCGAATCCTGTGAAAGTCCTGAACGAGGTGCTGCTGCCGGCCATGAAAGAGGTGGGCGACAAGTTCGGCGCCGGGGAGTTGATCCTTCCCTTCGTGCTCCAAAGTGCGGAGGTGATGAAGAAAGCCGTGAAACATCTCGAGACCTTCCTGGAAAAGGCCGAGGGATACACGAAGGGAAAGGTCGTGCTGGCCACCGTGTACGGCGACGTCCATGACATCGGCAAGTCGCTCGTCAACACGATTCTGTCGAACAACGGCTACACCGTGTTCGATCTCGGGAAGCAGGTGCCCGTGAACACTATCATCGAGAAGGCGCTCGAGGTCGAGGCGGATGCCATCGGCCTGAGCGCCCTGCTGGTGAGCACGAGCAAGCAGATGCCGCTCTGCGTGCAGGAGCTGGACAAGCGCGGCATTCAGTTGCCCGTGCTGATCGGTGGCGCGGCAATCAATCGCCGCTTTGGACGGCGGGCGCTGTTCGTGGACGGCGATCGCGCGTACGAATCGGGCGTGTTCTACTGCAAGGATGCGTTCGAGGGACTCGAGACGATGGATGCGCTGCAATCGCCGGATCGCCGCGGCGACCTCGTCGCGAAGCTCATCGAGGACGCACGCAACGACACGTTCCTGCGGACCAACGTGGGCAAGGACGTCCGCGCCGGAATCGCCGGGGGCGAGCGAAGCGACGTCACGCAGAATCACGCGATCCCGGCACCGCCATTCTGGGGCACGCGCGTGCTCGAGGACATTCCGCTGGACGAGGTCTTCGCGCTGCTCGACAAGGACGAGCTGTTTCGGCTTCAGTGGGGCGGACGCGGTTCGGGACCGGAATTCGACGCGCTCGTTCGCGACCAGTTCGAGCCGACGCTCGCGCGGCTGAGGGAAGAGGCGCGCGAAGGGCGCTGGGTGCAGCCGCGCGCGGTGTACGGTTTCTTCCCTGCGCAGAGCGACCAGAATGACCTCGTCCTGTATTCGCCGGATGCGTACGCGCGCGACGGATCGCTCGTCGAGCAGGGACGCTTTCACTTTCCGCGGCAGGAAGGCCGCGAACGCCTGTGCCTCGCCGACTACTTCCGTGCGGCCACCAGCGGTGACGTAGATGTCGTGGCTCTTCAGGTCGTGACGGTTGGCGACGAGGCCACGCGACGCTTCGAGGCGCTCCAGGCCCTGGGCGAGTACTCGGAGGCATTCTACTCGCACGGCCTCGCGGTGGAATCCGCCGAGGCGGTCGCGGAGTGGCTGCATCGTCGCGTGCGTCGCGAGCTTGGCATTCCCGGCGGACGCGGGAAGCGATACTCGTGGGGTTACGGCGCATGTCCCGACCTCGAGGATCACGCGCAGCTCTTCCGTCTGCTGCCGGCGGAGGACGCACTGGGCATGGTGCTGACGTCGGCGTATCAGCTCATTCCCGAGCAGAGCACGGCGGCGATCATCGTGCATCATCCGGAGGCGAAGTACTACGCCGTGCGCACTGCGGGCGAGGGCGTCGCCGCATGAGCAGCGCCGCCGTCAAGCGGCTCCTCGATCCCGACGCGGTGGTCCTCTTCGACGGCGCGATGGGCACGATGCTGTACTCACGCGGCGTGTTCATCAATCAGTGTTACGACGAGCTCAACGTCCGTGCGCCCGATCTCGTCCGCGACGTGCATCGCGCGTACGTGAAGGCCGGCGCGGAGATCCTCGAGACGAACAGCTTCGGCGCGAATCGTCTGAAGCTGGCGCAATTCGGGCTGGCCGCGCAAACCGCCGAGCTGAATCGCCGAGCGGCCGAAGTGGCTCGCGAGGCGGCGGACGAGGGCCACGACGTGCTCGTAGCCGGCGCCGTCGGACCACTCGGTGTCCGGCTGGAACCGTTCGGGCCCACGTCGGCGGAGGAGGCGCTGGCCATCTTTCGCGAGCAAATGGAGGGGCTGAAATCCGGCGGCAGCGATCTCTTCATTCTCGAGACGTTCGGCGACTTGCACGAGATCACGCAGGGCATCGCCGCGGCGCGCGCAGTCGATCCGTCGATGCCCGTGATCGCGCAGATGACGATCGGCGTGGATGGACGCACGCCGTATGGCGCGACGCCCGAGGACGTGGCGCTCGCACTGGATCGAGCAGGCGCCGACATCGTCGGTCTCAACTGCTCCGTGGGCCCACAGGCGATTCTCGAGGCCATCGAGAAGATGGCACCGGTGACGCGCAAAAAGCTGTCGGCGCAGCCCAACGCGGGCATGCCGCGAGACGTAGGTGGCCGGAGCATGTACATGGCCAGCCCGGAGTACATGGCGGAGTACGCGCGGCACCTCGTGCACGCCGGCGCCAAGGTTGTCGGCGGATGCTGCGGAACCACGCCGGAGCACATCGAAGCGATGTGCTCGGGGCTCCGGCCGCTCAGCCCGCGCTTCGCTCGCACCGGTGACGTCGCGCGCGCCACGGCCGGCGCAGCCGCGACGGACAGTCACCGCGTCCCGGATTCACCGGTCGCTCCCCTCGCCGAACGGTCAAAGTGGGGGGCGAAGATCGCCACGGGCCAGTTCGTCACCTCCGTCGAGATCGTGCCTCCGCGGGGCGTGGATGCTTCGCGCATGCTCGCCGACGTGGCGCGCCTCAAGACGGCAGGCGTGGACGCGGTGAACGTGCCCGATGGTCCGCGCGCGCAGAGCCGCATGGGCGCGCTGTTGACGTCGTTGCTCATCGAGCAGCAGGTCGGCATCGAGACGGTCACGCACTACGCCTGCCGCGACCGCAACCTGCTCGGCATGCTGAGCGACCTGTTGGGCGCGTCGGCCGTTGGCCTTCGCAACTTGCTGCTCATCACGGGCGACCCACCGAAGATGGGTCCCTACCCGAGCGCCACCGCGGTGTTCGACATCGACGCGATCGGCCTCACGAACCTGGTGCGCAACCTCAATCGCGGCCGCGATCCGGGCGACAACTCCATCGGCACGGGAACCCGGTTCGTCATCGGCGTCGGCGTGAATCCCGCCTCGATCGACATGGAGCACGAGCTCAAGCGCTTTGCCTGGAAGGTGGAGGCGGGCGCCGAGTTTGCGGTGACGCAACCCGTGTTCGACGCGGATCAGCTCGAGCGGTTTCTCGAGCGCACGAAGGGCGGGCACATTCCCATCGTCGCCGGCATCTGGCCGCTGGTCAGTCTTCGCAATGCCGAGTTTCTCGCGAACGAGGTGCCCGGCGTGAGCGTGCCGGCGGAGGTCATCGCGCGCATGCGGCGGGCGAGCGACAAGTCGAAGGAGCACGGCGTAGCGGAGGGAATCGCCATTGCCCGCGAGATGCTGGTGCGCGTCCGGGACGCCGTGCAGGGCGTCCAGGTCTCCGCTCCCTTTGGGAAGGTCGAGCTGGCCATCGAGGTGTTCGGTGATACGTTGCCCGGGCCAGGCGCGTCATAGGCAAAGGGGTACGGTACCGCTCAGCCGTACGCGCAGCCGGTTCGGGACGGGGAGGACAGATGGAAAACGGTCGCCTCTTCGTCGACTCGACCGGGATCGAATGGGAGGTCTACGACGAATCGCAATGGACCATCGCCTGGGCTCTCGACTGGGAGTATCCACCCCAGGCCGAGAATCCTGCTCTGCTGTTCGATTCGGTCCTCGGCCGGCGGCGGATCTTTCCCTGTCCGTCCAACTGGAGAACGCTGAGCGATCGGGAGCTCGAGGGGTTGCTCAAAGTGGCAACTGCGCTCATCTGACCGGACGATCCCCATGAAGCCGTCAATCCTTCCGGCGACTCTCGTCGCCCTTCTTGTGGCGGCCTTGGCACGCGTCGGCGCGCAGGAGAACTACGAGATCCAGGTGTACGGCGCGGAGACCATGCCGGTCGGCGTCACCATGTTCGAGCTGCACAGCAACTACACGCCGCGGGGACGCAGAGTGCTCGAGGCCGGAGTGCTTCCCACGCACCATCAACTGCACGAGACAGTCGAGATCACGCGTGGATTCAACCCCTGGTTCGAGGTGGGCGTGTACGGATTCACCAGCGCCGCTCCCGGACAATCGTGGCGCTTCGTCGGCAGTCACGTGCGGCCGCGAGTGCGCGCGCCCGAGTGGTGGGACTGGCCCGTCGGCGCGAGCCTGTCCATGGAGTTCGGCTATCAGGGCCGCGATTTCTCGGAAGACACCTGGAGCGTCGAGATCCGCCCGATCGTGGACAAGCGCCTCGGCGCCTGGTACGCCTCGCTCAATCCGGTGCTCGGCAAGTCGCTCCGCGGTGTCAACGCCGCGAACGGATTCGACTTCTCGCCCAACGTCGCGCTGAATCGCGACTTGTCGTCGGTGGTGAACGTGGGAGTCGAGTACTATGGCGGCTGGGGGCCAATCACCGCACTGTCGCCACCGAACGAGCGAACGCATCAACTCTTCGCCGTGGTGAACCTCGATCTCGGGCCGGAATGGGAGTTCAATGCGGGGGTCGGCTTCGGATCCGGAGCACTGAACGAGAAGCGCATCGTGAAGTTGATACTCGGCCGCCGAGTGGGGCTCCTTCCCACGTCCTGAGCTACGCGGCCCTGCCCGGCTCCCGTCCCGCTGGTAGCTTTCGAGGATTCACGGTCCGAGCAAGGGAGCGGTTGGGTGAGGGCAATACTGCTGATCGACCATGGCTCGCGGCGCGACGCCGCGAACGAGATGATGGACTGCATGGCGAACCTGGTCCAGGCCATGGCCGGCAGCTCGGTGGTGGTGCGTTACGCACACATGGAGCTGGCCGAGCCGTCCATCGCGGCGGGAGTGCGCAGTTGTGTCGAGGCCGGCGCGACGGAGCTGATTGCGTTCCCCTATATGTTGTCCCCTGGAAAGCACTCCACGGGCGACATCCCGCGCATGGTGGCTGCGGCGGCCGCTGAGTACCCCGATGTCGCCGTTCGCGTGACGGACGCTTTCGGTGTGCACGAGATGCTCGGCGAGCTGATCCTGAAGCGCGCCGGCATGCCCGTCGTGCATCATCTCTCGGACGCCGAGGCCACGCGATGCTGGCACTCGTCGCAGAACGGCATGGCGTGCGGAGACGCGTGCCGCTGCCAGCCCTTATCCGCGCGCGCCGACGCGGACGCGACTACCACGACCTCGTTCGCACGCTCGGAATGACGATTGATACCACGCCTCAGCGCCCGCCCCTCACGCAACTCTCCGACGATGAGGAGCAATTCCGCGACGCGGTCGCCGCCTTCGCCTCCGAGGAGGTGAAGCCGCGCGTGGCGAAGATGGAGCGTGCGGGAAAGCTCGATCCCGAGCTCATCACGCAGTACTTCGGGCTGGGCCTCATGGGCATCGAAGTGCCCGAGCAGTACGGTGGCGCCGCAGGCTCGCTGACCATGGTGGCCATTGCCGTGGAGGAGATCAGCAAGGTCGACGCGGCGGCCGCCATCGTGGTGGACGTCCAGAACACGCTGGTCAACTATCCGATCAGCCGGTATGGCAGCGATGCGCTCAAGGCGAAGTACCTGCCGCGCCTCACGACCGACACGCTTGGCGCATATGCGTTGAGCGAGCCCGGCTCCGGCTCCGATGCGTTCGGCATGGCGACCCGCGCGGAGAAGCGCGGCGACACGTGGGTGCTCACCGGCCGCAAGATGTGGATCACCAACGGTGCCGAGGCCGGCATCTTCGTCGTGTTCGCGAACACGAATCCCGCGGCCGGCTACAAGGGCATTACCGCATTCGTCGTCGAACGGGAGCTCGAGGGATTTTCCGTCGGCAAGAAGGAGGACAAGCTCGGCATCCGTGCCTCGAGCACGACCGAGCTCATTCTCGACGGCGTGGAAGTCCCCGAGGAGAACGTGCTCGGCCCCGTGGGACAGGGCTACAAGGTGGCGATCGAGACGCTGAACGAGGGACGGATCGGCATCGGCGCGCAGATGATCGGCGTGAGCCAGGGCGCGCTCGCCGCCGCGACCGCTTACGTGAAGGAGCGGCACCAGTTCGGCAAATCGCTCTCGGAATTCCAGGGAATCCAGTTCCAGCTCGCGCAGGCCAGGACCGAAACCGAGGCGGCACGCCTGATGGTCTACAATGCGGCGAGGCTGAAGGACGCCGGCGCCGACATCGCGATGGAAGGAGCGATGGCCAAGCTGTTCTCGAGCCAGGTCGCGGAGCGGGTCACGTCGTTGTCCCTGGAGCTGTTCGGGGGATATGGGTATACCACCGACTATCCGGCGGAAAAGTTCTATCGCGATGCCAAGATCGGCACGATCTACGAAGGAACCAGCAACATGCAGCTGAACACCATCGCGAAGGCGATGTTGCGGTGAGGAGCCGGACGCCCTCGAGCCTGGCGGGTCCAACCATGTAGACGATGGCGATGTCTGAGCAGTGCATCCTCCCACTGACCGGAGCCCGTCCATGCGCCGCCTCATTCTCGCTGCCGCCCTGCTTGCGACGCCCATTGCGGGGCGCCTGAACGCCCAGTCCCCCGAGACGGACGACGAGCGCTGGCTCGCCGACTGCCGCAACGGTGGTTGGAACGACGACCGGGGGCGCGCCTGCGAGGTGCGCGTCGTCCCGTTGAAGCTCAGTGGGCGAGCCATCGAAGTGGATTCGCGCGAGAACGGATCCGTCCGGGTGGTCGCCTGGGACGGAGACTCCGTGAACGTCACGGCGCATATTCAGGCCAATGCGGACGACGACGACGCCGCGCGCGCCGTGCTGAAGGATGTCCGCATCAACACGGATGGCCGGCGGATCTTCTCGGAGGGGCCGCACGAATGGCGCCGGGAGCACTGGTACGTGAGCTACGTGCTCCGCGTCCCCCGCCGGTTCGATCTGGATCTCGAAGCACACAACGGATCGCTCGGCGTCAACGGCGTGACCGGGCGCATGGAGCTGCGGACGACGAACGGCTCCGTGAACCTCGTGGACGTCGGCGGGGACGTGCGCGCACACACGCAGAACGGCTCGGTCAGGGTGCGCCTTGCCGGCACCAAGTGGGATGGCCGCGGACTCGACGCCGTAACGCAGAACGGATCGGTGCAGCTCGGCATCCCTGCCGACTACGCCGCCGTCATCGAGACCGAGACCGTGAATGGGCGCCTGAGCACCGACTTCCCGGTCACCCTGCAGGGACGCATTGGCCGGCATCTCACGCTGCCACTCAATGGAGGCGGCGCGACTCTGCGGGCGACGACCACCAACGGCTCGGTGACCCTTTCGCGCAGGTGAGCCTCCGAGTTTCACGGGGCTGAGGAGCCCGGCATTACCCTCGCGGCCGGGGTAGTACATTTCTCCCAGCCATTTTACCCGGACTCGATCGTAATGCGCATCCGCTGTCTGGCTTTCGTCGGCGCGGCCTTTCTCGCCGCGCCCCTTCATGCACAGGCGCCGCAGCCCGTGCCGCGCCCCCGCTTCGACGCCACCGGCGTTGGCGACACCTCGATCTTCGCGCCGCTCGAGCTGGCGGCGCCGAACGTATATCGCTCCGCATCCGGCGCGCCGGGCCCGAAATACTGGCAGAATCGGGCGGACTACGACATCAAGGCGTCTCTCGACACGGGGACGAAGACGCTCCGCGGATCACTCCGATTCCGCTACACGAACAACTCGCCCGACTCGCTCCGCTTCATCTGGATGCAAATGGAGCAGAACGCGTTCAGGGACAAGTCGCTCAACTCCTACATCTTCCCGCAGGACTCGCGGTTCGGCGCCCGCGGATTCGAGGGTGGCGACGTCGTCGAGCGATTCGACCAGCTCCTGGGCACCAGGCGCGTTGCGGTGAAGCGTCGCCCGAACGAGACGGTCATGAAGATCGATCTCGCCGAGCCGCTCGCACCGGGCAAGTCGGCGTCGTTCGACATCGCGTGGCACTTCGTGGTTCCGGAGCACGGGGCGGACCGCATGGGGCGTGAAGGTGCGCTCTATGAGCTCGCGCAATGGTATCCACGCGTGAACGTGTACGACGACGTGCGTGGATGGAACACGGAGCCGTACCTCGGCCAGGGTGAGTTCTATCTCGATTACGGCGACTACACCGTGGAAATCACGGTGCCCGCGGGCTACATCGTCGCAAGTACGGGGACACTCACCAATGCGCGTGAGGTCCTGACGCCGGAAGAGATCGCGAGGCTCGCGCAGGCGGCGAAGTCGGGGACGCCCGTGCACATCGTCACTGAAGCCGAGAATCGCTCGGGCGCGTCGCGTCCGAAGACGGCCGGCACTTTCACGTGGAAGTTCGCCGCGAAGAACGTGCGCGACGTCGCATGGGCCGCGTCGCCGGACTACATCTGGGACGCCAGCTCCTGGAGCGGCATTCTGGCGCAGGCGTTCTATCGTCCGTCGGCTGTGGATCCCTGGGCCGATGCCGCCGATCAAACGCGCATGTCCATTCAGGAATACTCCGAGCGCTGGTACCGGTACCCGTGGCCGCAGATGTCCGCGGTCGAGGGGCCCATCAGTGGCATGGAGTATCCCATGCTCATCATGGAGTCGAAGAGCAACGACAAGTACGCCCTGTACAACGTCGTCACGCACGAGGCGGGACATAACTGGTTCCCGATGCTCGTGGGCTCCAATGAGCGCGTCTACATGTGGCAGGACGAGGGGTTCAACACCTTCATCAACACGTTCAGCGAGGCGCGACGGTATCCGGAGCGCGGCGACCAGATGACGCGCGCGCTCCAGGAACGACAGCTCATCGAGCAGGTGATGCAGCGCAATCTGGATGAGCCGATCGACGTCGGCCCGGACCGGATCAACCCGCAATTGCTCGGCATCGCCGCGTACGTGAAGCCCAGCGTGGGCCTTCAGCTCCTCCGTCAGGAGATCATGGGTCCCGATGCGTTCGACGACGCATTCCGCACGTACATCCAGCGGTGGGCGTACAAGCATCCGACGCCGGCGGACTTCTACCGCACCATGGAAGACGCCGGCGGCAAGCGCCTCGATTTCTTCTGGCGCGAATGGTTCAAGCAGAATCCGCATTTCGATCAGGCCATCGACACCGTGATCACCACCAAGGCTGCGGACGGCGCGCAGCACGTAATGGTGATGTATGGCAATCGTGCGCGCGGCGTGCTGCCGATTCACGCGCGCTTCACCTTCAGCGACGGGTCAGTGGAGACCTACGATTACCCGGCCGAAGTGTGGAGCACCAACACCACGCATTACGTCCGGCAGTATTCCTTCACGGGCAAGACGCTGACGCGCATCGAGCTCGATCCGGACAAGCGCCTGGTGGACGTGGATCGGACGAACAACACGTGGAGCGTGTCCGGCGGAGGGAGCGCTACGCCGTAGCGGCTCGGTCCGGAGGGTTGAGCTCGGCCGCGAGGAGGTCGAGCTCGGCGACGAGCTCGGCGCCGAAGTAGTAGCCGAGCTCTCCGCGCGCCATCTCGTATGCGGTGGGCCCCTCGCCGCCGCAGACGAGCGTGCCGTCGGTGAGCTCCTCGGAGCAGAACAGCGTCTCGCCGCCGAACGTGACGGGAAAGAGCGCGCTCACCATCGGCTTGAGCAGGTGATAGTCGTCGTCCGTCTCGAGCGCGAGCGCATGGAGCACGCACCCGCGCGCGTCGTGCTGGAGGAACACGCATCCACCGCCGACCACGCGCGTGCGCGTGGACGCGCCGCCGGGAAACTCGGCGTCGAGCGTGACGCGGGTTTCGAACCACTGCGTCGCAGGGACCGGGACGCGCGACGCGATGTCGCCCGCGCGGGCGAGGATGCGATCGCGCTCAGGCAATGACACGTCCACGCCGTGCTGGCAGCATGCATCGCCACAGAAGCCGCAGCGCATGCAGTGGCCGAAATAGCGGCGCGTGAAGATCTCGCGATCGACGGCGCGGATGACGGGAGCGCCCTCGCGGGCGGTATAGGCGCGAGCGAGCGTGCGTTCGCTCAGGCGGCGCTCGGGTCTTCGGCGCCCGTCGAGGGCGCGGATGGATTTCCGCCTGGACGCGGCCCATGCTCGCGCCGGCGCCCACGTCCCCGACGGCGCGGAGTGAAGCCGCCGCCATTGGCCTGCTGTCCCTGCGCAATGACGTCCGCGCGCTTGATCACCGATTGGCGGCAGGCCTCGAGGACCGCCTCGAGGGCTTCGATGCCATCGTCGGTGGCCTCGAGAAACAGGTCCTTCACCACCGACTCGGCCTTCTCGAGTTGTTTGACGAGTGCGAGCGCCATGGCGCGGTTCTCCATGGTGCCGCAGAGCTTGGCGTCGATTCGATTCCCCGCAGGGCGGCGCAGCACCGTCACGGCCCCCCCTTTGGCGGGCTGCAGAAAGTACGGCGATTTGTGCGCGGGGCCGCCCCGCTTCTTCACGACGCGGCGCTTCTTCTCAGTCATGGCGCTCGGTCCATGGTTTCACATCCCAAACGTATAGCTCACGCGCCGCCGGCGGGATGTCAAGGCGTACGCCACGCCTCTCGCGCCGCAGTACAGACTGGATATTTTCCGATCACCGATACGCAGAATCCCACATGAGCCATCCCATGACCACGTCCACCCCCGCAGAGCAGGATCTTCGATATCCAATCGGCCGCGCGCAGCGCAAGACTACCCTTTCCGCAACTGATCGGGCGGCCGCCATCGATGCGCTCGCCAGCGCTCCAGGCGAGCTACGCGCCGCGGTGGCCGGGCTGTCCGACGCCCAGCTGGATACACCGTATAGACCCGGCGGCTGGACCGTGCGTCAACTCGTGCACCACGTGGCGGACAGCCACATGAACGCGTACACGCGCTTCCGCCTGGCCTTCACCGAGGACAATCCCACGATCAAGCCCTACGAGGAGGCACGCTGGGCGGAGCTCGAGGACGCTCGAACGCTGCCAATCGACGTCTCGCTCTCGTTGCTCGACGCGATGCACCAGCGTCTCGTGGTACTGCTGCGTGCGACACCGGCCGAGGCATTTCAGCGTCCCCTGTCGCATCCGGAAAACGGGCCGATGACCGTAGACGGGCTCCTCAACACCTATCAGTGGCACGGCCGGCACCACACGGCGCACGTGGCCGCCCTTCGCGCGCGCATGCAGTGGACCTGATCCGACGCGCGCTCGCGCTCGCGGTTTGCTGCACCGCGTGCGGCCGTGCGAAGGACGCCGTTCGCGACACGTCGGCCGTTCGTCCTCCCGCCCAGGCAGGCATTCCGGCTGCGGCATCGGCGTGCCCGCGGACCGGACACTGGAGCGACTGCCAGTTCCGTCTGCGTCTCGAGCAGTCGGGCCTGGCACCGCACACGGCACGAGACAAAGTGGGTGAGCTGCCGGCCCTCGGCGTGAATGCCTCCACGCTCATACTCGGCAATGCAGGGCTGGCATACTATTTCTTCAGCGACACGCTGTCGCGCCATCGCGCGGCGGCGGCGCTCGATACGGTGCGCTTCATTCCGCAGTCCAAGCCGCTCACGATGCACGGCGAGACGACCGTCATCCAGAATGACAACCTGCTGGTGCTGCTCTTCAGCCACAACGAGCATCAGCGTGAGCGCGTGTCCGACGCGGTGACGGCAGGTGCCCCGCAGCCTTAAGCCGCCGGCTCGCGACGAACCAGTCCGGTGACGCCGCCGGACACGATGAACGCCATCACTTCGGCGCTGTCTGCTTCGATTGGCGTCAAGGCTGACGCCGGCATGATGATGAGCGTGCCGGTAAAGCTGTATGAGAATGGCATGTAGACCGTCACGTAGCCGACGAGCCCAAGGTTGGCCAGCGACTCCTGCGTGACGAAGCCGATTGCACGCGCCACGCCGGAGGTGTGCCCCGACACGAGTACCGGCTTGTCGAACCGGCGCTGCTCCCCGACGAACGCATTCAGCAGGTCACGTGTGGAGGAGTACAGCAGGCGCACGAAGGGCAGCCGCTCGAGCACGCGCTCGACGAGGCTCAGCGCACCACGCGTCAGGATGCTCTGCGCCAGGAAGCCGAACAGCGTGATGAGCACCACCGTGATGGCGAATCCGACACCCGGGATTGGTATGCCGAGCCAGCCGTCGATGACCCGGAAGATCCGCACGCACACGTAGCCCGTGAAGACGATCGGGGCGAGAAAAACGATGCCCTTGAAGAAATAGTTCAGCAGTCTGGTCATTGGTCTGTGCTCCTGTCCGCGTTAGCCGGAAGCTACGGAGGCGCTCGGTGCGATGCAGGGCATGGCCCGCCGATTGCCAGAAGTTTCCGCATCAGGCGGCCGCAGGAGTGACCGATGCGCGAGCACACCGGCAGGCAGAAGGGACCTCAGCGTCACGCGGAAGGACAGCATGGCGAGCGTACGCACCAGCGATTCCAGGAGCAGATCCACACCTCGCCGCCCGCCGACGCGGACAACATCATCGCCACGCACCGCACCGGCAAGCATCGACTCAGCGAGGACCGCGAGCAGCACGACGAAGCGACGAAGAACAGCGACCGCAACCGCCAGAAGCGCCGCTGACTTCCTCCCCGCACGGCGCTCGCTGCCGGCGTTGCGAAGCGCGGCTGCGGGCTGCCGAGGGTGCCTTCTCTGGAGCATCGGTACGCAGACCGTGTTCGGCGAGGGCGCGTCGACGGCCGAGGTGATGATCGTCGGTGAGCAGCCTGGCGACCAGGAAGACCGTCAAGGGCATCCGTTCGTCGGTCCCGCCGGCCGGCTCCTGAATGGCATGCTCGAGCGCGCCGGCATCGACCGCGAGAAGACGTACGTCACCAACGCGGTGAAGCACTTCAAGTGGACGCCGGACGCGCGGGGTAAACGGCGGATCCACAAGACGCCGAACGGCTCGGAGATTCGCGCGTGTCACCCGTGGCTCGAAGCCGAGATCAGCGCCGTGAAGCCGCGCGTCATCCTCGCCCTCGGCGCGACGGCGGCAAAGGCGCTGTTCGGCCCTCAGGCCCGCGTGACGAAGGAGCGCGGGCGCGCGATCGCCACGGAGCATGCGGACGCCGGATTCATCACCATGCATCCGAGCGCGGCCTTACGGGCGCCACCGGAGAACCGTGACGCGACGCTCGGGGCAATAGAAAATGATCTCCGAGCGGTGGCGCGGTATCTCAGAAAAACGGCGAACGGTAAACGGTGAACACCCTTCACTTGCTCTCCAGCGACCGCCAGAGATACCAGCTTGCGACCGACGCATATGGCCGCCACTTCGCGCCCCGCTTGAGCACGTCCTTCGGCTTGGGCCGCTTGCGTAAACCGTACGCGCGCTGGATGGCCGTCTGAACTCCGAGATCCAGTTCCGGCAGCACATCGGGACGGCCCAGCCGGAACATGAGGAACATCTGCACCGTCCAGCGCCCGATGCCCTTCACTTTCACCAGGTGCGCGATGACGTCGTCGTCGCTCAACCGGCCGAGGTGCGCCAGCGGCAACGATCCATCGGCGACGCGTGCCGAGAGGTCGCTCAGGTAAGCGATCTTCTGCCGGGAGAGTCCGGCCGCGCGCAGCCGCCCCTCTTCCGTCTTCAACACCAGTTCCGCAGTGGGACGGTTGCGTGGATAGAGCGCGCAGAAGCGCCGGTGAATCGTGCCCGCCGCCTTTCCGGACAGTTGTTGAAACACGATGGAGCGGACCAGCGCGTCGTAATGCGTCCCCGCGCGGCGTCGCTCGAGCCGATACGGTCCGACGCGGTCGATCACGGTGCCGAGAATCGGATCGACGCGGCGCAGATGTTCGAGAGCGTCAGCGGCGGCTTCTGGCATGGTCGAGACGGTGAACGGTGAACCGCTCGAGCTTCACGAATCGCGGTTCACGGCGGTTTCGCCCGATACGCCCCGTGTTTCGCCGGAGGTTCTCGTCCGCTGCGTCGATTGCGACTTCAGCATGTCCACGCGCGATTGAAGCTCCGCGGACATGAGCCAGTGGCGCGTCGCGTCGTTCGCGAGCTTGTTGCTCACGAGCAGCGAGATGATCGCCGACAGCACGACGCCAATGATGAGCGCGTACTGGAGCCGCCGCTGGTCCTTGCGCTCCCGGTCCTCGCTGAGCAGCAACATGCGCGTCTCCACACGCCGCATCTGGCCGAAGATCTTTCGGGCGCTGTCCATCAGCGCTTGTCCGCGGCCCGAAATCACGATGGCCAGGGCGCCGGCCTCGTCGCCCGCTCGGCGCTCCGCAACGGTGGAATCGAGAAGCCGCATCCGGCGATTCACCACCGGATAGAGCTGCGCCAGGAGATTCTGCTGCACCGGCTCGTCGCGGGTCATGCGCCGCAGCTCGTCCAGTTGCAGCATTACCGAGTCCTTTTCCGCCAGATACGGAGCGAGATAGTCTTCACGTCCCGTGAGCAGGTAGCCGCGCTGGCCGGTCTCGGCGTCCTGAAGCTCAGAGAATGCGCGCATCGTCGTCACGCGGATTTTCTCGATGCGCCGGAGGTCCGTTCGTCCCTCGTCCGCGCGGTTGAACAGGACGGCGCTGAACAGCACGAGGCCAAGCATGAGGAGGGCAGGCGCATAGACGAGTGCGCGTCCCGGTTCGTTGGGCTCGTGGGAGGGCATGATGGCGGAAATGTCGGTCCGGCGCCGCGTCGCCGCAACCTGTGCGGGCACGCATCCGTTATGAACGGGAGTATCGGCGTCCCCCTGCCCATATCGTAGCTTTCATACCATGCTCGTCGTTCGCGATGATTCCGAAAAGGCGCGACAATACGCCGCCATGCGCGGGCGCGCGACCGCACTGCTCGGCGGCTTTGCGCTGCTGTTCGTCGCCGTGTCCGTGCTGTCGCACTACTTGCGGCCGACGCCGGCTCCGTTCTGGCTCGGCCTCATTCGCGCGACCGCCGAGGCCGCGCTGGTGGGCGGCATTGCAGATTGGTTCGCGGTCACGGCACTGTTCCGCCACCCGATGGGACTGCCGATACCGCACACGGCAATCGTGGCCAAGCGCAAGGATCGGATCGGCCGCAGCCTCGGCAATTTCGTGGGGAATAACTTTCTGTCACGCGACGTCATCACGCGACAGCTCGCCGGCCTGACGCTCGGCGAACGGGCCGCCCGCTGGCTCGCCGAGCCTCAGCACCAGCGACGCGTGGCGCGCGCCGTAGCGAGCGGAGTTGCCCGCGCCGTGGAATCGGTACCCGTCGAGGAGCTCCAGGACACCGTTCACACCACGCTCGTGGGGCAGCTCCGCAAGGCACAGGTCGCGCCCGTGCTGGCTGAGCTGGTCTCCGTGGCGACGACGGACGACCGGCATCACGAGCTGCTCGACCGTCTCGTGCGTCTCCTGAGCCGAGTCGTGGATGAGAACCGAGAGATCATTCGCGTCCGCATCGCGGAGGAAAGCCCATGGTGGGTGCCGGACGCGATCGACGACAAGCTCTATCAGAAGATCGTGGCCGGGATTCAGCGCACCCTCGACGAGATCGCCACAAACGACCAGCACCCGCTGCGTGCGCAATTCGATCAGGCGCTTACCAGCTTCGTGGAGAAGCTGCAATCGTCGCCGGAGACGATCGCGCGCGCCGAGGAGATCAAGGAACGCCTCCTCGGGCATCCGGCCGTGGCGGACGTTTCCGACGCGCTGCTCCGCGCCGCGCGGGAATCACTCGCCAGATATTCGGGTCCCGATGCGCCTTCGCCGGAACCGCTCGAGCGCGCGCTCGCGGCGATGGCGGCGCGGGCGCTCGCCAGCGACGCATTCCTCCGGGAGGTGGACACGGCCATCGAGCGACTCGCACTGAGCATCGTGGACGAATACCGGCCGGAGGTCGCGGAGTTGATCGCCCGCACGGTGGAGGGATGGGACGCGACGGATGCGTCGCGAAAGATCGAGATCCAGATTGGACGCGATCTGCAGTTCATCCGGATCAACGGCACGTTGGTCGGCGGTCTCGTCGGCCTGATACTTTATGTCATCGGCACGCTGGCTCCGTGAGCCGGCCGATCTTCGTGGAGGAACCGTGATCCGCCGCCTGTTTCTTCTTGCCCTTTTCGCGCCGCTCGCCGCCGGCGCACAGACGCAGCAGGAGTATGCATTGCGACGCACCGAGCTCGCCGCGCGCTTGCCGGATGGCGTTTTCGTGGCGCTCGGCGGACACGAACCGGCGCAGGATTACCTGTCGTTCTACCAGGCGCCTTCGTTCTACTACCTCACGGGATTCAAGGAGCCGGATGCCGCGCTCATCATGATCAAGTCGGAGGGCGCGGTGCGCTCCGCGACCATGTTCGTGTTACCGAAGCAGCCGACGAGGGAGGTGTGGACGGGGACGCGCATCGGCGTGGACGGCATCGGCACACTCACGGGCATTCGCGGCCGCAACTCGGCCGATCTGTATCCCGTCCTCGATTCCCTTGCTGGCACAGGCGCGGCATTCACCGTCGTGGGCGATGTGGGTATGCACGGTACGGATGACGACAGCACGGTCAGCGTGCCACGCTCGCCGGACGAGCAGATCTTCGATCGGCTGCGACGCAAGCACCCTTCGCTCAAGGTGAAGCCGCTGAACGACGTGGTGGAGCAACTGCGTGGGAAGAAGAGCGCCATCGAGATCACGCTCATCCGCAATGCCGTCGACATCACGGTGCGCGCGCTCAGGGAGACCATTCCGAGCATCAAGGCCGGCTACAACGAGTTCGAGGTCCAGGCGCTCATCGAATACACCTTCCGGCGCAACGGCGCGGACCGGCCGTCGTTCTCCTCCATCGTGGGCTCGGGGCCCAATTCCACGACGCTCCATTACAACGCGAACGACCGCTTCATCGGCGCCATGGATCTCGTGGTGATGGACGTCGGCGCCTCGTTCAAGGGCTACGCCGCGGATGTGACACGCACGGTTCCCGCCAGCGGGGTGTTCACGAACGAGCAGCGGGCCATCTATCAGCTCGTGCGTGACGCGCAGAAAGCGGCCGAACGTCAAGCGACGCTCGGCAATGACGCTCGGCTGATGTCGGATTCCGCCAGCGCGGTGCTCGCGGCCGGGCTCACGAAGCTCGGGCTCATCGAGTCGCCGAACGCCGTCTACGACTGTGTGCCGCCGCCGCAGGTCCGCGCGTGCTCGCAGCTCAGCCTCTACTACATGCACGCTCTCGGACACGGGATCGGACTCGAGGTCCACGACCCCGACCAGTTCTACTATAGCGGAAAGATCCAGCCCGGCAGCGCCTTCACGATCGAGCCCGGCGTGTACGTGCGTGAACGCGTGCTGAACGAAATTCCCGACTCGCCGAGAAACCGCGCGCTTGCGGCGAAGTTGCACGACGCGGTGGCCACGTACAAGAACATCGGCGTGCGCATCGAGGACGATTACATCGCCACGACCCAGGGTGTGGAGTGGATCTCGCAGGCACCGCGCGAGCTGGCGGAGATCGAAGCGCTCATGAAACAGGGGAGCGCCGGCGTCGCTGGCCGCGACGAGCTGCGCGTCGAGAAGTACCGCATGATTCCCTGACGTGGCGCATCCGACGCCCTCGTCCGCGCGCGCGGCAGTCGTCCCCAAGGCTGCCGCGCTCATGTTGTTCGTGTTCGGACTCTTTCCGCTCGCGAACGTTCTGAGCGGTGGTCAGGCCATTCCATGGTACCGCCACGCTCTGACGTTCTGGATCGTGTTCGGCGGCGGATTGCTGATCGCGCTGTTTCTCGTGGCACGCCGCGCGGCCAGTGCCGTCGAGCGCGCATGGGACGCGGGCTCCACAGCCGTCATGCGCGTTCCATCGCGCGTATTCATCGTGACCACTGCGGTGCTCGCCACCACGCTGGCCGCGGTGCTCGCGATCGTCTGCTTCGGCCGGCAGCCGCACAACGCGGACGAAGTCGCGCAGCTCTTCCACGCCAAGATCCTGCTGAGCGGCCGCCTTTCCCTTCCGCCCGACCCGCACCCCGAGTTCTTCGGGATGGACAACATGATCGACCGCGGACGCTGGTATTCCCAGTTCCCGGTCGGCGGACCAGCATTTCTTGCGATTGGCGTGCTTCTGCGGGCTGCGTGGCTCGTGAATCCCGCGCTGTTGGGACTCACCGTTTGCGCCGTTTACGGCTTTGCGCGCCGCGCGTACGGCGAGGCAGTCGGGCGCGCGGCAGCACTGTTGCTCGCCCTGAGCCCCTTCGCCCTGTTCATGGGGGCGAGCTACATGAATCACGTGCCTGTCACGTGGCTCGTCGGCGTCGCGATGTGGCAGCTTGCCGTCTGGGTCCGAGCGGAGCGTGCTCGTGACGCATACTTCGCGGCGGCGTGGATCGGGCTTGCCCTTGGTCTTGCGGTCACGATTCGGCCGCTCGACGCGCTACTTGTGATCGGCGTGTTCGCGGTGATGCAGATCGTGGAGCTGCGAGGCAGCAGCGGGCGCGCCCGTTCACTCGTCGTGCAATGCGTCGTCGGCGCGCTGCCGGTGGCGGTCCTGCTCATTGTCAATGCGAGAACCACAGGCGCACCGTTTCGCCTCGGCTACGAGGTCCTCTTCGGCGCGGCGCACCGGCTGGGCTTTCACCTGGATCCCTATGGCACCGCCCACACACCGCTGCGCGCGCTGACCTTCGCGTCGCAATACCTGCTGCAGCTCGACGTGCTGCTGTTCGAGTGGCCGCTGCCCGCGGTCGGCGTCATCGTCGCCGGCCTGTTGGTGCTCAGACATCCGAGTAGATGGGACTATCTCCTGCTGTTGCTTCTCTTCGCGCAGCTCGTGGGCTATGCGCTGTATTGGCATCCGGGAGAATTCCGCGGCCCACGCTTTCTCTTCACTGCGCTGCCGGCAATCATCGTTCTTGCGGCGCGCGCGCCGTTTCTCATTGCGAACGCAACGGTGGGGACGACTCGCCTCGTGGCCCGGCTCGCGCTGCCCGCATGCGTGCTGGTAGCCTGGCTCGGATTCGGCCTTGGCGATACCGCCATCGGGCGAATCCGGCAATATCGCCGGGCATCACCAGTGTCACGCATCGATCCCGATTCACTCGTGCGCTCGACAGGCCTGCATCACGCGGTCGTCTTCATCAACGAAGGTGCCGAGGCCCGGAATGTTCATGCGCTGTGGTCGCTTGGACTCAGTCGCGGAGACGCAGCCCGTCTCATGGTATCAGCACCGGCGTGCGCTGTGCGTAGCGCCATCGATTCCGAATATGCATTGACGCCGCCGCGCATCGCGGGGCGTCGCGACCGTCTCATCCGACGCGCCCTTTCGTTCGATCCCAGGGCGCCGCTGTCGCCGGCATGTGTCGTGGACGAGCAGCGCGACAGCGCTGGCTCAGCCTCTTACGCGCCATTTTTTCCCGCCAACGACATCGACAAGAATGGACACGTGAATGGGGACATTGTTTACGTGCTCGATCTCGGCGAACGAGATGAGCTCCTGCGCGAGCGTTTCGGCGACCGGGCGTGGTATCGCTTTGGACCGAGAAGGCGGCAGGGCGATCAACTCCCCACCCTCATTCCATACGCTCGCTAGCGCGCTCCCTCTAGGTACCCCGCTTCGTCCAGATGACGATGACGGCGCATGCGTCACTCAGGAACTCCACCGGAATGGTGGAAGTGCTGGTGTACACCTCCATGATCTGCACTCCTTGCGGTTTTACCGTGCCGAGAATGTCGCGAACCGAGTAGGGACTCGCCGATGGCGTCATCCGCGTGCCGTCGATCCAGACCTGGACCTTTGCATGAGGAGGCTGATTGTCGCCGAACTGCACCAGGCCGGCCTGACAGCGATTGAAGCTGATCCCCCTATCGTTTGCGTTCACGCCGGCAATCCGGTTGAAAAGCGGCTCGTAGTCCGTCGGGTTGATTTCCTCGATGTCTTCGCGAGTAAAGTAGGACCCGCGGCCCGCCGCGGCTCGCCTGTATGCGTCAGCGAAGAATGCCGGAAACGTCACCGTGCGTCCGGAGATCACCATCTCCTGTAGCCTTACAGGCACGCGACGCATTGCGAAGCCGCGCTCAGCGACATCGCCCTCCCGGACACGAACGGTGTCGGTCGCTTCGAGATGTCCGAAATGACGCGCATGAATCACGTACTGCCCCTGCGGCACCGCGGCAAAGATAAAATGCCCACCGGAGTCGGTGGCCTGCCGTAGCCCCTTTTCGCTGATCTCGACCGTCGCTCCCGAGATTGGAAAGCGCGTGAGCGAATCCACCACGCTGCCGCGAACCTGCCCCACCCGGCCCTCGGCCTGCGCGATCGCATCCGATGCGCCGAAGGTCACCACCAGCAGCAGAGCGCACCATGGACGTTTCACGCCGAGCCTCCGCCAGGAGAGATGCCTTAGGACTTACGGCTATATGGCCGGTGCGTCAAGGCCGAACCAGTCGGCGTTAGCGCGCGCCTGCGTGGAAACTTTCCTCAGCGCGCGCTCGCCTCGTAAATCTCGGCATCCCCGAAGCGGGCGATGAGGACTGGCGTGGTAAACTGTCCCGGCGGCGTGACGCCATTCTGCGATGCCCATGTGAGCGTCTGGCCATAGCGCCTATCGAGCACCAGGAACGCACGAGCCCCAGGCTTCACCGGACGCGTAAGCGCCGCCGAGTCCAGCCCCGCCATCGGGAAGTAGTAGAGCAGCGGACCAATCGCCGGAATTGGCGCAAGCACACGGTCCGTCGCGCCGAGTCGCGGCCCAAGAAGCGCCGCCACCTCGCGGGCGGTGGGAAAAGCTCCCGTTTCATCAGATTGCTCGACGTCGCGAGTGACGACCAGCCCCGTCGCCAGAGCGGTGGCGACACCAACGGCCACCCATTCCTGAATCGCGGCTCCTCGCTGCATCCATCGCTCGACGAGCAAGCGGAGTCCCCGTGCCACGGCAATGAGGTAGAGCGGTAACAGGAAGAGCCACACACGGGTAAATGGCGCACGATGCATCGCGAGCAGCAGGAGAAGACACCATGTCGCGATGGCGGGAGCCAAAGGTGGTCGTTCGCCGTCAGTGCGTGCGCGATAGCCGATCCACGCCACGAGTACGACAACCGGCGTGGACCACACCGGCAAAGGGCTCGTCCACGTTGCCAGCGTCGAAAGCAGCATCCTCGGCAGCTCGCTAACGAACTGTTCCCACGTGCTGGACGCCACGAACTTGTTGCCGATGATCGGCGCGATGCCGGAGCTCGCGATGATCGGCGCGTACAACACGCCGGCAATGACAATCGTCACGCCGACCGCGACGAACATTTCGCCGAGCGCGCGTCGCCGACTGTCGCCGGCAAGACGAAGCGTACCGAGGACATACCACGTAAACACCACCCCGAGCGGATACAGCATCACCGGAATGTCGTAGAGTCCAAGCGCGCCGAGCACCGCAAGGAGAGCCCAGCGTGCAGGCGACGGCTCACGCCGCAGCTCGTCCACCATGAGCAGCATCGCGAGGAAGATCACGACCAGCAGCGAATAGCCGCGGGCGTTCGTCGAGTAGAGCGCGAGTGGCGTGGATCCCGCGGCCAACGCCGCCGCGAGCAACGCGGTGGACGGATCCGTGAGTCGTCTCGCCACCACCCACACGAGCGGAACGATGGCGACACCGGCGACGAACGCGGGCAGCCGCAAAGCCCATGGCGCATAGCCTGCCGGCATGGCGGCGAGCTTCGCCAGCAGGGAGTAGAGGACGTGGTTGTTCGGCTGAAGGTATTTGCCGACGACCGTGCCCCACGGTCGGCCCACGTAATACGCCCACGAGACCGACTCGTCGAACCGCATGGGTTGGCGGAGCGAAACGAGACGCGCCAGCGCCGCGATGAGCGTGATGACTCCGAGGGCGACGCGCTCCCGTCGCTCCGTCACGCCGCGGCCGGGTACACCTCGAACACGCCAGCGGCACCCATGCCGCCGCCGATACACATGGTCACGAGCCCCTGGCCACCGCCACGCTTGCCCAATTCGTGAATGAGTTGCGTGGAAAGCTTCGCGCCCGTCGCGCCGAGAGGATGGCCGAGCGCAATCGCGCCACCGTTGACGTTCACCTTCTCTTCCGGCATACCAAGCTCTCGCATCACGGCGAGCACCTGCGCCGCGAACGCCTCGTTGAACTCGATCAGATCGATGTCGCCGAGGGACATGCCTACACGCCCAAGCGCCTTTGGCACGGCCTTGATCGGACCGACTCCCATGACGTCCGGCTCCACGCCGGCCACGGCGAAGCTCACGAAGCGTGCAAGCGGACGAATGCCACCAGCCTCCGCCACGGAGCGCCGCATCAACACGAGCGCGGCGGCGCCGTCGGAGTACGGGCTCGCGTTACCCGCCGTCACAGTTCCCTTCTCCTTGAACGCAGGCCGCAGCTTTGCGAGTCCCTCGGCGGTCGTCTCGGAACGCGGCAGTTCGTCGCGCACGAAATCGAGCGAGTCAACGTGCTTGTCGGTGCCGTTCCAGATGACTCGCTCCACGGGCACGGGAACGATCTGCGAGGCGAACGCTCCGCTCTTCAGGGCGGCCGTCGCGCGTTGCTGGCTGCGCAACGCCCACGCGTCCTGATCATCGCGGCTCACCCTCCACCGCTCGGCCACCCGTTCCGCGGTGAAACCCATGCCGATGTAGGACTCCATCGCTTTCGGGTCCAGCCGCGCATGATAGCCGGACATCGGCACCTGGCTCATCATCTCGACGCCGCCGGCAAGCACGACGTCCGCCATGCCGCTCATGATCTGCATGGCGCCGTTAGCGACGGTCTGAAGTCCCGACGAGCAGAAGCGGTTGATGGTCTGTGCCGGTACCTCCACGGGAATACCGGCGCGGAGTGCGCTCAATCGAGCGACGTTGAGTCCCTGCGACGCCTCGGGCATCGCGCAGCCCCACGCGACGTCGTCGATGGTGGACGCGTCGATGCCCGCACGCGCGATGGCGTCCTTCATGACGAGCGCGGAGAGCTCGACGGGATGTGTGGTAGCCAGCGCACCGTCCTTCTTGCCTCGGCCAACCGCCGAGCGAACGGCCGATACGATCACGACGTCATTGTCAGCCATGTGTCCTCGTCAATTCCGAAGCGGCTTGCCGGTTTTCAGCGTGTGCGCGATGCGCTCCTGAGTTTCCTTCGTACCGAGGAGGGAGAGAAACGCCTCGCGTTCGAGATCCAGAATATCCTGCTCCGTCACGGTGCGTGGAGGTCCGTCGCCGCCACAGAGCACGTACGCCAGCTGGCGCGCGATGCGCACCTCGTGGTCGGTGATTGCTCCACCTTCGTGCATCGCCCAGCCCGCGTAGAGCAGATTGCCCAGTGCGTCCTTGCCGAGCGCGGTGATCGTGCGAGGGATGGGGGCGATGTAGTCCGGGGCGAGATCGAGCACACGCGCCTTCGCATCCGCAATGAGGCGATCGCGGTTCATGGAGATGCGATCCGCCACGGGACGTAGGAAGCCGAGCGACCGCGCCTCGAGCGCACTGGTGCTCGTCGTCGCCATGGCAATGACCTTGAAGGCGCGCTTTACCGCCTCGAAGGGATCGGCCTCGTCATACGGCGCGAGCGCGTCAGTGAATCGGAAAAGCAATTCCTTGGTGCCGCCACCAGCGGGAATGAGCCCCACGCCCGCCTCGACGAGCCCCATGTACAGCTCGGCGTGCGCCTGAATGCGATCGCAGTGCAGCGCGTACTCGCATCCGCCGCCCAGTGTGAGACCGAATGGCGCGGCGACCACAGGAAACGGAGCGCGTCTTACGAGCTGCGCGCCCTCCTGGAAGTAACGCACCATCGCGTCCAGCCCTTTCCAGTCGGCGGCCTGCACCATCGCGACGACCGCTCCGAGATCCGCTCCAGCGCTGAACGCCCGTGAATCGTCGTTGCCGATGACGAGCCCCGCATAAGCACCGCTCCCGACACGATCGAGTCCGGTGCGCAGCATTCGGAGCACGCCTTCGCCCATCGTGTTCATCTTGCTGCGCGCCTCGAGGAGCAGCACACCGTCGCCGAGGTCGAGAAGGCCCGCATCGTGCGACGACTCCACCACTCCGCCCTTCCGCCGCCGAACGGTTTCGAGACTGATCTGACCGGCGACAGGGAGCACGGGCGCATACGTCCCCGCCTTCGGGCCTTCGTGCACGAGATACGTCGGGCCATTCTCCGACTCATGGTAGAACGCGCCGTCCTTCGCGAGCGCGAGCAATGGAGGTTCGGCAAGGCCGAGCTGTGTGAATCCCGCACGCAGAAAGTCGTGTCCGAGTGCGTCCATCTGCTGAAATGGTCCGGCCTCCCACGCGAAGCCCCATTCGATAGCGCGATCCACCGACACGATGTCGTATGCAATGGATGGCGTCGTCGCGAGAACGTAGTGCGACATCCGCAGGAGATAGTTCCGCACGAACTCCCCGTACTTGCCAGGCAGCGTCGCCGCGGCGGGCAGTCGCTTCGCAAGCGGCTCCTTCAGGAGCGCCCCGAGCGCGGCGTCCTTCACCTCGCGCTGAGGACCGTACTCCAGGGTCTTCCAGTCCAGGGTCGTGATGTTCTTTCCGACCTTCTTGTAGAAGCCTCCACCTGTCTTGTCGCCAAGGCGGTTGCTCGCCGCGAGCGAGAGGACCCACGGCGGCATGGAGAAGTCCTCGCCGGTGGCGGCACCAAGTTCCTTCGACACGTGGAGCAGCACGTCGAGGCCCGTGATGTCGGCGGTCCGGAAGGTCGCGCTCTTTGCGCGTCCGAGCAGTGGTCCGGTGAGCGTATCCACTTCGTCGATGGAGAGATCCGACTCCATCAATCCCTTCATCGCCGCGATCATTCCGTAGACGCCGAGGCGGTTCGCGACGAAGCCCGGGACGTCCTTTGCGATGACGATCCCCTTGCCGAGCACGACCTCGCTGAATCGGCGCGCCGCGCCGATGACGTCGGGCGTGGTGTCGGCGGACGGAATCAACTCCAGGAGATGCAGGTATCTCGGCGGATTGAAGAAGTGCATGCCGATGAACCGCTGCCTGAAGGCCGCGCTGCGCCCCTCGAGCAGCGTCTTCATCGGAATCCCCGACGTGTTCGAAGCGACGATGGTCGCGGGTGCGAGAATGGTCTCCAGACGCGCGTAGAGCGCCTGCTTCGGCGCGGGCTGCTCGATGATCGCCTCGAGCACGAGATCGCAGTCCCTGAGCCGGTGCAGATCGTCGTCCAGGTTTCCGATACTGATGAGGGCACTTCTGGAGGTGTCCAGAAAGGCCGCCGGGCGCGCCTTTTTTGCGCGTTCCAACCCCAGCTTCGCGGGACTGTTACGATCTCCGTCCGTGGCGGCTATGTCGAGCAATACCACGGAGATACCTGCTGAGGCGGCCAGGGCGGCGATGCCGCTGCCCATGGTTCCGGCGCCGACGATGCCGAGCTTGGTGATACGAGTCACGGACGGGCTCGCCGCAAGGGCAGAGACTTGCTGTTGCATTCTGTCACATTCCGGGAATAAGCTATCACTTTGCGCGCGTGATCCCACATATGAATGGGTGCGTCAGCACCCCCGGCCGGTACGTCGGCCGACCCTCGTTCCACTGCCTCACATGAACGCCCTGCGACCGGACCGGTCAGCACGCGATGGATACACGATCATCGAGGTGATTCTCGTCTTCGCCATCATTGGAATCATCATGAGCATCGCCATTCCGTCCGTGGGAGACACCATTCGCCGTGATCGCCTGAACAAGGCGATGGCCATCATGACTTCCGATCTCGAGCAGGGATTTGCGCTCGCGGCGCGCCAGCGCACGCCTGTCCGCGTCCTGCTCGACAGCACGACGATGGCGTTTTCGCTCGCCAGCCGTGCCGACACAACCTTCAAGTATCGCACGCGGCAATTCAAGACCGGCGACCTGGCGCTCGACGTTCTGTCATCGACGCGGAGCACGCTGGACATCCTGCCGACGGGCATGGCCGCCGACACGCTGCGCGTCAAGCTGAGCATCCACAGCCGGTTCGGCGCGCTTCACTCCCGGACTCTCCGCATGACGAGGGCCGGCCTGGTGCAGATCCTGTGACGCCCGCCCCTGCCTCGCGCCTTCCGCGCCGTTCACGCCGCTCGGGCATCACGCTGATCGAGATCGTGGTCGCGTGCACGCTGCTCGCGGTATCGCTCACGGCGCTGACTGGCGTCACGACCAAGCTCGCGCAACGGGTGCGCACCGCGGCCTATACGGAACAGCGAGCCGCGACGTTCTACCAGGAAGTGAACCGCGTCGAGTCCATGATGTACGATTCACTCGGCACCTATCTGGTGAGCGATTCGGTGAAGTCCGGCAACGTCTGGTATGTGTGGTCGTACACAGTGGCGGATTCCACCAGCGCCACCGGGATCTCGAAGTACAAGCTGGTGACGCTCACGGTCACGCCGCGCGTCACGGGCATGACGGCGCAGACGGGCAAGATCCGGCGCGCCAGGCCGCCGGTGGCCAATGCCCTCAACTACCCGTGAGACTCATGCATCGCTTTCGACGCGGGTTCACCACCGCCGAGATCATCACCTCCATCGTGATCATCGGCATACTCGGCATCGCGATGACGAAGCTCGTCGTCGGCCAGGCCCGCTCGTTTCAGCTCGACAACGGGCTGAAGCGCGCCCGCTCGGCGTCGCGCAGCGCGATGAACATCATGATCACCGACCTCCGAATGGCGCACGATAGTGGCGCGAGCGTGACATACCTCGATGCCACGAACAACCGGCGTGTCGACGTGCGGGTGCCGCTGGTGTTCGGCGTCGTCTGCGAGGTGAACGGGGGGAACGCGGTCCTGTCGCTGGTTCCCGTGGACTCATTCCAGATGGCGGCGGCGAAGTACGGCGGGTATGCCACGCGCAACGCGTCGACGGGCAATTACTCGTTCGCGACCGCCGGATCCAGCGACACGATCCAGAGCACCGGAGCAGGACACTGTCATAGCGGAGGTGTCGCGCGGTATGCGGACACCGTGACGTCCAGCGGCCGCGCCGGCAGCGTCATGCAGGTCTCGCCCGCGCCGCCAGCCGGTACGCAGGTGGGCGACATGGCGTTCGTCTTTCAGACCGTCACGTACGAGTTCAAGACATCCGCGATCTACCCGGGGACGCTGGGCCTGTATCGCACGACTCGTGGCCGCAGCAATACGGATACGCTCGCCGAGGAGATCATCGCGCCATTCGCGTCGACGGCGCGGTTCAACTACTACACCAATCCGGCGCAGGCCAAGGACACTTCGCTGAAGGTCGCGCCGACGGCGGCGAATTATTGGAAGGTGCGCGGATTTCAGATCGTGCTGCCGGGAATCGCTCCCGACACCGTGCCAGGACGTACGGCACCGCTGTCGACGACCACGACCACCGCGGTCTTCTTCAAGAATACGAGACGCCCATGAGAACACACACCAGCATGCGAACGAATGGAACTCGGTCCCCGGCGCGCGAGGGTTTCGCGCTGCCGCTCGCGATCGTCGTACTCACGCTGCTCACCATGGGCATCGTCGCAGGATTTGCCTCGACGTCCAGTGAGATCAGCACCACAATGTCCCAGCGCGCCCAGGCACGTGCATACAGCTACGCGCAGATGGGCCTCGAGGCCTTCCTGGTCCGGCGAAAGGAGAACACGGGCTCGCAATTCTGTCCGCACTGCTGGGCCGTGAATGCGACGCCGGCCAGCGGCTCGATATCCAGCAACCTCGACGGGTTGCCCACCGTGAGAGAAACGGTGTATGTGGCGTTCGCCTCGGGCTACGCCATCGTCCGGGCCACGCCCGTCTGGCTTGACATCCCGAACGGCAAGGGGACGTACTTCATCACCTCCACGGGATACGACCAGCAGGCCTTCGTGGGCGGCGGCAGCGGCCGGACGGCGCAGGCCACGCGCACGGTGGGCGTCTTCGCCACGTGGAACAAGACGACCATGAACGTCCTGAGCGCCTGGACGAGCCTCACCGGCATCATCAAGAACGGAACGGGCACCATCAGCGGCACCGACGAGTGCGGTGGCGGATCGAACGTGGCTGGGCTCTCCGTGCCGCAATACAACGGGCATGCCGACATGGTGGTGAACGGCAACAACTGGGCACCGACGGGAAGTCCGCCGTACGACACGACGAAGACCTTCGCTCAGGAATCGTCGGCCGTGAAGATCGATTGGGCGAGCATGAAGTCCGGCACCGCGGTTCAGGCCGACATCATCATTGGCGGCGGCACCTTTCCAAACACGGCGGCGTTCGCGGCCGACACCAACTACTGGCCGGTCATTCACGTGACCAACGGCGCCGGTTCAGCATACACGCTGCCTAACGCAGGCAGGGGTATGCTCATCATCGACGGCGACCTCAACATCAATGGCAGCAATCAGTGGTCCGGCGTCATCCTGGTCGGAGGCACTCTCACATCGAACGGGAACAACGTGTCCGCGGGCGCCACACTGAGCGGCCTCAACGCGCTCACGGGATCGAGGCCGGTCGCCTCCAGTGCCGACGATGCCACCGCCAACGGACAGAAGAGCTACCAGTACGACTCGTGTTCGGTCGCCAAGGCGACGTCCGCCATGGCGCGTTATACGATGCTGGCCAACACCTGGATGGACGACGTCGCCGGATACTGACGGCGAATCCGTAGTAGGAGAAAGAGCAAGGGACTTGAATAAGCCACAGAGAGCACAGAGGCCACAGAGGAGAACTCTGTGGCCTCTGTGCTCTCTGTGGTTCATCGGCTTTTGCTGTTGCTCTCAACTGATCTTAGAAGTTGCTCTCTATTGATCTGGACTGCCGAATGGATCTCCCGGGGGCGCCGCCAAAGCGGGACTCGGCTTGGGCAGCTCCCGGCGATCGATCCATCGTGTGAAGTCGCCCGCAATGGACGACCAATGCGCGCGATGCATGGCGTCGCCCGACGCCGCGCGTCGCTGTGCATCGGCTCGGCGCGTCGCGATCTCATACTCTGCCACTGCGCGAACTTCGGGCAGCGCCTCGGCATCCGCCGCGAGCAACAGCAGCCGATCGGCCACCGCACGCTGCGTGACCCGACGGAGCGCCACGTACTTTGCCGACGAGCGCGTGTCGATTGCGTCCCATGTGCGCGCCAGCAATGAGTCGATTGTCTCGCCCAGCGTGAGCATGCCCGCGCCACGCGTTGCGAACGCCACAAGACGCCCCGCACGCTCCCGCTGAAGTACTCCGTCCACGATCATCTGCGCCAATGTGCGCGCCGCCGAGAGCTCGTCGAAGGCGGGGTCAGTGCGCCCGCGAAACAGCTCGCCAACCGGACTGTTGCTGTTGTTCACCGGCCCGTCGTAGCCACTCGGCCTCGGAGCGAGCAGGTTCAACACCGTGTCGGGAATGGCCAGCTCCACGGGCTGCAACGCGTCGAGCAGGGCGCTCAGTGCGACGCGCTGATGCGGGCCATCGATGGGACGCGTGGCAAGCTGGCCGTCGCCGCGCAACGCATTCTGGTAGATCATGCCGCCGAGGGTCTTGGTGACGCCGTTCAGCGCAAAGCGGTGCCAGAAGTAGAGCGGAACGAGACGCTCCTGGAGCGTCGCTACCGGTTCGCCGACCCGGATGTTGCGCAACCCGAAGCGTGACAGCGCCACGCGTCGCACCGCGCTCTGATGCGCGAGAAATTCGTTCGGCGTCGCCGCGTCATCCCACAGGTTCACTCGCGGATCGCTGGCGTTCTCGGGCCTCGCGTCGATGTCCGTGAGATAGAGATATCCCTTGCGCAGACCCTCGGCCGCAATCGCGGCGAGCGAGTCACGCTCCGTGGCCGCGGGAAAGATGCCGTATGCCCAGCGGATGGCCCACACGTCATAGTCGCCGGGACCCGTGGCATATGCAGACGAGATGTCGATGTCGCCGGACGAAGTCAGCCGGATGCGCGGCGCGGGATAATCCATCACCGACGCTCGCTCGTACGTGCTCGCGATGTAGTTGTGCGACATGCCGAGCGTATGGCCGACTTCGTGTGCGCTCACCTGCCGGACGCGCGATAACACGAAATGCGTGTCGGCGGCGGTGGGCTCGGCACCGAACAATGCGGCGTAGATGTTGTAGTCGGTGCGCGCGCGATGTGAATCCATGCGCGCCATCGCCTTGAGAATTTCGCCCGTGCGCGGATCTCCGAGCGATCCCCCCACCGACCAGCCGCGTTCGTTGCGGTTCTCCCATTGTACGATGTTGTATCGCGCATCCAGCGGATCCGCTCCCTCGGGCAGGAGCTCCGCGACAAAGGCGCCCGTGAGTCCTGCCTTGTCGAATGCTTGCGACCAAAAGCGGACGCCGTCGAGCGTGGCCTGCTTTACAGGCTCCGGGATTCCCGGATCGACATAGTAGTGAATCGGATTCTTGATCGGTGAGCGCGGGTCGTTCGGATCGACGCGCTCCAACCGATGGCGAGCGATCCAGCGCTGCTCGAGCGCGCGCTGAATCGGCTGACCGTAATCCTTGAACCAGAGTCCGATGAAGCCGAGGCGCGGATCCTCCTCGCGCGGCCGATAGCCTGCGGCCGGCAGCGGAAGAATCGACAGATGCTGCCGCATGGTGACCGCGCGCGCATCGGGAACGATCCGGCGTACGACCGGACCCGGTCGCCCGCCGGACGAGAGACATCCGCCGCCGGGCCCGCCGGAGAGACAGAACGTGAGCGAGACGTCGATCTCCGTGTTGGTCGAATAGGCGCGCGTGTGCGCGCGGTCGATCGACGATCTGTCGCGCACCACGCTGAACGTCCCCTGATTGGCCTGGGCGAGAGTTCCCGCGATGTCACCCCAGTCGCGATAGACGACTTCCGTGAGATCGACGAGGACCGTGCCTGCCTCCTCAGCCAGCACCGGGAGCGATGCAATCGTGCTCGAGGGAAACGCTTCCAACACGCTGCGTTGATGCGCGGCGTCGGCGAGCGACGTGCGAAACCGCTCGTTCTCGAAGACCATCAGAACGCGGTTGCCGTCGCGGTCGAAGCGGACGACATGGTCGGACGTTCCCATGCCGCGATCGAGACCGATGGGGTTCGATCCAAAGCCGGTTGCGAGACTCGACCAGAACAGCGCGCGATTCGTGCCCTTCGGCAGCTCTGCGTAAAGGCGGCCTTCACGCGAGTCCAGATAGATCGGCATGAATCCGTCGCGACGCTCGAAACCCGCCGTGAGCGAGGCGATGGAGGACGCCGGCTGCGACGCCGGGCGCGCCGCCGACTGACCGTGCGCTGCCGCCGAGAGAAAGGCGGCCGAGGCAACCGTCCGGAGTGTCCGCATGTAGCTCATTGGGTGGTGGTTCCGTGCAAGAGGCCTTCTCGAATGCGGCGAGCCTTCGGCGGCGCCGCCGAGTCCTCGACGATTCGAGGCGCGACAGACGAATACTTCAACGACGCCTGCAGCGTGAGCGTCTGCGTGCCGCGCTTCACGACGATGGGCAACGGTGATCCGGTCGGCCGTCCCACGTAGCGTACGCGAAACTTCGCGCCGAACGTGGCATCAGACACGGGAATCTCTCCGACGCTCACCAGCTCGTCGCCGGGCTGGACGCCGGCCAGCGCCGCTGCGCTCGTGCTATCGACCGTGATGACGCGCACGGCGCCGGTTGGATCGTTCGCGGTCGTAACGCCGATGCGTGGCGTGCTGTCCGGCTCCAACCTGAGGCCGGCGAGTGCGAGCATCGATGGCCACGGATACGGTTCACGTCCATCGACATAATTTCGCTCGAACTCCTCGAACGACTTTCCGTTTGCTGCACGCGACACCGCGCTCCAGAAATCCGCGCGCGTAAAGCCGCGCCCCCTCTTCCACGTGGTCTGATAGAGCTCCCGCATGACGCCGTCGAGCGAATGACGGTTGTCGCTCGCGTCGCGGACGATGAGATCCAGCATGAGCCCCGCGAGCGATCCCTTCGGGTAGTAGCTGTACTCCGTGCCATCTTTCGGGTGTATCCACGTGTTGACAGACGCATCTTCGAGCGCAAACGGCACCGTCGCGGCGATTTCGCCGATCTTCCCGGCCGTCAGCCCGTAAAACCCCGCCGCGTCGATGATCCCGGCGCGCACCTGCGCGAGGTCGGCGTAGTAGTCGGTCACTCCCTCGCTGACCCACAGCCATGGCGTAGGCTGGGCACGATCGTAATGATACGGCACCATCTCCGCCGGCCGCAGGCGCTTCACGTTCCATGCGTGGAAGATCTCGTGCGCATACAGCGATGGCTGCGACTCGCTGCCGATGAATTGCGGCGCCACGATGTCCACGTGCGAGCTCGAATGCTCGAGACCCGAATATCCCTGCGCCGAGCTGTCCATGATCTGCAGCAGGGAGTAGCTGTCCCATGGCGTTTCGCCGAACACGTTCGACTCAACCGGAATGATTCGCTTGAGCTGCTCCCACGCCTCCGCGCGGGCGGCGCCTGACACGCTCCCCACCGGATACGTCGCGTAGCGCAACGTGCGCCCCGCAACAGTGGCGCTATCGACGTCGAATTTTCCCACGAACACGGGCATGTCCACGAGGTCGTGGTAGTTGGTCGCCTTCCACGTGTGCGAAGCGCCAGCCGGCGTCATGCTCGTGGCGACGCGCCAGGTGGCGTCCGTGTGAATCGCCACGGCGGCGGGAAAATCGAGGGGGCGCCCCACGGGATAGTGGAAGAGGTTGGTCCCGTTGAAGAGCGTAAAATCCGGACGCGACCACGACATCGCGTTGTCGAGGGTGTCCGCCGTGTAATCGAACGACACGGTCACTCTACCAGGACGCGCGGGATGGATGCGCCAGGTATCGTAGTCGAGCTTGTCCCAGCGCAGCGACGTGCCGCCTTCGGCGGCCGAGAAGCCGCTCACCCACCGCGCGAAATAGCTGATTTCGTATGCGCCGGGCGTCCACGCGGGGAGCGCCAGAAGGACGGTCGCGGTATCGGCGACGTCGAACGAGGTATTCACTGACAGCTTGCGCGACCTGAGCGACGCCGCCGTGGCGGTGATCTCGTAACGCACGCCGCTGATGGGCGCGGACACCGGCTCGTGCTGCGAGAGGGCCGGTCTGCCCAGAAGGACAAGGCAGGCGGAAGCAACGGGACCAGAACGGCGAACGTTGATACGCACGATGACGCTCGGTTCGATTGTGACGCCGCGCCATCGAGGGAGCAGCGCGGGAAGGTCCAGAGAGATACGATCCGGCAAAGCCGGGCGAAAGCGGTGCGCGCTGCAGCAGGCGGTTGCGGGCAGCCTGTTCATCCGGCGGCGCGCACGCCCATATTCGAGCCCGCTCGTCCTAGCTGGACCACGTCGCCAAGGAGCTCGCGCATGTCCGCACCACGCACGGAGGCCGAAGCTGCGCCCGTGACGGCTTTCACGCCGTACGTCTCGCCGTCGGAGGCGCCGCGAGAATTCACCGCCAGCGCGATCCTGCTGGGCGTGCTGCTCGGACTCGTGTTCGCCGCGTCGAGCATCTATCTGGCGCTCAAGGTGAGCCTCACGGTGAGCGCGTCGATTCCCATCGCCGTCCTCTCCATCACCATCTTCCGCTACGTATCGCGCGCATTCGGCGCTCAGCCCGCGACCATCCTCCAGAACAATCTCGTGCAGACTACCGGCTCCGCTGGTGAGTCCATTGCCGCCGGCATCGCGTTCACGCTGCCGGCGTTGCTGCTTCTGGGCTACGAGCTGCCGTGGACGAAGGTCATCGCCATCGGCGTGGTGGGCGGCGTGCTCGGTGTCCTCTTTCTCGTGCCCATCCGGCGCAGTCTCATCGTGAAGGAGCACGGCAACCTGAAGTACCCCGAAGGCACGGCCTGCGCGCAGGTGCTCATCGTCGGCGAGCAGGGCGGCGTCCAGGCGAAGACCGTGTTCATGGGCTTTGGTCTCGGTGCCGCGTACAAGTTTCTGAACGGCGGGCTGCATGCGTTTCTCGAGGTTCCGCGCCGCGCGTTCACCGCCATCACCGCCACCGGGCAATCGCAGCTCTTCGGCGAAATTCAGGCGGAGATCAGCCCCGAGCTCACAGGCGTGGGATACATCATCGGCACGCGCATCGCCGGATATCTCTTCGCCGGCGGATTGTTGTCGTTCTTCGTGCTCATTCCCGCCATCAAGCTGTTCGGGGGCGGTCTCGCGTCGCCGATTTTCCCCGCGACGATTCTGATCAAGGACATGAGCGCCATGCAGGTGCGCGCCAACTACGTGTTCTACATCGGCGCAGGTGCTGTCACGGCGGCGGGGCTCATGAGCCTCGCACGCTCGCTGCCCACGATCTGGTCCGCGCTGGTGGCCGGACTCGGCGGAGTCGGTTCAGGCGCAAGCTCGGCGGACGTCGCGCGCACTGACCGCGACCTCCCCATGTCAGTCGTGGTGGTGGGTGCCCTGCTCTGTCTTGTCGCCATGGTGGTGCTGCCGCAAATCGGGATCAACATTGCCGGCGGAATCCTGGCGCTGTTCTTCGGCTTCCTGTTCGTCACCGTGTCGAGTCGCATCACGGGGCAGATTGGATCGTCCTCCAATCCCGTGTCCGGCATGACGGTGGCGACGCTGCTGCTGACGTCACTGCTGTTTCTCGCCGTCGGTTGGGTGGGCATCGAACATCGTGTGCTCGCGCTCTCCATCGGCGGTGTCGTCTGCGTTGCCGCATCCACCGCCGGTGCAACATCGCAGGATCTCAAGACGGGCTTCCTCGTCGGTGCGACGCCGAGGTCGCAGCAGATCGGGTTGCTCATCGGGGTGACGGCGAGCGCGCTCGTGGTGGGCGGCATCATCCAGTTCCTGAACGACGCAAAGACCACGATTGTGCCGAGGGACTATCCCGGTGTTCGTGTGTCGGTCGTCGAGACGAATGCGCGGTATGCGCTGGCCAACGGACGCATGGTGCAATCGTCCACGGTCGGAGGTGCGGCTCCCTACCGTATCGGACGGCTTTACGAGCAGACGGGAAATGCCGTGGCCGGTGAATATCTCGTGGACGATACGGGTGCGATCAAATACCTCGTGGACCCGGGCGTGGGTGGCCGCGAACGCGTGAACTACGACGGCCGCGAGGTGGAAAAGCTCGATTCACCCAAGGCGCAGATCATGGCGCTGGTGGTGGACGGCATTCTGACGCAGAAGCTGCCCTGGGGGCTGATCCTCATCGGAGCCTTTCTGGCAGTGGCAATGGAACTCGTTGGCATACCGTCACTTCCGGTGGCGGTCGGCGTGTACCTGCCCATCTCGACGTCGGCGGCCATGTTCATGGGCGGTGTCGTCCGGTGGATCGTGGACCGCCGAATGTCGGAAGCGGCCCGCGCGGGCGCTGACGGCGACTCCGGTCCCGGGGTCCTGTTCTCATCGGGGTTGATTGCCGGAGGCGCCATCATGGGCGTCGTCCTGGCGGGGCTCTCCGCCCGCCACCTCGACGAGTCGTTCGATCTCTCGAAGACGCTCGGCGCCCTTGCGACGAGCAATCTGGCCGCGCTGGTTTTCTATGTGGTGCTTCTTGCCGGGCCGCTGTACCTCGTGGCGCGGCGGATGCGAATGTCCGGTGATTGAGATTCACCTCAGTGGCGCCCGCAGTTGGAGCGCGGAGAACGACTCATGCCCGGTGTCTCGACTCGGCTCATCGCCGCGGTGACGCTCGTCGCCTGCTGCGGGGCCACGTGCGTCCTCCAGGCGCAGGCGCGCGTCGTGGCGGCCGCAAATCTCGTCGGTCTGGTGCGCGATTCCGCGGGAGCGCCCATCGGCGGCGTGGAGGTGTGGATTCGCGGAACCGACCTCTATACGCATACGAATGATTCCGGCGGGTTCCGGCTCATGGGTGCGCCGGGGGGAACGGTGAAGCTCGCGCTGCGACGCATGGGCTTCGAGCAGGCGATGGTGGACCTCGAGCTCCGGCTCGGGCGCACGGACTCGCTGGTCGTCTCGATGACGTCGATAGCGACAACGCTTCCGGGCGTGCTCGTAGAGGACGAGGCGACGACGCGCTCAAAGCGACTGCTCGCCGGATTCTGGGATCGCCGGTCGCGCGGCTTCGGCCATTTCTTCACACGCGACGAAATCGAAGCCAGGAATCCCCACGAGTTCACCGACATCGTGCGCACCACACCGGGCGTGAGCGTCGTGATGGTCAACGGTCGGCGGTCGATCCGCTTCTCGCGCAGCGCATTCACGGGGCGCAACGATTGCCCTCCGCAGTACGTGGTGGACGGCATGCGTGTGGAGAATGCGACGCCGGATGAGTTTCCGCCGCAGGACGTCGAGGCGATCGAGATCTATAATGGAATCTCCACCATTCCCGCGCAGTTCGCGCCACGCGTAATGCAACAGCAGCGGACGTGCGGCGCGATCGTGATCTGGACGCGCCTGCCGGGCACCTAGTGCGCGTCGTCTCCCTGCTGCCGGCCGGCACGGAGGTGGTTGCCGCGCTCGGCGCCGGAGAAACTCTCGTGGGCATCAGCCACGAGTGCGATTACCCAGTCGAGGTGACGTCGCTCCCTCGGGTCACCGCGGGGATCGTGCAGCGCGACGCGTCCTCCGCCGTCATCGACGCGACAGTGCGCGAGTCCGTGTCGTCCGGCACTCCCGTGTTCGTTCTCGATGCCGAACTGATTTCGTCCCTGGCGCCAACGCTCATTCTGACGCAGACGCTGTGCGACGTGTGCGCGGTGGTCGACGGCGACGTTCGCGACGTGGCGACGCTCATGTCGCCTGCTCCCGTCATCATTCCCTTGACGGGTACGACGCTCGCGGGCGTTTGGAACGACGTCATGCGCGTGGCGCGCGCGTTGGGCCGCGACGAACGAGGCGTTGAGCTTCTCGCCCAGCTCGATGCCAGAATGCGATGCGTTCATGACGCGCTCGAGGCGGCGCGGGCTCCGCGCCCGCGTGTCGCGGTGATCGAATGGCTCGATCCGTTGTTTACCGCCGGGCACTGGACGCCCGACCTGGTGCGCCGGGCCGGCGGCATCGATGTAATCGCCGAACCGGGAGCACATTCTGCAAGCGTCCCGGTCGAGCGTTTTCGCGACGCGGCCCCGGAGCTCCTGCTCTTCGCTCCTTGCGGCTTCGATGTCGAGCGAGCAGCAACGGAAGCGTACGCGTTGCTCGCGACGGACGATTGGGCGTGGGCGCGCGACGTCGAAGCATGGGCGCTGGACGGCAACGCGCTCACCAGTCGTCCCGGTCCGCGGCTCGCGGACGCCGTCGAGACGATCGCCGCCATCGTGGCGCCGTCTCTGTTCGGCGCACCGCCGCGCGATTACGCGCGCAAGCTGTCGTCCTGAGCGCGTGGACGCTCGTCGCTGATCGTCAGCCACGACGTCACCGATCCCAGGAGGCAGAGACCCGCGCAGATCCACATGCCTCGCACGAACCCACGCGCCAGATCGTCGCGTTGAAGCGCAGTCGATCCGGATAGCCCCGCGGCAAGAGGAATGGCCGCGACGGCAAGCAGTCCGGCCAGTCGGGCCGCGGCGTTGTTGACGGCGGACGCGACACCCACCTGGTCCTGCGGCACCGCCGCGAGCACTGCCGACGTGAGGGGCGCCACGAATATCGAAAGCCCTACGCCGAAGACGAGCACGGCGGGAATGACTCCGCTCACATACGTGCTGCCCGGCGACAGGCGCGTGAACAGCACCATGCCGATCGCGGCCAGCAATGCGCCGATCGCCATGGGGCGGCGCGCGCCGATGCGGTGCGAGAGGCGCCCCGCCGCCGGAGAGATCGCGAGCATGATCGCGTTGACCGGAAGAAAGGCAGCGCCCGCACGCAGTGCGGAGTAGCCCAGCACGTTCTGCAGCTGCAGCATGAGCAGGAGCAACAGCGCCGAGAGGGGCGCGTAAACGAACAGCGTGGTGATGTTCGCACCGCTGAATTGCCGCGACTCGAAGACGCCGAGCGGCAGCAACGGATCTCGTGTGCGCGCCTCCACGACGAGAAAGAGCACGAGCAGCGCGACACCGGCCATGATGGCGCCGCCGATGAGCGGCGTCGCAAATCCGTGCTCTGGGCCGGCGGTGAGCCCGCCGACGAGACTCGCGAGTGCCAGCGTCACGATCACGCCCCCGAGCCAATCGATGTGACCTTCGGACTGTGAGCCGCGCGCGGTATCCACGTGTCGCCACGCGATCAAGGCGGCCATGATGCCGAAGGGTGCGACGGCCGCAAACACCCATCGCCACGAATGCGCATCCACCAACCACCCGCCCACGAGCGGACCGATTGCCGTGGACACGGCCGACCACGCGGCCCACTGGCCGATGGCCGCACCGCGCTCCTCTCCCTCGAACGCCGCCTCGAGCATCGCAAGACTATTGGGCACCAGCAGCGCGCCCGCGACACCCTGCAACAGCCGGAACACCACCAGCATCTGGACCGTCGGCGCGAACGCGCTGGCGAGCGAGGCCGCCGAAAAGCTGAACGCACCAATGCCAAACACTCCAGCCCGGCTGTATCGGTCGCCCAGTGCGCCGCCGAGCAGCATGAGCGCGCTCAGCGTGAGGAGGTAGGCATTCACCACCCACTGCAGGCCGGCAATGCCGAGATGCAGATCGCGCGCAATCGCAGGCAACGCGACGTTGACGACGGTGCCTTCCAGAAACACCGCGCCGGAGCCGAGCACCGCGCCGGCGACGACCCAGCGTCCCTGCGCGGACGCGAGCTTCACGCGGTATACCAGATGCGCGCGGCAACCAGCACGAGAAACACCGCGAACGACCGCTTCACCGTCGCGGGATTCAGCGTCAACCCCGCACGCGCACCGAAGTACGCGCCGAAAAACAGTCCGAGCGCGATGAGCAGCGACGCCGTGACGTTGACGTGTCCGCTCTTGTAGTACTGCCAGGCGCCGAGCAATCCCACCGGAAGGAGAAGGGCGCCGAGGGAGGTTCCAGTCGCCGACGTCTGGTCCATGCGTCCGAAGAAGAGCAGCGCGGGGACGATGAGGATTCCACCGCCGATGCCGAAGATTCCGGAGAGAAACCCGGCGATGAGCCCGATTGCGAGAAAAAGGAAAGGCATGTGTGTGTGACGCGGTGACGTTAGCAGCCATGGCGCGCCAGTTCGCGCCGTCCCCAAAGGTACTCTTCCTTCGCGTGGAGGCACGGGCTAGGATTCCCTCCACTGTTCCACTCTTCCGACCTCGATGATCAGTCCTTCCTCATTCGCCTTCCTGAAGCGCCTGCTCGACGCTCCGGCGCCGTCCGGCTTCGAGACGGCGGCGGCGCGCGCCTGGCGGAGCGAGGCGGAGCAGTTCGCGCACAAGGTGTCGGTGGACGTCACCGGCAATAGCATGGCGGAGGTGAACCCCGGCGGGCATCCGACGATCATGCTCGATGGCCACATCGACGAGATCGGCGTCATCGTCCAGTACATCGACGACGACGGGTTCATCTACATCGCGCCCATCGGCGGGTGGGATCCGCAGGTGCTCATTGGCCAGCGGATTCGCTTTCTCGGTAACGAGGGCGACGTGCTCGGTGTCGTCGGCAAGAAGCCGATCCACCTGATGAAGACGGAAGATCGCGAGCACGCGAGCAAGTTCGTGGACCTGTGGGTGGACATCGGCGCCACCAAGCGTGAGGAGGCCGAGCAGCGGGTGAGCGTCGGCGACCCCGGCGTGGTGGATTCGCGGACGCTCGACTTTCCCAATGACCGCATCGTGTCGCGGTCCATCGACGACCGGATCGGCGCGTTCATCGTGCTCGAGGCCTTGCGCCGCTACGCGGAGAAGCCGGGCGCGGCGCGGGTCGTCGCGGCAGCCACCACGCAGGAGGAGATCGCGTGGCACGGCGGCGGCGCGCTCGTATGCGCGCACTGCATCAATCCGCAGATCGCCATCGTCGTGGACGTCACCTTCGCCACGGACCACCCGAACATCGACAAGAAGGAGATCGGCGAGCACAAGATGGGTGGCGGGCCGATCATCAGCCGCGGCGCGCTCATCTCGCCGGTGGTGCATCGCATTCTTCGCGAGACCGCGAAGGCGCACGACATTGCACACGTGGTGCACGCGGTGGGGCGCGACACGTCCACCAATGCGGACGCCATTCACATCGCGAGAGAAGGCGTGGCGACGGGCCTGGTGTCGATCCCGAATCGCTACATGCACTCGCCGAACGAAATGGTGTCGCTCGTGGACGTGGACAACGCGGCCACGCTGATCGCGGAATTCTGCCGGGCGATCACCAGCGAAACGGACTTTACGGCTCGTTGATCCGCGGGTTGTCGGCGCGCGAGATCCGGCGAAGTCCGAAGGTGGCCGCGTTGCGCACCTCGGAGTCCTTGTCTTCCTGAAGCGCGCGCAGTGCATCGAGCGCATCGGGTGCACGTGACTCCACGAGGCCGTGCACCGCGGCCATGCGATACGTCGGCGTCTTTCGCTTGAAGAGGCTGCGCTCCGCGGACGCGGCCATCGAGAGCCGTTGCAGCGCCTCGGGCGTACCCAGCCGTCCGAGCGCGAGCATCAGGGCGGCCTGCACCTCCTCGTCCCGCTCTGCGTCGAGCGCGCGCAAGAGCGTCGGAACGGCCTGCGCGTCCTTTCGCGAGCCGAGCGCCGCCGCCGCCTCCATGCGCACCTGCGGCATGGTGCTGGCGAGCGCTTCCTGAATGGTCTGCATCGCCCGTGTCGTCCCGAGTCGCATGAGCGCACCGTTGGCCGTGCGACGGACGCGCTCGTCCTCGTGCTTCAATGTCTCGGTGAGCGGGCCTTCTGCTTCACGCACGTGCATCTCCCCAAGGAGCTCCGCGGCGTTGCGCACGACGAACCAGCGCGTATCCGTCAGCATGTGCAGCAGCGTCGGGACACCTGCCTTCAACTGCACGAGGACGTCGAAGTACATGCGCTTGTCGCGCTGATGCGCCGGATCGGAGATCAGTTCGACGAGCGTGTCGGCGCCGTCCTCACCGGCCCGTGCGAGCACGGCGCCAAGGTCCCCGCGGATGTCAGGGTTGGTGGGCATCTGCGTCGCCACGAGGCGCAGGAGCGCCGGCTTGGACATGCGTCGCAGCGTCATGCCGAGCACGCGCTTCGCCTCCGACTGATCCACGGCCTGCTCGCGCTTGGTGACCCGGATCAGAATCTCGGTGACGACGGCGGCCTTGCCGTCCGCGGCCGCCTTCTCCGCAATCGTCAAGAGATCCGCGAGCGTGGACTCGATGGTCCCGACGTCCTGGGCGTGCTCGAGTGCCTTCAGCAGCGCCTCGTGCGATTCGCTCGGGACCTGCGAGGCCGCGAACTGGGAGAACAGCCCGGTCGTGCCGCGCTTGCTGTCTCCCACGATCGCCTGCGTGGAGCGGGGCGTCGCCTTCTTCATCGCCTCGCCATAGGGATCGTCGTACATCTCGAAGTCCATGTCGGGAACGGCCGGCGCTGGCTGCGGTGGCCCTGGAGACGGCAGCGGCTCATCGGCGACGTCGGGTCTCCCGGCGAATTTCACGCTGGTGATGCCTCCTGCGCGACGTTTGCTCTCTGCCGCCGCGCCGCCGTCGCCGTGCACGTGGAGGCCGGTGAGCACGCGCGCCACACCGAGCAGGTCGGCTGGCTTGGCGTCGGCGTCGGTGGAAATGAGCGCGATGCCGTGGAGTTGCATCTGGCTCCCGAGCTCGGTCACACCCGTGAGCGCCGACGGCACCACCTGGTCATTGGCGGTGAGCCCGGTCTGTTGATGCGCAATGTGCACCGCACCCAGCTTCGACTGAACGACGAGAGCTCGGAGCGTGCTTTTTTGCTCATCCACGTTGTCGGGCTCATTCATGAGGAGCCAGACGAGATGGGAGAAGCGACGCGCGAAGTTGACCGGATGTTCCATGCGGCAGGCGGTCGCCCACCGTGATCGGCGGGGCAGATTCCATTGCAAACTAATGATGCGGAGCGCCTCGTCGCCAGAAGCGAATCGCGTCCGGGAAGCGTGGCGGTTAGCATTCGCCGGAGCCACATGTTCATGCCATTCCCTTTTCGCGCTCCTCGCCTCGGACGCCCGCGCGCGCTGGCCCTTGCTGCGCTGTCCCTGCACGCCGCATCGGTAGCCACCCCCACACTGCATGCGCAGCAACCGGCGGTGGACCGCCTGCGGCGCGACATCGCGTATCTCGTCGACAGCCGTCTCGCGGGCCGTCGCACCGGCACTCCGGGCAACGACAGCGCCGCCGCGTACATCGCCGCAACGTATGCAGGGCTCGGACTTCGTCCCCTTTCGCTCGACAGCGCCTCCCAGTGCGCGGCGGCCAGGGCGCCCATACGCTGCTTTCTCCAACCGTTCACCGCGCGGCACGTTGCCGTGGTGGCCGACGGAAGTCCCGAAATCATGCTGACGCAGAACGTCGCCGCGCTCGTGCGCGGGCGGGATGCGGCGCTCCGCGGCCAGGTGATCGTCGTCGGTGCGCACTTCGATCACCTCGGCCGGTCGCCCGTCGGTGCGCTCGACCCCGAGGCGAAGAACGCCATGCGGCCCGGCGCCGACGACAATGCGTCCGGCACCGCGGCGGTGATGGAGCTGGCGCGAGCATTTGCGGCGCGTCCCACCAGGCGGTCAGTCATCTTCGCCAATTTTTCCGGCGAGGAGCTCGGACAGCTCGGGTCGGAATGGTTCGTCCAGCATGCTCCGGTCGCGCTCGACAGCGTCGTGGCGATGATCAACTTCGACATGGTAGGCAGGCTTCGGAACGACACGCTCATCGTCTATGGCGTCGCGACAGCGAAGGAGCTTCGCGCGTTGTTGGACAGTGCCAACGTCCAGCCTCCACTCACCATCGACGCGCGCGGCAACGGTTGGGGAGACAGCGATCAGCGCCCGTTCTACGCCATGGGAATTCCCGTGCTGCATTTCTTCACGGGATTTCACGAGGACTACCATCGGGCCACCGACGTGGCCGAGAAGCTCGCGATTCCGGGAGAGGCGCGCGTGGTGTCCGTCGCCGAACGTACCATTCGCCTCATTGGCGACCGGCCGGCGCGGATTACACCGGTGCGACTCTCCGGACAGTCCGAGCGAGCCCGAACGCCATAGCGCCGCGATGCCGCTCGCGCTGTGGTCGTCGGCGAAATACGTGTTCCCGCTTCCGGAAGGCCATCGATTTCCGGTGACGAAATACGCGATGCTGCGCGAACGCGTGATCGCGGAGGGCATCGTCGGCGCGGGAGACGTGCGCGACCCCGACGCCGCCTCGGATGACGTCCTTCGACTGGTGCACGCGGCGGATTACGTGCGTCGGGTCGCCGGTGGACAGCTCACCGCCGCCGAAGAGCGGCTACTCGGCTTTCCGTGGTCGCCCGCCCTGGCGGAGCGCTCGCGGCGCGCGGTGGGCGGAACCATGGCGGCCGCGGAGGAAGCGCTGTCGTCCGGGATTGCAATGAACCTCGCGGGAGGAACGCACCATGCCTTCTCCGATCATGGCGAGGGCTTCTGCGTGTTCAACGACGTCGCCGTCGCGATTCGCACCCTGCAATCGCGCGGACGCATCGCGCGCGCCGCCGTGATCGATCTCGACGTCCACCAAGGCAACGGCACGCACGCGATCTTCGCCGGCGACGACAGCGTCTACACCTTCAGCATGCACGGCGGACGAAACTATCCGTTTCACAAGGTCGCCGGCACGCTGGACATCGAGCTCGCCGACGGATGCGGCGACACGGAATATCTCGACCTGCTGGAATCGGCGCTGCCGGCCGGGCTCGCGAGCGCCGCGCCCGATCTCGTCATCTACGTTGCCGGCGCCGATCCGCACGAGGGCGATTCACTCGGACGGCTCTCCCTCACGTTCGACGGCCTCGCGCGACGGGACGCCTTCGTCCTCGATCAGTGTCGTGAGGTGGGCCTGCCGGTCGCAATCACGATTGGAGGAGGGTACGGGCGCGACATCGAGGATACCGTCCGCATTCACGTCACGACCGCGCGGATCGCGGCGTCGCATGTGGCGCGGGCCCGATGACATCGCGGCGAAGCGTCTCGAGGCGGCGCTCGATGAACCGACGCTCCGTGGCCTGCGTCGTCAGCGACAACGCACGCTCATAGGCGTCGCGCGACTCGTCGTACCGATGCAGCCGGCGCAGCAGGTTCGCGCGCGCGGCGTGCGCGAGGTGATATGCGTCGAGCTCGCCCCGTGCCAGTAACGCATCGAGCTCGGCGAGTCCTTCATCCGGACCACGGCTCATCGCAATGGCCACCGCACGATTGAGCGCCACCACGGGCGTCGGAAGTGCTTCGAGCAGCACGTCGTATAACGCGGCGATCTGCCGCCAGTCCGTGGCCTGCGCCGTGGGTGCTTCCGCGTGCAGCGCTGCGATTGCCGCTTGCAGCGCATACGGGCCAACGCTCGGCGACACGAGCGCGCGTTCGGCCAGGGCGACGCCTTCTCTGATCTGCGCCTGGTTCCAGGTCGTGCGATCCTGTTCCTCCAGCAATACCAAGCTCCCGTCGCGCGCCACGCGTGACTCGCGACGCGACTCGTGAAGCAGCATCAGCGCGAGCAATCCGAGCGCCTCGGGCTCGGGCAGCAGATCGACGAGCAGCCGGCCAAGACGAATTGCTTCCAGGGAGACATCCGCGCGAGTCAGCGCTTCTCCACTGCTCGCGCTGTAGCCTTCATTGAAGATCAGGTAGAGCACCGCGAGCACTGTATCGAGCCGCGCGGGACGCTCGGATGCCGACGGCACCTCATATGGAATGCGTGCCGCGCGAATCTTGGTCTTCGCTCGAACGATGCGCTGGGCAAGGGTGGGTGCCGGCACGAGAAAGGCGCGCGCAATCTCTTCCGTGGTGAGCCCACCTACGGTCCTCAGCGTGAGCGCCACCTGCGCTTCAGGGGACAACGCCGGATGGCAGCAGGTGAAGATGAGCCGCAGCCGGTCGTCACCGAACTCGTGCTCGCCGACGTCGGTTGCATCGCTCTCGATGGCCGACACGGCCTCGCGTGCGAGCTCGTCGCGGCGGGCGTCGAAGCTCGACTCTCGCCGCAGCCGATCGATTGCTCGAAAACGTCCGGCGCTCACGAGCCAGGGAACGGGGTTGGCCGGAGCGCCGTCAGTCGGCCACCGCTCCACGGCGGCGACGAACGCCTCCTGAAGCGCCTCCTCGGCAAGGTCGAAATCGCCGAGGAGGCGGATGAGCGTGGCGAGCACGCGGCGCGAGTCCGTGCGGTACAACCGATCCACCACCTCGTGGATCGAGTCGCCGGAATGCGGCCCGTGCTCGTCGCTCCTCACCATCAGCTGAATGACAGAATCGGACGAACCTCCACCGAGCCGGTGCGCGCGCCGGGAATGCGCGACGCCACCTGAATGGCATCGTTGAGGTCGCGGGCCTCGATGAGGTAGAAGCCGCCGAGCTGTTCCTTCGTTTCGGCGAATGGGCCGTCCGTGGTCGTCACGGCGCCGTTGCGTGCGCGAATGGTGGTGGCGGTCGTCGTCGGCTGAAGCGCTTCGCCGCCCAGGTAGTGCCCGCTTCCGCGGATGCTCTCGGTGAACGACCCGTAGTCTTCGTTCATCTTCCCCATGTCGCCCTTGGGCATGCGTGCCCACGCGGACTCGTCTCCGTAGATCAGGCAAAGGTATTTCATTGGTGCTCTCCGTTGGGTTGAATGTGACCTTCGCCACATAGTCGACCGGCGCCGGCGAATTTCGACACCGGCCGGCAGATCCCTTTCGCGGACGCATGTCACGCGGACATTCTGCGTCGTGCCCTCGATTCCCAGCCCCCGCGCCGAAGGATACACCTCGTCCACGGCCGTTCCGCTCTACTGGTGCGAGTATGGCGACGCCGATGCGCCACGGATACTCGTGTTGCACGGCGGACCGGGTGCGAGCCACGAATATCTCCTGCCGCAGATGCTCGAGCTGGCACGCGAACACTGTGTGATACTGTATGACCAGCGTGGCGGCGGCCGCTCGCGGCACGACGACGACCGCGCGGAGCTCGGCTGGCTGGATCAGGTACGCGACCTCGGCCGCGTGGCGTTGGAGCTCGACGTCACGCCGCTCGCGATCGTCGGCTACTCGTGGGGTGGGCTGCTCGCATTGTTGTACACAATCGAGGCGCAGCGTGGCAGGGTCACACCGATGCCGGTGGGGCTGGCGCTCATCGATCCGGCGCCGGCGACACGTGCATATCGGGACCAGTTCGAGCAGGAGTTCTCGCGTCGCCAGACGGCCCCCGCGGTGCAGGAGCTGCGCGCGGCCCTCGCGGCCTCGGGGCTCCGGGAGTCCGATCCCGAAGCATACCGGCAGCGGGCATTCGAGCTCAGCGTCGCCGGATACTTCGCCGATCCGCGGCGCGCGCACGATCTCACACCGTTTCGCGTAACCGGCCGCGTGCAGCAGTCCATCTGGACGTCGCTGGGCGACTACGACATCCGTGCGGCGCTCGGAGACGCGCATGTGCCCGCCTTTGTCGCACATGGGCGGCAGGATCCCATCCCGCTGGCGTCGTCGCTCGACGTCGCAAGCGCCCTCGGGACCTCCTGCCTGGTGCTGGAAGACTGCGGGCATGTGCCCTATGTTGAGCACCCGCAACGGCTGTTTCCTCCCCTGCTCGCGTTCCTTCGCGAGCTTGGGTCTTCTCCAATCCGTGCCAGGTAGCTTCCGTGGTCGACGACAACGTTCAACCGCACATCGCTACACTCGAGTATGACGGCCGGCGTTTCAACGTCAGCTGTCGCGTTGCGTTCGACGGCATCGAATACGTGGGTCGCCTCTGGTTCGCCGACGAGAGCTGGGACGACGCCGGCCTGCCCGACCGTGGTGCGTTTCCGGGACGCACCCGGGAGGAAGCACTGGCGCTCGCCCGCCGCCTGACGTCCCAGGAAATCCTCCTCCGCTATCGCCGCGCGCTCGCCGAGAAACGCCGCTTCGTGGGACTGCGGCGTGCCACGGACGAGATTCTGGGGAAGATCCGCTACCTGAATCAGGTGGCGATATCGATGCGTGCGGGCCTGCTCGACTCCGATGGCGCGGCGGCGGAGATCGATCTCACGGAGCGGCAGCTCCATGAGATCATCGAGAAGCTCAAGAACTTCGCGGGGTTGGAGGGATAGACTGTCGCCCCACTTCGGGGGGCCGTACCGGATACGTTGTTTTACCGGGTGCAGGGTACCGGGTACTGTCCTTCACTACTGATTTTTTTTGACGAGATGGATCCCCGTTCCGCCGCGCACGTGCTCTCCCTCATTGCGGCCCACCTCGAGCTCCGCGGCGAGAGTCCCTTCAAGGTGCGAGCATACGAGGGTGCAGCGAAGGCTGTCATCGCCCTCGAGACGGATGATCTCGCCGCACTGGACCATGCGGGAACACTTGCCGAGACGCGCGGCATCGGACCCGCGACGCTCGCCGTCATCCGCGACCTCAACGCGACGGGCGAGTCGAGCTACCTCGAGCAGCTGCGCGCCGAGACGCCGCCCGGCCTGCTCGATCTCATGCAGGTTCCCGGATTGGGAACGAGCCGCATTCACCAACTGCATGCAGCGCTCGGCATCGATTCCGTGGACGCCATGGAGACGGCCGCGCGCGACGGGCGACTCCGCGCACTGAAGGGATTCGGCCCCAAGACCGTAGACCGGCTCATCCATGCCGTCGAGCGTTTTCGCGCGTCCGGAACACGCGATCTCTACCCTCGCATGCTCGCCAGCGCGACGTCCTTGCTCGCGATGGTTCGTTCACATCCGGACGTCGTCCGGGCCGAACTTGCGGGGTCGCTGCGCCGTCACTGTGAGACGGCTCGGGACGTCGACGTCGTGGCAGCGTGCGTGGCAGATCCGGTGGCGGTGGCGTCATCGCTGTCGCGAGCGCCGGGAGTCCGACAAGTCACGAACGAGGGCACGGCGTCGCCGTGCATCACGCTGACGGATGGCGCCCGTCTCGATCTGCATTGCGTTTCGGCAGAGGACTTCGTCGTGGCGCTCTGGCGCGCCACGGGGTCGGATCAGCACGTGCGCTCGGTGTCGACCATGCTGGCCGCGCACGGCATCACGCTCGAAGGAAATCACCTGCTGGACGCGAGCGGACGTCGCCTCGAGGCCGCGAATGAAGCGGCGTTCTACGCCCTCGCAGGGCTTCCCTACGTCGCTCCAGAGATGCGCGAGAGCGGGCGCGAGCTCCAGCTTGCCGCGCGGGGACGCATGCCGACGCTCATCGAGCCATCCGACATTCGCGGCGTGTTGCATTGCCACTCGGAGTACTCGGACGGCCGTGCCAGCATCGCGGTCATGGCAGACGGCGCGCGTGCCCGCGGGTGGAGCTACCTCGGAATCACGGACCACTCGGCGTCGGCGTTTTACGCCGGCGGCGTGTCCCGCGAACGGATTCTCGCGCAACACGCCGAGATCGACGCGCTCAACGCTGCGGCCACGGATGGGTTTCTCATCCTCAAGGGCATCGAGGCGGACATCCTGGCCGACGGTACGCTCGACTACGATGGCGAGACGCTGGACCGCTTCGATTTCGTGGTCGGGTCCATACATTCCCGGTTCTCAATGGACCAGAGTACCATGACCGCGCGCGTTCTTCGCGCGCTCGACGACCCGCATCTCACCATCCTCGGCCACCCGACCGGGCGCTTGCTGCTGTCTCGCGATCCGTACCCGCTCGATCTGGAAGCGGTGATCGACAAGGCCGGCTACGTTGGTGTCGCGCTCGAGCTCAATGCCGATCCCAAGCGGCTCGATCTGGATTGGCGTCTCATTCCACGGGCCATCGAGCGCGGCGTTACGATTGCCATCGGGCCCGACGCCCACTCCGTCGCGTCGCTCGACTACACGACGATCGGCGTCGGCATGGCGCGGAAGGCAGGCGTCGCAGCGCAGGACATATTGAACGCCCGGAGCGTTGACGACGTGCTGGCGTTCTCTCGCGCGCGGCGGGAGGCGCTGCGCTGATGCCCGCGAAAAAGAAGCGCCCGGTCCGGGCACGGGCGTCTCGAGTTCTGCGCGGCGCAGCGCTGAAGAAGCAGGCCGGCGTGGTGCTCGACCGCCTTCTCGCGGAGTATCCCGACGCCCATTGCGCGCTCGACTTCACGAATGCGTATCAACTGCTCGTCGCCACGATTCTCAGTGCGCAGTGCACGGACAAGCGCGTCAACATGGTGACGCCCGCGCTGTTTGCCCGGTACCGGGACCCTGCGGCGCTTGCAGAAGCGGAGCAGTGGGAGCTGGAGGAGCTCATCCGGTCGACGGGATTCTTCCGGAACAAGGCCAGGAGCCTCATTGGCATGGCCACTGCGCTGGTGGAGCGACACGGCGGCGACGTTCCGGCCGACATGGACGCACTCGTGCAGCTTCCCGGTGTCGGACGCAAGACGGCGAACGTGATCCTCGGGAATGCCTTCGGAAGAAACGACGGCATCACCGTGGACACACACGTCACGCGTCTCAGCAACCGCCTCGGCTTCACGAAGGAGTCCGACGCCGTGAAGATCGAGCTTGCACTCATGCCGCTGTTTCCGAAGCAATATTGGACGATGTTGTCCCACCTTCTCATCGAGCACGGGCGTCGCGTCTGCGATGCGCGCGCGCCGCGCTGCGCCGACTGCGTGCTCGCGGACATCTGTCCATCGTCGCTCGTGGCTCCATGAGCACGACGCGTGTTCTCACCTCACTTCCGGATATGATCCTGCTCTCGCGCGGCCGCTCCGCCCTCGCTCTCACCGTGCTCCTCGTGGCGTGCGCGGGCAATCCCGAACCCGAGCCGGAAATCGTGCCCGAGACTCCTGTACGCAGTGCGCCGCCGGAGGGGGCAATCGCCTATGGTGATTGCGCCGAGGCGCTCCGGCGCGCGGCAGTGAAGCCCGATCTGGGTGTGGATCGTCTCGCCACACCACACGCCAACGTCGCCACGGCGCTGCCGGTAAAGGCCATGCCGTCCGCGGTGCGGCGCGCCAAGTACAACGAGGTACGGGTGTCGGTCATGGTGGACACGCTCGGCAAGGCGGACATGAAGACCTTCACCGTCGTCAAGGCCACGCACCCCTGGCTCGGCGAAAGCTTCCGCGGCGCCGTCGCGAAATGGACCTTCGATCCCGCGATGTTGGCCGGCTGCAAGGTGCCACGCGTCTGGCTCGGTGTGCTCACGTCGGGCAAACCGCCGGCGTCAAAGAGCTGACGCCGGCGCGCGGGTTTACTGAATCCGCAAGACCGCGATCCCGATGTTCGACGTCGGATCCAGCGGCTGACCCGAGAAATCATGCAGGTCCAGCAGCTGAGAACCCACGTTGCCTGATGCGTTGATGCGCAGCAGCATGGCTCCGCCGCCCTTGATGGACGACAGGGACGCCGTGAAGTTGGTCGCGAAGGGTGCTTGACGCGGCGCGAGCGGCGAGAGCGACCGCGACGACGGGAAATCGCCGTTGTAGCCCGCGAACACTGCCGGCAGATTCCAGCTCAGCTCCTGGAACTGCTTGGGGACGTTGGGCAAATCGTCCGCCAGGAGCATCAGCGTGAACTGTGAGAGCAGCTCCGGCCAGGTCTTGCCCGTGACGGATACCACGTTGTCCACTCCCGTGACGTTGTAGTTCTTCACCACCGACTGAAGGAACGCGGACTCGTTTCCCGCCGCATACGTATCGGTGAGCCACCGGGCGAACAGCCACGAGCTTCCGTAGATATCGTAGTCGTCGACTCCGCTCAGGATGCTCTTGGTCTCGAAGTTCTGGAGATAGTCGTTCAGGAAGCCGAAGTGGTTGCCCATCACGAACGTCGCGCCGTTGCAGCTCGCAGAGCTTGGCCGTACCTCGCAGAACAGCGCGTCCTGGTACCCCGCGTTGGTCTTCCACCCGTTGCCGTGAATCGCGCGCCCGTAGAGCTCACTCGCCTGCTGCGCGGTGGCTTCCTCGAGCCAGATCTGCTCGAACGCGGTGATGATGACCGGCGTCTGGAATCGCTCTCCGAAGGCGAGGATGTGCTTCGACTCGTGAATCAGCGTTCCGGGCATCTCGCGGCGCCAGAGCGGCCGTCCGTTGATGGAGTTGCTCGTGGGCGAGGTGTCCGTCACTGCACGCGCATAGAAGATCTCCGCCTGGTTGCTCGCGCTGACCGACGGATCGATGCTCGGCGGATAGAAGTCGCACGCCGAGACGAACCCGAGCAGGTTGGCCGACTGATTGTTCACCTGGGGGGTGAACAGCATGATCAGGTGGCCGTTCTTGTTGGTCGAGTCGTCGTAGGCCAGGACGTTGCCGAAGCTCCCGAGCAACGGGAACGAGACATCCTCGAATTCCTTCGCCAGTGCGCTGAGGTCGGCGTCGATCTTTCCGGCGAGCGGCGAGGCGTTGTCCTCGAGCACGATCGCTTTGGGACCGACGTACACCACGCGCGCAGTGATGGTCGTCGCGCTGCTGATGCGACAACTGTTGAAGTGATAGTTGATGCTCGTCGTCGCGCCGACGGTGGTCGGAACCACCAACTGCGACTGCGTGTTCGCCACGCCGGCGATGCTGCGCGCGATTGGATACCGCCGCGGCGAACCGAGGCGTCGTACGAGATCGAGATCTCCCTGGAGATGTTGAAGGTGCTCGTTCTCCGCGGCCTGCGCTTCGGGCGTCACGGCGCTCTGCACAGACATCCTCGGGGCCGGAATGACGGTCGCATTCGGGCTGACGGGCGCCGCCATGTTGCCGGCCGGCGTACCCCCGATTCCCTTGAGCTCGAACCCCGCCACACTGCCCACCGCTTTCCCAGCGTTGAAGACGCTCACGAGATACGTGCCGCCAGTCGGCAGCTCGTTGCACGCCAGGTTGCCTGTGGCCGTCATGAAGAAGCTCGCTCCAACCGCCAGCGAACGTTGCGCGGCGACTTGCAACGTCTGCTTTGCCGTGGTGCTTCCGGCCACCGTCAACACGTCGACGTTTACGGATTGCGTAACCTGACACGGTACTCCTGCCGGAACCGTGACGGTGAGCTGGGTCGGTGACGCCGCAGTCACCTGGGTTGCGACTCCACTGATGAACACCTGATTGAGGCCCGGCGTGGCACCAAAATTCGCGCCCGTGATGGTCGCAGTCGCGCCACGCGTGAGCGTCGCCGGAGCTATGGACGCGATGGTCGGTGGAACTGAACCGGCGGGCGCGGCCACGACGACGCTGAGCGTTGCCGAGATGGTCTCGCTTGTCGCGGTGATGGTGGTGGTGCCCGCCGAAATCGCGGTGAGCACGCCGTTGCCGTCGATCGTCGCCACGCGCGTCGAGCTGGACGTCCACGCCACCACTCGGCCCGCGAGCACGTTGCCGTTCCTGTCCTTCGTCGTGGCCGTATACGTGGCCGTCAGGCCCGCCGTGACACTGCTCGCGGGAGCTGCGATGCTCACACTTGCCACTGCCACGGGCACGACGGTGATGGTCGCCAGCCCGGATTTGCCCTCGACGGTCGCTATCACCGACGCCGTCCCGACGGCGATGGACTTCACCACGCCAGAGGCATCGACCGTTGCGACTCGCGGATCGCCGGAAGTCCAGGCCGCAACCTTCCCGCTCATGAGGGCGCCGAGCTGATCGTGCACTTCGACCGTGAACGTCGCGCTGCTCCCGAGCTCGAGCTGAGCGAAGGGCGGCGCGACGATGACCGTCGTCACCACCAGTGTGGTCGGCTGCGTTTCGCCAGGTGAAGACTTGGATGCGTCACCGCCGCACGAAACTGCGGCCGAGGCAAGGGCGAGAAGCGAGAGGACGTGGCGGATGCGCATGGCCCGCAGGGCACGAGTGAACGACGGACGAGATGCTAAGCATCACCCATTCCGCCGTATTGTAAATAGACGCCCGAACAGCCCCCGGTGGCACGGTCCCATCGCAGGACTATCTTTCCTTGAATACCCTATGCGAGGCCTGTACCCTGTGCGGAGACGCCGTTGAAGACTGCAACCTTCGAGACCAATCGCGGCACCATCAGCGCCGAGCTGTATGATGTGGACGCGCCCAAGACCGTCGAGAACTTCGAGAAGCTGGCCAACTCGGGGTTTTACGACGGCGTGAAATTTCATCGCGTCATCGCGGACTTCGTGGTCCAGGGGGGCGACCCGCTCTCCCGCGACCTTCCGGAGGGCGATCCGCGCATCGGCACGGGCGGTCCCGGCTGGAAGATCAAGTGCGAGACAAGTGGCAATCCGCGGAAACATGAGGTTGGCGCACTCTCCATGGCGCATGCCGGCAAGGACACGGGCGGAAGCCAGTTCTTCATGGTGCTGTCAGAGGACAACACGAAGCACCTGAACGGTGTACATACAGTGTTCGGCAAGATTACCGGTGGCCTCGACATCATGAAGCAGATCAAGAAGAACGACGTCATGAACAAGGTGCGTGTCGCATGAGCTCCCCACAGCCCGGAGACAAGTCGGCCGGATTTACCGGACTCATCCTTGGCGCCATCGCCCTGTTCGTGATCCTCTTTGGCATCGTGCGCATCACCAACGCGCACTACAACGCTGAGGAACGCGAGGGAAAGCCCGCGGCCGAAGCGGCGAAGTAGGCGGCTCCCCGCCACCAATCGCTGACATGACGCTTCCTTCCCGCACCGAAGCCCTCGCCCTCGTTCAGGAGTACACCCGGAGCGATTCCCTTCGGAAGCACATGCTGGCCGTCGAGGCCGCGATGCGGGAATATGCGGTCCGCCTGGACGGAGACGCCGAGCGTTGGGGGCTCACGGGCCTGATTCACGACTTCGACTACGAGCGGTTTCCGAACGCCGCGCATTCGCCCACCGAGGAGCATCCGGCGCACGGAGTGCGCGTGCTCCGCGACCGAGGCTGGCCGGAGGACATTCTGGAGGCCGTGCTTGGACATGCGCAGTATTCCGGCGTGCCGCGCGTCACGCCCATGGCCAAGACCCTCTTCGCGGTGGATGAGCTGACGGGGCTCATTACGGCCACGGCGCTCGTGCGTCCCTCACGGAGTGTACATGAAGTGGACGCCCGGTCGGTGAAGAAGAAGATGAAGGACAAGGCGTTCGCGCGCGGCGTGAGCCGCGAGGACGTGGTACAGGGCGCGGCGGATCTCGGCGTGGATCTCGACGAGCACATCACGGTCGTGATCGGCGCCATGCAGCGCGCGGCGAACTCGCTCGGGCTCGCCGGTGCGCCTGCCGCCGGGTGACGGATACTCCAACGCTTCATTCCGAGCAGCCGTAGGAAGAATGAGGTTCGCCCACCGCTGGAGTCATGATCGCGACCGCCGCGCCGCTCACATCGCTCGAGATGCCGTCGCCGGCTGACGGCGTGCGGGCGGAGCGCGCCATCGTGATCGCGGCGCAGCGCGGATCGGACGAGGCCTTTTCGGACCTCGTGCGCATCCATCAGCGACGGGCCTATGGTATCGTCCGCGCGATCGTGCTCTCGCATGAAGACGCGGAGGATGCGGTGCAGGAAGGATTTCTGCATGCGCATCGCGCGCTCGACCGGTTTCGTCCCGACCAGCCATTCGGGGCGTGGCTGTACCGGATCATGGCCAACGCCGCGCTCGATCTCGTCCGTCGCCGCAAGGTGCGGGCGGCGGAGGAGCTGCCCGAAGCGATCCCGATGCCGTTCCGCGATCCGGCGGAATCGGAGGAGCTTCGCGAACGGTTGAAGGAAGCGCTGACGCATCTGACCGACCGCCAGCGCGCGGTCATCGTGATGCACGACGTGGAGGGGTTCACCCACGGGGAGATCGGCCGCACGCTGGGCATTCCCGAGGGAACGGCACGATCCGATCTTCATCATGCGCGCGCGGCATTGAGAAAGCGATTGCAGAATCTTCGGAGCAAACCATGACGGATGAACGCTGGATGTCCGGCGACGCCCAATTGACAGACGCCCTGCGGGCCCTGTATGCGGCGCCCGACGACGAGACCTACTGGGACGCGCTCGAGTCGCGCATCCTCGCGCACATCGCGCGGAACCAGGACACGGACAGTTGGTGGTCCGCGCTGGCCGGCATGTCGCGCCCAGGACTCGTGGCCGCCGCGGCGCTCATCGTCGCCGCAAGCCTCGCGCTCGTTCGCTCGCGCCAGCTCGAGGTGCGCAGCGCGTACGCGAGCGTCATCAATCCGACGACGTCGCTCGAGCCCTCGGCGCGGGCTGCGTCCGTGGGCGACGGCGACGTTGCCATTCACTACCTCCTCTCGCGCTAGGCCGTCATGGAGCGTCCAAAACAGCAAGCGCTCGCGTTCCTGCTCGGTGCCCTCCTCGTTGGCGGCGTACTCGGCCTCTCCGCCGATCGCGTCTTCCGCCACGACGACTCGACCATCGCGTCGCGGCGCAAGGCGCTCTACGACGACCTGGCGCTCAGTGGCACGCAGCGCGCCACGATGGACTCCGTGCTCGACGACTCGAATTGCCAGGTCGAGACGTTGCTCCGCCCCGTTCAACCAGCCATGGATTCCATCAAGATGGCGCGGCGCGTGGCCATCAATGCCATTCTCACGCCGGAGCAGCGGAGCCGGATCGACGCGCGGCGCAAGGACGACGACGCCCGCCGCGACGCCGAGCGCAAGCGCATCAAGGCCGCCTGCCATAAGTGATGTACCTCGCCCCCCTTCGCGCGCTCTGCGCGCTGCTCGTCGTTCCCGCCGTTCTCGCCGCGCAGACACCCGACACCCTCGGCGGGCGTCCCATGTCGTTACGTGACGCAGTCGCACAGGCGCAGGACTACAGTCTTCTCGCCGTGACGGCGCGCGGACAGGTCCGCACGGCGGAGTCCGGCGTCCGCTCCGCAAAGGGCGCGCTGCTGCCCAGCCTCAGCCTCTCCCTTGGCCAGGTGAATCAGTCCGGCGACCGCCTCGACACGCAGGGCCGGCTCGTACCGTATGCCGCGCCGCAGCCGTGGACGTACAGCACCGGCCTCGCGTCGACACTCAATCTGTTCGACGGCGGGCGCCGCCTGAGCGACCTGCGGCGCGCACACTTCGACGTCTCGTCCGCCGAAGCCAACGAGATCACGCAGCGCTTCAACGTCGCTCTACAGGTAAAGACGCAGTACTACTCCATTCTGGCGGCGCGCGAAGCCGAGGGCGCCGCGCTGGCGCAACTGCAACAGGCGCAGGAGCAGCTCAAGACCTCCATCGCACGCACGCGCGCCGGCGTGGCGACGCTCTCCGACTCGCTGCGATCCGTCATCGCACTCGGCAACGCACGGCTCGCGCTGATCACGGCGCGCAACAACGTCCGGATCGCGAGTGCCGCGCTCACGCGTCTCATCGGCTCCGCGACTCCCGTCACCGCGCTGCCATCGGACACCCTGGACCTCGATCTCGCCTCCGTTGACAGCGTGTCGCTTGCCGCGTCGCTCGACCAGGGTCCGGCGGTCAGACAGGCCCAGACGCAACTCGAATCCGCGCATGCCGTGGCACGATCCTCCAGGACGGCATATTTGCCATCCGTGGATCTCACGCTCTCGCGCTCGGGCAACGGGTACAGTCAGGCGTACGGCCTCAACGGCCAGCCACTCGCCTACACCAACAACGTCAGCCTGCGTCTCTCGTACGCGCTCTTCAACAACTACGCGCGCGAGGATGCCGTGACGCGCGCGAGCGTCAATGAAGATCTCGCGGATGCGGGACTTCGGGATGCCCGCCTCGCCGCACAGCAGACGTTCGTACAGCAGCTCGGCGCCATCCGTACCGCGCAACAGCGCATCGTCATTCAGCAGGCCAGCGTCGACGCCGCAAAGGAAGACCTTCGCGTACAGCAGCAGCGCTACGCACTCGGTGCGTCCACGCTGCTCGACGTGCTCACATCGCAATCCACGCTGGACGGGGCGCGCTCCGCGCTCATCCAGGCACGGCAGGACTTCCGCGTCGCACGCGCGCAGCTCGAGGCGCTCGTGGGACACGACCTGCCCTGATGTCACACCGCCCCGCTCATCCGGTGCTGACTCCGACCTTCTCGCTCCGTCCCGTGCGAAAACTCGCTCTCCTCGCTGCGTTGCTCGCCGGCGCCGCTTGCTCGTCCGACAAGAAGTCCAACGTCGTCATCTCCACCGTGAAGGTGCAGCGGCGCGACATCGTGATCGACGCACAGGCCACCGGCGTCGTCGAGCCGATCAACGTCGTCGAGGTCAAGTCGAAGGCATCGGGACAGATCCTCAAGATGCCGGTGGAGACCGGGTCGCTCGTGCAGCCCGGCGACCTGCTCGTGCAGATCGAGACGCGCGACACCAAGAACCAGTACGACCAGGCAGCCGCGCAGCTCTCTGCCGCGAAGTCCAAGCTCGAGGTGTCCGTCGCGCAGAAGAAACGCTCGGACGATCTCTTCAAGGGCCGGATCATCACGGCTCCGGAGCACGAAGCGGCGCAGCTCGACTACGCCAACGCCCAGTCACAGCTTGTTGCCGCGGCCACCAGCATGGACCTCGCCATGCAACGGCTCGAGGACGCGACCGTCAAGGCGCCCGTCGCCGGAACGGTGATCGAGAAAACCGTGTCGCTCGGCACGGTCATCACCTCCGCCACCGGCGCATTCGGCGGGGGGACCACGCTGCTCAAGATGGCGGACCTCGGTCGCGTCCGCGTGCGTGCGCTGTTCAACGAGACCGACATCGGTCAGGTGCGTCCGGGGCAGACCGCCACCGTCGTGGTCGACGCGTACCCCAACCGCCCCTTCACGGGTGTCGTGGAAAAGATCGAGCCGCAGGCGGTGATCCAGCAGAACGTCACCATGTTCCCCGTGCTCGTTACGCTCGACAACGGCGAGGGGCTGCTCAAGCCCGGCATGAACGGCGAGACGAGTGTCCTCGTCGATCAGCGGCTCGGCGTACTCGCCGTCCCGAACGATGCCGTGCGAAATACACGCGAGGCTGTTGCGACCGCGCCGATTCTCGGGCTCGATCCGGACAGTGTACGTGTCCAGGTAGCCGCGCAGCAGTCGGCAATGCGCGGCAACCGCGGTGGCGCTGGTGGAGCGGGTCCCACAGGAACACCGTCTGGTGCGACGCGCGGCGTTTCGCGCGGTGACGTGAGTCTCGGCGCGCAGCAGGGTGGGTTCCAGATGCCCGACGTCTCCGACAAGGACTGCGCCGCTGTGGACGCGGCGCTGCGCAAGAAGCCCATGGAGAAGAAGCGGCTGGATGATCTTCGCGATCAGATGCGCGGCGGTACCGGCGACCGCCAGGCCATTCGTGCCGAGATGGAGAAGATCTACGCGGCCGTTGGCGTGGATGCGCGCGTGGCGGGCGCATGCCGGCGTCGTGAAATGCAGCAGCAGGGCGCTGCTCCGGGTGCGCAAGTTCCTTCCGCGCCGCAGCGGGGAGCCGACACGCGGCGCGCACCGGGCGCAGGGCTGACCATCGGCGCGGCGGAGACCGGCGGCGGCGTATCTCGCCGTTCGCGACCCGGGCTCGTGTTCGTGAAGAAGGGCGCTTCGTTCGAGCCGCGTGTCATCATGCTTGGCGCAGCGAACTTCGACTACTCCGAGGTCGTGAGCGGTCTCAGCGAGGGTGAGGAGGTCGCAATGCTCACGGCGGCCGCGATGCAGGCGCAGCGCCAGCAGCAGAACGATCGAATGCGCCAGAATACCGGTGTGCCGGGCATGCAGTCGACGCAGCCGGCCGGTCAGCGCGCGGCCGGCGGTGCCGCGAGCGGTGGTGCGGCTCGCACGGGCGGCGGCGGACGGTGACAGGCGTGGCCATGGCCGGAGGCACCCATGCTCATTGGTGAGATCATCAGCGTGGCACTCGGAGCGCTGCGCGCCAACAAGCTTCGCTCGCTGCTCACGATGCTCGGCATCGTCATCGGCGTCGCGGCCGTCATCGCCGTCGTCGCGCTCGGCACAGGCGCACAATCAGCGGTCAAGGATCGCATCGCGTCGCTCGGCACCACGCTGCTCACCGTGATTCCGGGGCAGCAGCGCGGCATGGGCATCTCGTTCGACCAGAACACCAGGCTCACCCTCGCGGACGCCAAGGCGGTGGAAGAGCGGGCGACGACGCTCAGCGCAGTCCAGCCGGAGATCAACAGCCGGTTGCAGGTGGTGTATCTCAATCAGAACACCAGCACCTCCATCGTGGGCACCACGGCCAACTACCTCGAGGTGCGCAAGTATCAGCTCGATGCCGGCCGCATGTTCACCCGTGCCGAGGACGACGGAAAGCAGCGGCTCGCCGTGATCGGGTCCGCGGTGCTCGAGAACCTCAACATCCGGTCTCCTGACGCGATCATCGGTGAGAACATCCGGATTCGCGGGCTCCAGTTCGCGGTCATCGGCGTGCTCAAATCCAAGGGACAATCGAGTCCGTTCGGCAACCCCGACGATCAGGTCCTGATTCCCATCACCACCGGGCGTTTCCGCGTGTTCGGAACGGATCGCCTGCGTTCCGTCAGCGTTCTTGCACAGACCGAGGAAAAGATTCCGGACGCGATGGCCGACGTGCAGCGGATTCTTCGCCGCGAGCACCGCCTTACCGCCGGAAAACCTGACGACTTCACGATTCGCAGCCAGGCCGATTTCCTGAATACTCTCGGCGAGACGACGCAGGTGTTCACCTACCTGCTCTCCGGCATCGCCGCCGTGAGTCTGCTCGTCGGCGGCATCGGCATCATGAACATCATGCTCGTGTCCGTCACCGAGCGCACGCGCGAAATCGGCATCCGCAAGGCGCTCGGCGCCACGCGATCGAACATTCTGTTGCAGTTCCTCATCGAGGCGGTGGTGCTCTGCCTGCTTGGCGGCCTGGTCGGTGCGGTGGTGGGGAGCGGCGGCGCCGCGGCGATGAGCGCGTTCGCGCAGTGGAACACGCAGATTTCCGCCGGCTCCATCGCCATGGCCTTCGTCTTCTCGGCCCTGGTGGGTGTGGTGTTCGGTGTGTGGCCGGCGCGGCGGGCGGCCAAGCTCGATCCGATCGTCGCTCTACGATACGAGTAGGCGAACGACGAAGGGGCGCCCGCAACGGCGCCCCTTCTGTCTTGCGGATCGAGATCAGGCGTCTTCGTCGACGCGATCTTCGGCTTCGCCGATCTTTCGCTGCGCCTTTCCCTCGAGCTCCTTCGCCTTGCCCTTGATCTGCTCGCTCGTATCGCCAGTCAGGCCGCCGGCGGCGTTGCGGAGCTTGCCGCTCGCTTCTTTCGCCGTGCCTTTCATTCTGTTCTCGAGTCCGTCGTTGTCGAAGTCGTCAGCCATGCTGGTCATCCTCGGATGAGGGTTCATGTGGCGTTCCGTGTGCCTCAACAAGCGCAATGCACGTGCCCCATACTTGTCGTGTCGCGCTTCCCTGACCGTGCGCGACCGTGAGCGATTTCCGTGTGCGAAACGCTGACGTCGCCAGCCGCAATTGTGATGACAGGAGCGCGTGACCGAGTGGATCCCATCGAGCTGTCGAGCTACGCCGGTCTCGGCGCCATCGGCCTGCTGACGCTGAACATTCTTATCGGGCTGTTGTTGTCGACGAAATACAACCCCGTTCGACGCTGGCCGCACCATCGCATCGATACGGTTTCGTTGCACAACTACACAGGTTGGACGGCGCTCGCGCTCGTGCTCGTACATCCCGCCCTGCTGCTGTTGCCGAGTCGCGTGGACTTCCGGCTCATCGACGTGTTGTATCCCACGCATGCGCCCAAGCAGCCGCTCGTGAACACGCTCGGCGCCGCGGCGGCGTATCTGCTCGTCGTGGTGCTGGTGACGTCGTACTTTCGGTTCGAGATCGGGCGACGGTGGTGGAAGCGGATCCACTTTACGACGTACGCGGTGTTTCCACTCTTCGCGCTGCATTCGATGTTCACGGACTCCACGCTCGGCGATCACGCGATCGATTATCTGGACGGCGAGAAGGTGTTTGTGGAGCTGTGCATCGCGCTCGTGATCGTGGCGATCGCGCTGCGGGTGCGGTGGCAGAAGGCGCAGCCCCCGGCGAGAGTGCACCGAAAGCGGGTGACTCACCATCCGCAGCAATAGGGTACGGCCACGCATCGAATGCGTCTGATGCGAGCATAGCGCACGTGGCCATCTCGCATCATCTTCGAACGTGTCCTAGGGGTGAGGCGCGTGGCGGGGGCAGATTACCACCACCAAGGCCTACGCACCGTGGTGACCGTGGTGTAACTGGCTAACACATTGAGCTGGTAACTCGGGGAAGCGGGTTCGAGTCCCGCCGGTCACCCACCCAAAGGACGCCCTCGGCTTTTTGCGCATCGTCGATGTTGCATGGGACTTGACTGATGCAATGGTCTGTTCCTAGATTGACTTTCACGAGTTACCAGCTCGCCGGCGCTATAGCCGGTGCTCAATCGACGGACCCCAGCGCATGGGGTCCGTTTGCTTTTCCGATATGCCGGCGCGCCGCCTTGACAACGATATATCGCCCGATATATCATACTTGCAGCGATATATCGGAGATGACTCCTATGCACGGCTGTTGGGAAGGACATCACGGCCGCCCGTACTGGGCCCGCATGAAGTGGGGATGGGACGCCGGATTCATGAACGCATTCTTCGCCGAAGGCCGCCCCAGGGGCCGCTGGCGCGGCGGAAGGATGTTCGAGCAGGGCGACCTCCGCTACGTCGTGCTGCGCCTCCTCGAGGAAAAGCCGCGGCACGGCTACGAGATCATCAAGGCCCTCGAGGAGAAGTTCGGCGGCGCCTACGCCCCGAGCCCGGGCACCGTCTACCCCACGTTGCAACTCCTTGAGGACCAGGGCTATGCGCGTATCGTCCCCGGCCCCGAGGGCAAGAAGGTCTACGAGATCACGGACGAGGGGCGCGCGTACCTCGCCGCAAATCGCGAAACGGTCGACAACATCTTCGACCGCATCGCGACGCTTGTGGGACACTTCCTCGACGAGCCCATGGCCGAGGTCCACGGGGCGTTCCGGCACGTCGGGAAGGCCACGTACGGCAAGGCCACCGGGGCCGTCCATGACCAGGCGCTCCTGAAGCGGATCGCCGAGATCCTGGAGCGCACCGCGAAGGAGATCGAGGGGCTGGAGCGGTAGCCGGCGGCAGTTCGTCCCGCCGACTGCGGCGGGATTGTTCCATGCATATGTTCATGGCAGGCCGGAGGCGTTCGCGTCTCCGGCCTGCGCCGTTCCCACGACCGGCGAGCTCTCGAATGCCCCGGACGCGATGTCGGCCCAGACTGCAGAACATACGGCGTACCCCGAACTGCCCGAGCGAAAGGCGCCCACCGGTCGTCGGCTCGCCACGCTCTCCCTCACCGCGCTCGGCGTCGTCTACGGCGACATCGGAACGAGTCCCCTCTACGCGCTGCGTGAATGCTTCCGGGCCGAATACGGCATCGTCCCGACGCCGGAAAGCGTGCTCGGCATATTGTCGCTCATCGTCTGGTCGCTGATTCTCGTCGTCAGCGTCAAGTACATCGTCTTCATCCTGCGCGCGGACAACCGCGGCGAAGGCGGCATTCTCGCCCTGCTGGCACTGCTGCTCCAGCAGAAACGCCGCGACGAGGACAAACGGCGCCGGCTCGCGCTCATCGCCGTGGGGCTGTTCGGCGCCGCACTGCTCTATGGCGACGGAGTCATCACGCCCGCCATCTCGGTGCTTGGCGCGATCGAGGGTCTGGAGGTGAACACGCCGGCGCTCGCGCCGTTCGTCACGTGGATCAGTCTCGTCATCGTCCTCCTGCTGTTCATGGTGCAGCGCTTCGGCACGGCATCCGTCGGCACCGCCTTCGGACCGATCATGCTGGCGTGGTTCGCCAGCATCGCGGCGCTCGGCGTCCGCTCGATCATCGCGACGCCCACGGTATTGCTCGCCATCAATCCGTGGCACGGCGTGCAGTTCTTCTTCAACCATGGTCTCGCGGGCTTTCTCACGCTCGGCGCGGTTGTCCTTTGTGTCACGGGCGCTGAGGCGCTCTATGCGGACATGGGGCACTTCGGCAAGCGGCCCATCCGCCTGGCGTGGTTCGTGATCGTTTTGCCTGCGCTGGTGCTCAACTACTTCGGGCAGGGCGCGCTGTTGCTCCGCGACACGCATGCGGCGAGCAATCCATTCTACCTGCTCGCGCCGAAGGCGCTCCTGTGGCCGCTCCTGATCATCGCGACACTGGCGGCGGTGGTGGCATCGCAAGCGCTCATCTCGGGCGCGTTTTCGCTGACGCAGCAGAGCATCCAGCTCGGCTACTCTCCGCGAATGCAGATCATCCATACCTCCGTGCACGAGGCGGGGCAGATCTACATCCCCGAGGTGAACAAGTTGCTGATGTACGGCTGCCTGCTGCTCATCGTCGGGTTCAGGAACTCGAGCAATCTGAGCGCGGCATACGGCATCGCCGTCACGGGGACGATGGCCATCACGTCCATTCTGTTCGCGGTCGTGGCGCGCGTACGGTGGCAGTGGTCGCTCCTGAATGTCGTCGCATTGACCACCGCGTTTCTGCTCGTCGACCTCTCGTTCCTCCTGGCCAACGTGGTGAAGATCGAACACGGCGGCTGGGTGCCGATCGCCCTGGCCGCTGGCGTCTACACGCTGATGAGCACATGGAAGCACGGCCGGGCCGCGCTCAACGCGATCCAGAAGGAGACGTCGCTTCCCCTCGAGACGTTCCTCACCAGCATCGAAAGAAATCCGCCGGTGAGGGTGCGAGGCACGGCGGTCTTCATGACGTCTTCACCGGACGGCGTGCCAGTCGTCCTGCTGCATCACCTCAAGCACAACAAGGTGCTGCACGAGACGGTCGTCGTCCTGAGCATTCAGACGCACGGCATTCCGGAAGTGCCGGCGGAAAAGCGCGTCACGCTACAGAAGTTGGGCCAGGGCTTCTACCGCCTCGTGGGGCTGTACGGCTTCATGCAGTCGCCGAACGTGCCGGAGTTGCTGGCCGCGGCGGTGGCGCAGGGCGTCCCCGCCCCTCCCATGGAGACGTCCTACTACCTGGGACGCGAGCGGCTGGTGCTGTCGAACCGCACGAAGATGTGGCGGTGGCGCAAGAAGCTCTTCGCCGTGATGACGCGCAATGCACGGTCGGCGACGGAGTTCTTTCAGATCCCGCCAAACCGAGTTGTGGAGCTCGGAGCGCAGATCGAGTTCTGACGGATGGTCGCCACTCTGAGACTCTCCGCCGCCGATGCCCCTGCGGCGATGGGACGGCGCATGGCGGATGTCGACTTTCGGATATCCGACTCTGACTCTGAAACGTCGTTTCCATACCGAGAGGGGCGTCGGTGGTCCATACCGGATACGTCGTTTACCGAGTGCCGGATACCGGATACTGGTCTTCACTACTACCGGTCTCTAAAAGCGACGCTTCAGGCATCCACCCACAGCATCCGCGTGGGAATCTGTCGGCGAATCTGCTCGATTTGCGGGCGAACGTCTCGCAGCGCGCGCTCGATCTGAGGCCGCACACGCTCGAGCTGCATCCGCACCTGCGGCTCAACGGCCCTCAGTGAATGCTCCAGCTGGGGACGAATCATGTCGAGGTGCATGCGCACGTCCTCCAGTTGGCCGCGGAGCTCGGGATCGAACTCGTAGTCGAAGATCGGGTGCATGCGCTGGTTGGCCCGGATCATCGGCATGGGCGGCATGGGCGGCATCGCGGGCATCGGAGGCATGGATGGCATTACAAACGCATCGCCGCCGAAATACATCATTCCGCCGGCGCCGTGTATGTCCGCGGCACGCGCAACCTTGACCGACACGTCGCGGACACGGCCGCCGGAGTACACGCTCAGCGTCACGTTGTCGCCGGGCTTGAGCTGGGAGATCTCGCGATGCAGCCGCTGCGCTTTGACGCTCGAGAGATATCGGTCCCCGGCGTCGTCACGCGACACGCGAAGGTTTACGCCGTTGATCGCGGCAATGCGATTGCCTTCCTCGATGCCGGCGCGGGCAGCCGGACTCGAATCCGCGACGCTCATCACCAGCACGCCGAGAGTATCGCGGCGGCTGCCGGTGCTCCCGACGCTGAAGCCGAGGGCCGGCCGGTTCTCGCGCTCCTGCTTCAACTCCTCCGACGTCCGCCGGAAGTCCAGGCGGTGGAACAGCGAATCGGAATCGGCCGTCCGGACCTTCACGGTCTGCGTGCGGCCATCTCGATACACCTTGAGCTCCACCTCGTCACCCGGCTTGTGCCTGGCGAGCTCGCGGGTGAGCCGCCGAGTAAGCGCGCCGGACATCTCTGCGTCTTCGACGTCCGCGGCATTGGCGCGGAGATTCACACTGTTGATTGCCGCAATTCGATTGCCTTCCTCCAGCCCGGCCTTTTCCGCGGGACCGTCCTTCGTCACCGCGGTGATGAGAATGCCCAGCGTGTCGCGCAACGTGCCGCTCGTGGACGTGCTGACGCCGATCGCCGCCCGGTGGCCCGGCTCGGCGGAGCGGAAGCTGAAGACCTCCGGCGTGGAGGCTCTGACTCGGGTCGCCTCCGTCCGGGCTTCCTGTGAATGGGCGGTGGAGGTGATGCCGGCCAGGGCAGCAAGCGCGAGCAGATGTGTGTGTCGCATGATTGGGGTCCTCGGGGTTCCGTGGAATCGTCGTATCCCTGAGACACGCCGAATTCCGCCGAAGGTTGCCTACGGCCATGGGAGCGCCCTGCTTACTTTATGAATATGGCTACGCTCACGCCGCCAACCCCAGCGCCGGCCCGCCGGCCGCTCCCCGATCTCCACGCGTTCGAGCACCACTGGCAGGACGAAGCGGATGCGGCGTTTCTGTATGGCGTGCTCGCGACGGCCGAGTCGGACCCGGCGCGGCAGGAGCTCTACAGGAAATTGGCTGAGGTGGAGCAGCGGCACGTGGACGTCTGGGCGCAGCTGCTCTCCGAGCACGGGCATCCGGTCCGTAACCATCGTCCCACGGGACGCACGCGGTTGCTCGCTTTTCTGGGCCGGCGCTTCGGCCCGGGCTTTCTGCTGCCGATGCTGCTCGCGGAAGAGGGACGCGAGGTCAAGGGCTATCTCGGCATGCATCGCGACACGGCGGCAGGCGTGCCGGGAAAGCACGAGGCACTCACGCTGGCGCGTGAATCGGCGGACCACGCGCTCACGCTCAACCGTATCGCTGGGCGCAAAGGCGAGCCGTGGCACCGCACCGCAGCGGGAGGAATCCTGCGCAACGTGGTGTACGGGTTCAACGACGGCCTCACCGCGAACTTCGGGCTCGTGGCCGGCGTCATCGGCGCGTCCGTGGGCACGCAGTACCACGCCGTCATGGTAGCGGGCGTGGCCGGCATCATCGCCGACGCGCTCTCGATGGGTTCGAGCGGCTATCTCGCGGCGGAGAGCGAACGCGAGGTGTATGCGCACGAGATCGCGATGGAGCGCGACGAGATCGCGCTCATGCCGGAGATCGAGCGGGACGAGCTCGCGTTGATCTATCAGGCCAAGGGCATCGACGCCGAACACGCGCAGAATCTCGCGACGCAGGTGATGGCGGATCCCGAGCAGATGCTGGCCGAGCAGGTGCAGGAGGAGCTTGGCATCGGCGTGTCCACGTCATCTCCATTGCAGGAGGGCTGGATCACGGGTCTTTCCACGGCGGTCGGCGCGCTGATTCCCGTACTGCCCTTCTTCATGTTTCAGGGCCGCACCGCGGCGATCGCGGCGTTCTCCATCGCGATGATCTCCCACTGGGTCGTGGGTGCGGCGCGATCCGTCTTTACCGGACGCAGCGTGTTCCGCTCGGGCCTCGACATGTTCGTCGTCGGGCTCGGCGTCGCCGCAGTGGGGTACTACGTCGGCGAGTGGGTCGGCACACTGCTCTGACGCGCCTGCCAGCCTGCGCCCTTGCGGCGCTCGTCTCATTCCAACCCGTCTCTCGATGATTCTACCTCGTCGCATCTCGACCGCTCTCTTCATTGCGCTCGTGGGCGCAACATTGCCGGCTGGCGCCCAGCAGTCCGGACCGCCCGCGAGTACGGCGCCCGCACCTCGCACCCAATCGGACTACTACGTTCCGCTCTATGGGGGCACCGCGGGCATTTCGATTCCCATCGGCCGGCTCGCGGACGACCATGCCGCCGGCTACGGTCTGGGCGGCGTCGTGGAATACGCGGTGAGTGGGCAGCCCTATTCGCTACGTGGCGAGGTGCTGTGGCAGCGCTTTCCGCTCAAATCGGGACACGAAGGGCCCGGGAAGGACGACGCGAATCTTCTCTCGCTCGGCTCGACCATCGTGTACCGTCTCCAGCATTCCGCGGCGCAGACCTTCGTCACCGGCGGCATTGCCATCTATAACGGAACGCACGAGGGGACGCGGCCGGGCTTCAACGTGGGCTCCGGCGTCGAGATTCCGCTCACAGGTTTTTCCGCTGTGGCGGAGGCGCGCCTGCACGTGATGCTCGCCGACGCGCGACCCATCCTCGCGATTCCGCTCACCGTCGGCATTCGCTTCTAAGCGGCGGGCCTCACACCACGATGTTGAGCAGTCGTCCCGGCACGAACACGATCTTCTTTGGCGTGCCGGTGACGAACTTCGCCACGGTCGGCTCGGCGAGCGCTGCTGCAAGCGCGGCCGTCTCGTCCACCTGCTTGGAGATGGTGATGACTGCCCGCCGCTTGCCGTTGACCTGCACCGGCATCTCGAACGTGTCCTCCACCACCAGCGCCGGATCGTAGTCGGGCCAGCCCGAGTCGAAGACGCTCCTCGTGTGGCCGAGTGTCTCCCACAGCTCCTCGGCAATGTGCGGCGCGAACGGACTGACCATCTGCACCAGGGGCCGTACTTCGTCCACGTGCGGCCGGCGCTCGCCGGAGCGCATGGTGTTCATGTATTCCATCATCGCGGCGATGGCAGTGTTGTACCCGAGGCGCGGAATGTCGTCGCCGACTTTGCGAATGGTCTGGTGAAGCTTCCGGCGCACGGTGTCGTCGATGTCGCCGTCCGTGCGGGCGTCGTGCACCGACAGCCACAGACGATCGAGGAAGCGGCGCACGCCCGAGATACCCTTGTCGCGGAAATCGCCGCCTTCCTCGTACGGGCCGAGGAACATGAGGTACGTGCGGAATGCGTCGGCGCCCCACTCCTCGATGTACTGGTCGGGGTTCACCACGTTGCCCTTCGTCTTCGACATCTTCGCGCCTTCCTTGACGATGAGGCCGTGCGCGCGGAAGCGCGTGAACGGTTCCTCGAAGGACAGCAGGCCCGCGTCGTGGAGCACCATGGTGATGAAGCGCGAGTACAGCAGGTGCAGCACCGCGTGTTCGTTGCCGCCGATGTAGCTCGTGACGGGCAGCCAGTGTTTCGTCAGCGACGCATCGAAGGCCACGTCGTTGCGATCCGTGCTGGGATAGCGGAGGAAATACCACGCGCTGTCGAGGAACGTGTCGCTCACGTCCGTCTCGCGCCGCGCCGTACGGGCGCAGTTCGGACAGGTCGTGAGATACCACTCCTCGTGACGCGCCAGCGGACTCACGCCCGAGTCGTCTGGCGTGAAGTCCTCGATGTTCGGCAGCTCCACCGGCAACTGCGCCTCGGGCACCGGCACGACGCCGCACGTATCGCAGTACAGAATGGGAATCGGCGGCCCCCAGTACCGCTGGCGTGAGATGCACCAGTCGTGCAGCCGGTAGTTCACCACGGCGTTTCCTGCGTGGTGCGACGCGAGCTCGCTGACGATCGCGGCCTTGCCTTCCTCGACTGACAGACCGGAGAAGTGCCCCGAGTCGATCAGGTGGCAGTTGTCGGTTTCCACGAATGCCGCTTCGCGCACGTCCACCGTGTTGGGTGTCGGCGCGACGACCTGGAGGATGGGCAAGTCGTACTTCTTCGCGAACTCGTGATCCCGCTCGTCGTGGCCGGGCACGGCCATGATGGCGCCCGTGCCGTACTCCATCAGCACGTAGTCCGCGACCCAGATCGGGATCGGTTCGCCGCTGGCCGGGTTCGTGGCATAGGCGCCGGTGAACACGCCGGTCTTGTCGCGATTCGTCTTGCGGGTCACGAGATCCTGCTTCGCGGCGCGTGCGACGTATGCCTCGACCTCGTCACGCTGGTCGTCGCCGGGCAGCTCCTGCACGAGCGGATGTTCCGGTGACAGCACCAGATATGTCGCGCCGAACAGCGTGTCGGGACGTGTGGTGAAGACGCGTATCTCCATCGCGGTGGCCGTCACTTCACCCGACTGTCCTGCCGACGCGGTGGCGCTGCCAGCGTACTCCATCAGGTCCTGCACGACGAAGAGAATCTCGGCCCCATCGGACCGGCCGATCCAGTTCCGCTGCGCCGTCTTGGTGCTCTCGGACCAGTCCAGGTGGTCGAGATTCTTCAGCAGGCGTTCCGCATAGGCGGTGATACGGAAGAACCACTGTTCCAGGAAGCGCTGCTCGACCATGGTGCCGCAGCGCTCACACGCGCCGCCAATGACCTGCTCGTTGGCGAGCACGGTCTTGTCGAAGGGACACCAGTTGACCGCGCCCTTCTTTTTGTACGCCAGTCCGCGCTTATGGAGCTGGAGAAAGACCCACTGCGTCCACTTGTAGTAGGCGGGGTCCGTAGTGGCCAGCTCGTGCGACCAGTCGATCATCAGACCGTTGCGCTGCACCTGGCGGCGGAAGTTCTCGATGTTCCGCGGAATCAGCTCGGCGGGATGGATGCCGAGCCTGATGGCGTAGTTCTCGGAGTGGATGCCAAAGGCGTCGTACCCGAACGGCTCGAAGACGGTGTGTCCCCGCAGCCGCTGAAATCGTCCATGAATGTCGCACCCCGTGAACGCGAACAGATTGCCGACGTGCAATCCCTCGGCGCTCGGGTAGGGAAACATCATGAGGGCGTAGTAGGGACGCGGCGCTCCGTCGAGCTTCGGCGCGTTGGTGCCGCTGGCCTCCCAGCGTGCTTGCCACTTGCGTTCCACTGCGGCAGGATCGTATCCGATCGACGGCTCGCCGACGGTGGTGGCCGGAACGAAATCTGTCATTCCTAAAACTAGCCTATCACCGTCGATGTCGCTTTTCTCCTTCTCGTCTCCCATTCAGGCGCGCGCCGCCCGATCGTTGCAGAGCCGGTTCATCGGCGCTGTCGGAGCCGGCGGCGCGGTGGTGGTGCTGGCGCTGGCAGCCGTTGCCGGCACGGTGCTGCGGCGCGACGTGGAGCGGCGCGGAGACGCCCGGCTTGCCGACGCGGCCCGCCGCGAGGAGCTGGTCATCAGCGAAGAGCTGGCCGAGCGTATCCGTGACGCGCGAGCGCTTTCGTTCAGTCCCATCGTGATCGCGGCCGCGCGCGAGGGTGGAGCGCGCGCGCGGACGCTCGGCATCGTCGGCGCGGACATCGCGACGCTGGAAAAGCGGTTCGACGCGGATCGCTCGCTCCAGGTGGCCCCGCAAGCGCGCACCTACCTCACCAACATCCTGCCGGAGCTGGAACTCGCCGAGATCGTGATCACCGACGCGAACGGGTATAACGCCGTCACCACGTCGCGCAGCGAGGACTTCGTGCAGAGCGACGAGGCGTGGTGGCAGACTGCGTGGCGCGATGGCATCACGCCCGGCGACGCGGCGTTCGACTCGGCCGCCCACCTGGCCGTCGTCTCCGTGGCCGCTGTCGTGCGTGACGGATCGGAGAAGGTTGGCGTGGTCAAGTTGAAGTTCAGCGTCATCCCGTTGAACCGCGCGCTCGCCGGCGCCAGCGGTGGAGTCCCCGTGGAGGTCATCGACTCCATGGGACGCATGGTTCTCAGCTCGGATTCCACGAACATCGGCCGCCAGCTGCGCGGTCTCGGCGCGAGCACGGAGGGAGACGGCATTGTGTTCGCGGGCGGACGTGCCGCGGTGCGTCTCGTGAACGCCGGACGGTGGCGCGTCGTCGCGCATCTCACGGCGGACGAAATCGCGGCACCGTTTCAACCGGTACGCGCCGCCCTGCTGGGCACCGTGCTCGCGCTGTTGTTGATCTTTGGCGTCATCGTCTACCTCATCAACCATTTTCTCGAGCGCCGAATCACTGCGCCAGCGACGGCGCTCGCCGTGGCGGCCGAAGCCGTCGCGGCCGGCGACTTTTCCGTGGAGGTTGGCCGCAGCACGAGCGACGACGAGATCGGGCGCCTGAGCCGCGCCGTCACGGCCATGATCCACGAGCTTCGGCGGCTGGCGCGGACGATCGCCGGCTCGGCGAGCGAGACGAGCGCCATGTCGGCGGAGATCACCGCGGGCACGGAGGAGATGGCGGCATCCGCCGGGCAGATTGCGGGAACGGCGGGCGACCTGTCGGCACAGGCCACGTCCATGGCGTCGAGCATTGCCGCACTGGCCGAGGCATCGGGCTCATTGCGCCAGCTGGCAGTTTCGCTCGAGCATGGTGCACACGACGGTGTGGCCCGCAATGACGCACTGAAGGGACTCGCCACCGAGAATCGCGCCGGCCTCGACACCAGCACCGAGTGGCTCGGCGTCCTCGATGACGCGGTGATGGCCAGCGCCGAAGCAATTTCTGCGTTGGGCAGCGCGAGCGAACAGATTCGCGAATTCGTGACGCTCGTCCGTCAGGTGGCGCGGCAGTCGAAGCTGCTCGCGCTCAACGCGGCCATGGAGGCTGCGCGCGCCGGCGAGCACGGCAAGGGCTTCGCCGTCGTCGCGGGCGAGGTGCGCCGTCTCGCGACCATGTCCGCGGAGGCCGCCGATCGCACGGAAGTCACCGTGAAGACCGTGCTCGCGGGCATCGAGCGCACACGGGAATCCGCCGAGCGCGCCGCCAACACGGCGAGCGACGTGCGGGGCGCGACCCTGAAGGCTTCCCGCTCCTTCACCGACATCGAGCGCGCCGTGGCCGAGTCGGAGTCGTGGACCTCGAGCATCCAAAGCACTTCGCATGCGACGAGCGCGCTCGTCGCCGAGATCGATCAGCGTCTTGGCGCACTCGCGGGTGGCACCGAATCCTTCGCGGCCGCGATGGAACAGGTGGCCGCCTCGAGCCAGGAACAGAGCGCGAGCACACAGCAGATTGCTGCCGCTGCGGGGACGCTCGGCGCGGCAGCGGACAAGCTCTCGAAACTCGTGGGCGGGCTCAAGACCGCCGTCTGAGGATTGCGCGCTACTTCGGGATGACGAGTGTTCCCGAAATGGGCTTTCCGGTAGGCCGCTCATCCCGCTTGAACAGGTACGCTGCCTCGATCAGGCGCGGTCCCTGCGCGTCGCACACGGCGTAGCTGCTCCCCCTGTACGCACAGGCGCCCGCGAAGTCGCCCTTCTTGTTGACGGCGTAGAAATTCAGGTCGAAGTAGGGCCTGCCGCGCTCATTGAGCAGCCGCTTTTCCGTCATGGCGATGACGCGTTCCATCGTCTTCATGAGCGCCGCCTCGGGCGACAATCCCTGCCGCATGAGCTCCACGGCCAGGAACGATCCGCACACCTTGATGCTCGCCTCGCCGCGGCCGGTGGACCCCGCGGCGCCGACGTCGTTGTCGCAGTACTGCCCCGCCCCGATGATCGGGCTGTCGCCGACGCGGCCGGGAATCTTCCACGACAGTCCGCTGGTGGTCGTCACCGAGGCGATGTCGCCCGCGGCGGTCACGGCATTGAGGTTGATCGTGCCATACGTGTGAGCGATTCCGTGCTCGTCGTAGAACACGTGCGTCGTGTCCGATTCGTCGCCGTGCCGGAAGGCGGGCATGCGCATCGACGTGCGCGGGGGACGCACCGGTTTGGCGATGACGGGCTCGCCCGTGTAGTCGAGATAGGCGTCGTCCGGATTCAGGTTGGCACGCCAGCGCAGCCACATGAGCCGGCTCTTTTCCGTGAGCAGGTTCTGCGGCGTGAAGCCCATGTCGATGGCGAACTTTCTCGCGCCTGGTCCGACCATCATCACGTGGTCGGTGTAGTCCATCACCGCCTTGGCCACGAGCGACGGCGTCGCGATGTCCTCCAGCGCCGCCACGGATCCGGCGCGGCGCGTGGGCCCGTGCATGACGCTCGCGTCGAGCTGCACCACGCCTTCCGCGTTCGGCAATCCACCAAGGCCGACCGATTGGTCCTCGGGATCGAGCTCCTGGATGTTCACGCCGGCAATGGCCGCGTCGAGCGGATCCGCCCCCGACACGATACGGTCGTACGCCACTTTCACTCCGCGCAGCCCGTTGGCGCTCGCGATGGTCACGGGCCGCGCCGCATCTCCCACGGTGGCACGCGCAGCGTCTCCGTATTCGAGCGGTGTCGACGCGCCCGTGTTTCGGGGGAGAACGAGAGTCGCGGCGCCCATGGCGCCCGCACCGATGAATTCGCGTCGCGTGAGTGTCATTGAAAACCCATCGAGGTGAGGCCGCGCCGGCCGCTGCCGGCAGTCGAACCCGTCAAGTCTCGGCATGGTAGCGGGAACCTTCAAGGTTGGCCGCCTCCGGGCTCGAGGTCTACTTTCCTGCCCATGTCATCCGTCCGAGACACCCTCCGCGGCCTTCGATTCCTCGACGGCGTCACCGACACCGCCGTGCACCAGCTCGCGCGACTCGTGAAGGAAGAGGAGTTCGACGTCGACGCGATCCTCTTCGCCGAAGGACAGCCGAGGCATCTGATGGCGTTCATCGTGTCGGGCGCGGTTGCCATCGAGAAGGGCGCCGGCCGGCCGGTGCGTCTGGCGACCCTTGGCCCCGGCGAAGCGGTCGGCGAGGGACTGCTGCTCGACGAGTCCGCGCATGGGACGACCGCCCGCACCCTCGTGAAGACGCGGGCCTTCGTCCTCACGCAGGACCGCATTCAGGACATGGTGCGCGAGGCGCCGACGCTCTACGCGGCGCTCGTGGGACGCGCGGCGCGCGCGATCAAGCAACGGCTCTCCGCCGTGGACGCGACCATCGTCGGCCGGGGACGCACGCTGGGCTTTGGCGGAACGGCCACCCGCCGCGAGCACGACCTGCTGGGAGACCGCGACGTACCGGGCGAGGCGCTGTACGGCATCCAGACCCTCCGTGCCCTCGAGAACTTCGCCATCACCGGCGTGCCGCTGCGCGAATTTCCCGCGCTCATCGAGGCGCTCGGCGCGGTGAAGGAGGCCGCCGCGCTGGCAAACGCGGAGCTGGGCAAGCTGGAGCCCGCAGTCGCCGACGTCGTCGTGCGCGCCGCGCAGGAGATCCGCGCCGGCCGTCACCACGAGCATTTTCTCGTGGACATGATTCAGGGCGGCGCGGGCACGTCGACCAACATGAACGCCAACGAGGTCATCGCGAATCGGGCGCTCGAGCTCTCGGGACACGATCGCGGCGACTACGCGTTCGTCCATCCGAACAACCACGTCAACCTGAGCCAGTCCACCAACGACGTCTACCCGACCGCCGTGAAGCTCGCACTCCACACGGCCATCGAAGGACTGCGCACCGCCATGCGCGCGCTGGTGGAGGCATTTCTTGCCAAGGGCGCGGAATTCTCGCCGTACATCAAGATGGGACGCACGCAGCTTCAGGACGCCGTCCCCATGACGCTCGGCCAGGAGTTCGCCGCCTTCGGGCACACCATCGCGGAGGACGTGGACCGCCTCGGCGAAGCCCAGGCGCTCATTCGCGAGATCAACATGGGGGCCACGGCCATCGGCACCGGCCTCAACGCGGTGCCCGGCTACGCGGAGTCCGTGCGCGCGCATCTCTCGCGCATCACGGGTCTTGCGCTCGTCACCGCGCCCGATCTCGTGGAGGCCACCGCCGACACGGGTGCGTTCGTGCAATTGAGCGGAGTGCTCAAGCGCTGCGCGGTGAAACTGTCCAAGATCTGCAACGATCTTCGGCTGCTCTCTTCGGGGCCGCGGGCCGGGCTTGGTGAGATCAACCTGCCGGCGATGCAGCCAGGCTCGTCCATAATGCCCGGCAAGGTCAATCCGGTCATCCCCGAGGTGGTCAATCAGGTCTGCTTCGACGTCATCGGGGGGGACGTCACCGTGACCATTGCGGCGGAAGCGGGGCAGTTACAGCTCAACGTGTTCGAGCCGGTGATCGCGTTTCGGCTGCTCGCCGGCATTTCCGCCATGACGAACGCGTGCGTCGTGCTTCGGGAGCGCTGTATTGAAGGCATCACGCCCAATCCCGACCGGATGCGGCACTTCGTGGAGCACTCGGTCGGGATCGTGACGGCACTCGTCCCCGTGCTTGGCTACGAGGCGAGCACGGAGATTGCCCGCGACGCTCTCGCCAGCGGGCGCGGCGTGTACGATCTCGTCATGGAACGCGGGCTGCTGACCCGGCAGCAGCTCGATCAGGCGTTGAACCCCGAGGCCATGACGGGGCCCGGCACCGGCACGTCCTGAACCTCGAGTCATGCCGCCACGACGACGCAAGCGCATCGACCCCGCGCTGTTCGAGCTGCCGGTCGACCGCATTCGCGCGGGCGCGTATAGCGACGTGTACCTCAACCACGCACGCGACGTCATCCGCACGGAGAAGCGCCGCGCGCGCGTGAGTTGGCAGGTGTCGGCGAAGCGGAACGGCTGGGTCGGCGGCGTGGACGAAGCGGTGGCGCTGCTCAAGCTCTGCACCGACGATTTCGCGGCGCTGGAGGTGCACGCGCTCTATGAGGGCGACAGCATCGCGTCGTGGGACACCGTGCTTCGCGTCGAGGGAGAGTACGCGGCCTTCGCGCATCTGGAAGTGCCGATCATCGGCGCCATCGCGCGACGCACGCGCGTGTGTACGAACGTTCGCGAGCTCGTCGACGCGGCCCGCCCGAAGCCGATCTTCTATTTCGGCGCGCGCAGCGATCATGTCCTCCTTCAGCCCGGGGACGGCTACAGCGCGTACGTCGCCGGCGCGACCAGCGTCTCCACGGACGCGATGTCGGCGTTCGGTGGAAAAAAGGGCGTCGGGACCATTCCGCATGCGGTCATTGCCGCGTTCGGCGGTGACACCGCGGCCGCGGCCGTGGCCGTCGCCAAGGTCCTTCCGGACGACGTTCCGCTCGTCGTGCCCGTGGACTATGTCAACGACAGCGTGGCGACGAGCCTCGCCGTCGCGCAGGCGCTCGAGGGCCGCCTATGGGGTGTTCGTCTCGACACGTCGGAGCTCATGGTGGACAAGTCCGTCGTTCCGCTCATGGGCGACTTCGTGCCGACCGGCGTGAACGCGACGCTCGTGTGGAACGTGCGCAATGCGCTCGACGCGGAGGGTTACGGAGAGGTCCGCATCGTGGCTTCGGGCGGATTCGGCGTGGAGCGCATTCACGAGTTCGAGGAGGAGGGCGTCCCCGTGGATGCCTACGGCGTTGGCGCCGCGGTGCATCGCGGGCGGTGGGAGTTTACCGCCGACGTCGTCAAACTGAACGGCAAGCCGCAGGCGAAGGCAGGCCGAGAGTTTCGGGACAACCCGAAGCTCGAACGAGTGAAGTAGCTTTCAGCATGGCTCCTCCGAAGCTCGACGGCGCTGGTATTCAGAAAATGAAGACGATCGAGGAGGCGCAGACACAGTTGCAGCGCCTTCACGGGATCGTCGAGACATACGCGCTCACCCTGAAGCAGAACAAACCGACGTCCATGTACGCGCAGCAGGTGAAGCGCACGCTGCCGCCTCTCGTCGGGCTGTTGAAGCCGCAGTTCGGCATGATCGCCGACCAGGTGGCGGCGCTCAACCTCGTGGCCACCCGCGGCGGAAGCGAAGTCACGAAGATACGCATGCTCCGCGAAGGCGTCGCGTCCACGCGCCAGTCGCTCGACATCGCAATCATCCGCATCAAGGACCAGCATATGGTCGTGGATGAACCCAAGCCGAGCCTGCCGTCGCGCTGAGGCCGTAAGCCGCTGTGGGGAAAAGTCCTACACGCTCGCCGCACGACGGCAGTTGCGTTGCTTTCGCCCTCTGGCCCCGGTACTTTTCCCGGACTCCAGCACCATGGCGTAGCGCGACGGACTGAACGCGATCGCGCTTCTCACGACATCGTCGGACCAAGGACATCGCATGCCCGTTCCCCACCGACTGCGCCGGCTGCTCGCCGCTGCGCTGCCGGCAATCATCGTGGTCGCGTTGACTGCGTGCTCCAATGCGCAGTACCCCAACTCCGTCTTCCACGACCACACGGAGTTCAATCGCGACGTCGGCTACCTCTTCAAGATCCTTCTGTGGCTGGGGACGTTCGTCTTCATCTTCGTGGAAGGGATCCTTCTCTACACGATCGTCCGCTACAAGCGGAAGAGCGAGAACGATCGTCCGGCGCACGTGCACGGCAACACCACGCTCGAGATCCTCTGGACCGCCATTCCGGCGGTGATTCTCGCGTTCATCGCCGTCCCCACGGTCCGCACCATCTTCAAGACACAGGCGACGGCGGCGGCCGGCTCGCTCCAGGTACAGGTGATCGGGCACCAGTGGTGGTGGGAGTTCCGCTACCCGCAGTACACGACGCAGGGCAACGGCAAGCTCGACACGCTCACCACGGCCAACGAGCTCTATCTGCCCATCGGCCGGACGGTGAACTTCGCGCTCACCACGCAGGACGTGCTGCACTCCTTCTGGATCCCGCAGATGGGCGGCAAGCGCGACCTCATCACCAACCGCGTCAACCACCTGTGGTTCACGCCGGACTCGGTGGGTGAGGGCGCATGGAATGGCTTCTGCGCCGAGTATTGCGGAACGTCGCATGGCAACATGCACTTCAAGACGTTCACGGTCACGAAGGCGAACTTCGAATCGTGGGCGGCGCATCAGCTCTCGCCGGCGGCATTCGGTGCCGTCGCGGCTGCCCCGGTGACCCCCGCGGCAACGGATACGATCAAGCCGGTGCAGGTCCCATCCGAAGCCGTCTCGCCGGGTAAGCTGAATCAGATCGCAGTGACGCCCACTGGTACCAAGGGCGGCGCGGTCGCGGCCGTCAGCGCGGCACAGACACCGGCGGGGCCCAACATTGCGGCGATGCCGGTGCAGCAGGGCGGCTTCGTCGCCTTCCCCAAAGAAAAGCTTCCTGCTCACACCATTCCGCGCACGCCCATTCCCGATGGTCTGGCGTACAACGAGTCCTTGCACGGCGACACCGAGCGTGGCCGCGCGCTGCTCACGGCGGGCCAGGGCGGGTGCCTCGGATGTCACGTCATCCGCGGCAACCCGATGATGGTCGGACAGATCGGTCCGAACCTGACACACATCGGATCGCGCACCACCATCGCTGGCGGCATCTACCCGAACGACACGAAGCATCTCGCGCTCTGGATCAAGAATGCGCGCGCGATGAAGCCGGGTGTCGTCATGCCGACGCTGGGCAAGGGACAGCTCGATCCCGTCACGAAGGCCACGATGGCGATGGGCCTCACGGACGAACAGATCGCCGACATCGTGGCGTACCTGCAGGCGCTCAAGTAACCGCCGACATCACCGGAGAATCAGACGAAATGGCAACCACGGCTACCGCACCGGTCTACACCCCGGTCGAGAGCTACGTCGGTGAGAGCGGCCTCTGGAGCTGGCTCACGACGGTCGATCACAAGCGGATCGGCACGCTCTATCTCTTCACATCCCTCTTCTTCTTCATCGTCGGCGGCCTCGAGGCGGGGCTGATCCGCTGGCAGCTCGCCGGCCCGAACAAGCACGTCCTGTCGGCCGAAGCGTACAACCAGATGTTCACGATGCACGGCACGACCATGATCTTCCTCGCGATCATGCCGCTGTCGGCCGCGTTCTTCAACTACCTCATCCCGCTCCAGATCGGCGCGCGCGACGTCGCCTTTCCGCGGCTCAACGCGTTCAGCTACTGGGTGTATCTGTTCGGCGCGATCTTCATGAACGCCTCGTGGTTCGTCGGCGCCGCGCCGAATGGCGGCTGGTTCGGGTACGCGCCGCTCACCACCATGCAGTTCTCACCAGGCCTCAACATCGACTTCTGGGTGCTGGGCCTTCAGATCCTCGGCATCAGCTCCCTGGCCGCGGCGTTCAACTTCATCACCACCATCGTCAACATGCGTGCGCCAGGCATGAACCTGATGCGCATGCCGATGTTCACATGGAACGCATTCGTGGTGCAGTTCCTTCTCATACTCGCGTTCCCCGTCATCACGATCGCGCTCGTCTTCCTCCAGTTCGACCGCTTCTTCGGCACGCAGTTCTACGAGATCGCCGCGGGTGCGGATCCCCTGCTCTGGCAGCACCTGTTCTGGGTGTTCGGCCACCCCGAGGTGTACATCCTCATCCTGCCGGCGTTCGGGCTGACGTCGGAGATCATCCCTGCCTTCTCGCGCAAGCCGATCTTCGGATACCCGGTCATGGTGTACGCCACCATGCTCATCGCATTCCTCGGCTTCGGCGTTTGGGCGCACCACATGTTCGCGGTGGGCATGGGCGCCATCGGCGACACGGTGTTCGGCGTCACCACGCTGCTCATCGCCATTCCAACGGGCGTGAAGATCTTCAACTGGATCTTCACCATGTGGGGCGGCTCCATCCAGTTCTCGACCGCCATGAAGTTCGCGATCGGGCTCGTGGGTCTCTTCACCATCGGCGGCATCTCCGGCGTGATGCACGCGTCGCCACCGGCCGACCTCCAGCAGACCGACACGTACTTCATCGTCGCGCACTTCCACTACGTGCTCTTCGGCGGCTCGATGATGGGCATCTTCGGCGGCCTCTACTTCTACTACCCGAAGATCACCGGCCGCTTGCTGAGTGAAAAGCTGGGGAGCTGGCACTTCTGGCTCACGTTCATCGGCATGAACCTGACGTTCTTCCCGATGCACTACTCCGGGTTGCTCGGCATGCCGCGCCGCATCTACACGTACGAGGCCGGCCAGGGCTGGGAGACGTTCAACCTGATCAGCAGCATCGGCACGGCCATCCTCATGGTCGGCACGCTGATCTTCCTCATCAACTTCTGGCGCAGCTTCCGCACTGGGGCCGTTGCGGGCAACAATCCGTGGGGCGCAGGGACGCTCGAGTGGTCCATCCCGTCTCCTCCGCCGGAATACAACTTCGCGCGAATTCCCCGCGTGACGTCGCGCTATCCGATGTGGGACATGCGCTCGCACGAGCATGCAGAGCTCTCGCACGCCCAGGCCGAGGAGTCAGGCGCCCACATCGAGGTGGCCACCGGCAGGTCGGCGCGCGACCTCGGCATTCCCATGCCGAATCAGACCATCAAGCCGCTCATCTGCGCCGGCGCGATGGTGATCATGTTCAGCGGCCTGCTGTTCATTCACGAGAACAACATGCCGCTCGCGCTATCCGTGATCCTCGGCGGCGCGCTGCTGATGACTCTTTCACTTTACGCGTGGGTCCTCACCCCGCTCGAGGACGCCCACTAAGATGGCACACGCCGCCACGATCGACAGCACGCACGACGAGCACGCGCACGGTGGTCATCCTCCGACCTCGACGGGGCTCGACCACAAGAAGATCGCCATCTGGGCCTTCATCGGCTCCGAGTGCATGCTCTTCGCGTCGCTCATCTCGACGTACCTCATCTACAAGGGGCGCAGCCGCGTCGGTCCGTATCCGCACGAGGCATGTCTCCCGCCGGTGTGCGCCACTGCGCTCAAGCCCATCCTCAACATTCCGGTGACGTCCGCCTCCACCTTCGTGCTGCTGATGTCGTCGCTGGCGATGGTGCTCGCGCTCGCGGCCGTGGAAACGAAGGACCAGCCGAAGCACACGTTCGGCGAGCGCCTGCTCGGCAACTCGAAGCTGTGGTTGTTCATGACCGCGCTGCTCGGCACGACGTTCCTCGGCTTTCAGGCTTTCGAGTTCACCTCGTTCGTGCACGAGGGACTGACCATCCGCACGAATCTGTTCGGCTCGTCGTTCTTCACGCTCACCGGCTTCCACGGCGCGCACGTCACCGCGGGCGTGCTCTGGCTGCTCACCCTCCTCGCGATCGATGCCCGCCGAGGGCTCGGTCCCAAGGATGCGCTCAACGTCGACCTGGCCGCGCTGTACTGGCACTTCGTCGACGTCGTCTGGATCGCGATCTTCACGCTCGTCTACCTGATCAAGTAGGCCTCCGACACATGGCTCACGATACGCACGAGGCCGCGCACGTCGATCACGCGGCAATGGGAATCGACAAGGAGCATCCGACCTGGTCCACGTACTGGAAGGTCGCGGTCATCCTCACGCTCATCACGGTCGTCGAAGTCTGGATCTATTACATCCCCAGCTTCACCGCGTCGCGGCTGTTCGTGCCGTCGCTCCTCATCATGTCCGCGTTCAAGTTCGCGACCGTGGTGCTGTTCTACATGCATCTTCGCTACGATCACAGGCTGTTCCGCGTGCTCTTCACCGGGCCGCTGATCATTGCGATGACCACCCTGATCGGACTGCTGTTCCTTTTCGGCAAGCTCAAGATCGGGGTCGGCGCCATCAACTGATGCATCCGCCGGTGGCGCTGCTGCTGCATCCCGTGGCGCGCATCGCACTCACCGAGTTCACCGTGCATCCGAGCACGGTGATTGGATTGGCCGGGCTCGGCGCGCTGTATCACTGGCGCGCCGGCCACGAGCCCACGCCGACGACGGGACAGCGCGCGACCTTCTACGGCGCCCTGCTGCTGATCTTCCTGTCGCTGAACGGCTGGCTGCACGACCTGAGCGACGACTATTTGTTCAGCGCGCACATGGTGCAGCACCTGGTGCTCACACTGATCGCGCCGCCGCTGCTCATCATGGCGACGCCGGGCTGGATATTGCGGCCTGCTCTTCAGTGGAGGGGTGTCGGTCCGGTCGCGCGCTGGGTCACGCAGCCGTGGCGCTGCTTCCTGATCTTCAACGTCGTGCTGGCCGTGTGGCATCTGCCGCCGATGTACAACCTCGCCATGGCGAATCACGACGTTCACATCGTGGAGCATCTGTGCTTCATGGTTGCGGCGACGCTGATGTGGTGGCCCATTCTCAGCCCGATGCCGGAGCTGCCGCGGCTCTCGTATCCGTTGCAGATGCTGTATCTGTTTCTCATGAGCATTCCGATGTCGCTCATCGCGATCTGCATTGGCTACGCGGATCACATCCTTTATCCGGCGTATGCGAGTGCGCCGAGGATCTGGGAGATCACGCCGATGCAGGATCAGCTTCTCGGCGCGCTCATCATGTGGGTGCCGGGCGGGCTGTTCTTCTTCGCGATCATTTCGGTGGTGTTCTTTCGCTGGCAGGCGCGCGGTGCGGAGGACGGCGCGGCGGGTGCGCAGGTGGACTTTGTTCCGGTGCGAGCGGCGAAGTAGGGATGGCCTGCGGCGTTCCGGACGAACAAGCGCGGCACTAAACGCCAGAGCGATCTATGCTGGGCGCGCGAATTCGAGAAGTTTCAGACCGTCTCACGGATCGCCAAGCTTTGGCTTGCGTGCTCCAGAACTGCATCGACCTGAGCCCGGGTGACGCCGGGAAACCACTCCAAAAAGTCGACCACGGAGGCATCGCCCTCGAGATTCTCGAAGAGAGCACGCACCGGCACCCGCGTGGAACGGAACAGCCATTCTCCGCTGACCTTGCCAGGAGCGCGCTCCACCGCGGGACAGCTAGACCAACCGAGCATGGCGCAATTTGCTCAGTCGCGGGGCCAATCGGAACGCCTGGACCGCGAGAGGGGCTTGGCTCTAGGAAGGCATGGCGGAACGGAAGCGTGCCGCGCGTAGAATAGAGGCCGCGCCGTATAGCGCCCGGCGCACGGTACCACGGCATCCGAGGCCCGATCAGTAGCGCCAGTCTTCATGGGATAACGGGGCGCGGTTGAGCTCGTCCCGCTGCAACTGCCAACCGGGCATCATGACATCCATCATCTCACGGAATCGCGCACTATGCCGCCGTTCGTGGATGTGAATCATCTCATGCACGAGAATGTACTCGAGCGACGATGCCGGCTTCTTCGCAAGCTCGAGATTCAACCAGATCCGGCGCGCCGAGGCATTGCAGCTGCCCCACCGCGTCTTCATGCGCCTGATGCGCACCTCGGCGACGTCGACTCCGACCCTCCGTTCCCACTTGCGTAGAAGTTGAGGAATCTGCTCTCGCAGGCGCTCCCGGTACCACTCGTTGAGGGTCGCTTCGCGCTGGGCGCGATCGGCGCCGGGACGGCAACGGAGCTGAATGCGTGAGTTCGTGGCAATGCGAACCGCCGGGCTCCCCGAATCCTCGATGATTTCCAGCCGGAACCTGCGACCACGAAAGTAGATGCTTTCGCCCGTCGCAAGCTCGCGCTGTGATTCCCGGACCTGATCGGCAAACCGGGCTTGTTGCCGGCGAATCCATCCGAGGCGGGATATGACCGCCACGCGCACGGCGTCATCGTCGAGCCGGAGCGGCGTCGCCACGCGCACGCGGCCCATCGGCGGATACACGGCGACGTGCAGGTTCTTGATGTCCTTCCGGACCACCTCGACCGGCATGCCGAGAATCGCCAGGCGACGCGAACTAGTACGCACGCTGATTCTTCACGATTTCGAACACGGTGTCGACCAGCGCTCCATCGTCGCCGAGCACTGACTGAACCGCATTCCGAACTTCGCGCTCCTTGAATCGATTGCCCCGCCAATCCGCCTTCTTCACCGCGCGAATTGACTTGTCGAGCGCAAACGCCGCCCGTTCGGCGGCGGTAGAGCCAACGCGGACCTCGGCCACCACGCCGAGCCGACTGAGCATACCAGCCAGACCGGCCACGCCTTGAAGATTGTCGAACAGGGCGCGGAGCGGTGCGGTGTTGATCCCAAGAGGATAGGTCGTCTGCATCGCCGGATTGCTCACCTGCTTCGTCAGCTCGACGAGGCGAGCCAGATACGCTTTGTAGTCCAGCGCCTGCCGCTTGCGCTCGGCGATCAGCGCGTCGAGCAGCTCCGACATCCGCTCGTAGTACTTCGGATTGACGGCCATCTCGTCGATGATCAACCGCCGAACGTTGTTCTCGATGGTCTCCGCCATCGCACCTTCGTTCCGGCGGATGCCGTCCGGTAACATGTCGACGGCCCGCGCCCCACGCTCCACGATCAACTGCACCAGCGTCATATCATCGAATGCCGAGAGCTTCTCGCTCTCCTCCGCGCGGATGTACGTATCGAGCAGGTGGCGCATCGCCGGCTCGAACATCTTCATGTCCACGTAGTCGCCGCTCGCCAGCTTGACCTCTTCGCGGACCTTCTCGTAGTGATCCACCTCGTGCTTGATCTCCTGCACGTCGGCATCCGAGTAGCCGGCCTCGCGCATTTCGTTCGCGAGGTTGGCGTAGGCTCGAAGGTACGCGGCGGCCAGCTTGTAGAGGGCAACGCGCTTGGGCTCGTTCTCCTTGAGTTGAGCCGCATTCCCGCTCTCCGCGGCGCAGAAATACCGTAGATACGCTGCGCTGTCGCGCGGCGGCTCGACGGGTTCGCACAGCGCCTTCACCGCTTCGCGCGCTTCCTCGAGTCGCTCCCGCCCCTGCTGGAGCCGGTCCTTGAGCAGCCCCTCGACGTCTTCCCGGTCGTATCCGGCGAACGCCTCGCCGGTGTAGTCGGTGATGGACTGTTCCAGCGACCGGAACAGATCCTTGTAGTCGATGATGTACCCGTACTCCTTGTCGTCACCGTCCAGGCGGTTCACCCGGCAGATTGCCTGAAACAGACCATGGTCCTGCATCTGCTTGTCGATGTAGAGGTACGTCGCGGGCGGCGCGTCGAATCCGGTGAGCAGCTTGTCCACCACGATCAACAGCTTCATCTGTCCGGGCTGCTCGATGAAGCGCTTCTTCACATCCTTCTCAAACAGCTCGACCTTGTGCATCGCCGTGTCTTCCGGCTCGTTGAAATGCGCGGCGAGCATCTTTCGGTAGACATCGTATTGCCGGAGCCGTTCCGTCAGACCTTCGCCGCTCTCTTCGCCCTTGATGTCCGCCGGTGCGGGCCGGTAGGACGTGACGATCGCGCACTTGCCGGCCAAGTCGGTTTGCTGGAACATCTCGAAGAACCGGCAGGCCGAGTAGATGCTGCCGGACACGAGGATCGCGTTCCCGTGCCCGCTGCTGAGGCGGTCACGTGTCGCCATGTCCATGAGGATGTCGGCAACGATCTTCTCGAGGCGGTCGCGCGCGGAAAGCACTTTCTGCATGGTGCCCCAGCGCTGCTTGAGCTGCGCCTTCGCGACGTCGGTCAACCCCCGAGTCTTGAGCTCGAACCACTGATCGACCTTCGCCGGCGACGTGATGCTCTGATCGATATCGCGCGCTTCGTAGCGCAGGTCGAGCACGACGCCATCGCGCACGGCCTCATCGTACTTGTAGGTGTGGATGTACGGCCCGAAGGTTTCGATGGAGCGCCGTTTATCGTCCCGGAGCAGCGGCGTCCCCGTGAATCCGATCAGCATCGCGCCGGGGAGCAGCGCCTTCATTGCGTCGTGCAGCTTGCCGGACTGGGTGCGGTGGCACTCGTCGACGAAGACGAAGATTTCGCCCTTGGCGCGGAAGTCCTTCGGCAGATGGCCCTGGATGTCGGCGAGGAAGTCGTCGATGTCGCCTTCATCCGACGCTCCGAACTTGTGAATCAGCGAGCAGGTGAGCCATTCCTCGCTGGCGTTGAGCACCCGCACCAGATCGGCGCCACTCCTGGTGCGGTAGATCTCCTCATCGACACCGAGGAAGAACTTCTCGATCTGCTCATCGAGCTCGGTCCGGTCCGTGATGATGAGGACGCGCCCATTCGTCACGTGTTCGCGGATCCATTTGGCGAGCCAGATCATCATCAGGCTCTTGCCGCTGCCCTGGGTGTGCCAGACGATGCCGCCCTCGCGCCGCTTTACGCGCGCCTGCGCCGCGCGAATGCCGAAGTATTGGTTGTGGCGGCAGATCTTCTTGATGCCTGCGTCGAACACGAGGAAGTCGTGCAACAGTTCCAGTACTCGAGCCTTGTTGCAGAGCTGCCCCAGCTCCCGCAGCAGCGGGTTGTCGCCGGCGGCCGGATGCGCTTCGAGCTCCTTCCAGCGCAGCCAGTACTTCTGCGGCGTGTCGATCACCGCGTAGCGTAGCCCCTCGGTGTCGTTGCCGGCCATCAGCAGTTGCACCGTGGTGAAGAATGGCTCGACGAACTCCTTCTTCTGGCTGTCGAGGTTCTGCCTGATGCCCTCGGTGACGGATATGATCGAGCGCTTCAGCTCCAGCACGCCGAGTGCGATGCCGTTGACATAAAGGACGATGTCCGGGCGCTTGTCGTTGACGCCGAACACCGTCACCTCCTGGGCGATGGCGAAGTCGTTGTTGCCGGGGTTGGTCCAGTCGATGAGCCAAACGGTGACGTTCTGCTCACCGACATCGGGCTTGACCTTCACGCCGTAGCGCAGGAGCCCGTAGACTTCGCGGTTAGCGTCGTACAGCGTCTTGCTGCCGCCGAGCGCGACGGCCTTGTTCAGCTCGAAGAGCACCTTGCTGATGATCTTGTCGCTGTGGCCCTGTCGCTTCAACCATTTGGTCAACTCGGCCTCTTCGACGTTACTGTTGCCGTCGCGGTCCTTCCAGTGGCCGAGGTAGGCGTAGCCGAGCGCATCCTCGAAAAACGCGATCACGCGTTGCTGAGAGAGGATTTCGCGCTGGCCGACGGTGTTCACGCGCTGGCGTTCGCTGATGTCGGCTTCAGGAGCCGCACGCGGCCCGTGAGGAGTTGCTGCATCATGCCTTGCTTGATGGCGCGGGTCTTGTCGCGGCGTGCTTCGAGCGCGGCGATCTCGGCGTCCATGTCGGAGAGGACGGTAGCGATGGCGGCTTGTTCGCTGGAGGAAGGACGGACGATAGGAATCGTTTCAATTTTTTCCTTTGGCAGATGAGCAATGCTTGTTTGCGTCGCGTAGTTGAGGAGAGCTCCGGTAGCTGAAAAATGGCGAAACAAATAGAGCATCAGGCGCGGATCGTAATCCTTCTTCGGTCGCAGCCTATGCAATGCCTTTTGGTAGTAGCACTCCGAGAGCTCGCCTGTCCAGATTGCGGCCCGGCCGATCTCGCCGCCCTCGCAAACCAGCAGATCGCCGTGTTCGAGCCGGTAACGATGGAGGTCCGACGGAGTAAGCTTTATCGTACCCAGCTCTCTAGTATCAATGAATCCCCACTGAACCGCTTGATTCCCCAGGAAGGGTTTAGGAACCCCGACATTCTTTTCTGCATCCAGCATTTTCCCGAGTTCAATGTGAAATTCAGCGCCGACAGTCGCGCGCTTCCAGTCATCGTCAAAGCCCGGCAGGCGCGTCTTCCCGGTGAGGAGTTGCTGCATGGCGGCCTGCTTGATGGCCCGCTTTTTGGCCAGCAGCGCCTCCAACGTTCCCAGCAACCTATCCACGTCCGACAGTGCCTCGGCGATGGCGTGCTGCTCCGGAGGAGGAGGATATGCAACCTGCAACCCGAGAAGTGATCCCTTCGCGATGTTCTTCATGCTATCGCTCGTACCGCTAGCGATGGTTTGCAGTTGGCGGCGGTACGGCGCGCTACTCAGTACGTAAGTGAGCCAGCGTGGCGAAACCCCCGTCGATGAGCGGAGGTGGGTCATCCAAAGGCGATCAGGAATGAACAACTCTGGGTAGTCTTGATCCACAAACCCGCACTCGCCGACCAGGTCGATTGTGTTCATCCGGCTGATGAGGATCGCGCTTCGGCGAGGATTGAGTGTCGCCCGCTTTCGATCCTTAGGCGCAATAGGTTTTGCCTCATCCGGAAAGAATGATCCGGATTCAATACAAGAGGTCTTGAGTATGGCTGGAACCCCATTAACGAAGTCCTCTGCAGTTGACTTGACGCTAACTCCAGCTTGCAGAGCAGAGATTGTATCGCCCAGTGTCCCCACCGTCCAATCATGCGGGATGACTCCAACCTCCGTGCTCCTGTAGCCCGCCGGCGGCATATGGGCATCGACGCCTACGAGGTAGCACACCGCGCCGTCATTGACCTGTACCGCGTCGCTATTCATGCCACACGAGCCCCATCTTCGTGAGGTGCCCCTCGACCTTGGCGCTGAACGCCTCCAGTTCCTGCTCCAGCGCCGATAGCGGCTGCGAGTATCGCTCCTCGAGTTCCTTCACCCGCCCCGCGAGTTGCTGGGTGAGCCGCTGCACCTCGCCCTCGATCGCCACGCGCAGACTCGCGAGCCACTTGTCCTCGATCACGAGCGCCTTGATCTCGGCCTCGGTGAGCTTTCCGTACCGGGCCAGCAGCTTCACATCCAGCGCGGCCTGCGCTTCGCTGACCGCCTTGCTCGCTCCCGACTCGGCTTCGATTAGGGCCAGGCAACGCGCGAGCACATCACGCTCCTCCTCGCTTTCCGGCTCGTCTTCGATGCCCTTGAGCCGATCTTTCACGCCGCCCTTGGTGACCTTGCCTTTTTCGTTCACCGCATCGGCGAGAAGTCCTTCATCGCCTGTGTTGTCCTCGACGAACTCCTCCAGCTCGCGCGCGGCCGTCTCGTGTCTGGCCTGAAGTGCCTCGATCGCGGCCTGCTCCTTTGCGAACCAGAATGCGACGACCAAGGCTGGCGGAACGAGATCCATTTTGTACTTCCTGCGCTTGATGACGAGATCGGGCGTCTCCTTGATCTTCCGCTCCTTGTCCTCGACGATGCCGCGCGGCTTCGCCGCCTCCACCCAGCCGTCGGCCGCGATCAGATACACGTCGTCCTGCATCACCTCCGCCCAGTAGTCCATCAACCGCTGATAGACGTCGTACCGATCGATCAGCGGCAAGCCGGCGAAGTGCGAGAGGATATCCTCCGAAAGCGTATTCATGAGCGCCTTCGGAAGGTCGTTCACTTTCAGGGCTTTGAGCCTTGGCTCGTGCGCCGTGCGCCATCCCTGGAACACGGCGGCGACTCGCGCGGCGAACGCCTTGAATTCGGCGTGTTCGAGAATCGCTGGCTTCACCCGCGACGCGTCGAGCACCGCGTCGCTGTACCCTGCGCGACCGTTGCTCTTGAACAGCGCCTCACGCACCCCTGGAAAAACGCTCCAATAGTCGCCGAGCGCATCGATGTCGCCGTTGGGGATGCCGCCGTTCAGGTGCGCGTCGAGGTCGTGCAGGTCCTCGGGCTCGCTGGAGTCGACGTACCGTGGGATGTTGAGGTTGTAATCGTTGGCAGGGTCCGCGATCTCCGCCACCGGTACCATGCGCGAGTAGCGCGGCAGCTCGATCTGCCGGTTGAACACATCCACGATCCTGTGGATGTCCTGCGCGCGCAGGCGATTCTTGTTCCCGTCCTTGAGGAAAGCTTTGCTCGCGTCGATCATGAAGATGCCCGTCCGCGCATGCGCGTGCTCCTTGTCGATCACCACGATGCACGCCGGGATGCCGGTGCCGTAGAAGAGGTTCGCCGGCAGGCCGATGATCCCCTTGATCAGGCCGCGGCTCACGAGATTCCTGCGGATGTCCGCTTCCTTGTTGCCGCGGAACAGCACGCCGTGCGGCAGGATGATCGCGCCCTTGCCCTTGCTCTTGAGCGACTTGACCAAGTGCAGCAGAAAAGCGTAGTCGCCATTCTTCGCCGGCGGGACCCCGAGCTCGAACCGCTTGAACTCGTCCTGCGCCGGATCGAGACCGCTCGACCACGCCTTCGACGAGAACGGCGGATTGGCAACCGCGAAGTCGAACGTCCTGAGACTGTCGTCCCTGTTCTTGAAGTGCGGCGCCGCGAGCGTGTTCCCGCGCCAGATCTCCGCGGTGGGATGGCCGTGCAGAATCATGTTCATGCGCGCCAGCGCCCACGTGGCGACGTCCATCTCCTGGCCGTAGATCGCAAGCTTCGTAGTCGCAGCCTGGTCCGCCGCCTTGATCAACAACGAGCCGGAGCCGCAGGTCGGATCGTACACCGTCGGTTGATCCATCGTGACCGCCTGATCCAGCCCGATGACCTGCGCCATGATGCGCGACACTTCGGCCGGCGTGTAGAACTGCCCTTTGCTCTTGCCACTCTCGGTGGCGAAGTGGCGCATCAGGTACTCATAGGCGTCGCCGAGCAGGTCGTCGCCCTCGGCGCGGTTGGCGCGGAAGTCGAGACCATCGAAGATCGCCACCAGCTTCGACAGGCGGTCCTGCATTTCCTTGCCGGCGCCGAGCTTGCCCTCGTCGTTGAAGTCGGCCTGGTCGATGACTCCCTTGAGATCGTTCGCCTCGGCGAGTTTGCCGATGATCTTGTTGATCTTGTCGCCGATCTCCTTGTCGCCTGCGAGTGCCACCATGTCGGCGAAGCCGCCGCCCTTCGGGACGACGATCAGCGCGCCCGGTTTGCCGGCGTACTTGTCCGAGACGTACTTCATGAACAGCAACGTCAGGACGTAGTCCTTGTACTGCGACGCGTCCATGCCGCCGCGCAGCTCGTCGCACGACTGCCAGAGTGAGGAGTAGAGTTGCGACTTCTTCAATGCCATCGTTGTTCGTCCTCGATTACTGCATGCGGAAGTAGCGTCGTTTCGGATCCTGCGGCCCGGTACAAACTTCGCCCAGGAGACTGCTCTCGACCAGCCGGGCGAGTCGCGTGCGCGTAGCGCGCGACGTGAGGCCACAGCGGCGCGCCGGGATCCATGCATCTGCAGAGGACGACGATCGGTCGCGGGCGAAGTAGAGCATTCCTCAAACGGTTGGCGCTCGACGCCCTTGATGGTTCATCATCAGGTGCAATTTGACGAGGTTATCTCTGGTGAGCCTGGGAACCGACGCGAACGACTCGGAAGCTGCTCGGAAGTCGAGGGCTTCCGAGTCGAGGTCGGCCATCGGTTGTTGAAGTGGTGAGGGCGGGGTGGACCCGAGCCGCGATGGGCTTGGTGCGGGACCACAGGAGGATCTCGATACCGGGCGCGAGCCGCAGCGTGATGGAATCGGGAATGAAGGCTTCCGACCCGTTCTTCGAGCTGGAGCTCCTTGCGCGCCGAGCGGGCGAGATGGAGTTCGTACACGCGCTCAGGCGGACTTGAGAGCGCGCCGCATGCTCTGCTCCGCGAGAGATGATCCAAGATAACCTGCAATACTCGCTAGCGCCGAGCGGTTCGCATACGCCCGAGCTGACGCAACGGCCTTCTTACACAAACGTTGCAAACCCTGGCGGTTCGCCGGACGCGTGGACGAGAGTGGCCGATGGGTGGTTCAAATACGGTGTCGATTCCGCTTGTGACCAGTCGGGGCTCCGCCGATGCCACAGATAACCCATGGCCGATCAATCCAACGCACTCACTCCAGCGACGAGGGGTCAGGTGAGCACAATCGATGACCTCTCGCTCCTATGGCGATGCTGCCACCGCTGTGCGGAAAGTGTCTATGGAAGGGGTTGATTCAGACGAAGATCGACTCTTACGCCTTCGTCCATTGCTCGTCCGGGGCCAAGTCTTCGCCGTGGATGATGGAGTGAGTCGTCGGACAATGGCTGGCAAACTCAATCGCCCGATGGTGTTGGTGATTGTTTCTCCCATTCACGCCCGGTCAGCCATTGCCTTGGAGCAGCACGTAGCGCTGTCCGCGCGGTTGAGCTGGAAGCCCGAGTGGGGCACTCCCGGTAGTCCGGCTGCTCAAGCGCTCCTCCGGACAAGAAAATGGATCTTCAGCTCGAAAGGCAGTCTGCCGGCGTTCAACAAGGACGGTATCTTTGAACTTGATAATCGTCTCGTGATAAGGATTGCAGACCTGATCCGATGCAAGCCGCTCGGCTGGCTTCCCGAACCGGCAATCTCTGCAATCCTCGCCCATGCGGGCGCGCGTTTGGCTGACCCTTACCCGCCGGTGCCGGGGTGACCCGACGAATGCGCGACCTTCCAATCGCCGGGCTCGCCGCCGCTGTACCGGCACAACCATCAATCGATGACTTGCGTCGCGAATTTGCGACGCGGGAACTCGAGGGTTGGTTGTGGCCCTGGTTGACGCACGTGCTCACCGCCTGTGTTGTCGCGCGGATCAAACCTCGGTACGCGGCCAGCGTCTACTCGCCCAGTGGAGTCTGGGATGCGGTCGGTATCTGGGACCTCGTTCAGGATTTCATTCAACGGCGCGGCGTCGAGGCTGGAGCCATTGAAAGAGCACTGACTGTCGCGATCCTTCCGACCGGCGTGAAGCGATATCTGGAAAAAGCTCTGCTGAACTTCACGATCTCCGAACGCCGCCGTGACACGCTCTCGAACGTTCGCCGTCGCCTGGCTGATGTGTTGGCCGACGATGCACGTCTTCGGCCGCTCGCCGGAATCGGAGCCCGGGCCGCATATGGCCTCGACGTATGGGTCGAGGAACCTCCGCCGATCATGGATTCGGCGTCGATTCGCACAGCCGTGAAATTCATACCTCGGAAGATTGCCCTGACGAACTACTCCACGGGGAGCCGGAAATCACCTGGACTCGCGTCGTCCGATCTGGCTGAGATCTCCTTTTCGCTGGTTTCAGGTACTGGCCGCCTGTGGACCGGTGCGCAGATCATGGTCGCCATTGAACAGCGATTCGTCCTCCACGAGGAAGCTCCTGACAGTCCATCGGTCAGTATTGATCAAATCCTGCATGTCTCCTTGCCGACATCGCTGGATCCCATCATCGCCGACGAACTGGCGCGACAGGCCCTCGACAGCCTCAGCGGCGCTCAGCGGGCGATTCTCAAGTTGATGATTGACGAGCCGGCACTCGCTACTAGGGCTCTGGCGGAGCGCTTGGGGGTATCAAAGTCACTCGTGAACAATGAGCAGCGCAATATTCGCTCGGTGTTTCTCGAGCTTGCACTGGCCGGGAGTGAGGATCAGGAACAGGTACTTGGAAGAATTCGCGGGCTCCTCACTGACGTCGGATAGCTCTCCCGGCGGTTCGATTTCCGTCACTTATGGACAAAATGATGCGTTGCGCAGTTCTTGAATGGGACAATGCGGTGAGCGGAAACAGTTCGCCGATCGATGCAGATCGTACCAGCGACTCCAGCGGAGGGCTTGTTCGTAATGCGTAGATTCCCGCATAGCCATTGCCCGCCAGCCGACGAACTCGTCGCGTACGAAAGCGGAAAGGCCGACCCTGAGCTTTCTGCCAATATTGAGTCGCACGTGCAAACGTGCCCTGATTGCGCGCGCTCGCTCGCGAGCCTTCGAACCGAAGACTCGTCAGCATCGGACGCCCTCCAGGACTATTTGGCCAGAGGGTTTCTCTCGTACGTAAGTCTCAGGGCACCCGAGAGATCAGAGAGCGTCAGGAAGCACTTGTCCGAGCAGCGGAACCGAGTCGCCCATGCGCTCGCTGACCCACGTCCCCGTCCCGAAGTTGGCCAGATTTGGGCAGTGGAGCTAGAATCGCGGCCAGGTACTCGTCAGGCGCGAGCACTTGATGAGCACGTGGAAGATGACTCTTTGGCGTCTCGCGATATGGCTTCCTTCGCACTACTGGTACTCGTGCTTGATCAGTTTGTGTCTGCCTCTGACGGTGGCCAGATGGTCAATCTCACGCCAGTGACTGAAGATGAGCGACTGGCCGCGGAGTGGTCTCTCATTTTTAGATCTGCCGATAGCGGGATTGGTGGGTCTGCCGTGATTCACGTGGACATGGAGCGAAGTGGCCACGCAAGTTGCCTCAACCGCTGCATTGGCCGGCTACCGACTCGCTCAGGGGAGGAATTGTTGCGTGTCGAGCGGGCCTGGAGCCGATCGGAAGCTCCTCCCTCAGACCTCGTCGTGGGCAGACTCGGCCATGCGGAGATTCGCACGCGACCAGAGTGGCAGCTCCTCGGTGCGCGGCTATCCAGTTATATGGACGCGGTGTGCCGCGCGGATTTCTCCGATGACACTCTCGAGGACAGCAAGATCGACGATGGGCCAACCAATTCCCCAACAAGTCCGACCGGGGAAATAGGAGAGCCGAAGTCGCCCAGGCAAACAAATCCCTGGCTAGATCGAATTCCCTCTATCGGACATTCGGGTCGCGTTTCACGCCCAGCGGCATCTTTGCCCGATCGCGTCGAAGACGCGACGCCGCTCAGGCGTGTCGCCGAGCAAAAAGCGGTCTATGGGAAAGACCGCGCCCAGGCGGACGCCTCCGAGACACACCGCGTGACGAGCAACTTTGCAGAAGAGATTCGCGAGTTCCTACGGTGCAAACACGATAATCGTCTTGAGCACTGGTCCAAGACCAATCATCAGTCGCTTGTGTGGGGACAGCTTGCGCCTTTTGAGGAATACAGCATCGTCGCACTGTGGGAGACTGATTGGCGTGCGACGTTTCTTGCTCGCGAACCGGGTCTCACGCAGGCGGAGCGGAATGCCATCTTCTCTCTCGCGTGCGACGTTTACTATTTCTGCATTCAGGAGAGCGGGAAGCTCAAAGGTGAAATCCTGGATAAACGCGCCGCGCGTCACGAGTTCCCGCCCTTGCCGAGTGACTCTGACTCAAACCAGGAGTGTCCAGACGATGTCTCCCATGAGAACGAGAATCTCTGAATCCAAAGACGCGAGTCGCGCTGTGAAGAACAGCTGGCGCTCGAAAAAAGCTCGCGACATTGTGAACGGGCTGCGAAGGCGCTTGCACTCGCTGGGTCATGTCTCTGTCTTAACGGAGGCTGCGGATCCTATTAGCGTCGCCAAGTCTTACCTCGACTGCAGTACTTGCTTCCTCGACGACCTCACCGATCGCATGGCACTCGAATACCTCGCCGCGAAGTGGGGGCTGAATATTGACAAGGAGGAACCCAATGATGATCCACTCGCAGGCGGCCTGTACGTCACTGCCGCGGGCGATCACCGTTGGATATTTGTCAAGAACGGTGACCCACTTCAGCGCCAGCGCTGGACCGTAGCACACGAAATCGGCCATCTTGTTGGCGAAGTGTTGCCGCATCTCCAGAGGAGAGAGGCATTTCATGGCGATCTTTTTGGTGCGGATATCGCCCCTCGCCTTCTGAGGTTTGGGCGCTGTACTCTTGCGAACAATGGACCTCTGACCAGGGCCGGAAAGTTGGAACTGGATGCAAACGACTTCGCCGCTGAGTTCCTGATGCCGCTGGACGGCATGAGACAGATGCTGGCTGAACGGCATCCACACGGCATTCGTTCCCACAACGAAGTCGCCGATCTGATCAACAAAGTGCGCAAGTTGTATGACGTGTCCCAGGATGCCGCGAACCGACGCGTCACGATCGACATGGACATACAGCCGATTGGGAGCAGGCCGACCAAAGATCTGTTCTAGTTATCGGTAGCGGCGTCGACTAGGTACGACCTGCAACCGTGGACAGACGAGGGAGATGCGCCGTTCTATGAAGGAGTAACGCGGCGACGCAAAGCGCAAAGGCCGCCTGCTCCGGAGAACGTCGTCATGGCAAAGCTCACTGAAAGTCACATCGTCGTGGTCGTGAACGGTGTGGAAACCGTGGTCAACGCCCACCCGGAGACCCCGCTTCGGACGGTTGCGGAGCTTGCCCTCAAGCAGACCAAGAACGGCGGGCGCTCACTCAGCGACTGGGAGCTCAAGGACGCAAAGGGAACGCCCTTGGACCTGTCGCGCAAAGTGGGTGATTTCCATTTTCCGGCCGACGTGATTCTGTACTTGACGCTGCGCGTGGGCGTCAACGGCGCTCCCATCGTTGCAACGAGGGGCGAGCCGGGGACACCTCGGTGAGCATGGCTGTGCTGGCGGACGCTCGATCACAGGTCGTGGACCCAGCGGTCTCACGTGAGAAGTTCGACGCGGAAGTCGCAGGTTATCGGAGCGGGGAAGCCGACCATCGCCGCCGCGGGTGGTTGCTTGTCGAGGCCAGCTTTCCGCGCGCCTTTGTCATATTCGCTGCTGCACAACTTCGTCCGTCAGCTGTCATCTGCGGCGTCGATTGTGACTTCACGAATTACGACCTCGAGCCGCCTTCCGTCAGACTCGTCGATCCGTTCACTCGCGAGCCCTATCGTCACCGCAACTTGCCGACCGCGTTGCTACGCCGTCAGGTGGTGAACTTCGCAGTGCCGGGCATGCCACAGCTCTCGGGATCAATTCCTCTCATGCAGGCGCACAGTCCGGACGAAGTGCCGTTTCTTTGCATTCCGGGCGTTCGGGAGTACCACGAGCATCCTGCGCATACTGGAGACTCGTGGCTGCTGCACCGCGGTCTTGGCGCGGGCACGCTCTTTCACATTCTCAACACCATTTATCAGTACGGCGTGCAGCCAATCTCGAACTACTCGATCGGCCATCACGTTGCCGGCTTCGAGCAGGGCGAGCCTCCCGCATGACCGCCGCCGATCAAGGCAATGACCCCGAAGGCCTTGAATCAATTCAAAGCATTCGAGTCCCGTGGGAGATCGTGAACGACGTACACGCCTTCCTTCGCCAAAGTGGACGACGAGGCCATGAGGGCGTTGGGTTCTGGGTAGGCGAGCCGGTCGGAACGCAGTTCGAAGTCCGCGCCGCCTACATACCCAAGCAGCATGCCGGTGGTCTCGACGGCGGATGCCTCGTGCTGATCGAGGGTGACGAACTGTTCGCGATGAACGTGTGGCTGCACAGTCACCGAATGACCATCATTGCCCAACTCCACAGTCACCCCGCGGCGGCGTATCACTCGGACACCGACGAGGACTTTCCCGTCATGACCCGTGAGGGCGGTCTCTCCATCGTGATACCGGACTACGCGGCCAGCGAGTTCTCTCTTGGAGCAGCGGTCGTATATCGCATGCGGCCAGATGCGCAATGGCAGAAGCTGTCGGCGCTCGAGGCTGCGACGCTGATTGACATCACCGAGGAGTAACTGTGGCACTCGCCAATTTCTTTGACAAAGCCGCACTGTCCGCGGGATCGCTACTGAAGAACGCCAACAGCGAAGCAATCCGCACACATCTGCTATCGCGCGTCGTCGGAATCGCATGGGATTATTCCGCGGCAACCTCTCCGGAAGCTCGAAGCACACTTGATCTATGCGTTGACCTTCTCGCCAGGCTCTATCCCCGTATCTCCTTGGCACCTCTAGCTGCGGATAGCACGAACTTCGCTTCAGGTGAACTTGCTGGGAAGCAGCATGCTCTGAGAGAGCGCCTGAGCAACAGGGCAAGCGGAATCAATCCGCTCATTGAGATCGATTCCAAGATTCAAGGAGCTACCGCGCTCCTGGTAATTGGCCAGACGCCGACGGAACCCTCGTACGTCAGTGAAACGTCGATACTTCAACAACAGTTTTACATCGGGTCGCAGGAGTGGCTAGCATCCATTTCAAATGTCGACCCGGTTGGATCTGGGCAGACGGAGAATCCTTACGGGGCCGGGGCTGCGGCTTGTTTCGGTGCCTCTGCTGTTTTTCAGGCCGTATTTCGCGACTTCCTTGATACCGATACCGGAACCGGACTGAGCGCGCGTGGGGATGGTGGAACGCTTTGCTTCTCGGTCGTCGACCTGAAACTGACGCGGGACGCTTTGGCGCATCCTGCCGGTGAGAGGACTGAGCCTCCGTACGTCTCGATAGGAGAAACATTTCTGGTCGGCGTCGGCGCGATTGGCAATGCAGTGGTATGGGCTCTATCCCGAACTCCTTCGCTTCATGGCACTCTACACTTCATAGATCCCGAGATGGTGGATCTCACCAACGTGCAGAGATATGTGCTTTCCCATCAGGGAGCCGTCGGTCGGACAAAAGTTGAAATGGCCACCGAGGAAATGGCCGCAGTAACCACGACAGGTAACGATGTTGTCGCCCTCGGGCACCCAGAGTCGTGGGCGGCGTACTTGAATGAGCGCGCGAACTACCGTTTGGAGCGAGTACTCCTTGCCCTTGACAGCGCCGAGGATCGCATAGCTGTGCAAGCTGCGCTGCCCCGATGGATTGCGAATGCGTGGACTCAACCGGAGAATCTTGGCGTGTCCCGTCACACGTTCATTGGCGACGGGCCTTGTGTGGCGTGTCTCTACCACCCCACTGGACCAACCAAGAATCGAGATCAGCTGTATGCCGAAGCGTTGGGCTGTACGACCGTTGACGAACTCATGGAAGTACGAGTGCTTTTACATAGCGGCGGGCCAGTAGGACGCGCATTCATCGAACGCATCGCTGCGCGCCGCTCAATCGAGCCTCACGAACTGTTCAGGTTCGAAAATGCGAGTCTCGATGAGTTTTATGTGGGCGCCTTGTGCGGTGGCCTCGTGTTCAGGCTTGGTGGCGGTCTCGCGAACGGGCGCCCTGCGGAAGTACCAATGGCCTTCCAGTCAGCGCTCGCGGGCATCCTTCTCGCCGCGGAGCTCGTCAGCGACGCTGGTGGGCTTCGTGCTCCGCGACTTCCTGCGCGTTCGGAGATCGATCTGCTTCGGCTAACAGTTGATGGAAATACTGTGGCGGAGGTGAATTCTCCGGCAGCCAAACTCTCGTCGGGGCGTTGCCTGTGCCAGGATGAAGTGTTCTTGCGGGCGTACTCTGAGAAGTATGCCTTGCGAGAGTAAAAGGCTCACCCAAAGTACCAAGGAAGGCGAGGCAAATGACCGCGGCGATCTCGCTCGTCAGTCGGCCTCACCGTCCGAGAGTTCGTCCAGGATCGTCTGGTCCGTCGTCTCGACCAATGGTTGCGACACGCGCTCTGTGTAGATGGTCACCCGGAAGCGTGTAGCGATTTCTTCGAGCCGCGGCAGCGCCAACCCCACTTCGCGGCACGCGACGATCATCCGCTGAACGCCGCTCCCCCGCTGCTCGATCAGACCGGGTGCGTGGAAGACGCGGCCGATGACGCGATTGCGCAGCTTCGACACCCCGCGCTTGAGATCTTCGACCGTGAGGCCGGAGGGGAGCAACCCCGGATTCTCGATCTCGAGTCGGTCATCAAAAAAGGCGCGCCGCGGTGCGAGTAGTCGGCGTGCGCGACTGCGTTTATCAGTGCTTCCCGGACGGTGTTTCGGATCGTTCAAGTCAAAGAATGTGAAAATGCTCAACCGCACCCGACGCAAGGGCCCGAAACCTACTCCTTTCCCGCCAGCGCGTAATCCAGCTCGGATTTGAGCTCCGGGTGCGTTCGCCACATGTACGTCCCCATCACCAGCGCCGCGATGAGATTGCCCGTCGCCACCTGCGCCCAGCCGAGCGCGCCGAGAAACGGTGATTCCTCCAGCGCCGAGCTCAGTCCGTAGAAGCCGATCTCGAACGCGACGAAGAGCATCAGCGCGCCCGCCAGCACCGTGGGCTGCGTCTGCGCCCAGTGCACGATCACCGACACCAGCAGCCCCGCGGCGATGAACGCCACGTAGTGAAACACCGTATACGCCGCGACGAGCATGAACACGCTGTCGTCGGTGGGCGGGCCGAACAGGCGCAGCAGCCCTTTCCCCAGCGCCGTCGGCGTGCGGAACGCGTGCGCGTAGATGACGTCCACGCCGAGGAACCACACAGCCACGGCCGTGGCGCCGAGTATGCCGGCGATGACTCCATCACGAACGATCTTGCGACGCATGCGGTACCCTCCGTGCGGGCGTGTTGCTTGAATCTGTACAGGCTGCCCGGGGGCCGAAAGTGGCGATGCGGGCTCGACAAAGGCCCGGCGCGAGGTACCGTTATCGTCCTACTGAGACTTCCCCCATGTCTGATACTCTCTCCTCCATTCCGCGCACCTTCGATTCGTTCGCAGCGAAACCGGTTCGCGAGCGCCTGCTGTCGCTGGACGTGTTCCGCGGCATGACGGTGGCGGGCATGCTGCTCGTGAACGATCCGGGCAGTTGGGAGCACATCTACGAACCGCTCGAGCACGCGACGTGGAACGGATGGACGCCGACCGATCTCGTCTTCCCGTTCTTCCTCTTCATCGCGGGCATCACCACCTATCTCTCCCTGTCGGCGCGCCGCGAGCGCGGCGACGACGAACGCGCCATCCGCGCTCAGATCATCCGCCGCGGCGTGCTGATCTTCGTGTTCGGCCTGCTGGTGAACGGGTTCCCCTACTTCACATGGGGCGACGTCGCAGGCGTCCCGGACCCGTCGTTCCTTCAGCGCATCGCCGACCGGCTCATGCACTGGCGCATCATGGGCGTGCTCCAGCGCATCGGCATCGCCTATCTCTGCGCGGCGCTGCTCACGCAGCGCACGACGCTCAGGCAGCAAGTCGCCATCATCGCGGGCCTGCTGTTGTCCTATTGGGTCGTGATGACGGCGCTGCCGGTGCCCGGCGAAGGCACCATCGGCGCACTGCTGCTGAACATGCCGCCGCGCACGATGCAGGCATGGGTCGACAGAGTGGTGCTCGATTGGACGCGCTTCGGGCTCGGCAATCACATCTGGGCGTCCAGCAAGACGTGGGATCCGGAGGGAATTCTCTCCACGATTCCTGCAATCGCGACGGCCATGCTCGGCAACATCGCGGGGCGCTGGATCGCCGAGCGGAAGCCGCTGCCCGAGCGTCTCGCCGGACTTTTCGCGGCGGGCGCGCTGGGGATGATGGCCGCCCTCATGTGGAACTGGGTGTTTCCCATCAACAAGAGCCTGTGGACCAGCTCGTATGTCCTCTTCACGGGCGGCATGGCGTGCATCGCACTCGCGACGGTCATGTGGATCGTCGATTTCCACAAGGTGCGCGGATGGACGAAGTTTTTCGTCATCTACGGCGTGAACCCGATCGCGGCGTTCGTCGGCTCGGGAATCCTGGCTCGCCTGATCTACTCCATCTTCAAGGTGACGAAGGATGGTCGGCGCATGTCGCTCGAGCAGGGCATCTACGAGACGCTGTTCACACCATGGCTCGATCCCATCAACGCGTCCCTCGCATTTGCCATCGTGTTCGTGCTGTTCTGGTATGCGATCCTGTCCTGGCTCTACAAGCGGAACATCATCCTGAAGGTGTAGCCGACTTCGCGCCCAGGGCGCGGCATCCCACGAGGAGGTGGCCCATGCCGGAAACGTTCACCGTCGACGTCGGCGCTCGAATCGTGAGAGGCCGCGTATGGGGGAAGTTCACTGCGTCCGAGCTTCTCGAGCACTACCTCAAGATGGCCGCGGACCCCGCTTTCGATCCCGCGTTTTCGCAGATCGGCGATCTGCGCGAAGTCGAAGAGTTCGACATGGGCAGCACGGCGGTGGAAGCGGCGGCGGACCTGGGCGTTTTCAGCAATGCCTCGCGCCGCGCATTGGTCGTCGCGCGCGACGTCCAATTCGGCATTGCCCGCATGTACGCAACCTTTTCGGAGATGGCGGGTCAGAACGTGCGAGTCTTCCGCGACTACGACGCTGCGCTCAGCTGGGCGCTGCATGAGACGTGACCCGGAAGGGTCGGTCTCGTCGCTAGATTGCAGGTACCGCCCTCCCCGGGCGCCGGAACCCACGCCTCCAAGCTACTGGAACGCGAGTTGCCATTTCTCAGGGTGATGGATCATTCCCGGAATCGCCCGCGCATCGTTCGGTGTACGGTCTCATTGGCCCTGTGCGCGTTCGCGGCGCTGGTACCGCTTGCCGACGGGCGCGCCGCGCTCGCCCCAACGCCACAGTCCGCTGGCGAGAGCGTCGTCCATCAGGCCAGCCTCCGAAAGAAGCCGCCGAAGCGCACGCGCCGCACCGCGCCGAAGCCACGGCGTACCAGCCGGCGCGAGCCCGCCGCCCCAGCATGGACTTCGCCCAACGGCACGCAGGCGCTCAGCACCGACCTGTCGACCATGATCACGAGCCGAGTGCGCGGTGGTCACTTCGGCGTGATGGTGGTGTCGCTCACGCGTGGAGACACGCTGTTCGAGCAGAACGCGAGCGAGATGATGCAGCCCGCGTCGACGATGAAGCTGTTCTCCACCGCCGCGGCGCTGGACCGTTTCGGCCCGGATCACACGTTTTCCACCGACGTCCTGCGCGATGGTCCGGTGGGCACCGATGGCACCGTGCAGGGCAATCTCTATCTTCGCGGCGACGGCGATCCATCGCTGTCCGCGCGGTTCTTCAGAGACGCTAATCTCCCCATGGCGACGCTCGCGCAGTCGATCGTTGCGGCTGGGGTGAAGAAGGTCGCGGGTGATCTCGTGTACGACGAGACGGTCTTCGACGACAAGCGCATTCCCGACGGATGGAAGACCACATACCTCGGCGCCGCATACGCTGCGCGCGTGTCGGCGCTGTCGCTGAACGAGAATCTCGTGTGGGTGGTGGTGAGTCCGGCGGGCAAGGTGGCGCAGGTGACGCTCGAGCCGGTGAGCACGACGATTCCCCTGCGCAGCAAGGTGCGTCTCACGGGTGGTCGCGGGGGCCGAATCATCGCACGGCGCGCGGCCGACGGCGGCATCGACGTGAGCGGCACCATCGGGGCGCTCAGTGGTCCGCTGAAATACTCGCTCGTGGTGGATGATCCGGCGTTGTTTACGGCGGGAGCACTCAACGCAGCGCTACAGAACGCTGGCGTCACCGTTACAGGAAAGGTCCGGCCCGGCGCGACGCCGACCGCTGCCACGAAGGTCGCAGGCGTCGCATCGCCGCCGCTTGCCCAGATCGTCTCCGAGATGAATCGCGAGAGCATCAACATCGTGGCGGAGCTGCTCTTTCGGGACGCGTCGCGCGCCAGCTCGCCGCTTGGTCGGGGAACGGCGGAAACCGGACTCGCGAATCTTCGGAACTTCGTCCGCACGAAAGTAGCCGGCGACCCGGAGGCCATCCGCGTGTTCGACGGCTCCGGACTCTCAACGCTGGACTACTTCACCCCGCGTCTCATGGTGCAGTTGCTGAGCTATGCGCACCGTGGGCCATGGTCGTCGGCGTTTCACGGCTCGTTGCCGGTGGCCGGGGAATCGGAGCTGTTGCGTCGACGGATGCGTGGTACGCCCGCTGAAGGCAACCTGCACGCGAAGACGGGTACGACCAACACCGTTGCCGGTCTCGGTGGGTACGTCACCGCCCGCGACGGAGAGATCATCGCGTTCGCGTTCCTCTACAACGGCAACGATCGGGGCAACGCGAAGGCCACCATGGACGCCATGGGGGCGACGCTCGCGAACTTCATCCGCTGACGCAGAGGCGTCGCGGATCTGTCACGCGCTCTCGCGTAGATCCATGCCGCGCGCACGCAGCTCGGCGATGTAGTCCGCGGATGGCATGCACTCGTCGGGCGTCCATACTCCGGGAGGACGCACCAGGCCGCGCACCTGCATCTGGGCCGTGATGGACAGGGAGTAGCCCGTCGTCCTCATCATCGCGCTGATGCCGTGTTTCTCGTCGTAGCGATCGATGAGATCGAAGCGTCGTGTGGCCGGCGCGCCCGCTTTGGTGCCCGACACGATCACCCGCAGCGCGAGCACGTCCTTGCTATGCGGTTTCGTGAGCTTGGGACCGACCACGCGCACGAAGAGATCGCGCGGAACCACGGTGCATCCCTTTACCTCCACGCCGTCGAGATCGAGCAAGCCGAGATCCCGGATGGCTTCCATGACCTGCGCGTGTCCGGGATAGCGAAGCGTCTTGTACTCCATCGTCGGAATTTTCCCCTCGTACCGGAACGCCATCGTCGAAAGCCCGCCCGCGGTATGAAACGCCTCAAGCGCGCCGACAGGTGCGGGAAACTCCACGGTCTCGCGCTCGGAGAGCGCCGTCACTTGCTGTCGCTTGCCGTCGCGCACGACCCACGAATGGGTCGTGTAGTAGTCCAGCACGCCTTCGAGCGAATAGACGATCTGATAGTTGAGCGGCGGCTCGGGGTGCTGTGGCAGGCCGCCGACATAGATGCGCACCGAGCTCACGGTGTCGAGCTGCTCTATGCCGTGCTGCGCGAGGATGTTCACCATTCCCGGCGCAACGCCGCAGTCCGGAACGATCGTGATTCCTTTCGCGGCCGCCTCGGACGCCAGCGCCTTCTGCTTGAAGACGATGTCCGTATTGCCGCCAAGGTCGCAGAAGTGGACTCCGGCCTCCACGGCGCACTGAGCGAGCTGGAGGTTGAAGTAGTAGGGGATGGCGCTCATGACCGCGTCGCTTTCGCGCATCGTGGCCAGCACCGCATCGCGGTTGCGTACGTCGAGCGTGGTCGGAATCAGCCGCTCGCCCGAGAGCGGCCGGAGAAACGGCGGCAGGTGATCGAAGTGAAGGTCGGCGAGCCGCACCTGCTTCACATCGGGGTTCTGAAGCAGGTCGTATGCACACGCCGAGCCCTGAAGTCCGGCGCCAAGAACAAGCATTCGCATCTGTGGGACAGCTCCGTTCGTTGCGAAGAGAAATCTAGCCGGACAGAGCATTCGGCGGACAAGTACACTTCACAAGTGACGACGCAGCAGCAGTACCCGGAGGGACTCAAGTACTCTGTATCCGGCATTCGGTAGCGGGTATCCGGTAGAAGGCGGCCTTCGTCGGACGTCGCTCGTTGTCTTGGTCTGTCGTTAGGTTGATGGTTCGTACCGGATACGCTGTTTTACCGAGTGCCGGATACCGGGTACTGGTCTTCACTACTGATCTCATGACGACACCGGATACACCCGCAACGGCGGTGGACTGGCGGACGCATCTGATCGATGATGACGCCGGCATCGAGCGCCTCCTTCGACGTACTCACCGCATAGCGGTGCTCGGCATCAAGACGGAAGAGACCGGCCAGCCGGCGTACTACGTGCCCGAGTACGCGCAGCGCGCTGGATACGCGATTGTCCCCGTGCCCGTTTACTATCCCGACGTCACGGAGATTCTCGGCGAGCCCGTCGTGCGCACGGTCTCGGCCGTGCCGGGACAGGTGGACATGGTCAACGTATTCCGGCGCCCGCGCGACATCGACCAGCACGTGGACGACATCCTGTCCAAGCACCCCGCGTCGGTGTGGTTTCAGCTCGGCATTCGCAATGACGCCGCGGCCGAGCGCTTTGCGCGCGCGGGAATCGACGTGGTGCAGGACCGTTGCCTGCTCGTCGAGCTCCAGGCCATCGGCCGCTGAGCGGTCGCCTTCGCGCTAGGGAATTGGCGCCGCGCTCTTCACGACGGGGATTTCGACGTACGTCGCCTTGCCCGAGGCGCGATAGATCTTCTGCGTGGCGGCCTTGAACACCGAGTCCGGCGCCGCGAAGATGTTCGGCACGAACGTCTGCGGATTGCGATCGATGAGAGGGAACCAACTGCTCTGCACCTGCACCATGATGCGGTGGCCCTTCAGGAAGCGATAGCTCTGCGTGTGGAGATCGACCGTGAACTCCTCTACGTGATTCGGCTCGATCGCTGTCGGCTTGTCGAAGCCCTTCCGGAATCGTCCGCGAAAGACGTCGTTCGCCACCATCAGCTCGTATCCGCTGAGCTTCGGGTCCGCCGAATAGTTGTCGGGATAGACGTCGATCAACTTGACCACCCAATCCGCGTCGGAGCCTGACGTGGCAGCGAACAAATGCCCCGTGATGGCGCCGGCGATCGCAACGTCCTCCGTGAGCGGCGGTGTCTGCCAGCTCAGCACGTCGTTTCTGCCGTTCAGGAAGCGCTGATCGTCCATGAGCCAGCGCGACCACGTGGATGGCGGCATGAACGAGGGAAGAATGGGCCGCGGGCGATACGGCACCGGCTTGGCCGGATCGGAGACATACGCGTCGAACGCCTCGCCCTTCTGCGACGGTGCGTCGAATGACAGAACGCCATTCGCCTGCGGGTAAAGCTTTCGCGCCGAGACGCCCGCCTTCGGCGGCCAACTGTCATGTGACTGCCACGCGTTCGACCCCGCCTCGAACGTCGTCGCCTCGGCGAGATTTAGCGTCCCCTTGCCCTTGAGCCAATACGCGAACCAGGGCGCTTGAATGCTCTTGCGAAAGTAGGCCGACGTCGCGCTGCCGAAGTCCACGTCGCCGAGCTTCTGGCCGGTGGCGGCATTCCATCCGCCGTGATTCCATGGGCCTACGACGAGATAATTGAGGTGTTTGGTGTCGTGCTTCTCGAGCGTCTCGTAGATCTTGATAGGCCCGAAGAAATCCTCCTGATCCCACCATCCTGCGACGTTGAGCGTCGGCACGTTGACGCTCGTGAGATACGGCGACGCGGCCTGCCGCTTCCAGAACGCATCGTAGCTCGCGTGCGTGGCGAAGTCGGTCCACGTGGGAATCTTGCCGTGCAGGTAGCGCTCGTCGATGTGCGCCAGGGAGCCGACGTCGAGATACCAGTCATACAGGTCCGGCTTGTCGAACGGAAATGCCTTGATCTCCTTGCCGGCCTCCATCATGGCGGCATACTCGAAGCCGTAGCTCAGACGGAACGCGCCGTTGTGGTGGAAGTCGTCGCCGATGAACATGTCCTCGGGCGACGCCTGTGGTGACACGGCCTTCAACGCGGGATGCGGATCGAGCATCGCCATCACGGTCAGCCAGCCCGGGTACGACACGCCGAGCATGCCGACCTTGCCCGTGTTCGCCGGCACGTTCGCTATCAGCCATGCGATGGTGTCATACGTGTCCGTGCTCTCGTCGACGGCGCCGGCCGCCTTTCGGTCGCGCGGCGGACGCAGCATGACGAATTGTCCCTCGGACGTGAACCGGCCGCGAATGTCCTGAAACACGAAGACGTAGCCTTCGTCGGCCAGCTCGGCGAACGAGCCATTCATCACGCGTGCGGTGCCGGCAATGCCGTAGGGCGTGCGATTGAGAATGATGGGCCGCGCCTCCGTGATACCCTTCTGCGTATAGACGAGCGTGTGGAGCTTCACGCCGTCGCGCATGGGAATCATCACCTCGGTCTTCTCGAATTCGAGCGGCGTGCGCGCCGGTGCGGCGGCGGCGGCTTGTGCGCCCGCATCGCTAAACGCGACTAAGAGCAGCAGCGCATTCACAACGAGTACACGTCGTGAGAGACGATTGGAGCACATGAGCCGCGCGGTCGTGGATGTCATCGTGACGGCGTGTCCGTGACGCGAGTGAATGTTGCGCCGAAGGCGCGAACGGCGGCGACACCGCCCGTGCCGTCGACCTGAAACGTGAGTGGCGTGACTTCTTCGACGTGCGCGGGAGGCCGGCCGCGAAAGCTCTCATAGTCCCAATGTTCCAGCATACCGAGATCGAGCTTCTCGAATCGCGCGCTCAGTGCGCCGCTTGTCGCAGTGACGACGATGCTCCCGTAGGCGGAATCGACGTAGGTGCCGGCGTAGCGCTCGATCGGCAGCGATGGCTTCGTGGTCGCCACGTGCGGCGCCGTGGATGAGGCGACCCGTGGTCCGCGCTTTGACGCAAGCAACGCCGCGAGATCCGTGCTCCAGTCACGCGAGGGCCCCGATCCGTAGAGATCGAATGCCTGATACATGAGCGCATGACGGAGCTCGACATGATCGAGATTGCCAAGCACGTAAACGCCCACGCGCTGTTCCGGGAGGAGGCCGATGATGGCGCTCATGCCATCGATGCTGCCCGTGTGCATCCACACGGTTCGTCCATGATAGTCCTGCACGAACCAGCCGAGCGCGTAGGTGAAGAAGTGCGGCGCCGCGAGCTCGAGAGCGGGATACTGGCCGATGGGCGCGCGCATCTGCGGCGCGACCAACTCGCGAAAGTTTGCGGGCGTGATGAGGCGTGTCGTGCCCACGCGTCCACTGTCCAGCATGAAGCGCATCCACTTCGACATGTCCGAGACGCTCGACCACACCGAGCCGGCCGGCGCCACGCCGTCGGTGGACCTGATTGGCACGGCACGCACGGTATCGCGGATCTGTGAGTGCGGAACGGCAACGTTCGCCTTGCCGCGAATGTCCGTCACCAGGGCCTCGGACTCCGTCATCCCGAGCGGGGCGAAGATTCGCGTCCGAATGAAGACGTCCCACGGCTTGCCCGAGACGCGCTCGATGACCGCGCCGCCCATCGCATACATGACATTCTGGTATGTCCAAGTCGAGCGGAACGAAGAAGTCGGCCTGATGTATCGAAGGCGATGTATGACATCGTTGAAGGGACGGATGTTCTCTTCCACGCCCCAGAATAGATCGGTGCCCGGCAGGCCGGTGCGGTGCGAGAGGAGATCACGAATCGTGAGCTCGCGCGTGGCATAGGCGTCGTACAGCCGCAGGTCGGGGATGTAATCGATGACCTTGTCATCCCACCGCAGCTTGCCTTCGTCCACGAGCATGGCCAGCGCGGCGGAGGTCATGGCCTTCGTCGTGGAACCGATTGCGAATCGTGTGTGCTCGTTGACGCGTGCTGGCTTCCCGAGCTCGATGGCGCCGTAGCCCTTGGCGAAGACGAGCGAATCGTCCTTGACGACGGCGATGGCCAGGCCCGGCGCCTTCCAGTCACGAACGGCCTTGTCGACATATCGGTCGAAGGCGGCGAAGTCGGGCGCGCGCTGTGCCGCAACCGGCGCGGCGGAAAGCAACAGCACGGCAATCGCGCGACGCGTGGCGGCCACGGTTCGTGAATTCAGAGCGTAGTTCCGCACCTTACCTCGAGCTCGAAGAAATGTCCTTGCCGGGCCCATACAGCACGCGCCCGGCGGTCACACCGGTGTGCCGGCCATGGTCGATCGTCACAGCGCCATTGACGAGCACCCACTCGATGCCCGTCGGAAGCTCCGTGGGATGCTCGTACGTCGCCTTGTCCTGAAGCGTGGCGAGGTCGAAGATCGTGACGTCGGCCCAATTGCCTTCCTTGATGGTCCCGCGACTCGCAAGCCGATATCGCGTCGCGGGCCACGACGTCATCTTGCGCACGGCGTCCTCCAGCGTGAGCACGCCACGCTCCTTCACGTATTTCGCGATGACGCGGACGGCATTGCCGTACGATCGCGGGTGCGGAAGACCGAGATCGTCCGCTGCACCAAGCGTCGCGGCGGCACCCGCATCACTGCCGATGCTCGTCCACGGGAAACGCAGCGCCGTTTCGATGTCCTGCTCACCCATCATGTGGTAGAGCGCCATGACTCGGCCTTTGCCCTGTGATACGAAATCGAACGCGACATCCGCGGGATCCTTTCCGAGCTCCGTGGCAATCTGTGCGATGGATTTTCCGTTGAACCGGTCGTTCTGCGGATTGCGCGCGTTCACGAGCACGATGCCGCCCCATCCGCCCGCGGCCTCGATGATGTTCCACCAGCCGGCGACTCCGCTGCGCTGCTCGGCCTTCAGGCGCGCGCGCGTGGCGGGGCTCGCAAGCCGTGCAACGAGCGAGTCCATTCCGCCGTCGAACGCCCAGCTCGGAATCGTCGCCTCGAGTCCCGTGCCGCCAGCGGTGTAGACGTACATGTCCGCCGCAACGTCCACGTTGCGCGCCCGCGCCGCCTCGATCACGCGCCGCACGGAATCCATGAGAATGCCCCACCCGGGCCTATAGGCAACCTTCAGATGAAAGATCTCGACAGGCATTCCCGCCTGTTCGCCGATCCTGATCGCCTCCTCCACGGATTGCACGACCTCCTTCCCTTCGCCGCGGATGTGGCTCGCATACAGACCGCCATACCGCCCCGCCGCCTTCCCCACCTCGATCAACTCGTTCGTGGTCGCGTAGCTGCTCGGCGGATAGATCAGGGCGGTCGTCATCCCCATGGCGCCAGCGCGCATCGCGGTGTCCACCACCGCGCGCATGCGCTCCAGCTCGGCCGCCGTGGGCTCTCTCGACGATCTGCCGAGCACCGCCACACGTGCCTGGGTCTCGCTGAAGTACGTGCCGAAGTTGATGCTGATGCCCTGCTGCTCGAGCTGAGCGAAATACGACGCCACCTGGCCGGCCGGCACCGGAGTGCCACCCTCGCCGCCGATCGTCGTGGTCACGCCCATCATCAGCTTGTTTTCCGCGCGCGGATTCCGGCGAAGCACACTGCCTGAATGGTCCATCACGTCGATCCAGCCGGGAGACACGTACTTGCCGCGCGCGTCCAGCTCGATCGTGCCTTTCTCCGGGATCACGCCGATGCGCGAGAACTTTCCGTCCCGAATTCCGACGTCGGCGAGAATCCAGGGATTCCCTGCTCCGTCCAGCACGCGTCCACCGCGGATCACGATGTCGTACGGTGCTCGCTGCGCGCCGAGCGGCGTTGCGGCAAGCGTCACGACCGTGGCGGCCAGAATCCACGAAGGAAGACGCAGCCGCATCACGTCCCTCATGGAAACCGCACCAGCATGTTCTCCCTCGGCGTCTCCGCACGAAGCACCTTTGCCGGCTCGCGGACACACGCGCCGAAGGTCCGGCAACGCCCCACTACCTCGAACGCGTCGTATCCGTATGGCAGCCCTTCGCTGCCAAGGGGAGAGGTTCCGTCGGAGACGTGAAAGTGGAGATGCGGTTCCGTCGAATTGCCGGAGTTTCCCACCAGGCCAATCACCTGTCCGCGCTTGACATGGTCGCCGACCTTGACGCGAATGGCGCCCGGTTTGAGATGCGCGTAGAAAGCGAATCGGCCGTCGCCGAGATCGATGATGACGTGATTGCCGCCGATGGTCTCGATGGTGATGGGCACGGCGCGTGAGTTGACGCCGGGCACATTTTCCGGAATGCCGTCCTTCACCACGACGACGCGTCCATCTGCCACGGCCAGCGCATCATTTCCTTCGGCGTAGTAGCTCTCGTTCTTGAGCCGGTCGCCCGAGTACGTGCTGTCCTTGTCGTTCACCTTCACGTAGTCGATGGCGAAGCGCTGCCCGATGGCCGGCACGCCCCCAATCGGCACGAGCGCACGCCGATGCCCTGAGCGCGGCG
>NGFI01000004.1:0-185923 GCA_002215645.1 Gemmatimonadetes bacterium 2013_60CM_65_52 | reverse complement strand
TTGGAGCCGCAGTACGCGCAACCGCCACGACCGCGGCGCTCTCCAACTCCTGTGTGCGTGTGCTGTCACCGCTTCCCTGTTCGAGCTTTACGCGATGACGAATGGACGCGGGCTGTGCATCCGCGGGCAGCGGAACCCACAGGTAGACGACGGCGCGCAGCCCGCCTGCAATTTTTGCTCGCTCCGCGGCCGGAACGGCCGCGCCAGGGCGCGCCATGTTCTGCGTCAGCGCCGAATCGGAGAGAGTGAAGAGCACTCGTCGCTCGTCGTCGCCCGTGAGAACTTCGACGCTCTTCAACGTCGTCGGCTGCGATGAGAAGTTGGTGACGTACAGCTCGTACACCAGCAATGCGCCGTTCTCGTCGTGCGCCAGCGTCGGCGGCTTCGGAACGCGCAGCTCGACAGGAGGCGGCAGCACCACCTGCGACGATGCGGCCCGGCTGGCGCAGAACAGAAACACTCCCGCGCCAGCGAGCGTGCAACGCCATGCCTTCATCGGCATCGCGATCAGCCTCCCTTGGCAATCGTCGGGTTGTTGATGCGCTCGACGTCCGGAAGCGGGAAGCACGTCTGCGTTCCGTACACGCCACCGTATTGGAACGGCGCGCCGGCGGCGGGCAGAAACAGCAGGCTGAAGCGACGCAGATCGCCCAGACGGTGGCCCTCGGCAAAGAGCTCGCGGCGCCGTTCCTCGATGATCTGATTCTTGACGTCGGTAGCCGTGGCGCCCGCCGGAAGTACGTATGTCGGTACACCCGCCGTCCGTGCGCGTGCATTGTTGATTGCCGTCACGGCTGCCGCGAGATCGCCCGTCGCCGCTGCATTCTCGGCGATGATGAGCTGTGCTTCAGCGTAGCTGGCGACGCGCATCGGCGACGCAACTGTCGATGCCTTGTTGGGCAGCCAGAGGCGCGAACCGCCGGCGGTGCCGTTGCGGCCAAGGTCGGTGACTGCGACTCTGGGATCCTGCGTCGTCCCTCCCGGAACGAGAACGTTCCGGAACGAGGTATCGACGGTCGAATACGAGCTCTGCGAGATGTTGATGAAGAGCGCGTTCTGTCGCCGTGTATTGACGGCATCCGGCGACGTGTTGACCACGAACGTCGCGGCCACCGCAGCGGCATCGGTCGCCGCAGCGGCGAGGTTCGCCGCACCGCCGAGATCGGCGAACGCACGGGCGCGGCCCACGCGAGCCAGCCCGAGTGTAACCGCGTCGTTGGCCGTCGTGGCAGCGGTAATCGCCTTGTCGAATCGAATCTTCGCTTCAGCGAAGACCTGTGCCGATGTGAGCTCGGGCCCGAGGTTGATGGCGGTCGTGCACATGCCCTCGCCGAGGAGAATGAGGCTGTATCCGGCGTAGGCATAGGTCTGCCCGAGCAGCTTGGTGCGATTCGCTACCTGTGCATCGGTCCACAGCTCGAGGTACGCGGCCGCGGTGTCGGTGGTCGCCCGCGCGGTGGAAAGCGGCGTATAGATCCCCGGCTGCTGCGTCGAGCTCGGAGTGGCGCCGCAGTGATTCGTGCCGTACGTGCTGGCCGTCAGCAGCCGTCGGGCGTCGTAGTCGAAGTTGGTCGTGTTCGAGATTCCAACCGACAGCTCGTCGGTAAACAGGCCGCTTCCGACCACGTAGCGCGCATATGCGCATTCGAAGTCCGAGATGGCGCCGTTCACGATCAACTGCGCATTGCCGGGAACGTAGAGCGTCGCACCCGAGAGCGAGCCCGGGTTCTCTTGCGCGAGGCTGGTGATGTCGCGACACGCGACGACGAGCGTGATGGTCGTCAGCGCAAGTCCCAGCCACCGTGCGGAACGTCGATGAATGGAGAGTCGCATGGTCAGAACTTGAGGTTGAGAGACACGATGAAACGGCTCAGCGGCGGTGTGACCGCCTGATCGGCCGTCCCCGCGGTTGTAGCGACGTTGTTCACGTTCACTTCGGGGTCGATGCCCGCGTAGTTCGTCCAGGTATGGAGATCGCGTCCGGCGACCGTTACTGACGCCGCCTGATAGCCGCGCAGCAATGCCGGCGGCAGCGTGTACGTGAGCGAGATCTCGCGCAGCTTCGCGAACGAGCCGTCCTGGAAATACTGATCGACGATGCCCTGCCCCCCCGCCGTGCCGACGCGCTCCGCGAGATAGACGGGATCGTACTCCAACGGGTAGTAGTTCGCGCGGCAGAGCGGTGCGCCCACCGCGCCCGTGCAGCGCAGTTGCTCATTGTTGTTGGACACGCGGTGCCCGCGCTTGTAGTCCACGAGCCCGTACAGGCGAAGATTGCCGAAGAGCGTCACGGTATTCGCGACGGATCCGGTGACCTTTGGCGTTGGTGTGCCGATGAACACAAACGGTGCGGTCGCGCATGCCACGGCAGGCTTGCCCTCTCCGCCGTCGCACAGGACGTTCGTCGCGAATCCGGTCGTGGCGTCGCGGTCAGCCGAGACCACGCGCTTGGTGAAGATTCCGCCGATCGGATAGCCGACGACGTTCGTCTGGCCGGCACTCACGACGATGCCGCCAATACCGGCGAGATCCTTGATCTGGTCCTGGCTCGTGGCGACGTTGACGATGACATCCCAGGAAAGATTGCGACGCGTGAGCGCCTGGAGCGTCGCAAGCATCTCGACGCCGTGGTTGTCCACGCGGCCGAGATTCGCCGGCGTCGCCACGTAGAATCCGCTCGACGGCGCCACCGGCTGATTGATGATCAGATCGGTCGTCCGCCTGTTGAAGTACGTGAAGTCCACGTCGAGACGGTTGAAGAGCTGCGTCTCGAACCCGAGCTCCGTCTCCGTCCCGCGCTCCGGTCGAAGATCGGGATTGCCCTTCGAGTTGGGAGTCACCGCGCTCGTCCCGCCTGGACCCTGCGCGGGGCTGAACGTGCGCAGCGCGGAGAACGCCGCCGGCTGGCGACCCGATTGCCCATATGCGCCACGCAACCGCAGTGAGGTCACCACGCTGTTCGTGCGCCAGAACGGCTCTTCGCTCGCCACCCACGCGAGACTGACCTTCGGATAGGTCACCCATTTCAACTTGTCGCCGAATGCGGAGTTGTTGTCCACGCGTAGCGCACCCGTCAAATACAGGCGGTCGCGCCAGCCGAACTGCTCCTGTCCGTACGCGCCGATCGTGGTGTTCAGCGTCTGCGCCTGCGTCGATGGAGCCGGCGTCGACGCGGAGTTCACCGTCTCCACACCATAGCCCGGAAAGCCGGTGCCTCCGAGGAAGCTCGCGTTGAGTTCGGTCCTGTAGAACTGTCCGCCGACGGATGACGTCGCAGTCAGCCCCGATCGCAGAGTCGCCTTCGCATTCGCCGAGTATTCGGTCGTGACGATCGTGTTGTGCCTCAGCGTCTGTCCGATCGACCCGCCCGCCGCCACCGCCCCGATCAGCCCGACGATTGCCGGATCGGCCGTAAACTTCTCGATGGCACGACTGTCGTCTCCCGTTTCGTCCACGCCGACGAGCAGCCGGTGCGAAAGCCAGTCCGTGGGCCGGTGCGTCAGCGTCGCGCTTCCAATGAAGCGGCGAACACCCTGCGCGTTGTCGTAGAGTGTCTGAGGGACGTCGGGCGTGTAATTCGGATAGAAGCCGCGCGCATTGGGAAATAGCAGCTTGTGACCCACGACGGCACCGAGCAGCGCCGACGCGCCGATGTCGGCACCGAGATGGCTCGAGATCGACGTGTACCCCAGGCTGGTCGTGAAGTCGACGTTCGGTGCGGGCTGCACACTCAGATTGCCGCGAAAGTTCGCCTGGCGCAGCGAGTTGTTCGGCTCCACGCCAAAGTCGTTCTCATAGCCCGTGGAGACGAAGTACGTGAGTGCTTCGCGGCCGCCCGAGAGCGATGCGTTGTACTTCCGTGTCTGGCCCGTGTGATAGAGGGGCGTTCCGCGGTCCTGCTCACTCTGCACGCCGTTCCAGGCGACGATGTTGCCCTGCGCGTCCTTGTCGTAGTTCGTCGGAACGCGGCCTGCCGCATTCTGGAGAAAGATCGATCCCTCCTCGACCACGAGCGACGTCTGTGGCCGATTTCCGGCTGCGCCGCGCTTGGTAATGATCTGGATCACGCCGCTCGCCGCCTCGGTACCATAGATCGTTGACGCGGCGGGACCCTTGATGATCTCGATGCTCTCGATGTCGTCAGGGCTGATGTCGTTCAGCCGGCCGGAGACGTTCGACGCTTGTCCGCCCAGGCGCCCGGCCGGCGCCACCGGACCGGCGTTCGTCGCGTTGTTCACGCGCACGCCGTCCACGAAGAGGATCGGCGAGTTGTCCAGCCCGATGCTGCTGCGCCCGCGAATCTGAATCGCCGGACCCGCGCCAAGACGTCCCGTACTCGGCGCGATGATCACGCCGGGTGCGCGCGCACCGATGAGCGTACTCACACTCTGTGCGCCCGACTTCGCGAGTGCATCGTCGGCATTGATCGTCGCCACCGCGTTGCCGATGGACCGCCTGATCTCTCCGCCAGCGGTTCCAGTCACGACCACTTCGTCCAGCGACATGGCCGCCGGTTCGAGCTCGAAGTTCATCACCTGTGGCCCGGTCAGCGTCACGCTTCGCCGCTGCGTTGCGTAGCCCAGTCGCCGCACCATGACGACCTGGCCTCCGGTGCTCACGCCGCCGATGCGGAATCGGCCGTCGACCCCACTCTGCACACCGAGTCGCGTGCCGACGACGAGCACCGACGCGCCGGACACCGGCTGTCTGTTCCGCCCGTCCGTGACAACCCCGGTGATCTCCGTGCTCTGCTGCACGAGCTGCACGGCGTGGGCATTACGCGGTGCCATCGTGCAGATCGCAAGCGCACCTGCGTACGCCGCAGCGAGCGAGCTGCTCATGAAGTGCTGCCATCGCCGAGTTCGCATTCCGAGCTCCTGTGGGATGATCAGATTCCTTGGGGGTGCCACGCGGATCCGCGGACGACCCGTCCGGGCTTCGCCCCCGTGTGCCGGCCGTCGCGCACCACCTCGACGCCGTTCACGAGCACCGTCTGCACGCCCGTGGAGAGCTGCAGCGGCCGTTCGTAAGTCGAATTGTCTCGCACGCGCCGTGGATCGAAGACGACCACGTCCGCGTACATTCCCGGCCTGAGCACGCCGCGGTCGGAAATCAGCAGTCGCTCCGCCACGGCGCTCGTCATCTTGCGCACCGCGTCCTCGAGCGAAATCAGGCGCTCATCGCGCACGTACCGCCCGAGAATGCGCGGATACGTGCCGTACGATCGTGGATGCACGAGCGACCGCGTGCTGTCGGGGTCCGAGCCCCCAGCGTCCGTTCCGATCTTCATCCACGGCTGCTGAAGAAAGAGTCGGACGTTGTCCTCACTCATGAGGAAGTAGATCGTGCCGATGTTGCCCTGCTCGGCGCGCAGCAGGTCCATGACGGTGTCGAGCCAGTCCTTGTTCATGCCGGCCGCAATCTCGGACAGGCGGTGTCCCGACCACTTCTGATTCGCGGGATTTCGCAGCCCGGTGATGAGCACGCCCTCGGGCGTCGCCTGCTCACACAGGCTCTCCCAGAAGCTCGTGGGATGCGCGACCTCGGCACGAATGCGTGCGCGCGCCGCATCGTCCGCGAGATTCGCCATGAGCTTGCCATCGGCGGATGCGAACGGAGGCAGACACGCGGCGAGACCGGTGCCTCCCGCCGTGTACGGATACATGTTCGCCTGCACGTCGAATCCGGTCGCGCGAGCCGAGTCGATCTTGGCGAGCATCGCGCGCGCCTTGCTCCAATTGCGCACGCCAGCCGCCTTCAGGTGGTAGATCTCCACCGGTACGCCGCTTTCCTTGCCGATGCGGAGCGCTTCATCCATCCCCTCCAGGACCTGGTCGGCCTCGGAGCGCATGTGCGTGATGTAGATGCCACCGTACGGCGACATGGCGCGCGCAAGCTCGATGAGCTCCTCGGTGCTCGCATAATTGCCGGGCGGATAGATGAGCGCCGATCCAAGGCCAAAGGCGCCATCCTCCATCGCACGACGCATGGCTGCGCGCATCGAATCCATGGCGGCGGGTGGTGCAGCGCCCATGTGCATGCCCATGCCATAGCTGCGCAGCGTGCTCGCGCCGACGAACGATCCGACGTTCGGCGAAATGCCGTGCGACTCCATTGCCCGAAGCCATGCATCGAAACCGTGCGGGCCCATGAAACGCCGCGCCGTCTGCGCGCCCGCCGGCGTCATGTCCACGAGCGACAGGTCGCTGATCGGCGCACCGGTATAAGCCTCGCCGAATATTTCGGTGGTAATCCCCTGCGTCACCTTGCTGACGTCGCGTCCGTCGCCGCTGACGTAATTGCCGCCCGCCTGGATGTCGATGAATCCCGGCGCCACCACCATCCCCGTCGCGTCGATGGTGCGACGTGCCATGAGTGGCGCCTGCTGCCCGCGCCGCACGATCCTGGCAATCCGATCGCCACGAATGGCGACGTCGCCGTTGAACCACGCGTTGCCCGCACCATCCACGACGCGCCCATTCGCGATGACGAGATCATACGTCGAGTCCGGCGCGGCGCCGACGCCCACGCCCGCGGCGCGCGCGCCGCCGCAGCCAGTTGTCGCGACAGCTACTACCGCCCATGCGAGGAGTCGACGATCCAGCATTCAGCCTTCCTGAGTGAGTGGTCTCGTAAGCACCGGCTCGCGCCGCGACTTCGCACGCCAGACGAAGTAGGCCGGCGTTCCGAGCAGCACCACCGCCAGGCCAGCAACGGCGCGCTGTGGCTGCGCGATGACGGTGTTGACGACGAGCAGCAGCGCAGACGCCACGAATAACAGCGGCGTTACGGGATATCCCGGCACACGGAACGGTCGGATCGCGTTCGGCTCGCGTCGTCTCAACACGATCACGGCGAGGCCGCCAAGCCCATGGAAGATCCAGGCGGTAAAAACCACATACGTGAGCAACTGCACGAACGTTCCGGTCACGGCCAGCACCACCGCCCACAATGCAATTGCGGCAATCGCGATGACCGGCGTGCCGAAGCGCTCATCCACGACACCGAGCCGATTGAAGAACACGCGGTCGCGCGCCATCGCGAAATACACGCGCGGAGCGGTGAGCATCAGGCCGTTCGTCGCGCTGAAGATGGACACGAGGATCAGCGCACCCACGAGCTTTCCAGCCGCGGTGCCGAGCAGCGCGCTGACTGCATCCGCGGCAATGTGCTCGCTGTGCGCCGCGGCAGCCGGCCCAAGTGCTGCGACATAGCCGTAACTCGCCAGCAGATAGGTCACGACCAGCACCGCCGTCGCGACCGTGATTGCGCGAGGAAACGTGCGCTGCGGGTCGATGGTCTCACCCGCGGAGAACGTCACGTACTGCCATCCCTCGTATGCCCACAGCACGCCGATCATCGCCGTACCGAATCCGGTGAGAAGCGAGGGCGAGACCGACGAGGGCCACGCGGGAATCGTCGTCGCCGGCGGATGACCGAAGGCGATGAGCGTTGTGCCCATCAGGAGGAGAGCGCCGATCTTGAAGCCGGTGGTCCAGTTCTGCATCGTCGCACTGTGCCGCGTTCCGCGAATGTTCACCGCAGCCGTGAGAGCGATCACGGCAACGGACACCACACGCGAGGCCACGTGCCCCATCGGCACGATCTGGGACAGGTATAGCGAGAATGCCACGGCGAGTGTCGCGAGGGATCCGCTCGCGATGACGAAGAAGCTCGTCCACCCGAACAGAAACGCCGTCAGCGGTCCGAACGCATCACGAATGAACACGTACATTCCCCCCGCGGCCGGCTTCATCGCACCCAGCTCGGCGTACGTCAGTGCGCCGAGCAGCGAGAGCACGCCGGCGACCACCCACACCAGCATCGCCGGACCGGTCTGCACGCCGGTCTGTTGCAGCACCGTACCGGGCACGAGATAGATGCCCGATCCAATCACCGTACCGACCGCCAGAAGCACGAGATCGGTGAACCCGAGTGTGCGTCGCAGCTCGGATGAAGAGGTCGCCATCACCTACGCTCCGCGTTGAGGGCCGACGATGCCTGACGCGCACACTCGGCGAGGACCAGCGCGCCGACGAGAATGGCGTCTTCCGCCACGTCGAACTGTGGCGAGTGTGCCGCGATCACCGCTTCGTTCTCCCGTCGCGCGCCGACGCGCAGGAAGCAACCCGGCATCCGGCGCTGATACCACGCGAAATCCTCTCCCGCCATGTTCGGCGTCCCAAGCGGAACGACTGCATCGGCGCCGAGTACGGCGGTCGCCGCTTCCGCTGCCCACGTCGCCGCGCGTGCATCATTCACCACCGGCGGCACACCTGTCCCGACGGACGAGACGCGAACGTCCACATGATGCGCGGCACCGACATGCGTCGCGATGGCGCGCACCTCGGCATGAAGCAGATCGCGCGTCGCGTCGTCGCACGCGCGCAGCGTGCCCCGAAGCACCGCTCGGTCGGGAATGACGTTCGGCGCCGTTCCCGCCGACACCATGCCCACGGTCACCACGGCCGGCGTCGCTGGATTCACACGACGTGCGACGATCGTCTGCAATGACGAGATGATCGCCGCCATGCACACGATGGGATCGGCGGATTCGTGCGGCCGTGCGCCATGCGCGCCACGTCCGATCAACTCGATCTCGAACGTATCGGCCGACGCAGCAAGTGGCCCGCCTTGAGCGACGACCTGCCCTACCGTAAAGCGACGATCCACATGCGCACCGAAGATGACGCGTGCGTCGTCGAGCGCGCCGGACTCCAACACCGCCGACGCACCTTCTCCCACTTCTTCGGCGGGCTGCAATACCACGAGCACGTCACCCGTGGCCGGATGGGCGCTCAACAGCGCTGCGGCGCCGTATGCCCACGTCGCATGCACGTCGTGGCCGCACGCGTGCATCACGCCGTCGTTCACGGAGGCGAACGGCAGTCCCGTTGCTTCGTGAATGGGCAGCGCGTCGATGTCGCCACGAATGGCGACCACCGGCGCCGACGGATCGCGGCCGGCGATGCGCGCCACCACGCCGGTGCGCGCCACCCGCTCCACGCGACGGGGCGACAACGCCGCCAGCTCGCTCGCAAGCCGATCGCCCGTTCGCACTTCGGCGAACGACAGCTCCGGATGCCTATGAAGATCGCGGCGCAGCGCTACGAGACGGCCGTTCAACGGGCCGTTCGCTGCAGCGGCATCCGCGACGGCGCTCATGCAACGACCTCCATCGCGGCCGTACTCCGCAGTTCCTCGTGCCGTATCGTCAGTGCGTCGAGCCGGTCGACATCGACGTCCACGCCGAGTCCGGGCCGCGAGAGCGGAACATGCACCATGCCATCGCCGTCCATCGTCCACTCGGGCGACACGACGTCCCGCGCCCAGTAACGCGCGCTCGGACTGAGATCGCCCGGGAGCGAGAAGTTCGGCAGCGACGCGAGCGCCACGTTGTACGCGCGGCCGATTCCACTCTCCAACATGCCGCCGCACCACACGGGCATTCGCGCGGCCGCCGCGACGTCGTGAATCGCCTTCGCGGCGCTGAATCCACCCACGCGTCCGGGCTTGATGTTGATGATCCGGCCACTCTCCAGCGTGATCATGTCCTCCGCCCGATCGACCGACGTGATGGACTCGTCCAGACAGATCGGCGTCATGAGGCGGCGCTGAAGCGTCGCGTGGCGAACGAGATCGTCGTCGCCGAGCGGCTGCTCGAGCATGATGAGCTCGAACACGTCGAGCGCCGCGAGATGGTCCGCATCCGCAAGCGTGTAGGCTGAATTCGCGTCGGCCATGATGTCCACCTTTGCGCCGAGCGACCGGCGGACGGCGCGCACGTACTCGACATCCTGCCCCGGCTGAATCTTGACCTTGATCTTGCGATAGCCGGCTTCGAGCGCAGCGGATGCCCGCTTCACGAGCGCGTCGGGCGACGCCTGAATGCCGATCGAGATGCCCGTGGCCACCCGGTCGCGCGTGCCGCCGAGAAGAAGCGACAGGGGTTGTCCACTCAGCTCCGCCGCGAGACCCCAGCATCCCATCTCCACGGCGGCCTTTGCCATGTTGTGGCCGCGAATGTTCTTCTCGAGAATGGCGCGCACCGACGCTGGTCCATCGATCGTGCGGCCCAGCACGCGCGGCGCCAACCACTTGGTGATGGCGAGCCACGCAGTGTCGATCGTCTCCGACGTGTAGTTCGGATCCTGGAACGCCACGCATTCCGACCACGTCGACGCGCCGCTGACGTCGAAGAGCTGGAGGATCGCGATTCGCCGGTCGGTGACGAGGCCCGACGAGATGCGAAATGGCTCTCGCAGCGCGAGACGGACCTCGCGCAGCACGATGCGATCGACATGGAGCTTCGTGGCGCCGGTCATGCAACCCGCCGTACGAGCGTGTAAAACGACCGCGAAGTGACAGGCTCGCGATACAGTCCGGTCACCTCGTATGCGTTGCTCAGTGCCCACTGGAAATGCGCGCGCACTGCCTCGCGCCACTCCGCCGCCGTTGCCGGCGCCTGATCGATCACCTGACGAATGTCCGTCGGAATCTCGATGCGGAGTCGTGGCGGCAGCGCTCCCCCATCGAAGGGCGGCGCGTCGAGTTGAGAGTCGAGGGTCAGCACGGGCGCGGGCGACGGCGCCTCGCGTTGATCCGAAGGCGGCGTCGCGTGCGTGTCACAAGTGACCACCAGACGATCCGTCGCGAGCCCATAGTGCAGCGGGCTCGTGGTCGTGCCGTACATGTCGGGGACGTACTCGACGACCCGCGCGCCGAGGCGATTGAGATTCAGGTGGGCGTTCTTCGCCACGAGGGGGTCGAACGTCCACGACATGCGGATCACGCCGCGACGCGCGAGCTCCGCCCGCTGCGCCTCCTTCAGCATGCGTCCCACACCGAGATTGCGCGTCGCGTCACGCACCCCGAGGACGTGCGACCAGTGGACGACCTCGCCGTTCTCCACGCCCGTGAGCCCGAAGAGAAATCCGACGAGCGCACCGGTCGTCGTGAACGCACCGAGCGCGAGCCCACCGACGTAGGTCGCCACCTGGAGGAGGGAGGCGGGGACGGTGTCGCTCCACTCCGGTCCCCAGACGTCGTCCTGAAGCTCGACGCAGTCGCGGAAGTCCTGAAGCGACGCCAGCGCGCGGACGTGAATGTCCCCGTGGTCGGCCACAGGGGACGGCGTCTGACTCGTTCTGGAGGGAGAACCGTCGCTCACGTTGGATCGGCCGCTGGTGGGAGGGACCTGGCGCGCCCTGGCGTGGCGCGGGCCCGAACATATCACGCCATTCGGTATACCACAATGGTCAACCAGTCCGGCGCTTTCGAACCGCCGGGCCGCGCCGCGCACCCCCGCGTCGCTTGCGAGTCTTTTTGGCCGTCCCTAGCTTCGCCGCCATGCCCGCCACCACCCGCCGCCCGGTCAGGAAAACCGCCCGCCGCACCACGCGCCCCGCGACAGACGCGCCCATGGCGCCGATGGACAACGTCGCCCGCGCGTACCACGACCTCCGTCTCGTCATCGTCGGCGGACAACTGCCTCCCGGGTCCCGCATCTCCGAACGCGTGCTCGCCCAACGCCTCGGCCTGAGCCGCACACCCGTCCGCAGCGCGCTCCACCGCCTGGAACAGGAAGGCTTCGTCACCGCCCAGGGGCACGGCCGCGAACGGCGCCTCATCGTCGCACCGCTCACCATGAGCGATGGGCGCGAAGTCATGTTCATCGTCGGACATCTCGAGGGCCTCGCCGCACGCACCGCCGCCGCGCTTCCCGCCACGCGACGCCGCGACATCGTGCGCCGCCTCCGCGACACCAACGCACAACTCGCGGTGGAATCACGGCGCCCCGGCGACGCCTCGCGCTTCTTCGAGCTCGACCTCGAGTTCCACAGCCGCTACGTCGAAGACGTCGTCGGCCCCCGCCTGCTCACGTTGCATCGCGCCATCAAGCCGCAGAGCGACCGCTATTCGCGACTGTACGTCAGCGTCCTGCTCGACCAGCTCGCGACGTCCGTGAAGGAACACGAGACGATCGCCGCCGCCATCGCACAGGGCGACCTCGATGCGGCACAGCGCGCGGCGGAAACGAACTGGCACAATGCCGCCGAGCGCCTCACGAGCATCATCGCGAAGCAGGGGGAGCGCGGAAGCTGGCCCGGTTGGACGCCAGCCTCCGCCGTCACCCGCAAGCGTTAGGGCTTCACGCGATCGATCGGCACGGGCCGGCTCGCCTTCTTCACCGGGCTCTGATCGAGCAGGCGTAAAGCCTCCGTCACCGCGCGCTCGAGCTGCGGATCGTGGCCGCGAATGACGTCAGCCGCCGTGTACTCCACCTCGATGTCCGGCGTGACACCCTCGTTCTCCACGCGCCACTCGCCCTTCGCACTGTAGAACGCGATGCTCGGCGCCGTGATCCCGCCGCCGTCGATCGTCGGCGGAACGCCCGTGGTCCCCACCAGCCCGCCCCACGTGCGCGTGCCGACGAGCGGACCGACATGCCGCTGCTGGAACATGTATGGAAGCGCGTCGCCTCCGGAGCCGGCCGACTCGTTCACGAGCATCACCTTCGGACCATAGATCCCCGCCCCCGGCGACGTCCACGGCTTGCCGTCTCGCGTCGCGAAGTACCCCATCTGCTTGCGATCGAGCTCGTTCACGATGTAATCCGCCACGAGCCCGCCGTGATTGTACCGCTCGTCGATGATCGCGCCCTCCTTGTCCTGCTGCGCGAAGAAATAGCGGGTGAATGCCGTGTAGCCCGGCGTTGACGTGTTGGGCAGCCACACATAGGCGAGGCGCCCGTGCGAGAGCTCGTCCACCTTGCGCCGGTTGTCCTCGATCCACGCGCGCGTGCGCAGGCCGTCTTCGGTCGCCACGGGAACGACCGTGATCAGGCGCGAGCCCTCGAAGGCCGGCGTCGAGTTGATGCGAAGAACGGTCTGTCGTCCCGCGGTCTCCTCGAACAGGGAGTAGATGTTCGCGGGCGCCACGAGCGGCCGGCCATTCACCTCGAGCACATAGTCGCCCTCGGCGACATGAATGCCCGGCGCGCTGAGCGGCGCGCGGAGATCGGGATTCCAGTTCTCGCCGGTATAGATACGGCGAATCCGATACCGGCCGTTCTCGACGGCGTAGTCGGCGCCGAGCAGTCCGACGGTAAGCGGGTCGCCGGTTGGCTCGTCTCCGCGTCCGGTGAGGTACGAGTGACCCACCACGAGCTCGCCGCCCGTCTGGGCGATGACATAGCCGAGATCCGAGCGGTGATTCACCCACGGCAGAAACTGGCTGTACTTCTTCCAGACGGCATTCCAGTCGGCGCCGTGCATGCTGGCGTCATAGAAGAACTCGCGTTGATTCCGCCACGACTCACGGAAGATCTCCGCCCATTCGGTGTGCGGATCGACCCATGATTCCAACTGGGCGACGTTGATTGCGCCGTCGCCGACGCGCGCAGGTTTGTCGGTGGCAACCACGCCCCAGCGCGGCGCACCTGCGCCGGCCGCCTGATAGAGCAGCTTCTTTCCGTCCGCGGAGACGGTGTAGGCGCGGATGCCGTCGAGGAACGGTGCTGCGGTGCGCTCCTTCAATTGATAGCGCTGTAGCCGCGCGCCCGCGGCCGGACCGCCCGTGCCCATCGGTTCGGTATAAAAGAAGGAGCCGCTCGGTCCTGCGATGAGCGTCGCGTAGTCACCCGCCGGAACGCTGAGACTGAGAATGCGTTGCCCGATGCCGGCGACATCTACGCGAACAGTGGAATCCGCCCGCGGCTTCGCCGCAGGGAGAAGCGGCTCGTCGCCGGCCTCCGGAAGCAACGGAGACGGCTCGGTCGAGCTCAACACGGCGACGTAGATCGCGCGGCGCACGGGCCGATCGACCGCGCTCATCTCCAGCCAGCCGGTGCGAGGCCCGTAATCCGTACTGGCGAGGAAGTAGAGGTACTTCCCGCTCACGTCGAACGCGGGTGACACGGCGTCTGCCAGCCCGTCGGTGATCTGATACGCCTTCGCATCCGCGACGTTGTAGAGGAATACCGCGCGCAGATGGTTCTCGAGGCTCTTCGTGTACGCGATCCAGCGCGAGTCCGGCGACCACACCGCGTCGAACGAGCGGCCCGGCGTGCTGAATCCGTCGGCGTCGATTTTCACCGTACGTCCGGCGGGGTCGACCAGCCAGAGATTGAGATGGTTGTCCGCGACGGACAGCTGCTTCCCACCAGGCGACCATCGCAGCTCGTTGAAGTACGCCGTCCCGCCGCCCGGCAGCGCCACGCTGCGCGGTTTCGTGAGACCGAGCTGATCGCCGATCATGAGTTGATGCTCGCCGCCGGCATCGCTCAGCCACGCGATCTGCGATCCATCGGGCGACCACGCAGGATTGTGCTCGTGCGCCGACGACGTCTGCGTCAGGTTGCGTGAATCACCCTTCTCGGTGGGGACGGTGAAGATGTCGCCGCGCGCCTCGAACGCCGCGCGCACGCCGGTCGGCGACAGGGCAGCATCGCGGATCATCGTCGCCACACGCTTGAACTGCGGACGTGCCCACGGAAAGTCGCCGACGACGTCGACTGCGAGCTGGCGCGTTGCGCCGGTCTTCAGATCGAGCAGATGCACGTAGCCCGCCTGCTCGTAGACGATGGCGTCGCCGTCGGCGGACGCGTTCATGACGTCGAAGTCGTCGTGACGCGTGATCTGCCGAACGGCTTTCGTGCCGAGGTCGTAGGCGAAGAGGTTCGTGGTGTAGGCGCGATCCGAGAGGAAGTAGATCGTGTTGCCTACCCACATCGCGTTGCGGTCGTTGCTGTCGCGCCACGGCAGCTTCTCCACCGTGTGGTTGGCGAGATCGACGATGCGCACCGGCTGCGTGCGTCCACCGCGATAGTGGCGCCACAGGCTCGTCTCGACCCAGTCGGGGATGAATGCGGTCGAGATCTCCTCGTACGCGAAGCGGCGTCCGTCGGGCGAGAACGTGCCGGCGAACGCGCGCGGCAGCGACATCGGCTCTTCGACACCGCCGTCCGCGGCCACGGTCCACAGTTGGAGGTATGCCGACTGCGGCATGCTCGCGCGGTCGGAGGCGAAGACGACGCGCTTGCCGTCTCGTGTCCATCCGCGCACGCGGTCCAGTCCCGGGTGCCAGGTGAGCCGGCGCGGCTCGCCACCCGCCGTGGGAACGACGTAGACGTCGGTATTGCCCGAGGCGGTGCGGCTGAATGCGACGGTGCTGCCATCCGGCGAGAGTCGCGGCTCGGACTCGACCTCCGGTGTGGACGTGAGCCGTCGGGCGGCGCCTCCCGCGCGCGACGTCACCCACAGGTCGCCCGCGTAGGCGAAGGCGATGGTGTTGCCGCTGATGGTCGGCTGGCGCAGCAGTCGCGTGCCTTGTCCGTGTGCCGTGACGGCGAGGACGAGTGTGAGCGCCATGGAGCGACGGAGCATGGGGGCCTCGTTGAGACCAATATGGTATACCGGTGGGACACGAACGTGGCGCCCCCGCCGGCCGCGCGCAAGACGGGGATGCAAGTCGCCTACCGCACCACCAGCACGCCGTGCACGAGATCGAGTTGCCACCAGTCCGGCCCGACGTGCGAAAGCGCCTCGCGAACGGACATCGCTCGGCCGTCCACCAGCACGCGCACGCCGTCCGTCCACCGCAGGACCTGATACCGGCGACCCGTCGCCGACAACGCCGACCGCGAGTTCACATGGAGCGTCAGCTCACCTTCGCGGACGTCCACCGATGGTGCGAACACCTCGAAGATCTCGAAGCCGATCGGATGTCCGTGCTCGTTCACGCTATCGAGTCCGATGGGACGATCCACGACGTCGTGCCACACCATCTCGCTCGCGCTCCCCGAACCAAGAATGCGGCCCTCGTGATTGGTACGGGGCAACGGCATGCGGAACAACACGGCTGGATCCGGAGACTCGTGGATGGCGACGGTGGTGTCGCGCTTGAGCTCCGCCCCGGCCGCACGCCATTCGAGAATCGATCGCATCGTTACCAGCAATTCATGCGCGACGCGGGGATCGAGCCCGAATTTCCGCGCTTCTTCCACGAGGACCGAGCCGGGACGCACTGCGCCCTTCATTGCGATGAAGCGTCCGAGCGCCGCGCGCGCTACCGGGTCCTTCGGCGCCCGCTCCGACTGCCGATAGAACTCGGATTCCGCCTCCGCCCAGCGGCCCTCCTCGAGGAGAAAATCGGCGCGGGTGGGTGGAAGGGTGGTGGCGCTCTGCGCGCGTGCCGAGAGCGGCGCGCACAGCGTGCCCGCGACGATGCCGATCGCCGCAGCCCTGGCGACGAAGCCCATCACAATGCCGCGATGCGCGCCAGGAGGCGCCTGTCCGGATCAAACCCGATCGCGCGCGGCTGGACGTCGAACCGCCCGGGCAACGGTACGATCGCGCGTGCCTGTGCTGGAACCATGACCGTGAGCCGCGCACTCGTTCCGTCGGCGCGCGTGATCATGAGAGGCAGCGGCAGTTCGAACGGCCCACGAGCATCCTGCTGAAGGACGAGCAGCGAGACCTCACCGGTAGATGGGTCGCGCGCCCACCCGATGCTCGGTTCGGCGACACCTGGCCGGCGCAGCCATTGATCGAAGTATTGCGCGAGCGATCTCCCCGATGTCTTCTCGAGCTCACGTTGCAGGTCGTCGCTGAGCGCCGTCCCGTGACGGTACGTGGCGTAGTATGATCCCAGCGCGCCGAAGAACGCGCTGTCACCGATCTGCTGATGCAGCATGTACAGGACGTAACCGCCCTTCTGATAGCTGTTGGTGTTGAGGAGCCGCATGTAATCGCGCTCCGCAGTGTCGATGACTGGCCGTTGCGCCACCACCGAATCATGCAGGATCTGTTCACGAATCCTGTCCATGTCGGCTCGAAACGCCGCGTCGCCCCGCACGTGCTGCGTCCACAGCGCCGCGAAATACGTCGCGAAGCCCTCCGACAACCACAGATGTCCCCATTCGCGCTCCGTCACCGCATCACCGAACCACTGGTGTGCTGTCTCGTGCGCGATCAACGCATCGGTGACCTTCTCCTCTGGAAACAGCCTGCCGTCGTAGAAGATGGCGCTCGCGTTCTCCATGCCGCCGTATCGCGTGGACGATTGCAGGTGCGACAGCTTCTCGTACGGGAACGGCCCGACGAGCCGCTCGAACAGTGACACGATGGGCCCGACAGAGCTGAAGACACCCGGCAGCCAGTGGCGATTTTCCGGCAGCACGTAGACCTGCTGTCTCACGCATTGTCCCGCGTCGCCGTAGTGGCAGTCGGGCTCGCGGACGTCGTAGCGATCGAGCGGCCCTACCGCGATCACCATGAGGTACGTGGCGATGGGCCGTGACTCGCGCCAGCTCGTTTCCTTTCGTTGCGCGCCCCGAATGCGTACCGGTTTCGCGGACACGAGCGCGCCGTTCGCGACGACGGTCTCCGACGGAGCGGCGATGACATGCCACGAGACGGTTGCCTTGTCGCTTGGGTGATCGATCGTGGGAAGCCACTGGCGCGCGCGGTCGGGCCAGTTGTCGCCGAACCAGGTCCATCGGCCGCGTGCGTCCTTCTGCACGACGAGACCGTCGGTCACCGCGCCTTCGTAGATCACGCGGACTTGTGCGCTGTCGCCGGCGATGTCGAGCGGGATATCTATCTTGCTGCCCTGGTGCTGCGCGGTAACACGAGCGCCGTTCACGTCGACCGTACGCACCGTAAGGCCATCAACGAGGTCGAGGCGTACTCGCTTCAGACCGGGGGAGCGCCGCAGCGTCACCACGACATCGCCGTGGATGTAGGCGCCCGTGTCGGGCAGTTCGAGGGTGATGTCATAGTCGAGCGCGTCGATGCCCGGTTGATACGTGGGCGACGCGGCAATGCGAGGTGTTTGTGCGCGGGCCGCGCTCGTGAGGGCGACGGCGCAGAGGCATGCGGCACGAAAGCGAATGCGCATGCCGGAAGCTATCTCAAGTCGCGGGCGACGCGAGTGCGCATCGTCATCTCCGCCACGTGCTCACTACGGGTACTGCTCATTACCACAGAGAGCACAGAGAACACCGAGAACGACAGTGTTGCAACAAGCAACAAAAGGCAACGCTGTTACCTCTGTGCGCTCTGTGCTCTCTGTGGCCCACTCATCACGTTTCTACGTTGTTGCTCTTCGGTGTTGCGGGGACTCTTTCTAAAACTTGTATCTGTCGTACGGCTCGTATTGCTCCAGGCTCGCCAGCTAGACAGACTCCGACAGCTCCTCCCCCACGAGCGAATGATGCGTCAGCTCGTCGGTCAGGGCTCAGCTTTTTTCAGGGCATGGTTTGCTCAGCCTTCGGTGTAATTCCGAGGCCCCTTAGCGCCCGAACAGCCGACCGATTCCGCTCTTTTCTGTCTTGCGGTCGGAAGCCACCGCGAGCGCCGCCGCAAACTCCGGCGCTGTCGAATATCGGTCGTCAGGATTCCGCTGCATGGCCTTGCCAAGCACCTTCTCGATGGCTTCGGGCAAATCCAGCTCAGGGCGAGCCTGCCGCAACGGAACCGGCTCGCTCCGCAGACGGGCAATCATCATCTCCTGCTGCGTGCGCCCGGTAAAGGGCAGCTTGCCGGTCAGCATCTCATACGTCATAAGGGCGAGCGAGTACACGTCGGTGCGTGCGTCCAGCGGCTTGCCGCGTAGCTGCTCGGGGCTCATGAACTCCGGCGTCCCCAGGATGATGCCCGTTGCCGTGAGCTTCTGGAGCTCCGCATCGGCGCGACGTTCCTTCGCCAAACCGAAGTCCATCACCACCGCGCGCTCGGTGCCATCCTCGTTACGGCAGATCATGACGTTCTCCGGCTTCAGATCGCGATGGACGATCTTCAGCTCGTGCGCCACGTGCAGTCCGGAGGCGATGTCCGTTACGAATTTCGAGACTTCGTCCACCGACAGCGTGCCCCGCCGATTGTTGCGGTCGGAGAGGATCTCCCCCTCGACGAATGGCATGACCACGTACACGAGACCATCCTGCGTCTCGCCCATGCGGATGATGTGGCACACGTTCGGATGCGCCAGACGCATGCCCAGGCTCGCTTCGCGCTTCAGGCGCTGCATGGCGTTCTGGTCGGCGGAGAGCGCCGCGGAGAGCACCTTGATGGCGTAGCGGTCTTTCGTGGCCGTGTCGTTGGCAAGGTAGACGAACGACATCCCGCCCTCACCGATCTTGCGCACGATGAGGTAGCGTCCGTCCAACACCTTGTCCACGAGGTTCGTCGGCGTCGCGGGTTTCGGCTGCTCGGGCCGTCCGACCGCCGTTCCGCGCCCGCTGTCGCTCGTCGCGATCGGACCAGCGCTCCCCGGCATCGGGATCAGCTTGGTGCCGTCCTTGGTGCAGAAGCGCGCGTCGTTGGCGTACTGAGTGCCACAGGTCGGGCAGCGATTCATGAGAGCCTATCCGGGAGGAGTGAGGCGAGTCCGTCCCACTCGATGTTTCCGCCGCTCAACACGGCGACCGTCTTGCCCACTGGTGTGGCAATTCCTTCCAGCAGCGCCGCGATGGTGATCGCCCCGCTCGGCTCGGCGACGAGTTTCATACGATCGAGCAGGAAGCGCATCGCGCCGCGGAGGGCGCTGTCTTCCACACGCACCACGTCGTCCACGTGCAACTGGTGGTGTGCGAAGGTGACGCTGCCAACCTCGACCGCCAGCAGCCCGTCCGCCAGTCCCCCGGAAGACGCGATGCGGACCGGCTGCCCCGCGTCCCGAGCCCGGGACAATTTTGGAGCATTCGCAGGCTCTACGGCAATGACTCGCGCGCGGGGCGCCCGCAACTTGATTGCCGTCGCGACGCCCGCAGCCAGCCCGCCTCCGCCAACGGGAACAAGGACGGTGCCGACGTCAGGGACGTCCTCCACGATCTCCAAGCCCGCCGTCCCCTGTCCCGCGATGATCCATGGGTGATCGTACGGCGGCACGAGCGTGAGCCCTTCCGCCTCCACCAGCTCGAGCGCTCGCTCGTAACGGTCCTGCGTCGTCGTCCCAGCCAGCACGACGCGCGCGCCCAACCGTTCAGCACCGCCCCGCTTGGCGGCCGTCACCGTGGTCGGCATGACGACCACTGCATTGCACCCGAACAGCTTCGCGGCAAGTGCGACGGCCTGCGCGTGATTGCCCGAGGACGGTGCGATCACGCCGCGGGCTCGCTCGCCGGGCGTCAGTTGCGCGAGAAAGTTGTAGGCGCCACGGAACTTGAACGCACCGCCGCGCTGGAGCATCTCGGGCTTGATGAACACGGGCGTGCCGATTCGCTCGCTCAACTCGTCGGCTGGGAGCGTGGGCGTGCGCACGGCGACGGACGCGATGCGCGCCGCCGCGGATTCGAGGTCGTACAGGGTAATGAGATCGGTCACCGGCTCGGACTCAGGCAAAGATGCGATTGCGCCCGCCGCTCTTCGCCTTGTACAGCGACCGGTCGGCTTCCTGCAGCAGCATCTCGGGTGAAATAGGATCGGTGCCGCGCGCGAGCGCGACACCGACGGAAATGGTAAGGCGCATGGCGCCCGCGCTGGCGCCGAAATCGAAGTCGTCCACCTTTCGCCGCAAACGTTCCGCGAATGTAAGCGCTCCCTGCCACCCGGTGTCCGGCAGCACGATCACGAACTCGTCGCCGCCGAGACGCGCGACGGCGTCCGTGTCGCGCGCGGTCACCTTCATGATGCCGGCCAGCTCCTGGAGCACGACGTCGCCGAAGGGATGGCCGCGGGAGTCATTGATCAGCTTGAAGTGGTCGAGATCGATGCAGAGCACCGCCACCGTCGAGGAGCGGCGCTTCGCCTGGCGCCACTCCACGCGCAGCCGCGTCTCGAGTGCGCGGCGGTTCAGGCATCCCGTGAGGGGATCCGTGCCGATCTGTTCCGCGAGGCGCGACCGCATGGCCTCGAAGCTGCGCGCCAGGAGCGTAAGGTCGTCGGGCCGCTTGTCGTCGCCCGGCGCGAACGACGGCGTCAGATCACCTTCCTCCACGAGCTTGCAGAAGAGACGCAGGCGATTCATCCGTGCGCGGAAATTTCCATACGCGGTCACCAGCACCGCGCTCACGAGCCCGAAGACACCGAGCGTGAAGAGCACGTGCGGGAGACGCTGCGAGGCGAGGTCGGCGGATGACGGCGCCACGCGCGTGCTGACGATGTATGCAAACGCCGCCAGCATCGCGGCGTAGGTGCCGAGTCCACGGCCGAAGTAGAACACCGAGAGTTGGACGACGAGCAGCGCGCCGACCAGAATGCGTCCCATCTCCGACGGGCGGCCACTGATGTAGATCAGCGTGGCGAGCGTCACGATGTCGGCGGTGACGAGCAGCGCCGGCAACCGATACTCGTGGACCGCATCGGACCGCCACACCATCTCGGCCGTGGTTGCAACGCACAGCACGTAGACCAGCGCGGTGACGGCGATGGGTTGGAGCAGTTGCAGACGGTCGCCGGAGCCGAAGGCGAGCGCCAGCACCGTCGTTGCCAGCAAGGCGAGATACCGCACCCACCGCTGCCACAGGAGCGCGTCGCGCACCAGCGCCTGGCGGTCGTGGCGCAACGCGTCCATGAGCTCCGGCGTGGACGACGGCAGCTCGAGCGTGGTCCCGATCAGGGTCTGGCGAAGCGGCTCTTCGTGCTCGACGGGCCAGCTCACGTTCTGCTTTTCGGCGGCGGGTTCATCCAGTCCGCTAAGGTACAGCCGGAACGAGGGCGCGGAAAGACGGTTTGCTACTCCTCCGCGTCGTCCCCCGCACCCACTGGCTCGACTTCCTCGATGCCCTCGGTCCCGTCATCGTCCTCGGGCACCACGCGTGCGACCGCCATCACGAGATCGTGCGCCTCCAGTTGGACCAGCTTCACGCCCTGCGTGTTGCGGCCCGCCACGCGAATGCCCTTCACCGGCATGCGGATGAGGATGCCTTGCTTCGTCATGAGCATCAGCTCGTCTTCCGGCAGGACCTCCATGATGGAGACCGCGTCGCCCGTCTTCTCGGTGCGGTGCATCGTGATGATGCCCTTGCCGCCCCGCTTCTGCACCCGGTATTCCTCGATTGGCGAGCACTTGCCGATGCCCTTCTCCGCGACGACCAGCAGCGTCGCGTCGCGCTTGATGACCACCATGCCGATCACCTCGTCGCGCGCGCCGAGCTCGATGCCCTTCACGCCGGTGGTGTCGCGTCCCATTTCGCGCACGTCCTGCTCGTGGAAGCGAATGGACAGCCCGTGCCGAGTCGCGAGCACGATGTCGTTCGTGCCGGAGGTGATCTGCACGTCCATCAGCTCGTCGCCCTCCTCGATCTTGATGGCCTTGATGCCGTTCGCGCGCGGATTGGCGTAGGCGGAGAGCGCGGTCTTCTTGACTGTGCCGTGCGTGGTCGAGAACAGCAGGAACTGATCGTCGCGGAACTCGCGCACGGGCAGGATGGCCTGCACGGCGGTGTCGGGGGACACGTTGATGAGGTTCACCACCGGCTTGCCCTTGGCCGCGCGTCCCGCCTGCGGAATCTCGTGCACCCTGAGCCAGAAGCACCGGCCGTCGCCCGTGAAGACGAGCAGATATTCGTGCGTGCTCGCAATGAAGAGATGCTCGATGAAGTCTTCGTCGCGCAGCTGCTGCCCATTCAGCCCGCGGCCGCCACGCCGCTGCTTCCGGTAGGTGGACGCCGCCGTGCGCTTGATGTAGCCGGAGTGCGAGATGGTGACGACCATCTCCTCGTCGGCGATGAGGTCTTCGATGGTGAACTCGCCCTCGTCGCTCGTGATCTCCGAGCGGCGCTCGTCGCCGTACTTGGCGTTGATCGCCTGGAGCTCCGTCTTGAGCAACGCCATGCGCTTCTCGCGGGAATCGAGGAGCGCGCGCATCTCGCTGATGAACGCACGCACCTCGCGCAGCTCCGCCTCGAGCTTCTCGATCTCGAGGCCGGTGAGCTTGGCGAGCCGCATGTTCAGGATCGCGTCGGCCTGGTGCTCGCTCAGCTTGAAGCGCGCCTGGAGCTGCGTGCCGGCGACCGACGGGTCGTCCGCGGCGCGAATGACCTTGATGACCGCATCGATGTTGTCGACCGCGATCTTCAACCCCTCGAGGATGTGCTCGCGTTCCAGCGCCTTGTCGAGCTCGTACTGCGCGCGCCGCACGATGACCTCGTGCCGGTGCGCGACGTAGTGCTCCAGCGCCTCCTTCAATGCCATCACCTTCGGCACGAGGCGGCGCGTCGTCGGATCCGGCACGAGCGCCAGCATGATGACGCCGAACGTCGTCTGCATCTGCGTGTGCTTGTACAACTGGTTCAGCACCACGCGGGGGATGGCGTCGCGCTTCAGCTCGATGACGATGCGAAGCCCCTCGCGATCCGACTCGTTCCGCAGGTCGCTGATGCCGTCGAGCTTCTTGTCGCGCACCAGCGCCGCGATGTCCTCGATGAGCTTCGCGCTGTTGACCTGATACGGGATCTCGGTGACGACGATCTGCGACTTGTTCGAGCTTTCCTTTTCCTCGATCACCGCACGCGCACGCATCACGATGCGGCCGCGGCCAGTCTCCTGATAATCCTTGATGCCCGCGCGGCCGTAGATGTAGCCAGCCGTCGGGAAGTCGGGCCCCTTGATGAACTTCCGCAGGTCCGAGGGCGTGCAGTCGGGGTTGTCGATGAGGTGGATGATCGCGCCGATGGTCTCGCGCAGATTGTGGGGCGGAATGTTCGTCGCCATGCCGACGGCGATGCCGGACGACCCATTCACGATCAGATTCGGAATGCCCGCCGGCATGACGCTCGGCTCCGAGAGCCGGTCGTCGAAGTTCGGCACGAAGTCGACGGTGTTCTTGTCGATGTCCGAGAGCAGCTCCATCGCGATCGGCGTGAGCCGCGACTCGGTGTATCGGTAGGCTGCCGCCGGATCTCCTTCGACGGAACCGAAGTTCCCCTGCCCGTCCACCAGCGGATAGCGCAGCGAGAAATCCTGCACCATGCGCACGAGCGCGTCGTACACGCTCTGGTCGCCGTGCGGGTGATACTTGCCCAGCACGTCGCCGACGACCGTCGCCGATTTCTTGTACGGGCGGCCCGGCACCAGTCCGAGCTCGTTCATCGCATACAACACGCGGCGATGCACCGGCTTTAGTCCGTCGCGCACGTCCGGCAGCGCGCGAGAGACGATGACGCTCATCGAGTAATTGATGAACGATTCGCGAATCTCATCGTCGATGAGGCGCGGAAGGATGCGTTCGCGGTTGTTCGGTGCGGTCATCTACAGGTCATCGGCTTGAGGCGACAAACATCGAAATTACAGATGGGTGAATTTAGCAGTTTCGACTGGAAATATCAAGCCTGTGCATGGTTTCTAACCTATTGATTTAAAATGAGATAGGTCATATGCAGGCAGCTGTAGAGCTCGCTGTGCATTCGGACCGGACCGATGGACCGTGGCCGTGTTGAGTACGGCTACGAAGGTAGCTAGCGCTAAACTTTGAGCTTTACTTCGCCATAGTAAGTCTTTAGATTGATTTTTGCAAGCCGTAAAGCCGCTACGAAACCCACAAGTATACTTCGCGCAAGTAAATGAATTGATTTAGCAACCACTCATCCCATGTACAGGGTTCAGACCCCCGCACAAATGCGCAGCTATCTCCGGTCGCTGAGGAAGTCCCGCGGACTGACGCAACGACAACTCGGCGAGCGCCTCGGCGTGTCCGCGATGCGCATCAGCACCATCGAAAAGAATCCCGGAAGCGTCGCGCTCGAGCAGTTGCTCGAGCTCGTCACCGCGCTCGGTGCCCGAGTCTATCTCGACACAGAGCCCGCAGATCCAAAGCGTCCTTCTGCGACAAAGAGCGGAGGCGAGTGGTAATGCCGCCACGCGCACGCGAATTGGACGTATGGATGAACGGCGAACGCGTCGGCCGCTGGTTCGCCAACCGACAGGGCACGCCCGTATTCCAATACACCGACGAATGGCTCCGATCGCCCCGCGTCCGGCCGCTGTCCCTGTCACTACCCATCGTCCCCGGCAATGAACCGCATACCGGCGATCGCGTCGTCGCATGGTTCGACAACCTCCTTCCCGACAGCACTGCCATCCGGGAGCGAATTCGCTCTCGCTTTCGTGCCGAATCCACCCAAGCCTTCGATCTCCTCGCTGCGATTGGACGCGACTGCGTCGGCGCGGTCCAGATCATTCCCGAAGGCGAGAGTCCGGGCGATGTTCGACGCATAGAGGCGCAGCCGATCAGCGACGCCGACGTCGCACGGCTGCTTCGCGGCGTCACGTCGCAAGACGTTGCGGGCACTTACGACTACTTACACCAATTCCGGATCTCACTCGCCGGAGCGCAGGAAAAGTTCGCGTTGACCCGAATTGGCGAGCAATGGTATCAGCCCCATGGCGCCACACCCACCACGCACATCCTCAAGCTTCCCCTCGGCCTCGTCGGGAACATGCGCTCCAACATGCGCGATTCCGTCGAGAACGAATGGCTTTGCATGCGTCTCCTCGGTGAGTGGGGTCTCCCGGTTGCACGGACCGAGATCGGAACGTTCGCGGATGCCGTGAGCGAGGAGAAGGTTCTCGTGGTGGAGCGATTTGACCGCGAACGGATTCCACCAACAGGTATCGACCCGGAGTGGATCTTGCGGCTTCCACAGGAGGACTTCTGTCAGGCGACCGGCACCCCGGCGTGGAGGAAATACGAGAGTGACGGCGGTCCCGGTATTCTTGCATGCATGGGCCTCGTCCAGGCAGGTGAGCAGCCCACGCTTGACTCGCTCGTCTTTGCCAAGGCCCAGTTGGCATTCTGGTTGCTTGCCGCGCCTGACGGCCACGCCAAAAATTTCTCCATCTTCCTCAGACGCGACGGATATGTGATGACCCCCTTGTACGACGTTCTGTCTGCCTGGCCCATCGTCGGCGGCGGGGCGAACGAACTGGCGGAACAGAAGGTCACGTTGGCGATGGCACTCCGCGGTAAGCGCCCCCATCGTCACATTCGTCGCATTACCGCTCAACACTGGCGTCAGCTTGCCGCTCGCACCGGCGCACCCGACGCGTTCGATCAAATGATCGCTCTGGTCGAAGCAACGGAGAGTGTTCTGTCGAGAGTCGATGATCAGCTTCCCGCGCCTTTTCCTCCGTACGTCCGTGACCGTGTCGCGAGTGGTGTGAGAAAGCAGAGAGCCCACTTCATGAATGGCCTCGGTTCCAGAGCGGACGTGACGTAGGAGAAACCACGCTGATGGCCGCACAGCCACACCGATCCCGGGTGTGGGCGCTGGCGTGCGGCCACGGCGGATGGCAAGTTCTGCTTCACCGACTTCCCGCCTTCTCGCCACCTTTGCTCGCGTTACCCGTCCGAGCAAAGGCCTCCGCCGCGCCTAGGAAGTGTCCATGAGCAACGCCCCGACGGCGCTCGTCACCGCTCTCGCCGATCGCTATCGCGTCGAGCGGGAGCTCGGCGCGGGCGGGATGGCAACCGTCTATCTCGCCGAGGATCTGAAGCACGGCCGCAAGGTTGCGCTCAAGGTGCTCAAGCCGGAGCTCGCCGCCGTGCTCGGCGCCGAACGGTTCGTGCAAGAGATCAAGACCACCGCGTCGCTGCAACATCCGCACATCCTTCCGCTCTTCGACAGCGGCACGGCGAGTGGTTTTCTCTTTTACGTGATGCCCTACATCGAGGGCGAGACGATCCGCGAGAAGCTGAATCGCGAGACGCAGTTCGGTGTGGACGAAGCGGTGCACATCGCGCGCGAGGTGGCCGACGCGCTCGACTACGCACACCGGCATGGCGTCATCCACCGAGACATCAAGCCGGAGAACATCCTGCTGCACGATGGCCGCGCGATGGTGATGGACTTCGGCATCGCGCTGGCGGTGAGCGCCGCAGCAGGCGGACGGATGACCGAGACGGGACTCAGTCTCGGCACGCCGCATTACATGAGTCCCGAGCAAGCCACCGCGGAGAAGGAGATCACGGCGCGGTCGGACATCTACTCGATGGGTTCTGTGCTCTATGAGATGCTTACCGGCAACCCGCCACACACGGGGGCGTCGGCGCAGCAGGTGATCATGAAGATCATCACCGAGCCCGCTGCAGACGTGGCGAAATTCCGGAAGTCGGTGCCGCGGAATGTGGCGGCGGCGATTGCGAAATCGCTGGAGAAGTTGGCGGCCGACCGGTTCGAGAGCGCGAAGGCATTCGCCGACGCACTGGGGAATCCCGGCTACACGAGCGCGACGTTTGCTGCCAGTGCCGAGGCCGCGCGCACGGCACGACGTCGCGTGTCCGCGCCCGTACTCGCGGCGTCTCTGCTCGCGACTCTTGCCCTGGCCGGCTGGATCTCTACCGCGTCGCGGTCGATCACGCCGCCGGTGAAGAGAACGCGCTTCACGATCGTGGTGCCCGACTCGGCGCGCATCCGTCCGGAAGAATGGGGACAGAACTTCGCCATCTCGCCGGACGGCTCGTCGATCGTGTACCCGGGCGGCGAGGCAACGGAGCAGTTGTACCTCAGAAATCTGAACGACCTCCGCGTCACTCCGATTCCAGGCACGGAGACCGCCAGACAGACCAAGTTCTCGCCCGATGGCAAGTGGATCGGCTTCGTGCAGAACAACCATCTTGTGAAGGTTCCGCTCTCCGGCGGCCCGGCGGTCACGGTCGCGGATTCCGCGCTGGCGTTCGCGTGGGGCGATGGCGACGTGATCGTCTTCACCTGGCGCGGCTCGCTGTGGCGTGTCAACGGCGGCGGCGGCAGCCCGGCGCTCGTCGTGTCACCAGACAGCAGCAAGTCCGAGACGTTCGTCTGGCCCTTCTTGCTCCCGGACGGAAAGTCGGCCCTGTTCGACATCGTGACGGCAGGCGATCAGGCAAACGCTCAACTCGCCGTGGTTCGCCTCGACGACCGGAAGATCGTTCGGCTCGGTATCGCCGGGCGGAACCCTCGGTACGTCGCGACCGGCCATATCCTGTTCGGGCATCTGGATGGCGCAGTAAGCGCCGCTCCGTTCGACGCGCGAAGTCTGCGCGTTACTGGCCCAGCCGTTACGGTGCTCGACAACGTCTTCATCAAGAGCGGCGGCGCGAGCGAATACGCCGTCTCACAGGATGGGACATTGTTCTTCGTTCAGGGCGACGCATACGGACAGGTGCTCGCCGTGGACCACGATGGTGGCTCTCGCCCGCTGCTGTCCGAGAAGCGGTCGTACTCGCTGCCGACGTTCTCTCCGACGAGCGATCGGTTCGCGTTCCACATGGCGGAGCGAACGTCCTTCAGCAAGTCCGACATCTGGGTGTACAACGACAGAACTCGAACCACCACGCGTCTCACGAGCGGCGGCAACAGCACGGCACCGGCCTGGATGGCCGACGGGGAACGAGTCGTCTGGATGGTTCGAGACTCGGCCGGTGTTCACGTGAGGCGTCAGCGGTGGGACGGCAGCGGTACACCTGAAACCCTGTTCGGCGGCGACCAGGAAATTCTCGCCGTGGCGCCTGCGCCGAGGGGAAACCTGTGGGCCGTGATCCGGAATGGAGGGTACTCCGACATCTTCGTCGCCGAGGGCGACCCGCCGGGGAAGCCCCGTCCACTCGTTGTGACGCCCATGGGCGAAGGCGGCGCGCGCATTTCATCCGACGGGCGGTGGGTCGCGTACTACGGCGACGATTCGGGACAGCGCGAGGTGTACGTCATTGCCATGTCCGGAGACGGCGGCCGGCATCAGATCTCCCTCGAGGGCGGCGGGGAGCCGGTGTGGGCGCCAGATGGAAAGACACTCTATTACCGAGCGGGAGGGAAGATGATCGCCGCTGGCATCGTGACGACGCCGACATTCACGGTCACGAGCCGCCAGGTCTTATTCCCGGATCATTTTCGCGGAACGGGTACGTACGCGTTCTACGACGTTTCGCGCGACGGCAAAACGTTTCTGATGATCGGCAACAGTAATGAGGCAGCGCAGCGCATCATAGTCGCCACCGGCTGGCTCGACGAGCTTCGGGAGCGTATGGCGCAGGGCGCAAAGAAGTGACGGAACGCGGGGTGACGTCACAGTTGCCCATCAGATGGTCTTCCCTTTTCTACCGAGGGTCAGGTGCAGATCGGCATCGACAGCTTCGCCGCCGCGCATGACGACACCAGTCGTGCGATCAGCGCATCGGTGCGCCTTCGCAACCTGATCGAACAAATCGAGTCCGCGGATCAGGTTGGACTCGACGTATTCGGCATCGGCGAACACCATCGCGAGGAATTTCTCGACTCCGCGCCCGCCGTCATTCTCGCAGCCGCAGCGGTGCGGACGAGCCGCATCCGGCTCACTAGCGCCGTAACAGTTCTCAGCTCGGCGGATCCCGTGCGCGTGTTCCAGAGCTTTGCGACAATCGATCTCCTGTCGCAGGGGCGTGCCGAGATCGTGGCGGGACGCGGCTCGTTCATCGAATCCTTTCCGTTGTTCGGCCTCCGGCTCGAGGATTACGACTCGTTGTTCGCCGAGAACCTCGAGTTGCTGCTGAAGATCCGCGACAACGAGAAGGTGCACTGGTCCGGCAAGCATCGCGCTCCCCTCACTGGCCAGGGTGTCTATCCCAGACCGGTGCAGAATCCCCTACCGATATGGCTGGGGGTCGGTGGCACGCCGCAATCGTTCGCCCGGGCCGGCGTCCTCGGGTTGCCGTTGATGGTCGCCATCATCGGAGGAGAGACGCGACGTTTCCGTCCCCTCGTCGATCTTTACCGTGAGGCGGGTGCGCGTGCGGGGCATCCACCCGATCGCCTCAAGGTTGGTGTACACTCGCTCGGCTATGTAGCCGCGACGACGCAACAGGCCGCCGATGAGTTCTTTCCGGGCTATGCGCGGGCCGTCACCGATATCGGGAAGGAGCGCGGATGGCCGCCGGTCACACGGGCTGCGTTCGACGCGCAGCGAGGCCCTTACGGTGCGCTCCTGATCGGTGATCCCGACGAGGTCGCGGAGAAGATCGTCCGACATAGCGAGGCGTTGGGCGGCGTCTCACGCTTCACGTTCCAGATGAATGCGTCTTCGCTCCCTCACGCAAAGCTCATGCAGGCCATCGAATTGCTCGGCACGCGCGTCGCGCCCGCCGTGCGCAAGGCGCTCGCGGAGAAGTAGCAGAGCACGCGAGGTTGCGGGAGCGATTCGGCATGTGTACATCGGTGTCATGCGAACATCTCGACTTCTTTCGATTTTCCTCGCGCTTGTCTGCTCCGTCGCCATAAGCGCGCAGCCTGCTCCGCAAAAACCTCGCGTGCCCTTCGAGGTCGCTGAGGCCAGCATCAGCGAGATTCACGCTGCCATGCGGGCCGGAACGCTCACCTGCCGCGAGCTTGTAAACGGCTACCTCGCGCGCATCGCCGCGTACGACAAGAACGGTCCGGCGATCAACGCCCTCATCGTCGTGAATCCGGCGGCGCTCGCCACGGCCGATTCACTCGACAAGCGATTCGCCAGCGGTGGCCCTGTAGGACCTCTGCACTGCATTCCAATGATCGTGAAGGACAACTTCGAGACACGCGATCTACCGACGACCGCAGGCTCGTTGTCACTCTCGGGCATGGTGCCGCAGCAGGATGCCTTCATGGTGCGCCGCATTCGCGAGGCGGGTGCGATCGTGCTCGCCAAATCGAACATGGCGGAGTTCGCGTTCACGCCATACGAGACGGTCAGCTCCATCCTTCCGGGCTACACAAAGAATCCGTACGCGCTGGATCGCGCAACCGCCGGCTCCAGCGGCGGATCGGCGGCCGCAGTCGCCGCCAGTCTCGGAGAGGCAGCACTGGGGACCGACACGGGGAACTCCATTCGCGGTCCTTCGGCGCACCAGGCACTCGTCGGCATCAGGTCCACGATGGGCCTCACGAGCCGCGATGGTGTCGCACCGCTGAACCTCGCCTCGGACATCGCCGGGCCCATGGCACGAACCGTCGCCGATGCGGTCGCGATCTTTCAGGTCGTCGCGGGCGAGGATTCCGCCGACACGGTGACGGCGCGGTCGCGCGGCCACCGTGCCGAGAGTTACGTCGCGGCGCTGAATGCGGATGCGTTGAAGGGTGCGCGCATCGGCGTCCTCCATCAGGCGTACGACCGCGAGTCCACCGATCCGGAGGTTGTCCGCGTTTTTACGGCGGCGCTGGACGACATGCGTCGTCGCGGCGCCGTCATCGTCGATCCAGTGGCCGTGCCGGATCTCGACGCGAAGCTACGGACGGCAGGCGGCTGCAACCAGTTCAAGTTCGACATCAATGATTGGCTCGCTCGACAGGGCACTCGCGCGCCCGTGCATTCGTTGACGGAGGTGATCGCGTCGCGCCGCTTTCATCCGACGATACAAATGAGGCTCGAGGCCGCGCAGGCGGAGTCTCTTCCACCGGCACGCAACCCCGGCTGCGCGAGCCGCGATCAGTTTCGCGCGTGGCTGCGAACCTCTGTCATGGCGTTGATGGATTCGCTGCATCTGGACGCGCTGGCATATCCAACGTGGAGCAATCCGCCGCGGCTCATCGGTGACCTGAACACGCCGCACGGCGATAACAGCCAGCTCTTCTCACCGAGCACCGGATTCCCTGCGATCACCGTCCCCATGGGCTACACTCGTGGCGTGCTTCCCGCGGGCCTTCAGTTGTTGGGACGAGCATGGTCCGAGCCGACGCTCATCGGCATCGCGTACGCATACGAGCAAGCGACCCATCACCGTCGGCCGCCCGCGAGTACGCCGCCGCTTCGCTGACACCGAATCCAAGGTCGCTCGCTGTGTGAAGAGCATTCAATAAAGAACGGGCGCTTACCACAGAAACAGAACGGCCATTTACCACAGAGCGCACAGAGATCACAGAGAACAACGAAAACGACGAGCCTCTCCGCCGTTCTCTGTGCCTCTGTGTCCTCTGTGGTAATTCGGCAGTTCAGGTCATGCTCGACGGACCTCTCCACCCGGGCCGCACGTCCACATGGCAGCCAGTTGATGCACCGGTCCCGCTCCGTGACCAACCGCGAGCTCGCTGCCATGCGTGATGGCATCGGCGACGAATCGCTGGGCGTGCGCGCACGCGTCGTTCAGCTCGTACCCGCGCGCCAACAGCACCGTGATCGCGGACGAGAGCGTACATCCCGTGCCATGCGTGGTGGTCGCGTCCGCACTCGTCGCACGGTGCTCGAAGATGCCAGTCGACGTATGCAGCACGTCCACGACGTCTTCACCGTCCTGAATGCCGGTCACGAGTACGGCGCGTGCGTCGTACGCTCGAAGATGTGAGGCGGCATCGTGCGCAGCGGCGAGCGACGTCGGCGTCGCGACCTGAGCGAACACGCCGGCCTCGAAAGCGTTCGGCGTTACGACGGTGACCAATGGCAGCAGCTCGTCTCGCACGAGGCGCACGGCATCCTCGTCCAGCAGCGTGGCACCCGTGCTCGCACGCAGGACGGGATCCAGCACGACGAAGGGATACGGATGACTCCACAGGTGTTCGACCACCGCGCGCACGGCGGCCGCGGAGCCGAGCATGCCGATCTTCACCGCGGCAATCGAAACGTCGGAGGCGACGGCCTCCAGCTGTGCGCCGATGACCGAAGCGGGGACAGAGAAAACCGATGACACGCCGATCGTATTCTGCGCCGTGAGTGCGGTGACGACTGTGCATCCGTAGGCGCCAAGCGCGGCGAAGGTCCTGAGGTCAGCCTGTATGCCCGCTCCGCCGCTCGGATCCGAGCCGGCGATGCTCAGAACGTTCAGCGTGGTGCTCATCCCGCCGTCGCGGGAGTTCGACGTCGCACCCCGCCGAGTGATGCAGTCAGGCGCTCAGCCGCGCCGCGTGGATCGTCTGCCCCGCACACGGCGGAGATCACGGCGACGCCGTCGACGCCGGTGGTCATCACCTCACTCGCGTTGTCGCAGGTGATTCCGCCGATGGCGACGGCCGGTGTCATGATCGCCGCACGAACGTCGCGCACGCCGGCGAGGCCGAGTGGCGCGGCGGCATCAAGCTTCGACGGTGTGGGAAACACAGGTCCGATGCCCGCGTAGTCCACGATCGCCGGGTTCATGGCGCGCGCCTCCTCGAGCGTGGTGATCGACAGGCCGATGATCGCGTCGGGGCCGAGGAGTCGCCGGGCGTCGGCTGGAGACATGTCGTCCTGTCCGACGTGCACGCCGCGTGCGCCGGCAGCGAGTGCGACATCGACTCGATCGTTGACGAGCAGCGGAACGTCGAGAGGCGACAACGCCGCGACGAGCACGCGTGCCATCTCCACGAATGCGCCGGTTGGCCCATCCTTCCAACGGAGCTGTACTACCGTCACACCGCCCGCAACCGCGGAGAGCACCACGTCGTGCACGGTGCGGCCCAGCGTCATCCCGGGTCCGATGACAAGATAGACGCTCAGATCGAGAGAGCCGCGCGCGTTGATCACGCGTAGCTCACATGCGCGTGCTGCTCGAGTGTCCGCTCGTCCATCGCGTAGAGCGTGTCGAGCAGGTGCATCTGCAAAGAGCCGGGTCCTGCCGAGCGCGCGGCAGCGAGCTCGCCGGCGACACCGAGTACGGTCAGCGCGCCTGCCGCGCCGGAGAGTGCGTCATCGTGCACGGCGACGAACGCGCCGACGAGCGCTGACGCCGTGCAGCCGAGCCCCGTGACACGGGCCATCATCGGGTGTCCGTTTCGTACGGCCGCCACACGCGTTCCATCGGTGACGTAGTCCACTACGCCGGTCATTGCCACGATGGCGCCCGTTTCGCGCGCGAGCGCGCGCGCAGGACCCAGCGCGTCGTCGGTCGATTGCGTGCTGTCCACACCCTTGCCGGCAGCGCCAACGGAGCCCGCGAGCACCATGATCTCGGACGCATTCCCTCGAATGACTGCCGGCGACATCCGCGCCAACTCGGCCCCGACCTGCGTGCGGTACGCGGTGGCGCCGACGCCGACCGGATCGAGTACCCATGGGATCGCTCGCGCACGCGCGCGCAACGCGGCGAGGCGCATGGCCTCCACCCATCTGGGTGACAGCGTTCCGATGTTGATCACGAGCGCGCGCGAGATCGAGACGAAGTCCTCGACCTCTTCCACCGCGTGCACCATGGCCGGCGACGCACCGACGGCCAGCAGCGCATTGGCCGTGGTGTTCATCACCACGTAGTTGGTGATGTTTTGCACCAGCGGGCTCTCGGCGCGGACGCACGCCAGTGCGGAGGCGATCTCGGCGGACGATCCCGCGCCTGCGTTGCTGAAATTGGACGCAGTCATCGACTCAACTCTCCACGCCCGTCAGTTCCGCGACATCCGCAGTCACGTAGATCTCGCCACCCGTGGCGCGAAACTCCTCGGACTTCTCGCGCATGCCTGCTTCGATGGACGCGGCATAGTCGCGCACGTCCTGTGTGATCTTCATGGAACAGAACTTCGGACCGCACATCGAGCAGAAGTGCGCGACCTTCGCGCCGTCGGCGGGCAACGTTTCGTCGTGATACGCCAGCGCGGTGACCGGATCGAGCGCGAGGTTGAACTGATCTCGCCAACGGAACTCGAAGCGCGCCTTGGACAGTGCGTCGTCCCACTCGCGCGCACGCGGATGGCCTTTCGCGATGTCCGCCGCGTGCGCCGCAATTCTGTACGCGATCACGCCGACCTTCACGTCGTCGCGGTTCGGCAGACCGAGATGCTCTTTGGGTGTGACGTAGCACAGCATGGCCGTACCATACCAGCCGATCTGTGCCGCACCGATGGCGCTCGTGATGTGGTCGTAGCCCGGCGCGATGTCCGTCGTGAGTGGCCCGAGCGTGTAGAATGGCGCCTCCTGACACCACTCGAGCTGCTTGTCCATGTTCTCCTGGATCAGATGCATCGGGACGTGGCCCGGTCCCTCGTTCATGGTCTGAACGTCGAACTCCCACGCAATGCGATTGAGCTCGCCCTGCGTTCGCAACTCTGCAAACTGCGCCTCGTCGTTGGCATCGTAGATCGAGCCAGGCCGGAGGCCGTCGCCGAGCGAGAACGAGACGTCGTAGGCGCGCATGATCTCGCAGATCTCGCGGAAGTGCGTGTAGAGGAAGCTTTCCTTGTGATGCGAGAGACACCACTTGGCGATGATCGAGCCGCCGCGCGACACGATCCCGGTCATCCGGTTGGCCGTCATCGGCACGTAGCGGAGCAGCACGCCGGCATGCACGGTGAAATAATCCACGCCCTGCTCCGCCTGTTCGATCAACGTGTCGCGATACAGCTCCCACGTGAGCTCCTCGGGCACGCCGCCCACCTTCTCGAGCGCCTGGTAGATGGGCACGGTGCCGATCGGCACGGCGGAATTGCGAATGATCCACTCACGCGTTTCGTGAATGTCGCGTCCGGTGGAGAGGTCCATCACCGTATCCGCGCCCCAGAGCGTGGCCCAGCGCAGCTTCTCGACCTCGTCGTCGATGGACGAGCGAATCGCGGAGTTCCCGATGTTGGCGTTCACCTTCACCTTGAACGCGCGGCCGATGATCATCGGCTCGAGCTCGGGGTGATTGACGTTGGCGGGAATGATGGCGCGGCCGCGTGCGACCTCGTCGCGTACCAGCGTAGCCGGCAATCCTTCGCGCAGCGCGACGAACTCCATCTCGGGCGTGATCTCGCCGCGACGCGCGTAGTGCATCTGCGTGACGCATGACGTTCCGCGAAGCGCGCCGCGCTGGAGTGCCGCAGGAATCTCGGCGCGCGCGGCACCGTCCGGAGCGCGATAGCTGCGCGCCACCTCCGAGACATCGCCGCGAGAATGGATCCAGTCCGCACGGAGCTCCGGCAGTCCCTCACGAATGTCGTGCGACCGCGGACCGCTGGTGTCGTACACGCGAAGAGGTGGTTCGCCGCCTGACAGACGTATCTCACGGAACGGTACGCGGATGCCGCGCGTCCCACTCACGTACACCTTGCGAGAATTCGGAAAGGCATCGCCGTAGGTCTCGGCGACGTCCGCGTCAGCGATCGACTCGAGGGATATGGCCATCTCATCTCTCCTGCAAGAAACGCAGTCGAGATCCGGATGGGCCGTCGTCGAATTGCGACGGCGGGGCGGCCAGCTCACGGAATTCCTGAATTGATTTCCGCTGCTGCGCCGCGCTCCCTACGCCGGTATGATCCGGATCAGGTTCCAAGGGACTGTCTCAATCGCGATGCAGACGCATCGTGATACCCCTGGCGGCACCGGCAATCTAGCTCGCAATCACTGCACAACGACAGTACCCGGAGGGAACCCCAGTACCCGGTATCCGGTACTCTGTACGGGTGTACCCGTACACGGCGGTCTTCGTTGGGCGTCCCTTGGCGTGTCATAACCGCCGCGTTGGTGGCCAACGCGCGGAGCAAGTCCGAATGAACTGATGGGTGCCGCCGTCACGTCCATCCGGGTACGTGCTACCGAGTGCCGAGTACCGGATACTGATCTTCCTACTGTAGTTGTCGTGTGTTACTCGGTCCCCTCGGCCTCCGTCGGCGCACTCTCTGGGTACTCCGTGTTCATCTCGGCCTCCTCGATCGCCTCGATTTCACGCTCGCGCCGCAGGGCGTCGTCGCGCTCTCGCCGGTATTGATCGTACCACTCGCGCGTGATTTCCCCCGCGAGATCCCGATTCCCGAGACCGAACGACAGTGCCATCGCCAGCGCGATTGCGCCGAACAGAATGGCGAACGCGGTCGTGACGATGTCCGTCGCGATACCGAGCTCTTGCAGCGCCATGAAGATGGCGAGCAGAATCACACCGCCTCGTCCGACGCGCGCAAGCGCGCGCCCGCCATGCAGCGCACCGGCCGACGCCGCAATCAAGCCGCCCACGAAGCCGCCGAGCACGATGCCGACGAGGATGATCACGATGGCCGCGATCACGCTCGGGATGTAGCTCACCAGCTCCGAGAACACGTTCGCCAGCGACTCGAGGCCCAGCGCGTTCGCGGCCACGAGGATCACCGCGAACATCACCAGCCAGAAGACGAGATTCGCGAGCACCCGCACCGGATTGAGGTGCGAGCCGGAGCGCTCGACGGCTTGCATCACCCCGCCGCGCTCGAGCATGCGGTTGAGGCGGATGCGCCGCAGGAATCGCTCGACGAGCTTCTCGAGCACCTTCGCCAGCAGGTACCCGGCGAAGAGAATGACGAGCGCACCCAGCAGCGCCGGCACGATGTCGCCGAAGACCTGGGCGAAGCTCGATTGCAGACGGTCGCTGAAATTCACGATGCCTTCCTGAGGAGCGGGTAGCCGGGCCACGCGATGGAACAAGCTAGTCGGCCCCTCAGGAGGCGCCAGTTGTCCCTCATGTCCGCGTCCCCCGCTTGCGGTCGAAGATCAGGCTTCGCTTGCACACGGGACAGATGAGCCATTCGCGCCGACGCGCGTACCCGAGGCCGAAGGAGCCGCCACCAATCGAACGCGTCGTCATGGGAGCGGCATCTCGCGGGCACGTCGGCGGCTGGCCGGCATGCACCTGTGCGAGGATTGCCCGCTGCTCCTCCGCATCGAATTGTGCGCTCATCCCGCGACGAGCCGCGCGCCGCCTCAGCTCACCGAATCGGCATTGTCGAGCGCGCCGCGCACGGATGTCCGAAGCTTCCCCAGCAACTCATAGAGCTGAACCCGCTCGGCATCCTCGAGACCGCCGAACATGGCTCCGATCCACTCCTCGTGCTTCGGTGCCATATGATGAAGCGCCTTCCGCCCCTCCGCGCTCAGCCGCACGATCTGCGTGCGCCGATCGGCCGGCGAGGCGGCGCGGCTCACGAGGCCTTCCTTGGTCAGGCGCTCTACCAACGCGGTCAGATTCCCGTTCGTCACCATGAGGCGCCGCGAGAGGTCGCTCATCGTCAGGCCATCGATATGCTCGCGTGATGCGGCATCGAGCTGCGCAAGCACGTCGAACCGCGGCAAGGTGCAATCAAACTCGTCGCGCAGACGCCGCTTGACCTCACCCTCCACAGTGCTGGAGCACGCGAGCAGCCGCAGCCAGAGGCGAAGCGCGGCATGCGCCCCCTTGGGGCTGCCGCTGACGAGCTGGTAGGCCGCACTGTCGCGAGAAACCGTCATTCCTAAATACTATATGCTTGAAATAATTCCGGCAAGGCTGCCGGCTACCTGCCAACCGTGAGCACTATCTTGCCGAACTGCTCGCCGGACGCAAGTCGCTCGAACGCGGACCGGCCCTGTTCCAGCGGGATGACGGAATCGATCGGCGGACGCAGTCGGCCCGCACGGAAGTGTCGGACGACAGCATCGAATTCCGCGTCGTTTCCCATGGTGGAGCCCAGGATGCTCCACTGGTTCCAGAACAGCTTGCGGATGTCGGTCGTCACCATCGGCCCGGATGTCCCGCCGCAGGTGACCAGCCGCCCGCGCCGGCCGAGTGCGCCGAGCGACTGGGTCCACGTTGCTTCCCCCACCGTATCCACGACGACATCGACACCCCGCTTGTTCGTCCGCGCGCGGATCTCGCGTCCAACGTCCCCATTGCGGTGATCGATCACGTCATCGGCGCCGAGTTGTCGTGCGCGCTCGAGCTTCTCCTTGTGGCCGGACGTCACTGTGACGTGTGCGCCGATCATCTTGGCGATTTGAAGACACGCCAGCGCGACGCCGCCGCCGATGCCCCGGATGAGCACACGCTCGCCCGCACGGACGTTCGCCCGGCTGACCAACATGCGGTACGCGGTGAGCGTCGCGAGCGTGAACGCCGCCGCCTCCGCCGGATCGGTGTCGGCCGGCACTGGAAGCACGTTCGTCGCCGGAACCACGATGCGCTCGGCCATGAAGCCGGGAAGATGCTCACCGATGATGCGAAAGCGCGGACACAGTGACTGCTCGCCGTCGAGGCAGTACTCGCAGGTGCGATCGCTGACGCCGGGGTTGATGAGGACCATGTCGCCTGGCGCGACATGGCGCACGTCGGCACCGACTTCCTCCACGATGCCGGCGCCATCGGTGCCGAGGATCCACGGTGGCGTGATGATCACGCCGGGAAGACCTTGAATCTGGAACAGGTCGAGACGATTGAGCGCGGCCGCGCGAATGCGGACGAGCACGTCAGTCGGACCATGGAGCACGGGCTCGGGCAGATCCTCGCGATATTCGATCTGATCGAGGCCGCCGTGCGCAGATATCGTGAGTCCTCGCATGGGTTTGCGCGCCGGTTATATTGCTCGCGAATGCTATGCGGCGGACAGCGGACATAGAAGGCGCCGCGCCGCCGCGCTTCTGCTCCGAGACGGCGCGCTCATGACTGCAATCAAGGTTCCTCCACTCGGCGAGTCCATCGTCGAGGCAACAGTGTCCCGGTGGGTCAAGAAGGAGGGCGACGCTGTCGCCGCGGGCGATACGCTCGTCGAGCTCGAGACCGACAAGATCACCGTGGAAGTACCGGCGCTGAGCGCGGGCGTGCTCGCGAAGCAGGTAGTTCCGGAAGGCGCGGTCGTCAAGGTCGACGAGCTGCTCGGTGAGCTTCAGGAAGGTGACGGAGCGGTTGCCGCGCCAAAGGCGGAGAAGACCGCGGAGTCCAAGCCGAGCGCGCAGGCAAAGGCACCGGCGCCTGAGGAGCCAGCAGCCCCGAAGACCTCGACACCGACGAAAGTCTCACCCGCCGCACAACGTACCGCCGACGCGCAGGGCATCGACGTCGCAAGTGTGAAGGGAACGGGCCGCGGTGGCGTGGTGAGCAAACCCGACGTCATCGAGCAGGGCACTGCGTCGGCAGCTCCACCTCCTGCTCCTGCCACCGCTCCAGCTCCGACACCCGCGCGGCCGCCGGAGCCGCCACGCGTCGTCGCACCGATGGACGGCACGCGCGAAACGCGCGAAAAGATGACGACGCGTCGCAAGCGCATCGCCGAAAATCTGCTTCAGTCGCACCACTCGACGGCGCATCTCACGACGTTCAACGAGATCGACATGTCTGCCGTGAGCGCCGTCCGCGAGCGGCTCAAGGAGCGCGTCGAAAAGGAGCACGGTGTGAAGCTCAGCTTCATGCCGTTCTTCGTGAAAGCGTCGTGCATGGCGCTCAAGGCGTTTCCCGTGGTGAACTCGCAGATCGACGGCGACTCGATCGTCTACAAGCACTACGTGAACATGGGCATCGCGGTCGCGTCCGAAGCGGGGCTCGTGGTGCCGAACGTGAAGGACGCCGACCGCAAGGGAATGCTCGAGATCTCGCGCGACATCGCCGACGTCGCCAAGCGGGCCCGCGACGGCAAGTTGACGATGGAGGATCTCACGGGCGGCACGTTCACCATCACGAATGGCGGTGTATTCGGCTCACTCGTCTCTACACCGATCATCAACTTCCCGCAGGTCGCGATCCTCGGCTTGCACAAGACGCAGGATCGTCCGGTGGCCATCAACGGCAAGGTGGAAATCCGGCCGATGATGTACGTCGCGCTGACGTACGACCATCGCGTCATCGACGGGCAGCAGGCCGTGCTGTTCCTCGTCAAGCTGAAAGAGCTGATGGAAGATCCCGCGTCGATGCTCGTCGACTGATCCGCAGCGCCGACGACTGCTCTTCGCGAAATGGCTGACTCTTCCAACACGTTCGATGTCCTCGTGCTCGGCGGCGGGCCGGGCGGTTACGTCGCGGCCATTCGTGCCGCTCAACTCGGCTTCCGCACCGTCTGCGTCGAGATGGACAAGACGCTCGGTGGCACATGCGTGAACGTCGGGTGCATTCCCTCCAAGGCGCTCCTCGAGTCGTCGCACCACTACGAGTTCATGGCGCACGATGCCACGGCACATGGCATTGCGTTGAACGACCTGCGCATCGACGTGGCGCAGATGCTCCAACGGAAGACCGACGTCGTCGCGCAGAACACGAAGGGAATCGAATTTCTCTTCCGCAAGAACAAGATCACGTGGGCGAAGGGGCGCGGTGAGCTGCGCGGCGGAAACGTCGTCGACGTCACTGGCGCCGACGGTGCCGTCACCAGCTACCAGGCGCGCGACGTCATCATCGCCACGGGCTCGACGCCCATCGAGCTGCCCTTCCTGAAGTTCGACGAGGACCGCGTGCTGTCGAACGTCGGTGCGCTCCTCATTCCGGAAGTGCCGCGGCATCTCATCGTCATTGGAGGCGGCGTCATCGGTCTCGAGCTCGGCAGCGTGTGGCGTCGGCTCGGTGCCAAGGTGACGGTCATCGAGCTCCTGCCCGCCATCCTGCCCGGCATGGATGCGGACGTCGTGAAGGAGGCGGACAAGGTGTTCCGCAAGCAGGGGCTCGAGATCCGCACCGGCACGAAGGTGACGGGCGGCGGCCGAAGCGACGCCGGCGTTTATGTGGACGTCGAGAAGGACGGTGCGACCGAGCGCATCGAGGGAGACCGCGTTCTCGTCTCCGTCGGTCGACGTCCCGCAACACTCGGAGTGGACGTGGCGACTCTCGGTCTCCAGGTCGGCAAGCGCGGCGAAATTCTCGTCGACGACCAGCAGCGCACCAACCTTCCCAACGTGTACGCCATCGGTGACTGCACGCCTGGCCCCATGCTGGCCCACAAGGCAGAGGAGGAAGGTGTCGTCGCCGCGGAAGTAATTGCGGGACAGTCGTCGCACACGCACCACCGCACGGTGCCGGGCGTGGTTTACACCTGGCCGGAGATCGCGGTGGTTGGACTGACGGAAGCACAGGTCAGCGAGAGCGGGCGCGAGTACAAGACGGGCAAGTTTCCCTTCTCGGCGAATGGGCGCGCACGTACCGCGGGCATGACGACAGGTTTCATCAAGTTCGTCTCTGATGCGCATACCGACGAGATTCTCGGCTGCCACATGATCGGGCCGAACGTCTCGGAACTCATTCCGGAAGTCGTACTCGCCATGGAGTATCGTGGCTCGTCGGAAGACATCGCCATCACGGTACACGCGCATCCGACGTTGGCCGAGACGACCAAGGAAGCGGCACTCGCGGTGCTGGGGCGGTCGATCCACATCTGATGTCGCGCGAGGCGGCCGAGCGTCTCATCCGCGCGACGTTCGCCGGAACGCGCTATCTCGGCCGCATGCTCGAGGTGCTCGATACCTCCCAGGTGCGCGTCAACGCCGCGCAATCGACACTCGTCGTTTTCGAGGCGGTTGCAGGTGCGGCGGAAGTGGTGAAAGTGCACGTCGTCCTCGGAACGCAGGCTGAAGAAGTCCTTGCGCCGTTGTACGATGCGCGGTTGATCGTCTGCGAGGTGCCTGACGATGAGCCCTGGCGTCACGTGTCAGCGATTCTGCTTTCCGCCGGGTTTCACGAGGAGGGTCGCGTGGAGGACTTCGTCGCAGACGGTGTCGCGCTTCGGCTGCTCATCCGGCGACGCTAGCGCTTCTTCCTGGGCGGCGCGGCAAGCGAGCGATAGTACTCTTCCACCGCGGCGCGATACTCCTCGGGCACCGATGCATGTGCGCCGAGCACGGGGCTTCGGTCGGATCCGAGCACGAGCTGACGATAGACCGCGAACTCGAACGACTTGAGTCCCTCGATGATCGACGTCTGCAGGTCGGCCAGCGCACGCGTATCACTGTAATTCTTCTGCGCCTCGAGCTTCCCCAGTTCGCCAATGGCTTCGTCGAGCTTCGAGACGTCAACACCCTGTCGCGCGAGCTGCTCTCGAAGCTGACGCGCCTCACCGCGCCGTAATCCGAACTCGCGCGAGAGTTGGCGTCCGTCGCCTCGCCCGCCTCCAGTGCCGGTCCGCTGGCGAAGTGATTCGAGGCCCTGGAGGAGCTCGCGCGTCTGATCGACGGCGCGCGACTGCCCGCCCGCGGCGGATTCCGGCGTCACCGACGACGCCGCCGCGCGCATCCGGTCCGAAACGTCGCTCAGGTTCTGCGCGATCTGCTGCTCGAATGCCGACGCATATTCGGGCGATCCGGCGCGCAGCACGTTCTTCGAGAACGCGATCTTGTCGCGGATCCGTTGATCGCGAATCGCGTCCGCCGCTTGCGCGAGCTTGCCGGCAGCCTCGGGCTGGCCGCGCTTTTCCTCTCGGGCCAATCGGTCAGCGTCCGTTTCGAGCCTTCCGACATCCCTCGAGAGTGCGTCCTTCTGCGCATTCAACCGATCGAGCGCAGCAGCGCGTTGTTCGGGTGTCGAGGAGGGGTAGGCCTTCACCTCATCGCCAATCTGGCGCTCGCGATCCTCGAGATCGCGCGCCTGCTGCGTGAGGCGCTTCATCGCTTCGCTCATCGCAGCCAAACGCGAACCTTCGACGCCGCTGGCAGCACTCCGCAGTTGATCGAGTGCGCTACTTCCCTGCGACTGCGATCCGCTGGCGGCGCGCCTCATTGCATCGGCCGCACGCTGCACGCGCTGCGCCGCATCGGTCAGCTCCTGCGACTTCTGCTCGCGCGCAAGTCGCTCCAGTCGGCGCGCCTCCTCTTCTGCCTGCTGTGCCAGTTCGCGCTGCGAGGCGCCACTACCGCCGCCACCGCCCTGGTTGCGACCAAGTCGAGCGCGCATCGCCTCGGCCATGCGCTGCACGCGCTCGTTCTCCTGCTGCTGTCGTGCTGCGAGCTGCTTCAATCGCTCGAGCGTGGCGTCGACGTCCCGCTGCGACGACTGCTGTTGCTGCTCCTGCGACATCGCCTCGTATTGGTTCTTGAGCTTGTCCGTCTGCAGCTCGAAGAGATCGGCCAGCTCCTCCGCGCGCTGGTTGCCGCGACTCCCTTGAGCTCCACCCTGTCCTTGACCCATCTGCACCTGGACGTCCCGATAAAGCTCTTCCGCCCGCTGCAGATGTTCGAGCGCGCGTTGCTCGGGCGGCAGCGCGTCGGTTCCATGGCGTTGTACGAGCTGCTCCTCCGCCGCGCGGAGCGGTGCGACTGCCGTATCGAGCTCGGCCTGAATCGCCAGATACAGCGAGTCCTTTTTCGACATACCGCGTTCGGCGATGCGGCGCGCGAGATTCGTAACGTCCTCGCGGAGCCGCCCTTCCGCGATGTTCAGCGTCGCCATGTCTTCACTGCGCTGCCGCTCGCTGGTCGTCGCGCTGTCGCGCAGCCAATTGAACGTAGCTGCCACCACCTCGCGCTGTCGCGCAGCAAATGCGTCTGGTTTGTCACCTCCACCACCACCGCCACCGCCGCCGCCCTGATCGGCCTGTCTGTATCGCTTGTCGAAGCGGCGAACCTCGAGAAAATACAGGTCGCTCTTTCCCTCGTGGCCGGCACCGTCGCGTGCCACCGCGTGATATGCGACGAGCGCGCCGACGGGCAGATTGAGCTCCTCGAGAAACAGCGTGTGCGCCGCGCGAGCCTCCTTCGCGCGGTCATGCGTACTGTCGCTCAGTGCGATGCGTTGCTCCGGACCGCCGTTCACGCGATAGCGCAGCTCCAGCGCACTGACGCCGTAATCGTCCGACGCTTTGACGCCGATCGTGACCTCGTCCACGTTCGTCACCTTCGTATCGCGGCCTGGCTCGACGATGCTCACCTGCGGTGGATGATCCTCGAGTGCGTCCACGGCGTACTGCACCGGGCCCGGAACCTTTGCGCCGTCCGGAGCGACGAGATCGATTCTGTAGTAGCCCGTCCGGCGAATCCTGAACGCCGTCCTCAGGCGATCGCTTCCGTCGCTTACAAACGGGATCGCGAGGCCGTCGTCGAAAACAACGGTGGCGCCCTTCACCGGCATCGTGGTCCGGGCGTGGACGACAACCATCGTGCCCACGACCGCGGCGACGTCACCTCCGTTCTCGATATGCTCCACGGACAACCCCGTGTACGCCGGATAGTGAAGATCGAGCGACAGGCCCTTCGTGGCCGGCAGGTCCGTCACGCGAATCGCGTACATCGGCGAGTGAATACCGTTTGCATTCACGTAGTATTGCGTGGGACGCGCGACGTCGAAGAGACGCAGCGTGAATCCGCCCGTGACGCTGCGTCGCAGCATCGGGATCCGGGTCCACTCCGTGGCGGAATCTGCGCGAAGCACGATCTCCGCACCCTCGGCGCCAAACCCAAAGAGCGACGCTTCGACGTCCAGCGCCGCTCCGCGCGGTATCGAGATATTTCCCGGCTTGACACGGATCGCCAGGGCGGGAGCAGCCGCCTCTGCGTCGGACCACGGCACGAACATCACTCTTGCCGCGCGACGTAACGCATTGGGTCCGGCCGCGAAGAGAAGTATCACAGCAAGCGCAATGACCCCGAGCGCGCGTGCCGCACGCAGAATGCGCGGTCTCTCGATCGCCGCATCGCGTTGAAGCGGTCGCACCATCGTGAGCGTGTGATTCACGAGTCGAGCTGCCAGCGATGAGGATGCCCCCTCGCCTTCAGGGACCTCGAGCTCATGGATCGCGGACAGAAGCGCCTGCCGAAGTTGGGGCGCGCGCTCCTCGACATAGAGGGCAAACCGTTGATTGCTCGCACGGCGGAACATCGGCCCCACGAGAAAGCGCACGATCGCAGCGGTAATCAGCGTGTAGCCAAGCAGGCGCATCGCGAGCACCGTTCCCGGCGAGGCGCCGAGGAGGGCGATGGCGGCCTCGCCAACCATTACGGCGACGAGCGTCGCTGCGGCAATCCACACGATGGACTCGAACAGCACGCGCTGCCGCCACTGCCGGCGGAGCACGGCGAGTGAGCCGAGCAGTTGATTCGCTGGCGTCATGTCGCACTGCTCCCAACACCGCGCCACCCGCGGCCGGCAACGACGGTCTCCGTGAGTAGCAGCAGCGCTGCGGCGATGAGAACCAGGCGCCACAACCGCTGGCGTCCCTCGATCTCGGCGGTCGTCGGAACTTCGGAGGCGTCCGCTGTCGCGATCTTTGCCTCACGCACGCCAAGCAATAGATCCCGCGCGTCCATTGGCGCGAGCTCGGATTCCGCCGCGGGAGAATTCACGGCGATGAGGGCCAGCGGCTCTCCTTGCACGCGCCCGTCGTATGCGGCGTAAATGCCTGTCTCACGAAGCGCTGTGGAGGCACCGGAACTGTCGGGCTTGAGCCGCACGATGCTGCCACGAGGCGTCAGAACGACCGGCTCTTTCATTGCTCGCGGGAGGACCCAGCTGTCCGCGGTGGTTCGCCACAGCGCCGTGGTATCTCGGCCAGCCGAATGCAGGACGAGCCGGTGGATGAACGGCAAATACGCCGCCTGAAGCGGAAAGTCGCTCGCGCGGCTCTCGAAACCGAATGCGGTCACCACAACTCGGCCGGCTCCCTGGCGGCGTTCGATCACTGCCGGCGTTCCGTCGTCGAAACGAGCGATGACATCCGCACCAGCGGCTGGTTCCAGCCGCGCATAGCGGAGAAATCGTGCGTCGTTGAGTGAGGCGCTTGCCGTTCGGAAGGGCGCGAACACGGGATGCTCGACTCGTACGTCGCCGAGCGAGCCGCCGCGGTCGCCGAGCCGCTCGATGTTTCCGATCACGTCGGCCGCAATCAGTGCCGATCGTTGCGAACGTGTGGCCGTGCGCTGTCCGGCCATTGCGATGAGGCCACCGCCCTGCTCCACCCACGCCTTCAGGGAAGCCGAAGCGCTCTGCGCTGGTCGCACGTCCCAGAGGAGCACGGCGTCCTCACCCTGAAGCACCCGGGGAGAAAGCTGTCCCACGCCGATGCGATCGATACGCGCGATGGGCGTGCGCCCGACGGCCAGCGCCCGCTCGAAGAACAGCGCCTCGTCAGCGACGTCGTCGGGCACCACGAGCAGAAGCCGCACGGCGTCGTCTGCCTTCAAAGCGAAGTGAAAGGAGTCGTCGGCCGCGAGGGCATCGTGGTCGATGGCGATTGCCGCGCGCACCTGTCCGCCTGGCATCAGCACGGAATCGAAGACGACCGCCGTGTCACCGTTTGCTGGCACCGCGACAACTCTTGCACCGCTCTCGCGTCCATTGAGTACGAGCCGAGCGCTCACGTTCCTCGGTGAGCGGTTTGCGCGCGAACGGAGCCGAGCCTGTACCGACAGCATCGTGCGCTGTCCGGACGTCAGCCGCTGAACGGCCACGGAGGCAACGCTGATATTCCCGTGATCCGCTGCCCCGACAGCCACGGTGCGGATCTTCAGATTGGCGGGCATCTCCGTGCCGGCGATACCGGCGCTTCCACTTCTCTGAAGATCGGTGATGACGACGAGCTCGGGCGCGGCATCGTGCACTCGGCTCGCCAGTTGACGCGCCTCTCTCAGCGCCGCCGCAAAGCGGGTTCCCCGCGCAGACGGCTGCGCACGGCCGATCGCGGCGATCAGGGATTGGTGATCCGCCGTGAACGCCTGGGCGAGCTCGGCTTCGTCGTCGAATAGCACGAGCGCTGCGCGGTCTGCCGGCGCGAGAGACGCGACCATCCGGCGCGCGGAATCCGTGGCCGCTGTCCACACACCCGTTCGTCCCATGCTCATGGAGCGATCGAGCGCCACGATCACCGCACGTGCGCGCGCACTCGTGGCCGAATTGCTCGGCCGCTGGAAGAGTGGCCGCGCAAATGCCAGCGTCAGGAGAGCCAGAGCGGCGACACGCATGAGCAGCAGCGGAAGATCGGTCACTCGTCGCCGCTCCCACGTGCGAATGGGGAGGCGCTCCAGAAACATGAGCGACGGAAAGTCCTGAGGCCGATCCTGCTCCCGATGGCGAAGATGCAGAATGATCGGCGCGGCGATCGCGACCAGCCCCGCGAGGAATGCCGGTACGAGCAGGCCGAATGGCATCAGCGCACGCGGCTCCGCGCGAGACGTCGATCGAGGTAGGCATGCAGCGCCCCGTCCAGCGGCTGGTCGGTGTGCAGGAGAACGTAGTCCGTTCCCGACGAGGCGAAACGCTGCACGAGCGTGGCCTCGTGTTCGGCCGTCGATGCGGTGTACTTCGCGCGGAGATCGTCGGGACGAAGAGCGAGGCGTGCGCCGGTCTCGACGTCGCGGAAGGTCGTTGCCGCGCGGAATGGAAAGTCACGCTCCGCGGGATCGACCAGACGGAAGACGATCACGTCGTGACCGCGCATGCGCAGCAAATCCACAGCTCGGCCCAGCGCGTCTGGCGATTCGTAGCAGTCGCTCACGATGACGATGACGCCTTGGCGAGTCACCATGTGCGCCAGCCGCTCGATCGCCTGCGTGAGTGTGCCGGCGCCGGATGCCTTCGAACGAGCGATCGTGTGGAGAAGAAGTTGGAGATGGCGTGCGGAAGGCGGCACGACGTCCACCAGCTCCGTCGTACAGATGGCGACGCCGACGCGGTCGCCCTGACGTTGCGAGAGCCACGCCAATGACGCGACGAGAAAGCGTGCGTAGTCGAACTTCTTCACGCTGCCGCTGCCGTAACCCATGGACGCAGAAGCGTCGAGCGCGAACATGACGCTCGCGTTCGTATCGGCGTCGTATTCCTTCACGTAGAGCCGGTCGGTGCGTCCGAGCAGCTTCCAGTCCAGCAGCCGCGGATCATCGCCGGGCTGGTATGCGCGATGCTGTGCGAAATCGGTCGACGACCCCTTCCGCATGCTCCGATGGTGCCCGTGCATGAAACCGTCCACGACGGTCCGCGCCAGCAACCCGAGGTCCGAGATGCGCGCCAGCAGCACCGGGTCGAGAAACGAGGCGGGCGCGGAGGGCATCGCGATCTACAAGGCCGACTTGGGCGTCGGCGTGGCAGCGAGCAGCTTCTCGATGAGCTGATCGGTGGTCACCCGTTCGGACTGCGCTTGGAAGTTGAGAAGAATCCGGTGGCGAAGCACCGGCATGGCAAGTGAGCGAATGTCGTCGAAGCTCACATGGCTGCGTCCATCGAGCAGAGCCCGGGCCTTCGCGCCAAGCACGAGCGCCTGCGCCGCACGGACGCTCGCACCGTACGACACCCACTGCTTGATGAATGGCGGCGCGGATGCCTCCCCCGGGCGCGTCGACCGAACCAGCCGCACGGCAAAGCGTGAAACGGCGTCGGCCACAGGGACGCGCCGCACTACGCGCTGAAACGCGAGAATGTCGTCGCGCGACACCACGGGGCGAGCGGGCTCCTGCGCCACGGCCGTGGTCGCACGGACGATGGCGACTTCTTCCTCCTCGGGCAAATACTGCAACACGATCTCGAGCATGAAGCGGTCGAGCTGCGCCTCGGGCAGCGGATAGGTGCCCTCGAGCTCGATCGGGTTCTGCGTCGCAAACACGAAGAACGGAGGTGCGAGCTCGTAGGTGCGGCCCTGCACGGTGACGCGCTTCTCCTGCATCGCCTCCAGCATCGCGGCCTGCGTCTTCGGCGGAGTCCGATTGATCTCGTCCGCGAGCAGCACGTTCGTGAACACCGGCCCCGCCATGAACGTGAGACGCCGCTGGCCGGTGGCCGGATCGTCCTGAATGACGTCGGTACCCGTGACGTCCGACGGCATGAGATCCGGCGTGAACTGGATGCGCGCGAACTTCAGATCGAGCGCCTGGGCCAACGTCGACACCAGCAGGGTCTTCGCGAGTCCAGGCACGCCTACCAGCAGGCAGTTTCCGCCAGCCATCAGCGCGATGAGCATCTGCTCCACGATGTCATCGTTGCCGACGATGATCTTCGCGACCTCGCGTCGAATTCGCGTGGCCGCGGCAGCAAGCCGGTCAGCGAGCTCGGCGTCGTCCAGTCGATCAAGATCGCCGTGGATGGCGGTGACGGTCACGCGGAGTCCTCCTGGTGATCGGGTGTGGGTGCCGTTCTCAGGTCCAGCAGCAACGACTGCGCACGCTCGAACGATGGCGCGGCCTCCAGCACGCGCAACACCTCCGTCCGAGCGCCGGCCGTGTCTCCCGCTTCGGCGAGCGCACGTGCCAATTGATAGCGTGCCTCCAGCGCGTCCGTTGGATTCAGCGCGAGCACGGTGCGGCGCTCGGACACGGCAACCGCATGATCGCCGATCCGCGCGGCGAGCTCCGCCAACCTCGCGTGGACGCCTACGTCATACGGCCAGATCCATGTCGTGCGCTGCAACGGGATCATGGCGCCCGCGACATCGCCCAACTTCTCGCGAAGGTCAGCCTCGAGGAGGTTCGCCTCGAGCGACGTCTCGTCGTGTTGCGTCACGCGGACGATCTGCTCGAGCGCGCCGCGAAGATCGCCCTTGTCGCGCGCGATGGCCGCCAGCAGCAGCGCCGGAGCTCCGCTGCTCGCGTACTCCGGGAACATCGCCTGCGCGCGCAGAAGCGTCTCACGCGCCGAATCGGGCTGCTGACGCGCAAGCATATCCGCGCCGGCACGGACCGCCGACACGAACGCACCGCCCGTCGACCCCTTTTCGTCGCTGGCGGCGATGGACTTCATTGCCACGCTGAACTTCGCGCGGAGCCACGCGTCGAACCGGACGTCCATTTGCTCCGGCGTACTTCGTAGGACACGGGCGAATACCACTGATGTCTCCAGACCATCGCGATATGCCTGGAGCATCGCGACGATGGCACTCATGCCGTTCTGCTGCTCGATCATCTCGCACACGAGCGAAGCGTCGTAGTAGCTGAAGATCGTCTCGCCCTCGTAACGCGGGCGGACGAACCCGTCGTTCAGCCGGCTGACCGGCCGAATGCGTCCGCCGAGGTACGCCGCCAGAAATTCGACCGTCACGCCAGCGCCCCACTCGGAGCGCGCACGCCGCTCCTCGAGGACCGAAAGCCCCTCCGACAGCCATCGCGGAGCGCGATTCCCGGATGACCCCAGCGTGAACGTGTGTGTGAGCTCGTGCCACGCCGTGGATCCCCAATTGAAGTCCCCGCGATCGCGGGCGGACGGCGCATCCATGGCCAGCACCGGCCCGAAGCTCACGCCGAGCGCACCGAGTCCCGCAAGACCCACCGTGCGTACGGAGAAATCAGCATGACGCGAGTATATCTCGAGTCGCACCGGCACGGGCGGCACATACTGGTACAGCCGCGCCAACGTATCGAATGCTGCCTCGAGCAGAGGCGCGAGAGACGGCAGCAGTGCCTCCGCTTCCTTCGGCGGCGCGACGAACCGGAACCGTCCCCGGTCCACAGTCCGGAATCCGCGCATCTCGTCCAGAAGGTCGAGCGTGTTCTTGTGCCAGAGATTGAAGGGGTCGAGCGCGAAGGCTTTCTCGAGCGTCGCGCGCCCAGCATCCAGATTGCCGCTGCGCAGCTCGGTGGTGCCGAGCACACCGAGTGCGCGGACCGAGGTCGAGTCCAGCGCGAGAGCCTCGCGCGCAAAACGCACCGCATCACCGTAGCGCCGCTGTTTCACCACCGCATCGGCAATCTCGGCGAAGAAAGCTGCCGGCCGCGGATTCAACCGGCGCGCTGCCGCCAATGCAGCCGCATATTGCGCAGAATCGCCAGCCAGGAGTGCCGTCGCGCCTAGCAGTGACCACGCCGCCATCGACGACGCGTTGATGCCCAGCGCAGCGCGCGCCTCGGCAGACGACGAATCGTAATGCTCCGCCTCGAGATGAAAGCGCGCCAGCAGGACATGCGCACCGACCAGCGATGGATTCTCGGCAAGGCTCGCGCGCACGAGCCCCATCGCGTCATCCTTTCCCTCGAAGTCGGCCACGCGTGACAGTCCGAGCAGTGCACGCGCATTTCGTGGCTGCTGCTTCAGTACCTCGTTGAATGCGGCCTTTGCGTCCGGTGAGTTGTAACGGTCGAGAAAGAGGCTTCCGATTCGCAATCGAGCGTCGACGTTCCTTGCATCGTGCGCGACAGCGTCGTCGAATGCACGGAGGGCTGAGCGCGCCGCGTCCGGTGTACGCGAACCAAGAATTACGAATGCGCGCCCCGCCGCGACGTGGTCGTCGGCACTGAACTGGGACGACGTTCGCTCGTACTCGCTGGCAAGCGTCTCCGCACGGCGAAGTGCATCATTTCGGTTGCCGCGCTCCAGCGCCAACTCGGCCAGTGCGGCTTCCGCGCTGCGACGCGCCGTCGCATCGGCGTTCAGCGCGACCTGATAGGCGGAATCCGCCTCCGCGAGCTTGCCCCGCTCCACCAGAATGTCGCCCAACAGGGAGGCTAGCACGACTCCGCCGCCACGCGCCATTCGCTCAGCTTCGCCGAGCTGCCCAGCGTCGACGAGCGCTCGAATTTGTATGCGCACGTCGGGCGGCTGTCGCCATGCGCCGGGCGTCGTCGCCAACATGCACATCAGGATCATGCGTCTCATGGCGTGCCACTGATGGCGCGAATGGCGCGCGACCTCTCCGCGATGAGCAGCAGCAGCCGCTCGAGCTCGCGCGCGTATGTCACAGAGTCCATTCCCGATTTGCGCGCGCGCAGCATTGCCACGTCCGTCTCCAACCGCTGTCGGTCGCCAACGAGCGCGACGACACGCGGATCGTCGCTCGGGCGGGCGCCACCAAAAGCCACCGTCCGCGCCAGCGCGCTGTCGCTCAGCACCGCGTGTTCGGTCTGGAGCGTGTGAGCTGCTTCGTATGCGTTGGCCACCTCTCGGGTGGCGTACTCGAACGCCTCCATGACCGACAGGCGGCCATCCTTGTCCGCGTCTGCCGCGCCGGTGGTCAGACCGCGAACGAACGGTGCCGCGAACATCACCTCGTTCCGCTCGATCGCCGTCTTCGTGGCCGTGACGATCACTCGCCCCGGGCCCCGCAGCACGGGCACGAAGTCGCCGCTTCCACTCGCTGCATTCACGAAGACCACGGTCTGACGCGAAAATCCCGAGAGCCAGGAGGCATAGTCGGCGGCCGTAGGATCGGGCCCCGGAAGGTTGACCCGCGACGCGGCACCTTCGCCACCGCCGTGTCCGTTGAGAAATACCAGCAGCACGTCGCCGGGCTTCACGCGGCGCGACAGGCGTAGAAAGGCGCTTGCAACCTCTTCACGCGTCGATCGGCCGGTGATGCGCGAAGGATCGAGCGCGGGATCTTCCGCGAGCACGATCAGACTCGAGTCGGCAACGTGCCATCTCGCGCGTGCGCTGTCCGCCAACAGTGCCGCCGTCTCGATGAAGGCCTTCCGATATTGCGGCGTTCCACCGAGTCCGCTGATGACGAGCACGTGCGTCTGCTGCGCGCCGGCCGGCATCACGGCCACCAGCCCTGCCGACAGCGACAACGCGAGCGCGCGCCTCACGCGAGACCGCGGCGACGACGATACGTCCACTCCGCCCCGAGCAGGGCGGCCAGCAGCAGAAACACGATGGGCATGTCCCAGAGGTCGCGCACGTCTCGGACGGTGACGCCACTCTCCGTAAATACCACGTCATCCGCCAATCGCTGCGCCTGATCGAGTGGGTAGTAACGTCCTCCTGTTTCGCGCGCGATGCGGCGCAGCAGCGGCGCCCGCATCTCCGCGTCGCGCATGTCTGCGCCCTCCGCGTCCGCGAGCAGCGTCGTGACGGCGGATCGCGTCGTGTCACGCGCACGTACGAGCCCCACGCGGATCGAGTGCGCTCCACTGACCTGCGCCACGTAACGTCCGCTGTACGTTCCATCCTCCCGGAGCGATCCCTCGAGCGGAACATCGAGCGTAACGCCGTCCGGACGCGTCACCTGCGCGATCACGGTGGCGCCATTGATCGAACGAAAGATGGAATCGACGACGTGCGCGCGCACCGTCACCGCCTCGCCGGGACTCACCTGACTCGCGCTCGCGGTCACCGACACCCTATCCGGCGCGCTCTCGGCCATCCAGCGCAGAAGCTGCCGCCACAGCGTCGCGTAGGTCTCGTCATCCGCGGCGACGCTCGCATCCATCTTCCAGAGCCATGAGTCCTGCGCCGCGAACACCGCCCCGATGCCGCGGCCGTAATGCTGGAAGCTGAGCACGGGGACGTCCACTCCAATTCCAGCGCGTCCGCCGAGGCGACCAGCCAACAGCACGGTCGCACCCGGCCGCAGCGGCGCAGGCTCGTTCACGGACGTGAGCGGAGGAAGCGAATCCCATCGCGCCGCGTTGGCATCGTCGGTGGACCTGAGTTGCAGCGCTGCGAACGCCAGCCCCGCGGCGGTGGGATGAACGGCAATCGCAATCGGCGCAGCGCTCGTATCCCTCCCGACGCGCGCCGGAATGACCGGGAGCACCTCGGACACTGGCGTATCGGCATAACCGCCCTCGCCCATCGACGAGCGCCCGCCGAGAGCCAGAAGGCTTCCCCCGCGCTCGCCGACGAAGTCGGCGAGCATGCGAAGTTGCTCGCCCGTAAAGAACGACGCCTCCACGCTGCCAAGTACGATGGCGCGATACTGAAACAGCTCCTCGCGCGTGGTTGGAAAGCCACCGATCAGCTCCAGACTGTCGCGCACGCCCAGCCGCAGATACTTCCGATCCGCGCTGCGCATGAGACCCACCATCTGGATGCCGCTGTCGCCCGCGGCGGCGCGGCGGAGAAACGCAAACTCCGGCCGCGGCTCGCCCTCGACGTACAGAATGCGGGCAGGACCTTCGTGCACGTCCAACATCGTGTGATAATCGTTGTTCTCCACCACCGTCTCGCCACGCAACGGTTTGACGCGAATCGCCACGTGGTAGGCGCCGGCAGCGAGGGGCGGAACACGGACGTGCGTTTCCACGACCGCTCCACGTGCCGGCACACGAACCGACTGGGTGGCGACGATGCGGCCATTGGCCTCCACCACGAGCGATGTGCTGTCGCCCTGCGCGCCCCTCACGGCCAGCGTGGCGTCGATGCGTATCGCCGATCCCGCGAGCACGCGGTGCGGCATGACCACACGCTGAACGGCGACGTCGCGCGCGAATTGCTCGGCACCGATCCCCACCGTGTAGACGGGAAGGCGGCGTGCGCGGAGCGCCAACAACGCGGTACCGAGATCTCCGCTGCCGTTGTCCGCGCCGTCACTCACCAGGACGATGCCGGCCAGCGGCATGCCGGCGAGATTCTCACGCACGGCGTCCAGCGAGCCAGCGACTTCGGTCTGCGTTCCGGTTGCGGACAGCGCACCGGCATTCGCAATGGGAGCGGCTTCGGAGGCAAAGCGAAAGATGCGGACGGCGAATCGCTGTGCGAGCCGCCGCACAAGGGCAGATGTGTCGGCAAAGGCCGCCTGCTCCGCCTCGAGCCGCGAGAACTGGTTCACATCGCGTATGCGCATGCTTCGCGAGTCATCGAGCAGGAGCGCCAGCACGTTCCGTTGCGGCACGGCGCTCGATAACACGACCGTCGGCCGGAGGAGGCATCCCAGAATCACGAAAATCGTCACGATACGGAGGGCGCCGAGGACCATCCGATCCGTTCGCGACACCGCCCGCACGCGCGAGTATGCCGCGATCACGAGAGCACCCGCCGCGATGGCGGCCAGCGCGATCAGCAGCGCTGGTAGCACCGGCGCAAGCACCACGTCGCCGCGCTGAAACACGCGTGGCGGGTACTTGAACAGCGCGGTGAACGCGGACTCGAGCGACGGCGACAACACTCTCAGTTCTACGCGGATCTCCACACAATGGTTCGACGCGCCAACGGGCCAAACCGTTCGTGCACCGGCCCTCGGCCGGCTTCCGGGATTGTACGCCTCGGACCTCGGGCTGCCTAGCGTCGGACTCGCTCAGGTCACAAACTGTCATGCTGCTTCAGCCCACGATGCTGCGCGCACCTCCGGATTACTGTCCCGACGCCCTCACGCACCGATGAACCGCTCACTGCTCTGTTCTCTCGTCGCCCTCGCCACCTCGATTGGCGCGCAGGCTCCCCGCCCTGCCGACGTCTCCGCCTACGATCCGTCGCGGTTTGCGGCGATGCGGTATCGGCTGATCGGCCCCGCACGCGGCGGCAGGGTCACCACGGTTTCCGGCGTGGCGCGCGACCCGTTGACCTACTACTTCGGCTCGACGGGTGGTGGCGTCTGGAAGACCTCCGACGGCGGCATATCGTGGAAGGATCTGTCGGCACAGGCGTTCGCGTCCGCGTCCATTGGTGCCATGGACGTCGCGAACTCGGATCCGAACGTCATCTACGTCGGAACGGGCTCCGCCGGCATCCGGAGCAATGTCTCCATCGGCAAGGGCATCTACAAATCGACCGACGCGGGACAGACCTGGCACTTTTCCGGACTGAAGGACGCGGGCCAGATCGGCCGCCTCGTGATCCATCCCACGAATCCGGATGTCGCCTACGCCGCGGTACTCGGCAATCCCTTCGCGGCATCGGCCGAGCGCGGAATCTTCCGCACCTCCGACGGCGGCGCGACGTGGGAAAAGATCCTCTATCTCTCGGACAGCACCGGTGCGTCCGACGTCGAGCTTCAGCCCGGCAACCCGAACGTCGTCTATGCCTCCATGTGGCACGGAGCGCAGAAGCCGTGGACGATCATCAGCGGCGGCGGGGAGGACGGCATCTATCGCAGCACCGACGGCGGAGCCCACTGGACGAAACTCGGCGGCGGCCTTCCAACAGGCATCATGGGCAAGAGCGATCTATCCGTCTCTGCCGCCGCGCCGATGCGCCTCTATGCACTCGTGGAGGCCAAGCCGGGCAGCGGTCTCTATCGCAGTGACGACGCGGGCGATCACTGGACGCTCATGAATACGACGGCTGGCCTCATCACGCGCCCGTTCTATTACGATCACGTGCACGCCGATCCCACGAACGCCGACGTCGTGTACGTCGGCGCAGAAGGTTTTTACAGGTCCGCCGACGGCGGCCGCACGTTTCGCACGGTGAGCACGCCGCACGGCGACAACCACGACATGTGGATCAACCCGCTCAACGGGAAGGTCTTCATCGAGTCGAATGACGGCGGCGCCAACATCACGACGAACGGCGGCGTCACCTGGAGTACGCAGGAGAATCAGCCCACCGCCGAGATCTATCAGGTGGCCGTGGACGATCAGTATCCGTATCGCGTCTATGGCGCTCAGCAGGACGAGGGCGGCACTCTCATCGTGCCCAGCCTCCCGGTGTCGTCCACGCCGCTCGACGAGCCAATTCAGGGATGGCGCCAGGGCCCCGGCTGCGAGACGGGCCCGGTCATGCCGCACAGAACCAATCCGGATACCGTTTACGGATCATGTAAGGGGCAGTTCAGCCGAATGAGCATCCGTACTGGGCAGGAAAAGCAATACTGGGTCGGCTCGCAGTCCCTTTACGGTGGCACTAACGCGGATCTCCTGTATCGCTTTCAGCGTGTGTCGCCGATGGAGGTCTCGCCGCACGAGCCGAATACGGTCTATTACGGCTCGCAGTACGTGCATCGCACGCGCGACGAAGGGCTGACGTGGGACCGCATCAGCCCGGACCTCACGGCGAACGATCCGCGCTATCGCACCGTCGTCTCTGGCGCGCCCATCACCATCGACGCGACCGGCGAGGAGATGTACGCCACGCTCTACGCCATCCGCGAGTCGCCAATCGCGCACGGCGTCATCTGGACGGGTGCGAACGACGGCCCCATTCACGTCACGCGCGACGGCGGGCGCACCTGGACGAACGTCACGCCGAAGGACCTCCCGCCCGGAGGACGCGTGCAGAACATCGAGCCGTCGCCGCACCGGGCCGGTGCGGCCTACGTCGCGGTGTTGCGATACCTCCTGGGCGACTTCCAGCCATACCTCTACGCGACGGAAGACTACGGGCGCACATGGCGCCGCCTCACCACGGGTAGCAATGGCATTCCGAGCGACGATCCTACCCGCGTCGTTCGCGAAGATCCCGTTCGTCCGGGCCTCCTGTACGCCGGCACGGAGTTCGGCATGTACGTCTCGTTCGACGACGGTGCGCACTGGCGCCCGTTCCAGCTCAATCTGCCGATCACGCCCGTGACCGACATCCGCATTCATCGGCAGGATCTCGTGCTGTCGACGCAGGGTCGGGCATTCTGGATTCTTGATGATCTCACGCCGCTCCAGCAGGTGAGCGACGCCACGGCTGGAGAGGCATCGCACCTGTTTCGTCCGCGCGAGGCCATCCGCTATCGCTATCGCACGGGCTTCGGCGGCGAAGAGACCGAACACGCCGCGTCAGACGACGTGCCCAAGTACCCGCCCGCCGGCGCCATGGTCGATTACTGGCTCGCGTCACCGGGTGCCACGCGACTCGAGATTCTCGATGCCAAGGGCGTCGTCATCCGTGCGTTTTCCAGCGACAGCTCGCGCGACACGATCGGCGTTGCACGCGGAGCGCCGAGAATTGCTGCGCGCCAGGGACTCAATCGATTCGTGTGGGACATGACGGTTCCAGGACCGTGGACCGCATCCGCCACGCGAATGGGCCGCGGTGCTTCGGGGCCGATGGCGCCACCGGGCAGCTATTCCGTCCGCCTCGTCGCGAACGGCCTCACGAGCACGCAACCGCTCACGCTCCGCGCGGACCCGCGCGTCTTGCGCGACGGTGTCACTCCTGCCGTCATGGCCGCGCAGTTCGCGCATAACCTCCGCGTGCGCGATCTCGTCAGCGACGCCAACCATTTCGCGGAGCGCCTGCACGAGGCGCGGGCACGCACCACGGATTCCGTGCAAGCGGTGGTGCGCGCAATCGAGGAGAAATTCCTCACGCCACCGGTACGATACAGCCGGCCCGGACTCCAGACGCACATCACGTACCTCTATTCGGCCGCGCTCACCGCGGATCAGGAGGTGGGGCGTGATGCGCGCGAGCGGTACACGGAATTGCGACGTTCGCTCGACGAGCTCATCGCGCGTCTCGCTGCGGCGACGAAAACCGCGAGCGGGCCGGGATGAGTGGAAGAGACCTTCACATTCGTCTCAAGCGACATGCGGACGGGTCGGCGTCCATCACGTGCACGCGTGCCGACGGCACCGTCACGTGGCAGCGGCAGAAAGGTCAACTCGGCGCAGTCTTTCCGCCGCACGATCTGACGCACTACGCGGTTGAGAGGACGCTCGGCTGCCGGAGCGCGTTCTATGGTCTCGTTGCCGACGGCTGGGAGATCGGCGACTTCGCCGCGCCGTGGCCGCGCGGCGAGATTCCGGAGGAGGCGCGTGAGGTGGAGCTGTTTGTCGGTTGCCTCGATACGGAGCGGCGGCAGTCCACCGGATGGACCGCGGAGGAGTTCAACGCGCACGCAGCTCTTGCCGTCTCCGCCTCGCGGTTTTCCGGGCTGCGCCATAGAGCGCTGACCGACGAGCAGCTTCAGGCGATCCGTCTGTTGCGCGACCAATTGTTGCAACGGTGGCACGCGCTCGCCGCTGGCGAGTCGCTCGAGGTCGCGTTCTGAGCGGCGTCCGCTATGTGCGGATCAGCGGAGTGTGATGTCCCGGTAATTGCTTTTGCAAGTCGAACCCGTGCCTCACGGGTCCATCCCTGGCATCAGCCCTCCCGTTTCCTGGAGTCGCATCACATACTCCTAAGAAGTGAGGTGCGTTTTCCATCCCGGAATCCGACTCAATGGATGGGAAGCGACGATGCCTCATGCTGGTCGAGGGAGGCGGAGCAGAGATGGAGATCCGAGACGACGTGCTGCACCCCCTGCATGAGGAACCCCTGAGTCGCCGAGAGTTCTCGAAATCGGCCGTCGCCACGATTGCCGCGCTCACGACGCTATCTGCGGTCGTGGAGGCGTGCGCCACCTTGCCGACCGCGGAGTCGATTCACGGGGAGGTCACACCAGCGGAGCTGAGCCGGCGCGCCGAACTGTCGGGCGTCGAGTGGGCCATGTGGCGCGACATCGCCCACCTTGCTCGGCTCGCGCCAACGCCGCACAATACGCAGCCATTTCGAATTCGGCCGGTCGATCCCCACACTGCGGAGATCGTCGCGCTGAGCGAGCGTTTTCTCCCGGATGAAGATCACGGAAACCGGTACGTGGCGAGCGCATTCGGCATCTTCGCGGCAACAACCGAAGTTGCCGCTGCCACACTTGGCGTCCGGGTCAGGATCCTCGCTGCCGACCCCATTGACGTCGCCGGATTGCACCGCGCGTCCGCCCCGACGACGCTGGGCACGGTCACGATAGTCGGGGACAAGGGGCCCTCGAGTGACGCGCGCCTGCTCGATCTCCGGCGTACGTCGCGCATTCCGTATCTGGATCGTCTCGTCGATGCTGACGTCTGGACGGCGCTACGCGCGATCGGCGAGTCACGGGGCCATCGTCTGCTGGAATACAACGCCCCCGACGTCGTCGATGCTACGCTCAAGCTCAACGTCGACGCGCTGATCGATAATCTCGGGCTCGACCGGGAGCGCGAGGAAATCAGACACTGGTACCGTACGGGTCCGACGCCGCAATTCGGGGACGGTCTCTGGGAACGACCGCTGAACCAGAGCGCGTTCGAGATACGAGCCGCATTCGGTTCTCCCGGCCTCTTCCACCTGCCGATCATCCGGCAACTCGCGGCGCACCGGTACCTCAACACACAGCACGGCACCCGTCACATTGTGCTGCTCTGCGGTGCGTTCGCGACGTGGCTGGAGCTCGTCGAGGCGGGTCGAGCGCTGTTTGACATCTGGATCGAGATGGCTCGGTATGGGGTCTACATGCAACCCATGGGCTCGATGCTCACGAATCCCGCCTATGCGGCCAGAATCGCGCAACGCTTCGGGGTGACGGACTGCTGGCTCGTGATGCGAGCGGGGTACAGCGACCTTCCGCCGAGGGCGCCCCGACTGGAGTCCATTCTGCTATGAATCCGCTCTTCGACAGGGCCTTTGGCTTCGCGGCGAGCAAGATCGGTGATGTGACGAATGCATCGTGGTTCGGCTACCGGCTGCTCTTCGCGCCCGGCCTGATCGGTACAACGCGCGGATGGATCAGCCGCCGTCGCGCATCGGCTGCCTTCTACCACGCGCGTCGGACGGTGCCAGCGTATCAGGAATTTCTCGCGAGGCACGGCGCCACCGACCCGCGTCGCCTGGAGGAGATCCCGCCCATGGACAAGCACAACTACATCGCCCAGTGGCCAATTGAGATGCTGTGCCAGGGCGGCCGCCTGCCGATGCGGGACGCGGTAATCGACGAGTCGTCCGGCTCGAGCGGGACGGCGACAAACTGGGTGCGCGGGGCGACGGAGCGCGCGGCGACGCGGCGCTTGATCCAGTATTCCACGCGCGCCACACTCGGTGACGAGGGATTCATCCTGCTCAACTGCTTCGCGCTGGGGCCGTGGGCAACGGGGATGAACGTGTCGATGTCGTTGGTCGACCGATGCATCGTCAAGTCCGTCGGACCAGATGCCGGCAAGGCACTGGCCACGCTCAAGTTGTTCGGTCCGAAGTACAAGTACGTGATCGCCGGCTATCCACCGTTTCTCAAGTCGATGGTCGATACGGCCGACTTCGATTGGTCGCCGTACGATGTTTCGGCCGTCGTGGGCGGCGAAGGGATGTCGGAACCACTGCGAGCGGCTTTGAACAAGCGCTTCCGGAAGACGATCTCGTGCTTCGGTGCGTCGGACCTGGAGATCAACCTCGCCGTCGAGACGCCGTTCACCGTGGCATTGCGTGAGTCGATCATGTCGGACCAACGGCTTGGCGGCGATATCTATGGCAGCGAAGGCTTGCCGATGGTTTTCCAGTACGATCCGCTGAACACGTTCGTCGAAAGCGACGCCGAGCGCAGTCTCCTGTTCACGATCAATCGGCTGGAGAACGTGAGCCCCCGGATTCGATACAACCTCCATGATCGTGGCATAGTCCGCACGATCGCCGAGTTGGAGCCGATCCTGCTCGATCACGGCCTGAACGCGCAACAGATGGGGCTCACGACGGCGTTGCCGGTGATGTTCCATTGGGGCCGTCAGGATTCATCCGTCGCCTTCTACGGATGCAAGGTCACGCCGGAGGACGTCCAGCACGCGTTGGTTCATCTGGCACACACGATAGGAACCGTTGCCAACTTCGCGCTCCACCCATACGAGGATGCCGACGCGAACAAACGGCTGGAGTTATGGCTGGAAATGGATAGCGGTGTGTCACTGCCAGCGGATCGTGACGCGGCGACGACAGATCTCTTGCGGGAGCTGGCGGCCGTGAATCAGGACTTTCGTGAATCAGTGAAGATGATCCGGCCGGCGCTTCGGCCGACCGTGGTATTCCATCGATTCGGCGAGAGTCCGATGTCGGGTCAGGACGTCCGGATCAAGAATCGGTACATTATGTAAATGCCGCCATCCGCCGCAGTATCGGGGCTGGAGGAGCACCACCGACAGGCGCCCTGCCTCAGATCTCAGCAGGGAAATGCAAAGACGCCGTTGGTGCCCGTGACGTACCCGCGTGTTCCATCCGTCGCAATGTACGACACGAATCCACCCGCTCCGCCGAGCCCGGACCGCCCAGTTATCTTGCCCGTCGCGCCGTCGAATCGACGTAGGACAAACGCACTCACCATGAAGTTCGCGCCACAGGAGCCATACCCAAGGTCGGACCCTTCGGTATCCGCGGTCCATTTGACGGACCCGGTAGCCAGATCAAGCGCTCGCGCCTGGTGGTCCACTCCGGCGACGAACACGGTCTGCCCGACGACATAAGTGCCATCTGGACCGCCGGCGGGTGTACGCCACGCCTCTCTGTGCGTGACGACGTCCACGGCGACAACGTCGCCGCTGTAGAAATCACTTACGAGCACAACACGGCCAATGGGCACGGGGGCGCCTCTGAGAAAATCATGGGTACCCGGCGTTTCATAGCGCCACAATTCGTGGCCATCCCGCCGATCGAGCGCCACCAGGACGCCGCTGACCACAGCGCCATTGATGTTCAGGTATCGCTCGAGCGCCGCATAGACCGTGTCACCAGACACCCCCACACCATGCACATGCGCCGGAAACGTGTACCCGACGCCGACATTCACCTTCCACCGGATGGCACCATTGTCGCGCGCCACGGCATATACGACCGGGATCCCGCGCTGCCCGGTGTAGAAGCTCGCGTCATCCAGCGCCGGGGCGATCACCGTCTGGGAATCCGGATGCACGTTCCAGATCGTCGCGCCGGTCGCCGCGTCCACGGCCATGATGGAGTCCGTTTCCGACACAAACACCCGACCGCTCGCCGCCAGCAACGTCGTGGGCCCTGGGGACGGCGCGATCCGAATGCGTCGTGACCAGAGCCGGCGACCGGTCGCCGCATCCAGGCCCACGAGATTGTACGCCTCCTGGACGAAGACCCGCCCCCCATCGACGGCGGGCGTGCCGCCGATCCAATCGCCGCCCGCCATGGTCGGTGGGCTGCTCCAAATGGGGACGAATCCGCCCGTGCCATCTGGCCCGAGCGCCCCATCGCTCTTGCACGCGGAGGCGAGTAACGGCGCACAGAGCACCAGACAGCCGAGACCAGCCAACACCGGTCGGCGGCGACACGGCGCGTTCCGTGTCGCCGACACTCTTGCGTTACTCGTCATCTTTGAAAGCCGTTCGAACCTCGAGACGAGTCTCGTTCATTGGGCAATAGGGACGTTCATTGTCTGGTTAAGCGCACGCACGATTCCACCCGCCGTAAGCTGGGACTTCGTCTCCCCAAGGTGAGAGTCGGAGTCAGGAACAAGGTACTGACTGGTCGCCGGAGCTCCCGGAAAGTACTGCGACGAGAGCGGAACGACTCCGTCTCCCGATCCACTGCCGACCGAGAGATGTCGGTAGGCATAGTCGATGGCCACGAGTGTGCCAGCGTTTTTCGCGCATCCGATCGAGGCAGACCACGACGGCGCCCAGATAAATCCGAAGAGGCCTGTGATAACCGAGCAATCGATGTATTGATGATAGGTCTTATCGACCGCGTTCACATACCGGCGACTGTAGTCGTCGCAGGGTATGTAGGGCTGTGGTACGCATTGCTGATAGTCGCCAAGGACCCGCCACAACGTCCAGCGGTTCCAGATTTGATTCTGGACGCCCGCGACCCGGTAGGTCGCGTCGCCGCGCGCGTTGATCGTGTTATGAAACGGGGCATTGGTCCCCATCTCCTGAAGCACGGGCACCGTGTTGTCCGCCAGAATCGGTGCGATCGCGGCGAGGAGTGATGCCGTAAGCGTGCCACTCCGACTGCAAACATATGCCCCTGCCACACTGCAACCGAACTCGGCGGACGCTAGGGGCACCGCAAGAGCCCCTGTGAGAACTCCTTGACCGATATTGGCAAGATACGCCCCGGCGTGCGGGCTGCTGACCGACACCACACCAAGAATCGTGGATGGATCGCTCAGATTTTGCGCCATGTAGCGGTTGACTATACCGCCATTGCTATGTCCCACAAGCACATATGGCCCCGTGCGCGGAACACCGGTCTGCGTGCCGGCAACGTCGGCTTGAAGCCGGCCTGCAAGATCAGCCGCCTGATCCTCATAGGAATTGCGCCATGTCAACGAGTGACGGAGTTCATACCCGACCACAAATTTTGCGCGCACGTAGTCGCTCATCTGACACCACGTCGTCGCCGCGCTCGCAAACCCGTGCTGATAGAGGAGATTGACCGTAGCGTTCGAGCTGTTAATCGTCCAGGCAACATCGTTGATACATGGCGCGCCGCTGCCGAGCGGAGAGGGACCCGTCGGTACGCTGCCGCCGACGCATTGATCGTCACATGCAATCAAAGCGCTCGGTCCCTTTGGTGCTGAAAACGGACCATGAGCAACGGATGCGAACGCTCCGGTGCCGGTGGCGGACTCAGGTGGGAGGGGCATCCAATCGCGAGACGGCCTGGCAGCAAGTCTCAGCGAGTCCTGCGACCGATTGCGTTTCCAATGGACATTCGAATACGACAGCACATGCTCGGTGTGCCGGTGCCCGTCGGCTGTGCTCTCATCGCTGACGCTGCGATCCTCGTCGATCACCCACGCAGTTCCGGACCTGTGAAACGTGCGAACATGCTGCTGGCCTGACGATGGGTTAGTACCCCCGGTCCCCGCGTTGTTCGCGGTCGTTGCATTGACGTCGGCAACGGACAGAACGCCGGAAGACATTTTGCGTATCCGGACACTCGCGCCATTGAAGACGGCGACAGTTGGCGTTCCCTGATCTGCAGCGGCGAACGCGGCTGCAGGTCGCATCGTTGGAACGACGACAGCGGCCGCTTGCGGTATGAGCCGCCCCTTGACCTGTGGCGGCAACGCCGGGGCAAGGGAGCCACTCACGGTCACGGTGTCGGTCAGGTCCACGAGAATGCCAGCCGTGATACTCCCGTTGGTGGTCGAGCCTACGAGACTCATGACGGGCGTAGCACTCATACTATCGGGAGAGGTATTCGTCAGCGCATACCCCAACGGATTGATATCGGTCAGCCGGTTACCAGTCAGGTCCTGACGAATGACTTGGGGCAGCAGCGTTGTGGATTGATCAGCGCCATCGGAATATGACGTCGTAATCTTTGCCGAGCCGTTTGTCATGTATCCCGCGTCGACATGGACATGTAAGTCGGGCGGATTGACAGTGAGCACATTGGTGTATTGCCCGCTCACCGGATCCAGAAAGGAGGTACTGAGCGTGGCCGTGTACAGCACGCTGAATGTGATGTCTGCGCTAACCTGGGTGTCATAGGGGTTCACGCAACCGAGGCTCGGGTCGACGCACTCATAGACGAGTCGTGGCTCCGAGGGTACGGGAACCGCGTCATCGGGGATCATTATCGCAGTCGGTTCACGACACGCGACAAGCATGAGGGCGCAGATGGCTGTTCTCGCCACGGGCAATTGCCACCGGCGCAGGCGGGAGGGAAACGAACACATGTCGTTGAATCCTTGGCACTCATCGAGTGCGATCGTGGATGCGGGTCTCGGACAGCGGCATGCCGTGCACCACGGAACCACCGGGCATGTGCCGCCACATCCGCATCGACGTGGGATGAAAACGTCCCTCTCATCTGGCCAGAGGGTTTGTTCGCATCTCGCAGGTTACGCAGTTTAGGCTGTAATCATGCTTAAGTCAACCGACGAGTTTTTAGAGAACCATTAAGAGACTTCAAACGCGACCGCGTGGTAGGAGCTCCAACTGCCCGAAGTGTGGAGCTTGCGCTCCCACGATCATGACGATTCGCTCTCCTCGTTGTTCGAGACCCGCACGTCGTGGCGATACAAGTTCTATTAAGCCCACACTTATAGCGACCTCTGCTATTTGCGCTCCGGGGGTATCGTACTCCGTTAAGGGGTGGCACGACATCTTCCGAGAGGAAGACTGATGATGGGCACAAAAAAGGCCGGCGCATCAAGCGCCGGCCACGAGCATGACAGCGATGTGTGACTAGAAGCGCATCACCAACGAGGTGACCGCAGCCGTTCCCGCCATCAGCGTCGCCGCCGCGATCAGCGCGCTCGACGGCGTGACGACGAACTCCCGCCGCCACCAGGGCGTGATCAGGACCGGCGTGTGCTGCGGAATGGCCTCCATGATCCGCGCCTGCAGACCGACCGGCGTGCGCAACCGGCGGCGGCGCGCGAGATCGTCATCGAGACGCTTCCAGAACTCCACGTCGCGCGACCAGTCGCCGCGGCGCGCGTCGCGCTCCGGCGTCTCACCGTCCAGCCACGCATGCACGGCCTCTGCGATCGTGGCACTCGGAGGTCCGAGCGGCACCTCGCGATCGGCCAGCGGGCGCTCAGGAACCTGGCGCTCGCGCTTCCGACCGTCTCCCGTGCCGTCAGAGTGAAGTTCGTCGAACATGTTAGGCGTATTTCTCCTCGAGTAAGGCCTGCAGCGCTTCGCGGGCGCGATGGACACGCATCTTCAACGCACCGACCGTGGTTCCCAGCAAGTCCGCCATCTCCTCGTACGACCGCCCCTCGACATGCTTCATGATGAACGCTTCCCGCAGCGATGCCGGCAGGGACGCCAACGCGATGTCGAGATCCGTTCTGAGCTCTGTACGGTCCAGGTCCTCATCGGGTGTCGCATACGCCGAAGGCTGATCGTCCTCGTCGTAACTGAGATGCGAGCGCCGGATGTTCTTCAGCCAGTCCTTGCACCCGTTCGCCACGATCCTGAATACCCACGCGTCGAACCGGCCGCGCACTTCCGCGAGATGCTGATATGCCTTGATGAAGGACAGTTGCAGGATGTCTTCCGCGACATCCGGGCTCCCCGTCATGCACAGCGCATGGCGATACAGCGGATCGCTGTACCGGGTGATCAGCACGGTGAATTCGTCGCGCTCACCAGCCAGCACGCGCTGAATGATGCGCTGATCAGAGTCGTCCTGATCAACGAGCAGTTCCGGCTCCGTCGTCCTCACGACGATAGAGTAACGCACTTTCCGCGCTCGGGACAGGGTCGCCGTCCCGCCGTTTGCCGCGTATCGGGTCGCCACGTTCATGAGACGAGTCGCCCGAACCGGCCGTAACACCCGCGTCACGGACTATCCGTTGAAGGCCTTCCACCCGCGGTCGCGCACGAGCTGCGTGTGCTGTCCCAGCGTCGGCGGCGCGTAACGCACGCGTCCCGGCACGCTCGGCGGCATGCCCGTCGACATCGACGCCGGCCGCTCGGCGAGCACTTCGGGCACCGTGCGGACGACACCATTCGGCACGCCTGCCGCATCGAGCGCTTCGCGCCACTCGGCGGCGGAGCGCTCTCGCACGCGCGCGGCAATTACGGTGACCACGCGCTCGCGGTGCGCGAGGCGACCGGCGTTGCTGCGCAACGACTCGTCATGCGCGAGATCCAACAGTCCGAGTGCGCGCACGCACGCCAACCACTGCGCGTCATTTCCCGCCGCGATGATGAACGCGCGATCCGACGCCTCGAACAACTGATAGGGGACGAGGTTCGCGTGCGCATTGCCCCATCGGCGCGGCGGCTTGTCCGACACGAGCGCATTCTGCGCCACGTTCACGAGTGCGGCTTCAGCGGTCTCCTGGAGTGACACACGCACGAACCGGCCGGCTCCTGTCCTCGCTCGCTCGACGAGCGCACCGAGGACCGCGATCGCGGCGTCCTTGCCGGCCATGACGTCCGCCAGTGCGACGCCATGCTTCATCGGCGCGCCATCCGGTTCGCCCGTGATGGACATCCAGCCGCATTCGGCCTGAATGACGAAGTCGTATCCGGGCCGGCCGCTGTCATCTGCGAAGCCGGCAATGGTGCACCACACGAGTCGGGGATGCCGGCTTCGGAGCTGTTCCGCGCCGAGACCGCGCCGCTCCAGGGTGCCGGGGCGGAAGTTTTCCACCACGACGTCTGCTTCGTCGAACAGCCCCTCGAGAACCGCCCGATCTCCGGGAAGATCGAGGTCCAGCGCGGCACTCAGCTTGTTCCGATTGATGCTCAGATAGTAGGCGCTTTCGCCCCGGGCGTCGAAGGGTGGGCCCCAGGTGCGCGTTTCGTCGCCCTCGCCGGGACGCTCGATCTTGAGGACATCTGCGCCCATGTCGCCGAGCATCATGGTGCAGAGCGGTCCGGCGAGCACTCGCGTGAGGTCCAGCACTTTGACGCTAGTGAGCATATTCTGTCGCTATAGTGCCGTTATATAGGCGCGTAAATAGCAGCCGACTTGGCCTTCCACACTGCGAAAACGCGCGGATTTGCCCTCGTGCGAGGTTCGCGCTGCGCATCATTAAACCTTGCGTAGCTGTCGAAAAATCATATACTTGCCGCCACAATTCCGGGCGCCCAGGCGACCGCCGCGCCCTCGCGCGTCGCCAGGCTGCCTTCCTAATGAAACGGGGATCAGTTTCCCCTGCGAAAAGACAACAGGCCGGCACCATGGTGGATAAGGACACTGAGGAGGAGAAGGCGCCCGCAACACCTCCAGCGCCACGACGCGGTCCAGGTCACCGCGGCGCTGACATGCGAGACACGATGGCCGAAATGGCCGAGCGTGCGCAGCTGATCAGCCAGGAGGCGGGAAGCAAGGTAGCCTCCGCCATGAAGGACGTCATCAGCGCCGCCGCCGGACTCGCCGGCTTCGCCATCGAGAGCGCCCGCGACCTCGTGCAGTACATGGTGCGCCGCGGCCAGATGACACAGGAGGAAGCCGACAAGCTCATTCGCGAGGCGGAGGAGTCCTTCGCCAAGAAGCCCGCCAGCGAAAAGGGGCGGCCGACCGCGTCAAAGATCGCCGCCGATAAAGCTGCCGTCGACAAGGCCGCCCGTGACGCCGCGAACGCCGCGGCGTTGCTCAACGCGCCGCCGCAGCGTCCTGGCTCATTCTCGCTCCGCACGGGAGGCCCGCGTCCCGTGGTCAAGCCTCCTGCGCCACCACCGCCGCCTCCTCCGGTGAAAGCCGCGGCCAAACCGGCTCCCAAGCCGGCCAAGCCTGCCGCGAAGGCACCGGCAAAGGCGCCCGCGAAGACCAGCAAGCCCGCGGCAAAGCCCGCGTCGAAGCCGAAGCCGGCAGCGAAGAGCGCCAAGCCGGCAAAGAAAAAGAAATAACCTCGGCCGCGAATCGAGGTGACGCGCGCGCTCGTCGCCAGGGCGCCAACTCGCCTCGACTTTGCCGGCGGCTGGACGGACGTGCCGCCGTACTGCGAGCGCGAGGGCGGCGCGGTCTGCAACATCGCGATTACGCGGTATGCCACCGCGACGGTTTCCCAGGGCGCTCACGCTGGCACCCCCTCGCCGGCATTCGATGACGACGCGCTCGTGCAGGCGGCCATTCGGCGGTCGTTGCTTTCCGGTGTGGACGCGCACGTTGCCAGCGACTTTCCCATCGGTGCCGGACTTGGCGGCTCATCCGCGGCCGGCGTCGCCCTCGCCGGCGCACTCGCCGTACTCGGCGGCGCAGCACTCGAGCCGCATGCGTTGGCCCTGCGCAGCCGAGCGACCGAGGTCGAGGAGCTGCGCGTCCCCGGCGGCGTGCAGGATCACTTCGCCGCGGCATTCGGTGGCGCGCTCCTCCTTCGCATCACGGACACGGTCGACGTCGAACGCATTCCGCTGTCCGTCGAGCTCCGCGCCGACATCGCGCGCAGAGGCGTGCTTCTCTACACCGGCGAGTCGCGTCTCTCCGGCTCCACGATCACCGCGGTACGAGATGACTACCTCGCGGGCGTGCCCAGGGTCGTGAAGGCGCTCGCGCGGACGCGTGAGCTCGCGGTGGAGATGGCGAACGCGCTGCGCGCCGCCGACATCGATGTGCTGGGCTCGCTCCTTGGCGAGCAGTGGGTTCATCAGCGCGCGTTGCATCCGTCCATCACGACGCCGCGTATCGACGCCATCGTGGACGTCGCCGGACCAGCGGGCGCGCTCGGCGTCAAGGCGCTCGGTGCTTCGGGAGGCGGATGCGTGCTCGCGATCGCGCGCGATGGCCGCGAGGACGAGCTGGCGCGCGCGCTCTCACCATATGGCGATCGCATGACCTGGGACGTCGACGTCGCGGGCTTTGACGTCATTGCCTCGCTTACGGACAGCGCGACTCCGCATGACGACGATTGACCCTGGCGACGCGGGCGCGCTTGCACGGACGCTGGTCGCCATCGACTCGCGAAATCCAACGCTGGTGCCGGGCGGCCCCGGTGAGCTCGAGTGTGCGCGCGCGTTGGAAGGCATTCTCACCGAATGGGGCTTTCGCGTCGAAGTGTTCGACGCAGCACCGGGTCGTCCGAACGTGCTTGCGCGCATCGGACGCGCCGAGTTCGGGCGCACCGTGATGTTCAACGGACATCTCGACGTGGTCGGCGTGGATGGCATGACGCACGCGCCGTTCGATGCCGCGGTCCAGGATGGACGGCTCTACGGCCGTGGTGCGGCGGACATGAAGGGCGGTGTCGCGGCGATGTGCGCGGCCGCATGGCGTGCCGCGCAGAATGGCCTGAACGGAGAGATCATGGTCGCCGCCGTGGCCGACGAGGAATACGAGAGCATCGGCACACGAGCGCTGCTTGCGCGCGGCGTACGGGCCGACGCCGCCGTGGTCACCGAGCCCACGAGGCTCGCCATCATGCCTGCGCATCGGGGGTTCGTGTGGATCGAAGTGGAGGTGACGGGGCGCGCGGCGCACGGCAGCCGGTACGAGCTCGGTGTCGACGCCATCCGACATGCGGGACTCCTGCTCGCCGAGCTGCATGGGTTCGATGCTGACGTGCTGCCACGGCAAACTCACCCGCTGCTCGGCCGTGCATCCATCCACGCGTCGTTCATCGAGGGTGGCACCGGAATGTCCACATATCCCGATCGATGCGTCATCAAGCTCGAGCGACGTACGCTGCCCGGTGAGCAGCCGTCCACGGTGCTCGCGCAGATAGAGGAAGTCTGCAAGGCGGTGAAACGCGTCCATCCGACGTTCGTTGCGAGCTCGCAGCTGCTGCTCGCGCAGGCGCCGAGTGACGTGGCAGTGGATGCGCCGGTGGTCCGTGCGCTCGACGCCGCTCTCACCAGTCTCGGGCTGCCAGTGGCCATCGAGGGAATGTCCGCCTGGACGGATGCCGCTCTGCTCAACGCCGCCGGTATTCCCGCGGTCTGCTTCGGGCCTGGTGACATCTCCCTCGCGCACGCGGCGGAGGAGTACATTCCGCTCGACGAGATCGCCCGCGCCACGGACGTGCTCGCGGCGCTCGCGCTCGGCTGGTGCCGGTGATTCGATTCGCAACGCAATGGCTCGACCCAGATACACTCAGCTCACAACGGCACAGTACGACGCACTCGAGCGCGCGATCGCGGACCGGCGTCGGCTTGCCGTCTGGCGGCGGGGAACGGAGCTCATGATCGTGGTGGATCGGTTGCGCGTCGTGGGTGGCCGTGAGACGCTCGAGGCCCATCACCCCACGACGGGCGATTCGCTCACACTGTTCGTCGACGAGCTCGAGGGAATCGAGGTCGTATCGTGAGCGCGGAATCCTCCGTCGAGCTGCCACTGGTGGCCATCTACGCCGACGAATCGTGCCTCGGCAACGGGCGTGAGGGAGAGAATCCCGGTGGCGCGGCGGGCGTGATCGAGTATGTGGTGCCGGCAACCGGGCAGCTCGGCCGCTGGGACTACTGGATCTCCGAGCGCGCCACGACCAACAATCGCATGGCGCTGCGCAGTGCCATCGAGGCGTTTCGCGTTCTCGGACGGAAGAGCCGGCACTTTCGCGTCCTCTTCACCAGCGACTCGCAGTATCTGGTCAAGGGCATGACGGAGTGGGTGCACGGTTGGGCGGGACGCGGCTGGAGGCGGCGGGAAGGCGCCATCGAGAATCTCGAGCTGTGGCAGCAGCTCGTGGACGACGCCGCGCCGCATCGCGTGCAGTGGAATTGGGTGCGCGGGCATGCGGGACATCCGCAGAACGAGTATGCCAACGATCTTGCGGTCGCGGCCGCGCGCGGGCAGACCAGCTCTGACGGGGCGCAGCCCTCGCACTTCGACGAATGGTTCGAGGCGCAGCGCGCAAGGAAGCGCGTTACCGTGGAGCCCATGCCCTTTCCCGCCGGAGCGCAGTTCGTGGCGGCCCGGGCGCTGCCGCGTACGGGACGTGCATCATCGGCCGTGGACAAGTAGTCTCACCGAGTTCTTCGGGAGCGTCTTCGATGGACGACGTCGAGCGGATGTACCGGCACCTCGTGCGCACCATTCGCGCGAGCTTTCCGCAGTACGAGTCGCACCCCTTCGAGATCGGCGAGCTGTATCAGACGATCCTTCCCTACCGTCTCCATCGTCGCGAGCTCGGCCTGGAGACGAACCAGGACTACGAGCACACGCTGCTCGAGCTGCTGGCGAACGACAGAGATTATCTCATCGTGGACGACCGTCTACGTGACATGATCGCCATGGAGCGGGCGTCGTCCGTGCCGGACACGCAGCGCATTCGGGATTTCGCCACGACACACGTTTCTCTCGCGGCGGATGCGTTGCGGCGCCTGGACGGCTCCAGCACGCCGGCGCCAAGCGTCACCGTATCGCGCGCGGCGGCGGCGGCGATGCGGAGCAGCGTACCACCCCTTCCCACAACGCCGTCCGACCCGAACCGCGTCATTCCTCCACCGGATTCGAGGCGCCGTCCGGTGAAATCCGTGATGATTCGTGAGGAGGGTGAAGACTGCCCGTACTGCAAGGGAGCCCTTCCGCCCGGACGCGAGATCAGTTTTTGCCCACACTGCGGCCAGGATCTCACGGTCGTACGCTGCCCGGCGTGTGGCAGCGAGCTGGAGCGCGACTGGAGTTTCTGCGTCATGTGCGGACGAGGAGTTTCCTAGGGGGAGTTTTTTGGCCATGAGCGGTCTGCGCCTTTCTTCGCATTGCGCTGTGATCATCACGTTCGCCGGCGTCCTGGCGTGCGGTGGGGTGACGCCATCGCCGTCACCGTCGCCGTCACCGTCGACAAGCTCGCGTCCGCCCGCGGGACCCGCGCCCATGGTGCAGACCACATGGCCGGCGCGCACGAAGGAGCACGTCGACCTCTGGCTGCACTCGTATGCGATGCTCACCTCCGACACCACGCTGATTCCCTATTTCACCCGAGGCTATCGGGATCGGATGGTCGGCATTCGCCGCCAGCGCAGCGTCAGCTCGCAACTGGATGCGAACCGGCAGCGTCTCCTCGCGCGGCTCATCAGCAACCCGTCGATTGCCACGAGCGGCCAGTTCGTTCCGCTGTACTTCGAGTCGTGGGAGCAGATGCGGCAGGTCATCGACCGCTTCGCGCTGGGCACGGGCGCGAGTGGAAACGCCGATCCAACCACGCGCCTGCTCTTCGGGGTGCTCAATGGCGCGTTCCCTTCCGCCGCCGATCGCGAGTGGCTGCGTCTGTTCACCGTGTCGGCGGACGACGAGGGGCATCGTTTCTACACGGACTACTGGAACGGGGAAACACGCGCACGTGCGCGCGCCGTGGCCCACACCGACTCGCTATGGCAGCGCGTCTGGCGGCCGGCACTGCAACGCTTCCTCAACAACACGCAGCAGGGCAACGGAGAGCTCTATCTATCGCTGCCCCTTGGAGGTGAGGGACGCACCATTCATTTCGCCAAGGGCGAGAATGTCGTGGCCGGGCCGGTGCCGGAGAGCGACGCGGAATCGGAGCACGTGCTGTACGTGTTCGCGCACGAGGTCACGGGAAGCATCGCAAGCGCCGCCATTGCCGACAACACGACGCCCGCCGAACAGCGGTCCGGCGCGACGTCGAGGTACGAGCAGGCCGCAGCCGTTCGCGCGGGCGCTCTGTTGCTCGAGCGCACGTTGCCCGCGATGGTCATGGGCTATATGCGCTATTACCTCCAGCAGGCCGGCCGTCCTTCGCCGAATGATCCGAGGGGGGCATTCACCGCGGCCTTCGCGATTCCCGATGCGGTCAGGGAGGCGATCGCAAGGCAGCTCGATGTCGTGCTTGGAGGAATCTGATGCCGGAGCAACAACAACAGCAGTAGTGACCAACAGTACTCTGTATCCGGCACTCGGTACAACGTCGTATCCGGTACAAACCAACGACGCCGTTTACTGCCGTCTCCATACCGAGTGCCGAGTTCCGGATACTGGAGTTCCTACTTCAGTACTGAATTTGGGTCAGATGAGCGACTTGATCCTTTCCGTATCTACGTTGCCTCCGCTCACCAGGAGGACCACCGACTCCGAGCTCCGCGTGGGAAATTTCCCGGTAACAAGCGCCGCTGCTGCGGCCGCGCCCGCAGGCTCTGCAAGGAGTTTTCCGCGCAGCAGGAGCATGCGCATGGCCTCCGCGATCTCGTCGTCCGAGACCAGCACCACGTCGTCCACGTAGCGCTTCACGATCTCGAAGTTACGCACGCCGGCCATCGGCGCCGCGAGTCCGTCGGCGATCGTGTTGGTGGATTTCATGGATGTCGGGTGCCCGGCGTCGAGGCTCTGGCGCATGACGGCGGCGCCGGTTGGCTCGACACCGATGACGCGCGTTGCCGGCGCCAGCTCCTTGATGGCCAGCGCAATGCCGGAGATGAGCCCTCCTCCGCCAATGGGGACGACGACCACGTCGGGCGCGCCCTTCCATTCGTCCAGGATCTCCAGGGCGACGGTCCCGGTTCCGGCGATGATCCGGTCGTCGTCGAACGGATGGACCAACGTGAGCCCCTGCTGCTCGGACATCTCGTGGGCCTTCGCGAGCGCTTCCGTCCCCGTTCCGTGGAGGATGACCTCGGCGCCGTAGCCGCGCGTCGCCGCGACTTTGGTCTGCGACGCGGTGGCCGGCATGACGACCGTACACTTCACGCCCGCCGTACGCGCGCCCCAGGCCAGCGCCTGCGCATGATTTCCGGCGGAGAAGGACACGACGCCGCGCGCCTGTGCGCCGGCGTCGAGCTGCGACAGCGCGTTCAGCGCGCCGCGTGCCTTGAAGGATCCGGTCTTCTGAAGGTTCTCACACTTGAGCGCAACGCGAGCAACACCGGCGCTGGTGGCCAGCGTGGCGCTGCTGAGAAGCGGCGTGCGGTGGACGCGTGAACGGATGCGATCGTGCGCGGCGCGAATGTCGTCGAGAGTCGTCATGCTGGGAGGCTAATGCGGCGGTCGGCGCGTCCACAATGACCGCCCTGGCGCGTTATCATTCATCCGATGAGCGACTCTCCCGGGACGCCCGTGCCAAACTCTCTCGATCGCGCGGCGGTCGAGCGTGTGCTGGCGCGCGCAACGGAGCTTCAGGCTGGCGCGGCTCCGGACGCGGAGGGCAGTCTCACGGAGGCGCAGATCGAGGCATTGGCGAAGGAGGTGGGCCTCGATCCCATCAATCTCCGCCAGGCGATGGCGGAGGAGCGGTCTCGAGTCTCGTTGCCTGTGGAGCGAGGGATGTTGGCGAGCCTTTATGGCGCCGCCACCGTCAGTGCGCAGCGCACCGTCAGTGGGACTCCAGCCCAGGTGCTCGGTGCACTCGACGACTGGATGCAGCGCCAGGAATCGCTCATCGTGCAGCGGCAGTTCGGCGATCGCATCGTTTGGGAAGCACGGCGCGACGTCGTCGGCCTGGTGCGCCGCGCCGTCAGCGGCCGTGGGCACGCTCTGCGGCGCGCAACCGCCGTCGGGGCGACGGTGGTCCCCGTGGACCCGCAGCGCACGCTCGTGCGGATCGATGCGCACCTCGGCGGTTTCCGGCGATTGATGGCTCAGCAACAGGCCGCTCTCACCGGCGCGAGCATGGTGGGCGGCGGCATCCTGGCAGTGCTCAGCTTCTCGGCGATGGCGGTCGCCGCGCCGGTGGTACTTGTTGCTCCGCTCAGCTATTTCGTCGCCCGCAGCGCGCACATCGATGCCGCGTCGCGGGCACAGCTCGTCCTGGAGCAGGTGCTGGATCGACTCGAGCGAGGAGACGCCGGCCGGCCGCCCTCGCTCATCAGCATGCTCGCCGCCGCCGTGGGCGGCGGACGACGCACGGGACGCTAGCGAACCCCGGCGACGACGAAGGGGCGCCGGCTCGCACGGTCTGCGAGCCACCGCATTCCGCGGTTGCTCAGAATGACGAGCACACCGAACAGCGTCAGCGACTTCACCTCGCGCCGCGAAATCTTGACCACCTCACGTTGCGCAAGCGCGTGAGGGGTGCGCGTCAGATCGCGAAGTGTTGCGTAGGCAAAGAGCAGCGGCAGCAGACAGAACAGTCTGATGGTGACCGCCCGCCGCGGAATGAGAAGCAGGTAGCTTCGCGCCGTTTCGAGATCGTGCCAGGCCAGTTGGACAAGCGTTGCGAGTGCGTCGCGGGTGCCGCGCAGACGGTCGGGCGCGAGTATGGTCGCATGGCTGCTGCCGTGGCGCTGGAGGAGCTCCTCGGGGATGTAGATGGAATTCTCGGTCTCGGCGTCGGCGGCGACGTCCTTGAGAATGTTCACCGTTTGCAACGCTTCGGCGAACGAACGGCAGCGCTCCCGCAGCACCGCGTACTGCCGCTCGCCGATGCTCGGGGCGTGCTCGTGCCAGAGATCGGTGAGCATGTATCCCACCGTACCGGCAACGTAGTAGCAGTACTCGCGATACTCATCGAGGCTCTGGATGCGAATGCCGTGCGGATACAGCAGCACGAACTTTCGCATGCCCGCAATCATCTCGCTCACCCAGCGCCGCACGTGCATCTGCGTTCCCGGCGGCAACGATCGATAGAGCACGAAGATCAGGTCGGCGTTGCGCGTGAGGCGCACGTGGGCGACGTCCCCCTCGATGCCGGCGACGCGGGCTGGAAACGCATCGGCCTCACCCGCATCGTCGAAGCAGCGCGCCAGCTCCTCGAGCAACGCTGCCTTCGTCGCGGCGGGTAGCTCGGGCTCGTCCTCGAGCGTGTCGGCAATGCGGCAGAGCAAGTACGCCGTGAGGACCGCTCGGCCAAGCGCACCCGGCAGCACGCGGATGGAGAGCGCGAACGTCCTCGACACCGACGGCAGGATGTCCCTGGCAAATCGCTCCGCAGTCGCAAGCCGTTCGCTCGGCGACTGGATTCGTTCGGTGGCGGGAGACGTTAGACTACTGCTCACATGCAGAAGATACCCGCCGTTGATGGATTTCGCGGCCTCCTGCGGAACGACGCGGCGGCCCTCGCAGTCTACAGCGAGGCCGCGGGCATCGGACAGATCCTTCCGCGCGCCGTCGCCGTTCCGGGCGACGCCGATGACGTCGCGGCCCTCGTGAAATGGGCGGTGGAGCACCGGATGCCGCTCGTCCCCCGCGGCTCGGGCAGCAGCATGGCCGGTGGCGCAATCGGCGACGGCATGATCGTGGATCTCAGCCGGCTTCGTACTCTCGGCGTCGTCGATGTGCGGACGAGAACGATCCGTTGCGGGCCGGGTGTGCTTCGCGATGAAGTGGACGCGGCAGCGCGCGCGGTGGGACTGTGCTTTCCCGTGGACCCGTCGAGCGGCGCGTTCTGTACAATCGGAGGAATGGCGGCGACCAATGCGGCCGGCGCGCACACCATGCGCTACGGTTCGACGCGCCCATGGGTGGAGGCGCTCGACTGCGTGTTCGCGGATGGAAGCCGGGCCGAGATCCGCCGTGGGACACCTGTTCCCGACCTCGCCGCCGTGCGGCGCTTCATGGCTGTGGCGCCTGCGCTCATCGAGGGGGAGCGAGCGTCGCCCTCGAGACACCACGTGCGAAAGGAGTCGTCCGGCTACGCCCTTGCCGACTTTGCGGAAAGTGGAGAGCTCGTCGACCTGCTTGTGGGGAGCGAGGGGACGCTCGCGATCATCGTGGGCCTCGAGCTCCGACTCGCTCCTGTACTCCCGTTCACTGCCAGCATACTCGGCGCGTTCGCATCATTGAATGACGCGGTGGCCGGAGCAGGCGAGGCGCGCGCCGCAAACGCGAGCTGTTGTGAGTTGCTCGACCGTACCTTCCTGGATGTCGCGCGGCGTGGTGGCGTGAATGTGCCCGTGGCTGGCGACACCGAAGCCGTGCTCCTGGCAGAGGTGGAAGGCGTCTCGCGCGTCGAGTGCGAGGCCGCGGCGCGCGATCTCGCGTCGCGGTTCACGGCCGCGTCGGCCGTGTCCGTTGCGGTTGCGCTCGATCCCGACACCGAGCGCGAGATGTGGGAGCTGCGACACGCGGCGAGTCCGGCACTGAGCCGCCTGGATCCTTCCCTCAAGTCCATGCAGTTCATCGAGGATGGCTGCGTTCCTCCGGATCGCCTTGCCGAGTACGTGAATGGAGTTCGTGCGGCCCTCGGTGCGCAGGGTATTCGAGGGGTGATCTTCGGTCACGCGGGTGACGCGCACGTCCACGTGAATCCGCTCGTGGACGTCGCGGCGCCCGATTGGCGCGTTCGGGTGGAGGCGTTGCTCGCGGACGTGACGCGCCTTACAGCGACCCTCGGCGGCACGCTCAGCGGCGAGCATGGCGACGGCCGCCTCCGGGCGCCGCTGCTGCCTTTCGTCTGGCCCGCGGACGTCATCGAGCGGTTCGCGTCCGTCAAACGGGCCTTCGATCCCGAGGGACAACTCAATCCCGATGCGAAGCTGTCGGCGCCCGGCGCGAGCGCCATCGGACATGTGAAGTACGATCCGCTCGCCACACCGCTCCCCGCCGCGGCACGGGCCGCGCTCGACCGTGTCGAACGCGAGCGCGCATACGGCCGGCTTCGTCTCGATCTGCTCGCCGACATCGAATTGGATGGCGCGAAGCGGCGGCGGTGACCTTAGTTTCCGATTCATCAATTCCCAGCCGCTCCCACTCATGACCGCAGCTCTCGTCTCTCCTGCCGACCAGCGTCTCTATTTCGAGCCGAAGGTCACCGTGCTCTCGCGCCCCGATTTCTCCGAACCCGAGCACCTGCCGGTCGAGTGGCAGGGCGACAGCAGCGGCGGCGAGCGGCTGGCGGAGTTCGCGGGGCGGCTCTGCTACATGAGCCAGCACAATCCCGCGCGGCGGTCAACGCGCGAATACCTGGAGAACATCAAGAAGCAGGGGCACGGCAGCGTACTCGAGCATGCGAACTACTCGTTGCTCCTCGAGGGGGTGAGCCGCTCGCTCACGCACGAGCTGGTGCGGCACCGCGCGGGCTTTGCGTACTCACAGCTCTCCCAGCGCTATGTGGACGAGAGCGTCGCGAGCTTCGTCGTGCCCCCCGCCATCGCCGGCGACGACCAGCTCGAGAACGCGTGGCGCGCCCAGGTCGAGAGCGCGCAAAAGGCCTACGTCACTCTCGTGGCGCAGCTCATGGAGCGGTACGGCTGGGTCGCCGACAAGGTGCATCGCCGGAAGATGTCGCGAGAGGCGGCGCGCGCCGTGCTCCCGAACTCCACCGAGACAAAAATCGTGGTGACGGGCAATGCCCGCGCGTGGCGCACGATGCTGGAACTCCGGTCGAGCGAGGGCGCTGAGCTCGAGATTCGCCGGCTCGCTGTCGCAGTGCTTCGCGTGCTGACGACCGAGGCTCCGGGCTTCTTTTCCGACTTCGAGATTTACGAGGCGGACGATCGGCGCGAGGCCGCGCGCGTGTCGTACCACAAGGTCTGAGTCGATCTCGGCCAATTTTTTTCATTGCGCGAAAAAAATCAAATACATATCTTCGGCGGCATCACATGTGGCGCGTGAGTTGCCCGCGTCGTCATGCAACGGGCGCCGTCGCTCACGCGGCGGTGCTCGGATAAGAAGATCGCTCGCGACGCAGTGCAGCATACCAGTTCCGGGATTGGATGACGCGCATCGGGTTCGCGTACAATCAGAAGCCAGACGCCGCCGGCGTGGGGAGCTCCATCGAGCTCGCACGGGCGGAAGACGAGCCGCCTAGTAACGGAGCGGGGGCAGCGACCATGGTCGCCCCCGCTGCCGTCGCGGACGACGAGTTCGCCGAGTGGGACGCACCGTCGACCATCGACGCCGTCGCCGCGGCACTCGGGCGGCTCGGCCGCGTCGTCCGCCTCGAGGCCACCGACGACTTTCCGCAGCGTCTTCGCAAGTCCCGCGCCGACATCGTCTTCAACATCGCCGAAGGACTTCGCGGTCCGAACCGCGAGGCGCACGTCCCTGCCATCTGCGAGTTCTACGGCATTCCGTATTCCGGCAGCGACCCGTTCACGCTGGCACTCTGCCTCGACAAGGCGCGGACCAAGGAGATCCTCCGCGCGCGCGGCGTTCCGACCGCCGACTGGTGGCTCGTGCGCACGCCCGCGGAGCTTAACGCCCTCGCCAGGAATCGCCCGCGCCTGCCGCTCTTCGCCAAGCCGCTGCACGAGGGCTCGTCGAAGGGGATCACCGTCCGCAACTACATCGATTCCCCGCGCGCGCTCAAGCCTGTGGTGCTCGAGCTGCTCGAGCGGTACGAGCAGCCGGTGCTCCTCGAGTCGTTCCTTCCCGGCGCCGAGTTTACATGCGGCGTGCTGGGCAACGGCTCGGCGGCGCGGGTGCTGCCGATCGTCGGACTGAACTTCGACGCTCTGCCCGCCGGAGCGCTTCCCATTTACGGCTTCGAGGCCAAGTGGCTCTGGGATCGCCCGGAAGAGCCGCTCGCAATCTTCGAGTGTCCCGCGCCCGTCAGCTCCGCAATGCGTGCCGAGATCGAAAGCGTCGTGCTGCGCGCATTCGACGTCCTCGGATGCCGCGACTGGGCGCGCATCGACGTCCGACTCGACGCCGAGGGACGAGCCAACGTCATCGAGGTGAATCCTCTGCCGGGCATCCTGCCGGATCCGGCGGACAACTCGTGCTTGCCGAAGGCCGCGCGCGCAGCGGGTCTCGACTACGACGCACTCATCGGCGCCTGCCTCCGCGCAGCCGCCGACCGGCAAGGCATTCAGCTGGCGGGAGGTCAGGCGTGAGAATCGGCATTCTGTACGACGGCGACAGCGCTACCGGACTGGCCGCCGACGGCGCCATCCTCAGCACCGTACACACGGTCGAAGCCTGCCTCGCGAGCGAAGGAAATCAGGTGGCGCTCGTCGCCGTGCACGGCGACACCAAGTGGATCGACAAGCTGCGCCGCGCCCGGGTGGACCTGGTCTTCAATCTCTGCGAGGCCATCGATGGCGTCGCTGCCCTCGAGCCCCCGGTAATCGCCGTTCTGGAGCTCCTCGGCATACCATATACTGGAAGCTCCAGCTGGACGACGTCGTTGACGCTCCGCAAGCACGTCGTCAACGGCGCGCTCGAGCGGGCCGGCCTGCCCGTCCCCAAGTTCGCCGCCGTCCGTCAGGGCAGCGCCATCCCGAACGTCGGCTTCCCGGCCATCTGCAAGCCGGCCGCCGAGGACGCGTCCATCGGCATCGAGCAACGCTCGGTAGTTCGCACGTCGCGCGCGCTGAACGAGCGGATCGGGGTCATGCTGGAGCGGTGGGACGAGGTCCTCGTCCAGCGTTACGTGGACGGCCGCGAAGTCAACGTCGGCATTCTTGGCGACGCAGTTCTCCCGATTGCCGAGATCGACTTCGGGAACATGCCAAAGGGCATGTGGCGAATCGTCACCTACCGGTCCAAGTGGGAAGAGGGATCGGACGAAGATCTCGGCTCCAAGCCGCAATGCCCTGCGCGCCTGCCTGCAAGCGTCGCGTCGCAGATCCGGAAGATGGCGGTCGCGGCGTGGCGCATCGTCGGTGGGCAGGGATATGGCCGCGTAGACATCCGCATCGACGAGCGCGGCCGCCCGTGGATCCTCGAGGTCAACGCGAATCCCGACATCTCTCCCGACGCAGGCCTCGCGCGGATGGCGCGCGTCGCCGGCATCGAATACGGACCGCTCGTCCGCCGCATCTGCGAGCTGGCGCTACAGCGTGCTCGCCTGACCGTCATGACGCAGGAGCGCTGGGCGCTCGCCAAGGAGCTCTCCGGAGTGGCCGTCACCGACGACGAGCTACAGCTCTTTCCCGCGGGGGAGGTCTAGTGACCGCCGTTCGCGTTGGCCCGCTCGACCGCCAGCATCGGTCCGAGGTCGCCGGAATTCTCTCGGCGACGGATGCGTTCTCCGACGAGGAGGTGTCCGTGGCGCTCGAGCTGTTCGATGAGGTGATTGCGGGCAGCAGCGACTACGAGCTCGTCGGCGCGTTCGACGAAGGCGCTGCGCTGGCCGGCTACGCGTGCTTCGGCCCGACGCCCGCCACAGAAGGCTCCTTCGATCTGTACTGGCTCGCCGTTCATCCGGCCGCGCAGGGGCGCGGCTGTGGACGCGCGCTCGTACGATGGGTAGAGCAGGAGCTTGGTCGTCGAGGAGCACGGCTCCTCGTCGTGGAGACCTCGTCGCGCGCCGACTATGCGCCGACGCGGGAGTTCTACTCGCGCCGCGGCTATGAGGAGGCCGCGCGCGTGCGCGATTTCTATGCACCGGCGGACGACCGCCTCATCCTCACCACACGCCTTACCACACGCGAGCGCGGAGTAGCTACCGCATGAGTGACTGGCAGAAGACATTGCGCGACGAGAGCATCTCCACCCTCGAGCAGCTTCACGGGTACGTTGCCGAGCGATTCGGAACGGACGTGGCGGAGCGGGAGATCGACGTCCAGGCCCTGGGCCCTGCATTCGACAACTTCCAGATGCGCATCACGCGGGAGTCGCTCTCGCAGATCAGGGAAGTGGGCGACGCCAACTGGAATCAGTTCATTCCATCAGTCCAGGAGCTGGAAGTCGTTGACGGCGTCATCGACTCGCTCGACGAGGACGGCGATTCTCCCGTTCCGAACATCACGCACCGGTATCCCGACCGCGCGCTCTTTCTCGTGAGCCCCGTCTGCGCGAGCTACTGCCGCTTCTGCACGCGCCGCCGCAAGGTCGGCGATCCGGAGAAGATCTCGCTCAAGGAATACGAGTCGGCATTCCAGTATCTCGCCGCACACACCGAGATCCGCGACGTCATCCTCTCCGGCGGCGACCCGATGATGCTGAGCGACCAGCGGCTGGAGTACATCTTCCAGCGGCTGCGCGCCATCCCGCACATCGAGATCATCCGGCTGGGCAGCCGCATCACGTCGCATCTGCCCGAGCGCGTCACGCCCGAGTTCTGCGAGATGGTGCAGAAATACCATCCGATCTTCATGAACACGCACTTCAACCACCCGGACGAGCTCACGCCCGCCGCGGTGGCCTCCCTGGATCGGTTGAGCAAGGCCGGCATCTCGCTCGGATGCCAGACGGTGCTGCTCAAGGGTGTGAACGACGATCCGCGCGTCATGATGAAGCTGATGCATGAGCTGCTGAAGGCGCGCGTGCGGCCCTACTACATCTACATGGCCGATCAGGTCGCCGGCGGCGAGCACTTCCGCACGACCGTGCAGAAAGGACTCGAGATCATTCAGGCGCTGCGCGGCTGGACGTCCGGACTCGCGGTGCCGCAGTTCGTCATCGACTCGCCCGGAGGCGGCGGCAAGGTGCCGTTGCTTCCCGAGTACGTCGAAGAGATCAACGACGAAGAGGTGGTCTTCCGCAACTACGAGGGCAAGCGCTTCACGTACAAGCAGCCGAAGCAGCCCATCCCCGTTACGGTGCCCGGAATTGCCGCCCAGCAGGGTGTCGTGCCGATCGAGGTGGGCAAGGCGGCGAAGAAGAAGCGGGCGGCTCGGCGGCGCAAGTCAGCGAACGGCTAACTTCATAAACTGACGCCACAGAGGCACAGAGATGTAGAGAACTACGGCTCTTGCAGTTCTCTACATCTCTGTGCCTCTGTGGTTCATTAGCTTCTGCCGTCGCTTTTCTATCTGGCGCGAGTGACTATTTCGCTCACCTTCCAACCTGCCGCTGCACTTCCGCGAATGCCTCGGCAGTGATCGGGTAGGTGTGTTCCAGCGCAGGATACGTCCGCGCCCGCACGTCGGCGGCCCACCGCTCTACCGCTGACACAAGATCGGTCCGCGCCGACGCGTACTGCTTCACGAATCTGGGCAGCCGTCCTTCGCCGAAGCCGAGGACGTCGTGGTAGACGAGCACCTGTCCGCCGGCCTCGAGGCCCGCGCCGATTCCGATCACGGGAATGCGCAAGCGATCGGTGATCATCTTCGTCACCGGCGTGGGCACGGCCTCGATGATGAGCGCGGATACTCCTGCCGCTGCGAGGTCGTCAGCGTCCTTCACGATACTGATCGCCTGGCTCGGTTCTCGTCCCCGTGCGCGATACCCCTCGCGTGTCCGTACTGACTGCGGCAACAGCCCCACGTGGCCGTAGACGGGAATACCGGCTTCGAGAATTGCACGAACACGAGGGAGCATCGCACCGGCCCCCTCGAGCTTCACGGCGTCCACGCCGCCCTCGTCCACGAAACGCCGCGCTGACCGCACCGCCAGCTCGTTGCTGTCTTCGTAGCTGCCAAAGGTGAGGTCACCGATGACGGGAAGGTCGGGGACCGCCCGGCGAACGGCACGCGTGAGCACCAGAAGCTCGTCAATCGATATGTCGCGCGTGGAACCGTAGCCCAGGACCGTCATCGCGGCGGAATCGCCTACGAGAATGACGTCCACCCCTGCTGCGGCGACGATGCGCCCCGACGGATAGTCGTAGGCGGTGATCATCACGATCGGCTCGCCGCGCCGGTACAGCTCGTCCAGCCGGTCGAGCTTCGCATTCGTCATCTGGTTGCTCCTGGGGGACGGACGATCACATTGTCGATGAGGCGCGCGGCGCCGAGCCGGGCGGCGAGCGCGATGAGTGTCTCGCTCTCGATGCGGTCCACTGGCTGAAGCGTGTCCACGGAAACGGCGGCGAAATATTCTGCCTCGATTCCCTCGGCAGCCAGCTCCGCACGCCCGCTGGCGAGCGCGCTGGCCGCTTCGCGCTCGCCCGCGGCCACGGTGCGCTCGACGGCACGCAGGGCGCGGGACAATGCTGTCGCGCGCCGGCGCGAGTCGGCATCGAGCAGCGCGTTGCGGCTCGACATCGCGAGGCCGTCGTCTTCGCGCACGGTCGGACACACCACGACCTCGATGGGAAAATCGAGATCCTTCGCCATCCGTCGAATCATCAGCGCCTGCTGCGCGTCCTTCTGACCGAAGTATGCCGCGTCGGGCTGCACCATGTTGAACAACTTCGCCACCACGGTCGCCACGCCGCGAAAGTGCGCCGTTCCGCGGACCGCGCCCTCGAGTGGCTCGGTGATGCCCGTGACTTCCACTGTGGTCGCGAAGCCCGCCGGATAGACCTCGCTCGCGTCGGGTGCAAACAGCACGTCGACGCCCGCATTCCCAGCAAGAGCGGCGTCGCCGCCCTCGTCACGGGGATATCGCGCGAGATCCGCCGCCTCGTTGAACTGCGCCGGGTTGACGAAGAGTGACACCACCACGAATCCGCATTCCTCGCGTGCGCGCGACATGAGCGACACGTGTCCCCGATGAAAGGCCCCCATCGTCGGGACAAGGCCAACGCGACGCCCCTCGGCTCGCGCGCTCCGCACCACGTCGCGCACGGCCGCCACGGTCCGAACGAGAATCACTTCGGCGTCCCTGTCGGCTTCGCAGCCAGCTCGCGAGTCGCTTGAGTGAGCGCATCCCAGAGGGGCAACTGCTCCGCAGCGCCTGCTGCGACGGCGTCGCGCTGCCGTGTGACCGTCCCTTCATCGCCGCGCGCGATTGGTCCCGTCAGTGCGTCGCGCGCGCCGAGGGCTGCCCAGTGCTGAACGGTGGCCTGCACGAGGGGAAGCAGCGCGGCGCGGTCGAGACCCACCTTGCTGCCGAGTGATTCCGCGAGTCCGAGTACCGTCGTCACGTGGTTGGATGCCGCGGACGCCGACGCGTGATAGAGCGCGCGCAGAGGCGCTTCGATCACGCGCGCGTGCATGCCCAACCGTTCCGCGATCGCGGTCACGACGGCGAGGGCGTGCGGCGAGCTGCCGTCGATCGCACAGGTGGCGCCAGCGAAGGTGGTTCCTGCGCCGACCACGCTGAGCAGCGGATGCATGACGAACCGCTCGTGCGGCTCGAGGAGGTCCATCGGCGCGGACGCGCTGACGTGTCCCACGATCGGACCGGTGGCGATGGCCGCGGCGGCGGTAGCGATCTCGCGATCCGGTACACAGAGCACCACGACCGAGGCGCCGTCGCCATTCGCGCCCCGGCCGAATGGCCCACGAACGGCGACACCCGCGGCGCTCAGCGCGTCCACCAGCGCCTGTCCCATCCGACCGGGGCCGACGACGTCACACCAGCCTTCGAGTGGATCGGTGAGCTGCGCGTCCCCTGGGGTCATCACGAGAATATAGCCCGGCGCGGATACGCCACGAGGGCGCCGCGTGGTGCGACGCCCTCGCTGTGCGCACATAGGAACGTTCAGTGAGCCGCTTCGGCGGTATGCGTCTTCTGCGACTCCTCCACCACCCGCTGTGCGGCGTCGCTCGGCATCTCCTCGTACCCTCGAAAGTGCCGGCGAAACGTTGCGCGCCCATGCGTCATCGACTGGAGTGCGCTGGCGTAGAGATGCAGCTCCGACTGCGGCACCAGCGCTCGGACGCGCGTCCCTGCGACGTCGGCCAGCACGTCCGTGCCCAGAATCTGCCCGCGGCGCGACGATAGATCGCCGAGGACGTCGCCGAGTGACGCGTCGGGCGTCGTGATCTCGACTTCGTCCAGTGGCTCCAGCAACACCGGCCGGCATTTCGGCGCCACCGCCTTGAACGCCTGGATGCCCGCCATCTTGAACGACATCTCGTTGGAGTCCACCGTGTGGTACGAGCCGTCGTACAGCTCCACCTGAAAGTCCACCAGCGGATAGCCCGCGATGACGCCCCGCTCCGCGGCTTCGTGAATGCCCTTCTCTACCGCAGGGATGAACTTGCTGGGGATGGAGCCGCCGACGATGCGGTCCTCGAAGCGGATGCCGTCGCCACGCTGCGTCGGCGCGAACCGCACCCAGCAATCGCCGAACTGCCCGCGTCCTCCCGACTGCTTCTTGTGGCGCCCCTGCCCTTCGGCTCGCGCGCGAATCGTCTCCCGGTACGCAATCTTCGGCTTCGAGAGCTCCGCCTGAACGCCGAACTTTCGCTTGAGCTTCGAGAGCGCCACCTCGAGATGCCGCTCGCCGAGTCCGGAGATCAGCGTCTCGTGCGTCTCGGCGTTCCACTGTGTCTCGAACGCCGGATCCTCGTCGTGCAAACGGTGAAGGCCCTGCTGCACTTTCTCTTCATCCGCCCGGTTCACCGGATGAATGGCCATCTGCACCAGCGGATCCGGGAACACTATCTGCGGCAGCCGGACCGGATGTGCGCGCGTGGACAGCGTGTCGTTCGTGTGCGTGTTGCGCAGCTTGGCGACGCAGCCGATGTCGCCCGCGCGCAGCCGCTGGACCTCGATCCGGTCCTTGCCCTGCGAGACGGCGAGATGGTTCAGCTTTTCCGCGCCGTCGCGCGTGGCGTTGTACAGCTCGTCGCCCGTGCGGACGGAACCGGACAGGATCCGGAAGATGCTGACGTCCCCGACGTGCGGCTCGCTCTGCGTCTTGAAGACGATGGCCGCAAAGGGGTCCACGTCGTTGGCGTGGATCTCCACCGTGTGGTCTCCTTCCGCCCCCTTGAACGCGTGGATCTCCTCCATCTCGTACGCGCTCGGCATCAGCTCGACGATGTGCGTGAGCACCGCGCGCGTGCCGTAGTTATGCGTCGATGACACGCAGAAGAGCGGGAAGAGCTCCATGCGCTTCATGGCCGCCTTCATGGCCGCGATAGCCTCATCCCGTGAGATCTGCTCGCCGTTGAGGTAGCGCTCGAGCAGGTTGTCGTCCGTGGCCGCGACCGTCTCGATCAGCTCGTTGTAGTATTTGTCGAACTGTCCCTGCACCTCGGCGGGGACGTCCGTCTCCTCGTATGCCCCCGTCTTTACCGCCCGCGTATAGACGTGTGCCCGGCGGTCGAAGAGGTTGACGATGCCGTGGAAGTCGGCCCCCTGGCCCACCGGCACCTCAATGGGAATGACCTTGTTGGAGAGCCGCGTCTTGATCTGCTGGTAGATCCCGTCGAAGTCCGCGTGCTCCTTGTCCATCATGGTGACGACGAAGAGCACCGGGTCGCCGCGCAGGACTGCTTCGCGGAACATGCGCTCCGTTCCGACTTCCACGCCCGCCGTGGCGCCGACGACGCAGAGGGCGCCGTCCGCCGCGGCGAGTCCCGCGATGGCGTCGCCCTGGAAGTCGAGAAAGCCCGGTGTGTCGAGGAGGTTGATCTTGGTGTCCATCCACTCGGCGAATGCGCAGCCCAGGTTGATGGAGTAGCCCCGTTCGATTTCCTCCGGGGCTGTGTCGGTGAGGCTCGTGCCGTCGCCGACCGTTCCGTGTCGTTTACTGGATCCGGACACGAAGGCGAGGGCGTCGACCAGACTGGTTTTGCCGCTGCCTCCGTGTCCGACTACCGCGATGTTGCGGATCTCCGACCCCTGGTACTCACGCATGCGCGCACCTCGCTGCTAGGAGAGCATACCAATGCGGGGGGCGCTGTCGAGCCAGACTCGGAGGACGTCGTCGAGGGCCTCGCGGAAGGCGGGTGGGTCCACGACCAGGGCGCGCACGGATTGGCGCCCGTCGCTGATGCAGCGAAACACCAGGGCGTCGCCGGGGTCGTCGCGCTGTTCGAGCGCGGCGCTCCAGAGGCGCCCTGTGTCGTCCGTGAACACACGCTCGCCCCCGGATGGCCTGGTCGGCGCGCGGCGGGTCGTGGACTTCGGCATGGTTTGCTGCCCCACCTCTTCTATATGTCAGGAAAAGGAATGACGCCGGGAGGAAGGAGTGTCAAGCTTCCGTGGAAACCAGTATGGAAGACCGGTATCCGGTACCCCGGCACTCGGAAGAACAACGTACCCGGTATGGACCACAGACAAAGACCGCCGTGTACGGAATACTCCTGTACAGGGTGCCGGATACCGGGTACTGCGGTTCCCTCCGGATACTGGGGTTCCGGGGTCCCTTCTATAAGTGAGTGCATCCACCTCAAAAGCGAACGGCCCACACAACTGTGTGGGCCGCCCGGAACTCCGATCTCTGACGTTGAACGATTCGTTCTAGTCTCCCTCGTACTCGAAGGTGAGCCCGTCCGCTTCGCGGAGCCGGTCCAGCAAGGATTCCAGGGGAGCGAACACCGGCGCGGCCAGCCCCATTACCGGGCTGAGCGACACCGTGATCGCGCGTCGTGCGCCTTCCGGCCAGTCCGGCATGGACAGGCCCGCCACGAGACGCCGAATGAGCTGGCCGCACTCGCCCAGCAGTTCGGACGCCGTGGTGTTGAGAATGTCCAGCGGGATCTCGAGGTCGTGCGTGACGAGCTGCCCCGTCATGCCATCGCGCCACGCGGCGTCACCGACCGCGCCCCGCTCCGCCCAGACGCCGAGGTGGCGAATGGCCTCGAGATTGTCGTGCCCCCAACCCGTGCGGTGCGACTCCACCGCCGCGGCGAGCGCCAGTGCGACTCGCTCTGCGCTCGGCTCTCCGTACAGCGTGACTACGTCCCGCGCGGGCCGGTCGGACGAGGCCGACGACGGAACGGAATTCACGTGTGCGAGAACCGGCGAGTGGTCGGGACTTTCCTCGAGCATTACGAGGACGTCCATAACCCCTCCTGATGAAAGACCCGCCTGACCCATGCTACACTCCAACGACGAGCGGGATCGAACTAAGGTTTCGGCTGGCCACGGTAGAGTACCGTGGGTCACCAACCAATCGAACACGATCGTCTCGCCAAAGTTCCCGCGTGCGCGTCACGAGTGAGTGACGCGACCGTCCCCATTGTGGAACGGAGCGCCGCGTCGCGTCAGACTGTCGGCGACGACGTGACGTCGAAGGAAAAGGCATATCGCATACCAGCAAAGAGCGCGATTGCCCCGGCGGCGTAGACCGCGCGCAGCTCCCCAGTCTGCAGGAGTGCGGCGAGCCCACCCGGTGTTCGTGCGACGATGTGGAGGTGGACGACATAGCCGGCGAGCGCCACGCCGAACGCCGTCATCGCGCAGTGCAACGTGCGGCGTGACGATGTGAGCGCGGTGGCGATGAAGCCTGCCACGATGCTCACTACTAACACCACGGCAACCCCCGGTAGCGTCACATTCGCTTGGAATCCGAGCACGTTGTCGGCGCGTTCGCCGATGAGCGGGTGGGCCGCGGCATTTAGCGGCTCCCACACGGTGTAGTGCCGGTGCCCTAAGCCGAGGAGCATGCCGAGGACTGCGGCGGCGGTAAGGCTGCTTGCGGCCACGGCGTGGGGCGACAGGAGCGAGTCCGGGTCAGAATCGGCCGGATTCGGTATCGTGGGCGGCAACGGCGGTTGGGGATTGGTCACGTCGGAAAACAATCTGGCATGCGCGGACAGTGGAAGTGGCCGGCGGAACCCGAGCTTCGGCTCGGCGCAAGGGCGGTCCGGAGGCCGGACGGGCGTCGCTCACGTTCCGCTCACGTTGCGCTCACGTTCTACTCACGGTGCGTGTGTATAGTGGCGGCGCTGTGAGGCCGTCTTCGACGAGGGAGGCGGCGCAGCGCCATTTCCGTCCGATCCTCGCTGCGGTGAGACAGACCAGTTCCGACGGCGACGTCTTCGAAGCGCTCGCCAGCAACTTCAGCCGCTTTCGAAGCGCCAGCTTCGCACGCACGCTTCAGCAGTTGCGACGATTCAACCGCGATGACTCGACCACCCTGCTGCTAGAGGGGGAGTCGGGTACGGGGAAGACTTCGATTGCCAGATGGCTCCACGCCAATTCGGCGCGGAGCCGGTATCCGTTTCAGCACGCGGTGCTGTCGGCGATGGATGATGCGTTGGCGGCGTCGGACCTATTTGGGCACGTGTCCGGTGCCTACACGGATGCGAAGAGTGCGCGGGCGGGCTTATTCACCGCGGCGCACGGGGGGACGCTGTTCCTCGACGAGATCGGCAAGGCGTCGCTGAATGTCCAGCAGAAGTTGTTGCATGCGATCGAGTATGGGGAGCTGCGGCCGGTGGGCTCAGATCGCAACGTTCGGATCGACGTTCGGCTCATCGTGGCGACGAATGTCCCGTTGGAGGAGAAGGTGGCTGACGGGTCGTTCCTGCCGGATCTCTATGCGCGGATATCGGCGTTTCGGACGCGGTTGCCGCCACTACGGGAGCGGCGGGCGGATATTCCGGTGTTGGTGGGTACCGCGTTGAGGCGGCATGCCGAAGCGTGTGGGTATTCCGTGACTCCAGCGGTGCACCCCGAGCTACTGGAGGCGTTGGAGCGGGCGCCGTGGATGTACAACCTTCGCGAGCTTGATTCGACAGTTCATCGGCTGATGCTGGAGGCGGATGGTGAGTCGGTGGTGTCGATTGAGCACTGCCGGGCGGAACTGCGGTATCTGCGGGAGCTGACCGCGAAGGGGTGTGAATTGACTCTGGAGCGGATTTCGGATGCGATTGAGAGGACGGGCTCGGTGTCGGGGGCGGCGAGGATGCTCGGGGTGGCGCGAACGACAGTGCATCGGCATCAGCGCCGAGGCTTGCCGGGAAAAGGCTCGCAGTCAGCGTGACCGATACCCGCGAGTCGTCATTTCGGTCGGTAAGCTCCCCTAGCAGGTGAAGAGTCGAACGGAGACTCTCACGGACCTATAAACCTTGTAAGGGAGCTTATCCGAACGATCATGGCTCCTGCTCCTTGATTACGGATTGATCGAGACGTGCGTGCCAGGCGTGCGCGCTTCGATGTCGCATTAAGTGTCACGAGCGAGCTTGCCGCCTATGGCCTGAGGGATGCATCAAGGCTGTCGATTTCGCGCCGATGAAGCCGCGCAAAGTCGGAGACGCTTTGCCCGATATTGGTCGGTCGACCTGCAGGTCCCAGCGAATCGACGAGCGTGAGCGATAACCGCACGGCACCAACTGCTGTAGTGACGATCACAAATTGTCTAGGTGTCATACCTCGCCTAAGCAGCACGGTCCGAAGTAGGGGCATGGCTTCAACCTGCCGCGCTTGTGCGTCAATGCCGCCCTCAAGGGGAAAGTCGAGAGAAATGCTGGTGCCAGTGCGTTCGGCTTCACTGCGCAATTGGCCCACGATAGCATACCACACGCGCACCGCCGTCATCGTGAGCACGTACTTACTCGCTGCCTCACCAACTGTTCCACTCTCGAATGCGCTCCCGATGGCATGCTCAGGACGCCTTTCCGAGATACTCGGTGGCGTATGTTCGCACGCGGCCAGGGTGTGCACGGCCAATAAGGCAGCCAGCATGTATATACGCACGCTTAAGAACCTGTGATCTTGGTCACCTGGGAACGCGTCACGACGCGGCGACCAAAGTAATGACAACCGCAACCACGACAGCAAAACCAATCCACCAAAAATGTAGGGCTCGCCTTCGCGCCTCTTCGCCTTCGGGTCGAAAATTCGAAGGATCATAGATCGCCAGGAATGAGACATCGCGCACATCGGAGCGAAGATAGCGAAACGCGATGTTTGTGAGGCGGTAGCCAATACCGTAGTACAGGACGACCACTCCTACAAATAGCCAATACATCTTGCCTGAGTGATTGCTTTGGCCCGTCGCCGCTGAGCAACGAGAGGTGACAAGGAGGCGTTGCTGCGCCGGCAGCTATGGCCGCGCACAATCGCTCGCGGTACACGCTGACGGGAGAGAGTTAACTGGGGTGCTTACCCCTCCCACGTTGCCAGGGCCAAAGCGGCCCTCACTGGCTCCTATCGCGATTCCAAAGGAGTTGACCTTGAGCCCACCTTGAGCATCCCCCGACACTGTCGCAGTTACTGATGCTCTTACGCCGGGCGCAACTCGCAGACCAGGGCTGTTGAAGCTGACCGGATGACCGCCGGCTGCTGGGCGGGCAACATCAATTCGCACGCCGGCTTCAATACCCAGAGCCTCGCTGCTGGCCTCTCCACCAAAATGAGCGGACGCGCCACCAGCCAAATCTCCCTCGACCTCTCCAGAAGCCGCTCCAAGATTCCCCTTCGCGTATATCACGACGCTCTTGGCTGCCTGCTTAACCGCTTCGACGCCGCGATCCCACATATCAGCCGCCAGGTTGAAACTGCCGATTCCGCACATTGGCGGACAGCTCGTGAGCCCGAGTGGGTCTGAGAAATTGACTGGGTCTCCACCCGCGAAGCCATAGAGGTTCATGCCGCCGGCGAGGCCGATGGGGTCTTCCTGCGTGAACCTCCCACTCTGCGCATCGTAATACCGGTTTCGCCGAAAGAGCTGCCCGCTTTTGTCTTGTTGATCCTGTAGCAGGCTTCCCGACCAGAGATACGAGTAGCCGCCAGTTGCCGTATTCGCTGGAGTCGGGCGGCTATAGATCGCCTTCCCATCTATCCATGCGATGTACGTGCACGCACCAATCCCGAGACTGCAGTCGCCAGCTGATCCATCCGCCAACGTGCTCGCCTCCGCCATGCCGCGCAGCGTCCAGCTCACTGCGCGAGTGGTTGATGACGATGTTGCGGCCAGGCTCGCATCCAGGGTCGCGAAAGGCCGATCCTTCTCGACTCCATGTACGTAGTCTACGCTGTTGAAATTTGGCGTAGTGATCGCTCCGTCCTGGTAGGGACGCCTGTCCTCGTGCGCGATGGCGCTACCGTCCCACACCGTTCGTGTTACGGACTCGATGCAACCGCCTACTCCGCACAGTGGGACGCAAGACGTGGCGTAAGGGCAAAGTATCAGTGGAGAGGGCTGTCAGAGAAGGGTTCGCAGTCCGCGTAAGTGACTCAGTGCCCATGCTGCCAGTGCGGTGACTGCGATCGCGTAAAAATGACTTGGCGGCCCTACCCGATATCTCTGATGAGGTGACGTTGGTCCAGAAAAGGCGGGCAGGTTAGAACTGGAGTAGGTTCACTTCGCGGTCCGCTCCACGGACAGAGGAGAGAGGCCAATGAAGCGGTCGAAATTCAGCGAGACGTGCTCCGGCAGATCGACAGCGGGACAGCCGTGGCCGACGTCTGTCGGCAGGTCGGGGTGAGTGAGGCGACCTTCTACGTCTGGAAGAAGAAGTACGCGCGTCTGGGCGTGAGTGAGCTCCGACGGCTCCGCCAGCTCGAGGACGAGAACAGTCGGCTGAAGCGCCTGGTCGCCGATCTGACGCTCGGTAAACGCATTCTCACGGAGACCATCCGAAAACCGGTGACGCCGGTTTCTCTCGAACGGCGTGGTACAAGCCGAGCGCGACGCGGGATCAGAGCGCGCTACGAATGCGGATCCGCGAGCTCGCGATGGCGCGGCCGCGGTTCGGCTACAATCGCATTCACACGCTCCTGCGGCGCGAAGGCTGGCGCATCAACAAGAAGCGGGTCCGCCGTCTGTACCGGCTGGAGGGGCTTCAGGTCCGGATGCGTGTGCGGCGGCGGAAGCACATGGCGTTACATCGCGGCCCGGCGCCGGTACCGACGGGTCGGCATCAGCGCTGGAGCATGGATTTCGTCCACGACCAACTGTTCGCCACGACGCTCCGCGCTACCGCCGCGCGCCAACCGCAAAGCGAACTGAGAGCGCATACGACTAGTAGCCAGGACCACTAGCCGCCGAGAAACACTCGGCAGTGCTTCGCGGCCCAATGACGTGCTAGCGTTTGCGCGTCACTTCTCTGCAAGCCTAACGCCACGTGCAATTGCAAGAAGTTCGGTGCCGTCAGCAGGATCTCGCACGAAACCAATAAGGCGAATGGTCGTTCCATCGGCCATTGAAAAGAGCGCTTGGAGATAGTGTCCCTCGCCCGTTGCAGCCTGTGCATGGTAGTAGCTCAGGCGCCCCGTGTCGCCAGTCCTCTCCGTACAGAGCTGATTCTCGGGAGAACTCACTGGCATGGTATCTCTAACTCTCGGTTCGCCGACCCTGTAGCCAACGCTAGCCACGTCGCTGGCCCACATTTGCCCCGAATCAATACGGACCGGGACGTACGTACTAGGCATCAACAGACTCGCCCGACCGTCGCTGGTTTGACTTCTTCTCCACCCCGAAGTCGAACCAGCGAAGGTCGGGCAGCTAGAGATTCCTGGCGTAGCGATACGCGCTGTATCAGGATTCCGAGTGTCGGACTTTGAGCAACCCAGGCTCAAGACTTCACCGCCGTAGAGAAGAACTGACACCGCAACAATGCTCACGCGGCGATGAGCTTTCCCTTCCCCCCGGCTCAACACCATCAGTATCGGCATCGCAAAGGTCTCCCGCTCGCTGCGTTGAAGATGTTGTCTCCGCCCTTCACTGCATTCTTCTCGCCAACCGTCCCACTCGTCATTCTTCCGCCACGAGCAACCGGGAAGTGATGAGTGAGCTCATGCGCCATCACTTGAGGAAAGCTGAAGGCGGCGCGTCCACCATCGCACTTACCCCACGAACCCGTCGAATAAGCCAAGGCGTCCGCGTCGACAAAAATGCTGATCTTGTAGGCGCTACGTTGCGGCGATTCGTATTCAGCGCCGAACGCGATACCAAACGTCACATCCGAGTCAATCAGCTCCCGAAACCCAGCCCGTAGGCCATCGAAGCTCTTGTCTCCTCCAGACCTTACGCTGCTGGCGTTCACGCAATTGCTCTTATCAAGCGTAAATGAACTGTTCGTCGCGGCCTCGGTCGTTTTCTTCAAGTCTGCGATTTCGGCCCCTGATCCTTGATAGCAGACTTTCAAGCCAAACGGGTCGCTGAAGTTCACCGGGTCGCCAGACGCAAACCCGTACATATTCATTCCCCCATCTAGCCCGATGGGATCTTCCTGCGTGAACCGTCCGGTGCTGGGATCGTAGTAGCGGTTTCGCTGATACACTAGCCCGGATGCATTCGCCCCGCCATCAATGACGCTCCCCAACCAGTGCGATTGTTGGATCGGCGTAGCCCGTGCATCCGGCGCGTGAAACGCATCCAGTGTCCGTCCCACCCAGTTGATTCCGGTGTTGGACGACCCCAGGAATGACCCGGCTTCGTAGACACCACGCCAGCTCTTGTGCGGCACAACACTGACGGAGATCCCGCTCTTCCAGAGCGCGACCGGCTCGTCAATGCCCCCCGCGTGCGTATACCGAACGGAGCCGCCAAAGTTGAGACCATTCGTGTATTCCGATTCGAGCGCACTGCCAAGTCCCTGCTGCGTGAATCGCGTTGGGGCCTGTCGTTGTGCGCGGCACACTTGACTCTCCCATGCATCGTCGGGCCCGCAAACATAGGGTATCGAGTCGATGGTTGCTCGATACACAATGCTGCGTAGCTCTGCGAGAATTTGATCGCCGTCCCAGATGGTACGGTCGATGGTGGGAAAGCACTTGCCATCGATAGCCGACGGTGTGCAGAACTGGTCCCATCGCGTGCGTGTGAGCACGCGACGTCCGAGCGCGTCGTAGCGGTATTCCACGAATGCGGTTCGAGGATGTGCGACGTCCTCCATGTAGGTCCGTTGCGCGACGCGAAGCCTCTCGCCAACGTCGTACACATTCTTGATCCAGGTCGTGCCAGTGTTGTAGTAGTCCCAGGCCGCGCCATTCCATTTCTGCAGGCCAGTGAACGCGTCTGTTAGGCTGCCCGATTGGTCATAGGAGTTCATGGTGGAGTCGCGTGTCGTGATCGACGGTGCGACACCTCCCTCACCTCCGCCTCGCTGTCTCGTGAACGTCAAGCGCTCACTTATGTAGTTGCTGGTCGTCGTGTCACGACCGTTGCCGATGTTTCGATAGTGCTTGACGGTGTTCCCCATGGCGTCCGACTGGTACTCATCGAGCACGCCGCCACCACCCGTATAGCTCTGCATCGCGAACAGCGCGCCGAGTCCATTGTAGGCCTGCACTCGATGGTCGGCTGGAAGAATTTGCGACGATATGCTTGCATCGATCACACGACCGGCCTGATCGTAAGTCAGAACGTCACTAAGGACGGTAGGCAAGGACGTCTGTTCCGAGACCGTTCGCGAGGTCAGCCGGCTGTCAGGATCGTAGCCGAATGAGTAGACCGAGCGCCCACCGTCCCAGGACCTCGTGATTGCGCGACCAGCGGCATCATAGGCGAAGCCGAGCGCCTTGACGCCGCCGAAATCGACATTGCCATCGTAGGTCGAATCCAGCACGCCACTCAATTGCATGTAGTGATACCGCTGCACGCAGGCCGTGGAGCACCCCGGGATGTTGTCTGTCCGCGATATCCGACGTCCGCTCAGATCGTACGCGTAGGTCAACCGATACAAGTGGTATCCGTATCGGTTGGTCGGCGTCTCGATCGTATCCACGACGGCGACCTGCATCGAGTCCACCTTCAGCGCCCCATTCGGGGAATAAGCCCTTGCAACGCGAGCGGCATAGTTGAGCGCGGTGGCAATGTTGCCTAGCGTGTCATACGTGAACGACGCCGTTTCGGTGGGAGTGATGTAGGCAGGTGGTATCGCGTGTGGAGCAACGACAAGATCGGCGGCAAAGCCGGTAGCATAGTGCGGAAACAGGAGCGGGAACCCGGAGATCGAGCGCACGGTGTCGGCCTGCGTCGTTCTCGTTGCGAGCCTGTTCAGGGCGTCGTAGGACATCGACACCGACTTGTTGCGCTTCGTGGTCCACACGACGGGATTGCCCGCAGGATCGTACAGCCAGCTCTCCGACACGCCGGCGACACCAACGGCGCTCCGGCGCCGACCGGCCGCGTCATACCCCCAAGACATCGTGAGCAGCTGACCGGATAGGTCTGGAGTGGACGTACGCTTGTTGTACGTCATTCGCCCTTCCAGGTCGTAGTCGTTGACAACGGCCAAGACGAGGGAGTCGGTCGCAGAGAAGACGCCGACGCTCACGGGTAGCGATGGACCAAAGTCAGTCGTGCCTCGCACGCGATCCATCACATCGTACGTCGTCGCAGTCACCCGACGGCGCGTCCCATCGATCGGCGTGTACACGCTGTCGACGCGCCCGATCGAGTCCGTGTGATAGGTCGTTACGAAACCGTTTGCCGTCGTTTCACGCAGAAGATTTCCCAATCCGTCGTAGTCGAATCGCTCGCTGCCTCCTGGAGGCAGGATGTACCTGACTTGGTTGGCGCCGTTATACTGGAAATTCACGCGCGTGCTGTCACCGCGGCCATCCTGCGTCCAGAGCCGATTCGGCGCGCCGGTATCGTACGCGAAATCCACCCGCTCGCCGGTCGGCCCTACAATAGTCGTGGGCTGATTCCATTTGGGGTGCCACGAGTACGAGGTAGTGGCGTTCTGTCCGTCGCCAAGAGGATTCCGATCCACACGCAAACTGTCGAGGCCTCGGCTGTTGTAGTACAGATCCACTCGGTGGCCGTTCGCCTCGATGAGCGACCCGGGCAGTAGGGGAAATGCGCCGTTCCTGAGGATTTGTGTTCGATACCCAAGCGCATTCACGATGGTATCGACGGTCGCGTAGCGCCCCTGATAGAACACCGTCGTGTCCGCCACATCCGCGACGTTGTCGCGCGGACCGTCATAGAGGGTATAGACCTTGGAGAGCAACTGCGGCGTCGCATCGGGCTGGCCGCCACAGTCTGAGATGCTCCGTGATTCCGCCGGACAAAATCGATGGACGATTCGTGGCGCGAAGAGACCGTCCGTTCGCCTCATATCCAGCTCGGCGGTCAGCAGTAGGCTCGCGGGATCGTAGGTAAAGAAGGTCGCATCGCGAAGGCGGTTGGTGCGCCAGGCAAGATGCCGCGCCGTGGCACCGCTGGTCAGGGCACCGTCGTAGCCGAAATCCACGTGGGTGGTATCGGGGCCGACGAAGCTCGTCACCCATCCATTCGTCTGAGCCACGGTGACCGAGCGTGTTGTCGCCCCTGTGTACGGCACGGTCACGGTTTGTAGTTTCCCGTCGGTCCCGTAACTGAACGTATATGAGCGTTTGCCACCGGGAATCGGCAGGTAGATGTCAGTTAAGTTTCGTGTCCCCGGAGTATAGAAGAAGGATGTGACGTGTCCCTGCCGGCTGGTCGTCGACGCATGCAGGCCGTATCCATCAAATCGAACGGCAGCGCCGTTGGGAAGTCGACGGACGTATCCCTGTCCGCCCGGCAACACGACGAGCGTGTCGGCACGGTCCAGGCGCGGCGTGGCGATATAGACGTCGCCAAGAGAATTCGTGGCACTGAATGTGTACGACCGCGTGGTGCCATCGCCACCGACCCACAGCCTCTTGGTGGCACTAACCATCACAATTTCCTCGAGACCATCCAGGGACCAGCCGCTCCCGAACGGACTCTTTCGTCGATCGATCATGACGAACGAGCCGGTATCGCTCGCCACTGGATAGGTGTTCGCGCTGTCCTTCACTTCCAGTCGGTAGCGAAACGCTCCGGCGTCCTGGCTGGAACCTCCCAGCAGGTGAACATCGTCCTCGCGGACGGGAATAACGATTCTCCTCGGCGTGCTATCCGGCCAGTCTGATCTCCACGTGAAGTGCCTCGTCACAGACCCGCGGGTGGTGGTGTCCACCATGTTCATCACGATGACCGTGGCGTTGATGCCTCCAACGGGAGACGCGCCGATCCGTGTCGTGATGTTCGCGGCGATCAATGCAACAGGATCCGCATGACTGCTGACAAAGGTCAGTGTCGGAGCTCGCGTCTTGCTCATCGTGGTGACCGCCGGCAGAGGATGTGCTATCCGCAGGCCGCCACACTCGTACGCCGCGTTGGATCCCGTGGCCACGGTCAGGCAGGCGCTCCGCTCCACCTGCGTGCCTGGATTCACGTTTGATGCGGCAACCGTAAGCAGCGAACTACTCCCTGCTGCTACTGAAATAGTAGACGATGCCGTCACCCTGCCATCCTTCACACTTTTGATTGAGATCGAGATGCTTCCAACATCCCCGAGGGTGATCGGAGTCGTGTAGGGAACGAGGATGACGTACGAGCTGTCACGTGCCAGCTGGTTGGTCTGTCCGCTCTTTGCCGTGCAGTTCGTAATCGGCCCATTGCAGGCGATCGAGTATGTGAACGCATCTGACGGGTTGTCGCCGATGCCCTTGTTCGTGATGGTGAACTTCTGCACCATGCTCACCCCCGGGGGCGGCGTGATCTGAATCGATGTCGGCGTGAGCGCCACGATCGCCTGGTTCGCGTTCGTCGTCACCATCACGGCGGCCGAGTCCCTCTGCAAAGCGTCCTTCGAGGAACGAGCCGCAATGTAGACGTAGCCCGTGGTCGTCCCTGCGGTGAGATCGTACAGCACCTTGGCTGTGGCCGTATCGCCGGAGGCGACCATGTGCCATTGATCTGCCGTGCCGGATTGATCACCACGACAGTTGGTGACGTACCCGTCACAAGTGAAGTGCACGCGGATGGTGTCGCCGTAGTTCCCGCCCTTGTTCGTGACTCGGTAGACGATCTCGTGAATCGTGCCGGCGAGTGAATCGATCTTCGGCGGCGGCTTTATGAGCGCAATGCCGAATGTGGGCGCATACCCAGAGATGTAATAGGTACCGGCCGTACGGACGGAATCGCCGTTGTCTCCTGCAGCGATGTTCACGTAAACGGGATCAGTGCAATTGTTGCAATCGCCCCAGAAGTTGATCCAAAACCGTCTCGCTTGCCCAGGTGGCACGACGTCCAGCTGGTGCATGTCCTGGGAGTACGGCGGAATCACCTGCGAACTCGGCGACGTGATGGTATACCGATAGTTCGCGGTATCCGCTCCGAGGTTGGTCACATTGGTAAAGAACCCGCCGCTATTCCACCCAGGATAGTTCCAATAAGCGCCCGTATTGGGTGCGAGTTGGGCCTGGTAGCTGGCCGCCGACGTTCTCGTTGCCAGTGTAATCCGCGCGGTATCCGCCGCAAGCGGACCCACCCACGAGGCCGTGCTCGCCGTCAAGCTGGCCTGGGTAGTCGTCCCGAAGGTGATGGGAGCCGTATACCACACGCGAACCGTGTCCTGAGCTCCCGGCTGAAGTGACGCGAGCGGCTTGGAGATCGTGCAGTCAGCGTACGTTCCACATGCCGAGGCATATGCGTAAGTGGTCGCGTACGAGCCGGCGTTGGTGACGGTGTACAGCGTCGAGTTCGTCGCACCGCGCTTCGCATACATGGTCGTGTTGCGAGGCGTTACGGCCGGAGCGAGCGCGGACAATAGCGCCGTGTACGTGATTGCGTTGGTGATGCTCACCATGTGGCCGGCTGCATCGCTGGCCTGCGCCACGATGAGATTCTGGCCCGGCAACAGCGTCGCGGTCGCGGTCGATGTGGCCGCCTCGACACAGCCCGCCTGCGTTTGCGTCGCGAACGTATCGGCAATCGGGCGACCGTTCACGAGTACTTGATGGCTCGCCAGCACATCGTCAGGATCACACCAACTGACACTGACCGCGACGGCACTGGACGTCGTACTGCTTCCGTCGATCGGCGTCAGCGCTATCTGTGGTGGCTGCCCACCTCCGATCGTGATCAGCGACGTTGCGGAATCTCGTCGCACGGTGTGGCTTCCGTTGTAGATCGCGTGCAGCTTGAGGGGCATCGCCGTTCCGGATGCTGGTGGCGTATACGCGACAATGACGCGTTCGGTTGACCCGGCCGGCACATTGATGCTCGCTGGTACCGCGCATGCCACGCCGAGCGCTGTGCAATCCGCTAATACGCTGTACGTCTCGGCGTAACTCCCCGTGTTTCTCACGCGAAACGTGTCGGCACGCGCTTGCAAGCCAGGCGTGCGTACACTGGGAAGATCGGCGGTGACACCAGGCGTGTGTTCCCACGCCGGATCATAGATGAACGTCGGCGCGACCGTCGTCGTGTTGTAGCCGTCGCTGGCCGTGATGTTGAATATGTTCGTCTCCGCTTGTGCCAGGAGCGCGAACCTGCCTTCCTTGGCCGTGTAGCATCCCGAGACCGTTGTGTTGGAGAAGACCGGGGGCAGCTGCACACCGTTGAACTGTGCCTGAATGCCCTGCACGGTACCATCGGAGTCGCACACCGTCACGATGGCGTTGAACAGGCGCGTGCGGAGCAGGCTGTCCTGTCTCGGCACGACCGCGATGGTGGGTGCCTTGAACTCTCCCACCGTCACACGGTGCTTACCGGAGTCCGCCGCGTACCACACGGTGTAGTAGCAGCCACACCAATCGTCCCAGAGCTGTCGCTGCTCAGTTGCGATCAGCCGGATGACGTTCTGCACGTTGCGCGTCGCTCCGGTCTGATAGCTGACGGTCATGGTCGTCGATCGGCCCGGCGCCAGACGCAACGTGTCACTCGACACGCGACACTGTGTGAACGTACCACAGGAGGCTTGCAACGCGATGACGTTCCCTGCTGTGGCTGCCCCGGTTGATCTGACGGTAAATGTGTCGGAGACCGTGCGATTAACGAGGGCGGTATGGGTGGTATCGTGCGGAGATACAGCCACGCCGTGAGCTGCGAGCGACACGACGTATGCATACGCGCTATCCCGTATTGTCCCGTTCACATCGTAGAGATAAGCCGCCGCTCGAACACGATCGCCCACATTGGGGCCCGACTTAGCGCTTACGTATCCGGTATAGCCTGCGCCCGGAGTCACTGATGTGAGATAGCCACTCATGCCGTAGTCCGCGCTCCAACCACTGGCGCCGCAAAATGAGAAGGTATACGAGGCGCTTCCGGGAGGACATGAGACACTCCAATGAACGTCAGCTGTCGTGTTCCCGTTGTTCCTGAGTGTGAAGGTGGCGCTGCCCTGCGCTGCTTGCCCCTGGTACCAGACGCTGTCTAGCGCAGCAACCTTAAAGTAGAATGGTGGCAGCGTTGTACTGATAGTGCTCGTCGCGCTCGTCGTCGGACTATTGTCGTTCTGCGCCTCCATGCTGTGCGAGCTGAGCGTAATGGTACCGCCCGTCATTCCTACCGAAACGGGCACCTTCACCACAAACATTGCGTTTCCCGCGATGTTACTGGCCCAGGGATACTGACCGCATGTGACGCCGGCGCAACTCGCAGAGAATGTATAGCTCAGGGCATTAGCCGAATTGTTCGTCACACTGAAAAGGACGGTATCGCTCCCATTCTGCACGATCGCCTTTGGAAGTACTGATACGGACGGCGCTGGCGTGGGCGGATTGTCGTTGTAGTAGGTCGCCGTTGCGGTAATGTACTCGCCGATCGCAGAGTTGGATGAGCGAAATGAAATCGCGTTGGCTCCCCGCTTGAGATAGATCGCTGTAACCGACGCAAGGCTAGTATAAGCCGTCGAACACCCGGTCGTGGCCGATTGGCTCGCGGTGTAAACGCTGCTATTCACCTGAATCGAAACGTCTTCCGGGGTCGCCGATGCGCACAGGCGCACGCTGATGTTCTGCTGACCGGTTGAAAAATGAGTACCGCTCGGCGTGATGAACGTTGCCGACTGTGCGCTCGCGGATCCGATTCCGGCGAGCAAGAGTCCCAGCATGATCGCGGCGCTTGCGTGATGCGATCTGGCGCGGACCGCGTGGCGGACGCCTACAGTGCGCGCACTACCGTGGAGAGTTGACGATGGCATCGGTCCGGGCGGAGATTGGTGGCGGGATACCCGGATCGCAGCGAAAGCACGCGTTATGCCTGTGGTGGCTTTCCGAAAGTCGTTGTGGGACAACGCATTGCGTAGCGCATCGTGGCTTGCGTTTGCGCTATTCGCATGAAGCCCTGCACATGTGGCGCAACCGGCTGCGACTACCTGTCGGTGCGGACGAGACGCCTAATGGCATCCTGGTCGTTGGAGGACAACGCAAACGACGCTGATTCCGCGAGTATCGCCACCGGGAACTTGAAGGGCCGCGACTGATTCGCTGCTACCTGCCATGCGTCCACACTTCGGTAGGCGACATACACGCGGCGCTCTGTGCGCAGCTCGCTGACGAACCGCCCCAACCGCGGCTGACCTGAGGGGCGGCCATAGATTAGGTAGCCAACGACTTCCATGATGAACTCGGAGTCGACCGAATCGGCGCGTGCCGCGCTGGATACCAAGCTGAACGCCGCCACGACCGCGATCGTATCGGCTCGTTGCGCCTGGGTGAGAGGCTTCGCGCGCCCATCCCGGAGCAACGCCAATGTTGCGGCCATGACGGCGCTGTCGGGTGCCTCTGGTGCTCTCGCTCCGTCCTTGCCATCTCGCACGGTTAGGCTCTCCAACGGCACCTCCGGTGCCTGCGGCTTCGCTCTCGGCAACAGCAGTGGAAACAGGTCGTCGCTCGATGATTGGCGTGCGCAGCCAAGCAGCAGACTTGCAAGGGCAAGGCCTCGCATAAGACTGCTAACTACTTGTGAGATATGCGGCATTCGAGATCTCGGGTTCGAGTCATGTTGATGATGAACTGATCGTGACGTTGAGCAGACGGCCGCGTTGACGCGGCGATAGTGCGTATCGTCGCATTAGTCGATACACTGTCGTTCGATGAACACCGAACTCCTGAGCGGTTACACGCGTGTCCCAATTGTTCCGCTCGAGCGCCTGCTTCAGTGTGTCCCTTTCGTGCACGAACGTGTTCGGAGGCGCGAGCGAGCCGAATCGGGACGCCAGCGCCGCCAACAAAGCCTCGCGTGTGATAACGCTGCCGGACCACATAGAGGCACTCTCCAACACCTGTCGGAGCTCGCGCACATTGCCTGGCCACTGGCATTCCTCGAGGAGGATTCGTGCGTGGTCGTCGAGTCCCAATCCTGGGCGAAGGCGTGAGAGAAAATGTTCGCTGAGCAGACCTATGTCTGACGCTCGCTCGCGCAGTGACGGTACGTCGATGACAACGGCTCCCAGTCGATGCGCGAGGTCCTCACGAAAGCGACCCGTCGCTACGAGGTCGCTCACGCGATCGTTGGTCGCGGCAATCACGCGAAAGTCACTGGCTGCGTCCATGCGTGCTCCAAGGGGTCGGAATCGCTTGGTCTCGATCGCTCGGAGCAGCTTGGCCTGTGATGCGAGTTGCAGACCGCCAATCTCGTCCAGGAAGAGCGTTCCACCGTTCGCCTCACGGAGTAATCCGGGCGACTCCGCGACTGCCCCCGTGAACGCACCTCGCACGTGTCCGAAGAGCGCGTCTTCAAACACCGCGTCTCCGATTGCGCAGACGTTGAATGCGACGAAAGGTCCAGAGCGGCCGCTCAGCGCGTGTAGCGCCGCCGCAACGACCTCTTTGCCAGCACCGGTTGGGCCTTGAACGAGAACAGGCAATATTGTGGGTGCCACCATGTGGATAATGGCTCGAATTCGCGCCATCGGCGGCGACGTTCCGACGAGCATGTCCACTATGGATGCGCAGTCTCTAGGGGCGTGAGCGAGTTGCCCGCTCTCGCAGCGGAGCGGAGAGCTGGGCAGCGTCGTCGTCGGAGCGAATGACATGAGGTGTGAGGAAGATGAAGAGCTCGGTCTCCGTCGTGCGCCGGGAGGCGCTTCCAAAGAGGCCGCCAATGAATGGAATGCTCGAAAGGAGGGGTATGCCGCTCTGGGAAACGTCCCTCTGCCGGTCCGTAAGGCCACCGAGAACGACCGTTTGGCCGTCAAGGATGAGGAGTTGCGTCGTCACTGAGCGCGTTGAAATCACGGGCGCATTGAATGCTGTCTCAGTCGTGGCACTGCTGACCTCCTGCTTCACTTCCAACTGAACAGATCCGTCCACGCTGATGGTGGGGCGCACGGCAAGCTTGGTTCCCACATCCTTGTATTGAACGACTTGATCGCGGACTGCGGCGTCCGTGGGTAAGGACCGCGACACCTGAACGAAGGGACGCTGACTCCCGACGTTGATCTCTGCTTCCTGATTGTTCGCCGTCAGTACGATTGGCCTGCTGAGAATCGATACGTCGCCACGACCGGCCGCAGCCTTGATCGTTGCTTCCAAGTCGAGTCCGCCGATCCCCATGACGGATAGCGCGAATTCGCCGAGGCCACCGGCTCCGGTTCCACCGCTGCCAAGGCCATCGATACTACCAGCGATCGTCGTGTTTTCTGTGCCGGCAATGTTTGTCTTCGGCAGTTTCAGAGTCACTCCGAACGTCAGACTTCTGTCGCGTCGCACCTCGGCGATCAGCACTTCTATCAAGACCTGTAATGGGCGGACATCGAGCTTCCCGACGACCTGCTCGATGAGCGTGTAGTCGGTACGGTTTGCACGAACCAGCAGCGTGTTGCCTCGAGGATCTGGCACGATGATCACTTCTCCCGTGAAGGCCGAACCGCGCTGCGCGCCCTGGGTAATAGTGATCGGCGGCGATGGAGGTGCACCCACGGGAGGCACTTGATTGGCCCGCAGTTCGTCACTCAGCGTCGATCGACGCACGCTGCTCCCGTCGGACGTGCCCCGACCGTAGAGCGCGTTGACGGTAGCGGCAACGTCGGCGGCACGTGCGTGCTTCAGTCCAATGACGAACAGCTCCGTGCTGCTCGCGGGTTGCGCTGGGGGCGTCGCCTGGCGAGAGCCCGCATCCCCTGGAGAGACAACCGGCGGCTTCGGAGTCTCGTGCGGGCGCGCGCGAAAAAGCTGCGCCGCCGTATCGGGAATCAATTCGTAACTCTGGCTCTCCAGCAAGCCGCGCAGCAGAGTCGGCACAGTTGAGCGAGCCACGGGATGAGGAGTCTCCAGTGTCACCTGCGCCCCGACAGGTCCGCTGTAGATCACAGGCCAATCGAGATACTGACCGATGAACTGGACAGCGGATCGAAGTTCCGTATTGACCACACGGATGGTCACACTGTCCTTGGCGCCGACCTTCTGTGTCGTCTTCTGCGCGTTGCACGGCGCGCTCACGGCCGTAGCAACAAACAGCGTTACCACCCAACTAGCCATGAGATGATCCCTCATTGGCGAGCTCCGTGGAGGGACAGCGTCCATGATGTGTCCGCGCCCAGAATGACAACGGAGTCGCGTCCCACGGTGCGAACGGTGAACGCTCCTACCAGCTGTCCCGCACGCACAATGGCAACCGATTGGCCGGGAAAGCCCTCGATCATTGCTTGCCAGGGTGGACCGCCGATGATGGCCTTCACCGCAAGTCGCGGTCGTGGGACTGCGGGAAGTGAAGCGCCGGCGCCCTCGACCGCGAGAGCATAGCGAACGGCCGTTGGAGCGTTCGCCAGGCGGAACATGTCGTTCTTGACGATGCGGGATGTAAGAAGCGTATCCATAGGCGGATCCACGTGCGCGAGGAACGTGGTTGGCTCCAGTTTGTTCCGTTTCTCCTTGATATCGACTCGGGACGGAGCCACGCTCTGCGCATCTCTCGCTCGAATCGCTGTGCTTGTCAGCATCGCAACGGCTATCGCACTCATCGCCATGTCGACGAGAGACTTGCTCACTTGGTATGACCGGCGGCCGGTCTAGCGTATGTTCCATCGAAGGCCAACGCCTCCACCAAGACCTGGAAACGCAGCACCTCTGGCTTTGCATCAGAACCAGCCACCTCAGCCGGTGTCACCGATAGTTCGCGTATCGCAAGCAGCGTTGCATTGGTCTCCAGGCCTTCCAACAGTGCGGTCAGACCCTCTACGTCAGCTGATGCCGAGAATCGCACGCCGACGCGCGCAAAGTGATCATGGAAGGCGGAGTCCGGCCGAAGCTGGATGCTTGTCAGCTTCGCTCCTGCCTTCTCCGCTACGTCCTCGGTGAGACTGGCAAGAGTCGCCGCGGCAGCAACTGGTGACATCGCACGTAGAACGCCACTCAAGGAGCTGCCGTAGCGCCGCTGTGACTCGGCCGCATTCGCCGCAGTGGCGAGATACTCTTTCGTTGTCCGATCGAATTCAGCGGCCCTCCTCAGTATTCCGGTAGCCGACGCGCGCTTATCGACTTCCCACACTCTCCACAGCGGCATGCCGCGACCGAGAATCAAGATGAGGGCGATCAACGTGCCGCCAAGAGCGAGGACTCGACGATCCTTTTGCGATGTCCAGTGCATCAATTGAGCGCTCCACCGTACCGCTTTGAAGGACGCATACTGCCAGTCCCGAGACGCCGCAGTCGAAAGCGGATGGAGAGTCGCTCGAGCTCACGCCCGGAGAACGCTTCACGAGTAATGGGACCAGTCGCCTGCATACCATCCAGCGGTTGGAGCGAAAGGAGCTTCGGCAAGGCCGGTAGGACGCGCGGAGCGAGGAGAATCGCAGTTCCGCCGAGGGAGTCGATGCGGAGGCTCGTGACGGCGGTTGATTCCGGTAAGGCGCTAGAAATCGCACCTAGCAGATACGTCATCGAGAGTCTGCCTGCGCGAAACTGATCGACGTGGCGCGCGGCTTGTTCGAGATCGCGAGCATCGGCCGCGAGTCGCGCCGCGTGGCTACGCGTCCGTGTCAGCGCCACCATTCGCGCTTCCGCACGTTCCGCGCTTCTCATCGCGAGCATGGCGGGCGCGAAGAGCCATGCTACCATCGCCGCTGCCATGGCCAGACTCACTCCCAGACGAGTTGCACGGGCGCCGGCATTCGATGTCCCTCTCAGCGCTCCGCCTGGCAGATATGGCAGTTCCTCGAGATTGCACGTCGCGACGGAGAACGCTTCTGTCCAGTCGGTATTTCCACCGGAAGTTGATGTTGACGGAGGGTTGCCATCAATCGAGTCGACAAGCGCGCCCACGACCGGGTGCGCCGCTGTCACCGTTCCCGCCGAGAGACGAAGCCTGAGTTCACCATCGATGCTGGACCAGAGCATGGAGTTGTCTTTGGCGTTCACGCCGACGCCCCACGGTACCGCAGACGCCACGTTGATCATGCCCTCGATTCGAACGGGAGCGCCAGCAAGAGCGGCGCGCAACGCGTTGATGACGGCTCCGTCAAAGGCCGCGGCGACGTACTCGCCGCCTGGGGTCTGGAAGACCGGCGACACGGTCGTTGCTCCCGTCCAACGAAGAAAGAATCGTTCGGGGTTGCTAGCGACCGCCGCAGTTCGGCGCGTCGATTCGACTTCAGCGGCAAGGCCGCTAATCGTGCGCAGCTGTGCGGCGCTCGCCCCAACGCCAACGCGCACGAGCGGACGTCCAATCGACGGCCGCGGCATCTGAAGCAGCGCGTTCTTGAGAGCTCCCGCCGTGTCTCCGTCCGTGATCTCGCCGCGCCATGTCCAGGCACTCCGCCCACGCACAACGCCGACTATGCGGACTTCCGACCGATGAATCGTGACTCCATAGCGCCGGCGGCTCACGACCATGTTCTCCTCCGAACCACGGCGCTGCTGTTGCCTCTGCGAATGAGGCGGAGCTCGATGACTACCGATATCTCCGGCCGGCCACTCGATGCAGTTACAGTCGCGATCCACGCGTCGGGCTCGAGAGTCGTCGCCAGTGAGAGCTCCGCATATCGCGTCATGAGAGATTCCGCAGCTGTGGCTGAAATGCGGCCCGTCAGCGACATGAGATCCTCGACGTCGTGGCCATCGGCGCGAAGTTCGAGGAGTCGGTCGACCGTCTCGCATGCGAGTCCGGGAAGCGAGAGGAGTACCTCGCCTGAAGCATTGGGAAGCGACACCCGACCGGATTCGACATCGAACAGTGCGTCGAGTCGTTGAATTGAATCGAGGCCGCGGACACGATGCAGTTCGGCGGTGGACGCAAACGGCCCCTTTCGCGGCTCATGGCCATGGGCTCCTCGATACCGTGCGGTATCAACCATTCCGTTACGCGCATCATCACGGGCTCCGCGCCAATCAAGTATGGCGTCAATCAGTGCAGCGCTTCCGCGCGTATCGGCGATTTGCGCTAGGGCGCGAGCCAGCTGTTCCTCGGTGGCCTCATTGATGTTCAGCCGGGAGCCAGCAGCGCGCACGACAACGACGCAGCGCCAGCGCTCCGCATTGGGCACCGTGATGAGCGTATCGAGGTGCCGCCATCTACGCGTTCGCTCTCCGTTGGACGAGGCGGCTTCGAGGATTTCGTCGACCGACGCTTCCGCCTCGCTTGCACAGCCGTGTGCCCGCCACTGCGCGCGTTCTGCCTCGAATCTGTTGCGAGCGAAGTGGTATTCGTCGCGCCCAGTCAGCACGGCTGAGAGCCCGACACTGGAGGCGATGACGAGCAGCCAGAGCACCAGCAGCGTCGCGTACCCGCGCCTGTCGCGAATTTTCGTCACCCGCGCTCTCCGATATACAGGACGGTGGTATCTCCACCAGTACGCACGAGACCCACACCGGCCGGTGGAATCAGGCCCTTGTTCCATTTCTCATTCCAGACCAACGCCTCACCAACGCGCCCGTAGTAGCGAAACTCGAGCAATCCCGTCAGTGTCTGCAGTCGGAGGTCGGAGCCATCGTCGAAATGAGCTTCGATGCTCGTGCTGTCCACGCGGTGGTCGAGATAGACGCGTACGATGCAGTGCTCGAGCCAGCCGGTCGCGCGATCGCACCATGTCGGAAACGCCACACTTCGCTGGTCACCGACAAACTGCCGCGTCGTGTCCGTTCCCAATTCGGCTCGCCCGAACAATTCACGGAGCTCACGGCTACCATTCGCCTCCGCGTCGGCCCGAGCACCTACTCGCATAAGGACGGTATGCGACGTTAACAGCTGGCGGACGAGCATTGCGCTCATCACGACGGCGGCGGCGGCGAGGCCGACCGCCAACATAATCTCGACGAGGGTGAAGGCCGCGCGGTTAATGGTCTGCATGTCTTTGCTCGGTAGCGCCCAGATACGTCGCTGTTTCGAGGAGAACGCTCTCGTGCACGGTATCCTTCAGGGTCAGGTCATAGACTTGCGCTGATTGCCGCTCGACATGAAGATCCCAGGCTTCATAGCGGCTGTCGCCGAGGTGCTCGTCCAGCCATGAGCCATCACGCACTATGAGCGACGCCATGGCGGTCGTGGCCTCCCGCATTACGCGGTCTCGTCGATGCATCTCCTCGAGAGAGAAGACCGTTTGACGAAGGAGCGCGATCATGCCCGCCGTAACGAGACTGAGAATCGCGAGAGCGATGAGCGCGTCCAGCAGTGCATATCCACGACGCGCTCGGCCACAGCACTTGTTAGAGGTCACGGATCGTTGCCCTCGGCGCGGCCGGTCAACGGATTGACCACGCCCGTCGAGTCGATCAGCACCCTGCCGTCAACGAACGCAACGATGTCAATGACATGCAGGCTATCCCTGTAGGTTGTTTTCACGGTGTGGCCGTGCTCCGCGGCCTCCCGTCGCGCACGTCCCACTGTCGCGGCGAGCGTTTGCGCTGGTGTCGTCGCACCGGGAATGGCCAGGGATGCGACAGTCGCAAGGACACCGAGAATCAGGACCACGATGACGACCTCGAGCAGAGTCGTTCCCTGGCGTTCTCGGATGCCACAATCGCGCGGTGAGACAATCATGTGACCACGGGTCGCACGCTGTAGACGGCTTGGAGCAGGGCCGCAGCAATGATCGCCACGACCGCGGCAAAGACAAATACGAGAACTGGCTCCAGTAGCTTGACCGACGTCTGCACCATCCTGTCGCTGCGCTGCTGCTCTAACCGAGCGGCATGCAGCAGCATTGACGTGAGCTTGCCGCTTTCTTCGCCGCTTCTGAGCAGTCGCACCGAGATAGGCGTGAGCGCCGCGAACTCAGCGGTCGCGCGTGACAACGGCGCGCCCGCGCCCACGCGCTCGCGCGCAAGCATCATGCGGGATTCAACGGCCGCGTCGCCAGACGCTTGTGCTGCGTACTTTACCGCAGATGCAATTGGGACGCCGGTGTCCAGCAGTGTGGCAAGAGTGTAGCATGCTCGAGCGCTTGCGGCGGAAAAGCGAACGACGCCGAAGAACGGTGTCATGAGCAGCCACTCACACCACCGCTGGCGCCCTGCTGGCGTAGTGAGCCAAGCACGCCACACGCCGAAGATGCTTGCCGCGCCCACCGCGGCGGGGAGGGCACCAGCTTTCACCACGGTCGCGCTCATCATTACGAATCGAGTTGCCGGCGGCAGTGATTCGCCGAGATCCGCGAGAATGATTGCGAAGCGTGGCAACACCACGCCGATGAGCAACGCAATGGCGAGTGCTCCCGCACTCGCGAGCACCAGTGGATACGCGAGAGCGGAGCGAACCGCAGCTCGGGTTGCCGCCGACGCTTCCATCATCTCGGCCGCTTGCCGTATGGCGGGCCCCAACCCCTGGCCGGCCTCTCCTGCCTGCGCTATTCCAATTACGACCGCCGGTATCTCGATCGGACCAGATGCCAGGGCTGCTGCAAGTCCATTTCCCTCGCGAATGGACTGCTGGAGCGCGGGTATCGCACTTCGCCACGCGGGTGGCGCGAGATCCTCGAGGGCCTTCAGTGCCCGGCCCGCGGAGAGGCCGGCATCGAGCAGATCCGCCAGGATACGCAGACCAAGACCGAGATCCGCAACTCGCAGCTGCGTCCGCCGCACGTGGACTTCAGTCTGACGAATTGTAAGCAAGAGCAATCCGCGATTGATCACCGCCCGCCGTGCATCGAGAAGCGACGGAGCATGGATGCTGCCCTGCTCCATGACGCCACCCGCAGTCATGGCCTCAAACGAGAAGGACAGGTTTCCGGCAAGCGGCGCCAATTCAGTGCTCATGCACAACTCCTCGTGGCAGACTCACTGACGTACAGCGCCCCCCCAAGAGGTGATGTCGGCGTCCTCACCATCTCCGCCGGACTTGCCGTCTTTGCCGAATGTGTAGAGATCGTAACCTTGAGGATTAGACACGCCCGGATACACGTACACGTAAGGCCGCCGCCAGGGATCGGCGGGCACCATCTGCTTCAGGTATGGGCCCTTCCAGTTGCGTGGAGGATCGCCGCCGAGCGGCATGGTTCTGAGTGCGTCCAGACCTTGTTCGCTCGTTGGATAGCCGTCGTTGTCGACTCTGTATGCATCCAGTGCGAGCGAGAGAATCTCGATCTGGCTCTTCGCTGTGCTCCTGCGCGCCTCTCCGACGTTACCAAAGAGAGACGGGGCCACAACCGCAGCGAGCGTTGCGATGATTGCAATGACGACAAGGAGCTCGATCAGCGTGAAGCCAGCTCGTGGGCGGCCATTCATTGACTGCTCAGTCCTGGATGACACGTAGCACCTCTTCGATGGTGGTGAGACCCGCCTTCGCCTGCTGCCAACCGTTTGTGCGCAGCGGCACGAGTCCGTCATCAAGGGCAATGGCCCGTAATTCGCCTCGTGACAGGTTGCGGGCAATAGCGTCCTTTACGCGCTCCGTGACGAGTAGAAGTTCGTAGACGCCGAGCCGTCCCTGATATCCAGTTCCTCGACACGCCGGGCATCCGGCTCCGCGCGTGAACGGCTGATCTGGGGTGTCCCCATGCGCGAGCAGCGCAATGCTCTCCGGCGATGGCTGATATTCGACGCGGCACGCGCCACACACCCGGCGCACTAGACGTTGCGCCAGTACTCCCTCGACAGTCGCCGCCACCAGATAGTCCGGAATACCCAGGTCTAGCAGCCTGGGTATCGCTCCGACCGCATCGTTTGTGTGCAGCGTCGAGAAGACCAAGTGCCCCGTCATGGCGGCCTGCACGGCCACTTCGGCGGTCTCTTTGTCGCGCATCTCACCGACCATGATCACATCAGGATCCTGTCGCAGGATTGCGCGCAGCGCGGTCGCGAACGTCACTCCGGCTTGTCGGTGAACTGGCACCTGTGTGATACGCGCGAGCTGGTACTCGATGGGATCCTCGACCGTGATGATCTTCTCAGCGTCGGCCGTGCGCGTCTGAAGGGCGCCATATAGCGTCGTCGTCTTGCCGCTTCCGGTTGGCCCGGTGACGAGCAGCATTCCGTGCGGTCTGCGCGCCAGGTGCATGACCCCATCGAGCACCACCGGAGACATCCCGAGCTCCGCGAGTCCTACTGGCCGACCGCCGCGATCGAGCAGCCTCAGTACGACGCTCTCGCCATGGAGCGTCGGCACGGTGGACACACGCAGGTCGAGTTCACGTGATTCCAGCCGAACGCGAATGCGGCCGTCTTGCGGGCGTCGTCGCTCCGCAATGTCGAGCTCCGCCAGCAGCTTGATTCTCGAAACGACGGCGTGCTGGAGCTGACTCGGGGGCTCCGGTGCTGGCGCGAGGACGCCGTCGAGCCGAAATCGGGCCGTCAGTCCGTTGCGCGATGCCTCGAGATGAATGTCGCTCGCCCCGGCGTCGTACGCATCGCGGACGAGGAGATTCACATACCGAATGACCGGTGGCTGATTGACGAGGTTGCGCACGTCTGTCGCCATCTCCTCGTCGCCGGCATCGGCCCGCTCCAGTTCAACGGTTCGCTCGGCACGCGTGGTCAACCGCTCGATATACCGAAGGACCTCGTCCTCGCTGGTCGGCTCGGCTATGGCGGGTAGACCATATGCGAAGGCCACGTCATCCAGGCCATCCAGGATTGCTTCGGGCGCGGTCGCGACCACGAGGTGACCCTCGGCGGCGATTGCCTTGGGACAGAGTCGATGATGGATGAGATACTCGCGCGTCAACCCAGCAGCGAGCGACAGTGGCACCGACTCGAGCGATTCTGGTCGCATTTGACCATCGCCCTTTGCACGAGCGAGGCCATTAACGCGTTGGCCTTTAGGTCGCGCAAGGGCAACGAGTTATGCGGATGGCGCCCAGATGTGACGCCTAAATGACGCTGCATTGCTACTGTGTTTTCGGCGCGAATCGATGTCGCGCTACAGTGCCAGCATGTGACCACTTGCTGCCGCTTGGTGTTTGACAGCGGTGGCGCCGGCCCATCACCATGTCCGCCCACCACTCAATCCAATACCGGCCTCACTGAGAATTTTCTAAGCCATGAACGGCACGATGCCCAGCAATCGCCTGACGTGCGAGCCCCCACCACTCGACTGACTCGCCCCATGACCCACGTACTGGCACGCCCTGCCCCTCGAATTCACCGACGTGAATTATCGCATTCAACTCATTGGCCCTCCGCGCCTCCGAACGCCACTCGGTGACTTGTCACCGAGCAAGCCGCATGTCTTTGGGGCTGCGCTCTATCTCGGACTGCGGCGCGGCGCGACAGTGCACCGCTCGCAACTGTCCACACTCTTGTGGCCGGATGCTGACGACCGCGTTCGCGGAGAGCGTCTCCGCTGGCTTCTTTCGCGACTGAGACGGCACGGCGTCGCTCCGCCGCTTCGAACTGCCGACCTCGGATTGGACAGACTCGACGTGCACTTTGACGTCGACGAGCTCTTGTCAGCCGAGTCGGCCGCGACCGCAGTCGCAATCGCGCAGGGCGATGTCCTCGATGGCTATGCTCCGCAAATATCGGACGGCTTTTCGCGATGGCTGGAGGACGCAAGAACCTCGCAGCGCGCCGTCGTCGTGAGTGCGCTCGAAGAGTGGTCGGCTGCCAGTCGGCGGAACTCCGACCTCACTGGCCTGGCCGCCGTCGCGCGAAGGATTCTTCAGCTCGATCCTTCGCATGCACCTGCACTGAAGGATCTTTTGGACTCCGTGGCTCGCACCGAATGGCATGGAGTAAGTCAGAATGCTCATCGGGGAGGTGGCTCAACTCACGCGCCAATGCGAAGCTCCGGACCACACGCGTCCGTTTCTGGTGTTACACAATCGTCGCTCGTTGGGCGAAGCGACACCCTTTCTCATCTACTCACTGGTCTCACTCCCAATCCCACCGGACACCGAATTGGTATTGCGGGCCCCGCCGGTATCGGAAAGAGTCGAATACTGGACGAGTTCTTCAGGCGCGCACGCGCACAGGGTGCGCAGGTCGCCCACGAACGTTGCAACAGAGGGGATTTCCTCCGACCACTCTCTCTGGTTGCCAACCTCGCCCACACGCTGACGCGCCTACGAGGAGCGCTCGGCGCCGATCCGGATTCCGTCGCCGTTCTCCAGCGCTTTCTTGGCAACGCCAAAGCGAGACTGGCGGCGCTGACAGATGCGGAACACCGCGGAGCCGTGATCGCCGCCTTGAGTGACGTCGTTGCAGCCATTAGCGAAGACGGTCCGATCGTGATCGCGATCGACGACGGGCAATGGGCAGAGTCGGCATCCTGGTCGATGCTCGCGCATCTTTTCGCCGCGCTTCCCGTGGCGGCGGGCGTCTGTGTCATCGCCCTGCATGCTGATACGGAAGAGGATGCGGCCAAGGTATACCGCCAGGCCTTTCCAACCGATAACGCGATATCCGAGATGGGTGTCGATACACTGTGGTTATCGCCGCTTTCGGAAGAAGAGATTCGCATGTTATGCATTGCGCGCGCTGAGCCGCGTGCTGTGCCATCAACGATTCTGGACACTCTTGCTAGGCGAGCGGGCGGTATTCCGCTCGTCGCCGAGGCGCTCGTGGATCGTTGGCTCGAGCTCGACGACGTGGCGGCCCTCCCTCCGCTTGTGTCGCGGCTGGTCTCCGCTCGTCTCGACAGGCTGTCGCCAAGTGCCTATGGAGTGCTCGAGACAATCGCTGTCCTCGGACCCGATGCGGATCTTCGAGCAGTGGAGTGGGTCAGTCTGCTCGACCGCACGAGCATTCTCGCGGCAACACGCGAATTGGAGACGACGGGGATCGCGTGCTTCAGTGAGAGCACGATCTCAGCGCGCGCGCTGTGGGCGGACGCGGTAGTGCAGAGAGCACCTACTTCGACGCAACGACTGTTGCATCAGTATGCCGCCGAATGGCTGCAACACGTCACGGCGACGCAGGGCCCCTACGATCATCGCAGACATCTGGCCATCGCAGCGCACTGGCTCGAGGCGGGCGACCCTGTCCGCGCCCAACACTCGCTTAGTGGCGGCGCCGAAACGCTTGCAGCGAGTAGTTTCGTGAACGAGGCCGCGGCAATGACCGACGCGGCGGAAATCGCTGGGCCGCTGGATTGGCGAACCTCTGCATTGGGACGGTTGGACCGGCACGTTGTCCGAACATGACCAACACAGCCGGCCTGCCGTCGCGTCTTTCGCCGTGACTGTACAGTATCTACATTGCGTCTGTACATTCTCTCCGGTGGCTGATCATGCCCAGGACGGCTGGAAAGGTCCGCAAGAACCTGCGCCTGACGCAGGCCAAGCTGCTTCGCGCGCAGCGCATCCTCGGAACGGAGACGGAGACCGACACGGTCGAGCAGGCGCTCGATCTCGTCGCGTTTCGCCAAGAGGTGATCGATGGCGTCCGCCGTGTCGCCGGGACGCGAAGCCTCCGCGACGTCTTCCGAGATCTTCCTGCGAAGTGAACAGAGGTGAAACGCTTCGTCCTCGACACCAACATCTATATCGCGGCCGATCGGGATGGAGCGAAAGCCGAGGAGCTCGCGGCATTCTACGCCGCACGTCTCCCTGCGACTTACCTTCACGCCGTAGTGGTTCAAGAACTCTTGCTTGGCGCGGTTGATGCCAGACGCGGCGTGTCGATTCGCAACGCGTATGTCCGCCCCTTTGAGTCGCGCGGACGGATTGTCACGCCGACGTTTGCGAACTGGGCTCGCAGCGGGGAGATCGTCGCGCAGCTCGTGCGCGAGAAAACCATCAGCCCGGGCGGTTTCGGCCGCTCGTTTCTCAACGACGTGCTGCTGGCCGTTTCTTGCCGTAGCGCTGGCCTGACGCTCGTCACCGCGAATGTGCGCGACTTCGAGCGTATCCGACAGGCCGAGCGTTTCGACTTCGTCGCACCCTGGCCGGACGTCTGACGGCGGCGGCCGGGGATTGAGCCCTGGTCCCGTTGCGGCCGAATCCCGCCGATCGTCCCTTCTGCTGTAGGGCGCTGTTGCGAAAGCGGGCAGCTCCCCTTGTGCTCCCCGCCCGCATCGCCCTATCATATGAAAGCCGCACGAAACTCCGTACAGCCCGGATAATGCTCGCCTCGCGCAGTCTCCTCTCGATTATCGTCGTAGCCTCCGTATCGCTTACGGAGGTAATTGGCGTGCGAGAGGGTCCAGCGGCGTAGCAGCACAACGACCGCAGCCCCTCTCCAGACGGGAGGGGCAGCGCGGATCTCGAGTCACCGCGGCCCGTCCCAACCAGGACGGGCCGCGGTCGCATTTACCCCCTCTCGAGGTCGGCATGCGATCGGACACGATCAAACGTGGCATGGAGCGAGCACCCCACCGCAGCCTGTTGCGCGCAACAGGCCAGGTGAAGGACGGCGAATGGGACCGCCCGTTCGTCGCGGTGTGCAACTCGTACGTGGACATCGTGCCCGGACACGTCCACCTCCAGGCCTTCGGCAAAGTCGTCAAAGAGGCCATCCGCGAAGCCGGCGGCATCCCGTTCGAGTTCAACACCATCGGCGTCGACGACGGCATCGTCATGGGCCACGAGGGCATGCACTACTCCCTCCCGTCGCGCGAGATCATTGCGGACTCGGTCGAGACGATGGTCCGCGCGCACTGCTTCGACGCGGTGATCTGCATCCCGAACTGCGACAAGATCGTGCCCGGCATGCTCATGGGCGCGGCGAGAGCGAACGTCCCCACGGTGTTCGTCTCGGGCGGACCGATGGAAGCGGGCGTGGACTCCTCTGGGACGAAGGTGGACCTCATCTCGGTGTTCGAAGCTGTGGGACAACGCGCCGCAGGAACGATCGACGACGCACGATTGCTCGAGCTCGAGCGACTCGCGTGTCCGACGTGCGGAAGCTGTAGCGGCATGTTCACGGCGAACTCGATGAACTGCCTCTGCGAGGCGATCGGCTTGGCGCTGCCGGGCAATGGGTCGATCCTCGCGACGTCGCCTGAACGGCACGCGCTCGCGCGCCGAGCGGCACAGGCGCTCATGCAGCTCGTCCGCGATGGGGTCACGTTCCGCGACATCGTGACGCCGGATGCAATCGACAACGCGGTTGCCCTCGACGTGGCGATGGGCGGCTCCACAAACACGGTGCTCCACGTCCTCGCCCTCGCACGCGAAGCCGAAGTGGACTACCCGCTGTCGCGCTTCAACGAGGTGGCCGAGCGGACGCCGCATCTCGCCAAGGTCTCGCCGGCGTGGGACGGTACGCGCCAATGGCACATGCAGGACGTTCACCGAGCCGGCGGCATTCCCGCAATTCTCGCCGAGCTCGCGAAGAAACCGGACACGCTGCACCTCGATGCGCTGACGGTCACCGGGCAGACGATCGGCGAATCGGTGGCAGACGTCGCCAATCTGAATCCGGAGTGCATTCGCCCCATCGACAACCCGCACACGCGGCGCGGCGCACTCGCCGTGCTCTTCGGATCGCTCGCGCCACTCGGCGCAGTCATCAAGGTCGGCGCGGTGTCGCAGCACGAGATGACGTTCCGCGGTCCGGCATGCGTGTTCGACAGCGAGGAAGCTGCAACCTCCGCGGCGATGGCGGGAAAGATTCACTCCGGCGACGTGGTGATCGTGCGCAACGAAGGTCCGTGTGGCGGACCGGGCATGCGCGAGATGCTCGCGCTCACGAGCCTCCTCAAGGGCATGCCAATTGGAGAGTCAGTCGCACTGGTGACGGACGGCCGCTTCTCCGGAGGAACGCGCGGACTGTGCATCGGCCACGTCTCTCCCGAAGCCGCTGAGGGCGGCCCGATTGGCCTGCTGCGCGACGGCGACGTCATCGTCATCGACCTCGCTGCACGTCAATTGGACGTCGACCTTTCGGAGCAGGAGCTCGAGCGTCGCCGACGCGAATGGCACGCACCACCGCCAAAGTTCACGCGCGGCTGGCTGGCTCGTTATGCGGCATTGGTCACGAGCGCACACACGGGCGCTGTGCTCGCGGTGCCCGATCACCGCCCCGCGGCGGACACGGTGCCCAGCTGGACGTCGCAGCCGAGCGACGCATTTGCCGGAGTCGCGAAATGAGCGCCACGCCGAATCCGGATCTGCGCACCGGCGCGCAGATCCTCTGCGAAGCACTCGTGCGCCAGGGCGTGGATGTGATCTTCGGCATCCCCGGCGGCGCCATCATGCCATTCTACCACGCGCTGCCGGAGTACTCGGAACAACTGCATCACGTGCTCTGCCGCCACGAACAGGGCGCGGGACACGCCGCGGAAGGCTACGCGCGCGCGAGTGGGCGTGTCGGCGTGTGCGTGGCGACGAGCGGACCTGGCGCCACGAACCTCGTCACGCCCATCGCGGACGCGTGGATGGACTCCTCACCCATGGTCGCCATCACGGGACAGGTCTCCAGCGCACTGCTCGGCACCGACGCATTTCAGGAGACGGACATCGTCGGCATCACGGTCCCCATCACGAAGCACAGCTATCTCGTGCGCGATCCGCGCGAGATCCCGCGCGTCATCGCGGAGGCGTTCTACCTCGCGTCCACGGGACGGCCCGGCCCGGTGCTTGTGGACGTGACCAAGGACGCGCAGCAAGCGAGTATCGTCCCGGACTGGAACGTTACGCTCGATCTCGCAGGATACGACGACCATCGCCAATGCGAGGTGAACGCGGGCGCCGTTCGCGAGGCGGCCGCCCTGCTGGCGTCCTCGAGTCGTCCGCTCATCCTCGTCGGCAACGGCGTGATCCAGTCGGGTGCATCGGCGGAGCTGCTTGCACTCGCCGAGTACACGGGAATTCCGGTCATCACCACGCTGCACGGACTCGGATCATTTCCGCAGGACCATCCGCTGAGCCTTGGCATGCCGGGCATGCACGGATGGGTGCACGTGAATCGCGCCATCCAGCGGTGTGACGTGCTGTTGAACGTCGGCAGCCGTTTCGACGACCGCGTCACCGGAAAGGCATCCACCTTTGCACCGCATGCGGCAGTGATTCACGTGGACGTCGATCCGTCGGAGATCGGGAAGTTGGTTCCGGTTCGTGTTGGAATCGTTGGCGATGCACGCGCCGCATTGCGCGCGTTGAAATCTGCTCTGGAAGAACTCCCGACTCGAAACGCCGACGCGACGGGGGCCGAATTCGAGAATCGGTCCGCCTGGCTCGAGGAGGTGCACGCGCTGCGCGACAAGTTCGAGCCGCGGCAGGCGTATCGGCGTCGCACAGATGACGGAACGCTCCAACCGAACGACGTCTGCGCCGCACTCAACGCAGCACGCAGAGCGCGCGGCAACTGTCGCGTCGTCACGGACGTCGGACAGCATCAGATGTGGACGGCTCAACTGCTCGACTGGCACCGCCCACGCTCGCACATCACGAGCGGCGGATCGGGCACCATGGGCTTCGCCGTCCCCGCCGCGCTCGGTGCCGCCATCGCACTGCCTGATGAGACGATCTGGGTGGTCGTCGGCGACGGCGGATTCCAGATGACGAATCAGGAGATCGCGACGATGGCGCAGGAAGGCCTGACGAACGTCAAGATCGCCATCGTGAACAACGGCTACCTCGGCATGGTGCGGCAGTGGCAACAGCTCTTCGAGGGACGCAGGTACAGCGGCACGCCACTCTCCGGGCCCGACTTCGCGAAGCTGGCCGAAGCCTATGGCGTGTGCGGCGTGACCGTGGACAGCGTGGATCAGGTCGAGCAGGCGATCGACGACGCATGGAACTATCCTGGCGTCGTCGTGCTCGACTTCCGCGTTGAGCGCGAGGCCAATGTCTTTCCGATCGTCCCGCAAGGACGAAGCATCGGCGAGATGCTCGTGGACGCGCACACGCATACCACGCCGAGCGTCGTTGCCGCTTACGCCGAGCGGCCATGACGACCGCTCCTGCGAACACGCAGCGGCACACGCTCGTGGTGCACCTCAATGACCGGCCCGGCGCGCTCTATCGCGCCATCGGCCTCATTCGGCGCCGCGATTACAACGTCTCGAGCCTCGTCGTCGGTGCCACCGGCGATTCGGGAACGAGCCGCATGCTGCTGGTCGTCGAAGCTGCCGACGTCCATCAGATCGTCCAGCAGCTCTCGCGGCTCATCGACGTCCTCTCCGTCCAGGAGATCCCCCACGAGGACGCTCGGCTCGAGCAGGTGGCCGACGCCATGCGCCGTTTCGACTTTCCTCATTTTGCCCCTTCTTCGAACCCTCAGGAGCCAGCTCGATGACCACTCTCTATTACGACGCCGACGCCGATCTCCAACGCCTCACGCGCCGCCGCGTCGCGATCATTGGCTATGGCAGCCAGGGACATGCCCATGCGCTCAACCTGCGCGATTCCGGCGTCGACGTGCGCGTCGGACTCGCGGCCGGCTCACGCAGTCGCGCCGCCGCTGAATCCGAGGGACTGCGGGCGGTGACCACGGAGCAGGCCGCGCGCGAGGCGGATTTCATCGTGATCCTTACTCCCGATCACACACAGCGGGCGGTGTATGAGGAGTCGGTCGCACCGCATCTCACGCCTGGCAAGACGCTGCTCTTTGCGCACGGATTCAACATCCGCTTCGGCGAGATCACACCGAACGCGCATACGGACGTGATCATGGTCGCGCCCAAAGCGCCGGGTCACCGCGTTCGCGAGCTGTTCGCGGAAGGCGCCGGTGTGCCCGCACTCGTTGCCGTGCACAATGACTACTCCGGTCATGCGCTCAGCGACGCGCTCGCGTACGCAAAAGGAATCGGCTCTACGCGCGCCGGCGTTCTTCAGACAACCTTTGCCGAAGAGACGGAAACCGATCTGTTTGGCGAGCAGGCGGTCCTCTGCGGCGGTGCCTCGGCGCTCGTGAAGGCCGGCTTCGAGACGCTCGTGGCCAATGGATATCAACCGGAGATCGCGTACTTCGAGTGCCTGCACGAGCTCAAGCTGATCGTCGATCTGATGTACCGCGGCGGATTGAACTACATGCGGCACTCCGTGTCGGACACGGCGGAGTACGGCGATTACGTCGCCGGCGATCGCATCGTGACCGCGGAGACGAAGCGCGAGATGCAGAAGCTGCTGGACGAGGTCAAGGACGGCTCGTTCGCACGGCGGTGGATCGAGGAGAATCGCACCGGACGAAAGTCCTTCGACGCACGTCGCCGAGCGGAGTCGTCGCACCAGATCGAGTCGGTGGGCCGTGCGATGCGCCGCATGATGCCGTTTCTCGACGCGAAGGAAGTCTTGCCCGGACAGAACGCAGTCGAGGCACCCGCCACGGCACTGCGCCCATCGGCCACGCCGGAAGTTGCCGGCGCAGGTGCATCGTGAGTGCCGCGAGCACGCTCAGCGAAGCGCGCCTGGAGACGACCACATCTCCAGCGAACGTTCCCCTGGGGGCGCTGCCGGAGCGCATCTGGTTCAACGGCCGCCTCGTGCCATGGGCGTCTGCAACGGTGCACGTGATGACGCACGCGTTGCACTATGGCTCGTCGGTGTTCGAGGGAATGCGCTGCTACGAGACGCCGCGCGGACCGGCACTGTTCCGCGCGCGCGAGCATCTGCGTCGTCTGCGTGAATCGGCGCGGCTGTATCGCATGGAGCTTCCGCTCGACGATGCAGCACTCCTCGCGGCGTGCCGCGACGTGGTGCGAAGCAACAGGTTGACGGATGCCTATCTGCGTCCGCTCGCGTGGCGCGGCGTGGGCGGCCTCTCGCTCAACGCGACGCGCCACCCTGTGGAGATGATGATCGCGGCGCTGCCCTGGGGCGCCTACCTGGGAGAAGAAAGCCTCGAGACCGGCGTGGACGTGGGAATCTCCTCGTGGACGCGGCCCGCGCCGAACACCATTCCGACCGGCGCAAAGGCGGGAGGCAATTACGTGTCGAGCCAGCTCATCGCCATGGAGGCCGAGCGTCTCGGTTTCGCGGAAGGTATTGCGCTGGATACCTCGGGCACGCTGAGTGAAGGTTCGGGAGAGAACATCTTCCTGGTGCGCGACGGCGTCCTCCTTACGCCGCCGAGTGGGTCGTCCATCCTGGCCGGCATCACGCGTGACACGGTGCTCACTCTGGCGCGCGACCATGGCATCCCGACGCGGGAAGAACGCATTCCGCGCGAGGCCCTCTATGCGGCCGACGAGGTGTTTTTCACTGGCACGGCCGCGGAGGTGACGCCGGTCCGCGCCGTCGATGGCCTCGTGGTCGGCTCGGGACGACGCGGCCCGATGACGACGACGTTGCAGCGCGCGTTCTTCGCCACCGTGCGCGGTGAGCGAACGGACGACCGTGGGTGGTTGACGTACGTATAGCCGGAGGTATCAGGCGATCGACGCCGGCTCCGGTGCGAGCTGCAGCCGGCCGAGCACCGACTCCGCCACATCGACGGTCGTGGCCGACCCGCCGACATCCGGTGTGCGGGCACCTTCGTCGAGTGCGTCACGCACGGCGCGCTCGATCGCGCGCGCTCCCGCATCCATACCGAGTGAGTACCGCAGCAACAGCGCGGTACTCAGAATGGCACCTACTGGATTTGCCACGCCGCGCCCGGCGATGTCCGGAGCGGATCCATGAATCGGCTCATACAGACCCATTCGCGTACCCGCTCTCGGCGCACCGAGCGAGGCTGAGGGCAGCACGCCGATCGAGCCGGCGAGCACCGCTGCTTCGTCCGTGAGAATGTCGCCGAACATGTTCTCCGTCACGATCACGTCGAAGTGGGACGGCCGCGTCACCAGATGCATCGCGCACGCATCGACGAGTAGGTGCTCGAGCTGCACGTCGGGAAATTCGTCGGCGACCACTCGTGTGGCGACCCGCCGCCACAAGCGGGACGTCTCCAGCACGTTCGCCTTGTCCACCGATGTAAGGCGTCCACGCCGCACACGCGCCAACTCGGCGCCCATGCGTACGACGCGCTCGATCTCCTCCGTTTCGTATACGCAGAGATCCGTCGCCCGCTCGCCGTTTCCGGCCTGCACCAGCGATTTCTCACCGAAGTAGATGCCACCCGTCAATTCGCGAACGACGAGGAGATCGACTCCCTCCAATCGCTCCGCACGAATTGGCGACGACGCGATCAGCGCTGGCTGCGGCTGCACGGGCCGCAGATTCGCGTAAAGTCCCAGCGCTCGACGGATCCCAAGGAGTCCCTGCTCCGGTCGCACCTGCGCCGAGGGGTTGTCCCACTTGGGCCCGCCTACGGCGCCAAGGAGGACGGCGTCGGCACCGCGGCACATGGCGATCGTCTCACTGGGGAGCGCATTGCCCGTGGCATCGATGGCCGCTCCGCCGATGAGACCTTCGCTGAAGGTGAACGAGACACCCGACGCATCGGCGATGGCGTCGAGTACCCGTCGGGCCTGCGCGATGACCTCCGGTCCGATTCCGTCGCCGGGAAGCAGCGCAATCGAATACGGAGCACGCGTCGACGTACTCATGCCGTCTGCTCCGCCACACGCGTGTCGATGTGAGACGCGTGAGTCGTCTCGTACGTGTCGATGTCAGCGCGAGCGTCGAGCAGGAATGTCATTTCGTTTGTTTCGTTCAAGAGACAGTAACGGGAAAAGGGCGGAACGGAGAACGAAACGGCGCCGCCGTCGGGCATCGTAAGCGTGCTTGCTTTCAGATCGACCATCACGCGTGCCTCGGCTGATTGTCCTGTGGTCAGCCTCTCGAGGACATCCGGGCTCACCTCGATGGGAAGGAGACCGTTGCCAAGCGCGTTGCCGCGAAAGATATCCGCAAATGAGCTGCTCACCACGGCGCGAAAGCCGGCACCCGCCAACGCCCACACGGCGTGCTCGCGCGACGACCCGCAGCCGAAGTTGTGTCCAGCCACGAGGACGCGCGCATCGCGCGCCGCGTCCTGATTCAATATGAAGTCCGGATTCGGGGAGCCATCGGCGCGATACCGCCAGTCGTGAAACGCATGGGGGCCGAGTCCCGTGCGATCCGTGGTCGTGAGGAAGCGAGCGGGGATGATCTGATCGGTGTCCACGTTCTCGCGAGGCATCACGACGTACGATGACGTGAACGCCCACATCTCCGCGCTCATGCGACACCTCCCATCAGCGTGCGCGGATCGGTGATGACACCGGTGACCGCGGCCGCCGCGGCCGTGAGCGGACTGGCCAGCAGCGTGCGGCCGCCGCTGCCCTGCCGCCCCTCGAAGTTGCGGTTGCTCGTGGAAACCGCGAGCTGGCCCGGGCGAAGCTGATCGCCGTTCATGGCAATGCACATCGAGCAGCCCGACTCGCGCCACTCGGCGCCCGCGTCGATGAAGATTCGGTCCAGTCCCTCTGACTCCGCTTGGCGCTTTACCTGCTGTGAGCCGGGAACGACGAGTGCGCGCACGCCGGCGGCGACGCGACGCCCCCGCAGCACGCTCGCCGCATCGCGCAGATCGGAGATGCGCGAGTTCGTGCAGCTCCCCACGAATACGACGTCCACCGCCTTGCCGGCGAGCGGCTTGCCCGCCTCCAGCCCCATGTAGCGCAACGCGCGATGCGCGTTCTCACGTTCGCTCCGATCGTCCAGACGATCGGGATCCGGAATGGCGTCCGTGATCGCCATGCCCATTCCGGGATTCGTTCCGTACGTGATCATCGGCACGATGGTGTTGCCGTCGATGACAATCGAGCGGTCGAACTGGGCGCCGTCGTCCGTAACCAGGTTACGCCACTCTGCAAGCGCGGTGTCCCATGTGGCTCCACGTGGTGCGTGCGGTCTCCCGCGGAGGTACGCGAACGTCGTCTCGTCAGGCGCGATCATTCCGGCGCGAGCGCCCACCTCGATCGACATGTTGCACACGGTCATCCGCTCTTCCATTGACAGCGCGCGAATGACGTCGCCGCGGTACTCGATGACGTGGCCCGTGGCGCCGCCGACCCCCAACCGTGCGCAGACCGCGAGGATCACATCCTTAGCGCTGACGCCGCGGGCAAGCCGCCCCTCGATGCGCACTTCCAATGTCTTCGGCTGCGTCTGGAGCAGGCACTGCGACGCGAGCACGTGCGCCACCTGCGACGTCCCGATGCCGAATGCCAATGCGCCGAATGCCCCATGCGTGCTCGTGTGGCTGTCACCGCAGACGACGGTCATTCCCGGCTGTGTGAGGCCAAGCTCCGGTCCGATCACGTGCACGATGCCCTGGCGGTCGTCTCCCAGTGCGAGCAGCGGAATGCCGAACGCCTGGCAGTTGCGCGACAGTTGCTCCACCTGTGCGAATCGGGCTTCCGTGCTCGCGTCGCGAATGGGAAGCGCCGCAAATCCGCCACGCGTCGTAGGCGTGGAGTGGTCCATGGTCGCGATGGTTCGATGCGGGGCGCGAACGCTCAACCCACGCTCTCGAAGTTCGGTGAACGCCTGCGCCGACGTCACCTCGTGCACAAGGTGCAGATCGACGTAAAGGACCGCGGGAGTCGCCGGCGTTTCGGCGCGCACGACGTGTCGGTCCCAGAGCTTCTGAAAGAGCGTGCGCGGCAAGGTCATTCCCTCGAGCAGTGCGGTGAGATCGCGATCGCTGACCGTCTTCTTGCGATCGGCGAGATCCTTGAAGCGCAGAAAGATGTCAGGAAAACGCTTCTCGTCGACATCGTGCCCCATCGCGCCGAGGCGCGCTCGCAGCGCATGTCGCCCCGAGTGTTTCCCGAGCACGAGCGTGCTGCCGTCGGCGCCCACGGTTTCCGGCGCCATGATCTCATACGTGGACGAATGCTTCAGCATGCCGTCCTGATGAATTCCCGCCTCGTGCGCGAATGCATTGGCGCCCACGATGGCCTTGTTCGGCGCGACATGTACACCCGAGCAGGCGGAGACCATGCGTGAGGTACGCATCAGCTCGCGCGTATCGATACGCGTACCGATGCCGAATCGATCGGCGCGCGTATGCAGCGCCATGACGACTTCCTCGAGCGAGGCGTTGCCTGCCCGCTCGCCGATCCCATTGATCGTACATTCGACCTGACGCGCACCCGCTCGCACGCCGGCCAGCGTATTGGCGACGGCGAGCCCAAGGTCGTCGTGACAGTGCGCCGATACCACGACGCCCGGCGTGCGCGACGTGAGCGCGCACACGCGCTCGATCAACTCCGCGTATTCATCCGGAGTGGCATACCCGACCGTATCGGGGACGTTGATCGTCGTAGCGCCGGCCTCGATCACCGCCGCCAGAACATCGAGGAGAAACTCCGGATCGGAGCGTGTGGCGTCTTCGGGAGAGAACTCCACGTCGTCCACGCGCGCACGCGCCAACGCCACGGCATCTCGCGCCCGCGCCGTGAGCTCGGCGCGAGTGCAACGGAGCTTGTGCTCGAGATGAATGTTGGACGTGGCGAGAAACACGTGCACTCGCGGTCGAGCCGCCGGCGCGATTGCGGCAACGCATGCGTCCACGTCGCTCTCGGTGGCCCGCGCGAGACCGCAGATCACCGGGCTCGATGCATCACGGAACGCCTCCGCGATGGCGTGCACGGCAGCGGCATCGCCGGGCGACGCGGCAGGGAATCCCGCTTCGATGACGTCTACGCCGAGCCGCGCGAGCTGGCGCGCAACCTCCAGCTTCTCGGCTGGCGACATCGTGCAACCGGGCGACTGCTCGCCGTCACGAAGCGTCGTGTCGAAAATCCGCACGTGCTCCACGATTGGCGGCGCGTATCGGTCCACCGTCGATGGGCTCACGGCTCACCGTCGGCCTGCGCACTTGCCGGATGCTGTTCCGGCACGGGCGTGTCCGTCGACTGCACCGGAGACCAGCCAGCCGGTTGCGGCTGCTGGCTGGAAGGTCGAGAGAAGGATGGGAATTCGGGCGGAATTGCGCTCATGAATACGCCAGCGTGAAGGAGTGAGGGACTCCCGAGCTGCGCGAGCCTGCTGCGAGGGTCTCGCCGGCGTGTCGATGAGGTGCGCAAAAGAAAACGGCCCCTCCCACGATCACGCGGGAGGGGCCGTTCGCGACAGAGCATCGCGTTACTCGGTAGATCCTCCCAGGCACGAGAGCCCGCGACCAATAATGAGTTGGCCGAGGGCGCTGGTAAGGAGGAGGACCGCAGTGCGATGCATGACATGAGTATTGGCGCCCGCGCGGCGGTCGTCAAGTGCTACCCGCGCCACCAGCGCCTGAAATGCAAACGCGCCCGCCGGATGGCGGGCGCGTTGCGACAAATTGAGCCTGACTCGATCAGGGCGCGATCACCACATCGGATGGATAGCAATCCGGCTCGACAGCCGCATCGCACGCGCGGCCCGAGCTGGTATAGCCGCTGAAGTGCTTGATGCGACGCATCGTCATCGCACTGCTCGGGTCCACGTACGTGCGCAGCGAGGCATCGGCCGCCGATTCATCCACACCCGGATCGCCGATGGCCCTGGAATACTTGATGGTGAACGACGACAGATCCGATGCGTCGACCACCGCGGGGTTGTACATGTACAACCACACCCACTGCCGCGGATTCGACGACGGGACAAAGCGCAGCGAGGGGCTGAAATCTACCCATGTTCCGGACGTCGCGGCACGGACGACCGCGTGAATCTTCACGGCGCCTTTCGCCGGCTCGCACGAATCGTCCCACGTGCCCACCCCGTAGCTGCTGCTCTCGGGGTTGCAAATGGAGTTTGCCGGAAATACGACGGCGTGGTTACCGACGAGGAACGTGCCGCCCGAGGGCGGAACGACGAAATCGACTGTCGTGTTGTCGCTGTTGCTGCCAGCGGCGTTGTTGCCGCGGTCCAACTGCGGCCGCCCCTCCGGTGCCATGAGCACCGATACAGGCCCGGTCGTCGCCCCGACAGGCGCAGTCGCAGAGTGATCCTGACAGCCCGCGATCACCACCATCGTGACCAGCGTGCTCACGGTTTTCCAATTTGTACGACGCATGTGCCCCAAACTCAGATGCCGCGATACGGCGCACTCCGGCATCGGAGAGCGATCGTGTCCAGATGTGTCACGGCCATGAATGCCACAATAGAGACGACATTGCCGTGACGGATGTCACGCACCCCGCAAATCGCTACGGAGAGACTAGGATCTTCCGCCAGTTGGGTCAATAGCTCCTCAACTGTCAACTTTCAATACATCCAGCCGTTCCCGCATGCGCGAATTGCCAAGGACCTCAGGCCGCCGCGCATACTCCTGAACCGCCGCTTCGATCTCCCCCGGCAGCTCGCTCCGAAAGGCCGCCCCGAATTCGGCGGTCAACCAAGCGCCTCCATACACATCGCTCGGCCCGGCCGCCGTCAGTGCCCGCGAAAACAGCTCGGCAGCTTCCCTGATCCTATTGTCGGTCAGAAGCAGGTGAATGTTGAGCGCCTCCACCAGCTCCCGGCCCTGAAACCACTCCAGCAGGCGTTCCATCATCGGTGCGGCCCGCGCCGCGGGCTCACGCGCCCCGGCGATGTCACCCATAAGGAAGCGGCACAGCCCAAGGCCAGCCAACGCACCGGCCTGCACCTCCACCTGCCCGATCCGCTCGGCCAGGTCCGTTACGAGCTCGTAGGTGTCGGCCGCCTCCTTGAAGCGAAGGCGCTCACGCTCGAGGTGCGCCATGTTGTACGTCGCGTAAAGCTGCTCCTCGCTGTTCTGCACCATGGACGTGAGCCGCAATGCCTCCGACAGCGCTCGGGCGGATCCCTCCGTGTCCCCCATGCGGCCCGCGAGGACGCCGAGGTTCAATTCGGCGCGGCCCCACCACTCCAGCAGGCGCGCGGTTCGCGCCTGCTCGGCCGCGAGGGTGAGCATCTTCTTCGCCTCGTCCCAATTGTTCGAGATCAGCTCGAGCACGCCAATGTTGTTCAGCGCACGAACGCGGCGGACGGCGTCGGCGGCACTCGTGGCTATCTCGAGCGAGACGTCGAACAACTCCCGCGCGCGATGCGCGTTTTCGAGCTGGATCGTCACCGCAAGCCGATTGCTGGAGTCCGCGATCAGCAGCAGGTCCGTGCCGCGCTGCGCGATCTCCACGCACTCCGCCGCAACGCGCTGGGCCGCGCGCAAATCGCCGAGCCGCCAGTGGACGTGAGAGATCTGAAGCAGAATGGCCGCGCGCTCCGCGTCCGCCTGCACCTCACGCGCCTGGGTCTCGAGCTGGAGCAGCGCCGCGAGCGTGTCCCGCGCCGGCTCTCCGCGCTGCATGCGAACCCGCACGCGCATCCGCTGAAGGCGAAGCACCTGCACGGAGTCGTGCTGCGCTTCGTACCAGCTCAGCACCTGCTCGCAGAGCGACTCGACCTGTTCGTACTGGCCGGCGGCCTCCGCAAGCGCCGCCATCCGCACCCGCACGTCCGCAAGCGCGTCGTCGCTCGGCGCGTTCCGTTCCGCTGCGGCGAGAAGCTCCGCCGCGGCGACCGTCTCATAGACCGCAAGCGCATGCTCCGAGGCGCGCAGCGCGTGCCGATACGCCTCGTTCCGCCGTCCGGCCCGCTCGTAGTGTCCCGCGATCTCCGCGGACGATCTGCGGTCTCCGGCCGAGAGAGCGCGCGCGAGGCGTCCGTGCAGATCCGCACGTTGTGGCACCGCAATCCGCGCGCGGGCAATCCGCGCCAGCTCGTCATGCGAAATGGCAAACGCCGCGCGGCCGCGGTCGTACGTGGGAATCAGCATGCCGCGCTCCAGAAGGAGGTCGAGCGCCGCTCGCGCCTCGATGGCGCCGACGCCGCTCACGTCCAGAAGCAGCGCCTCTTCCGCTTCGCGCACGAGGAGGGCCGCGGCCTCGAGCATCAGACGCGACGCGGGCGGCAGCCGCGCGATCCGCCGCGCCAACAGGTCATCGAGGCTCACCGGAACCGGCAACTCCCTCACCGGACTCGATTGCCACGCACCGTCGTCGTACACGAGATGCCCGCTCTCTTCCAGGTCGTGCACCAGGTGCGTCAGCGCGAGCGGATTGCCCTCGGTGTGCCGGTAAACGAACGCCAGCAGGTCGCGTCCGACTTCTGCCACGTGTAGCGCGACCTCGAGCCAGCGCTTGACGTCGTCGCGCGTGAGATGCGTAAGCCGGATCTCCGAGCGGGATCGCACCGCCATGCGCTCCCATCGCTCCTGCGCGTCGTCCTCACCGCCCGTCTGGAGTGTGACGGCGAAGAGAATTCGCTCGCTCTCCATCTGCGCGATCAGATACTCGAGCGCGTCCCAGGAGGCGGCGTCCGCCCATTGGAGATTCTCGAGCACCAGCACCAGCGGCCGTTGCTGCGCCGCGAGCCGAAGAAAGTCTGCGAGCTCTTCCAGCAAATGCGTCTTGCTGCCGCCGCTTACACCGCCATCGCCCGCACGCTCCAGGGTAGGGTCCAGCGCGTGCAGCTCGCGCCACAGGCGGGTGCTCTTGACCGGCAGGCGACGAACGCCTCGAAGCACCTCACTCCACACCGCGTATGGCGAGACGAACATCGGTTCGCGGCTCGCGGCCACGACCAGCGAGCCGCCACGCAGCCGCACCTCGGGGATGAGCATGCGGAGCAGCGCGCTCTTGCCAACGCCACGCTCCCCCACGACGGCAACCACACGTCCCGCGCCGCGCACCGTGTGTTCCAGCTCGTCGCTGAGGAGTGAAAGTGGCTCGCTGCGCCCGACAAATCGAAATACGGCGAGCGAACGGCCGTTCGCTGCGAAGGCACGTGCACAACTGTCCGCCCCCGCGACACTGCGCGCCTGGCGCGCCGCGAGGATGAGAACCTGATACGAGGTGCCATGCTCGGGCGCCGTCGCCACGCCGATGGTGAGCGTGAGACGGCGCGTCTGATCGACACCGGCGGACGTGAAGAGATGCCCGCGCACCGCCGACAGCAGGCGCTCAGCCACCGTCTCGGCGGAAGGCGCGGTCTGATCGAGCAGCAGAACGAGCTCGTCATCGAGCAGTGTAACGGCGTCGGTGCCCCGCAGAATGCGGCGCACCAGCAGCGTGACCTCTCGCAGCAGCGCCGAAGCGCGGACGTCACCCAGCTCCGCTCGGGCGCGCTCAAGACCGTCCACTTGCGCGGAACAGATGACGACACGGTTCCGCGCGGCGAGCGAATCCGCCTGCGCCGCCAGCTCCTCGGGCGAGAGCTGCCGTGCGAAATCGTCTGCCGAGGTGAGCGGGCTGATCAAGACGGGCTCCGGGGACCTTTGCCGCCAGTGCGTGGGAAGGCCTGCGCGGCGACGGTGCCACGTACCCTAGGTCGCCACGCACACTCTACGCAAGGCGCTCCGTGACGGACCTCGCAGTGGCAGGACTTAACCAACCCGCCCACGCGTCGTCTTCCCTGTAGGCCTGATCGGACACGCATCCCATGATTCGAGCACATTTTCACGTTCTGTTGGTCTCTGGTGTCCTGCTGACTTCCTGCTCCGGCAGCATGCAGCAAGGCGGGACCCCACTCATCATCGTGCCTCCCACGGAGCCGCGCGAGCAGACGGCGGATCAGCAGGTACAACAGGTGCTGAACCGCCTCGGTTTCGGACCGCGGCCCGGCGACGTCGCACGCGTGCGCGAGATGGGCGTGGATCGCTGGATCGCGCTCCAGCTCGCACCGGACCGCATCGAGGACACGACCGCCGATCGCGTCGTCGCGTCGTACGAGCTGCTCGACAAGCCGCTGAACACCTACCTCACCATGTATGAGGACGGACAGCGCGCCGTGCGCGAGCAGCAGCGCATGGCGGCACTGACAGGCGATACCAGCTCGCGACGCGACCTTCGCGCGGTGGTCCTGAAAGCAAACCCGGAGCTGCGCGACCAGCTCCGCCGGAACCAGCGCATCCTCGGCGACGTGCAGTCCTCGAAGCTCGCACGCGCCGTCGTGAGCGACCGCCAGCTCCAGGAGGTCATGACCGACTTCTGGGAGAATCACTTTACGGTGTTCGCGGGGAAGGGTCTCGTCAGGGTCTTCATCCCGACGTATGACCGGGACGTCATCCGCCCGCTCGCGCTCGGAAAGTTTCGCGACCTGCTCGGCGCCGTGGCAAAGAGTCCCGCGATGCTGTTCTATCTCGACCAGTGGCAGAGCGCGGCTGACTCCATGCATCCAACGCTTGCGTCATTTCAGCAGGGCAGACCCGGTGCGGCGCCTCCCCGTCCGCTTGGCCGGCCGCCGCAGCAACAGGCTCGCCGCGGCCTCAACGAGAATTACGCCCGCGAACTGCTCGAGCTGCACACGCTCGGCGTCGATGGCGGCTATACCCAGACTGATGTGATCGAAGTGGCGCGCGCGCTCACGGGCTGGACCATGAACCCTCGCACGGGCGCGCAGTTCATCTTCCGTCCAGAGATCCACGACGCCGGACAGAAGGTCGTGCTGGGCCACGTGCTAGCGGCGGGACGCGGATCGGAGGACGGCGAGGACGTGCTCGACATCGTCGCGCACGATCCGCACACCGCGCACTTCATCGCGCGGAAACTTGCCATTCGCTTCGTGAGCGACGATCCGCCCGCCGCCCTCGTGGAACGGGCGGCGGACACGTTCCGCCGAACCGGCGGCGACATTCGCGAAGTCGTGCGCACCATCGTGACGAGCCCCGAGTTCTTCAGCCGCACGGCGTATCGGTCGAAAGTCAAGAGTCCGTTCGAGCTGGTGGCGTCCGCTCTGCGTGCCGTCGGTGCGCAGGCGGACACCAGCCTGCGGTCGGTGCAGTCTGTTGCATTTCTTGGCGAGCCGGTGTTCGGCCATCAGGCGCCGAACGGTTGGCCGGAGACCGGAGCCGAATGGATGAACAGCGGCGCCATTCTCAACCGCATCAACTTTGGCCTCGGATTGGCGTCGGGGCGGATGCCCGGGGCATCGATCACACAGTGGAGCGATTGGGACCGGCTCAAGAACGCAGCGCGCGAACAGCAGGTGGACGGTGTGGTGCTCGCCTTCTTCGGCGGCCAGTCGTCGCCCGACACGAGGGAGATCCTCATGCAGGGCGAGAATCCCCTCGCGAAGCAGGCCGCGCGCCCCGCGCAGCTCGAAGGTTTGTCCCAGATCGTCGGACTCGCACTTGGCGCACCGGAATTCCAGCGCCGTTGAATCAGAGCGTCAGCTCACAGCATGTGAGGGAGTCATGGATCGTCGCGTTTTCATGAAGTCGGGTGCGCTCGCCCTCGTGACCATGGGGCTGAGCCCGAGCTTTCTTCGCCGCACGGCATTCGGCGCCGACCTGCTCAAGGGCACGGCGGCAAACGGCGCAGCACGTGGCAAGACGCTGATCTGTCTCTTTCAGCGTGGCGCCGCGGATGCGCTGAACGTCGTCGTTCCACACGCCGAGGCGGCCTACTATCGCCTGCGGCCGAACATTGCGATTCCCCGGCCCGGTCTCGCATCCGGCGCCGCCGGCGCGATCGACCTCGACGGCTTCTTCGGATTGCATCCGGCGCTCTCTCCGCTCAAGCCCCTCTGGGATCAGGGCATCCTGGCTCCGGTGCACGCCGTCGGGAGCCCGAGCGCGACGAGATCGCACTTCGACGCGCAGGACTACATGGAGACGGGCACGCCGGACAACAAGGGAACACGCGACGGCTGGCTCAATCGCTATCTCGCCGTAAAGGGCACGTGCGAAGCGGGTTGCGTCCACTCCGAAACGACGTCGCCGTTTCGCGCGGTCGCGATGACGCAGCAGACGCCGCGGATGCTCGAGGGCCCGGCGGCCACGATCGCCATGAACTCGCTCGACGAATTCACAGTGCGCACGTCCGGCCCCGCGGCCGACCGGCTCGAGGCACTGTATCGCACAGGCTCGACTGACGTCGTGCATGCTGCCGGCGGCGAGATGTTCGAGGCCGTGAAGATCCTCAAGGCCGCGAATCCGCAGAAATATTTGCCACAGAACGACGCGTCATATCCGAGCTCGCAGTTTGGCCTGCGGCTCAAGCAGATCGCCCAACTGATCAAGGCGGACGTCGGCCTCGAGGTCGCCTTTGCCGACGTCGGCGGCTGGGACACGCACGTCAATCAGGGCGCGTCGGTCGGGCAACTCGCGCAACGCCTGGACGACTTCGCAAAGTCAATTGCGGCGCTCGTGGCGGATCTCGGCGATCGTATGTCCGACGTCACCATCATGACGATGTCGGAGTTTGGGCGAACGGTGCGCCAGAACGGAAATGGCGGCACCGACCACGGGCACGCGAGCGCGCTGTTCGTCATCGGTGGCGACGTGAAGGGCGGCAAGGTGCACGGCAAGTGGCCTGGCCTCGAGCCGGAGCTGCTTTACGAAGGTCGCGACCTCGCGCTCACGACGGATTTCCGTTCAGTATTCGCCGAGGTCGCGGCAAAGCATCTCGGTGCCGCGCGGCTCGACGTGATCTTCCCGGGATTCGACCGCAACAAGACCGGCTGGCTGGGAATCCTCTAGAAGCGGAAGATCCGCCGCAGGATACCGCCGATCCCCTGCGCGCCGCGCTTGATCGGATCGGGGACGCGAATGCCCTGCGGCATGTCGAAGATCGGCTCTTCGGGCGCGGTGTGCACGTTGCAGACTTCCGTCGGCTCCGTGCCCGGCTTGAACCACTCGCGTTTGCGCTCCGGGCAGAACTCTCCCGCCAGCATGCCGGTCAACGGATCGATGACGCGCATCACCATGCCGGGCGGCGCCTCCCAGCCGTTCGCGGTCATGGTGGCCGGCTCCCGCCAGCCGTTCATGTAGAAGTCGGCCCAGGCCGGCGCGGCGAGATGTCCGCCCGTCGCGTGCGGCGCGATGGGACGCGGCGTGTCGTATCCGAACCACACGCCGGCAAGCAGCGTCGGCGTGTAGCCGATGAACCAGACGTCGTCCGCGTTGTTGGTGGTGCCCGTCTTGCCGGCCACGGCGCCGCGCACACCCATGTCGCGAATCGTGCGCCCCGTCCCCTCGTCGACCACGCCCCGCAGCATGGATGTCACCTGAAACGCGTCGCGCGGATCCATGACGGTGTCCGGCGGCGTTACCTCGCTGCTCCACAGCACGGTGCCGTCGGCCGCTTCGATGCGCCGAACCAGTCGAGGATGTACGCGCAGGCCGCCATTGGCGAACGGTGCGTATGCCGCGACCAGCTCGAGTGGCGTCACGTCCACGGCGCCCAGCGCCATCGCAGGATACTGTGTCAGTGGACTCGAGATGCCGTTACGCCGCGCGGCGAGTGCCACGTTGGGAATGCCGACGGTCTGACTCACGCGAACGGCCGCCGCATTGGACGACACCGCAAGCGCTTTGCTCAGCGTGATAGTGCCGAGATAGTTGTCATCGTAGTTCGAGGGACGCCACACGTTGCGGCCCTGCGCCACCTCCACCGGCTCATCGTCCACCATCGTCGCCGGTGTCATGCCCGCACGCATTGCCGCCGCATACACGAAGGGCTTGAACGCCGATCCGGGTTGGCGTCTTGCCTTGAGCGCGCGGTTGAACCCTGCCTTGCTGCGCCTTCCACCTACCAGCGCGCGAATGTCGCCGGTGCGCGGATCGAGTGCGACCAGAGCGCCCTGCGCGGGCTCGCTCACATGGTAGCCGGCGTACTGTGTCTCGCGCGTCACCGCGGCCGCCTGCCGCAGCACGGCGCGATCCGCCGCGCGCTGCGCCGTGGCGTCGAGCGTCGTGTAGACGGTCACGTCGCCCTCTTTCAAAGCGTCCGGTCTGATCGAATCGATCAGCGCGCGTACTGCGTCGAGAGCAAGTGGCTCGTTCTTCGTATCCGGCCGCCACTCCTCCTCGGCGATCCGCAGCGGAGACTCGGCCGCTTGCGTCGCATCCTGATTGGAGAGATAGCCGGCCTTCACCATCAGGGCGAGCACGAGATTGCGTCTGCGCAGCGCGCGATCGTAGTGGTCGCGTGGCGTGTACGCACTCGGCGCCTTCGGCAACGCGGCGAGCATCGCGGCCTCGCCCACGGACAACTGGCCCACGCTCTTGCCGAACAGGTCGCGGCTCGCGGCTTCCACGCCGTTCATGCCGTTGCCGAGATAGATGAGATTGAGGTAGAGCTCGAGGATCTGATCCTTGGTGAGCTCGCGCTCCATCAGGCGCGTGAGGCGCAGCTCGATGAGCTTGCGGCGCATCGTTCGCCCGTAGCGTTTGTTGACGAGAAACGAGTTGCGCGCCACCTGCATCGTGATCGTGCTGAAGCCCTCGCGCACGCCGCCGTGACGGAGATTGCTCAACGCGGCACGCATGAGCCCTCGCCAGTCGAGGCCATTGTGCTGATAGAACCGCCGGTCCTCCGTGGCGAGAAACGCCTGCCGCACGTGAAGCGGAATGGCGTCGAGCGGAACGTTCACGCGGCGCACCAGCGCGATGCGGCCGAGGAACCGGTCGCCACGATCAACGATGCGGCCGCCCTCGCCGGGCCGGAACGCACGAATGCCGCTCCGCGTGGGACATCCCTCGAAGCCACACGTTCCTAGCCATGCGTCGAATGCCAGGAGGAGGACACAGGCCGCGCCGAGGGCGCTCAAAGACCTCCATCGGCGGCGCATCCAGTGCCGAGCGGGCTCGTCCGAGGGACGAAGCCGCTCGCGCAGTGTATCGAGACGTGCCTGGAAGCTGGGATGAAGCGCCATGGCCGACGGTGGAGGGGCTACAGTTATTGGTACGGCGAGTGCGGAAGCAGGTTTCCGGCCGCGATAGCCATCACGCCCCGGGCCAGACGCCGCGCATCATCTCCCGGTACCCGGCGTTCGTGTGGGCGGTCCCTCACCTCTTGTCACCCCAAAGGTCGGAAATGGATCGACGTCTGCTGCTTCTGAGCTGGTGCCTCCTTGGGGCATCCGCACCGGTCACCCCGAATCATCTCGGCCGCATTCCCGTTCTCGAGTATCACGTCATCGGCGGCGACAAGAACGAGTTGTACACGCGCACGGCGGCGAGCTTTCGCGCCGATCTCGAGACGGCGTACCGTCTCGGCTACCGTCCGATCACGATTGCTCAGATGCTGGACAAGGATTTTCGTGACGTGCCCGCCGGCATGTCGCCCGTGGTGTTCGTGTTCGACGACGCGTCGGACTCGCAGTTCCGCTACGTGGAGCGCAACGGAAAGCTCGAGATCGATCCCACGAGCGGCATGGGTATCTGGCTCGATTTCGCGAAGACGCATCCCGGGTGGAACAACCGAGCGGTCTTCTGCATGCTGAACGGCGCCGCGGCGGGCCACAATTTCTTCGGCGACAATCCGAAATTTCACGGCCAGAAGAAGGAGTGGCGCTTTCTCAAGGTGAAGTGGCTTGCCGATCAGGGCTTCGAGCTCTGCGACCACACGCTGTGGCACATGAAGCTGAACGAATATCCTGATGCCGCAGTGCAGGAGCAGATCGCGCGCAATGCCATGGGAATCGACTCGGCCGCGCCGGGCTACAAGATCCGCACGATCGCGTTGCCGTATGGACTGTGGCCGAAGCACCGGTCGCTCGCATGGGACGGGGCTTGGACGGATCCCAAAACGAAGCAGACACATGCATATCGTTTCGACGCGGTGCTGGAGGTGGCCGGGGGAGCGTCGCGCAGTCCCTACGATCCGCAGTTCGACTCAAAGAGCATTCCCCGCATTCAGGCGATTGGAGACGACATCGCGAAGCAGTTGCAAACATTGGCGAGCAGCAACGCGCGATTCGTAAAGTGACATATTTCGTAAAGTGACATAACCGTTAGGGACGGTTCGGCATGGATCTTTAGTGCTGCCGATCACAAGATGTTGATAACGGCAGAAAGCGAGGGTATTTCAGTCAGAAAAACCCTATTGATGTAAACGTGCAGGTGGCCGAAGCTCTGTTCTTAGCAAGAAGCACCTACTCCGACGTGGGGGAGAAGACATTGGCGTTCGACTCTTCAGGACCGATGCGGCACCTACCGTTCTTCGACGAGCTCGCGTTGCTGGACGACAACGATGGCAACTGGCGCGCGGTAAGCGCTGGGTTGGTGTTGCTGCGCCTCGTCGACGCGTGGGTGGAAGAAGGTCCGGCTGTCGTGGCGGCCGACGGATGGGGGGTGCGGTCCGTGATTTCGGCCATCGACGAGATGCCCGAGGGACTTCCTGCGCGCGCCATTCTCACGAGCGCGCTCGACGCGCTTTGCTCCGCGCGCACGGGCGACCTTCACCTCGTGGCCCCGCGACTGATGGCCTATGCGCAGTTGCTCGACCTCGACGGTAAGTTTGCCCTGGCGGCCGACGTGTACGACACGATCATCGCGCACGAGGATCCGGTGGAAGAGCATGAGTTGGTCGTGAATGCGCTGTTGCGCCGGGGCCACTGCCTGCGTGAGCTCGGCGACTTCGCTGAAGCGGCCGATATCTTCACGACGGCCGGACAGCTCGCACATCGATATGGCGACATGATCGGTACGCTCCGCGCACGGATCGGCGAAGCGAAGATCATCATGACGCGCGGCAACTTGCCGAAGGCCGACGCGATCCTCGACGAGACGGCCGCGCGCGCGTCGGAGTACGGCCTCAACGAAGTCCGTTCGCGGGCGACACAGGACCGTGCGCACATCGCGCACATGCGCGGCCAGTATGACGCCGCGGTGCGCTTCGCATATGACGCGATGCGCGACAGCGTGAGCGACAGAGAGCGGGATCGTATTCTGAACGACCTTGCCGGATCGTTCTACATGCTTGGCGTGAAATCGGCGGCGCGCGACGCATTCCTGATTCTTGCCGCTACCGCGCGCGAGCAGTACCAACGTTGGGCGGCGTCCATCAACTTGATGGAGCTCTCAGCCGAGGATGGCATGGAGCTCCAGTTCGAGCGCTATCGCCAGCAGTTGGCGGCGGCGGCGCTGCCGCCTCTGCTGCAGACGCAGTTCGAGCTGCACGCGGGGCGCGCCTACCAGGTGTTCGGACGTGGCGACCAAGCGCGCGACTGGCTGGGACGCGCCCATGCTTCCGCCACCCGCCACGCATTCAACCATCTCGTCTTCGCCGCCGAGGAAGCATTGGCGGCCAACGAAACGGCAGGACGGCGGGTGTGGCAGGAGCCCGCGGCATTCGACATCCCCCGCGACCTCAAATCAATCATCCAGGATCTGCGCGAAATGCGGATCCTATCGGCAGTAACCTAGGGCGGCCGGCGGCAGGCGCCGGCGATTTAGCAGAAACCGCTTCCGCCGACCGTCACGATGGGGCATTCGTTTCTCGGCGCCGTCGGCGACGAGCCACAAGCAGAGACAACCAGGGAGGCAAGAGCGACAACAACAAAGGCGATCGTACGGCGGGACATGGACGGCTCCGTTGGTGGGATGTAGCGTTGGAGGGAAACCACGTCCGTAGGCTAGGGTCGTGGCGCGTGGCGTAAACCGGAGTTTTGTGACAAAAATCCCGGATTTTGCGCCAATCCTCTGTCGCGACTCGAAGTGCACGTCGTAGCTCTTCTGCCAGATAATCTTCTCACGCATCTCCGTCACGTCCTGGGCGACGCACACTCGCTTGAGGCGGCGACAGATGTCTCAGAGCTCCACGGGCTCCTCCGCGCACACGTCTTCGATCTGCTTGTGATCGACCCCGCCCAGCGCGAAGGACACATGACGGACTCGATCGAGGAGCTCATTGCGCAGCGTCCTACCCTGCCGGTGGTGGTCTACACGACGCTCGCTCCCTCCGCGGTGCGCGTCACCATACGGCTCGCCAGACTCGGAGTGCAGCACGTAGTCCTCAATCGGTTCGATGACGAGCCGAAGCGGTTTCTCGACCTCATCGAGCGCGTTCCGGCGCATCCGATGGCCGAGTTGATGTTGCAGGAGTTGGCAGCGACACTTCGCCGCCTGCCGATCGTAGTGACCCGGGCCGTCGAGCACCTCTTTCGCTCCCCGGCGCGGGTGAAAAACAGTCAGGAGCTGGCGCGGCTGGCGGGGATGGCGCCCCGCACGCTCTATCGGCATACCATGCCGGTGGGTTTGCAACCGCGACATCTCATCGTGTGTGCGCGGCTGCTGCGGGCCTACACGCTGTTGCGGGAGCCGGGAAGCAGGTTGAAGGAGATCACGGTCAAGCTCGGCTATTCCAGCCCCGATACGCTGAGCCACCTGTTGTACGAGTGGACGGGCCGCGTGCCGAAGGACATCCGGCGCGACGTTCCACCCGAGCTGTTCGTCCGACTCCTTGCGGACCACCTGCGGCAGGCAGAAAGTGAGGAAGAAGTGCCCGAGCCGGTATGAGACGACGTCCGCAGCCGGACGGAGCCCACCGGATCGATGGAACGAGAACGTACCGAGGATGGATGGAGTCGCATCGCATTCGCATACTTGTCGTCGATGACGAACCCGCGATCTGTCGCGCGCTCACGATCGCGCTCAGCCGCGCGGGGTACGACGTGCTGTCGGCACAGTCGGGCGACGCCGCGCTCTCCCTACTGCGCACGGAGTATGTGGACGTCATGCTCATCGACCTGCGGATCCCCGACACGCGGGGCGACGTGGTGTTCGAGCTGGCGGCCGCGAGTCACCCGCACCTGCGCCGGCGGACGCTGTTCATGTCCGGCGACATCAGCGAGCGTGCGCACCGCCTCATCCTCTCGTGCAAGTGCCCTTACATCCGGAAGCCGTTCGAGCTCCGGGAACTCATCGGTGCCGTCGCTGACATCGCGCCCAAGCGCGCCCACGGCCAGAGCGCGTAACGACTCGCTCGTTCGAGGTCGCGGTGGATGTCTCCCGCCTCAGAGCGTCCAGCCTTTCAGCTTCGTGATGGTCTCCTCGAGGGCCTTTCGCTCCTCGTCGCGACTCGCTTCGGCCCAGAGCTGCTCATAGGTCCGAACCGCCAGGTCGAGCGCCAGCGGGTCGTGCTCGGCGCCGGCAAGGCTCGTCGCGTTGTCCGCGAGCGCCGCGCGCGCGAGCTGATCGGCGGGAAACTGGGCCGCCACCCGCTGCCACCGCGCTACCCGCTCTCGCGGGTCGGACTCACTCAGGGCCCACAGATGCCACGCCCCGCGATTATTCGCGTCGGCGGCGATGGCCCGCACGGCGAGCCCTCCAACCACCTCCGAGCCACGGCCAGTGAGCCAATAAGCGTTTGCGAGTACCACGATTGCTTGAGCGTCCTGTGGCCGTGCCGCCACGACACACTCGTACACGGGAATGACGACTTCCGGGTAATCGCGGTATGCGGCGGAGGCAGCAACGAGCGCATCCGGATCCGCGGCGGCGGAAAGATTCTTCACGCGCTCGAACAGTGCGGCAATGTCGCCGGTGTGCCGATACTCTTGGACAGCATCGGCGAGTTCGGCACCCAGATCGGGAGAAAGGGGCATGCTCGAAAGTTATTCGGCGAACAGTGACGTCGTGTCGCATGCAGGTGATCTCACCTCGGCACCTGCGACCGAGCACGCGATCGCCCGTGATCTCATCGCGCGCCTCATCCCGGACGGCAACGCCGAGCAGATCGTCCTGGCCCTCGAGGCCGAGCGCGCCTCGAAGACGGGGTACGAGCCGTCCCTGCCCATGCCGGTGGCCGCAGGAGATGCCGCCGCGCGCGAGCTGCAGCGCGTGCGTCGTCAGTACGCGTATGGCGCGAGCGCCCGCAACCTTCAGCACGCGTTCAACAACCCACTCACGGCGCTTCTGGCCGAGGCGCAGTTGTTGGGGTTCGAGCCGCTGGCAGAGGAGCCGCGTGCCGCGGTGGATCGCATCCTAGAGTTGACGCGGCGGCTGGTGACGCTGTCGAGGCTGCTCGCGGGAGATGGAACCGTAATCGGGTAGGCTGGTCGGATCAGATGTCACCACTTCGAGACTCTCCGGAGATCAAGTACCGGATACGTCGTTTTACCGAGTGCTGGGTACCGGGTACTGGTCTTGACTACCGCTCTCCTGAGGCCGTTCCAGCAGGGTTGGGCGGCTCCGGCATGATGTTCGCTCACGCCGGGGTGGGTTGCGCGAATCGGTCGCCGTAGCGATACTCGATGCGTCCGGCGGTCCGATCGCGTTTCGCGTCCGACCAGTCGAGATTGTTCCGCGGCAATCCCAGTGCTCCGCCAGCGAGCGGTCGCACCAGCACGTCGAAGCGCCGCGCCACAGCAGGACCAGCGTCCGACCCCGCGTGTGAGTTCCGCGCCCGACGGACGTACGAAGCAAAGCACCGATCGCGTCGCACGAACCGTCACAGCTCGCGTTCCGCATGGCCCGTGGCCGTGCGGCCCCCGCAGTGACATGCAGGTCAGCGATGAAGCGACCGTAACCAACGTTGGAGCAGGACGTGGGCGCCCCGTGCGCCACCACGAGCAATTCACCCATTCGGAATACACGCTGCATGAATGAACGTCGGCGCCCACCACGTCGTGGCCGCGGAAGCAAACCGTATCAACGTCCCGCGGACGAGAATGGCGGAGAGGACAATCCCTATCGCAATGCATCCGGCGAGGGGACTGGAGACTCCGTCGAGCCGGTGACGGCAACGGAGGCTCCGCTGGAGCGTCCCCCGCGCGACACCGAAGGTCCGCCGGGCACTGAAGGCGGCGGATCGGGAGACGCCGGCGAGGCAGCCGGAGGCACCACTGACGCCGTCGTGCAGGGCAACTCGCCCACGTCACCGCAGGAGTCGGGACGAGACGGCGGTTATGGGGGAGGGCACCGGTTTCCGCACCAGAACGGCCGACGAGGACGCCGCAATCGTGGCCGAGGGCGCCGCGATCCGGGACAAGCGACCGAACGGCCGCAGGGAGGACCGCCACCGGCCCCCGTCGCGCTGGTGCCGACCGGAGAGACCACGGGATGGTTCGATCCGGCACGAGACGGCGGATTCGTGCGGCGGGCCCAGGCCAGCTATCTCGCCGACAATGGCGATGCCTACGTGCCACCGCATCTCGTTCGCCAGTTCGGGCTCAGGAAGAGTGATGAAGTTCAGGGCACCACCGGACGGGATCCACGGGGCCGCACCGCGCTCATCGACGTGCTCGCGATCAATGGGCAGGATCCCGCCAGCGCATCGCGACGCCCCGAGTTCAACACACTGATCGCCACCTATCCAGAGCGGAAGCTGCATCTGGAGACGGGGCGTCCGGCCAAGGCCGGCGCTGAGCTCATCCGGCGCGCCATCGATCTCATCGCACCAATCGGGTACGGACAGCGCGCACTCATCGTGGCGCCGGCGCGAGCGGGCAAGACCACGCTGCTGCACGCGATCACCGAAGGCATCGCGCTGAATCATACCGAGGCGAGTCTGCTGATACTCCTGGTGGACGAGCGTCCGGAAGAGGTGAGCGAAGCCATCTCGTGGGGCGTGGGAGAAGTCATCGCATCGAGCTTCGATCAGCCCGCGCAGCGGCATGTCGAAGTCACCGAGATGGTGCTGGAGCGCTCGCGCCGACTCGTGGAGCTGGGCAAGGACGTGGTCATCGTGCTCGATTCTCTCACGAGAATGGCACGGGCGCACAACACGGCGGAGCGTGGCACGGGGCGGACAATGTCGGGCGGCCTCGACGCCACGGCCATGGCCAAGCCGAAGGCGTTCTTCGGCTCCGCGCGGTCGGTCGCGCCAAGCTCGGGCGGCGGCTCGCTGACGATCATCGCCACGGCGCTGGTGGAGACCGGCTCCCGCATGGACGACGTGATCTTCGAGGAGTTCAAGGGCACCGGCAATTGCGAGATCAAGCTGGATCGCTCGCTCGCCGAGAAGCGCATCTATCCGGCGATCGACATTGCGACGAGCGGCACCCGGCGCGAGGAGAAGCTCTTCCGCCCCGACCAGCTCGAGCACGTGTACACCCTGCGGCGCGGGCTCGGTCAGATGCCGCCGCAGGCGGGCATGGAGTGGCTCATCAAGCGCATCGCCAATACGCCGAACAACGATACGCTGCTGTCAGGACTGTAGGACGGTAGGTGGGTAGGTGGGTAGATCGGCAACGGCGTTTGCTGACCTACCGCCCTACCGTCCTACCGACCTACTGTCGTATCCGCTGGCGTTCTCCTTGCTATGACTGGGCTCGCCATGCCTCGTTTTCGCCGAACAGGGCGATGGGCGCTCGCCCTGGTGGTGAGCGCCCTTGCTGCGCCGCCCGTCTCTCGCGCCCAGCTTCCCCTCCACGACGTCGCGCCCGCGCCGGAAGTGCGGGACGTGCAGTTCGCCGGCGTGAGCGATGCCATCGACGTCCGGGAGCTGCAGGCGAGCATCTACACCGAGTCCACGCGCTGCCGCTCGATCATCCTCGTCCCCTTCTGCCGGTTCACGCGCTATCGCGGGTTCGAGGAGCGGCACTACCTGAATCGGCAGGAGCTCAAGCGCGACGTCCTGCGCATTCGCGTGTTCTACTACCGCGAGGGCTTTCGTGAGGCGCAGGTGGACACGACGGTCACGCGGATCAGCGATGGACAGGTCGTGGTCCGCTTCGACATCCGCGAAGGGCAGCCCACGATGGTCACGGATGTCGCCGTCGCCTACGACTCGTTGCTCATCTCCGCGAAGAAGGCCAAACAGCTGACGCTCGTCGAGAGTGGACGGCCGCTCGATCTGTTCGAGCTGGATTCCACCCGCATCCAGTTTCAGAACGCCCTGTGGGACCTCGGGTACGCGGATGCGCTGATCGATACGTCCACCGCGGTTGATCCCATCGCGCACACGGCTCGCGTGCGGCTGCATGTCGTTCCGAATCATGTCACGACGGTGGGCGAGATCGTGATCCACGGCGCGGATCAGATCGCGCCGCGCACGGTGATGAACTCGCTCAGCTTCCGCCCCGGGGATCTCTTCCGCCGGAGCGCGATGCTCGAGAGCCAGCGGAACCTCTACGAGTCGAACCTGTTCAAGCTCGCGGTGCTCGAGGTGCCGCCGACCTTCGACAGCGTGAAGACGGTGAGCGTGGTGCTGCGCGAGGCGGCCCTGCACGAGGCGAAGGTCAGCGTGGGCTTCAACACCGTGGACTTCATGCAGACGGCCACGAGCTACTCGCACTACAACCTCTTCGGCGGCGCGCGCCGGCTCGACTTCTCCCTTGGCGTGAGCAATCTCGGCGCACAAGGGTTCAACGGACGGGGCCTCTTTCATCGCGTGGATGCCGATACGACCGTCACGGGAGACGCCGGAGCGTTCCTCCAGCCCACGTGGCAGGCGAGCGTCGAGCTGCGGCAGCCCGCATGGCTCCAGCGTCCGCGCAACGCGCTCGCCATCGGCGCCTTTGCGCAGCGGCACGCACTGCCTTCCGTGGTCATCGACCGCACGTACGGCGGAAATCTCACGTACACGCGCACGCTGGGCATACGCGCGCCGGCGAGCCTCTCGTATCGCTTCGAGGTGACACGGGTCGAAGCGGGTGGACCGTATTTCTGTGTCAACTTCGGCGTGTGCGACACGACGACCATCGGCGCTTTGCGGTCGCATCAGCGTCTGTCGCCGCTCGTGGCGCAGGCTCAGGTGGATCGCTCCGATCAGCCGTTGTCGCCGACGCGTGGATACACTGCGCGCGCCGAGCTGGAGCATGCGTCCTCGTTCACGGTGTCGGATTACCGATATAACCGCGCCTATGCGGAGGGCACGTTGTACTCGCGCCTTGGCCAGCGCAAAGCGGTGCTCGCCATGCATCTCCGGACCGGTTTCGTTCGCGCGCTCGCCGGCGGCGGCACGACACAGGGCGAGCCGGTACTCCACCCGCGCAAGCGGTTCTACGCGGGCGGCTCGCAGTCGGTGCGCGGATATGGTGAGAACCAACTCGGGCCACGCATCCTCACGCTGCCGCGGATCTATCTCGCCCATTCGCGCACGGCCACCGGCGAGCCCTGCGACGTCAACACGGCCGCCATCCGGTTCTGCGATCCCAACTTCATCACCGATTCCTCCGGCGCACCGGTGGGCGATGACAAGTTCACTCCGCGGCCGCTCGGCGGAACGTCGCTGCTGGAGGGAAGCATCGAATATCGCTTCCCGTTGCCAATTCTCGACAATATCGGCGGCGCCGTGTTTCTGGACGGCGCCGCGGTCGGTGAGCGCGCACTCGACCCACTCGGCGGAGTACAGACGCTCGCGAATCTGGTGCGCGGCACGTGGGCAATCACGCCGGGCTTCGGATTCCGGTACTACTCGTCGGTCGGGCCAATCCGTGTCGACCTTGGCTTCAATCCATCGCGCGCGCAAAGCCTTGCCGTCGTCACGGAGATCATTCGCAACGGGAAGCGCGAGCTGGTCCCGCTCGACATTCCCAAGCGATTCTCCCCGATGGGCAGCGGGGGAGGAGTCGGCGGCATCCTCAACCGGTTCACGCTGCATCTGTCGATCGGGCAGGCGTACTGATGATCCGTCGCCTGCTCCGCCTGCTCGTCGTCCTGGGCGTTGTGGCGATCCTGGGAATCGTGGTCGTCTGGACGCTCACGAACACGAGTGTGGGACGGCGGCGCTCGCTCGGGTATCTCGTGAGCATCCTTCAAGGGCAGACACACGGCGTCGTGCGCGTGGCGGAGATCCACGGCAATCTGCTCAGCGGCGGGACGCTCGTGCGCGTGTCGATCACCGACAGCGCCGGCCATCCCTTTCTCACGGCGGATTCCATCTCGGGCCGCTATGTCATCCGGAGCTTCTTCTCGCAGCGGCTCGACTTCAGCGACGTCGTGCTGTACCACCCCGATCTCGTGGCGGCGCGCCTTCCCGGCGGCGAGTGGAACTATCGCATTCTCTGGCCCGTGCCGCCGAAGAAGGCTCCGGGCGACACCTCGCGCGGTTGGGGCGACTGGGTCCGGCTCACCAATGTGCGGGTGATGAACGGGAGCGTCACCGTTCGATCGCCGTGGTCACCGCGGACCGGCGTTACCGCGCGCGCGCGCGACAGCATCATTGCCGACGTCCTCAGTGCGGGTTCTCGCCTCTATGTAACGCGCGTCCCTGGAGGATTTCAGAAGGTGGTCACCGTGGAGCGACTGAGCGCGACGTTGCCGTTCATTCGCTGGGCCGATCCGGTGTATCCGAATCGCTTTCTTCAAGTCTCCGCGCTCGCTACCGATGCGTTTCCCTTCAGGCCGCCCGCGGCGCATGTGATTGGGTTGACGGGCAACTTCGACTTCAACGACGACTCGCTCTGGTGGAAGGGAGCGGCCGCGCGCCTCCCGCACAGCGCGCTGTCGGGCGACGGCGTGTACAACCTCAACAACGGCGACATGAAGCTCGCGCTGAACGCGAATCCAGCGACGTTCCACGATTTCAAGTGGCTGTATCCGCACCTTCCGGACAGTGGGGGCGGCACGTTCCTCCTCGTGCAGACGTGGAAGGGCGCGACGCAGGACTACGTCATCCGTCGAGCGAACGTCGTCACCGGCACCGCTCACGTACTCGGCGACGTCGGCGTCACGATTGCCGATACCGTGTTCTTTCACGATGCGAACGTGCACTTCACGGGCGTCACGACGCGTCTGCTCGAGGAGCTCTCGCCCGGATTCAAGGTTCCACGACAGGGAGTCCTCGCAGGGCGCGCGCAGTTCGCGGGCACCTTCAAGCGGCTTCGCCTCGGCTCGTCGGACGTCACGTTCGACGCGTACAACCGCGGCCGCAGCCGGATATTTGCATCCGGCGTCGCAGGCTTCGTGCAGCAGGGGCCAAAGGTTGTGGTGAGCGCGAGCGATCTACACGTTCGCGTGGAGCCACTGCAGATCGATCTCGTGAAACTGATCTTTCCCACGTTGCCGGTTGGCGGAACGCTCACCGGCGTGGCGACGTTGAACGGATCTGGCGATTCTCAGCTTCGTTTCACCAGCGTCGACATCGTGCATCAGGACGGCAAGAACGTGTCACATGCGGTCGGCACCGCGTCGGCGCACACGGTTGGCCGTCAGACGCTCGATCTCGACGTCGACGCACGTCCTGTCGCCCTAGCCGAGTTGACGAAGTTCGCTCCCTCACTTCCGCTCAAGGGTTATGCGACTGGTCCGATCCACGCGCACGGCCCCATCGATGCCTTGCGCGTGGATACTCGCGCGAGCGTTCAGGGCGGCGGGCAGATCGCCATTCGCGGTACCGTCGATTTTCTTTCGAAGGAGCTGGGGTACGACGTCGTTGCCGACGCGACGGCGCTGAACATGAGCCGAGTGCTCGTGGGCGGTCCCGTGACGTCGCTGTCGGGAAGTGGGCGAGCACGGGGACGCGGATTCAAGCCCGCAACGATGTTTGCAGACGTCGCACTAGAGCTCGGCGCGTCGTCCATGGACACGATCGGAGTGGATTCGGTATCGCTGCGAGCGCAGATCGGGCGAGGCTTGGCCACGATTCAGCGTGCGCGCGTGGTGGCAGCCCGGGCGGACACCATCGACGTCTCGGGACAGATCGGCATGGATGCGAAGCACGCCGGAACGCTCACGTATTCAGTCGCCGTCGATTCGCTCGCGACCATCGCGCGGTTCATTCCAGGCGGCAATCCGGCGGATACCACGCCCTTCATGCCACGCCCACGCGCTGCATTCGAGGCACTGCTGAAGGCGCGTGCCGACTCGGCGCGCGTGGCGCAGGAGACGGAGGTGAAGCGCGCGGTCGCGAATGCGCCGCCGGTGACGCTGCGCGTGCCCGCGGACACGCCCCAAGCGATACCAAGGAACTTGCTCGGCGGTGCGGTGCGTGCCAGTGGCACGATCACGGGCTCGATCGACCAGTTCTCGCTGCGCGGCACGGCGACCGCAAAGGGTTTGATCGTGCGTGGCAACGCGGCGCGGCATCTCTCGGCAACGTACGCGTGGACCGATGCGCGCACGAAATCATCGGCGCTCGAAACGACGGTGAACGCGGACACGGTGAGCGCGTTCGGGTTCGCCTTCGACAGCCTCACGGGGACCGTCCACTATCTCGCTCCCAGCGGGAGCGTCGCACTTCGCGTTCGCCAGGGCGGTCTGCGCTCGTATTCCCTGGACGGTGATTTCACGCTCGACAAGGCGCGCAGCGATCTGCGTCTCGCCGACGTCACGCTGCGCTTCGACACCACGGCCTGGCGCTCGACGCATCCGTCGGTGGTCCACTGGGGCACGCAGGGTATCGAGGTCGTCAACTTCGAGCTGCGAAACGGGCCGAATCGCCGCATCTACGCGAACGGTCTTCTGCCTACGAAGGGTGTGGCGAACTTCGACCTCGATGTCACGGATTTCGCCGTGGAGAATGTCGCCGAGCTGTTGCAGAGCGATCTGCCGGTGACCGGGCGGCTCGATCTCAACGCGCACGTGACGGGGACGGCGGAGGATCCGCGCGTCACCGGCGCGCTCGATTTCGCGCATGGCACGTACAACGCGACGCCGGTGCCGGAGCTTCACGGCACGTTCCGCTACGCCAACCGTGAGCTCACGACCGATGCCCGCGCCGCGGACTCCACGGGCAAGCTCGTCGCGAGCGTGAACGGCACGATACCCATCGATCTCAGACTCTCGGGTGTGACCGGATCGCGACTGCTCGACCTGCCGATTCACGCGACGTTCGGTTCGGACAGCCTGCCACTATCGCTCATTCCGCAGTTCACGTCGCTCGTAACGGACGTTGCCGGCACGGCACGGGGCACGGTGACAGCGGCCGGTTCGCTGAAACGACCGACACTGGCCGGAAACGTCGCGCTCAGCGACATCCAGTTCCGGCTCACGTCCACCGGGACCTTCATGCAGCATGTGAATGGCTCCGTGCGCATGCTTCGAGACACGGTGTTCGTGGATTCCATCGCTGGTGTCGCCAATGGACCGGTGCGGCTGGCCGGCGTCGTCGCGGTCGGAAACTGGCGCGAGCCGGCGTTCGACCTGTCGCTCAACGCGGTCGATGCACAGTTGATCAACAACGACATGGGCGAGGTCCACGCGACGGCGAACCTCCGGCTCACGGGTGCATTCGGCAGCCCGTATGCGAGCGGACAACTGACCGTGGTGCACGGCGTTCTCTACATACCGGATTCGCGAGGCAAGAAGATCATCGGTGCGGGCGATCCCTCGCTCTTCAGCGTGGTGGACACATCGGTGACCGTGCAGCGCGAGCTCTTTCCGGCCGAGTCGCGCCTGTTCAAGAATCTTCGGGTCGACGTCGACCTGATCGTGCAGCACGACACGTGGGTGCGCTCGCGCGACGCCAACGTGGAGATCTTCACCGACGGCCCGATGCAGGTGCACGCGCTCGGTGATGCACTGACGCTGACCGGCGCGTTGGACACGGACCGCGGTGAATACACGTTCCTCAGCAAGCGCTTTCAGATCAAGCGGGGAACGGCCCTGTTCATCGGCACACCGGATCTCAATCCCACGCTGCAGATCACCGCCGAATATCAGGTGAAGCAGCCGCAGGGGGTGACGAACATTCGCGTGATCATCGGAGGCACGGTCGAGACGCCACGGATCTCGCTCGAGAGCGACGCACAGCCGGCGCTCTCACAGAGCGATCTGTTGAGCTATCTCGCCTTCGGCGAGAGCTCGGCGACGCTCTTGCAGTTCAACCAGACGTCGTTGGGCGGCCAGCAGGGCAATCTCCTCAGCGTAGCCGGCTCACGTCTGGCCGGCGTGGCACTCGGCGTATCGCTCGACGAGATCAAGGGCAGTGCCGCGAGATCGCTCGGCGTGGACGTCTTCAACATCACGCCCGGCGACATCCCCGTGTCGCAGAGCCAGGGAGGATTCAATCAGTTCCTCAAGGGCACCGAGATCGAGGCGGGACGCTACGTCAATCCGTCCACCTTCGTGAGCATCGTGACGACGCCCGGCATCTTTGCGTGCGGCAGCGGACGCTCGCAGAACAGCTCGTGCACCATTCTCGGCGCCTCGTTCACGCAGCGGACGTCGAAGGGCTACCGCTTCGAGGTGTCGTTGAGCCCGCGCTATCTGCTCGATCCACCGACGCTCGTTGGCCAGACCTACCGATCGAGCGCGCAGCTCGGCGCGTTCATCATCAGGGAGTGGCGGTTCTGAGCGCGTGATCAGTGGCCCGAGCGCTCCACCGTCTTGCCGCCGAAATTCTCCGAGGTCACGTCCTTCCCTGCTTCGAGCGAGCGGACGTACGAGACCAGCATCCAGATCTGATCATCGGAGATGAGCGACCCCCAGGCGGGCATGCCCTCCGGGCGTCCCTGATAGATGGACTCGAAGACTTCCGCCGCGGTACCACCGAAGTGCCAGCGCCCATCCGCCAAGCTTGGGCCCATCGCTCCACTGCCGTCGGCACCGTGACAGTCCACGCAATTGTAGGCGACGAACAGCTTCGCGCCCGTGGCGAGTGCCTTCGCGTCGCCGTCGTGCGGATTGACGAGCTGTAACCCGCGAAATGGCGCGACGCCGCCGGGCTGAATGTGCTCGGCGTGCGAGACGAAGCGCCCCGCGAGGTCCTGCGCGGATTGTGCCGGCCGCTGCTTCGCCGACTCGGCACGCGAGTCACTCGCGCAGCCTTCGACCACCGTGCCGAACAGAAGGGCGCAGACGACCAATGACATACGCATGAGACGCCTCATTCTCTCTACAGCGAGAACACGAACAGCATTCCGCCCCACGAGGTCCAGCGTGAAAGATCGGGAAGCGTCGTGCCGCGCTCCCGCACGTCGTACGGCAGGTTGGCGGCGACGTCGCCGGCGATGAGCAAGCCCATGTCGCCGCCGATTCCAGCGTAGATGGCCACGTACTGCTTTCCATCGGGACCGATATATGTGACTGGATTGCCCACCACGCCCGAGCCCACCTTGAACTTCCACAAGAGCGCGCCGCTCCGCGCATCCACGACCTTGAACCAGCCGTCGAGTGTGCCGTAGAAGACCACGTTGCCCTTCGTTGCGAGCGCGCCTCCCCACACCGGGTAGGGCTCCTTGATCCCCCACACCTTTCGTCCTACCGTCGCGTCCCACGCGATGAACTCGCCGCGATATCCGCCGGGCCCACCCACCTCGGGTGCGTTGGCGCCGATGTACGGTGTGCCGGGGATATACGAGACCTCTCGCGCCTCGAAGTCCATGCAGAGGTTGTTCGTCGGAACGTAGAACAGGCCCGTCGCGGGCGAAAATGCGGCGGGCTGCTGATTCTTTCCTCCCTCGAGGCTCGGGCAGATGAACGACACCTTTTTTCCAAGGAACGGTGTCTTCTCGGGGTTGAGCTGCGGACGTCCCGTATGCAGATCGACGCCCGTGCTCCAATTCATGGGGACGAAGGGCTTCGCGAGAATCACCTCGCCCGTCGCGCGGTCCATCGTATAGGCGAACCCATTGCGATCGAAGTGCACGAGCGCCTTGCGCGTGCGCCCGCCGATGGGGAGGTCCACCAGGATGTTCTCGTTGACGGCGTCATAGTCCCACACGTCGTGTGGTGTGGGCTGATACGCCCAGATCATCTCGCCGGTGTCCGCGTCACGGGCGATGATCGACGCGCTCCACTTGTTGTCTCCGGGGCGCTGCTTGCCATTCCACGGGCCGGGGTTGGACGTGCCGTGGTAGACGAGGTTCAGCTCCGGATCATACGTGAGCCATCCCCATACGGTGCCGCCGCCCTGCATGTAGGTGGTGCCCGGCCAAGTCGACGCACCCTGATTGCGGCTCGCGTCTCTGCCGCCGTAGAACGGGTGAAAGCGCGCGCCCGCCTTGACGTCCGCATCCGGGCCGACGTTGTATGAACGCCAGAGCTGTTTGCCCGTTGCCGCATCGAGCGCGGCAATCCACCCGCGCACACCCATCTCTCCGCCGCTCGAGCCGACGATCACCTTTCCCTTCACCACGAGCGGCGCCATGGTCATCGTCTCGCCCTTGCCGAGATTGCCCATGGTCGTGCGCCAGAGGACTTTCCCCGTGACGCCGTCGACGGCAATGGTGTGTCCGTCGAGCAGGTTGTAGAAGATTCTGCCATCGGCATACGCCGCACCGCGATTCACGACGTCGCAGCAGGCGGTGCCGACCGCGGCCTGTGCGTTCTCGGGCCGCACCTTCCATCGGAGCGGCTGGCCCTCGGTCTTGAGATCGAGCGCGTATGCCACGTTCGGATACGGCGTCACGACGTACATCGTGTTGTCAATCACCAGCGGTTGCCCCTCGTGCCCGCGGAGAACGCCGGTGGAGAAGGTCCACGCGGCGTGCAGGTTCTTCGCGTTGGAGGGTGTGATCTGATCGAGAGCGCTGTAGCGCGAAGCCGAGTAGTCGCCGGCGGGCATCTGCCATTCGCCTGCGGGCCCCGCATGTGGCGAAGCGATGCTCGTTCCGGCAACACCTGCTGTCGCTGCGGCAGCCGAGTCGCGCGGTGGCGTGGTTTCACGGGTACATCCCGCGGCGACGCACGCCAACAGTGCCATCCGCGCAACGATACGCCGGCGCACGATCACTTGCGGCGTGTGGACTTCTTTGCCGCCTTTCGCTGTCCCGCCTTGGTCTTGAGACGCGACTTCTCGTAGAGCGCGATGTATGCGTCCACGGGCACGGCGGCAATGGCCTGACCGACGACCGTCAGCGGAAGATCATCGACGGTCTTGAAGCGCACGCACGACTTGCCCATGTCGAGCTTCTTTCCCTCGCGTGCGAAACCCTCACGGAACGCCTTGGCGGTCGTCGCGTTGCCGTAAACGCCCATGAGATAGAGCGAGCAGTAATTCTTCTGCGCGGCGAGTCCGGCGTAACACAGCGGGTGTCCGTTGTATGTCTCCGGATACCGGCTGAGCGGCACGTGATAGTAGATCATGCCGTATTCCATTCCCTCGACGTAGCCGCGCGGGAGGTTGCGAAGCACCACGTCACGCACGGCGCGAATGGTCGCGCTCCGTTCCGCGGGCAATCCGCGGAGATACTCCTCGACCGATGTCGTCCGGGCGGCGGGCATGTGAATACCCCGAGTGAATGATGTGTCGCGTCTACTCGCCGAACTGCGGCTCGTGCGGCTCTCCCGACTCTTCGTGGACACGAAGCCCCTCGAGCGTGCGCACGCATGTATTCCACCGTAAAATCGCGTCGTCGTTTCCCGGCTGTCGCAGCGCTTCCGCCTGCTCGAAGGACCGCATCGCGGCACGGAGCGACTCTTCCGCCATCGCTTCCGCATGCATCGCACCCTGCGCGAGCTGCGCGTGGCCAAGCCGCTCGCTGATGATGCCATCGTAATAGTGCCGCTGATACGGGTCGGCGAGCCGGGCCAGGACCGCGCGCGCACGGCGCGCGAGCTCGCGCGGCTCGCTGCCAAATTGATCCGTGAGCGACAGCAGCAGCATGACGAGCGCTTGCTGATGCGACGGATCGGCCTCGAGGACGTCCTGGCAGATGCTCTCCGTCGCCCACGACTGGTTCAAGAGCCGGTACCGCTCCGCTTTCTGAAGCGCCCGTGGAATGGCCTCGCGCGAGATCGCCTTCAGCTCGGTCGTCTTCTGCATGATCTGGTTCCTATGGCGACTTCTGCGGACCCCGTACGAGCCGCACCAACGCCTGAAGCGGATCGAAGTGCCGATCCACCACCCGCTCCTTGAGCGGAATGATCGCGTTGTCCGTGATGGTGATGTGCTCCGGACAGACCTTGGTGCAGCACTTGGTGATGTTGCAATAGCCGATCCCGAACTCTTCCTTGAGCGGCGTCACGCGATCGGCCACATCCAGCGGATGCATCTCCAGCGCGGCGGCGTAGACGAGGTAACGCGGCCCGATGAACTCGTCGTGCTTGTGATGGTCGCGCAGCACGTGACAGACGTCCTGGCACAGGAAGCACTCGATGCACTTCCGAAACTCCTGCACGCGATCCACGTCGCGCTGGTCGATTCGCCATGTCCCGTCGGGCGCATCCGGAGGCCGCGGCGTGAAGCGCTGAATCTTCGGCTTCACGCGGTAATTCCAGGAGACGTCCGTCACGAGATCGCGCACGTGCGGAAACGCACGCATGGGTTCCACCGTCACGGGCTCGTCGTCCGGCAGCTCGTCCAGGCGAGTCATGCACATGAGCTTGGGCTGCCCATTGATCTCTGCAGAGCACGAGCCGCACTTGCCCGCCTTGCAATTCCAGCGCACCGCGAGATCGTTTGCCTGCTCCGCCTGGATCTGATGCACGGCGTCGAGAACGACCATGCCTTCATTCGTCTCGGTGACGTAGTCGTGCAGCGAGCCGCTGCCGTCCGCACCGCGCCACAACCGGAAGCTGCGCGTCCGGTGACCCACCGCCGCATCCTGCGCGGCCTGCGCCGCCGTGTAGGCATCGACCGCCTGCGTGGATGCATCCTTCGAATGCCCCGTCATGATTGCATCTCGGTGATGATCGCGGCCAACTCGTCCGGCATGGGTGGAATCGGCTGTCGCGTGAGCTGCATGTCGTCGCCGCGGCCTCGCGTGACGATGTGGTTGAACGTACCGAACGCGGGATCCTTGTCGGGATAATCATCACGAAAGTGTCCCCCGCGGCTTTCTTTTCGCGCCAGCGCGCTCCTGGCGATCGCCTCCGATACGACGAGCAGATGGCGGAGATCGAGCGCCGTGTGCCACCCAGGATTGTATTCCCGGTTGCCGGGAACGCCCACGCGTTGCGCCCGCTGCCGGAGCGACTCGAGCTCCATGAGAGCACGCTCCATCTCGGATTCGACACGGACGATTCCGACGAGATTTTGCATCGTCGATTGCAGAGCCTCCTGCACCTGATACGCGCCCTCTGCCGTGGAGCCGCGCGAGAACGGCTCGAGCGCCGTCCGCGTCTCCTGCTCGATCACTCCCTGATCCACCGATGGCGCCGTGTTGGCGCGGGCGAATTCCGCCGCGAACTGCCCGGCGCGCTGGCCGAACACCAGCAGATCCGACAGCGAGTTGCCGCCGAGCCGGTTCGCGCCATGCAGTCCCGCCGCGCACTCGCCGCACGCGAAGAGTCCGGGCACCGTGGACATCTGCGAATCGGCGTCAACACGGATTCCGCCCATGATGTAATGCGTCGTCGGGCCGATCTCCATCGCCTCCTTCGTGATGTCGATGCCCGCAAGCTGCATGAACTGGTGATACATGCTCGGCAGTTTCTTCCGGATGTGCTCCGCCGCGTTGGGAAGCTTCTCCTTGATCCACGAGATGTCGAGGTACACGCCGCCATGCGGCGATCCGCGGCCTTCCTTGACCTCGCGCACGATCATGCGCGCGACGTGGTCGCGCGTGAGCAGCTCGGGAGGACGGCGCGCGTCCTTGTCACCCTGCGTGTAGCGCCATCCCTCTTCTTCGTTGTCGGCCGTCTGCGAGCGGTAGTTCTCCGGAATGTTCTCGAACATGAAGCGCTTGCCGGCGCCGTTGCGGAGCACGCCTCCCTCACCTCGTACACCCTCCGTCACCAGAATGCCTCGCACGCTCGGTGGCCAGATCATGCCGGTAGGATGGAACTGCACGAACTCCATGTCGGTGAGCGCCGCACCCGCGAGGTAGGCCAGTGCCTGTCCGTCGCCCGTGTATTCCCAACTGTTGCTCGTGATGCCGTAGGCGCGCCCCACGCCGCCGGTGGCAATGATGACGGCCTTCGCGCGAAACACACGGAACCGACCGCGCTCCCTGTCGTACGCGAGCGCGCCGGCAATGCGGTCGCCGTCCTTGAGCAGCGACACCACCGTGCACTCCATGTGGACGTCGAGCCCCTGATGGATTCCGTGATCCTGGAGCGTGCGAATCATCTCGAGGCCCGTGCGGTCGCCGACGTGCGCGAGCCGAGGATAGCGATGGCCGCCGAAATTGCGCTGGAGAATGCGGCCGTCCGCCGTGCGATCGAAGAGCGCGCCCCACGCCTCGAGCTCGCGCACGCGCGCCGGCGCCTCCCTGGCGTGCAGTTCGGCCATGCGCCAGTTGTTCAGGTATTGGCCACCGCGCATGGTATCCGCGAAGTGGACGCGCCACGTATCGCGGTCGTCCACGTTCGCCAACGCCGCCGCCATGCCACCCTCGGCCATGACTGTGTGTGCCTTGCCGAGCAGAGACTTGCAGACCACGCCCACTCGCGTGCCGTCCTTCGCCGCCTCGATGGCCGCGCGCAGCCCCGCGCCGCCCGCGCCGATGACGAGCACATCGTGGTCGATCGTCTGATACTCCGTCATGATGCCCGCGCTCCGCTCAGAGAATCCGCCAGTCGTGCCAGATACCCATCGAGCACAGGCGCACGTAGATGTCGGTAAATGCCACCCAGAACAGGCTTGCCCACGCCCAGTTCATGTGGCCGCGATTGAGGCAGCTCACGCACTCGTATGCGGTGCGGCGCACGGGCCGCCCGGAAAGCCGGTCGAGATATCCACCCGCGAGATGGCGCAGTGAGTGGCAGCCGAGCGTGTAGCCGCTCAGCAGGACGACGTTCAACGTGAGGACGAGCGATCCGATGCCGATGCCGAAATGCTTTGCGCCGCCGGCATCGGTGAACCAGTAGCCGCGGTACGCATCGAGGCCGAGGATGATCAGAAACAGCAGCGCGACGTAGAGGAAATAGCGATGCACGTTCTGAAGCACGAGCGGAAACCACCGCTCGCCGAGATAGGTCGTGCGCGGTTCGCCGACGGCGCAGCCGGGTGGGTCGGCCCAGAACGCCTTGTAGTAAGTGCCGCGATAGTAGTAGCAGGTGAAGCGAAACCCTGCCGGAAAAGGCAGGATGAGCAGCGCGGGTGAGATGGCCGGAATGAACCACGGCGCCTGCCTGAACCACGCGTGGGGCGAGTCGCCAACGAGCAGCGGCGAATAGAAGGGCGATAGGTATTGCTCGTACTCGTAGTGCGCGTTCTGAAACGCAGCCCACGTGGCGTACGCGAGAAACGAGCTGAGCACCACGAATGCGCCGACTTGCGGCACCCACCAGGCGTCGCGGCGTGTGGTCTCGCCGAAGCCGCGACGGGTGAGTTGTACGACATCCTGGGCCATCGGGCGCGCATCTCCAGTGGACGGGACGCGCTAAAGTACGGACGGCACAAATGGGGGGTAAGAGGTGATACTGCCTGAGATCAGTAGGAAGACCAGTACTCTGTATCCGGCACTCGGTAAACCGACGTATCCGGCACGGGAAGCGACGTTTCGGAGTCAGAGTCGGATTTCCGAAAGCCGATTTCCGCGTCCGACGTCCCATCGCCGCATGAGCATCGGCGGCAGAGAGTCTCAGAGTGGCGATGTCTGATCCGTTGGCGACGAAAAGAGTGCTGTCGATAGATATCGTGTTCCGGAATCTGGAGAGATGCACGCAACTCGCGCATCCGGCCCCAGCTCTCGTGCGACCTCCAACGCCGCCCACACGATCGCGCCGCTCGACATGCCGACGAAGAGTCCCTCGTCGCGGGCGAGCTGGCGCGCGAGCGGAAATGCGTCCTCCTCCCACGCGCGCACGATTCGATCGACCACCGTGCGATCGAAGTTGTCCGGGACGAAGCCGGGCCCCATGCCCTGAAACTGATGCTGCCCGCGCTCGCCACCGGACAATACCGGCGAGCGCGCGGGCTCCACAGCCACCACGAGCACGCGGGGATTTCTCTCCTTCAGGTAGCGCCCGACGCCGCTGATCGTACCGCCTGTGCCTGAGCCGTAGACGAACGCATCGATGCGCTGATCCATCTGATCCCACAATTCGGGACCGGTCGTCTCGTAGTGAACACGCACGTTGGCGGGATTGCTGAATTGATTCGGCATCCACGCGCCGATGGCGTCACGGATCTTCTCGGCTTCCTCGATGGCCGCCAACATGCGCCGCTCGGGATCCGTGAGCACGAGCTCCGCACCGTACGCCACGAGCGTGCGCTTGCGCTCCTCGCTCATGGACGAAGGGAGACACAGAATCAATCGATATCCGCGAGCGGACGCGATCTGCGCGAGCCCGATGCCCGTGTTGCCCGAGGTCGGCTCCACGATCACGCCACCGGGTTGCAGCAATCCACGTTGCTCGGCGTCCAGGACCATGCCCAGCGCCGTGCGATCCTTGATCGATCCGCCGGGGTTCATCCCCTCCAGCTTGACCCACACTTCCGCCATTCCCGGCTCGACGACCTGATAGAGCCGGACCATCGGCGAGTGGCCGACGTGCGCCACGATCCCATCGGGTCGGTGGACGCTCCGGTCAGCACCGGCTTCTGTGCGCGCGCTCATTCGACGCTGGGAGACGGCTGTGCGCCGGACGTCGCCACGGAACCGGCAAGGACGGAACGAACGGCGGCGTCTCCCACACGGGTCGTCCACGTGCGGAACGTTTCGTCGCGTTCGGCGCCGGAAGAGAACTCGCGCAGCAACTGCTCGAGCGCGTCGGGGACGTCATCCGCCGGCGCCCGGAATCCCACGCGATGAGCGATGCTGCTCCGCTCGCCGAGACCGCCGCCAACGAAGAAGTCGAAGCCCTCCACCTGCGTGCCGCCGACGTTGATCATCACGCCCTGAAGGCCGATGTCGGCGATCGAATGTTGACCACACGCGTTGGGGCATCCGGTGACGTGCAGCTTGATGGACTGCGTGAATCCGGGCAACCGATCCTCGAGCTCCTGCGCCAGCCGGATGCTGAAGACCTTCGTTTCGGTGATGGCCAGCTTGCAGTATTCTCGGCCCGTGCACGACACGGTGCCGCGCTGAAATGGCGACGCACCGAACCAGACACCCGCGTCGCTTGCGGCCTTGATCAGCGTATCGACGTCCGAGTTCGGAACATTGAGCACGAGAATGTTCTGCGTTGCCGACAGACGAAGCGTACCGTCTCCGAATTCCTCAGCGATGGCGGAAATCCGGCGCAGTTGCTCCGGAGTGATCCGGCCGGAGGGCACGGAGAATCCGACGTAACTGAGCCCTTCCTGACGCTGCGGATGCACGCCGATGTGGTCGCGATATTGGCCCTCCGGCGGATTCTCCTCCGCGGCGTCGTCGAGCGTGTAGCCAATGCGTCGCTCCACCTCTTGCAGGAACGCTTCGGTGGTCCAGCCGTGATTCAGAAACAGAAACTTCATGCGCGCTTTCGTGCGGTTCAGGCGAAGCTCGTCGGAATCGCGGAAGATCCCGGCGATGGCGTTCACGACGTCCGGCACTTGATGCGGATGGATGAAGGCTGGCAGCAACAGCGCCAGGTGTGGCCGCGTCGAAAGGCCTCCTCCGACCCGTGCGTGAAAGCCGACGACGCCATCACTCCGCCGCACGGCGGTGACGCCGATGTCGTTGATCTCCGGATAGGTGCACCAATGTGCGCATCCGGTAATGGTGATCTTGAACTTGCGCGGCAGGTTGGCGTAGTCGGGATTGCCGTTGAGAAAGCGATCCACCTGGAGCGCGATGGGAGAGGCGTCGATCAGCTCCTCGTGCGCCACGCCCGCAACGGGACAACCGGTGACCGTGCGTGTGTTGTCGCCGCACGAGCCCTGGCTCCCCCACCCAACCGTCTCGAGCGCATCCCACACCGCCGGCACGTCCTCGATGCGGAGCCAGTGCAGCTGAAAATTCTGCCGATTGGTGATGTCGATGCTGCTTCGGGCGTAGCGGTCGGACAGATCGGCGATCGTGCGTACCATCTTCGACGTGAGCACGCCGTTGGGTGTACGTACCCGCATCATGAAGAACGGCATCTCTTCGCCGCGCGTTCCACCGCCGTCGCCCTGTGTGTAAAGACCCCACGCGCGAAAGCGTACGGCGAGATCGTCGGCAGGAATCGCGGCAAACCCGTCCTTCGCATAGCGCCGGATGTCATCCATGATGGACCACGGCGCCTTTTCACGCTTGATTCGCTCGACGCGTTGCGCGGCGGTTTCCTTTGGTGCTGTCGCGTCAGTCATTGTCGTTCCCGACCTCGGAATGGGTATCCACGCGATATGCCTCGTGCGACTCCCCGTTCAGTACGAGCTGCGTGTCGATGAGGATGTCCGGCGCCAGCGACGCCGACACCGAGCAATACTTTCGAAAGGCGAGATCGATTGCGCGCGTGGCGTGCGCAGGGTCGATGCCCGTCCCTTCCATGCGGATCTCGAGCCGCGCGCCGAGCACGCGCCGCGGAGCACTCCCCCGGCGTTCGGCGTCGATCACGATGTCGAGGCTCGCCACCGGTGTCCGCCGCTTCGCGAGATAGTCGATGATCTCGGGGCCAGCGCATGCGGCCAAGGCGCCGAGGAGCGTGTCCACCGGGCCGGTGCCGGCGACGCGATCGCCATCGATCACGATCGTCGCCCCGCTCGATCCGCCCACCTCGAACTTTCGGCCTCCGCGCCAGGTCGCACGAACCATGGTCTGGGTGGTCGCATGGCTCGATGATGTGCCGGCGGTTTCCTCGCCGCCCACGGTGACGCTCATGACTTCTCCTGTATGGCGATCTGTGGACAAAAAAAACGGCCGCTCGGTGAGAGCGGCCGGGATCGATTCCCTTGTGGTTGCGAGATGCGAATCAGTGTCGCTGTCTCATACCGGCCGCCCTCGACTCACCTGCATGCAGGCACACATACATGCGCAGGCGCACGCACAGTACTGGTGCGCGCAATTGCGGAGCATGGTCGAGCCGTTGGCAGCGCGAGAGAGCATGAGAACGAATCCAGAGAGCGACAAAAGGTTCGTAGCCCAGTCTAAGGGCGTCGGCACTGGCAGACAAGGGCATTGCGGACTGAGCCCCAGCTTCCATTTGACGAAGCATTGCACATCACCGAGGGCGTCGGCGTCACGTTGCGACCGCGCGCTCGGCGCGCACGTGACAGAGCCAGTGGTACTTGTCATCGGCGCGGCCGTGCGCCACGTCGAGGAATGTCCGCTGCAACATCCTCGTGACTTCACCCATGCGGCCGGCACCGATCGTGAGCTTGTCCACGCTGCGGACCGGCGTCACCTCCGACGCCGTTCCGGTGAGGAACACCTCGTCCGCGGCGTACAGGAAGTCGCGCTGGAGGGGCATTTCCTTCACTTCGAGCCCGGCGTCGCGTGCGAGCGTCAGGATGCTGTCCCGCGTGATGCCCGGCAGCAGCGTGCCGTTGAGCGGCGTCGTGTACACCGTGCCACGATGCACGATGAACACGTTCTGCCCGGAGCCCTCGCTGATCATGCCGTCGGGGCCAAGCGCGATGGCCTCGTCAAATCCGTTCGCGAGCGCCTCCATCTTGATGAGCTGACCGCCGAGGTAGTTGCCAGCGATCTTGGCCATGGAGGGTGTCGTGTTCGGCGCCATGCGATGCCAGCTCGACACGCACGTATCAGCGCCGTTCTCCATGGCATGGTCGCCGAGATACGCGCCCCACGGCCAGCACGGGAGGTAGACCTCCACCGGGCTGTCGAACGGCACCATGCCCGCCGCGCCATAGCCGCGAATCACCATGGGCCGGAGATAGCAGGCATCCATTCCGTTGCGCTCGACCAGCTCGCAGTTCGCCGCAACCAGCTCGTCCACCGTATACCGCATTTCCATGCGATACATGCGGCACGAGTTCAGGAGCCGCTGGAGGTGATCCTCGAGACGGAAGATCGCCGGCCCGCGCGGCGTGCTGTAGCAGCGGATCCCCTCGAACGCCGAGGAGCCGAACTGCATCGAATGCGAGAGCACGTGGACTGTCGCGTCCTGCCAACGGATGAACTCTCCGTCGCGCCAGATCCATTCGGTTGAATTCAACTTGGCCATCGAGGTCCTCTGTAAATGGTGGCTGTTCCGTCGCCGCGTCCGGTCAGGGCCGCGGCGGTCAGGACGACGCCGCCGACAGCTCGTCCCAGAGCGTCGCGATGGCGCGCATGCCTTTCGTGAAGTTGTCCATGCTCAGCCATTCGTCCGGCGCATGAGCACTCTCGCCGGGGAGCCCGAAACCTACTAGAAGAACCGGCGCCTGGAGAATCCGCTCGAAGTCACCGACCACCGGAATCGATCCGCCCTCCCCCGTGATCACCGGATCGCGGCCGAACGCCGCGGAGAGCGCGCGCCGGGCCGCGTCGAACAACGGCCCGCCGAGATCCGCGCGCCAAGGGCGTCCTCCGTGCAGATGCATCACCTTCACGGATACGCCGCCAGGCGCCACACGTTGGAGGTGCGCATCCATCAGGCGCTCGATTGCCTCCGGAGTCTGATCGGGCACCAGCCGGCAGCTCACCTTGGCCATCGCCTTCGATGGCAGCACCGTTTTTGCTCCCTCGCCGGTGTAGCCGCTCAACAGCCCGTTCACCTCGCACGTGGGACGCGTCCACAGCCGCTCGAGGACGCTGTAACCGTCTTCACCGCCGAGCGCGGGGGCGCCGGTCTCTTGACGGAACTGCTCCTCGTCGAACGGCAGCCCCTTCATCTGTTCCAGCACGTGGGCCGGCCACTCCCGCGCTGCATCATAGAACCCGGGAATGGCGATGTGCCCGTGGTCGTCGTGGAGCGTCGCGAGCATCCGCGCGAGTGCCATCGCGGGGTTCACGACCGCGCCGCCGTAGCTTCCCGAGTGGAGGTCTTGCGCCGGTCCTGCGACGTCGATCTGGAAGTATGCCAACCCACGCAGCGACGACAGCACGCTGGGCAAGCCCGGTGCAAACATCGACGAATCCGAGATCACGACGCCGTCGCACGCCAGCTCGTTCGCATGCATCTCGACGAACGCTTCCAGATTTGCCGACCCGACTTCCTCCTCTCCCTCGGCCAGTACGATCACGTTCACCGGCAGTTTACCGCGCGTCTTGAGGTGCGCCTCGAGCGCCTTCACGTGCAGAAAGAGCTGTCCTTTGTCGTCCACGGCGCCCCGCGCGTAAACGCGCCCGTCGCGGATGGTCGGCTCGAACGCAGGCGTCGTCCAGAGTTCCAGTGGCTCCGCGGGCTGGACGTCGTAATGCCCGTAAACGAGCACCGTCGGCGCTCCCTTGGCGCCTCTCCATTCGCCGACGACCACGGGATGACCGGGCGTCGCGTGAATGGTCGCAGCGAGCCCCGCATCCTTCAGGGACTGCGCGACCCAGGACGCCGCACGCGCCGTGTCCGCGTCGTGCTCGGATCGGGCGCTCACGCTGGGAATGCGCAGGAAATCGAACAGCTCCCGGCAGATGCGCTCGTCGTGTGCGGCGAGATAGTCGTCGAGGTCGCTAGGAACTGATGTCATGAGCGGTCTCTTGGTACGGGATGCTGCCTGAGGCGGCAATGTGACGGTTTGGGGCGGTGACGTGACGATGAGATTTCGCGCACGCCTCCCCATCAGGAAAGTTATCCGCCATTGTTGAACAAATGATCGGTGAATCATCAAGCAGGACTGCGAGTCGTTCATCCAGCATGTCCATCGCGCCAGGCAAACAGTCGGCAAATGATGCTCTCGTGAGCATACTCCGCACAGCAGCCGTTGTGCAGCGGCACATCGCGCAAATCGTGGAGCGGAGCGGCGTCACCAATCAGCAGTTCAACGTGCTCCGCATTCTTCGCGGTGCCGAGAGTTCCGGCCTGCCCACGCTCGCCATTCGCGACCGGATGATCGAGGAGTCCGCCGGAATCACGCGGCTGCTCGACAAGCTGGAGGCATCCGGATTCGTGGCGCGCGGACGCACGACGCCCGACCGCCGGCAAGTGGTCTGCCACATCACGCCCGCGGGCCTGCGGGTGCTCGCGGCGCTCGATGCTCCGGTGCAGGCTGCCACCGAAAGAGCGATGTCCACGCTGGACGACGCGGAGAAACAGACGCTCATCGCACTGCTTGGCACGGTCCGCTCGGCGTTCGATGATCGCCGCGAGGAACGGCCGGGCGTCGAGTAGTCGAAGGTTCGCGTCAGGGCGTGCGGGTAGGCCAGCCGCCCCGATAGCCCATCAGGCGCCAGACGCGACGCACGCTGATCGTATCGCGGCCACGCGTGAGTGGCGCGAGGCCGGCCGCGAGGACCTCGGAGAAGTACGGGCCAAGCTTCTTCGGCGATTCCGCGCTCATTGCGGTGTCGTCCACGGCCAGAACGAGGTTGTCGCCGATCTTCGCGACTGTCTGAAAACCAGGCCACAGCTCGTACTGATTGTGCCGCCCCGAGAGGCAGGTGCAGTAAGTCTGCGGGCGATCCGAGAGCTGATACGCCAACTCGCTGACGTCCTGATACCGGTCGCCGCCGACGTAAGTCTCACCCCCGCCCTGACCCAGTGCGTCGCGCGAATCCTGCACGCGATTCGCCATGTTCAACCAGCCGGCCGCGCGCGCTACGGGGTCGCGGCGCGCCGGAATCGGAATGATCGTCACCAGTGCGTTCACGTAGATGAGGCACGTGATGAGCCCCGCCACGCCCATGCCACGGCGAAGCCACTGATTGTGGCGCGGGACGGCGAGCGCCAGCAGCACCAGCGCCGGCAGGTACGAGGGCGCGGGCCAGTTCGCCTCCACCGAGCGCCGCGTCGCGCTGAAGACGAAGAATGCCCAACTGCCAACGGCGACCGCGGCGAGCACGAAATGCACGTCGCGCTGCGGACGGCGCAGCGCGCGCCACACCGCCCACGCCGCCATGACGAAGAGGATGGGCGACACGAGCAGGAGCTGGCCGCCGACGAGATCGAGCTCGCGCTTGACCACCGATCCGGACGGCGGGCCCAGGCCATGCCCGAGCTGGAATCGGAACGACGCCCAATCGTGTGCGGCGTTCCACTGAAGCACGGGGAGGAATACCAGCGTCGCGACAGCGCATGCAACCCACGGACCCGGCTCCTTGAAACGCTCGCGCAGCGACGGACGCGCCGCCATCGCGATGAGCACGGTGATCGGAAGCAGGATGCTCGTGTACTTTGACGCGAAGGCGACGCCGAGACACAGCCCGCCGAGGCTCCACCAACGGAGTGAGCTCATGGAGCCCGGCTGCGACTCCAACGCGCGGACGACGCAGTACAGCGTGGCCGCGCTCGCGGCGAGAAGCGGCGCGTCGGGGGTGGCGAGCACCAGCCCGGACGCGGCAATCGGCATCACGGCGATCAACACCGCGGTCCGTCTCGCCGCTCCGCCGCCGCCCAACCGGTATGCGACCAGCGAGGCAAAATAGCTCGCAACCCCGCCGGCAATGACGGGAAAGAGCCTGATGGCAAGCGGAGACGCATTTGCGCCGAACAGACCCGCCAACCAGTTCCCCGCGGCGATGAGCCATGCAATGACTGGCGGATGATCGTAGTAGCCGAACGCGAGGTGCCGCGACCAGTCCCAGTAGTACGTCTCATCCGGGAACGGTGAAAGCAACATGCCGAAGAACAGCCGGACGAGCGTGCCCGCGAGAGTGATGAGCAGTGCCTCGCGCCATTCGTCGGCGTCATCGTTCGCGGCAGGCTGGTGGGCGCGCTCGGTCATATGCTCGCTGGTCTCGGTTCACGCGCCCGTCGTCGCGCCCCGCGAATGCGGGAGATCGCGTACAGCGCCACGAGCCAGACGATCCAGACCACTCGCTCGTCGCCCGACATCGTGCGAAACATCCCCCAGGCCACGGCTGGCACCGTGAACGGCAGCAACCGCGCGCTCTCCGTGTTGGCCACATAGCGCTCCGCCACACGAGTGGACTTCCGTCCTGCCATGCGTATGGCCTTGGAGATTTCAGCGGAGAGCTCGCCGGGCGAGGCGGCCCGCCACCCCGGAATGAACATGAGCGTCCACCCGGCAGACGCATGACCCCAGCCATGGTGGTTGCTGCCGGCAACCAGTGCGAGGTTCGCACTGTCGGCGAGATGCACGATGGCACGTCGCTCTCGACGCCCCTGCCCAAGGCCCTGCGGTGCGCCATCGATGACTTCGATGGCGCGAATGCCCGACGTGCCCGAACCGGACGCCGAAGGCGCCCGGTCGATCTGACCCGGCAACGTCTCGACCAGCACGGGCTCGTTGCCGGGGAGCAAGCTGGCGAGTCGCAGCGCGCTCTCGTCGATGTCGCGAAGGGTCGGCGTGAGCAACCCGCGATATCGGCGATCCACGTCGAGGACATTCACATGCTCCCCGCGCCAGGACACTTCGATCGCGGGAATCAGAACGGTGCGCTGCGAGGCGAGCTCCGGATTATTCGCCCATGCGTCGCGCGCGCCCTCGAAGGTCCGGTGGTCGGAGATGTAGGCGACGTCGAACCCCGCATTGCGATGCCACGTGCGGACGTCTTCCGGTGTCCAGTCGGGCCGCCCGTCGTGCGAGTATTTCGTATGGGTGTGGAAGTCCACGACGATCAGCTCGGTCGCCGCCTCGAGCGCCGCCATGGGACGAGGCATCAGGATGCCCGCGAGGTAGATCGCGACCAGCAACACGAGCCCCACGCCGATGCGCGCGACCTCACGCAGCACTCGGCGCCGTGGAGGAATTGCGCGCAGCGAGCGCCGACCGAGCAGCACCCACCACGCGACGTAGGCGACGAGAATCGTCGCGAGCAGCGCGATGTGTTGTCGCGCGCTCAGGAGGGTGAGCGTATCGAGCACGTCGGAGACGGGTGCGAGCACCACGTATCCGATCGGCCGCCGGAGCACGACCTCCTGCACGGGCTCGAACGTTGCGGCGTCCCTGATCGGCAGCAAGGGAGACAGCGCCGAGCCGAGTACGATCCCCGCGACGGTGAGAAGCCCGATGGGCCACGCGCCGGCGCGCTGGATCAGCGTGCGCCGAACAGGTGATTGAATGGGAGGGTCGTCGCGCGACAGAGGCGGCATGGAGGAGGTCGCGACGAAGATAGCCGAGCCGTCCATGCTCTGACAGTCTCGCGGCCGTCACATATCATCAACGCATGCCGAATCATCTCATCGGTGAGAACAGTCCGTATCTCCTCCAGCACGCGCACAATCCGGTGGAGTGGCACCCCTGGAGCGACGAGGCGCTGCGGAAGGCGCGCGATCGCAACGTGCCCGTGCTGCTGAGCATCGGATACGCCGCGTGTCACTGGTGCCATGTGATGGAGCGTGAGTCGTTCGAGGACGAGGCCACGGCCGCGCTCATGAACGAGCACTTCGTGTGCATCAAGGTGGATCGCGAAGAGCGTCCGGATCTCGACTCCATCTACATGCAGGCCACGCAGGCAATGACCGGACAGGGCGGCTGGCCGATGACCGTTTTTCTCACGCCCGCGGGCGAACCGTTTTTCGCCGGGACGTACTATCCGCCGGAGGACCGGCACGGCATGCCTTCGTTTCGCCGCGTGCTGCTCGGCATCGCCGACGCGTGGAAGAACCGGAAGGACAGCGTGTCGCGCACGGCGGAGCAGATGCGCGAGCTGTACGCCGCAAGCGGTGAGCGTGCGCGCGCGACCGGACGGCTGCACGAGGAGCTGTTCACGCGCGCGACCGCCACGCTGCGTGTGCAATACGAGCGCCGCTTTGGCGGTTTCGGGGGCGCGCCGAAGTTTCCACCGACCATGACGCTGGACTTTCTGCTCCGCGAGTGGGCCCGTACCGGCGACGAGGACGCGCTCGCGATGGTGACGCACACGTTCCGGCGGATGGCGCGCGGCGGCATCTACGATCAGGTCGGTGGCGGTTTCGCGCGATACAGCGTGGACGCGTATTGGCTGGTGCCGCACTTCGAGAAGATGCTGTACGACAACGCGCTCCTCGTGCGACTTGGCGTCCACCTGTGGCAAGCGACGGGCGACGCCGAGTTTCGCCGCCTGTCGGAGGAGACGCTCGGCTGGGTGTCGCGGGAGATGACGTCGCCCGAGGGCGGATTCTATTCGTCGCTCGACGCGGACAGTGAAGGACACGAGGGACGCTATTACACCTGGGACGCCGCGGAGCTCGACCGCCTCCTTGGCGCCGATGCGGCGCTCCTCCGGGCGTATTGGGGCGTGACGCCGGAAGGAAACTTCGAGGGACGCAACATCCTGTTCGTGCCGCACGATCCGGAGGCGGTGGCTGCGGCACATCACGTCACACTGCCCGAGCTACGCACCGCGGTGGAGCGCGGCGTGCGGCTGCTCGCCGATGTGCGCGAACGGCGCATACGTCCGGCACTCGACGACAAGTCACTCGCCGCGTGGAATGGTCTGATGTTGCGCGCGGTCGCCGAGGCCGCTCGCGCGTTCGACGACGACGGTCTGCGCGCCCTGGCCATGCGCAACGGTGAGTTCCTGCTGCGCGAGCTCATGCGCGACGGACGCGTGTTCCGCTCGTACAAGAACGGTGTCGCGAAGATTCCCGGCTTTCTCGAGGATCACGCGGCCGTTGCGCTCGGCCTCCTGTCGCTGCACGCGCTCACGCTCGAGCGGCGCTGGCTCGATCAGGCGCGCGCGCTGGCCGACACAGTGCTGGCGCAGTTCTGGGACGATGACGCCCGCGCTTTCTTCGACACGGCGCACGATGCGGAGCGGCTCGTGGCACGTCCGCGCGACGTCTCCGACAACGCGACGCCGAGCGGAACGTCGTTGGCCGTGGAACTGTTGCTGGTGCTCGGCGACGTGTTCGGCGACACGACGTACACGGAGCGCGCGTCGCACGTGCTCGAGTCGCTCGCCGAGCCGATGGCGCAGCATCCCACGGCATTCGGCCACGCGCTCGGCGCGGCGGACCTTTCCATTCGTGGCGCGATCGAGGTTGCCATCATTGGCAGTGCAGCCGATACACGGACCGGCGAATTGACGCGCGCGGTGGGCGAGACGTACGTGCCGTCACTCATCCTTGCCGGTGGGGAGGCGCACGACGACATCCCGCTTCTCGCAGGTCGTGGTTCGGCCGTGCCGACCGCCTTCGTGTGCCGCGCGTCGGCGTGCGACCGTCCGACGAGCGACGTCGTGGAGCTGCGCGACCAGCTTCAGCGTGCGGCGCGCGTAGCCACGGCTACCTGAGCGGCAGCTCCCACGTCTGGGACACCAGATCGTGTCCGAAACTCGTGTGCGGCTCCTCACCGACGAGTGAGAATCCCGCGGCCTGATAGATCTTTCGCGCGGCCACGAGCACGTCGTTCGTCCAGAGCGTCAGCGTGTGGTACCCCGCGGCGCGCGCGAAGCGAATGCACTCGTCCACGAGCCGGCGCCCGATGCCGAGCCCGCGTGCGTTCGGATCGACGAGGAGGAGCCGGAGCTTTGCGACACCTTCGCGCTCGCGATGTCTCACGACGAATACCGAGCCCACGTTGGCACCGTCGCGCTCGGCGATCCAGCATCGCTCGCGGCGCGGCTCGAGCTGTTCGATGAAATCGGCGACGATGCGTGCGACGAGCGCCTCGAATCGTTCGTCCCAGCCGTACTCGCGCCAGTAGAGCGCTCCATGCACCTGGACCACCCATCCCATGTCGCCGGGTTGGTGCGTGCGCAGCAGGTACGGTGCGGCAGATTCAGTCGGCGCTGCGGGGGAGAGCAGCGACTGAATGCGTTCCATCGCGTCCACGAGCGACTGTTGGCTCTTGTGGTCGAGCGGCGCGAGCAATCGCGCGACGTCGGCGCTGGCGCGCGCCTCCAGGTCGGCCACGGCTCGCTGGCCGGTGGGTGTGAGCTCGAGGTAGGATTGCCGGCCGTCCGACTTCGATGGGCGACGCCGGACGAGGCGGCGCCGGGTCATGCCGCGAATCAGGCGGCTGACGTAGCCTGCGTCGAGGCCGAGGTCATTCACGAGCTCGGTGGCGGTGGGCGCGGGACGGTGTGCTATCTCGAACAGCAGGCGGACCTCGGCCAGGGCGTAGTCGGTAGCGAGGTGCCCCTCGTCAAGCGCGCCGATGATGCGGGTGTAGAAGCGGTTGAAGCGGCGGACGCCATTGATGCGGCGGCTGGCTATCGAAGGGGCCGGCATATAGTTGATAAAATCAACTATATTCTTGCCCGCGTCAAGCAGTAGTGAAGGCCAGTACCCGGTATCCTGCACTCGGTAAAACAGCGTATCCGGTAGCAACCCAGCGAAACGGCGGTTTACGGAGAAGTCCAGTAACGCCCGACGAAAATCGCCTTACTGCATACGCGTTCGTACCGGATGCCGGATACCGGGTACTGTGGTTCCCTCCGGGTACTGCCGTTGTGTCGTTCCCTCCGGGTACTGCGGTTGCGTCAGGGGGCGATCCAGTGTCTTGCTGTCTTCCATTTCATCGGATCGAATATCGCCTCATCGAGCGGCACATTCGTTCGGATGCCCTCGTAGTCTTCGTGGAACACCAGCTTGCCGTCGGTCCAGATCTCGACGCGCGGCGCAACCCACGCCGTTCCATCCCGGACGTAGCGCGCGAAGCGGATGTCCTGGAGCCGGCTGGTATCGCGGGGCTGTGCCTCGATGAGGCGGACGAAGTAGAGATGCTCCGCGTCGATCCAGAACTGCTTCCGGCGCGAATCGCCAGCGAGCGCGCCCACCACCAGCATCGGACGATTCTCGAACGTGGCCCTGTGGATGCGCTCGAGGTCGAACCCTTCCTGCCGCAGGAGGGCGTTCGTGCGCGCCGGCGGCTGCCCGTAGACGTCGAAGCCGAGCAGCAGGAGTGGATTGATGCTCGGTTGACCGGGGAGCGCGCGGCCTCCGGACACGGTGAACACGCTGTCGTGCGCGTAGATCACGCCGTTGCCCGCGCCGATCGGATCGAAGTCGATGCGGAGACGGCCGGGCACGTGCGCGGCCTCGTACCACGTCTGCACGTTCCACTTGTCGCCCGCCGTGAGGCGCGACGTCTTCTGCGTGAACGTGATGGTGGAGTACCACTTCCCGGCGTAGCGGTCGTGCATCGCCGCGATGACGTCGGTGCCGGAGGCGTATGTCGGGGCGGCGGCCACCGGTGGCGACGAGGGCCGCGGCGCCGGCGGAGTGGAGGACGCGTGATGGCAGGCTGCCAGCACGCCGCAAAGCGCCGCGGTGAGCGCGGCGCGGGTGACAACGATGTGCATGCCGGAATCTAGCGGCGGCGGAGCGACTTTCGCCGGACGATCAGCGCGATGCCGATCAGGCCGGTGACCGCGAGCGCCAGTGAACCTGGCTCCGGTGACGGCACCACGATGTTCGCCACCTCGGCGTCGGTGAGCACCCGGTCGTAGGTGCCGATGTAGTCCACCAGGCCGGCGCCGGCTTCGCTCTGATCGCCGGGCACGACCACGTCGTCCTCGAAGAACGTGGCGACGCCGTTCGGTCCCGTGAACTCGCTGTACTTGGCGCCGTCGGTGTACTGGAACTGCTTCACGCCGTCCACGTACCAGGTCACGATGTCCGTCGTAACGTCCCGGGTCATCACCGTGGTCGCCAGCACGTTCGGCTGGTACGAGTTCAGCCCGTACACATTGCTGAAATACAGCGTGGACGAGCCGAAGTAATTGTAGAACCCCATGTCCGACTGGAGATTCGCAAAGTCGACCATCTTCCGCCATCCATTCACGTCCACAAAGCTCGAGTGGAGCACGAGCGTATAGCTCATGCTCGGCGTGAAGACGTTGGAGAGCGTGAGGGCCTGATTCGGCCCGAACGCGTAACCGGTGGAGGTGAGAGTGCCGCCGTGCGGCACCAGGCTCGGCCCGCCGTACTGGTCCGCGTACGTCCCAAAAAGCTGGTACGCGTGCGTCTGCGCGCCTGCACCTTGGAAGGGGACGACAAACAAGGCGGCTATCAGAGCCGCCGTGGGGGACGCGCGCATCGGGTACCTGCCGTCGAGGACCATCGACTACCTGCCCCCTATGGTAAGCAAACCGCCGAACTTCGCCATTGTAAACTAATGATTACGTCCGCGGACCGCGCTGGTGCGGCCCATCCCGCCTCCCTAAGCTTCGCCGGATGAGTGATGACAGGACGTCCTTCGTGCGGGGCATGTTCGCCGGGGCGATTCACGAGGAGCTGTTGTTTCCGTTTCCGGCGCCGCTGAGCGAGCGGGACCCGGATGAAGCCCGCACCGTCCGTCGCCTCCTGGCAGACATCGACCGCATGCGCGCCGGGCTGATCGATTCCGCCAAGTTCGATGAAGAGGAGATGATTCCCGACGAGGTCATTCGCGCCCTCGGGGACTCGGGGTTCCTCGGCCTCACCATCCCGCGCGAATACGGCGGCCTCGCACTCTCACCGGCGGCGTATGCGCACGTGTTCGGTGCAATCTCGAGCGTCGATGCGTCCATTGGCGTTCTCATCGGAGTGCACTGCGGACTGGGGTCCAAAGCCATCGTGCTCTTCGGCAGCGACGAACAGAAGGCGCGCTACCTCCCCATGTTGGCGCGGGGCGAGACGCTGGCAGCGTATGCGCTGACCGAGCCGGAGACCGGATCGGACGCGCAGCATGTCGTAACGCGGGCCGCTCATGAGACGGACGGAACCTGGACCTTGAACGGCCGCAAGCACTGGATCGGCAATGCGCACCGCGCTGGTGTGATCGCGACGTTCGCGCAGACGACGGTGGAGCGCGCGGGAAAGACTGCGCAGCGCCCGACAGCGTTCATCATCCGGCCGGACATGCCCGGATTTCATGTCGCGGGCACCGTGCGAAAGCTCGGCATCAGAGGCTCGACGCAAGCGGAGCTGCACTATGACGACCTGCGGGTGCCCGCGGATCACGTGCTGGGCGAAGTGGGCAAAGGCTTCGACGTCGCCGTGCGTGTGCTGAACGGCGGTCGCCTTACGCTGGCCGCGGGATGCACCGCCGGTACGCGAGTGCTGCTCGCGGAGATGGTGCAATTTGCCGAACGGCGCGTGCAGTTCGGCAAGCCGATCGCGGACTTCGAGATCACGCAGCGCAAGCTCGCGCGTACGGCGTGTGACGTCTACGCGGCCGACGCAATGCTGGGCGAGCTGACGCGCCTGGCGGGAGCGCCGGATGGCGAGTACGCGCTCGAGGCGGCGTGCTGCAAGGTGTTCGCGAGCGAGATGCTGTGGCGCGCCGCGGACGAGATGGTGCAGATCGCGGGAGGACGCGGCTATGTGAAGCCGTATCCGTACGAGCGGCTGCTCCGTGACGCGCGCATCAATCGGATCTTCGAAGGGACCAACGAGATTCTGCGACTCTTCATCTCCTTGAATGGCCTGGAGGGGCCGGGTGCGGAGCTCAAGGAGCTTGGTGTCGCCCTCAAGCGTCCGCTGCGCAATCTGGGGTTGATCTCGGAGTACGCCGCTTCGAGAATCGCTACGCGCTTCGGGGCGACGCCGACGCTGGACGTGGACCTCCACGCGCGGCTCCAGAGTCACGGCAAGCATTTCGAGAAGCATGTGGCCGAGTTGAAGGAGAATGCGGAGCGGCTCGCGCGGCATTATCGCAAGGAGATCATCAACCGGCAGCAGGAGCTCGAGCGCCTGTGCGACATGGCCATCGAGATGTTTGCAACGGCATGCGTGCTGGCGCGCACGCAGCAGTTTCTCGAAGAGCGTGGCGAGGCGGAGTGCGCGCACGAGCTGGCGCTCTGCGATCTGTTCGTGGTCGAGTCCGGACGTCGCTTTCGTGCGAGCCGCGGCGCGCTCCTGTCGGCGGAGGACGAAGGGCGGCGTGTCGTCGCACGCGGAGTTCGCGAAGCCGGCGGGCTTGGCGTGCCCAACGCCATTCTCCCAGAGGAAGAGGACGCAGTGGTGAGAGGTGGCAAGTGACACAGCGCGTGTATGACGTCTCGGTGCCGTTGCGCGCCGGAGGCGTCGTCTATCCGGGCAATCCGGTCATTTCGATTGAGGCGCAGCAAGCGATCTCGGCGGGCGCGGGCGCCAACGTCTCGCGTGTGGATTTCGGGTCGCACACCGGGACGCATGTGGACGCACCAAAGCACTTCTTCGACGACGGCGCGGGCGCGGACGCCCTGCCCCTCGATGTGCTGATCGGTCCGGCGCGCGTGGTTGCGTTCGACGATTCCGTGACGAGCATCGGTGAGGCGGAGCTCCGCCCGCACCGGCTCGCCGGGGTTTCACGTGTGCTGCTCCGGACGAGAAACTCCGCGTGGCTCGCGAGCGGCTCTTCCGAGTTTCATCCCGATTACACGTTCGTGGCGCCGGAAGGTGCGGCGTACCTCGTGTCACTCGGCGTGCGGCTCGTGGGTGTGGACTATCTGTCCGTGGAGCAATTCCACTCGGGGCATCACCGAACGCATCGGACGCTTCTGGGCAGCGGGGTGGTGATCGTGGAAGGATTGTTGCTCAGCGAAGTCCCGCCGGGCGACTACGTGCTCTACTGTCTGCCCCTGAAGCTGGTGGGACTCGACGGAGCACCGGCGCGCGCCGTCTTGATCGGCTGACGGCATTACAACGAACAGTCAACGAAAAGCTCACATGCAGCTCGCAATGATTGGCCTGGGCAGGATGGGCGGCAACATGTCCGAGCGGCTGCTACGCGATGGACACGCGGTCGTCGTGTATGATCGCGATCCGGCGACGGTGGGTCGATACGAGGCCGTTGGAGCGGCGGCGGCAAAGGACCTCGCCGACGTGGTGCGCCAGCTGTCCGCGCCGCGCGTGGTGTGGATCATGGTGCCGGCCGGGGCGCCCACAGATGAGACCATCGAGGCGCTGGCGGGCGCGATGTCGCCGGGCGACGTCATCATCGACGGAGGCAACTCCAACTTCAAGGAGACGGCCGCACGCGGAGAGCACCTCGCACAGCGGGGGCTCGCGCTCATCGACTGCGGCACCAGCGGCGGCGTGTGGGGGCTCGAGAACGGGTACTGCCTCATGGTGGGCGGCGAGGAGAATGCGGTGCGGCGCTGCGAGCCGATCTTCCGTTCTCTCGCACAGGAAGGTGGATACGCGTACGTGGGCCCGTCCGGAGCGGGGCACTACGTCAAGATGGTGCACAACGGGATCGAGTACGCATTGATGCAGGGCTATGGCGAGGGCTACGAGATCCTTGCGTCGTCCAAGCGCTATCCGAACCTCGACCTCGCGGCAATCGCCGAGCTGTGGCAGCACGGCAGCGTCGTGCGTTCGTGGTTGAACGAGCTGGCTGTCAACGCATTCCAGAAGGACCCGCGCCTCTCGAAGCTCAAGGGCTACGTCTCCGATTCGGGTGAAGGACGGTGGACGGTGCAGGAGGCGATCGACCTCGACGTCCCTGCGCCAACGATCACGCTGTCGCTGCTCGCGCGCCTGCGATCGCGACAGGAGGACTCGTTTGGCGCCAAGGTGCTCGCCGCGCTGCGCAATGAGTTCGGCGGCCACGCCGTGAAAGGCTCGTGAGCACGAGCGTCGCGGGCGCCGTGGCAAAGCGGGCGCCAAGGCCGACGAGTCAGTTCGGCGCTCTCGGTGCGCACGTGGATCGTGCGGATCCATGCACGATGGTGATCTTCGGCGCGATGGGCGACCTCACGAAGCGTAAGCTGTTTCCCGCGCTGTATCAGCTTGCCGCGGAACATCTGCTCGCGCCGGAATTCGCCGTCATCGGCATTGGGCGAGAGCCCGGCGACACGGACGACTCGTTTCGCGAGAAGATGCGCGCCGCGCTTCAGGAATCCGACGAGGTGCGCCATTTCGACGACGAGGTGTGGAAGAAGCTTGCGCAGCAGATCTACTACTGCGGCGGCGACGCGAGCGAAGAGGCTGCGTATCAAGGCATCGAGCAGAAGCTCAATCTGATCGAGAAGGACAGAGCGCCGGAGGATCGGAACCGATTCTTCTATCTCGCGGTGCCGCCGAGTGTGTTTCAGACGATCGTGCGTCATCTTGCGTCGAGCGGCCTCGTGCCGCGCCGCGATGATCCGGCCGCGCGTCCCTGGGCGCGCATCGTGGTGGAGAAGCCGTTCGGGCACAGTCTGGAAACGGCATGCCAGCTCAATGCGCTCGTGCTCTCGCTGTTCGCGGAGCATCAGGTCTATCGCATCGACCACTTCCTCGGAAAGGAAACCGTACAGAACGTGCTGGTGTTCCGCTTCGCGAACTCCATCTGGGAGCCGCTGTGGAACCGGCAATGGATCTCGCACGTGCAGATCACCGCGGCGGAGGCGGTGGGTGTCGAGGCGCGCGGCAAGTATTACGAGGAGGCCGGCGTCGTGCGCGACATGTTCCAGAACCATCTCCTCCAGCTCCTGGCGCTCACGGCCATGGAGCCGCCGCCGGGCATGACGGCGGACGCCGTGCGCGACGAGAAGGTGAAGGTGCTGAAGTCCGTGCGCTGGCTGACGCCGGAATCGATTCCCTCGAGCGCCGTGCGGGCGCAGTATACGGCCGGCGTGGCGGGCGGGAATCTCGTGGCCGGTTATCGCGATGAGCCCGACGTCGCCCGCAATTCGCAAACGCCCACGTACGCGGCAGTGCGCTTCCACATCGACAACTGGCGCTGGCGCGGCGTGCCGTTTCTGCTCCGCAGCGGGAAACGCATGGCGAAGCGCTACTCGGAGATCGCGGTGACGTTCCAGGCGCCGCCGCACCTCATGTTCGGCGGCAATGGCCAGGGGGAGCTACAGCCGAACGTGCTCGTGCTGCGCGTGCAGCCGAACGAAGGCATCTCGCTGAACTTCCAGGTCAAGGTGCCCGGCGCCGCCGTAGCCTTGACGCAGGAGCTCGAGGTGGCGCCGGTGGACATGGACTTCTCGTACACGGAAGCGTTCGGTGAGACGACGGCTCCCGCCTACGAGACGCTGCTGCTGGACGTGATGATCGGCGAGATGACGTTGTTCACGCGAAGCGACGAAGTGGAGGCGGCGTGGAAGATCATCGACCCGCTGCTCCTGCACTGGGAGTCTCACCCGGCGAATCCGATGCCGACGTATCCGGCAGGGTCATGGGGGCCGGCGGAAGCGGATCGGTTGATCTCGCTCGATGGGGCAAGGTGGAGGACGCCGATATGACCACACTGGGACGGTAGGACAGCAGTCGCAAAGAGACGGTCAACGCACCGTCCACGGAACGGGCGGCGGCAAATGGTCCGCAAACCGCCACGGCGCTGGCCCGGCGCGGCTGAACGAAATCTTCGCGAGCCGCGCGCGCACCATCGCGATGGGCATTGCGTTGCCCTGCAATACCGCGTCATGAAACGCGCGCTCGGTCATGATCTTCGAGTCCACGAGCTCGGTGTGCAGCGCGCGTAGCTGAAGACCGCCGAGCATGTAGCCCGCCTGATACAGCGGCGAATAGCTCCCGTTGAACGAGCGTCGCACTTCACCCTCGGCGTTGGCGCGCTCGAAGTTCACGGTGTCCACGAGGAACTGGACGGCCTGATCGGGCGTCATCTTTCCGAGGTGGAAGCTGAGCGAGAAGATGATCCGTGCGCTGCGATGCATGCGCCAGAAGAGCGCGCCGATGCGATCCTCCGGCGACGCGTGAAACCCGTGATCCCAGAGAAACATCTCCCAGTACAGCGACTGCCCCTCGTTCCAGAACGGCGTGGCGAAGATGCGCCGGTGCTGGTGATACCGCGCCTGCATGAAGCCTTGCAGGTGATGTCCCGGATTGAGCTCGTGGAAGACCGTGGCATGTGAAAAGTGCGGATTGTTGCCCCGCAAGCTCATCAGTTTTTCGTCGTCGGTCATCTCCGGCGTGGGATAGGCGACGAGAATCGATTGTCCGCCGAGAAAGAACGGTGAGACCTTTTGCCGGTCGGGGCTCAGCATCTCCATGCCCCAGTCCTCGCGCGCCAGCGGCGGAATCGTCACCCAGTCGTGCGCGTCGAAGTACGCTTCCGCCTGTCGAGCAAGGTCGCGTATGAGATCGGGTTGGCGGCCGGGCTCGACGTACGTGTTCTTCACCGACTCCATCGCGGCCTTCCAATCGTCGCCGAAGCCGAGCTCGCGCGCGGCCTTCTTCATCTCGGCCAGCGAGAACGCGTATTCACGCTCCGCGATGACCATGAGCTCGCGCGGCGTGTAGGGAATCATCTCGTGCGCGAGATCATCCGCGAGTCCCTGCTCGCCGATGGGATCACCGATGATGGGACCGTCGCTGGCAGGTCCCGCGCCGGCGCCCGGGCCCGTCGAAGAACGACTCGCGTTCGCCACCAGCACCTGCGCGGGAATGCCGACGACGCGCTCGCGCAGCGTACGCGCGTAGCGCTGCATGGCCGAGTCGAGCCGAGTGTAGGGTGAGCGCACCCACCACGAGAATACCGGGTCGTATCCGTCGTAGTAGCGATACCACTGTGTGACCACGCCGCGGATCTGATCCAGGTTGTCGGCAGCGCGATTGGCGACGGTGCGGGAGACTTTGGGCGCGGTCGCCTTCCGCGTCGTGGTGTCGGCCGACGCGCTCTTCGTTCCGCTGGTTGCGGGCGCTGGCTCGAAGAGGACGCGGAGGCTGTCCACTTGCTTCGTCACGCGAGAGAGAATCCGGGCCGACGACGTCGGATTCATGGTAGTGAGCCTGCGTCGTACATCCTGGAGCGCGAGAAGGTCATCGGCGAACGGCAGCAGCGCGACGGTCTCCACGCGCTTCCGGTCCTGCCGATCCAGCTCGGCGATCTGGTGTCTCAGGTGGTTGTCGAGCAGGACGTAATCGATCCTGCCCTCTGTGTTGAGCGCGTCGAAGTCGACGTCGCTGAGTCGTGCCCGCCAAGTGGTGGCGAAGGCTCGCATGCGTTGCCGCTGTTCGGGCGAGTCCGCCGCATCGTAGCGTCGGTTCAGGGACTGCTGGTCGGCCGTATAGCGCTCGATCACTGGAGCGAGATCGCTTCCGCCGTGCGCGACGAGTGTGGCGAGACCCGGAACGCTCGCCGCCACATCGATCACGATTGGCTGCGCGGCCGGCGGAAGCTTCTGTGCGTATCCGGGCGTTGCCAGGAACCCGCATACGACGCCAACGAGAAGCGTGCGATGACGGTGCATTGAAAGGGTCAGCGCTGGCGAACGAGCTTGAGCTCACTCGCATTCGTGAACTCGCCACTGCAGTAGATGAGACATTCCCAGTGGTTCCACGTGACCGACATCAGATCCGTTGTATAGCTGCCCGGCACATTGATGCCGCTCCGTGAATCGGATGCGGTGAACGCGGAGCTGCTGACGGTGGCCCGAAAGAACGTCGGCGACACCAATGGAACCCACCCATTGCCTCCGTTCCCGCAGCTGCTCGCGACTGGCGTGGAGCTCGCGCGAGTGAAGCGCATCTCGACGTCGAGCACGTTCTCGAAGCCCGATACGGCAGTGAGCGTCCACGTGACGTTCCACTTCGACTGCGCGACGGTTTCTCTCTTGCCGGTACAGAAGTTGGTCTGATAGTAGAATGTGACCGGAACCGCTGTCTGCCATGTGCCTTCGAGCTGTCGCGCCATGGTGAGGGCAGGCGTGGTGCCGAGGGAATCGGCAACGGAGCAGCTCATCGTGGCGACCAACATGGCTGCAATAGGGAGGGCGCGTAACGTGGTCATGAAGTCACTCCGGGTGGGGTCGGGTGTCGTCCTGATCGGCCTGAACCGTGACGTTCGGCCCTGGCGGGCGGGTTGGCAAGAGGTGCGTTACGGCGCAGGTTTGCTCGGTCATGAACGACAGTGTCGACACGTCCTCGCCATTCCGCAGCAGTCTTGCCTGGACCGGCCCGTTCGCGGTGTTCATGGTTTGGCTCGGCGTGGACTCCGCGATTCCACTCGCGCAGCCCACGAAGGAGATCGTGCGCGATCTCGTGCTGCTCGGGTCCATCGGCCTGTTTTCCCGACGTGTTCTGCCGACTCGAGCGCCGCGGATGGTATTCAGCGTGGCGGTCGGGCTGGGTGTATGCGCGCTCTGGATTGCGCCGGACATCCTGATTCCGGGGTGGCGCGCCAGCCCGCTATTCCAGAATGCCGTGACCGGACGGCTGAAGACGTCAATCGCGCCCACGGACCTCACGGTTCCGCTGCTGATGTTGCGGACGCTGCGAGCGGTGCTGATCGTGCCCGTGATCGAGGAATTATTTTGGAGGGGATGGCTGCCGCGATGGCTCCAGCGTTCCCGGTTCGAGAGCGTGCCACTCGGGCAATACACAACGTTCGCATTCTGGGCCACGGCGCTTCTATTCGCAGCCGAGCACGGGCCGTACTGGGAGGTCGGGCTGCTGACCGGCATCATCTACAACCTGTGGATGCGACGCACGCGCTCACTCGGCGATCTGATAATCGCGCATGCTACGACGAATGCGGCTCTTTCGGTGTATGTGGTTGCCACGCATAGCTGGGGTTATTGGATGTAGGTCGTACTACATTCCCGCTCGCTGTTGGGCGTCGGGCTGCTCCCCGCGCGACCGCTCGCTCGCGCGCTGCGCTCCGCTCGCTTCACTTCGCCGGCCACCCGCTTCGCGGGTACCCGGCCGGCTCAGAGATCGCGCTCAGGAGTAGCCTGACGCCCCGCCTCGGCGGAGGTGATCACCGGGATCACCTCGAAGTCCACGAGGTCGTCCCACGCCGCCATCCACTGATCGAGCAGCGCTCGATCATCGCACTCCATCACCTGAAAGCAGCGCGCGAGATCCGGCGTGACCCAACTGTTGATGTACGCCAGTCCCTCGGGCGCCAGACGCCCGCGCTGGCGGAATCGCTCGTAGACCGATTTGGGGTCATCGTTGCGAAAGTGCTCGATGATCATGAAGAGCATGATGAGTCTCGCGAGTCGTGGTCACTGCTAAGCTATGCGGCCAGTGTCTGCCGGCGACGCTCGATTCAGCGCGTGGGGTTGCTCCCAGGCGCGATCTCTGAGCCGGCCGGGTACCCGCGAAGCGGGTGGCCGGCGAAGTGAAGTGAGCGGAGCGCAGTGCGCGAGCGAGCGGTCGCGCGGGGAGCAGCCCGACGCGCACCGAAGTCTGCCGACGGCCCACCTACCTCGAAAACGACAGAGCCGCCGCCTCCAGTGCGGAGACGGCGGCTCTATCACATCCATCCTGCCGATCTAGTGTGACGCGAGATCGCGCACGACGACCACAAGCGTGCGAATCTTTGCCGCATCACTGCCGCTTGCATCGCTATCGAGCCGCGACGCGAGCTGCGTGAGTGCCTCGCGGCGCGATGCACCGGACGTCCCATTCATGCCGTTGAGCGCCTGACGTGCCGCGGCAATGCGATCTGCCGACAGCCCACGTGTCCGCTCGAGCTGATCGACATACGCGCGCGCCAGCGCGAACGTGGTCGGCCACACCAGCTTCGGCTGTCCCTGTGTGTTGAGGTAGTCCAGATGGACCGTGTTTGCCGCATCGATCTCGTTCTGCGAGAGGAACGGACTCGGCGTGAGGGCCACGATGTCGAGACCGCGCGCGATCTCCGAGCTGACGATGGCGCCGTTGTACCAGTACACGGACCAGGAGCCGCCCATCGCCATGCGCGTGGAGTCGACGGGGCCGCGGTCGAAGAACGCGATCTCGCGCGGATGCCTGGCATCGGTCCAGTCGAATACCGAGATGCCGCCCTGATACCACGCCTGCACCATCACGTCGCGTCCGGGGATCGGAATGAGCGAGCCATTGTGGGCGACGCAGTTCTCCTGCGGCGTCTGCACCGCGGGCAGCTTGTAGTAGCTCTGGAACACCAGCTTGTTGTCTTCGATCGCGAAGATGGCGTCCGAGCCCCACTCCCTGGGATCGCCGGCGCGGCACTTCGGTGCGCCACCGCCGCCCCATTCATCCGAGAAGAGCAGCTTGGTGCCGTCGTTGTTGAACGTCGCCGAGTGCCAGTACGAGAAGTTGGTGTCGGAGACGGCGAAGAGCCGGGCGGGATGTGCCACGTCGCGTATGTCGAGAAGCAGACCGTAGCCCTCGCAGGCGCCGCCGGCGCGTCCGATGGCCGGATACACCGTGATGTCGTGACACGAGGTAACACCGGGGCGCGCAGCGTTCGGAGCATTGCGCTGGCCAAGCATTCGCGCGATGATGCCCGGCAGGGCGCCACGGAGAGCGGCGCTGTCGGCTCCTGTCGCCGCAGCGGCACCTGCGCCGCCGCGCGCCTTGACGACGCTGTCGAGCATGACGCGTGTCATCTGGCCCGGCAGGATCTGATCCTGGCCGAAGATGCTGACGATGAACTCACCCCGTGCGCGCGCGGCGTCCATTGCCGCACGATCCTCGGGAGACGCACCGTGCGACGTGACGCGCTTGAGGTCGTTGAAGATGCGCGGTGAGCTCACGATCGCGGCCTGCTCGGGATTCGCGAGCGGAACCTTGATGACCTCGATGCGGAATTCCGGCGTGTTCGGATCGTCCGGATTGTGAACGCATCCGGACAGCTCGCTCGGCGAACGAACGCCTGCCGACCCGGAGACGTACACGTACACGTTGTCACGGTCATTGGGATCGACGACGACCGTGTGCGTGTGCGACCCGCGGCAGGTCTGCACGTTCTTGACGCTGCGTGGATGTGCGATGTCGGTGATGTCGAAGATGCGGATGCCGCGAATGCGCTCCGCGCTGACGGTGTCCTTGACGCCCTGGGCACCGCAGTCCACGCGGCCCGTGTTGCCTTCAGCGGAGACGAAGAGAAGGTTGCGGTAGACGGAGACATCGCTCTGCGATGCCGGACAGAAGTTGGCCACCGTCAGCACCGGCGACGTGGGATTACTGACGTCCCAGATCTGGTAGCCGTTGTAGCTGCCCTGAATGGCGTAGTTGCCCAGGAAGGCGAGGTCGGACATGGTGCTGCCGACGAACTTCTCCGACGGGCGCGTGCGTGAGAGGACGCGCATGTTCCAGACGGCCTCCTGCGCGTCGAACTGGCCGGCCTTGAGGCCGACGCGCGGATCCGGATTGGGCGCGGGGACGGACGCCATCCAGCCGGCACCGCCAGCGTCGGCGCCGGACGATGATGTGGCGGCGGAACAGCCCGCAAGAGCAGCGAAGGCAGCGGCGAGCAGCGGAATGCGCTGCAGGCGTCCACGCGACGTATGAGCGCGTTGGGGAGAAAACATGATCATTCCTTATCGAGATCTGGGTGAATTCTGCGCGAGTCCTGTGTCCGTGTCATGCCGGACCGGTCAGACCGAGGGACGCCGCGAGCATCTTCTGCATGCGCGTGATCTCCGTGGTCTGATCGATCTGGATGTCCTGCGCCAACTTGGCGGTGATCTCGTCCTGCGCCGCACCGTAGGTGCCGAGCAGCTCGTTCACCATGTCGACGGCGCCTGAATGGTGCTTGATCATGCCGCGAAGAAACTTCACGTCGAAGTCGACGCCGCGTGCCCGATCGAGCTCCTTCATTTCGTCATCGTTCAGCATCCCGGGCATGAGCATCTCATGCTCCATCCCGTCCATCTTCATCTTCATCGGGCCAGGCGTCGGCGCGGGAACGTCCTGGTTCCGGTCGCGGAGCCACATCTGCATGAAGCGGATCTCGTCGTTCTGCGCATTGATGATGCGCCCGCAGAGGGTGAGAACCGCCGGACTGGCCCCGTGTGACGATGCCCAGCCGGCCATGACCAGCGCCTGGGCGTGGTGGTGAATCATCCCCTGCATGAAGTGGACGTCGGCTTCGGTGTAGGGATATCGCGCGCTGTCGGCGCGTGCCTTGGCGACGTACCGAGGGTCCGGCCTGGGCTGGGCCTCCTGCGCGGCGAGGGGCACGATGCCCGCGCCGAGCAGAGTCAGCGCCGGAACGAGGAGTCGGCGAAATAGTGCGGTGGTCATGATCCAATCTCCCGGGAGTGTCGCGCCCTACGACGCGCGCTCCGACTCAGATTCAACCATTCATCCTATCACGGGCGGGGTGCGCCGGGTAAGGTCCGCCGGAATTCGCTTGCGACACCCCCTCAAAATCGATATACCCCCGAGCCGCGTCGGTGGAGAGCAGCTGCACGCGAACGCGCTCGCCCACGTCCATTCCAGCCTGCCCGCGGACTACCCGGCCTTCCGCGGGGGGCGATAACAAACGCACGAAGGTACCGCTGGCGTTGACGCCGGTGACGATGGCGTCGAAGACGCTTCCGATGCGGGGAGCGAGCAGAAGGGCTGCCGCGCTCTTGCGCGTGCGTCGCTCCACACGGTTGGCCGCGTTTTCACGCTCGGTGCAATGCGCCGCGATCGTGGCAAGCTCCTCATCGGAGTACGGCGCCGCCGTATGGTCGAGTACGGCCTTCACCAGCCGCTGGGTGACGAGGTCCGCATATCGCCGGTTCGGCGCGGTCGCATGTGAATAGTCGTGAGCCGCGAGTCCGAAGTGCCCCTCGTCGTC